>NZ_JBREIC010000001.1:0-1724444 GCF_052907485.1 Sphingomonas benefaciens | reverse complement strand
CCCGCCTCGGCCTCCTTCAGGATGCCGATTATCTGCTCTTCCGAAAACTGCTTCCGCTTCATTCCGTCCGTCCCTTCGAGGGGCCGGTCTCTAGGTACACGTGGATGAAGAAACGGGGGTCACGCCAGCGCCGACGCCAAGGTGGAATGATCATCGGCATCGTTGCCAAGGATGTCGAGCGCCAGTCGGTTGCACGCCGCCTGTTCGGAAGACGACCGTCCCGGATAGTTGCGGAGAAACCGGCTGCGCGTAAGGTCCTCCCTCTGAGCTGCCTCTTCTGTCTCAAAGGTGCTGTCAGGGATCAGATCGATGCGGTGGCGTCGAGGTGGCATTGGCAGGTCGCCAAGTGAGAGCCTCGACATCAGCGAGCTCCTTCCGACGGCTCGGGCGCAAGCAGCCGCTCAATGCTGCTAACAGTGATCAGCGTGCGAGTGCCGGCCTTCTTCCGGTCGAGCTTGCCTGCGGCAAGCAGCTTGTAGATCGTGGTGCGGCCAAGTCCGAGAGCTTGGCGCGTCTCATTGATCGATAGAGTGTAACGGTGACTCATCATTCGTTCCTCTTCCGGCTGATCACCGTGATCAGCAGCGGACGAGGGCAAATTAGAGCGGCCTCATGCGGACAATAATTCGCTACTCCTCACTAACTCGCGCATGGATCATTTCGAGGCGCTCACGCGCGTAGCGGAGCACCAGCCCCTCCCAAGCGGCATCAACGGCGTCATTTACGGCGCTGTCAGAAAAGAGGTCGGGGCTTGATCCGAGCATTGCCTTTTTCAATTGATTCTTATTTTCGAATTGAGTCCAGTCGAAAAAGTCGTTCGTGCAATCGTAGAGAAAGTTGGCCCAAAAGATCCCCCATTTTTTGACATTTGGTTTCCGCCCGCCGGCGCCAGATCGATCAGTTTTTCCGACGAGGGCCATGACTTCTCGATTATCGAATTGCACATTCTCGAGTGCCGCACCGAAGAAAGGATCAACGTCAGCTTCGCTCGCATTGATCAGGAAATTCCCTTCTTTCCAACGCCAATGTCGCGTTTCCTCTGGCCATTGCGGGCTGGCCATCCAATAATCAGCAGGAAGCTCGACGTTTTCATAAAGTAGCTCCGCGCCTTTGATGAGGTCGTTCCAATCATCCGTTGGATCGATGTCGCGGACGTACCACACTTTGTCAGCTGTGGTGATAATGTCGCCGCTGTGCAGTGCGTCAGCGATCAGAGTACGAGCTTGGTATCGACTGCCAACATGACCAGCGATGTACGAAACGGCGTCGTTAGCGGATATATATGTGACTTCGCCCCTAGCATTTTGCGCCATTGTATGACCCCCTTCGCGTCAAGGCCAAGGGATCAACTAGGTGTCGTCCCGGGTCAACCGGTAACACCACCTTCTAAAAATGTCGCCCAAGCAACCATCAGCGCGCGGCGCCGCTCGATCGCCGTGCTTCGTCGGTACGCTCGTTCGGCCTTGTTTTGAATGGTATGCGCTAAGGCCTGCTCGATAATCTCTCGTGCAAATGTGGTCTCGTCCCCCGCCCAGTCGCGGAAGGTTGAGCGGAATCCATGGGTTGTCACATGCCCGTAACCCATCCTGCGCAGCAGCATTGCCATGGCATTTTGGATTGTGAAGCACCCTTCACCGAGAACACGTGGTCGGTCAGCTTAAGGTCGTCTGGCATGACGCCTATCAGAACTTCTATCGCGGCTTTTGACAGTGGTACAACATGCTCCTGACCCGCCTTCATGCGCGCCGCAGGGATCGTCCATGTTTCGGCATCGACGTCTATTTCCGCCCAAGTCGCTCCCAATGCCTCGCCGCTTCGCGTGGCTGTGAGAATGGTAAATTCAAGGCAGCGTGCCGCATTCGCTGTTCGCGCTCGCAATTGCGTGAAGAACGCAGGTGCTTCACGATAGGGGAGCGCGGCATGGTGACCACGCTCAACCTTGGACTGACTGGGCAGCAGCAGCGCCAAATGCCCACGCCACATGGCGGGATTAATCGAGTTTGGAGGGCGTAAGCCTTTGACCTTGGCCGCATCAAGGATGCGCTCAATCCGACCGCGGAGGCGCTTCGCGGTCTCCGCCTTTGTCAGCCATATGGGGCGGAGCACTTCCACCACGTTGTCTGTGTCGACCATCTCGATCGGCAGCGCGAAAAGGGCGCCTGAATGATCGCGCAGGCTGCTCCGCCACTGTTTCCGATGTACCTCATTCTTCCAGCCATCTTCGATGGTACTGATATATTCTTCGGCGAATGCGCCGAATGTGACGACCCTGGTCTCCTCAAGGGGCGATGTGTCGCCATCGGGCGCAAGCACGTCGCGGGGGTCTCGCCCCAACGCAACGGCTTCTCGCATATCACCAGCAAGCTTACGGGCGGTTGCCAGGGGCAGGGCAGATGCGGACCCTAGGCCTAGCTCAGTCCGCCTGCCAGCAATGACGTGCATGAACACCCAAGACCTACCGCCAGAAGGCGAGATGCGAAGATAGAGTCCGCCACCGTCCGAGTGCCGACCGGGTTGCTTCAGTGCCGCAATCTCGCGAACGGTAAGTCGGTTCAACGCACGCGCCATGTCGCCTCCAAATCCCTCATGGCCCACCCTTGCCCACTTCTATGCCCACTCTCGAGTTGGCTGTCAGCGAGCATCTGCGAACAGTCTCGAACCATCCTCCCATTGTTAGTTGCGCTAAGTGGCTGATACCGCAACGGTAATGGTCGCCGAAAAACATGGACGAACACACCCGCGGCTCTCGCTCTACGGACTCCGTCTCCGCCAATCGGCCAGCCGATCGTGTCCGTAACCCGTCGGCGTTGCCCAACCTGCCGTGACCCGGGCATGCCATGGCCGTGGCAACGCTGCCGCCGCGATGGTAGGATCGGCCATGGTCGCTTGCTGCCTCGTCTGGATCGCCGGTGCCTGGGCGCAGGCCGCGGCGCCGTTGCCGCAACAGGCGCCGCCGGCGGCCGTGCCGCTGCGCATCGCGCCGGGTGAGGCGGAGATCGACGACACATTGGAGATCACCGGCGACAGCATCGCCGGCAAGCAGATCGACACGCGCCTGGCGGTGGGGGTGACGGTCGACGGACATGGTCCCTATCGCTTCGTCGTGGACAGCGGCGCCGATCGATCGGTGATCGGCACACGGATCGCGCAGGGGCTCGCCCTGCCGGCGGCGACGCCGGTGATGATGCACGACGTGGCGGGGGCAAGCCGACGCGACACCGTACTGATCAAGCGGCTGGGGATCGGCAGCGGCCTGGTCGAGGATATCGCCGCACCGACGCTGCCCGAGCCGATGCTGGGCGCCGAGGGACTGATCGGTATCGACGCCTTGCACGGCCAGCGGCTGATGCTCGACTTCGAGTCCAACGCCGTCACGGTCGAGGACAGCCGCCGCGCGTTGCCGAGCCGGCCCGACGACATCGTCGTCACCGCGCGCCGCCGCGCCGGCCAATTGATCCTGACCCAGGCCCGGGCGAGCGGCGTCGGCATTCGCGCGGTGCTGGACACCGGTTCGCAACTGACGATCGGCAATCTGGCGCTGCACGACGCGCTGGTCCGGCGTCACCGCCCCCCGATGCCGCTGACGTCGACGACCTTGATCAGCGTGACGGGGACGCGGATGACGGTGCCGCTGGCGCTAGTGGCGGAAATGCGGGTCGGCAGCATCGTGCTCCGCAACGTCGTGGTGGGGTTTGCGGATCTGCCGCCGTTCGCCTTGTTCGGCCTCGGCGACACGCCCGCGATGCTCCTTGGTACAGACCTGATGAGCAGCTTTCGGCGCGTGTCGCTCGACTTCGCGTCGCGCAAGGTCCGCTTCCAGTTGCGCCGCTGCCCGGCCGGGACGGCGGCGACGGGCGCATGTGCGCCGCCGCCGGCTTCGCGATAAGACGTTGCGGGCGGGTTCAGTGGCAATACAGTGTAGCGAAGCGATGGGCTGCGGGAGAGGATGATGGGCGATGTCGCGTAGCGATCGGACCGAAGCCGTGGTGGCGGACATGGACCGCATCTTTGGACCGCTCGTGGAGCGGCGGACGACGGCTGCAGCGGCGCGCCCGGCCGTGGTCGCCGGTCGCCAGCGGCGGCGTTCGCGCTGGTGGATGCTCGGTGCGCCGGCGCTGGTGCTGGTCGCTGGCACCGCATTGGGCCTGACCGCGATCCGCGAGGGATGGCAGCCGCCGGTGGCGGCGACCCGCTCGGCGACGCCCGATGCCTATCGTGTGCGGGCTCCCGCCATGGCAAGCCGGCCGAGCGGCGCGCCCGCCATGGTCGAGCCGGATAGCGTCGCCGCCGCCCCGGCGCCCGATGCGCGCAACGCCGATGTCGATGCGCCGGCCGCGGTCGCGCGCGATGCTGACTCGCCGCCGAGCGATGCGCCGGCGATGCGCCCGCCGACGCGCACGATCATCCCCGCAACGCGGTCCGCGGCGGTCCGCGGTCCGGCGATCCAGCGCCGGCGCGACGGCGGCGTGACCGCGCCGGACTGCCCCCCGGGCAGCCTGGAGAATCGCTGCATCTATCAGGACGTGCTCGCGGCGCATAACCGCCTGTACCGCGCCTTCGAACGGGCCAAGGCGGACGGCGTCAGCAATCGCGACCTGACCGCCGTCACCCGACGCTGGCGCGACGCGCGCGACCGGGCCGAGGACGATCCGGACGGCGCGATCCGCCGCTACAATCAGCTGGCCGATCAGCTGGATGACCTGCGTCAGGATGCACGGCCATGACGGACACCGCCGTGAACGCGCCGCGCGCCGATATCGTCTGGGCGCGCGATCATCCCCCTTCAAGACGCGCGAAGTCGACCGGCGGGCGGGTGATCTACGCGATCGGCGATGTGCACGGCTGCTACGAACAGCTGGTCGCCCTGTTGCAGGCCATCGTCGCCGATGTCGCCCAGGCGGATGGGGCGACGCCGGCATCGGTGATCCTCTGTGGCGATTATGTCGATCGCGGGCCCGATTCGGCCAAGGTGCTCGATGCCCTGGTGTGGCTGAGACGGCGGGCGCCGTTCGACGTGGCCTTCCTGCGCGGCAACCACGAGGCGATGTTGCTGCAATTCCTCGAGCGGCCCGACCAGGCCCTGCTGTGGCTGGAGCATGACGGGATCGGAACGCTCGCCTCCTATGGGGTCGAGGCTGGGCCGGACGAGGATTGCTACCAGCTCCGCGATCGGTTGCTGGACGCGATGCCGGCGGCGCATCTCGCGCTGTTGCGCGCGCTGCCCGTGCGCCTGGTCCGCGGCGATTACGTCTTCGTCCATGCCGGGCTGAGGCCCGGGGTCGCGCTGGCGCGGCAGAGCGACGAGGATTGTCTGTGGATCGGCGACGACTTCCTGCGGCGGGATCGTCGGTTCGAAAAGATCGTCGTCCACGGTCACAGCTGGCGATCGGATCGGCCGGAGGTGACGGACAACCGTATCGGCATCGACACGGGCGTCTACGCGACGGGGGTGTTGACCGCGGTGCGGCTGGACGGCGCCGGGATCGCCTTCGTGCAGGCGCGACGGACCCCGGAGGGCGCGGCGGAGATGGCCGCCGATCACCGCTGATCCCACATCGCATCCGCCGCGACGGTTCCGACGTGGCGCGGCGTCAGCCGCGCTCGAATACCGGGGTCGGATCGCCGTGCGCGACGGTGGCGACACCGGCGGTCTGCAGCGGGGCGTCGGCGCGGGTAACATAGGGGACGGTACGGAAGCTGGCCCGCCACGCATCGCGACTGACATCGCAGAGTAGGTAGCCGCGGCGATCGTTGGTCCAGGCGAGATAGGGGTTGCGCGCGCGGATGCGCTCCTCGCCGTGGCGCTTGTCGGCGCCGTCGCCACCCGAGCTGATCGAGGTGCTGACGAATTCGGTCGCGACGCTGCGCCCGGTGCCGCCGTCGCGGCGCAGCTGACCGGCGTAGTTCTGATGTTCGTCGCCGGTCAGCACAATCGCGCCCGGCACGCCGTCAAGCATCGCGAGAATGCGCTCGCGTGGATGATCATAGCCGCCCCAGCTGTCCATGTTGCGGATCGCCGCCGGCTCGTCGGCGGTGCGGCGATCAAGCGGCATCATCATCACCTGTTGTGCCAGCACCTGCCAGCGCGCCGCCCGCTGCTTGATCGCGGCGCCAAGCCAGGCTTCCTGCTTCAGGCCCATCACTTGCGCCTTTGGATCGGCGACGCCCGTGCAGATCGTGCGGAAACCGTCGCCGCACGGCTGGTCGGTACGGAACTGCCGCGTGTCGAGCAGATGCAGGTCGAGCAAGTCGCCGATCAGCGCGCGGCGATAGAGCTGCATGCCGCCGCTAGCGGGGAAGGCGCTGCGGCGCATCGGCATGTTCTCGTAATAGGCCTGGAAAGCGGCGGCGCGGCGCAGGGCGAACACCTCCGGCGCGTCGCCTTCCTGATCGATCAGGCCGACCCAATTATTCTCCACCTCATGGTCGTCGAAGGTGGTGAACCAGGCGGCAGCCGCATGCGCCGCCTGCAGATCGGGATCGAGCTTGTACTGGGCATAGCGGCGCCGATAGTCGGCAAGGTCGAACAACTGCTGCCCGGCATGGGCGCGGACGAAGGGCGCCGGCTTGCCGTCATAGCCGATCGCCGTCGGCGAGCCGCGCCCTTCGTAGATGTAGTCGCCATAATGGAAGACGAAGGCGGGATCCTCGCCGGCGAGATGGCGATAGGCGGTGTAGAGGCCGTGTTCGTAATTCTGGCAGCCGGCGACCGCGAACCGCAGCCGGTCGAGCGGCGTGCCGGCGGCGGGCAGGGTGCGCGCCCGACCGGCGATCGAGCGTTCGCGGCCGACGGTGAAGCGATACCAATAGGGACGGTCGGGCGACAGGCCGGTGACCTCGACATGCACCGAATGGCCGAGGTCGGGCAGGGCGAGCGTGGTGCCGTGTGCCACCCGGTTCGCAAATTGCTCGTCGGAGGCGACCTCCCAGGCGACCTCGACGGGCTGCATCGGCATGCCGGCATGATCGTCGAGCGGCGCCGGGGCGAGCCGGGTCCAGATCACGAAGCCGTCGGGGGCGGGGTCTCCCGCGGCGATGCCGAGCTGGAACGGATAGGCAGCGAACAGCTGTTGCGCGCGCAGCACGGCCGGCGCGGCGAGCAAGGCGCCGCCGGCGGCGAGCAGGGTGCGACGTGACAGTGATGCGGTGGCGGGGAGGATCGTGGTCATGGCGCGGACCTGCGCGCCGAATGTTGCACGGCCGTGACCCCGGCCGCCATGGAGGGGTCCGTCAGCCCTTGCGATAGCCCAGTTGCCGGCTGATCGTCTCTCCGGCGGTGCGCACCACCGGCGCCAGCTTCGCCATGCGACCGGTGTCGAGATATTGCGCGGCGCCCGCGATGCTGATCGCGGCGACGATGGTGCCGCTCGCATCGCGGACGGGCGCGGCGATCGCATGGACGCGGTCGGGCGGCGGCCCCTGGTTGAGCACCACGCCGGCCGCGGCGGCCTTGTGCATCGCGGCCATCGCCTCGGCCTGCGTCGCGGCGGGTGCGGCGGCGAAGGCCTTGCCCCAGGCGGCCTCGCCATCGTCGAGCATCAGCGCCTTGCCCAGGCTGGTTTCGCCGAGCGGCCGGCGGGTGCCGACGGGAGTCGTCACGGCGACCCGCTCGCCACCGTCGCTACGATAAAGATGAACCGAATGATCGTGATCCCGCCGGCCGAGGAAGGCGGAGATGCCGGTCTGCTCCGCCAGCGCTTCCAGTACCGGCGTCGCCGCGGCGAGCATCTCGCCGGCATCGTCCATCCGCGCGCGCAGCTGCAACAGCTTGGGGCCGCCGCGCATCTCGCCGGTCGGCGACATGGCCAGATAGCCGCGCTCGATCAGGGCATTGGTCAGGCGCCAGGCGGTCGATTTGGTGAGGCCGGATTCGGCGGCCAGCTCGCCGAGCCGCCGTCGCCGGTCGACGACCCGCTCCAGCAGGTCGAGGCCACGCTCGAGCGTCTGCACCCCGGTCGGGCGGCCGGAGCCGCGGCGCTGTTCGTCCGAATCTGCCATCTCCGTCTCCTTAGGCCAGGATCGGTCCTAGCAGAAGCGCCGGTATCAGGCTGCATTGACAGCACTTTCGGCAGGTCAATAGGGATGACGCAAGACACGGAGGAGAGCAAGGATGCGGCGGATGGCACGGATAGCGGCCGGGGCTTTGGCTTTGGTCCTGGCGACCGCGGCATCGGCGCAGCAGCGACCGACCGTATCGGTGGAGGGCGGGGCGCTGCAGGGCGTGGTCGAGGCCGCCGATCCGCAGGTCCGCATCTTCCGCGGCATTCCCTATGCGGCGGCGCCGGTCGGCGCACTGCGCTGGCAGGCGCCGCGGCCGGCGGCGCATTGGTCGGGCATCCGGGCGGCGGACACGTTCGGGCCGCGCTGCATGCAGCAGCCGCTGTTCTCCGACATGATGTTCCGCTCGCCCGCTCCGAGCGAGGATTGCCTGTACCTCAACGTCTGGATGCCGGCCGGCGCCG
Organism: Sphingomonas benefaciens; assembly: GCF_052907485.1. Lineage (NCBI taxonomy): Bacteria > Pseudomonadati > Pseudomonadota > Alphaproteobacteria > Sphingomonadales > Sphingomonadaceae > Sphingomonas > Sphingomonas benefaciens. The sequence continues at coordinate 1,715,982 of NZ_JBREIC010000001.1, read as the reverse complement.
GCAAGGCGCGCGGCCTGCCGGTGCTCTTCTACCTGCATGGCGGCGGCTTTGCGGCGGGTGACGGGTCGGAGAAGCGCTACGACGGCGCGGTGATGGCACGGCGGGGCATCGTCGTGGTGACGATCAACTATCGGCTGGGCGTGTTCGGCTTCCTCGCCCATCCGGCGCTGACCGCCGAATCGCGCGAGCATAGCTCGGGCAATTACGGCATGCTCGATCAGGCCGCGGCGCTCGCCTGGGTTCGGCGCAATATCGCGGCCTTCGGCGGCGATCCGAAGCGGATCACGATCGGCGGCGAATCGGCCGGATCCTTGGCGGTCAGCGCATTGATGACCTCGCCACTGTCGCGCGACGCGATCGCCGGGGCGATCGGCGAAAGCGGCGCGGTGATGCAGACGCTGACGCCTGCGCCGCTGGCGGCGGCGGAGCGCGACGGCACCGCCTTCGCCGCGGCACAGGGCGCGACCACCGCGGCGGCGCTGCGCGCGCTGCCCGCCGAGACGCTGCTTGCCGCACAGAGCCGCCAGCCGGGGGTGGCGTTCCGTCCGGTCATCGACGGCTATTTCCTCACCGAAGCGCCGGCGACGAGCTTCGCCGACGGGCGCGCCGCGCATGTGCCGCTGTTGGTCGGCACCAATACGCAGGAGGGGGCGGCATCGGCGGTGCTCGGCGATCTGCCGCCCACCGTCGCCAATTATCGCGCGGGCCTTGCCCGGATGTTTGGCGCCAGGGCCGACGCTGCCTTCGCCCTCTATCCGGCCGCCAGCGACGCGGACGTGATCGCGGCGGCGACGGCGGTGGCCAGCGACGACTTCCTCGCCGCGCAGACCTGGCGCTGGTTCGATCTCAGCCGCCGGGCAGGGGCGCCGACCTATTGGTACCTCTTTGCCCATGTGCGGCCGCGCATGGTCAGCGATACGTCGGGCCGGCCGCTGCCCTGGGGCGCGGTGCACAGTGCGGAAATCGAATATGCCCTGGGCAATCTTGACGCCAACCCGCTCTACGTCTGGACCGACGCCGATCGGCAGGTGTCGCGGACGATGAGCGGCTATTGGGCCAATTTCGTCAAGACCGGTGACCCCAATGGCGCCGGCCTGCCGCGCTGGCCGCGTGCCGCGGCCGACCCGGCCGCGATCCGCCGCCAGGTGATCGACGTCGACACCCGCAGCGCGCCCTTCCCGGAACAGGCCCGCTACGAGGCGGCGGCGACGCTGTTCACCGCGCGCTGAGCGCGGTGGCGGGCCGCCTTACGTCTTCGGCAGGGCGTAGGCGATGACGCTGTCGCCGAGCTTGGTGCCGAGCGAGCCGTGGCCTCCGGCGACGACGACGACGAATTGGCGGCCGCTCGCTGGCGACCGGTAGGACATCGGCGTCGCCTGGCCGCCGGCGGGCAACCGCGCCCGCCACAGCACCTTGCCGGTGCGCGTGTCGTAGGCGCGCACGTAATTGTCGATTGCGGCGGCCATGAAGGCGACGCCGCCGGCGGTGGTGATCGGGCCGCCGAGCGACGGTACGCCAAGCTTGAACGGCAGCGGCAGGATCGTCTCGTCGCGGATCGTGCCGTTCTTGTGTTCCCACACCTTCTTGCCGGTGGTCAGGTCAATGCCCGCGACATAGCCCCAGGGCGGCTGCTGGCAGGGCAGGCCGGCGAACGACAGGAAGGGGTTCATGTCGACGGCAAAGGGCGCGCCGGTGTTGGGATTGTAGCCCTTCTCGTCCGAGCCGTGGCGGTCCGATCCGCCCGCCGGGCCGCGTTCGTTCGGACCGCCGGTGTCGTCGCGACGCGGCACCAGCCGATCGACGAAGGCGACGTAATTGGGATGGGCGAACAGCACCTGGCGGACCGGGTCGATCGCGATACCGCCCCAGTCCATCACGCCGAAATTGCCCGGGAAGACGAGCGAGCCACGCGTCGACGGCGGCGTGAACGCGCCCTTGTAATCCAGGCGGCGGAAGCGGATGCGGCACCACAGTTGGTCGATCATCGTCGCCCCCCACATGTCCTTCTCATGCGCGGGCGCCGGCATCAGCGAGATGCTGGAGAAGGGCTGGGTCGGCGACGTATGGTCGCCCGGCGCGGCACCGGCCGGCACCGGCCGTTCCGGCGCGGGATAGACGGGCGTGCCGGTGCGGCGGTCGAGAACGAACAGATTGCCCGTCTTGGTCGACTGGATCAGCGCCGGCACCCGTCCACGGCCCGGCAGGTCGAGATCGACCAGCGCGGGCTGCGCGGGCACGTCCATGTCCCACAGATCGTGGTGGACGGTCTGATAGACCCAGCGCGGCCGGCCGGTGGCGATGTCGAGCGCCAGTACCGAGGTGGCGAACCGCTCGGTCGTCGCCGGGCGGTTGCCGCCCCATTGGTCGACCGCGCCCATGCCCATCGGCAGATAGACGAGGCCGAGCGCCTCGTCCGCCGCCGGCGTGCTCCAGCTGTTCGGCGAGGACGGCGTGTAGCGCTTGCCGGCGCCGAGCGGGGCGGTGTCGTTGGGATTGCCCGGATCGAAGTTCCACACCAGCCGGCCGGTCCGCGCGTCATAGCCACGGATCACTCCCGACGGCACGCGGGTGGCGATATTGTCGAACACGGCGCCGCCGGTGATCACCAGCCCGCGTGCGACCAGCGGCGCGGAGGTGACCTGATACCAGCCCTGATTGTAATGCGGCTGGCCGGGCAGCAGGCTGATCGTGCCGTTGCGACCGAAGCTCGCACAGGGCGCGCCGGTGCGCGGGTTGAGCGCGATCAGCCGGCTGTCGTTGGTGGCGAGGAAGATCCGCTGCGGGCAGTCACCCAAAGTGACCGCCGCCGCGCCGCCGCGGGTGCCGTCCCAATAGGACACGCCGCGACAAGTCAGATGCTGCATGTTCTTGCCCGAGACCGCGATCTTCGGATCGAAGCGCCAGCGTTCCCGGCCCGTTTCTGCATCCACCGCGATCACCCAATTGTGCGGCGTACAGAGATAGACGGTGTCGCCGATCTTGATCGGCGTCACCTCATAGGTCGTCTCGCCGGGATCGCCCTCGCGCTTGCGGTCGCCGGTCTGCAGCTGCCATGCGACCTGCAGCCGCCCGACATTGGCGGGCGTGATCTGCGCGAGCGGCGAGAATTTGTCGCCGGCCCAGCTGCGCGCATAGGCCTGCCAGTCGTCGTCGGGGACACCGTGCAGATTGGCGGCGAGCGCGTTGCGCGGTCCCGGCAGCGTGCCATCGAGATTATGGACGTCGCGGGTCAGCGACACCACGCCGAACACCGCCGCGACGGCGAGCGCCGCGGCGAGCGGCCCGGCAGCGCCGATCCATCGGGTTCGGGGGACGAGTCGCTTCACCGTCCACGGCAATGCGAGCAGTGCGCCGAAGATGAAGATCAGGTCGCCGCGCGGCACCAGCGGCCACCAGTCCGCACCGATCTCCGCCCAGGCCCAGATCACCGTGCCGATCACCAGGGCCGCAAAGACGTGCAGCGCCGCCGCCTGTCGCCGCCACAGCAGCGTCGCCGTGGCGAGCATCGCCAGTCCCGCGGCCGCATAGAACCAGCTGCCGCCGAGCGCCGCCAGCCAGCCGCCGCCGATCAGGTTGAGCGCGCCGACGGTGCCGATGACGACGGCGAGGAGGTGGGGCCACCGGGCGGGATGGCGGGAATGGGTCATGCGGCACCTTCTCGATAACGTCCGGCTCTACCCGCCCGCGCCAGCAATGTTCCGTAACGATCGGGCGGACAGGGCATCATGTGCCCTGCCCGCCGCGACCCCATGCCCGCCCTAGATTGGGTTAGGCGACGGCGAAGATTTGCCGAAGCACCGTCATTTGAGCGCCTGGGTTAGGAAGGCGTCGGTTCGCGTCAGCATGTCGACCCGCACCGCGGAGTCGCGCAATTGATGGTCGATCGCCGGATAGACGATTAGTTCGCTGCGTTTGCCCGCCTTGTGCAATTGCCGGTCCATCAGTTTGGATTCGTTGACGCTGACGTTGATGTCCTTGCTGCCGTGGAACATCAGGACGGGCGCGCGGAAGGCGTCGGCGTGGCGGGCCGGCGAGCCCTCGTCGAGCTGCGGCCCCTCACCGATGAAGTCGCGGCCGACCTTGTCGAAACCACCCCGTTCGGCGCGTAACGCGCCAAGGTCGGTGACGGGGGCGATCGCCACCGCGGCCTTGAACAGGTCGGGCGCGAGCACCTGGCTCTGCAACGCGGCATAGCCGCCATAGGACCAGCCGACGATCGCCAGCTTTTTGGGGTCGGCGATCCCCTCCTTCACCAGCCAGCGACCGGCGTCCGCGACGTCGCCGATCGCCACCTTCCACGATTTGAAACCGTTTTGCTGGAACCATTCCTGCCCATAGCCGGTCGAACCGCGGTAATTCGGCTGGATCACTGCATAACCGCGGTTGGCAAAGAACTGGACGAGCCAGTCGAAGCCCCATTCGTCGCGCGATGCCGGGCCGCCATGCGGCATGACGATCGCGGGCAAGCCCTTGTCCGTGTTGCCGGCGGGCAGCGTCAGATAGGCAGGAATGGTGGTGCCGTCCGAAGCCTTGTAGGTGATCGCCTGCATCTTGCCCAAAGCAAGACCAGACAGATCGGGTCGCACGGCGCCGATCGGGACCAGCTTCTTGCCGGCCGAATCATAGACGTAATATTCGCCGGCGTTGGTGTCGCTGGCCGCGTAGATCAGGTGGGTCTTCTCGTCGGCGCTGGAATCGATGATGCTGATGATCGGGGTGCTGGACAGGGCGCGACCCAGTTTGGTCACCAGTGTTTCATAGTCGTGATCAAAATAGCGCGCTTCGCGACGTTCCTTGCTCATCACGGCGCCGATGACGCGGCCATGGCGGCCGACGGTGGTGACGCCGTCGATGTCGACCGCGTCATCGGCAAGTGCCACCGTCTTGGCCAGCGTGCCGTCGAGCGCGACCCGGTACAGTACCTGCCTGCCATTGGCGCGGTCCAGGGCATAGGCGACGTTCGCCGCACCATCGACGGCGAGCGGCGTCATCCCCTTGTCCTCCATTTGCGAGAAGGTGGAAAAGGGCTTCCATTCGCGACTGTCGTTGACGCGATAATAGTAATTGACCCGACCGTCGAAGGTATAGCCCTGGCGTAGCGAGTCCAGCTGCGCCTTGATCCGGATATGACCCTGACCATCGGCGAAATAGCGGGTGACGATGGGGTCGGCGCTTTCGACGTGGCTGACGTTGCCGGTGCGGGTGTCGAGCAGATCGACGCCAAGCCCCTGTGCCTTGCTGCCGATGGTGATCACGTTCGCTTTGAGTGGCACGTAGTTGCGCGCGATCAACACCTGATCGGTCTTGCCGTCGCGCCAGTCGATGACGTGGCCGTCCGCATAGCTGACGTAATCCTGCACGCGCTGCGTGACGCCGAGCGGCAGCAGATTGCTGCCGTCGGCATCCATGCCGATCAACCGTGAATAGCTTTCCCAGCCGCCCTGGACGTTGGACACGCCGTAGAGCGTACAGACGAGGCGGGTAACGCTGGCCCAGCCGCAGCCGGTCAGCGTCATCGGCGCGCCATTGGCGTAATTGATCGGCTTTGCTTCGCCCGTCTTGACGTCGATGATCTGCACGACCGCCGATTGTTGCGGGCCCGGCGCCACGATCGCGACTTTGCTGCCATCGGGAGACAGGCTGGCGTCGATGATGCGCTCCCGACTCCCGAACAGTCTCGCGGCCTGCTCACCTGACACATTGGTTTGCGCCGAAACCGGCGCAACGACGGCGAGCACCAGCAATGCCGAAGCACGACGAAGGTGCAAAGATGTGTTCGTCACGATAACCCCCCGGTTAGGTCGGATGCGACCCCGGGCAACTCTGCCGCGGCGAAGGTGGGTTCGCAAGGTCCCGCCTGCAGACCGTTGCGAACCCTTGGCCTCAACCTCCCGCCAGCGCCGCGAGCAGCAGCAGGGCGACGATATTGGTGATCTTGATCATCGGATTGACCGCCGGTCCGGCGGTATCCTTGTAGGGGTCGCCGACGGTGTCGCCGGTGACCGCGGCCTTGTGGGCCTCCGATCCCTTGCCACCGAAATTGCCGTCCTCGATATATTTCTTGGCATTGTCCCAGGCGCCGCCGCCGCTGGTCATCGACAGCGCGACGAACAGGCCGGAGACGATCACGCCGAGCAGCATCGCGCCCAGCGCCGCGAAGCCGTTGGCTTGGCCGGCAACGGCGCGGACGATGAAGTAGACCGCGATCGGCGACAGCACGGGCAGCAGGCTGGGGACGATCATCTCGCGGATCGCGGCACGGGTGACGAGGTCGACGGTGCGGCCGTAATTGGGCCGGCTGGTGCCTTCCATGATCCCCGGATTGTCGCGGAACTGGCCGCGGACCTCTTCCACCACCGCACCGGCGGCGCGGCCGACCGCGGTCATGCCGAAGGCGCCGAACAGATAGGGCAGCAGCGCACCGAGCAGTAGGCCGACGATGACATAGGGGTTGGACAGGCTGAAATCGACGCTGACGTCCGGGAAATAGGTTGACAGGTCGGTGGTGTAGGCGCCGAACAGGACCAGAGCGGCAAGGCCGGCGGAGCCGATCGCATAGCCCTTGGTCACCGCCTTGGTGGTATTGCCGACCGCGTCGAGTGCGTCGGTCTTGTGCCGCACCTCGTCGGGCAGGCCGGCCATTTCGGCGATGCCGCCGGCATTGTCGGTGACCGGGCCATAAGCATCGAGGGCCACCACCATGCCGGCGAGCGCGAGCATCGCGGTCGCGGCGAAGGCGATGCCGATGACGCCGGCGAGCTGGTAGGTGGCGATGACGGCGACGACGATGACCAGGGTCGGCAGTGCGGTCGCTTCCAGGCTGATCGCCAGCCCCTGGATGACGTTGGTGCCGTGGCCGGTGACACTCGCCTTGGCGATCGACTTGACCGGGCGATAGGCGGTGCCTGTATAATATTCGGTGATCCAGACGATCAGGCCGGTGACGGCAAGGCCGATCACCATGCACCAGAACAGGTCCATGCCGGTGAAGCTGGCGCCGACCTGCGCCGCCGTGGCGCCCGCCGGGGCGTCATAGCCGCTGGTCAGATCGTCGGTGACCGCATCGAGGAAGCCCGCGCCGCCCAGTGTACGGTGCAGGTCGCCGAGCACGTAGCGGGTGGCGAGATAGATCGCCGGGATCGACAGCAATGCGCTGGTCCAGAATCCCTTGTACAGCGCGCCCATGATCGTGCCGCGGCCTAGCCGCACCATATAGGTGCCGATGATCGAGGTGACGATGCACACCCCGCCGACGAGCAGGGGCAGGCTCATCAGCCGCATCAGTTCGGCGGCATCGGCTTTGACGAGCAGGGCGATCGACACCATCGTCACGCCGAGCGTCACGACATAGGTTTCGAACAGGTCGGCGGCCATGCCGGCGCAGTCGCCGACATTGTCGCCGACGTTGTCGGCGATGACCGCGGGGTTGCGGGGGTCGTCCTCCGGAATCCCCGCCTCGACCTTGCCGACCAGGTCGGCGCCGACGTCGGCGGCCTTGGTGAAGATGCCGCCGCCGAGCCGCGCGAAGATCGAGATCAACGAGGCGCCGAAGGCCAGCGCGGTGAGCGCCTCGACAATGATCCGGTCGCCGGGCGCGTGGCCGCCGGGCCCGGTGAGATACCAGAAGAAGGTCGCGATCGCGAGCAGGCCGAGCCCCGCAACCAGCATGCCGGTCACCGCGCCGGAGCGGAAGGCCATGGTCAGGCCGCCCTGCAGGCTGGTCCGCGCCGCCTCCGCGGTGCGGACGTTGGCGCGCACCGAGATGGTCATGCCGACGAAGCCGGCGACGCCGGACAGCACCGCGCCGATCAGGAAGCCGATCGTCGACAGGCTTCCCAGGGTGGCGAACAGGATCACCGCGACAACGACGCCGACGATCGCGATGGTGGTATATTGGCGACCCAGATAGGCCTTGGCGCCTTCCTGGATGGCGGCGGCGATGTCCTGCATCCGGGCGTCGCCCGGAGAGGCGCGCAGCACCTGTTGGCTGGTGACGAAGCCATAGACCACGGCGACGAGGCCGCAGAGGATGGCGAGGGTGACCGTGGTCATTCGCGCAAGTCCTTCTCCTGTGGGCGCGCGGCCGATGTGCCCCCGGTCTCGCGCGGTGAAGGGAGGCTATGGCGCGGTGGAAGCGAGCGCAAGCACCTCAGTCAAGCCGGTGGAGATAGCCGAGACGGGCGGGAAGCGGGACCGCCACACCGTCTTCGTGCAGGTCCAGGCCCGTACCGCGGCGAAAGCGACCCAGGCGGGTCGCGGCGACCGCGGGCCGGACGTTGGCCGGCATCGCGAACAGCAGTTCGTAATCGTCCCCGGCGGTCGCCGCCTGCAGACGCGCCGTGCGATCGTCACCCGAATGGCGGCGATACTCGGCCGACAGCGGCACTGCGGCGAGGTCGATCTCGACCGCCAGGCCGCTCGCCTCGGCCATGCGCGCGGCGTCGATCAACAGTCCATCGGACACGTCCATCATCGCATGCGCCACGCGCGACAGCACGCGCCCCTCGGCGAGGCGCGGTACCGGGCGGCGATAGCGCGCGAGGAGCGCCGAGGGGCCAGGGGTGCCTTGCGCGATGGCGAGGCCGGCCCCGGCGTCGCCGATCGTCCCCGTCACCCATAAGGCGTCATTCTCGCCGGCACCGCCGCGCGGTGGCGCCGGCGTATCGCCACCGAAGGCGGTGACGGTCAGGATCCGCGGCGCTCTGGACGGCAAGGTCACCGTATCGCCACCCAGCAAGCCAGTGCCACAGGCGGACAGCACCTCGCCCAGGCCTTCCAGAAAGGCGCGATCCCAGCCGTCGTCGGACAGCGGGTAGTTGAGCAAGATGCCTTCCGGCCGGGCGCCCTTGCCGGCGATGTCGGACAGATTGGTGGCGACGAGCTTCCAGGCGACGTCCCGCGGTGGATCGTCGGGCAGAAAGTGGACGCCCTCGACCAGCGTATCGGTCGATACCACCAGCGGCGCCAGTATTAGCCGGGCGGCATCGTCGCGCAGCCCCCGCGCCGCCGGATGGATCGGCAGGGTGCGTAGCGCCGCGAGGAAGTCCGCCTCGGTCAGCTGCGCGCGTCCGCCCGCACGTCCTTGGCGATGCCGTCGAGGAGGCCGTTGACGAAGCCGGTCTCGCGCCGTTCGTAGAAGGCGTGGGCGACGTCGACATATTCGCTGATCGTCGCGCCGACCGGTACGTCCTTGCGCGCCATCAGTTCGTAGGTGCCGGCGCGCAGCAGCGCCTTCATCGGCTTGTCGAGGCGGGCGAGCGTCCAGCCGCTGGCCAGCTTCTTCTCGATCGCGAGGTCGATCTCGCCGGCGCGGGCATGGGCGCCGGTGACCAGATCGTCGAAGAAATCGACATCCGCGTCGGCATATTCGACATCCTCGATCGTCGCGCCGATCCGGTGCTGGTGGAATTCATGAAGCAGCGCGGGGATCGCCGTCCCCTCCATCTCATGCTGGTAGAGCGCCTGGACGGCGGCGAGACGGGCGGCGGCGCGCGCCTTGGTGCGATCTTGGGTACGGGACATCGGGCGCATGTAGGCGCGTGGCGCCGCGCCGTCACCCCTTGCAGGCGGAGAGAGACGTTTCCCCGGGTCCCGACGGCGTGCCCGCGGTCGGTCGACGGTGCTTCAGTCGCGACAGTGGCGCATAGTTTTCGCGGACCAGCTGCAGCGGGGCGATGTCGGACAGGAAGTGGAGGCCGTAGCCATCGGGGCTGCGGCGCACCACCGTCGCGTCCAATTCGCAGCCATGGGCCCGCAGCGTCACCTGCTCGCCGATCGCCAGCGTGATGGCCTGGTGCAACAATATAATTCTGGCGCCGCGTACGGAAACGTCCGCCACCTGGGCGGGAAGATACAGCCCGTGCCGCCCGATCCAGGCTTCGAAGGAGGTCGGAAAGCGCTGATGGGCACGGCCATTGATCTTGCGACGACGTTCTTCGGGCATTCGGACTCTCCCAAGTCAGCCCACGCTTCTGCCGGACTCGGATGCTTGATCGGTCCGTTTTCGACTAGCCCCCCTAATAAATGCTTAAGTCTGCCCGGTACGCCGTTGATTTTGTTATTGGTCGTTGAGACGCAATCGCAGTGCCACCGAGCGGGCGTGGGCCGGCAGCCCCTCCGCATGGGCAAGCGCGACGGTTGCCGGGCCAAGCTCGGCGAGCGCGCTTTGATCGAGGCCGAGGAAGCTGGTCCGCTTCATGAAGTCGAGCACCGACAGGCCCGAGGAGAAGCGCGCGCGTCGCCCGGTCGGCAGGACGTGGTTGGGCCCGGCGACATAATCGCCGATCGCTTCCGGCGTGTGTTTGCCGAGAAAGACGCTGCCCGCGTGGCGGACGCGGTCGAACAGCGCCTGGGGATCGTCGACCGAAAGCTGCAGATGCTCGGGAGCGAGCCGATCGACCAGCGCGCAGGCATCCTCCAGCCGCTCGACGACGATGATGGCGCCGTTGGCGTCCCATGCAGCACGCGCGACCGCCTGGGTGGCGAGTTGGCCGAGTTCCGATTCGACCTGCGCCGCGACCGCCTCGGCGAAGGCGGCGTTGTCGGTGAACAGGATCGATTGCGTGACGGTGTCGTGCTCGGCCTGGCTCAGCAGGTCCGCGGCGGTGATGCGCGGGTCGTTGCGGCCGTCGGCGACGACCACGATCTCGCTCGGCCCCGCCACCATGTCGATGCCGACCACGCCATAGACCTGCCGCTTCGCCTCGGCGACCCAGGCGTTGCCGGGGCCGGTGACCACGTCGACCGGGGCGATCCGCCCCGCGCCATAAGCGAGGGCGCCGATCGCCTGCGCGCCGCCGATTCGCCAGACCTCGTCGACCCCGGCCAGATGCGCGGCGGCGAGGACGAGCGGATTGATCTGCCCATCCGGGGTCGGCGTCACCATCACCAGCCGTTCGACGCCCGCGACCTTGGCGGGGATGGCGTTCATCAGCAGCGACGAGGGATAGGCCGCGCGACCGCCGGGGACGTAGAGGCCGGCGGCATCGACGGCCCGCCAGCGCGCGCCGAGCCGCACCCCGGCCTCGTCACGCCAGTCACTGTCCACCGGCCGCTGCTTCTCGTGATAGGTGCGGATGCGCTGCGCCGCGAGATCGAGTGCGGCGCGCAACTCCGGCTCCAGCGCGTCATAGGCGGTGGCGCAGGTGGCGGGCTCGATCCGCCAGCCGGTCTCGGCCAGATCGTGACGATCGAACTTCCTGGTGAACGCGGCGACCGCCGCTTCGCCCTCGTCCCGCACGGTGCGCAGGATGGCGGCGACGTCGCGCGCGACGTCGGTGGACGATTCGCGACGGGCGTCGACGAGATCGGCGAAGGCCTGGGCAAAGCCGGCATCGCGCGCGTCGAGGCGGATCATGCGGCGATCCCCGTCGTCGCGCCGACCGCGCGGCGGAACGCCTCGACCAGCGGCACGACCTCGCTGCGCGTCTTCATCGCGGCGCGGTTGACGACGAGGCGGCTGGTCACCTCGGCGATCACCTCCACCTCGACCAGCCCGTTCTCCTTGAGCGTGCGGCCCGAGGAGACGAGATCGACGATGCGCGGCGCGAGGCCGAGCGTCGGGGCGAGCTCCATCGCACCGTTGAGCTTGACGCACTCCGCCTGCACGCCGCGACGCGCGAAATGGGCGGCGGTGATGTGCGGATATTTGGTCGCGACACGGACATGGCTCCAGCCGCGCGGGTCGTCGCTGACCGCCAAGTCGGCCGGTTCGGCGACCGAGATGCGGCAATGGCCGATGCCGAGGTCGACGGGGGCGTAGAGTTCCGAATAGCCGAATTCGGCGATCACGTCCGAACCGACGATGCCGAGCTGGGCGGCGCCATGCGCGACGAAGGTCGCGACGTCGAAGGCGCGGACGCGGATCAGCTCGATGCCCGGCCGATCGGTGGCAAAGCGCAAGGCCCGGCTGTCCTCGTCGGAAAAGGCGGGTTCGGGGACGATGCCCGCCGCCGCGAGCAGCGGCACGGCCTCTGCCAGGATGCGGCCCTTGGGCACGGCGATGATGATCGGTTGGGTCACGCGACGCGCCTTACGAGCGCGGGGTGGCGGGAGCAACAGAGCGGCGCGCGGACGTGTCTTGACAGAATTGACGCCTGAACGGGCCATGTCGCGTGCCGCGCGCATCCCCGCCCATCACGCCGGCAGAACGGGAGGGTGGATAGGCGGTGCATGGCGCGAGCCTAACGCAGTGCGATCGTGTAGGACAGCGCCAGGAAGGAGCACGGCCATGACCGAGGCGGCCAATCGCGAGTCGTTCCGCATCCAGCGCGGCTATTGCGCCCACATGGATGCGCCGATCTATGCCCATTTGTGCGGGGTGATCGCGGATCGGCTGAGCGGCGAGAGCGAGACCGGGCGGCGGGTGCTCGGTTGGACCGGCGAGCCGACGCGTGACGCGCTGCCGCTGCGGCTGGTCGGCGGGTTGCACGCGCTGGTGCAGGCGGGGCGGGACGACGACCTGGCCCGCGTCTTCGCCGGCACGGTGACCGACGAGGCGGCGATTGCCGCGATCGTGGCGCGGACGCTGGTCGACCATGACGCGGCGCTGCTGCCCTGGCTCGATGGGCCGCCGCAGACCAACGAGCCGGGCCGGTCGGCGGCGCTGATGACCGGTCTGCTCGCGGTGGCGGCGCGGCATGGGCCGCGGCTGGAGCTGATCGAGATCGGATCGAGCGCGGGGCTGAATCTGCTGATCGACCGCTATCGCTTCGACCTCGGCGGGACGATGGTCGGTCCGGCGGACGCGCCGCTGACGATCCGCCCGGATTGGCGTGGCCCGGCGCCCGATCCGGTGCCGGTGATCATCGAGTCGGTGCGCGGCTGCGACATCCAGCCGCTCGACGCGACCGATCCGGCGGTGGCGGCACGCCTGTCGGCCTATGTCTGGGCGGAGGCGGCCGAGCGGCAGGCGCGGCTGCAAGCCGCCATCGCGATGCTGCGCGACCGCGGCGTCGCGCTCGACCGGGCGGATGCCGCCGATTGGGTCGAGGCGCGGCTCGCCGAGCCGCAGGCGGCGGGGGTGACGCGCGTGCTGCTGCACTCGGTGGTGTGGCAATATCTGCCGGCGACGAGCGCGACGCGGATCGAGGCGGCGATGACCGCGGCGGCGACCCGCGCCGACGCGACCCGGCCGCTCGCCTGGGTGCAGATGGAGCCCGACCGCCGCACCGCGCAGATGCTGGTGCGGGTGAGGGACTGGCCGGGCGATGGGTGGCGCGCGGTCGCGGAGAGCCATGCGCACGGCGCCTGGGTGATGCCGGTGACGTGAAGCCCGTCATGCATTCCGCGGGTGACGACATCGAACGGGCCGGTGAGCCGGCCGCCGATTACCGCTGCCCTGAGAGGAGGGATACGATCGGCAAGGCGCGCCAGCAATGCGAAGCCCGATCGACGCGGCGTGCGTAAGGACCGTGTAAGGCTGCCAACCTAGCTTGCCGGAACGCCGGCTTTCGAAGGGCTAGACGGGCATGAGGTTCGCTACTGCAATCGGCGCGATGATCCTGGCGAGCGGTGGCACGCAGATGGCATCGGCGCGCGACCGTAGCGCGCCGCCTGCGCCGTTGGGCAGTCCGGCTCGATGGTTCCCGCCGGACACCTATCCGCCGGCCTCGGTTCGCGCGGGCGAGGAGGGCCGCGTGTTCGTCCGCCTGAGCATCGACAAGCAAGGTTCTGTGACCGATTGCGTCGTCCAGCGCAGCAGTGGTTTTCCACGGCTCGACAATGCGACCTGCGTCCTCGCCAGACGCCGCGCCCTGTTCGCGCCGGCGACGGATCGCAAGGGCCGACCGGTGAACGGCACCTATGATGTGCCAGGCGTCCTCTGGAAGCTGCCGTCAGCTCCCGAGCCGTCACCCGCACCGCTGCCCGACGTGAACGGTAAATAGGCTCAGATTCCCCAACGGCGCATCGCGGCAACGACAGCCTCGGGCTTTTCCCAGGTGACGAAATGCCCGGCGTCGATCTTCTCGACGGTCAGTTGCGGCACGAACGGCGGCAGGTCGTCGACCAGCAGCGGCAACAGCGCCGTGTCGCGCGTGCCCCAGATCACCAGCGTGTCCTGCGTCACCGGCGGGAAGGGCCGGTCGAGGAACGCGGGGCGGGGCGCATCCTCGCCCGGCGCCGGCACGATCACGCCCGAGGCGCGATACCAGTTGAGCATCGCGGTCATCGCCCCCGGTTGCGACCATTCGTCGAGATAGGCCGCCTTGTCCTCACCGGCGACGGCGTGCGCGACATGGTGGACGAAGGTCGATCCGAAGAACCGCTCCAGCCCGGCCCCGACCAGTCCCTGGTCCAGCCCCGTGTCGCGGAAGCGGGTGATGTACTGGCTCGCCTGACGCTGAGCGGGGTCGTCGAACAGCGCGCGCTGGAAGAGATAGGGATGCGGCGCGTTGACGATGACCAGCCGCGCGACGCGGTCGGGCCGGGTCAGCGCCGCCATCCATGCGACCGCGCCACCCCAGTCGTGGCCGACGAGCGTGAAGCGGCCGATGCCGAGCGCGTCCGCCAGCGCCATCAGGTCGGCGACGATCTGATCGGCGGCATAGGCCGCGACCCCTTCGGGCTTGGACGAGCGGGCATAGCCGCGCTGGTCGGGCGCGACGACATGATGGTCGCGCGCCAGATCGGGCACGATGCCGCGCCACGTGCGGTGCGATTCGGGAAAGCCGTGGAGCAGGATGACGGGCGGGGCGGCGGGGTCGCCCGCGATCTGGACGTCGAGTTCGACGCCGGTCGACAGGGTGAGGCGGCGTAACGTCATCGATTCCCCTCCCGCTTGCGGAGGGGTCAGGGAGGGCGTTTGCCCCGGCCGCAGCATGGGGATCATGCCCGCCCCCGGCCCCTCTCGCAAGCGGGAGGGGACAAGTAGCCCTCCCGCAAGCAGCGGGGAGAAGTCGGGTAAGCTTATTCTCCGTCATCTCCGCGCAGGCGGAGATCCAGACACGCACTGTCTCGCAAGAGCCGGACAGCCAGCGTCTCTGGATCCCCGCCTGCGCGGGGATGACGGCATGTGGTTGCGGGTAAGTGTACCGTCGATGCCTGCGAGGCGCCGCATGTCCGAATCCCCGCCTGGGCGGGGTTCGGGGGCGCGGGTTACGGATAGCTCACCGTCTTCGGCACCTCGGGGATCGGGATCCATTCCTTCTCGTCGCCCGGTACGCGCGGAAACTCGCCGGCCTTCCATGCCCGCTTGGCCTCGTTGATCCGGTCGCGGCTCGACGAGACGAAGTTCCACCAGACGTGGCGTGGGGTGGCGAAGGCGTCGCCGCCGCACAGCATGACGCGCCCGCCGCCGTTCGAGCGCAGCGTCGCGGCGATGCCGGGCTTCAGGATGTAGAGCCGCTGCGGTTCGAGCGTCACCCCCTCCAGGCTCGCCTCTCCCATCGCCAGATAGACCGCGCGTTCCTCCGCTGCGGCGTCGACCGGCACGCTGGCGCCGGCGTCGAGCGCGATGTCGGCGTAGATCGTGCCGGCATAGGTGGTGGTCGGCGCCGCGGCGCCCCACAGCTCGCCCATGATGACGCGGGCACGGGCGCCATGCGCCTCGACCGTCGGCAGCTGCGCCTTGCCGACGTGTTCGAACGCCGGGTCCATCTCCTCTCGGGCTTCGGGCAGCGCCAGCCACGTCTGGATACCCGACAGGGCGGGGCCGTGCGCGCGCTCGTCGCCGGGCGAACGTTCCGAATGGACGATGCCGTGGCCGGCGGTCATCAGATTGACCGCGCCGGGCTCGATCCGCGCGCAGGTGCCGAGCGAATCGCGATGGTCGATCGCGCCCTCGAACAGATAGGTGACGGTGGCGAGGTTGATGTGCGGATGCGGCCGCACGTCGATGCCGCCGCCGGTCGGCAGATGTGCTGGCCCCATCTGGTCGAAGAACAGGAACGGGCCGACCATCGTCCGCTCCTTGCTGGGCAGGGTGCGGTGCACCTTGAAGCCGCCGAGGTCGTGGGTGACGGGCGTGATCACCCGCTCGACGAGATCGTCGAGGATGCTGGACTCATGCATGGGCAGGCTCCGTGGCGACGAGGAGCTCGGCGAGGTCCTCGGGGAAGATGGCTTCGGGCCAGTCGGCCAGTTCCGCAGGCGCGAACCAGCGCCAGCCGGTGAGCACGCGTTGCTCCAATGGGGTGAGCGCGCCCGCCTTGACCTCGCAGGCATCGACGCACACGCGGAAATAGCGTTCGTCGGCGGTGACCTCCACCCCTTCGAAGGTCAGGAAGTCGACGACCCGGCGCGCGACCTCCGGCCCGCAATCGAGGTCGAGGCCGACCTCTTCCCACAATTCGCGGCGCGCGGCTTGCGAATAGCTTTCGCCGGGATCGACCGCGCCGCCCGGCGTGCACCACAGCGGCGGCCGGTCGCCGGGGGTGAAGCGCATCAGCAGCACGCGGCCCGCGGCGTCGGTCAACAGGATGCGCGCGGCCGGGCGCGGTACGCGCGGCGGCGTTGCGGGGGCGGCGTCAGGCGGCATCGAGTTCGGGATAGTGGCGGAAGATGCCGTCGGTGTTGAACGCGATCCGCCGTTCGCTGGCAAGATAGCCGGCGATCCGCGGCAGCGCGGCGACCGCGTCGCGCAGTCCGATCAGGCCGGGATATTCGTCGGCCAGCGTGTGCATGCGCTGCGGGAACATGTAGCGCAGCCCCTCGATCAGCTGGAACAGCGAGGTGTCGGCATAGGTCCAGCGATCGCCGAGCACGAACGGACCGCCCGCCTGGCGTGCCGCATCCTCGAAATGGTCGAGGAACTTGGGCATGCGCTCGTCGCGGAACTGGCCGGCGGCGCGGGCGGCCTCCGGCTTCTGGTCCTCGTAATAGTCGCCGGTGCCGACCGGATGGTGGACGTTGTGCACCTCCGCGACGCAATCGGCGACCGTCAGCTGCAGCTGGTGCAGCCAGAGCCGGTCGGACGCGGGGGCGAGGTCGTGGCGTTCGCCGAGGAACAGCAGGATATTGGCGACCTGCGCGATGACCGCATCGCCGGTGTCGAGATAGGGCGGGGCGAACGGGCCGTAGCCGCTGCCGCCCCGCGCCTCCAAATCGTGCATCAGCGCCTCCGCACCGCGCAGCCGGGCGCAGTCGCGATAGGCGATGCCGCCGCCTTCCAGCGCGAGGCGGACGAACTCGCCCCGTCCCTGGATGTCGGGCCAATACCAGAGGTGGTAGGTCATTCAGGCGTCCCCGGGTGCGCGCGCCCGGATGGCGAGCGCATGGATCCGCGTCGACAACAGATCGGCGAGCGCCTGGTTCACCAGCCGTTGCCGCGCGACCCGCGACAGGCCGGCGAAGCGTTCGCTTTCGACGACCACGGTGAAGTGCGTTTCGCCGGTGCCGTTGTCGCCCATGTGGCCGGCGTGATGGTGGCTGTCGTTGACGACCTGTAGCGCCGTCGGGGCGAGCGCCTCCGTCAGGCGGGCCGTGATGACGTTGGTCAGGGGAAGGGGATGTGGAGCGGTGGCGAGGTCGTTCATCGTCCCTATATACCCCGTTTGCGCTGAAGAGGGAGCATCCGTGGCGCGCGGAAGTGACAGTAAGGACCGGCCGCACACGCGGTTTCACGGCCGGATGGAATCGAACGGACGCCTGTGCGCGGAACTCGGCTGCGACCAGCCGGGCGAATTCCGCGCGCCGCCGGCGGCGGGATCGGGCGACGGCGAGGGGCCGGGGGCCTATCGTTGGATGTGCCTCGAGCACGTTCGCGCGTTCAACAACCGCTACAATTATTTCGACGGCATGACCGCCGACGAGATCCATCATGCGCAGCGGCCGCTCGCCGGCTGGGAACGCGAGACCCGGGCCTTCGCGCGCGCCGGCAGCGGCGACCAGGGGCCGCGCTGGGCGGACTTCAACGACCCGCTCGACGCGATCGCCGCGCGCTTCCGGCGCGAGCCGGCACCCGAGCGCAACGACGGCAAGCCGCTGAGCGGGCAGGACCGTGCCAGCCTGAAGGTGCTCGGCCTCGCGGCGGATGCGGATCGCGGCGCACTGCGCCAGCGCTACTCGGAACTGGTGCGGCGCTACCACCCGGACCGCAACGGCGGCGACCGCAGCCACGAGGCGATGCTGCAGAAGGTGATCGCGGCCTATCAGCAGCTTCGCCAGGCACCGGCATTCGCCTAACCAGTCGCCGCCCGGTCAATCGGGCGGGGGGCGCCGGGCAAGATCGAGAGCAATCGCCTCCAGCTGATCCGCGGACGCATTCCAGCCGGCTTCGAACCCCATCGCGGCGTGGCTGTCGCGCGCGGCGGCGGTCCAGTGCCGAGCGGTGGCGGTGTAGCGCGTTCCACCGCCTTCCTCGGCGAATTCGTCGATGCGGACCATGAACGGCCCCGACGGCATCCAGCCGGCGGTGAAGGCGTCGGTGGAGACGATCCGTCGTTCCGGCACCACCTCCAGATAAAGGCCCTCCAGCCGGTTCTCCTCGCCGGCGGGGCCGTGCATCACGATCACCGAGCGGCCGCCCGCGTGCAACTCCTGCACCACGAATTCGGCGCGCCACGGCTTGGGACAGAACCATGCCCCGGTGTCCCCGTTCCAGGCCCGCCACACCGCGGCGACGGGGGCATCGATCAGCCGCGTGATCGACAGTTCGAAGGGTGCTTCGCTCATCATTCCTCTCCCCGCAGCGCGGCCTCGATCCGCGCGATGTCGATGTTGCGCCTGGTCATCAGCGCGGCAAAGGCGGCTCACCCGCTGCGTCGCCCGCCGACAGCACCTGCATCAGCACGCGCGGCATGATCTGCCACGCATAGCCCCAGCGGTCGGTGCACCAGCCGCACGTCAATTCCGCGCCGCCATCGCCGTTCGGGTGCACCACCGGCCCTCTCCCGGCTGACCGGGGGCCACGCGGGTTCAGTGGTCGCCGCCCTGGTGCGCTCCGCCGTCCGCCATCGCCTGGGCATGCGCATCGACGTCCATCCAGAAGGGGCCCCAGCCGTGGCCGTCGAGATCCTCGAAGGCGCGGCTGTACATGAAGCCGTGGTCCTCAGGCTCGTGCAGCTCGCGGCCGCCCGAGGCGAGCGCGGCCTCGACGATTCCGTCGACCTCTGCGCGGTCGTCGAAACCCAGCGCGAAGATCGCGGTCGTCTCGCTGAAGGCATCGGCGATCTTCTTCTGCGTAAAGGTGCCGAACAGGGCCTTGTCGAGCAGCATCACCGCGATCGTGTCGGTCCATTGCATCGACGCGGCCTGGGCATTGGAAAATTGCTCGTTCTTGGTGAAGCCGAGGGATTCGTAGAAGGCGGTGGCGCGGGTCACGTCGGCGACGGGCAGATTGACGAAGATCATCTTGGCCACGGGCATCTCTCCTGGTTTTCGATTCGCTACTGGCGAAGCATGCGCGCCGTAGTTATCTAAAGCAACGATGAAGTCAGAAAAAGTAACAAGTGGCGACGAGCGCCGGCGGTGGTACGACGATGCCTGCGGTACCGCGTTGGCGCTGGAACTGCTTGGCGAGCGCTGGTCGCTGCTGGTGCTGCGCGAACTGATGTTCGGGCCGCGGCGCTTCGGCGAGTTGCGCGCGGAGCTGACCGGGATCAGCGCCAATGTGCTGACGCAGCGGCTGGCCGGGCTGGAATCGGCGGGGCTGGTGGCGCGCCGCAAGCTGCCGCCGCCCGCCTCGGTGCAGGTCTATGAATTGACCGAATGGGGCTATGAGACCGAGGCGGTGATGCAGGCGATGGGACGGTGGGCGACGCGCTCGCCGCTCCATGATCCGACGCTGCCGTTCTCGCCCGCGTCGGCGATGCTGTCGCTGCGCACCATGATCGACCGGGTCAAGGCGGCGGACATGGCGATGACGCTCGGCTTCCGCCTTGGCGAAGACCGGTTTCGTGCGACGCTGGCGGAGGGGGCGTTGACGATCGCGCGGGCCGATCCCGTCGACGTCGACGTGCTGATCGACACCGATCCGACGACCCTGGCGATCTGGATCTACGCCAAGCGGCCGATGGCGGCGGCGGAGGCGGAGGGGACGTTGCGCGTCACGGGCAACCGCGCCGCCGCCCTCCGCTTCGCGGCGCTGTTCGCGCTGCCGCGCAAAGTGGGCGAGGCGTCGGTCGCCGATGCGGCGCTTCCCGGGTTGACGGAGCGGCGATAGCTTTCCACTGGAAGAGCGTGCGCCTTTCCCCGCGCATCGTGCGTTGGGGATGGCCCTGCCCGGACGGTGTGCCCGAAAGACGATGACCGATATCCCCAATACTCAGCCCGACAGCCGCGACACCACCATCCTCGACGCGCCCGACAGGATGGTGTCGGTGCGCGACGTGTTCGGCATCGACAACGACATGCAGGTCCCTGCCTTCTCCGAGGCGGACGAGCGGGTGCCGGACCTCGACCCCGCCTATGTCTTCGATCCCGACACAACGATGGCGGTGCTGGCGGGCTTCGCCCACAACCGGCGGGTGATGGTGCAGGGCTATCACGGCACCGGCAAGTCGAGCCATATCGAACAGGTGGCGGCGCGGCTGAACTGGCCGTGCATCCGCATCAACCTGGACGCGCATATCAGCCGCATCGACCTCATCGGCCGCGACGCGATCGTGCTGAAGGACGGTCAGCAGATCACCGAATTCCGCGAAGGGCTGCTGCCTTGGGCGCTGCAGACGCCGACCGCTTTGGTGTTCGACGAATATGACGCCGGGCGTCCCGACGTGATGTTCGTCATTCAGCGCGTGCTGGAGACCGAGGGCAAGCTGACGTTGCTCGACCAGAACCGGGTGATCCGGCCCAACCCCTGGTTCCGCCTGTTTGCGACCGCCAACACGGTCGGGCTGGGCGACACCAGCGGGCTGTATCACGGCACGCAACAGATCAACCAGGGACAGATGGACCGCTGGAACATCGTCGTCACCCTCAACTATCTGCCCGCCGCGACCGAGGCGCAGATCGTGCTCGCCAAGTCCGGCGAATATGACAAGCCCGACGGCAAGAAGCAGGTCGAGAATATGGTCCGCGTCGCCGACCTGACCCGCAAGGGGTTCGTCAACGGCGACATTTCGACCGTGATGAGCCCGCGTACGGTGATCACCTGGGCGCAGAACACGCTGATCTTCGGCGACGTCGGTTTCGCCTTCCGGTTGAGCTTCCTCAACAAGTGCGACGAGAACGAGCGGCCGCTGGTGGCGGAATATTATCAGCGCGTGTTCGGCAAGGACCTGCCGGAAAGCGTGGTGGGGCGGGCCTGAACCATGACGCGCGCCGAAGCTCTGCAGCGATTGCGCGCCCGCGAGCAGGAGTTGCGCGCGTTGGGGATCGTGCATTTATCGCTGTTTGGCTCTACGGCGCGCGACGAGGCGCGGCAGGATTCAGACGTCGATTTAGTTGCGACCATTGATTACGATGCCGTCCGACGGCTCGGCCCTTTCGGCTTCTTCGGAATCGAAGGGCGGATTGCGGAAATGATTGGCGCGCCGGTCGACTTCATGACCGAAGCGAACGACGAGCCGATCCTGCAGGCGCAGATCGAACGGGATCGCGTGCATGTCTTCTGATCGGATCCGGATCAGGTTGCGACACATCGTGCAAAACGGTGATCGGATCGCGATCTACATCGCACCCCACGACGCCGCCAGCTTTCGGGCCGATGCGATGA
Organism: Sphingomonas benefaciens; assembly: GCF_052907485.1. Taxonomy (NCBI): domain Bacteria; kingdom Pseudomonadati; phylum Pseudomonadota; class Alphaproteobacteria; order Sphingomonadales; family Sphingomonadaceae; genus Sphingomonas; species Sphingomonas benefaciens. The sequence goes on along the minus strand of NZ_JBREIC010000001.1, from coordinate 1,694,387 downwards.
CGCGGGACGCCGTTGAACGGTGCCTGGAGAGAATCGCGGAAGCGATCGTGCAGATCGGCGCAGAAGCCGTCGCGACACTGAATCTTCCGGTGCCGTTCAGTGATGTTCGGAGTCTGGGCAACCGGCTGCGTCATGAATACGCTCGGATAGACCCCAACATCATCTTCGATACGGCGCGCAGCGACATTCCGCCGTTGCGCGACGCGGCTCAACGCGCGTTGGAAGACTGATGGCCAACGAAACCCCCCTCGACCGGTTCAAGGCGGTCCTGACCGGCACCGCGCGCGCGATCGCGGAGGAGCCGGAGGTCGATCTCGCCTTCACCGCCGACGCGCCGGCGCAGTCGGGTAAGCATATCAAAGTGCCGATGCCGGCGCGCGCGTTACCGGCGGAGCAGGTGGCGGAAGCGCGCGGCTTCGCGGACGGTTTCGCGCTGCGGCTGAAGCATCATGACAGCGCCTTGCACCTGAAGGGCGCGCCGGACGAGGCGGTGGCCCGGTCGGTGTTCGATGCGGTCGAGAATGCGCGCGTCGAGGCGCTGGGCAGCCGCGGCTATGCCGGCATCGCCGACAATCTGGGCCATGCGCTGGACGTCAGGCTGCGCAGCGACCCGATCGCCCGTGCGCGGACCCGCGACGAGGTGCCGCTGTCGACCGCGCTCGGTCTGTTGGTGCGCGAGGCACTGACCGGGCGCGAGACGCCGGAGGCGGCGGCGGGCGGCCTGGCGCTGGTGCGCGAATGGATCGAGGAGCGCACCGATCTCAACGCGCTGGCGCTGGCGCTCGACGATCAGCGCGCCTTCCAGGGCCTGGCGAGGAAGATGCTCGAGGAACTCGAGCTGGTCGAGGGCGAGGTCACCCCGGACGATGCCGACGAGGGCGGCAACGACGACGAGGGTACCGAGGACCAGGCCGACGACCAGGGCGACGAGAATGAGGACGAACAGTCCGGCCAGGGCGAAGGCGAGGTCGAGGCGCGCGGCGAGCAGCAGGATGCCGACAGCGAGGAGGGCGAGGGTGAGGAATCGGGCGAGGACAGCCCCGCCGAACTCGACGGCCAGCCCGGCGACGACGGCGACGACGGCGCACAGCCGACGCGCCCCAACCGTCCGACCAGTGATTTCGCGCCGCAGTTCGACTATAAGCCGTGGACGACGCAGTTCGACGAGGTGGTCGGCGCGACCGACCTGTGCGACGCCGAGGAACTGGCGCGGCTGCGCGGCTATCTCGACCAGCAGCTCGCGCATCTGCAATCGGCGGTGTCGAAGCTGGCCAACCGCCTGCAGCGGCGACTGATGGCGCAGCAGTCGCGGTCGTGGGATTTCGACCAGGACGAAGGGCTGCTCGACGCGGCGCGGCTGGCACGCGTTGTCGTCAATCCGACCCAGTCGCTGAGCTACAAGATCGAGCGCGACACCGAATTCCGCGACACGGTGGTGACGCTGCTGATCGACAATTCGGGGTCGATGCGCGGGCGGCCGATCGGCATCGCCGCCATCAGTGCCGACATCCTCGCCCGGACGCTGGAGCGCTGCGGCGTGAAGACCGAGATCCTGGGCTTCACCACGCGCGCGTGGAAGGGCGGGCAGGCGCGCGAGACCTGGCTGGCGGCGGGTCGGCCGCCGCAGCCAGGGCGGCTCAACGACTTGCGCCACATCGTCTACAAGCAGGCGGACGAGCCGTGGCGGCGGGCTCGCGCCAACCTCGGCCTGATGATGCGCGAGGGACTGCTCAAGGAGAATATCGACGGCGAGGCTTTGCTCTGGGCGCATGCGCGGCTGATCGCGCGGCCCGAGGAACGGCGCATCCTGATGGTGATCAGCGACGGTGCGCCGGTCGACGATTCGACGCTGTCGGTCAATTCGGGCAGCTATCTGGAACGCCATCTGCGCCAGGTGATCGGCTGGATCGAGAGCCGGTCGCCGGTCGAGCTGATCGCGATCGGCATAGGTCACGACGTCACCCGATACTATAGCCGCGCGGTGACGATCATGGATGCCGAACAGCTCGGCGGCACGATCATCGAGCAACTGGCGGCCTTGTTCGACACGGATTGAGCGCGGCGGGGATCGTGACCTTCAACCGCGCCCCGATCGTCCTGCCGATCCTTATCCTTGCCGCGGCCTGTTCACGCGACGACAAAGAGGCGCGGCGGCGTGCGGCGGGACCGTCGCCGTCGCCGGCAGCGCTGGCCGCGGTCGCCAGCGCATCTGCCGGGCAGGCTCTGTTCGCGCGCTGTGCCGCCTGCCATCCGGTCCGCGCGGGCGCGCCGGATCGCAACGGGCCGAACCTGCACGGCGTGATGGGGCAGCGCATCGCGCAGAACAGCGCGCGCTTCGGCTATACCGCGGCGTTGCAGCGGGTCGGCGGCCGGTGGACCCCGGCGCGGATGGATGCCTGGCTCACCGATCCGCAGCGGTTCGCGCCGGGCACGTCGATGGGCTTTCCCGGACTTGCCGATCCGCTCGATCGCGCCGACGTCATCGCTTATCTCAAGGTGCAGCGCTGATCAGCCGGACGGCGCCTCCTCCGTGCCCGCCGGTTCGCCCAGCCGCTGCTCCGTCAGCACCGCCCAGCCGGTCAGGAACAGCGCCGCCACCAGCGGGCCGAGGACGATGCCGCTCAAGCCGAGCACGTCGATGCCGCCCAAGGTGGTCACCAGCACCAGCCAGTCGGGCAGGCCGGCATCGCGGCCGACCAAGATCGGGCGCAGGATGTTGTCGGCAAGGCCGATGACCAGCACGCCCGACAGCACCACCACCACCGCCTGCCAGATCGCGCCGGTGGCGAGCAGATAGATGGCGACGGGCGCCCAGATGATCGCCGGGCCGATCGCCGGCAGCAGCGCGGCGATCGCCATCAGCACGCCCCAGAGCAGGGCGGCGGGAACGCCGACGATCCAGAAGGTGATCGCGCCGAGCGCGCCCTGGACCAGCGCGACGACGCCCGATCCCTTGATCGTCGCCCGCACCACCGCGACGAACTTGTCGGCCAGCCGTTCGGCGATCGGCCGTTCGAGGGGCAGGGCGCGGACGATCGCCGGGCCGATCCGCGATCCGTCGCGCAGCAGAAAGAAGGTGACGTACAGGCCAACGCCGAAGGCGAGCAGGAAGGCGGCGGCATTGGCGCCGATCGAAAAGGCGCGGCGCGCGAGCTGGCTGGCGCTGCTGCCCACCGCCTGCGACAGGCGCGACTGCGCGCGTTCGAAGCTGCCGAAGCCGGCGCCGTCGAGCCATTGCCGGATACGGTCGGGCAAAGCGTTGTGGACCTGTTCGAAATAGGCGGCGAAATTGATCTGGCCGCCGCGGATCTGCGCATAGACGCCCGCCGCCTGATCGACGACGAGGCTGGCGATGATCAGCGCCGGAATGACCACGGCGACGGTCAGGATCAGCAGCGTCACCGCCGCCGCGAGGTTGCGCCGACCCGGCCAGCGCGCGAGCAATCGCCGGAACAGCGGCTGGAACAGCAGCGCCGCCAGCGCCGCCCAGAGCAGGGCGACGACGAAGCCGGAGACCACGAGGCCCAGCGCGGCGGTGATCAGCACCAGGAACAGAATGAGGCCGCCGTTTTCGACGTGCCGGCGTTCGATCGTCACGTAAGTCCCCCGTTTCGTTGCGAGGGTGTAACGCGACGGCGCGGTGTTGGTGCCGAAACGGGCGCGGCGTCGCTCGTGCCGTCGCGGGTCAGGCGGCCGGCAGCGGTTCGCGACCCGGCGGATGCTTTGTCGCCGCGGCCATGGCCGGCTATGGCCATCGTCATGTCTCTCGCACCACCTCCCGGCGGCTTCCACGGCCCGGTCAAGCGATCGATCACCATCGCCGGGCATCAGACGTCGATCAGCCTGGAGCCGATCTTCTGGCAGGCCCTGGAGCGGGCCGCCGCGGCGCGCCGATTACCGCTGTCGGCGCTGGTCGCGCAGATCGACGTGTTGCGGATCGCCGAGGATATGCCGGCCAATCTGGGCAGCGCGCTGCGCTGCTGGCTGTTCGCGGAAGCCGGTAAAGTTGAGAGTAGCTCGCATTAGCGTTGACTGTGCGACAGATTCGCAATAGCAGCCCGCCCAAGAGAATGATTGGGGGGTTTCATGTCGCGTTCTTCCGCTTCTTTCCTGGCCTTGTCGTGCGTCGGTTTCATCGCCACGGCGCCCGCCGCGGCGGCGCCGGCCGATCGCGTGCATGCCGCCGATGATCAGGACGGGCGCCGCAAGATCCAGCGCGACGACATCGTCGTCACCGACAAAGCGGAGAAGGCGCCCAATACGGTCGAAAGCCCGAAGGCGACGGCCTCGATCCTCGACACGCCGCAGACGATCACGGTGATTTCGGACCAGGTCCTGCGCAAGCAGAACCTGCAGACGCTGCGCGACGCGCTGCAGACCATTCCGGGCATCACCTTCGGCGCGGGCGAGGGCGGTGGCGGCTATGGCGACAGCATCAATCTGCGCGGCTATTCGGCCAACACCGACATCACCATCGACGGTATCCGCGATACCGCGCAATACAGCCGCACCGATCCGTTCAATCTGCAGCAGATCGAGGTCTACAACGGCGCCAATTCGGTGTTCAATGGATCGGGCAGCGTCGGCGGCACGATCAACCTCGTCACCAAAGAGCCACGGCCCGAGGATCTGACGATCGCGCAAGGCTCGGTCGGCACCGACAATTACTATCGTGCCGCGGTGGATTCGAACGTGCGGGTCAGCGACACGGTCGCCGCACGGCTGAACGCGGTCTATCACCACAATGACGTGCCGGGCCGCGACGTCGAGAAGTACGAGCGCTGGGGCGTCGCGCCGGCGGTGACGATCGGCATGGGCGGGCCGACCAGCCTGACCCTCGCCTATGTCCATCAGGAGGATCGCAACACGCCGCTCTATGGCGTGCCCTATTTCAACAACGCGCTGGTCGGCGGTCTCATCACCGGCGCCGACCGCAGCGACTATTACGGCTACAGCAATCTCGACACCCAGCGGGTGACGGTCGACCGGTTGACCGCGACCTTCCGCCACAGCGTCGACGACCATGTCTCCGTCCGCAACCTCGCGCGCTGGCAGCGGGTCGGCCAGTACAGCATCACCAGCGCGCCGCAGGGCACCTTCTGCCTCGCCGGCACCGGCCGCCAGCCGGTCGCGACCAGTGCCAGCGATCCGACCGGCCTGTCGTGCACGACCAATGTCGCCGGTGTGGCCTTCACCATTCCCGCCGGCCAGTGGCTGCCGTCGGGGCCGCGCGGTCTGGTGCGCGATCAGGAGAATCAGCTGCTCGCCGATCAGGTCGACCTGCGGCTGGAGCATGGCGTCCGCGGCGGCGTGCGCAACGTCGCCGACATCGGCGCCATCGCGATGGTCGAGGATTATCGGATCACCACCGGTTCGCTGCTGCGCAATGCCGATGGCTCGGCGCTGGCCGCGCTGCCGCTGCTTGCGATCAGCCATCCGGACAGCGTGTGGCGCGGGTCGACGCATTACGTCACGACGGCGCAGTCCAAATCGACCACGCAGAACGTCGCGGTCTATGCGTTCGACACGTTGGAACTCGGCCGGTTCTTCGAACTCAACGGCGGGCTGCGCTGGGAATATCAAAAGGCCAATTTCCGCGCGCTGCCGATCCCCGATGCCGCGCCAGGCGTGACGCAGCCGCTGGCGGCGCAGCTGACGCCGCAGATCAACCGCGAGCGCCTGTTCTCCTGGCGAGCTGGCGCGGTCTTCCACCCGGTGCGCGACGTCAGCATCTATGCCGGCTATGGCACCGCCAAGACGCCCTCGTCGGCGAGCGTGCGCGCCGGCTGCGTCAGCGTATCAGGCACGGTGGTGACCAATACGTGCAACGTCGCGCCGGAAACCGCGCGCAATTACGAAGCCGGGGTCAAGGCGGGCCTGTTCCGACGCAAGCTGGAACTGACCGCGGCGGTGTTCCGCAACGAACGGACCAATTACCGCATCCCGTCCAACGATCCGGCGCTGCCGACGGTGCAGGTGCTGGACGGGCGCAGCCGCGTCGACGGGATCGCGCTCGGCGCATCGGGCAATATCACGCGCGATTGGACGATCTTCGCCAATTACACCTATCTCGACGGCAAGGTGCTGCAGTCCGTGTCGAACTTCTGCCTGGCGCGGCCCGGTGCGGCGGGCTGCGGCAACAGCGTCGCGGTGCCCGATCCGCAAGCCGGCGCGCCACTGGTGCAGACGCCCGAACATTCGGGCAGCCTGTTCACCACCTACAAGCTGCCGTTCGGGCTCGAGGTCGGCTATGGACTCACTTATCAGGGCAGCTTCACCACCTATGTGCCGAACCTCGTCAGCGGCACGCCGCTGCGTGCGCCCGACTATCTGATCCACCGCGCCTATCTGGCCTATACCTTCGGCGGTGGGCTGACCGCGCAGCTCAACGTGCAGAACCTGACCGACGAAAAGTATCTCACCAACGTCCGCAACAATCTCAATGCAAATGGCGTGGTGACGGGCGGCTGGGCGATGCCGGGCGACCGGCGGCAGGCCGTGCTCAGCCTCTTCTATAGTTTCTGAGGACATGCCACTCCTGCCCGCCCAACCATCCCCGGGCACGGGCGGGCAGGAGACGAGGAGAGCCGATGCTGATCGCGATTGCCGAAGTGCTGGATGCGGCGGCGTTGGCGCGGGTGCGCGGGCTGATCGACGCGGCGGATTGGGTCGACGGCAATGCGACGTCGGGGCCGCAGGCGGCGCTCGCCAAGCGCAACCGCCAATTGTCGGAGGACGATGCCGCGGCGCGGCAGGCGGGCGGCCTGGTGCTCGACGCGCTCGGTCGATCGCCGCTGTTCGTGGCGGCGGCGCTGCCGCGGAAGGTCTTCCCACCCCTGTTCAATCGTTATGCCGGCGGCGAGGATTTCGGGCTGCACGTCGACAATGCGATCCGGATGCGGCGCGGCACCGACTTCCGCCTCCGGGCCGATCTGTCGGCGACGCTGTTCCTCGACGATCCGGCCACATATGATGGCGGCGAATTGGTCATCGAAGACCAGTTTGGGCCGCAGACGGTGAAGCTGCCGGCCGGCCATATGGTGCTGTATCCGGCATCCAGCCTGCACCGCGTCACGCCGGTGACGCGCGGGGTGCGCACCGCATCCTTCTTCTGGATCGAATCGATGGTGCGCGACGACGGTGCCCGGCGGCTGCTGTTCGAGCTCGACCAGGGGGTGCAGGCGACCGCGGCGGCGCTGGGCCAGGGTGATGCGGCGGTGGTGCGGCTGACCGGCGTCTACCACAATCTGCTGCGCCGCTGGGCGGACAGCTGATGCGATTGACCGGTTATGGCGGCCATGCGACGCGCGGCGGCTCGGCGTGGAGACGATGATGAACAAGCTGGCGTGGCGGCGGACCTGGTTCCAGGTGCACAAATGGATCGGGCTGATCCTGGCGATCCTGATCGTACCGCTGTGCCTGTCGGGCGCGGCGCTGGTGTGGGACGAGCCGCTCGACCGGCTCGCCAATCCGGCGCGCTATGCGGTCAGCGGCGACCGGCTGCTGGCGCCCTCCGCCTATGTCGCGGCGGCGCGTGCCGCGCTCAAGCCCGGCGACCGGATCGCGCAGGTGACCCTGCCCGACGGCCACGGGCCGGTGGTCGTCGCCGCGGCCCCCGCCGCCGCGGGCAAGGCGGCCGGCAAGGGGCGCGGCGGGCCGCCGTCGCGGACCATGGTCTATCTCGACCCGCCAACCGGCAAGGTGCTGGTCGTCGCCGACCGTAACGCCGGCCTCGTCCGCTTCCTGCACGGGCTGCACGGCAGCCTGCAGCTGCCCGGCGTCGGCCGCACCATCGTCGGCTGGATCGGCGTGGCGATGATGATCTCCAGCTTCACCGGCCTGTGGCTGTGGTGGCCGACCGTCGGCGCCTGGCTGCGTGGCCTGCGCTGGCGGCGGCATCGCAACACCGACACCAACCTTCATTATCTCGCCGGCTTCTGGGTGGCATTGCCGCTGTTCGTGCTGTCGCTGACCGGCGCCTGGATCAGCTTCCCCGCCTTCTTCGGCGCGCTGTCGGGGCAATCGGCGCAACGCGGTCCCGATCCGCGTGCCGCCGCCCGCGCCGCGCCGATCGCGGCGCCCGCGCTGACGCCGGAAGCGGTGATCGCGCGGGCCGGGTCGGTGGCGCGCGGCGAGCTGCGCTCGATCAGCTGGCCGACGGAAACGTCCGCCGACTGGACCGTCGCCTTCGCCGGCGACGGCGCGGCGGGCAGCAGCGTCAAGGTCGCCGACGACAGCGGCGTCGCGGTCGCCGCGCCGGCGCGCGGGCAGGGCGGCATCGCCCGGCTGATGCGCCGCATCCACGACGGCACCGGCATGGGGCCGGTGTGGCAGACGATCATCTTCCTCGGCGGCCTGCTGCCCGCGCTGCTCGCCGTCACCGGTGTGATCATGTGGTGGCGTGCGCGGGGGTGGAAGGCGGAACTGGCCGCGAAGCAGCGGGCGAAGCGAGGCCTGGCGCGGGGTTAACGGCCACGGAGCCCTGAGGGATCGGGGGGGCGTATCCGTTCGCGGAGCGCCCGTGGCGAGGCCCCACTCCCGTCCCCTCCCCTGAAGGGGAGGGGTGAAGCGATGGTACGCGTCATGCGAGAGCGACGCGTCTACCGACCGAGCAGCACCCGCGCCTGACCCGCGATCTGCGCCAGCATCGCCGCGCTCGGCTGCGCCGCATGACGGGCGCGGTCGATCACCGCCTTGAACTGGCCGACCCGCGCCGCATTGCGCGCCAGCCAGTCGTCCGCCGCCGCGCGCGGGCTGGTGCCGGCGCGCGACAGGAACTCGAGCCGCAGCTGCTGGAAGTCGCGCGCCAGACCGGCGAGCAGCAACCGCTCCCACGGATCGCTCGACACGATCCGCGCCGCGACACCCTGCGCCCAGTCGAGGCCGAGCGCCTGCCCCAGATGCGTGAAGGCACGGGTCAGCTCGATCTCGTCGATGCCCTGGCATTCGCCGAGCGCGGCGAGGCCGATGACGCCGTCGAGCTCGAACAGGCGGACGACGCGCTGCGCCAGCTCCGCCGGCGCGCCTGCCGCCTCCAGCTCGGCGGCGATGCGCGCGCTCTGCGCGCTCGCTTCCTCGAGCAGCAGCGACGATGTCTGCGCCTCCAGCTGGCCGACCCGCTTGCCGATCCGGTCGAGCACGGCGGCGGGCAGGGTGCCCGGCGCCACCGCACGCAACAGGTCGGCGATATGCGAGCGTGTCGCCACCGCCACCTCGTTGAACAGGGCGATGCGCGCATTCTCGGCGATCGGCGCCGCCTCGATCTGCGCCCACAGCCCGTCGAGGTCGAACAGCCGTTCCGCGACGACGAACATCGCGGCGATGTCGGCGACGCTGGCGCCTTCCTCCTCGGCCAGCTCGAAGGGATAGAGGACACCCAGCCGGTTGACGATGCGATTGGCGAGCTTGGTCGCGACGATCTCGCCACGCAGACGATGCTCGTCGATCGCCTTGGCGAACCGCTGCCGCATCGCCGGCGGAAAGGCGGCGTGCAGATCGGGCGCGAGTTCGGGCGCGAGTGCCAGCGGCGCGCGCTCGATGCCGTCCTGCAGCGACAGCTTCGCCGTGGCGAGCAGCACGGCGAGCTCCGGCCGGGTCAGTCCCTGGCCCTCCAGCCCGCGGCGCAACAGATCCTCGTTCCCCGCCAGACCCTCGACCGCACGGTCGAGTCGGCCCGCATTCTCGAAGATCTCGATCAGGCGGACATAGGAGGGGATCGCCGCGGCGCCGTCCGCCTCCGCGATCGACAGCGCCAGCGTCTGCAGGCGATTGTCCTCCAGCACCAGATGCGCGACGTCGTCGGTCATGCTGGCGAGCAGCGTGTTGCGGTCCTCGAACGAGAGGCGGCCCTCGATCATCTCGCGGTTGAGCGCGATCTTGATGTTGACCTCATTGTCCGAACAATCGACGCCGGCCGAATTGTCGATGAAGTCGGTGTTGATCCGGCCGCCCCGCTGGCTGAACGCGATGCGCGCCGCCTGGGTGACGCCCAGATTCGCGCCTTCGCCGACCGCGATGACGCGCAGATCCTCGGCATTGACGCGCAGGCGGTCGTTGGCGGGATCGCCGACCGCGGCGTTATTCTCGGCCGCCGCCTTCACATAGGTGCCGATGCCGCCGAACCAGAGCAGATCGGCCGGCGCCTTGAGGATCGCGGAGATCAGGCTGGCCGGGTCCATCTCGCTCTGCGTCAGGCCAAGCGCATCGCGCGCCGCGTCGGACAGCCTGATGCTCTTCTCGCTGCGCGCCCAGACGCCGCCGCCCTTGCTGATCAGCGTGGCGTCGTAATCCGCCCAGCTCGACCGTGGCAGCGCGAACATGCGCGCGCGCTCGTCCCAGCTCGTCGCCGGATCGGGATCGGGATCGATGAAGATGTGGCGGTGGTCGAAGGCGGCGACCAGCTTGATCGCCTTGGACAACAGCATGCCGTTGCCGAACACGTCGCCCGACATGTCGCCGCAGCCGACGACGCGGATGCTGTCGGTCTGCACGTCGACGCCGCGTTCCGCGAAATGGCGCTGCACGGAGACCCAGGCGCCCTTGGCGGTGATGCCCATCGCCTTGTGGTCGTAACCGACGCTGCCGCCGCTGGCGAAGGCGTCGCCCAACCAGAAGTCGCGTTCCAGCGCCAGCGCATTGGCGACGTCGCTGAACGTTGCCGTGCCCTTGTCGGCGGCGACGACGAAATAGGGATCCTCGCCGTCGAGGATGCGCACGCCGTCTGGATGGACGACGCGCCCTTCGACGATATTGTCGGTGATCGACAGCAGCGAGCGGATGAAGATCCGGTAGCTTTCCGTCCCCTCCGCCAGCCAGGCGTCGCGATCGACCGCGGGCGAGGGGAGCTGCTTGGGATAGAAGCCGCCCTTGGCGCCGGTCGGCACGATCACCGCATTCTTGACCCGTTGCGCCTTCATCAGGCCGAGGATCTCGGTGCGGAAGTCGTCGCGCCGGTCGGACCAGCGCAGGCCGCCACGCGCGACCGGACCGGCGCGCAGGTGGATGCCCTCGACGCGCGGGGAATAGACCCAGATCTCGCGCCACGGCACCGGCGCGGGCAGGCCGGGGATGAGATGGCTGTCGAGCTTGAACGCCAGCGCCTCCTGCGCCGCGGGCGCGAAGGCGTTGGTGCGCAGCGTCGCCGCGATCAGATGCCGATAGGCGCGCAGGATGCGATCGTCGTCGATCGCCGACACGGCATCGAGGCCGCGCTCGATCGCCTCGTCCGCGGCATGCGGATCGCCGTTGCCGGCGGGGTCATGCGCGGCGGCGAAGCGCGCGATCAGCGCATTGGCGACCTTGGGCGCGCGACGCAGCGCATCGACGACGGTGGTCAGACCGTAGGTCAGGCCCGCCTGGCGCAGATAGCGGAACCAGGCGCGCAGCAGCACCACCGCGTGCGGGCTGAGCCCGACGTCGACGATCAGCCGGTTGAACGCGTCGTTTTCCGCACGGCCTTCCAGCACTGCCGCGATCGCGCCTTCCAGCATCGTCGCGTCGCAGGACAGCGGGCCGCTCGCCTCGACCAGGAATTCGTGGATCGACGAATGCGCATCGTCGCCCAGCGCGGTCGGCACCTCCTCGATCACGCGGAAGCCGAAATTCTCCAGCACCGGCACCGCGTCGGACAGCGCCAGCGCGCCACCCTGACGGTAGATCTTGAGCTTGGTGGCGTCGCCGCGCTTCGACAGGCGTACCGCGCGGCTGCCGGCCGCTTCCAGCCCGGCGAGCCGCTCGATGTCGGCGGCGGCTTCCTCGGCACTGTTGCTGTTGCGATAGCCCTGCGGGAAGGCATTGGCGTGGCGCAGCGCGAGGCGTGCGGCGCGGGCCGCGCCGACATCGGCGACCAGCGCCGCCTCGACCGCCGGCACCCAGCCGCGCACCATCCGCTCGAGCCGTTCGGCGAGCGGCGCGGTGTCGGGCATGCGGCCCGCGCCGCGCAGGTCGATCGTGTAGCGGAGCAGCGCGACGACGCCGTCGTCGAGGCTGATCGACCAGTTGAGGATCGCGCCGTTGGAGGCTTCGGCGAGCATCTGGCCGATCGCGACGCGCCGCGCGGTGGTCAGGTCGTCGCGCGGCAACCAGGCGAAGGCGAACAGGTGGCGACCCAAGGCGGAGCGGACCAGCACCAGCGCCGGCCGCGGCCGGTCGGCGAGGCTCATCGCGGTCAGCACCACCTCTTCCAGCGAGGCGGGGTCGAAGGCGATGACGAGATCGTGCGGCAGCGCGGTCAACGCATGGGTCAGCGCCTTGCCGGCATGGCCCTTGGGATCGAAGCCGAACTTCGCCTTGAGCGCCGACAGGCGGGCGCGCAGCACCGGCACGTCGCGCGGCGCGGCGGACAGAGCGGCGCTGGTCCACAGGCCGGCATGGATCGACAGGCCGGTGATCGCACCGCCCTCGACCAGCGGGACCAGCACCAGATCGAGCGGCACGGCGCGATGGACGGTGGAGATCAGGCTGGACTTGAGCAGCAGCGGCGCGTCATTGCCCTTTTCGAACCACTCGATCGCCAGCGCGCGGCTCGCCTCGGCGAGCACCGGCGTCTCGTGCGGGTTGCGCACGATGCCCAGCGCCTCGCCGGCGCTGCCGTCGCGGCGCCAGATCTGATGGCCGAGCAGGGTGAAATGGCCGTCGAGGAACCATTGCAGCAGCTGCGCGCCTTCGCCCTGCGGCAGCGTCGCCTCGTCGCGCGCCATCGCCCGTTGCAGCGCGGGCCAGTCGGCGACCGCGGCGCGCACGTCGGCGAGCACAGCGCCCAGATCATCGACCAGGCCGCGCCGGTCGCGCGCATCGGCACGTTCCATCTCGATGTAGATCATCGATTCGGGCTGGCCCGCGCCGCCGATATCGGTCAGCCGGCCCTCGCCGTCGCGGCTGACGCGGACGACGGGGTGGATGATCCGGTCGATGTCGAGATCCTGCGCGCCGATCGCCGCGGCGATCGAATCGACCAGGAAGGGCATATCGTCGTTGACGATGGCAAGCCGCATGCGGCGGCGCGTGTCGTCGGATGCGATCGGCTCCAGCGCGATACCCGCGGAACCCGCGGGGCGGGTGGCGGCGGTCTGCGCGACGAACGCGGCGGCGGCGGCGCGCTCGGCGTCTCCGAAGCCCGTCAACTCTCCCGGCAGCGCGCCCTTGGTCAGCCTGGCGGCCAGAGCCGCGGCCATGCTCTTGTCTTGGTCGGCCATGGCCGCGCCTATGCTCCCCTCGCTTCGCAACCTCAAGACTTGCCGTAGTGCAATAATTTCTTCGTGTTGGAAGGAACTAACCGCGAAAAGACGTTTCGTTGCTTACGCCTAGGCAGCGCAGGCGCGGTTCGCAGTCCTCAATACGGCCGCATGACGCGGCGACCGCGTCAGCCAGCCGCCTTTTTGAGCGCGGAAGCGACCAGCGTCTTGTTGTCGACGCGCTTGATCACCTCCACCGTATCGCCCCCCGCGGCGCGGGCGAGCAACAGCACGAATTCGTCGCCGCCAGCGCCCATCGCCAGCTTGCCGAGCACGGGCAGCGCGCGCAATTCCGCCGCGGCGCGATCGAACCTGTCGGGCGTCTTGACCGGGCGGCGTGCAGCGCGCTCCGCCGCGACCAGCGCCTTGACCCCGCCCTCCGTCGCCTCGAGCAGCGGCATCAAGCCGCCGGCGGGCAGCGTGGCGCGCTGGGCATGGCCGAGCACCGCGGCATATTCGGCGAGCCGCGTCTTGTCGTAATCCGCGCCGAAGACGAGCTTGACCAGCGGCGTCAGCGGCGCGCGCGGCTGCTGCTTCAAGCCGCTGGCGGCGAGCAGGGCGGCAAGCCCCTCGGGATCCGCCTGACAGGCCAAAGCGAAATCATGGGCGCGACTCAAGGCGCGGTACAGGGCGGCACGGCCACGCGTATCGGCCGCGCGCACGGCGGCGGCGCTTTCCCGCGCCATCATCAACCGGTCGCCCAAGGTGCCGGTGAGCAGGGGCTCTTCGGTCGCGGTAAGCGCCGGCGCGGTCGCCGGCTCCGCCTCGACCCCATGGCTCGGCCCGTCGGCCCAGACCGGCGCCTCCGCCGGCGGGCGCGGCGCGGCGCGGATCGCGGCGTCGAGCTCCGCATCCAGCGTCGCCTGGGTCGCCTGGTCGACCATCTCCTTCCAGTTGATCACGCCATAGATGAAGTCGATCGCGTCGCCGTCCGACGAAAAGGGCATCAGGATGCCGCGATACAGCGTCGTGCGGCCGCGCGTGCCGACGAATTCCGCCTCGAAGCCGATCGGCGCGCGATTGGCGATGATCTGCAGATAATGGTCGGTCAGCCGCGACAACAAGGAGCGACCCGGCACGTCGGCGATGCGGGTGATGCTGGTCTCCAGCCCGCATTCCTCGCGCAGCGACCGGCCGAGATAGGCGATGCTGGGATCGTCGAGCCCGTCGGAGAAATCGAGCAGCACGCTGTGCGGACCGAAATCGGCGATGTTGCCCGGGTCGAGGTCGTCGATCGCCGGATAGGGGCGCCCCTTCAGCAGCGACACCCAATGGTTGTAGGCGCGCACATGCATGCGCCGCTCGTCGCCGCCGATGTCGAACATCGGATCGGCGACGCCGCCCTCGTCGATCTCGGCATCGGGCGGCACGACGAGGTCGGCCAGCGGATCCGCGCTCGCCCCGCTCGGCGCGCCGGAGCCCGCATATGCCCCCTCGTGCTCGTATTCGCCCGCCGTATCCATGCCCAGACCCTTCGAACATCGGGCCTTTCGCCCTGATCGTCGGGCGGTGTGCACGCTCCGTGGTAAACGCGACGTAAAGGCCGCGACGGGTGGAAAGCGACGATCTGCGTGCTTGTCAGTGGCCGCCACCCCTGCTAAGCGCCCGCCTCACCAGTGCGGTCGTCCGGCCGCCTTGCCGCTTTAGCTCAGCTGGTAGAGCATCGCATTCGTAATGCGGGGGTCACAGGTTCGAGTCCTGTAAGCGGCACCATAGCTCCCCCAAGGAGCTGATTTCACACAAGAAGTACGGTTTTCTGCCATTCCAAGGTGCCTGAAGGTCCATGGAGAAGGTACAAGAGAACTGCTATGGCGTTGCTCGTGCAACACATTTTGCGTCATCCGTCTGGTCGCGTCAGCTTCCGGAGACAGTACCCTCCCGAGCTCCGCCCGTTCATCGCTGGTCCGAGTGGTGCGGGTCTAACGGAACTTAAGGTCTCGCTTGGAAAGCCTGAGGCTCCTGGTTTCCTCAGCCGGTACGAACAGGCCGCGGCACAGTGGGACGCCGCAGTCGCTCGGGCCCGGCGGGCACGTGACGGCAATTACGACCGCTTGGACGCGCCCATGATTGCGTTCCTGACGGAGGTGTTCAAACAGCAGTGGCTGGCTCACGACGACGATGCCAGGTGGAGCGTAGGGGAGTACTACACCGCCGCGGTCGAGGAGGGGCTCGACTGGGAACTGAGCGACTTCAAGGGTTGGCGGGCTGAGGGTGACCTCGATGCCATCAAGGAGCGCTGGAGCGCCGAGGCGGCACGCTTAATCAAGCAGCACGATCTCATTGTGGCGCCTGACGACCTTGACGGTGTAGAATGGCTTTGCCGCGGCTTGAATGACGCAGCTATCGAAGTTGCTGACGTGCTTCGAGATCGGCTTCGGGGCGAAAATCGTCCGACGCCTCCCCAGCCTGTTTACAAGCCTCAGGAGGGAGCATCCGCACGCCGAGGTGGGTCTGTGGCCCGAGAGCCCCTGCTGGCCCTGTACGACGCTTACGCTGCGGCGAATGAGGGAATGACCGCGGGGGTGCGGGTCGAGTGGCGGTCGTACATCGAGAAGCTCATTGAGTTTCTTGGTCATGACGACGCGGCGCGTCTTACGTCCGAAGACCTTCGCCGCTGGCGAGACAAGTTGCTGTCCGAGCCCACCAAGCGAGGCGGCTTGCGCCGGCCCGTAACCGTTCGCGACAAATACATTGGTCCTGTCCGGTCCACTCTGAACTTTGCGGTGGACGAGGGGCGCCTCGCCGAGAATGTCGCGATTGCGGTCAAGGTGAAACAGCCCAAGCGCGTCAAGCTGCGCGAGGCATCCTTCAAGCCGCACGAGGCCGTTGCGATCCTCCGGGCGGCCCTACTTCCACCACCTGCTCGGATGTCTCTTGAGCACGCCAGGGCTCGCCGGTGGGTGCCGTGGCTCTGCGCGTACACTGGAGCTCGGGTAGGTGAAATTGCGCAGCTCCGGGGTGCGGATGTCTTCGAGGAGGAGGGCGTTTGGTGCCTCCGCATCACCCCAGAGGCTGGACAGGTGAAGACCAAGGAAGCCCGCATGGTGCCCGTGCACTCCCACCTCATAGATCAGGGGTTCCTGGATGAGGTCGGTGCCGCGGGGGCCGGGCCACTCTTTATCGATCATGCTCGTCAACGCGTTTTGGCTGACGGTAATCGGCACGTGAAGAAGGTTGGAGAGCGCTTGGCCAAATGGGTGCGAGAGGAAGTTGGGGTCAACGATCCCGACCTGCAGCCGAACCACGCTTGGCGGCACCTCTTCAAGACGATCTCGCACGATGCACAGATCGAAGAGAGAATGGCCGACGCGATACAAGGGCACGCTCCTGCGACCGCGGGGCGGGGTTATGGTGCACCTTCAATCAAGGCCAAGGCAGCTGCGATCGAGAGATTTCCCCGATTTGAGGTCACAGCGTAGATTGATGCGACGGAGCTGCGAGTAAGTCTGGGCAAGGAGTGCCGGCAGCTCCACACCGGCCGAGCCAGCAGTCAGGAGTATGCAGACATCGTCGCGGCTACTCGGGACCTTCATCCCATATTCGGGTCGCCACGCTCCTGCTGTGAGGTGCGACCGCCACACGAGCAATATCCCGGGTGGCGCCGATCCGCCTTGCGCAAACGGCTGGCAATTGACGAAAATCCGCGGGGCATGGGGGCAGTGGCTTCCCGGCGAGCTTCATTCTGCCCCTGAAGATTGCCCGATTATTTTGGAATGGCGTCGGCACTGCAGGCCGTTTGGTAGGCGGACTTATTGTACCAGTATGCCTAAGGGCTCCCTCAGGATAAAGCAGGCCCGCGGAGGTCATTGGGTTGAGGATTGAAGGAAACAATTCTGCATCAGTCTATGCCGAACGCTTAAGTCTTACCACGGGGCCGACTTTGCAGGGATGCCCTATCAGCTGCTCCACATAGGTCGCGAAGGCATTGGTCATCGCAGAAGCGGCGTCCTTAAGTCGCGAAAGGGGAACCAAGAGACTGTCGTGGACCGGCAGGCTCGGGATGCCGCTGAGGCGGAGCGAAGCCATCGCCGCCCGCAGGATCTCGCTTTCGTGGAATTGAAGCTCCAGGATCGTTGGAACGCCTGGTCCCCCAAGTCTATGGAGCACCGAGTGTCTGGCGAGGACCTGTTGTCGATAGACGGTGATCTGGTGCGCTTTGAATATGCTCGCACCAGGGTGTTTCCCCTCAAAGTATTGCCTCGCGGGCCCGGACCAGCGTCCGGCTTTGACGTCTCCGCGGCCGAGCGCCTGCGCTACCCACGCCTTCACCAACTCTCGGTCGAGATCGCCGATCGCGTAAGGATCAGTCGTGCCGTCGAACGGCTCTCGCAGAAGCGCATAGAGCAGTACGAGCTGCGACGACCTCAGATCCGCCTCGCCGACGCATTCCGTGCCCAGAGTGATCCGCCGCAAGCGCTCTTCGCCGCTAAGCTGTTCGTAGGCTTCTCCGCTTGGCAGAGAGTAAAACCGTCCGTGCCGCTGCCAATCAAAACCGGAAACGTCTCCGTCTGAAAACAGCCGACGAAGGCCGACGAACGCGATGCCTTCAATTCCCGCGCTGATGACGAAGTCATTATGGGCCCTAAGATCCGCGAGCCACCCAGCCACACGCGGGTCGCTAAAGTCGATCCGCAATTTCCTCCCCTTGCCTCCGCTCTCCGGCTTTTTGCCGCGCAGCTCAATCAGCGCCAAGGAGGACGGAGCAAGCCCTACCTCGGCACGACGGGGCGCCCAGTGGTCTGCCCAGGCTTGAAGCTCGACGCCTGCCCGAGCGACACGATCAAGGCCGATCGCGGTCAATCTAAAGCGGGCTCTCATGCCGCCCCCAGACTGCGTCTCGGCGGCTCCGGTTGTGTAATTCGTGAAGTTGTGGAGCCGCTGCCATCCTGGCGTATGGGCGAGCAGTCCTGCGGCTATCAAAGCTTCCGTTTGCTGGAGGAATATATCCCGTCCAAACCCAAGCTGCGCACCAGGGAAGTCGCGAGGGGCCATGCCGTGTCCAGCTGCTCTATCTTTCGCCTCAAGGCGCAGTAAGCCTGCAAAGAGCGCCCCGAGAGCAACGCGATGCTTCGCGACACTTGCTGGCCGCTTCTGCTTGTCGGACGGCCAGGAGGTCAGGATCACGTCCTTCATGACCCCCTCCACAAGACGGCGTGCCTGCTCTGACTTGGGCTCGCTGCGCAAGTTGAGCATCCCGGCAGCCTTACGGTCCTCCAGGGTAAGACCAGGATGTTCGTTCATCCGTTCAGCCACCGCAGTAGCGCGATACTGTCGCCTTAGAGATGCCGAAATGCTCCATGGTTTGGCGGATCGTTGCGGAGTTCTCACGGCGCCACGCGACTACCTCAGCGGCATTAGCAGCCATAGGTCGCCCCAAGCTGAACTTGCCCCTGTGCGTCATCCCCGTGGCAGCAAGTGCCGCGCGAGCCGCCTGTCGGCCGCTGTCGCAGCGCTCGCGGATCCGCTGCCGCTCCATGTCGGCCATCTGAGCCAGTACGGCGACGATGAGTTCGCCCACCCCACGGCCGATCGGCCCCAGACCCCGCACGTCAAGCGTCACTCCCATGTCCAGCAGCCGACGAACCATGGCCTGAACGTCCAGGGCGTCCCGGCCCAGCCGGTCAATGGCGTATAGGTGCAACGTGTCTCCCTCGCGGGCATACTGGAGAAGCTTCGCAAAACCAGGTCGGTCTTCCGCCTTCACGGCGCCGCTTACGCCTACGTCCTCGAACTCCCGGTCAAAGCCTCCGCCTAAAGCCTGCCGTTGCGCATCGACCGATTGGTCGCCTGCGGAAACGCGATAGTAGGCGATGCGGGTCACAAGGGTCTCCGGCGGATCAAAAGATCGGCGCGGCTTATGAGGCGCCTCATATTATCGGTCAAGTAGCTTTTGAGGTGGTTCCTCGATGGCCGTTTGTCCTCCTTCGAAAGTTAGACCTTTCGAGGCTTGTGATTTGCGGTCTTCCTGGCACCGTCACTGCGAGTAGTAAGGTGTATGGCACAAACATCGCAGCCATCGGACCAGCTTGATCGTGGTCACCACTGGGCGGACATGATCGCCGGCCTCCTACGGGTCGAGATCGACGCTGGTCGGCTGGTCCGCGTGCAGCTCCCAGGTGCAAAGGTGCCAATCCTGGTCGAAGATGCCCAGCGTTGGGTCGAGTTCCTGGTCGTGAAGGACCCGCAAGGCGTCCTCTACTATGCCTACGACCCGGCGGGGATCGTGGTGATCGCCGAGCCCACGAAGGCCCTGAAGGAAGGCGAGACGCCCTACTGGATGCGGGTCGACGACTGATGGCCCCCGAGACGCCCAGCGAGGCCCGTGTGGCCGCACTACGGGCCATGAGCGACCGTGAGGTCGTCGAGGCCTACGAGGCCGCCAGCGAGGCCTACGACGAGGCCGGCATGGATGCCGCGGCCGACGAGATGCAGCGCCGTGGCCTGGATTATTGAGCGGTGATCGCAGTCCCGCAGGTGATCGTGGCCGCCGAGCCGGGCGAGAAGATCGACCTTCGGGTGCGCCGAGAGCCAAGCTGTGCCGCAGACGCCAGTGGCGAAGATATCGTTGTGTGCGGCAAGCGTGATAACGAGCAGTACCGGCTTCGACCTTTGCCGCCGCCTCCGGAGACGCCCGGACCGTTGTCTCGTCCCCTTCGAGTACAGATCGCGCCCGGCGTGTCCTTGGGGTTCCAGCGGGGCGGCGGGTTCGGGCTCAAGGCCGAGCTGGGGCCGGGGAAGAAGACAGATGATGCGGGCAAGTAGGGAGGGCATGACTGTCGCCCTCGTGCGATTACATGCGTAGTCAGTGGTGGGGAGGCTTGGATGCGGGTCAGGTTGAACGTCTGGATGCGATTGGCGATCGTGGTCACCGGCTTGTGGCTGATCGGCGCGACGTTGACGATCCACATGATGACGATGAACCAAAGAGTTGAGTTCGCCGGCCGCCTGTATTCAATGTGCTACGATGGCTTCTCGCGCCTCCAGGATCAGTATCCCCCGGCTGATTACTCTAAGAACAAGGCGAAGTGTAGTCAGGACTCCTCCGACTACTTAGACAGTGAGCCGTCAGCCCTTTCGACGCTGGGCATGTCCTTCCTGGGCAGTGCGGTTGTCGCGGTGATCGCATGGGTCCTCGGAGGCATCGCCTACGTGGTCGTGCGCTGGGTCTTGAGGGGACGATCAGGCACCGCGTGAGCCGGTGAGGGGACGGCGAGGTCGTCCTCAAAGCATGACAAGGGCATGAAGCGCAGCGGCGCCTTGGCGGCCGACCAGGGCCAATGATACGACGATTGTCACAAAGGCCACGAGGAGCAGCGTGAGCGCCAGCATGGCCACCCAGGGACGCTTGTCGGGCCTGAAGGCGACCACGAGGTTATAGATCAGGTCCGTGAGCTTCATCGAACGGTCCTCCGCGCAGCGCAAATGCGATCACGGTCCGTTCCTGCGTTCCGCACATATCCGAGGCCCGGCGAGTCGCCAAGCGTTCGCCGTTTCGGGTTAAGCGAGTGGCGGCGGCGCACGAGGGGTGGGATCGTCGCCCAGCTGGACGAAGCCTTCGGTCATCTCCTTATCGAGGACGGTGGATTTGCTCGGCCGCGACGTCGCCGCGCAGGAACGACAAGGCCGGCGGGGGGCGGCAGGAGTTAGGTCCGTCGTCCCGCGTCGACTACATATGTGGTCATCCGGCATTGCCACACTGGGCCTAATGTCCGCCGCCGACGAGGGCAGGACCGAGCGAAAGGGCGCAATCCCCCCGGCCCATCGTACCCCTCGTGGGGAGCACTGGCTTCCGCATCCAGTGACGAACCACGGTTTCCTGCGGGTTTCAGCCCTGGTGGGGGACGGATGAGAGGGGGAATAGCTGGCCGGGTCCCTCCCGGCTCGGCGGCGGGAGCCCGTGGCCGCGGCGGCAATCTCGGCTTGAAATCGGCGGCTTCGCTCGCGCGGCTCTACGGCCAGTCCGACCCCCATCAAACCCGCGGCTTCCCTGGAGTTTTGGGTCCCATCTGGGCTCTCGCCGGCCCCTCAAGTCCCATCCAGTCCTGACTGATCCCCCACCCAATTATTTCCTCGGGTCCCTCCGGGTCCCATCCGGCGCCGAATGTCCGCTATGGCGGGAGGGAAACCCGTCCGCCTTGAAGCGCCGGCCAGTAGCCAACCGTATGTCAGCTTAAAAAGTCCACGCACTTGATACGGGTGGGATTGTGATTTGAATACTCACCGGTGTCGCCACATTCTCGGCCAATGAGTGAAAAATTTAAGCCCTTGGGCTCCCGTCGGTTGGTCATCGATAGGGGTGCGCTTGGACCTTGCGCGCTCCGCTCGACCGATTAAGCCTGCGCACGGGCCGAATTTCTTCGACCCGCATTCCTGTTGAACGGGTGACTTGGCCGTATGTACCTGAAGCAGGCAGTGGTTGAGAACAGCGGGCCGCTCAGGTGGCTTAACCTCAATCTCGCATTCACCAGCTCCGGGGCGCCGAAGCCCTTGGTCCTTGTTGGAGCTAATGGGAGTGGCAAAACTAATCTGCTGTCGTTGATTGTTGACGCACTTTTCGAAGCAGCCGCTTCGCACCACGATAACGTGCTTCCTGCGAAGGGGTTTGGCCGTTCTTGGTTCCGGATCGTCGGCGGAAGGACTTTGACAGTCGGAACCGGCGGAGGATTTAGCCTGCTTCGGTTCGACGATGCGGGCACAAGTCGCTTCTACAAAGAAAAAGCAGGAACCGTCGATCCAACAGTAGCTGCTTTGCGAACTCCTACTGAGTTCTCCGGTCAGCTAAATTGGCCAACGGACGGTTCCTTCAAGGAATTTGCCGTCGAAGATGACCGTTCACGGATACTGTTCGAGCAAAATGTGTTTGCTTACTTTCCATCAAGCAGGTCTGAGACCCCTTACTGGCTCAATCGCGAAGCGGTGCCGGAGACGGAGTTCGAGGTTTTTCCGAATATTTCGAAGAAATTGCGAAATCCGATCTATGTCGAGCACGCAATAGATCGCTTTAAGCAATGGCTAATAAGTGTTCTTTCAGACTGCCGCACTGAAATTAAATCGGTGCATACGGATCAGGGAACTGTCTGGCAGTTTGTAGGAGACCCTGTAAGCGCTATGCAGGCAGCAAACGTTGTAGAGGTCTGCAATAAGCTACTTCGCGCTATCATGGATGACCAGGCGTTGAGATTTGCTTGGCTCGGCCGTAAGTCTGCTGACAAAGTTGCCATCGCGCGTAACAACGAACTTGCATTTCCAAATTTGGACGCCCTTTCAACTGGTCAGGCTATCCTTCTTGGGATGTTCGGGTCGATAATTCGCTACGGAGACCAGCTCCAGACCGGTTCAGACATCAACCTAAGCGCAATCAAAGGTATTTGTGTAATAGACGAAATAGATGCGCACATTCACATAGATCTTCAATATCGGGTCCTTCCCTCGATCATTAAGCTATTTCCAAACATACAATTTATAATGACAAGTCATTCTCCTGTATTTGTTTTAGGGATGGAGAGTGAATTTGGCCCAGAAGGCATTCAAGTAATCGACATGCCAAATGGTACCCCAGTCGGCGCAGAGACTTACACCGAATTTGGAAGGGCTTTGGAGGTCATGGCGGCCTCACACTCTTTCACCGAGCGTGTCGTGAGCGAAATCAAGTCACTCTCGAAGCCTATCGTCTTCGTAGAAGGCGAAACAGATGCGCCGTATCTGCGAAGGGCGGCGACCGTTCTGGGCAGATCAGAGCTCCTTGCCGCCTGCGATATTGAATGGATAGGGAGTAAAGATGAGAATGGTCAAGGTTTCCATACTGGAAAAGATGCGCTGAAGCACACCTTGTCAGTTTTGAAGGCAAATCCGACCTTATCGATGAACAAAGTGCTATTATTTTATGATAATGACACGACCGCACCGGATGCCGACTTCGAGCGCGTACATGTTCGCAGAATGCCTACGCGATCCGATAACACGCGTGTCAAAGCAGGTGTCGAAAATCTGTTGCCCGAAAATGTGTTTAGGCCCGAGTTTTATCAAGACAAAGAGACATTAAAGCCGGGTGGTGAGTCGATCATAACCCGGTCGATCCGAAAAACCGACCTCTGTGACTGGCTTGTCGCGAATGGATCGGCTGACGATTTTGCGGGCTTCGGACCAGCGCTCGATATTATCGAGGCTTTCTTGGCGATTCCACGCTGACTCGGGGATGTAAATGGACGTCCAAAGTTAATGAGTGCGAGGCCACTGTTAAGCGGATTCAAATATCGCTGACTACCCCAATGTATCGTTCAAATCAAATCAGCGCCAGCTTCTTGGGCCGAAATGCTCACGCCTATGGCAGTTAGGGCAGATAGCGATCGCATTCTCCACTGTATCTTCCCCGCCTTCTGATAGATGCTGCTTATGATGTACCTCCAGGTAAGGAGTTCCATCGGCGTTACGGATGAAAGGTGCCGTCGAGCCACAATCCTCGCAAATGCCGTTACTACGGAAAAGAACCTCCGCGACAACGTCGGGATTGCGGATGTAAGCAGTAGACGATGTAACCACCTTAGTTGGATATTTCGGAGAAGAGTTTATCCGTGCCAGCCTCTGCTCTCTGGAGATTTGCTCAGCGGCTTGCACACTCTTCTGAAAGTCACGGCGAAGCACTTCTTCGTCCACTCGATGCCCCGGAGCTATGGCGGTAAAGCGCACCAACTCGAACCACTTGGATCCGTCCGCTTCCCTGTGGATCGCTTCGTTTTTGAATCGACCAGAGAAAGTAAATGGCTGGGTATCATCGTTGCGGTAGAATACGTAAATTGGCAGTTGGGGATTGTTGATGATGGCGGCGTTTTCAACATACTTCTCACTGAAGACCGCTTTGCGAGACTTCAGGTAATATTTTAGCCGCTCCGGCTCCGACAGCCACGTGTTAGGGTATTTACCGCCGGAAAGAGTTGCCTTCACCAAAACCGCCTGTGGCTTGGCAGATGGCCCGATCAGCAGAATGCCTCCACTTCTGTTGTCGTAAACTTCAGCAAAAATCACGAGTTCGCTTCCCGTATAAGTTTCTCCTACAACAAAGTCGTCCAAGCGCGTTCGCTCTGACGCGAACTTGCCGAAGGTTTCCATGAACTCGTCATGTATGTCCTCAAAGGTTAGAAGTCCGGCCGCTTTCAATTCCTTATAAACATCAGTCTCCGCCACCCCTTTGAAGCGGCCTATGTAAGCGATGAGGTCGCCGATCCGTTCAAAGCGAGGTAGCCACGAGCTGGTATTGCGTATGGTTGCTTTGGTGCGCTCAGGCAGGGTGAGGCTGCTCAAGGCGGGGTCGAGCACCTTCTGTTTTACGAACAAGCGAGCATTCTCAACTGTCACCTGTATCTCCCTGCCGTAGCACCAAGGTTCGCGCCCACGTTGCGCGGCGAACAGAAGGGCAATCCCTATATCCGGCTGGCGTCATCCTCTTCGTTGCCCTTCTATCGCGAACTTAAAATGCCCTAATCGCCCGATGTCCCCAAATGGGCGTTAGCGCAAATTCGCCCTCCCAGTTCCCATCCCTATCCTCGATGCGCTCTTAAAGCTGAAGGTTTTGTCAAATTTTTAGCTCCGAGAGTTGGGTGAGGAAGGGGGGGGCGGAACCCCTTGATCGCCTGACGGGAGCCCTTGGTCGCGACGGCGAGCTAAATTCTGGTTGGCGGTTTTTGTCGCGCGGTTCCACAGCGGGCCCGACCGTCATGGAAGCCGCAGCTCTCCATAGCCCTCTGATCTTCCGATAATATCCAGGCTGCCTGACCCAGTATCGATCGTCTTTGCAGAGACCCACGGCTCCTACCTCAACCGGTGAGGCGTTGCGCTACTCTAAACTCAGGGATGCCGCCCTCCGATCCTGACGGAGGCCAGGGGCCCATGTCCCGTCCTTCGGATTGTAAATCCAAGACAACCTTGATCTCACCGTTGGCGCGAGGGTACAAGGGCCAGGCACAAAGATCGTCTTTCACGCGCAAAAGAATGGCAGAAAACTGTGTTTCGCGGATGTGTAGGGTAGCCTCCTGTAAGCGGCACCATTCCCGCAACGCACCTTTCCTCATCGCCCTGGATCGGCCTGTCCGGGGCGTTGCGGGGCGTCCTGGCCTCAGCCTGCGTCGCGATCCGCGTTCAGCTTCTCGGCGGCGGCGTCCAGGTCCGCGCGATTGTTGCCGATCCGGTCAATGAGGTCACGCGCTTGGGCCTGGGTAAGGCCGTGCCGCGAGGCGAAATATTCCACCTCATACCGTTCGTCGCCCGCCACGCGGCTGCGATCCTGCTGACCTTGTTTGCTTTTGTCGTCCGACATCGCACTCTCCTTGTCTGGTCCCGTCCAACGATCGAGACGAGGCGGCGGTCCGCGCCGATCAGGAAGCCGGTGCCGCCGATCGGCGCCAGCGTTGACCTACGGGCATAGCCGGGCTTCAAGCAGCGTATGCCGGACACATCTTTTCTCCCTCCCACCCGCCGCGCCATCGTCGGCGGCATGCTCGCCGCAGGATCGCTGCCGGCCCGCGGTCTCGCCGCGTCTCCCGCGACCTTGATCGCTGGGACCTATGCCAAGGAGGGCGGTCCCGGGCTGGTATCGTTGGACAGCGGCGGAAGCCGCTGGAGCGCGGGAAAGGTGCATAGGACGGTGCGCAACGCCTCCTTCGGGGTGACGTCGCCACGGACGGGGCTGCGGTATCTGGTCGACGAGCAGCAGACGGGCGGGTTGGGCATCTATGATGCGTCGTTCCGGTTGATCGCCGCCTCTCCGACATTGGGCGCGGACCCCTGCCACCTCGCTTTGTCGTCCGACGGAAAGATGCTTGCGGCCGCGAATTATTCCTCCGGCAGCGTCATACTCTGGACCTTGAACGAGGCCACCGGGCTCCCGCACGCCGGGGCTCAGTTGATCGAGCACCACGGGCATGGCCCCAATCGCGAACGCCAGGCTGCGCCGCACGCCCATTGGGTCGGCTTCGCGGCCGGGAACGCCATTTTGCACGCCGTCGATCTCGGTGCCGATGCGATATTCGCTCACCATATCGACCGGGCCACCGGCCGGATCGCGGACACCCGGATCGCTTACCGGGCAGAGTCGGGTTCGGGGCCGCGGCATCTGCTGCGCCACCCTGGGCTGCCGATCGCCTATCTCGTCGCCGAACTTGCCAACACCGTCACCGTGCTGCGCGCCGGTTCTGACGGCACGTTCGTTCGGCTCGGCGCGGTGTCGAGCTTGCCTGCCGGCTTCCACGGCACGTCCTTCGCCGCCCATATCGCCATCAATGCGGCGGGCACGCGCCTCTACGTGTCCAACCGCGGCCACGACAGCATCGCCGTCTTCGAGCTTGGCGCTCGGGGCATGCCGCGGATGCTGCAGCATGTCCCGTCGGGCGGCCACTGGCCCCGATTCTTCAAGCTGATGGAGAGTAGGGGAGAGATGCTCGTGGCCAACCAGCGGTCCGGCGGGGTGGCCGTGCTGCCGGTCGGTGCCGACGGCCGTCTTTCGCCGATGACGACGAATGTGCGGATCCGCGGGGTCGCGTTCGTCGGAGATTGACCGCCGCGGCGACGGCGGCGTGCCCGGTCAATGGCACTTTGCGCCCGCGCTGTCTCGACGTCATCGTGCCGTCGGACCCTCCGGCGGCGACATGACGCCCTATTCACTTGATCGAGATCAGGGTGCGGTGCAGCCCTGCCGATGGGCGCTCTCCCCTGGGCGCCCGGCTTCCCCGCTCGTTTCAGCCGGTCGGGCGACGCTCTCCTGAACTTCGCCGGCTGCGCGGGAACGTGCAGCCGGCGGCTTTTCCTAATCCAGCGCCGACATTCCTGATCGATCCGCGTCACAGTGGCTCGTCAGCACCCGGATCGCGCATGCGGTCGCGCCCGAACGATGTCGGGATCGGCGGCCACCCCTACAGCAAGGAGCGGATCGCGTCGGACAGCTCGACTCGGCTGAAGGGTTTTTGAAGAATCAGGCTGTTGGGAACGCCCTCACCCTGGAACTCGCCATAGCTGTCGCCGGTCACGTAGACGATCGGCAGGTGCGGCACGATCTCGCGGGCGCAGCGCGCAATCTCCCAGCCATCGATGCCCTCGCCGAGCCGGATGTCCGCGACCAGCACGTCGACCCCATAGGCGCCGCTGCCCAGCATGTTCAGCGCCTCGCCGCTGTTGCGGGCGCTGATGACGGTGAAGCCCTGGTCCTCCAGCCCATCTTCCAGGAACATCAGGACGGTGGGATCATCCTCCACCGCCAGCACGGTCATCGATCTTGGCGCGTCGCTCATCCCGCATCGATAGCATATCGCCGACGCGGTCCAAGCTCCGATCGGGTCGTCCCCTGCGGGCGGCGGCACGAGGCTGCGATGATCGATCACCCGCGGGCGCTGCGCCCCGGCCAGCGTTACGTCGCTATTTGTTCTTCTAATGTTCTTGCGAATCAGCGGGCTATGGACGTAGCCTGTCGATAGCCGGTCGTCGGCGAACCGTTTGAAGGAGCCTTGGCATGGAGCACGATCTCCAGCTGCGTGCGGCTGCGCGCGCGATCTATGATGCCTGCTATCCATCGGAGGAATGGGCGCCCTGCGGCTTCGACGAAGCGGAGCGGTTCGGCACCGTGCATTATCGCCAAGCCGTCGGCGCGGCCCAGGATGCCCGCCGCGCGCTGACGCCGTCCGAGCATCGGCAGCTTTTGTTGTCGATCGTGCTGTGACCGAGCGGTCGGCGATGACGGTGACGCGTCGCGCAGCATGCGAGCGTCCCGCCACCGGCGGCTTTCAGGACGAAGCGATCGCGCGCGGCCAGTGCGAAAACGTACCGGCGACTGAGTGAACTGTTTTTCAGTTGTAAAGGGCCGGGCGAGGGCTCAACCGGACCATGTCAGGCGCTCTCCCCCGGGTTGCCTGCCAGGCGCCGTCACACCTCCCGTAAGTGACGGCGCCAACTCCATCTCGAAGTGACGGCGCGCGAGAACCGGCTGCTCTGCCGCATCGTCGCGCTACCGGCAGACCGCGAAACTCAGATGCGCGGATCGGTTAATCGACGCGCTTTGTTCGTCTCGACCGCAATGTATTCGGACGTGCGCAGGTTGATGCGATCGTACAACTCGAGCAATGTGTTGACCTCGTCGATCACCGTCTGATGCTCGCGGCGGTAACGCTCGCTGGCATCCGACAAAGCGACGCCGTCACGTCCGTCATGGATGGAGAAGCCTTGATCCAGGAGCCAGATGGCATCCTGCGCCCGCGAGCGTTGCCGCCGCAGGTGGAAGACCCACTGGTCGATGATACCCGAGGGAACCAGCCGTTCGATTTCGCCCATATCGGAATGGTATCGACACCGTGCGTGCCGCGCCAGTGACTGGTTGGCCCATGACCCCGCGTACAAAGTCGTGCGAAAGTCCGCATGCCGCGAGCCTGCTTCGCCAAGGCCGGCGGTCACGTTCGCACCGGCCGACGGGATCGATAACCTTGCAGGCGGAAATGCACGGTAGCGACCGGCGCCACGCCATCACAGATTAATTTGGCCGACGCGGACATATCGCGAGTGACCCGAGTTTGATCGGCACGCAACGGCGGGAAACACCTCATGGCGACGGCAGCCGCAACCATCCGATCGCAGGACGCTGGACCGCAGCGGTCTTCACCGGGCAAGACCCTCGATGCGCTCAATTTCTTCCTCGCCGATGTCCGCGATGGCCTGGGGCCCTATCTGGCGATCTATCTAATTGCGGTGCGCGGTCCGGCGCATGGCTGGAACGAGGCGACGGTCGGCATGGTGCTGACCATCGCCGGGATCGTCGGGCTCCTGACGCAAACGCCGGCCGGCAGCCTGATCGACAAGAGCCGCAACAAGCCCCGGATCGTCATGGTGGCGGCCTTGCTGGTGACCCTGACCAGTGTCTCGCTGCCTTTGGTCCACGGCTTCGCAATGGTGACCGTGACCCAATCCATCGCCGCCGCGGCAGGGGCGATATTCGCGCCGGCGATATCCGGTATCACCCTCGGCCTGGTTGGACCCAAGATGTTCGCCCGGCGGGTGGGACGGAACGAGGCATTCAATCACGCCGGCAATGCGGTTTCGGCAGCCCTTGCGGGGGCATTGGCTTGGCGTTTCGGCCCCGTGGTCGTGTTCTGGCTGATGGGTGCGTTGACCGTCGCCAGCATCATGAGTGCCTCACGCATCCGCAATGACGACATCGACAATGCGGTCGCTCGCGGGCTCGATTGCGAACCGGAAGAGGGGTGCGAAGAGCCGAGCGGCTGGAAGACGCTGGTCGAGAACAAGCCGCTGCTGATCTTCGCAGTCATTGCCTTTCTCTTCCATCTCTCCAACGCCGCCATGCTGACATCGGTCAGCCAGTTGCTCGCCAAGACGGTCGGCAAGGATCAGGCGACCTCGCTCACCGCCGCCTGCATCGTCGCGGCGCAACTCGTGATGGTACCGGTCGCGATCATCGTCGGCTGGCACACGGAAAGCTGGGGTACCAAGCCGATCTTCCTTGTCGCCTTCGCAGTTCTGGCGATGCGCGGGGCGCTCTATACGGTGTCTGACGACCCCTATTGGCTGGTGGGCGTGCAAGCGCTCGATGGCGTGGGTGCGGGGATTTTCGGGGCATTGTTTCCCGTGATCATCGCCGACCTCACCGATGGTACCGGCCGCTTCAACGTCAGCCAGGGCGCCGTGGCCACGACCCAAGGATTGGGCGCCGCGCTGTCGGCGTCGCTCGCCGGTTCCGTCATCATTTGGGCAGGCTATAGCGTCAGCTTTCTCACCCTGGCGGCGATCGCCGTTGCCGGCTTGCTGCTCTACCTCCTCGCCATGCCGGAAACGAAGATGCAGCGTCGAAGTCCGCAGCCGGCGACCTGATCTTCGTTATTCTCGGCAGCGTCGGCCGTAGGGGGAGAGCGGGTGACGCCCTGGTCTCACGACTGCCTTCTATCGGCGTCGGCGGACCCTGACCGTGCCGCTGCGAAGCAGATCGCTTCGCCAAGGGCGCCCTGCCGCAGGGAGTTCACGAGCCGACGGCAGGGCGTGATCGGATGATGTGGCGACCGGCCATCGCCGGCAAGCGCCGCGCGCGGTGCATTCCGTGAACGAATCCCGAGTTGATACAATCTGTTGGATCGGTGCGCATCGCTGAAGGCAGTTTTCCCGCCAGGCCGTGGCCGCCTATAGCGTCATGTGCAATACGGTGTCGTCATCGCGGCCCCGATGCCAAGCCGCTCGCGTCCCTCTAGGCGAGACCGCCCCGTCAGGTTGCGGACGAACCCGCGCGTCCCATGGTGGTGGCAAGGTAGCCGGCGATGCCACCGATGACGCCCCCAGCCGCCAGATCGCTCACATAATGTTTCGATCGTGGGATCTGGATAAAGGCGATCGCCGCAGCAGCGACATAGGCGGGCAGGCGTGCGCGCGGATAGGCGCCGGCGATCACGGAAGCGACGGCGATCGCGCCGGCCGTATGTCCCGACGGAAAGCTGTTGTGCTCGCTGTCGCGGCTGTCGCCGGGCTCCATCACATAGGGCGTGCCATCATCGACGGCTTCGGGGCGGGTCCGATCGATCCGGTGCTTGATCGCATCCTTCATTGCCGTCGCCAGCAGCTCGGCGGCGAGCATCCTGCCGCCCGTTGCCGCCAGTCGCCGGTCGCCACGCACCGCTCCGCTCAGCAGGATCGCCGTACACAGCGTGATCAGCTGGGGTTGATCGGCAATCTCGCTCAACCACCCCGCGACCTTGACCGGCGCCGCCGTCCTGGCCGGCGCCGCCGCATCCGCGATCGCCAGGTCCGCTTGCTCTATCCCGCCGCTCTGCATCGCCTATCAGCGCAGATCGGGCAGTGCGGTTCCCGCTCTTTAATCCTTCGCGGTCAGCGGTACCGACGGTCGCGCGGCCGCTCGGCTGACGGTGGCCGGGCGCTCCTCGCGATCGGCGATGTGTCGCGTGGCGTAGAGGTGGCGCAGGATCAGGGCGAGGTCATTCTCGGTCAGCCGGGATGCCGGATCGATCAGCACGCCTTCGGGCAGGGGCTCGACCCACGCGGAAAGCCGGTTGCACGCAGCGGCCAGTTCGGGGTCGGCCATGTCGTCGAAGCTCGCCATCGGTGCAAGCTAGGTCTTCCGGCGATAGCCGCAAGGGCATAGGTCGGCATCATGCAGGAACTGACCCTTGCCGTGGTCGGGATCGACTTCCCGAATGCCGATGGCAGCAATCGCCGGTCGGAAGCGATGATGACGCTGCCGGGCGATCCAGTCACGCTGAGTCCGGAGCCCAAGAACAAGCATGATCGCAACGCCATCGCTGTGATCGGTCCGCACGGCGTGCAATTGGGCTATGTCAGCGCCGAGCGGGCGTCCTACATCGCGGGGCGGATGTCGCGCGGCGAGGAGGTCGCCGCGATCTTCCAGGGCATGGACGGACGTTCGGCGTTCATCCGGCTGCGGTTCGGGGGCGGTGTACCAACGTTGCCGATTCGTCCGGTCACACGCACGGCGTCATCATCGTCCGATGAGCTGCCGGACCGACCTGAAACGGACGAAGGCGACTCGTTCGTGCCCGATGAGGACGGTCCCGAATGGGGGGCGTGACGGGCGCCATCCGGCCTCGGCCAGCATTCGGTTTCAGAACGTCAGTCCCTGCTGCACAGCCCGGGCCCGGAGCCGTGTCTCGTCAAAAGCCGCGGCGTAGCACGCGCCACCACCGGCGCAGGCGCTGCCAGAGCGTCTCGCGCGCCGGCGGCCTGCGGCGGGCCGGCTGGCGCAACCGGCGATCGTGCCGATCGAGAGGGCGTTTCACCATCCGGCCAGCGTAGCGCGGCGGTGTTCACCGGCGGTGAACGCGCTGGTCCGGTCCGGTTCAGCTCCTGCAACTTTGGTGACGGATCGTTAACCATGGGCGACTATGGCCGGGGGGTGGAGCAAACCTGCTTCCACGGACAGCAGGTCGCCCCGTCTCTTGCGTATCAGGGAGGCGGGGCGACTTGTCCGAGACGCCGCCGCGCGCGCCCTATGGAGCGGACGTGCGACGTGGACCGCCTCCCCGGCATACACCCCTGCAAAGATGTCGACCCGGCCGACCCTGCCTTCGGATCGCCGAACGTCGTCCGCATCGTGGCGACATGCCTGATGCCGGCCGCCGCGCCGGGCAAACTACCAGACGATCTACCAGCCGGCCTGGTGCGAGCGCATCATGGTCGCAGGGGCGGACGTCGCCTAGCGTCACGGCCGACACGAGCGAAGCGAGGCCGGGATGAACCGCACGCCAGAGGAAGACCGCGACTATTGGCAGCGCCGCTGCGCCGCGCACCGCGCCATGGCGGCCCGTTGCGACGATCCGGCGCAGCGCGGCCTGCACGAGCGGTTCGCCGCGCTCTACGCCGCCCGCTGGCACGATGTCGTGGTAGAAGGCGACTAGTAAACTACTGCAAAGATACCAGGAACGTTTCGGACTTATCATAAGTTGGTGTGGCCGGATCGGTCGCATGCGGTGGCCGATTGCGAGGGAGAGGTCGGTGCCCGCCAGCTGCGTCGTCATCGGTGTGACCCGCGCCCGCGTGTCGTGCGGCACGGCCGGCGCCCGGTCGGCGCGCGCCGCGGCCTGACCCTTACGCCCCCGAAATTTTCCGGAGATTCCCGATGAACAAGCATGAGGTACACGGCGGCGTCCGCTACGTCGGTGGCAAGGTCGAGAAGGCGGTGGGCGACGCGGTCGACAGCCGCAACTGGCAGGTCGACGGCGTCGTCGACCAGGTCGCCGGCGCGGCCGAGAATCTGTTCGGTCGCGCCCAGTCGGTCGCCGGCGACATCGCCGATGCGACCCCCGGCCTGATCGACGACGCGCGCGAGCGGCTGGGCGATGCGGCCGACCGTTCCGCGGCGGCGGCCCGTGACGCCGGCCGTGCCACTGCCGATGCGGCGCAGCATGGCGCCCGGGTCGCGCGCGACTCGGTGCGCGGCAACGAAGGCCTGGTCTTCGCCGCGGCGGCGGCGGTGGTCGGCTATGCGCTCGGCTGGCTGATTCACGGCCGCCGCGGCTGAGATCCGACGGGTGTCGACGCTCCAATCCCTACGCGAGACGGTCGATCTGCGGCATCTGCGGCAGATCATCACCGGGCTCGACGAGGGGGTGATCCTGATCGATCCGGACCAGAGCCTGCTCTGGGCCAATCACGCCGCGCTCGCGATGCACGGCGTCGAGCGGCTCGAGCAGCTCGGCCGGACGGTCGATGATTACCGGACGCGATTCCAGCTCCGTTACCGCAACAACCACCGCCTGGCGGCGGACGATTATCCGATCGAGCGCGTCGTCGCCGGCGATTCCTTTTCGGAGGTGATCGTCGAGGTCACCGTCGCCGGCGAGGATACGCCGCGCTGGGTCCATCAGGTGCGCAGTCTGGTGCTCAACGACGCCGACGACGGCGCGCCGTCCTGCGTCGTGCTGGTCATCCAGGACGTGTCGGCGCGGTTCGAGGCGGAGGACCGGTTCGAACAATCGTTCAACGCCAATCCCGCGCCGGCGGTGATCTGCCGCCTGTCCGACCTGCGCTTCGTCAAGGTCAACCAGGGCTTCCTGGAGATGACCGGGCACCAGCGCGACCAGGTGCTGTGCAAGACCGTCTATGACATCGACGTGCTGCGGGGCGCCGATCGTCGCGACCTCGCCAAGGAACGGCTCGCCGAGGGGCGGACCATCCCGCAGATGGAGGCGGAGCTGGAGCTGCCCGACGGCGGCAGCAAGCTGGTGATCGTCGCCGGCCAGCCGATCGACATGGGCGACCAGCCCTGCATGCTGTTCACCTTCGCCGACCTGGAGCCGCGGCGAAAGGCGGAATCGCAGCTGCGCCACAGCGAGGAGCGCTTCACCCGGACGTTCCAGATGGCGCCGGTGCCGATGGCGATCGGCGCCCGCGACGGCCATCTGCTGTGCGAGGTCAACGCCAGTTTCGCGGCGCTGACCGGCTATGCCGCGACCGAGATCATCGGCCGCTCGCTCGCCGATGCCGGCCTGTGGGCGAGCGACGCCGTGCGGTCCGACATCGAGGCGGCGATCGAGCATGGCCACGACCTGCGCGGGCACGAGGCGCGGATCACCGCCAAGGACGGTGGCGCGATCGACTGTCTGGTGTCGACCGAGGCGATCACTTTGGGTGACGATGCCTGCCTGTTGTGGGCGTTCCAGGACATCACCCAGCGCAAGGCGACCGAGCTGGAGCTGGTCGAGGCGATCGAGGCGGTGATGAAGGACACCAGCTGGTTCAGCCGTTCGATCATGGACAAGCTGGCCCGGCTGCGGGCGCCCCAGCCAGACGAGACCGGCACCGGCATCGACGACCTGACCGCACGCGAGCGCGAGGTGCTGGCGCTGATCTGCCGCGGGCTGGACGACAAGAGCATCGCCCGCGCGCTCGGCGTCGCGGGCAATACCGTGCGCAATCATGTTGCGCGCATCTACGCCAAGATCGGCGTCAACCGCCGCACCGCCGCCGCCGCCTGGGCGCGGGCGCGCGGCTTCGAGAGCGAGGCGATCGCGATCGGCCCGCGGGAGATGTCGGCATGAGCACGGACAAGAAGGATTCCGATCGCGACGAGGTCGCGCTGGCCAAGGGCGCGGCGCGCGAGGCGATCGGCAAGCTGATCGGCGATGATGCCGAAGTGCGCGCGGGTCGCGCGCAACAGGCCGGGGCGGGCGATACGCCGTCGCCGGCGAACGGGCGCACGGCGCGCGCACCCGATCGGGCGGCGGACGGCAGGGCCGGTGCCGCCCCGAACATGACGAACGAACAGGAGTGACTATGGCGACGATTGTGACGACCGGCCGAGTGCCGCTGGAGACGACGAGCGAACCGGCGCGCCGCCGGGTGTCGTGGGGTGCGATCTTCGCGGGCGTGGTGATCGCGGTGGCGGTGCAACTGCTGCTTGGCATCCTCGGCACCGGCATCGGCTTGTCGATGGTCGACCCGGTCGAGGGCTCGACGCCCGGCGCCGCCGGCTTCGGCATCGGCGCGGGGCTGTACTGGCTGATCACCACCGTCGTCGCGCTCGGCGCGGGCGGCTATGCCGCGGCCCGCGTGTCGGGCGTCACCGAGCGGTTCGACGCGCTGGTCCATGGCCTGGTCGTCTGGGGCGTGACGCTGATCCTGACGCTGTACCTGCTGACCTCGGCGGTGGGCGGCATCATCGGCGGCGCCTTCCGCACCGTCGGCACGGTGGCGGGTGCAGCCGGATCGACGGTCGGCGCCGCCGCGCCGAAGGCCGCGCAGATCGCCGGCATCGACACGAACGACGTGCGCGACGAGGCCTCCGCCTATCTGTCCACCGCGCCGGCCGATCCCGCCCAGATGACGCCGGAACAGGCTCAAAAGGAAATCGCCAAGCAGCTGCCCGCCCTGGCGCGTGGCGGCAGCGATGGCGCTCAGGCGGAAAGCCGTATCGTCGACATCGTCGCGGCACAGCGCAAGATCAGCCGCCCCGAGGCGCAGGCGCAGGTGACCCGCGCCAAGGCGCAGTTCGTTCAGGCGAAGAACGAGGCGGTGCAGACCGCCAAGTCGGCCGCCGATGCCGCCGCCGGCGCGGCTGCCAAGACCTCGTTCATCCTCGTGCTCGCGCTGCTGGTCGGCGCCGGTGCGGCCGCCTTCGGTGCGACGACGGCAACCCGCCGCCGCCTGCGCTGAGTGTCCGCGGCGGGCCGGCGTATCGGGCCCGCCGCACCCCGTTTTCTTCAGAAGGAGAAGATCATGACCGCCAGGATCGCCATCGCTTCCAGCCTTGCCGCCATGCTCGCGCTGACCGCGTGCAACACCGTCAACGGCGCAGGCAAGGATCTCAAGTCCGCCGGCAGCGCCGTGTCCGACGCGTCGGGTGAGAACAAGAAGAAGTAATTTCGCCCCCGAAAGGCTGCGATGCCCCCAATCGCGCGGCCTCTCGAACCTGCGGCGGCACGACCCTTGCTCGGTCGGCCGCCGCTTTTTTGTGGGCATGAGACCGGATGCCGCCCGACAGCGGGGTCGTTGGGATCAGACTGCTCCCGTCACGCGGTGCGGCGCTAATGCTCGCAGCATCATGCCCCTTCCAGCCCGTGATCCCGATGCATCTCGCCGCGTGACCGCAGCTGGCATCACAACGCTTTCCGCCTGCCGCTCGCCGCGCTAGGGCTGCAGCGTGCATGCCCTCCGCCGCCTGATCGCGCGTCGACGCGGATTGATCACGCTGCTGTTCGCCGCGGCGCTGGCGTTGCGGCTGCTGGTGCCGACGGGATTCATGCCGGATGTCGCCGGCGGCACGCTGTCGCTGATCCTGTGTCCCGCCGCCGACCCCGTGCCGCAGCCGGCCGCGATGCCGGGGATGCACCATCACGACGCCCCGCACGAGCGCCATAGTGCGTCTCATGACGGACCCTGCGCCTTTGCGGGCCTGTCGCTGGCGCCGTTGCTGCCGGTCGATCCCGTCCTGCTCGCCGCGGCGATCGTACTCGCCATGGCGCTGGCGCGGCTCCGCGCGGCGCAGGCGCCGCCGCGGCGCGCCTTTTACATCCACCCGCCGTCGCGGGGACCGCCCGCCATCGCCTGAGCCCGCGGCCTTGATGCCGCCGGACCTGCCGCACCGTGTGCCCGTTCGCGCGTGCGGTCCGTTCCCGTTCGTCTTCAGGAAATGCCATGCCTTCTTATGCTCTGCTGCTCGCCGCCACGGCGCTGGCGGCGGGACCGGCCGCGGCGCAGGTCGATGCGACCGCCGCCCGCCGCGCCGAACTGCTCCGCCAACGCGCCGCGATCGATGCCGAGATCGCCCGGCTCGACGCCGCGACCGAACCGCCCGCCACCGACGCCCCTGCGCCGGCGCGGGTCGAGGCGCCGGGCGACATCGTCGTCACCGGCCATGCGCTGTCGCTGACCACGCAGGTGGCCGGCCAGACCGTCACCACGATCGACGACGCCGCCTTCCGCAACACCCCGGCGACGACCATCGCCGACATCGTCAAACTGTCGCCCGGCGTCGTCGTGCTGCAGGGCAACGGCCCGCGCGACGTCGGCGTATCGGTGCGCGGCTCCAACGCGCGCAACAGCTTCGGCGCGCGCAACCTGCAGGTGTTCGAGGACGATTTCCCGGTCACCCAGCCCGACGGCCTAGCCCGGTTCGACCTGACCGACCCGCATGCTTATGGCGCGGTCGACGTGGTGCGCGGCCCGTCCTCGGCCCGCTACGGCAATTATGCGTTGGGCGGTGCGATCAACTTCCGCACCCGCCGCGGCGCCGACATCCAGGGAGCGGAGATCGGCACTGACGTCGGTGGTGACGGATACGCCAACCTCTATGCGATGATCGGCCGGGCGGGCGCGCGCTACGACTACAGCCTCTTTGCCAGTCTGGTCGGGGCCGACGGCGCGACCGGCCACACCGGCTATCGCACCGGTACGCTGAACGCGCTCGGCACGGTCGCGCTGACCGACCGCGACCGCCTCACCGGCAAGATCATCTACAACGAAGGCGATTTCCGGCTGTCGACGCGGCTGTCGTACAACCAATATCTCGCCAATCCCTATCAGCAGGGTTGCACCCGCGCCGCCACCGCCGCACCGGGTTGCGGCACGATCGCGGTGCTGGTCAACGGCGTCAACGGCACCCGCATCGCCCAGACCGCGGCGGAGGGCGACCTCGCCCGTAACGACCGTCGCACCATCCTGGGCGCGCGGTGGGAGCATGATCTTGACGGCGACACGACGTGGCGGACGCAGGCGACCTTCGATAGCCGCGTCGTCAACCAGCCGACCAGCGCGACGCCGTTCCGCGGCACGCTCAACAGCTACAATCTGTCGACCGACCTGACCGACCGGCACGATCTGTTCGGGCGGGCGGCGACCGGTTTCGTCGGGCTGTTCTACAACTATCTCGACAACCAGAGCTACAGCTTCAACAAGACTCCGGCGGGGCGCGACGGCATCGGCGCGCCGACCCAATTGGTGTTCGGCGACGTCCGCAACCTCGGCGCGCGGGCGCGCGAGGAACTCGCGCTGGCGCCGGGGCTGGAACTGATCGCCGGGATCGGCGGGGAATGGTCGCAACTGCGGATGCGCCAGACCGCTTATGCCTATCCGGTCGGCGCGACGCCGGTGCTGACCGTGATCCCCGCCGACCGCCGCTTCTGGAACGTCGCGCCGGAAGCATCGCTGCGCTGGCAGGTCGATCCGGCGCTGCGGCTGCACGCCCGGCTCGGCACCGGCTATGGCATTCCGCAGGGCGGGCAGCTGTTCGTCACGCCCGCCGGCACGCCTGGCAACAACATCGCCCTCAGGGCGCAGCGCAACACCGGCGTCGACGTCGGCGCGGAGCTGACGCTGGGGCGCAGCCTGCGGGCCGAGCTGACCGGCTATTACGAATGGTTCCGCAACGAGCTGGTCAGCCAGTCGGCCGGCGTCAATCTGCTCGCCTATACCTCCAACGTGCCGCGTTCGGTGCATCGCGGCATCGAACTCGGCCTCGACTGGCATCCGTTGCCCGGGCTGCTGCCCGGCGCGCGGCTGCAGGCGAGCTACAGCTACAACGACCAATATTACACCGACTTCGCGGAGCGGCTGACCGCCGGTGCCACCTCGACGGTGTTCGACCGCGCGGGCAAGGCGATCCCCGGCGTCATCCCGCAATTCGTCAACGGCCGCGTCGGCTACGACCAACCGGGCGGCGCGCTCGCCGGCCTCGGCGGCTTTGCCGAGGTGACGTGGCGCGACGCCTATCCGATCGACAACGGCAATGTGCTGACGATCCCCGGCTACACGCTGACCAACCTCAACCTCCATTACGACCCGCCGAAGGGGGACGATTGGTGGCGGCGGCTCAGCCTCTATGTCAGCGTGCAGAATCTGTTCGACCGCACCTATGTCGGCTCGGCCTCGGTGATCGCCAACGCGATCGACCCGGCGACCGGGCAGCAGACGTCGGTGACGGCGCTGCGCGCGGTGACGGGATCGCTCTATGCCGGCCAGCCGCGCACCGTCTATGCCGGCGTCAAGACGAGGTTCTGAGGCGATGACCGCTGCTTCCACCCGCCGCTGGCCGGGCTATGCCACCGTCTGGCGCTGGCATTTCTATGCCGGGCTGTTCTGTCTGCCGTTCGTGCTGTGGCTGTCGCTGACCGGCGCGGCCTATCTGTTCCGGCCGCAGGTCGAGGCGCTGATCGACCGACCCTATGCACAGGTCGCCGGCCCGGGGCCGCGCGCCTCGGCGGCGGCACAGGTCGATGCCGCGCTCGCCGCGGTGCCGGGATCGGTGCTGCACCGCTACCAATTGCCCGACACGCCGGCGCAGGCGGTGCAGGTGATCGTCGGCGCCCACGGTCGCGAGACGCGCGTCTACGTCCACCCGCAGACGCTCGCCGTGCTGAAGACGGTCGGCGAACAGGACCGGCTGATGCGGATCGTCTTCCGGCTGCACGGCGAATTGCTCGCCGGCAATGTCGGGTCGTACGTCGTCGAGCTCGCCGCCTCCTGGACGATCGTGATGATCCTGACCGGGCTGTTCCTGTGGTGGCCGCGCGGCGGCGGCATCGCCGGCGTCGTCTATCCGCGGCTGGGCGCCGGCGGGCGGCGCTTCTGGCGCGACCTGCACGGGGTCACCGGCTTCTGGGTGTCGGCGATGGCGCTGCTGCTGCTGCTGAGCGGCCTGCCCTGGGCGAAGAGCTGGGGCAGCTACCTGAAGGCCGTGCGCACCGTGGCGGAGGGCAGTGCGGTGCGGCAGGACTGGACGATCGGCGCCGCCGCCGGTCCCGGCACGCGGGGGATGGAGGGCGCCCATGCCGAACATGGCGGCATGGCAATGGAGCATCCGCGCATCTCCTACGCCCCGCTCGACCGCCTGATCGCCAGCGTCGCGCCGCTGCGGCTGGCGGGGCCGGTGCTGACCGCGCCGCCGGCCGGGCCGGGCCAGCCGTGGACCGCCAAGTCCGACGCCGCCGACCGGCCACTGCGCACCGACCTGGAACTCGATGCCGACGGGCACATCCTGTCGCGTAAGGATTTCGCGACGCGGCGGCTGGTCGACCGCCTGGTCGGCTATGGCGTCGCGCTACACGAAGGCGCGCTCTACGGTTGGCTCAACCAGCTGGTCAATTTGCTCACCGCGCTCGGCCTGATGCTGCTGACCGTCAGCGGCGTCGTGCTGTGGTGGCGGCGGCGGCCGCAGGGGGTGCTCGGCGCGCCGCACCGGCGGCCGCGGCCGGCGCTGGCCTGGGGGCTGGTCGCGGTAATCGTCGCGCTCGGTGTGCTACTGCCCCTGTTCGGGGCGACGCTGATCGCCGTGCTGCTCGCCGAGCGGCTGGCGCTGGCCCGGCTGCCCGGGACGAGACGGTGGCTGGGACTCGCGACCTCATAAACCCTCCCCCGAAGGGGAGGGGAGATCGGCGAGCAACCCCGGCCAGCGCGAATCGATCGCGCTGGCCACACCATTGGTCCAGCCGAATCCGTCCTGCGTCGGATACTCGCCGCCGCCGCCCGACTTGCGCTCGGCGACGTCGTATTTCTCCAGCATCTTGCCCGTCTCGGCATAGGTCCGTGCGACTGTCGTCATCCAACGGCGCGCGATCTCCTTGGCAAGTGGCTCCTCACCGTTCCGCGCGAGGCCGTCGATTGCGATCCATTGCAGCGGCGCCCAGCCGTTGGGCTCGTCCCATTGCTGGCCAGTGCGCCGCGTCGTGGTGCGCAAGCCGCCTTCGCCGAGCAATTGCGCCCGGACCACCACCGCCGTCGCCTTGGCCTGCGCCGGCGTCGCGGCGCCGACGAACAGCGGGTAGAGGATCGCCGCGGTCACCGCCGGCGTCGGCCGCCTGGTCGCCATGTCCCGATCGGCGAACCGCCCCTCGCGCGGCGCCCATAGATAGCGCTGGATCGCGGCGCGGCGCTTGGTCGCCAGGCCCGTGAATGCGGCCGCGCATGCCTGATCGCCGGCAGCGCGGCAGCGGGTCGCGATCCGCTCCTCCATCGCGAGCATCAGGCTGTTGAGGTCGACCGGCACGATCTGGGTGGTGCGGATCGTCGCCAGCGTCTTGCCGTCGGCGAGCCAGCGGCTGGAGAAGTCCCAGCCGCTTTCCGCCGCGGCGCGCAGGTCGCGGCGTACCGTCGCCGGGTCCCGTCCGGCCCGTGCCGCTTCGGCCGCGGTGGCGACATCCTCCGCATAGGATTCGTCGCGGGGCGTGTCGCGATCGTCCCAATAGCGATTGAGCCGGCTGCCATCGGGCATCGTCACGACCCGGCCGCCCCGCATCCAATAGTCATGCTCGCGGCGCAGCGCCGCCAACCGGCGCGCCGCCAACCGGCGCGCCGCCAGCGCCGGATCGGTGTCTTTCGACAGATCGAGCATCAGCGCATAGAAGGGCGGCTGCGACCGACTGAGATAATAGCTGCGCATCCCGTTCGGGATATGGGCGTAGCGTTCGATCGTCGCGGTGAAATCGGCCAGCATCGATTCGACCAGCGGCTGCTGCCCGTCAGCGGCGAGGCCGAGCATCGTGAAATAGCTGTCCCAATAATACATTTCGCGGAAGCGACCGCCCGGCACGACATAGGGTTCGGGCAGCGGCAGCGCCGAACTGCCTGGTGCGGGCGGAACCGGCTGGCGGACCAGCATCGGCCACAGGCTGCGGACATGCGCCCGCAGGTCCTTAGGCTCATGGTCGTTGACCCCCGGCACGGTGAAATTGGCGAGCACGAACGCTTTCAGGTCGCCGATCCGCGCGCGGTCGAAATCGGCCATGATCGCGGCGGGATCGCGCTTCGGCACCGCGTCGACGAAGGTCTTGCCGTCGGGGAAGATCTTCTGCGTCTGCACCGCGACGAACAGCGGCCCGAACAGGTCGGCGGGGGAGGGGGGCTGGTGTTGCGGCGCGAGCGGCGCGGCGTGCTGCGCCATCGTCGCGACCGGCATCGTGGCGACGCCGGCAGCGAGCATAAGGGTCGATAGCCGTGTCATGAACCTCTCCCGGATAGTCCCCGTCATGCCGGACTTGTTCCGGCATCCACCGTGCCGCACATACGCGCACCGCCCCTCTTTGCGGAACCGTGGATGCCGGAACAAGCCCGGCATGACGAAAGGACTATCATGTCGAACGCCAAGCCCCCGATCGGGCGCGACACCCGGCTGTGCATGTCGCTCGCCGCGCGGCCGGGCAATTTCGGCTCGCGTTTCCACAACCGGCTCTACGAGCTGACCGGCCTCGACTATGTCTACAAGGCGTTCACCACCAAGGATCTGCCCGCGGCGATCGGCGGCATCCGCGCGCTCGACATTCGCGGCTGCGCCATCTCGATGCCGTTCAAGGAAGAGGTGATCGCGCTGCTCGACGGCCTCGGGCCGTCCGCCGCGGCGATCGACAGCGTCAACACGATCGTCAACGACGACGGCGTGCTGACCGGCCATAACACCG
Source organism: Sphingomonas benefaciens (assembly GCF_052907485.1). NCBI lineage: Bacteria > Pseudomonadati > Pseudomonadota > Alphaproteobacteria > Sphingomonadales > Sphingomonadaceae > Sphingomonas > Sphingomonas benefaciens. Next base: position 1,651,762 of record NZ_JBREIC010000001.1, on the reverse strand, counting down.
ACTATAGCGCGGTGCGCGATCTGCTCGACGATGCGGCGATCGATCCGGCCACGCCGTTCCTGCTGCGCGGTTCGGGCGGCATGGCCAAGGCGGTGGCGGCGGCGCTGCGCGATCGCGGCCACCGCACGGGCACGATCGTCGCGCGCAACGCGAGCAAGGGCCGGGCGCTCGCCGACCTGTACGGATTCGATTGGGCGGCGGCGGTCGGCGGGGCGACCGCACCGCTGCTGATCAACGTCACCCCGATCGGCATGGCCGGCGGCGAGGCCGACGCGCTGGCCTTCGACCCGGCGACGATCGCCGCGGCGACGGTCGCCTTCGACGTCGTCGCGCTGCCCGCCGAAACGCCGTTCCTGCGCGCCGCGGCGGACGCGGGCAAGCGGCGGATCACCGGCGCCGCGGTGGCGACGCTGCAGGCGCTGGAGCAATTCGTCCTCTACACCGGCGTCCGGCCGACCGACGCCGAGGTCGCCGAGGCGGAAGCATTCGCGCGCGCGGGCTAGACACATGGCGGACACATGCGACGAACGGCCGAAGCGGACGATTGCCCGCCGGCCGCGCACGCGATAGGCCAACCGCCGCATGTACGCGGCGTCCTATCGATCAGCTCCGGACCGCCGCCGCAGGGCGATCAGCCTCGCGCTGACCGTCGCCGCGCATATCCTGATCGCGCTGCTGCTCCTGCTGCTGCCCAATTCGCCACTGACCAGGATGGGCCCGTCCAGCGCGCTCACCACCTTCGACGTCTCCTCGTCGGGCAGCGCCTCGCCCAGCAAGGCGCAGACCAAGAAGCAGGCGGCAGCCGCGCCCAAGGGTGGCGCGCCGGAGGTGCAGCCGCGACCGACCCCGCCGCAGGATCAGCCGGTTCCGCCGCCTCCGCCCGAAATCGTCCAGAACAACATGCTGGTCATGGACCGCGCGTCCTTCGCCGCCACCGACGTCGGCAAGATCAAGGGCAAGAAGAGCGCGCGTGAACTCGCCGCCGCGGGCGATGCGAACGGCGACAGCGGCGATGCCGGCAGCGGCAACGACACGCCGGGGGCGGGCACCGGCCCGGGCGGCCAGCGGCTCTATGCCGCCGACTGGTACGTGCGTCCGCCGCGCAACGCGCTTTCGCCCTACATGCCGCCGCACGACGTGCCGGAAGGATCCTGGGGCGAGATCGCGTGCCGGACGGCGCCCAATTTCCGCGTCGAGGATTGCGTCCAGATCGGCGATTCGCGCCCCGGCCTGGGCGTCGCCCGCGCGATGCGGCAGGCGGCGTGGCAGTTCAAGGTGATGCCGCCCCGCATCAACGGCAAGTTCCAGATCGGCACCTGGGTGCGCATCCATTACGACATCGTCGACAAGGACGACGGCGGCTGACCCGCCGGTTTCACGTCAGCCCCGTGCCCGCGCGCGCCGATAGGTGCCGAGCACGCGCACCCATTTCGAATGGAAGCCCAATTCCTCCAGCGCGCGGTCGACCGCGGCATCGCCGGGCTTGCCCTCGATGTCGGCATAGAATTCGGTCGCCGCGAAGCTGCCGCCGCGCTGGTAGCTTTCCAGCTTGGTCATGTTGACGCCGTTGGTCGCGAAACCGCCCATCGCCTTGTACAGCGCGGCGGGCACGTTCCTCACCTCGAAGATCAGCGTCGTCATCCACGGGCCCTCGCCAACCGGCGGCTTGCCGCCCCGGGCAAGGACGACGAAGCGGGTCATGTTGTGGTCGGCATCGGCGATATCGACGCCGAGCAGGTCGAGGCCATAGATCGCCGCCGCCCCCGGCGGGGCCAGCGCCGCCACCGAAGGATCGCCGAGCTCCGCGACATAGGCCGCCGCACCGGCGGTGTCGGGATAATTGACCGCTTGGATGCCGTGCGCCTTCAGCCAGTGGCGGCACTGGCCCAAGGCCTGTGGATGGCTCATCGCCTGCCGCACGCCGTCGCGCGGGCCACGGCCCATCAGCGCGTGGCGGATGCCGAGGAAATGCTCGCCGGTGATCACCAGGCCGGATTCGGGCAGCAGGAAATGGATGTCGGCGACGCGGCCGTGCAGCGAATTCTCGATCGGGATCACCGCGCAGTCGGCGCGCCCCTCGCGCACCGCGTCGATCGCATCCTCGAACGCGAAACAGGGCAGCGGCAGGCCGTCGGGAAACGCCTCGCTCACCGCGACATGGCTATTGGCACCCGGCGCGCCCTGAAAGGCGACGGCGCGATCCGGCGCGGCGGCGGCGGCGGCGGTCATCGCGGCGACGATCGGGCGGGCGGGGGCGGCGTAGCTCTCCATGATGCGCCGCGGCGTAGAGGCGGCGTCCGTCGCGGGCAAGCGCGCGCTTGCGGGCGCCCGCGCGCTTTCCTATGGGTTGCAGCCAAGAGGCGAGGATAACAGGGGCAAGGCCGGCAGATGGATAACCGCACCAACACGATTGCCGGCTGGACGCTGGCGGCCTGCGGCATCGCGCTCGGCCTGTCCATCGTCGGCGGCATGGTGTTCCACGACGGCCGGCCCGCAAAGATGGGCTATGCGATCGAGGGCGTCGAGGAGGCCGGTGGCGGCGGCGCCGCCGCCGAAGTGCCGATCGCCACGCTGCTGCCCACCGCCGATCCGGCCAAGGGCGCCGAAGTGTTCAAGAAGTGCGCCGCCTGCCACACCGTCAACCAGGGCGGCGCGAACGGCATCGGCCCCAATCTCTACGCGACGCTGGGCGAGCCGATCGGCCAGGGCAAGGGCGGCTTCGCCTTCTCCGACGCGCTGAAGGGCGTCGGCGGCAATTGGGACTTCGACAAGATGAACGCGTGGCTGACCAGCCCGCGCAAGTTCGCGCCTGGCACCAAGATGACCTTCGCCGGCCTCGGCAATCCGCAGGATCGCGCCAACGTGCTGGTCTATCTGAACAGCCAGGGTTCGAACCTGCCGCTCCCCGCCGCGCCGGCCGCCGGTGCCGCCCCGGCCGGCAAGGATGGCGCGGCCAAGCCTGCGACCAATGCGGCGAAGGATTCGATCACCAACACCGACGCGGCCAACAACCTCGGCAACACCGGCACCCCGGCCTCCGGCGCGCCCTCGGTCGATCCGAATGCCGAGAAGCAGGGCGCCAAGGCGCCGAAGTAAATCTTTGTCTCCCTCCGGGAGAGGAAGAGCCGCCGCAGGCGGCGACAGGTGAGGATGGGGCGTAACGCCCCGTTTTGCATCGATGGGCGCTGCGTCCGCCCTCACCCTGCCGGCGCTACCGCGCCTTCCTTCCTATCCCGTTGGGAGAGGGGGGCAGCGATCACCCCTCCTTGCGCGCCTGTTCCTCGTAGAATTCCCGCACCACGTCCCACGCCTCTTCGGCGGTTTCGACATAGGTGAAGATGCCGAGGTCGCGCTGGCTGACCACGCCCTCGTCGACCAGCGCCTGGAAATTCACCACCTTGTCCCAGAATTCGCGGCCGAACAGCAGCACTGGGATCGGCTTGATCTTGCCGGTCTGGATCAGCGTCAGCAATTCGAACAGTTCGTCGAACGTGCCGAAGCCGCCGGGGAAGGCCGCCAGCGCCCGCGCGCGCAGCAGGAAGTGCATCTTGCGCAGCGCGAAATAGTGGAACTGGAAGCTCAACGACGGCGTCACATAGGGATTGGGCGCCTGTTCGTGCGGCAGCACGATGTTGAGGCCGATCGATTCGGCGCCGACATCCGCCGCGCCGCGGTTCGCCGCCTCCATGATCGACGGTCCGCCGCCGGAGCAGACGACGAACTGGCGCATGCCGTTCTGGTCGCGCGGCACGCGGCTGGCGATCTGCGCCAGCTCGCGCGCGACCTCGTAATAGCGGCTCTTGGCGACCAGCTTTTCGGCGATCGCCTTGGCGGTGTCGTCGCTCGCCATCGCCAGCATCGCCTCGGCCTTGGCCGGTTCGGGAATGCGCGCCGAGCCGTACATCACGAAGGTCGAGGCGATCTTCGCCTCCTCCAGCAGCAATTCGGGCTTGAGCAGCTCGAGCTGGAAACGCACCGGCCGCAGATCGTCGCGCAACAGGAAGTCCATGTCCTGGAAGGCGAGCTTGTAGGCGGGGTGCTCGGTCTGCGGGGTGGAGATCGCGGCCTTGGCGCTCTCGGCGTCCTGCTTGGCCTGCGGAAAGACGCGGGCGGGTACTCGTGTATCGGTCATTTACGCCGGGTTAGAGCAAAGCCGGGAGGCGCTCAACGGCAGAAATGCGCGCCGTCGTTCTCCAGGTGCAAGTGGTTGCGATGCGCGGCATTATAGGCCGGCGACAGCACCGTGCCGAAGCGCCGGCAGGCGGAACGGTGGATGGTCGTCAGGAAGCCCTGCACCTGCGGGTCCGGCGAGGTCCAGTCCTGGAGGATGGTGATCCGTCGCCCGTCCTTCAGCGTCACGCCGCCGAAGTCGACCGCATTGGCGATGGCGTGGCCCGATCGCCGGTCGCCATAGCCGGCGGTGCCGACGACGTTGCGGCAGACGTAGCTGCCCATGCCCTGCACGCTCGCCAGTTCGCTGCCCAGCATCTGATAGGCGGCGGGTGCGACCGCGTTGCGCACCCAGGCGGAAAAGGCGCGCGCCTCGCCGCAGCGCATCGCGGTGACGCCGGTGACGGGCACGCCGATCTCGACCAGTTGCACCGCCCCCGCAAGGCCGCAGCCGTTGCCGAAGTCGCGGTCGGGCAGCAGGCGATAGGCGACGTTGTCGGCGCGCAGGTCGGCCAGGCATTGCGCAGTGTCGCGCGCCGACGGCCGGCTGATCGAGGCGGCGGCGGGCTGGGCGACCGGCGCCTGCTCGCGCGATCCGCAGCCGGCCAGTGCCACCGCCGCGGCGATGGGGAGAACGCGGTACATGGCGGCCCTTGTCCCGCAGCCGGCGCGCTTTGTCAGCACCCGTCGCCGCTCGGACCATGCCGCTTTTGCCGCGCCTCGCCGCAGAGGCCGCTCAGCGGGCGCGGTGTTGCCAGCCGAACATGTGGAAGCGGCTGATCGTGCGGCGCGCCAGTACGGCGTTCTGGCGGCGCGACAGCTGCAGGATCACCGCCGTCAGCGTCGCGGTCAGCGGCACCGCAATCACCGCACCGGCGATCGTCACCCAGGCGCCGGTCACCGCCGATGCGCCGTCACGACCATCGGCCAGCCGCAGCGTGATATTGTCGAGCGCCAACGACAACAGCCAGAACGCCCACCACCAGCGCAGGATCGGCGGCACGCGGACGTCCTCCGGCGCGGCAGGCGCGATCGTCGCGCGCCAGCATTGGCTCAGCGCGGCGAACGGCCGGATCAGGCCGGCGACCGGCACGAAGAACCACAGCACGCTCCACAGCGGCGTGATGCGCAGCGCGGTGCTGAGCGCATGCGCGTTGCGGTTGACGATATAGATCCAGCGCAACACCGCGCCGGCGGCCAGCACCAGCGTCGCGAGGTAGACGAGCGCCGCGGCGTCGGTGATCGACGAGGCGGTGGCGAGCGCGTCGGTGGCGGCATCGCCCCGCGCCAGCGCATCCTGCGCCGCGATCGTCGCCAGCGCGCCGGCCGCCAGGCCGATCCTGCCCAGCAACGCCACCCAGATCAGCGCGATCGCCACCCGGCCGATCGGTCGCGGATCCTTGGTTCTTCCGTCCGTCACGTCGTCGCCTCCCTGCTCCCCACCGGGAGTCCCGGATGCATTTTAGAGGCTGGAACGGCTTGCCAGCCTTGGGACGCTCCGATAGGGCCGTCGACGGGCCACGCGGTCCCAACGCCGCGCGTGCTCTCTGTGAGGAGAGTTGACATGACTGACACGACGTTCGCCGACGCCACACGCGCGCCTGCGAAACCCGCCGCCAAGCCGGCACGCCCGCAATTCTCGTCGGGCCCCTGCGCCAAGCCGCCCGGTTACGATCCCGCCAAACTCGCCACCGCCGTGCTCGGCCGCTCGCACCGTTCGAAGCTCGGCAAGCAGCGCCTGCAATATTGCATCGACCTGATGCGCGAGCTGCTCGGCCTGCCCGACACGCATCGCATCGGCATCGTGCCAGGCAGCGACACCGGCGCGTTCGAGATGGCGATGTGGACGATGCTCGGCGCCCGCCCCGTCACCACGCTGGCGTGGGAAAGCTTCGGCGAAGGCTGGGTGACCGATGCGGTCAAGCAGCTCAAGATCGACCCCACCGTGATCCGCGCCGATTACGGCCAACTGCCCGACCTTACCGAGGTCGACTGGTCGAACGACGTGCTGTTCACCTGGAACGGCACGACCAGCGGCGTGCGCGTGCCCAACGGCGACTGGATCGCCGAGACCCGCGAGGGGCTCTCCTTCGCCGACGCGACCAGCGGCGTCTTCGCCTACGACCTGCCATGGGACAAGATCGACGTCGCGACCTTCAGCTGGCAGAAGGTGCTGGGTGGCGAGGGCGCGCATGGCGTGCTGATCCTCGGCCCGCGCGCCGTCGAACGGCTGGAAAGCTATACCCCCGCCTGGCCGCTGCCCAAGGTGTTCCGCCTGGTGTCGAAGGGCAAGCTGACCGAGGGCATCTTCAAGGGCGAGACGATCAACACGCCGTCGATGCTGGCGGTGGAGGACGCGATCTTCAGCCTCGAATGGGCCAAGGGCATGGGCAAGGGCGGCCTCATCGCCCGTTCCGACGCCAATGCCGCCGCGCTCGACCGGATCGTCGAAGAGCGTGACTGGCTTGGACACCTCGCGACCGACGAAGCGTCGCGGTCGAAGACCAGCGTCTGCCTGACCGTCGACGCCGACGAGGCGGTGATCAAGAAGATGGTCTCGCTGCTCGAGGCGGAAGACGCCGCCTATGACATCGGCGGCTATCGCGACGCGCCGCCGGGCCTGCGCATCTGGTGCGGCGCCACCGTCGACACCGCCGATATCGAGGCGCTCGGGCCGTGGCTCGACTGGGCCTACGCCACCGCCAAGGCGGCGGCTTAACCCTCCTAATTCGTCATCCCCGCGCAGGCGGGGATCCAGACACGCAGGTCGTCGCAAGAGCCGCACCGTCAGCGGCTCTGGATCCCCGCCTCCGCGGGGATGACGGCTGGTCATCCAAAGGAATCATCCCATGCCCAAAGTCCTCATCAGCGACAAAATGGACCCCAAGGCCGCGCAGATCTTCCGCGAGCGCGGCGTCGAGGTCGACGAGATCACCGGCAAGACCCCCGATGAGCTGAAGGCGATCATCGGCCAGTATGACGGCCTCGCCATTCGCAGCTCGACCAAGGTCACCAAGGACATTCTCGAGCATGCCACCAATCTGAAGGTGGTCGGCCGCGCCGGCATCGGCGTCGACAATGTCGACATCCCCGCCGCCTCGGCCAAGGGCGTCGTCGTGATGAACACGCCGTTCGGCAATTCGATCACCACCGCCGAACATGCCATCGCGCTGATGTTCGCGCTCGCCCGCCAGCTGCCCGAGGCCGACGCCTCGACCCAGGCGGGCAAGTGGGAGAAGAACCGCTTCATGGGCGTCGAGCTGACCGCCAAGACGCTCGGCCTGATCGGCGCGGGCAACATCGGCTCGATCGTCGCCGACCGCGCCCGCGGCCTCAAGATGAAGGTCGTCGCCTTCGATCCGTTCCTCACCCCAGAGCGCGCCGTCGAGATGGGCGTCGAGAAGGTGACGCTGGACGAACTGCTCGCCCGCGCCGACTTCATCACGCTGCACACGCCGCTGACCGACCAGACCCGCAACATCCTGTCGGCCGAGAATCTCGCCAAGACCAAGCAGGGCGTGCGCATCATCAACTGCGCGCGCGGCGGCCTGATCGATGAGGCGGCGCTGAAGGACGGGCTCGACAGCGGCCATATCGCCGGTGCCGCGCTCGACGTCTTCGTCGAGGAGCCTGCCAAGGCCTCGCCGCTGTTCGGCACGCCCAATTTCGTCTCGACCCCGCACCTCGGTGCGTCGACGACCGAGGCGCAGGTCAATGTCGCCATCCAGGTCGCCGAGCAGATGGCGGACTATCTCGTCTCCGGCGGCGTCACCAACGCGCTCAACGTGCCCAGCCTGTCCGCCGAGGAAGCGCCCAAGCTCAAGCCGTACATGGCGCTTGCCGAAAAGCTCGGCAGCCTCGTCGGCCAGCTGACCACCGGCGCGATCACCCGCATCTCGATCCATACCGAGGGTGCGGCGGCGGAGCTCAACGCCAAGCCGATCGTCAGCGCGGTGCTTGCCGGCTTCCTGCGCAACCAGACCGACACGGTGAACATGGTCAACGCGCCCTTCCTCGCCAAGGATCGTGGCGTCGAGGTGCGCGAGGTCCGCACCGAGCGCGAGGGCGATTACCACACCTTGCTGCGCGTGTCGGTCAAGACGGCGGACGGCGAGCGCTCGGTCGCAGGCACTTTGTTCGGTGACCAGGCGCCGCGCCTCGTCGAATTGTTCGGCATCAAGGTCGAGGCCGATCTCGCCGGCCCGATGCTCTATGTCGTCAACGAGGATGCGCCGGGCTTCATCGGCCGGCTTGGCACGACGCTGGGCGAAGCCGGGGTCAATATCGGCACTTTCCACCTCGGCCGGCGTCAGGCGGGCGGCGAGGCGGTGCTGCTGCTCTCGGTTGACGAGCCGGTCGACGGCGACTTGCTCGCCACGGTCCAGGCGCTGCCGGGCGTCAAGACCGCCATGGGCCTGTCGTTCTGACGCTGTCCTACAACGGCGACCAAGGCTAGCCTGACCGCCGGGTGCTCCGACTCACCCTCCCATGTCCCTCTCCCACCGGGAGAGGGAAGAGGCGGCACTGCCGCCGATAGGGTGAGGGCGGGTAGGAACACCCACGGCTCTTTCTCAGCTCCGAACCACCCTTGGTTGGTGCGACGTTTGAGACTTTCCGTCCGTCACCGGCGACAGCGCGGAGGCTGCGCCTTCCGAACGTCCCGTGCACCCCTTCCGGGTGCGACCTTTGAGACTTTCCGCGCCAGTGGCGCCCCGGCCGCAACCCGGCTATCGCGCCAGCCATGATGACGACCGGCTTGCTTCCCGAAGGATTCCACGACCGCCTGCCGCCCCATGCGGATGCCGCCGCCGCGGTGGAAGCTCGCGTGCTGGAGGCGGCGCGGCGCCACGGCTATGAGCGCGCCGATCCGCCGCTCGCCGAATATGCCGACGGCCTGTCGTCGCGGCTGAAGGACGGGGCGCTGATCGATGCGGTGCGCTTCGTCGATCCCGTGTCGCAGCACACGCTGGCGATCCGGCCCGACATCACCGCCCAGGTCGCGCGAATCGCGGCGACGCGCATGGGCCATCACCCGCGGCCGGTGCGCCTGTCCTACGCCGGCCCGGTGCTGCGGCTGCGCGCCGAGCAATTGTCGCCGTCGCGGGAATGGCGCCAGCTCGGCTGCGAGCTGATCGGCCTCGACTCGGTCGCCGCCGCGCAGGAGGTCGTCGCGGTCGCGGTCGAGGCGCTCGATGCCGCCGGTGCGGCGGGCCTGTCGATCGACTTCACCCTGCCCGATCTGGTCGCGACCTTGGCCGCCGGGCCGCTACCGGTCGCGCCGGAACGGATCGAGTCGCTACGCGCCGCTCTGGACGCCAAGGATGCCGGCGCGGTGATGCAGCTGGCGCCGGCCTATCTGCCGCTCATCGAGGCGGCGGGGCCGTTCGCCACCGCGATCGAACGACTGCGTGCGTTCGACGGCCAGGGGGCGTTGGTCAGCCGCCTCGATGCGCTGACGGCGATCGCATCCGGCCTCGGCGACCGCGTCGCGATGACGCTCGACCCGACCGAGCGGCACGGGTTCGAATATCAGTCCTGGCTCGGCTTCTCGCTGTTCGTCGCCGGGGCGGTGCGCGAGGTCGGGCGCGGCGGCACCTATCTGATCGTCCATGCCGACGGCGCGGAGGAAGCGGCGACCGGCTTCTCGCTTTCCGCCGATGCGATCGCCGCCAATGCGACGCCGGCACAGCGCCGCCGGCTGTTCCTGCCGCTGGGTACGCCGCCGGCCGAGGGCGCGGCGATGCGCGCCGCCGGCTGGGTCACCGTCGCCGCGCTCGAGGCCGGCGACACGCCGGAGGCCCAGCTCTGCACCCACCTCTGGGCGAACGGCGAGCCGCGGCCGCTGTAGTCGCCCGGGAGACGCACGAGGTCCGGCGCCGGGAGGTTGACCGGGCTTCCGCAGCCGGCTAACCGCCCGGCCGCATCCACTGGAAAACCCGTCGCGCCGAGTCCTGTCGAAGGGCGCGAAGGGCCTGCCGGCAGGTGGAGACCTGTACATGGCGAACGTCGCGGTGATCGGCGCCCAATGGGGCGATGAGGGCAAGGGCAAGATCGTCGACTGGCTGGCGGAGCGCGCCGACATGGTCGTGCGCTTCCAGGGCGGCCACAATGCCGGCCACACGCTCGTCGTCGGCGAGAACGTCTACAAGCTGTCGCTGCTGCCCTCGGGGATCGTGCGCGGCACGCCCAGCGTGATCGGCAACGGCGTCGTGCTCGATCCTTGGGCGCTGAAGGCGGAGATCGAGCGGCTGGCGGCGCAGGGCGTCACCGCGACGCCGGATACGCTGCGCATCGCCGACACTTGCGCGCTGATCCTACCGCTGCACCGCGATCTCGACGGCCTGCGCGAGGATGCCAGTGGCGCCGGCAAGATCGGCACCACCCGTCGCGGCATCGGCCCTGCCTATGAGGACAAGGTCGGCCGACGTGCGATCCGCGTCTGCGATCTTGCGCATCTCGACGATCTCGGGCCGCAGCTCGACCGGCTGCTCGCCCATCACGATGCGCTGCGCGCCGGGTTCAACGCGGCGCCGATCGATCGTGACGGCCTGATCGCCGAATTGCGCGACATCGCCGGCTTCGTCCTGCCCTTCGCCAAGCCGGTGTGGCGCGACCTCAACGAGGCGAAGGGACGCGGCAAGCGGATCCTGTTCGAGGGCGCGCAGGGTGTGCTGCTCGACGTCGACCACGGCACCTATCCGTTCGTCACCTCGTCCAACACCATCGCCGGCACCGCGGCGGGCGGTTCGGGTTTGGGACCGGCGGCGGTCGGCTTCGTGCTCGGCATCGCCAAAGCCTATACGACCCGGGTCGGATCCGGACCCTTCCCGACGGAGCTCGACGACGCCACCGGGGAACGGCTGGGTCAGCGCGGCCATGAATTTGGCACGGTGACGGGCCGCAAACGGCGCTGCGGCTGGATCGACACGGTGCTGCTGCGCCAGTCGGCGGCGGTCGGCGGCATCACCGGCATCGCGCTGACCAAGATCGACGTGCTCGACGGGTTCGACGAGGTGAAGATCTGCACCGGCTATCGCCTGCGCGGCGAAACGCTCGACTATTTCCCCGCCCATGCCGCCGATCAGGCTGCGGTCGAGCCGGTGTATGAAACGATGGAAGGCTGGCAACAGTCGACCGCCGGCGCGCGCAGCTGGGCCGACCTGCCGGCGCAGGCGATCAAGTACATCCGCCGGGTCGAGGAATTGATCCGCTGTCCGGTGGCGCTGGTGTCGACCAGCCCGGAACGCGAGGACACGATCCTCGTCCGCGATCCCTTCGCCGACTGACGCGCAAAGAAAGGGGCCGGCCGGCAACATGCCGACCGACCCCTTATCCATCCGTAGGGACGCGCTTATTGCGGCGTGCTGGTGCCGCCGGTGCCACCCATCGTCCCGGTCGTGCCGGTGCCGGTGGTGCCGCCCATCGGCGTCGTCGAGCCCATCGAACCGCTGGTGCCCATGGAGCCCGTCGCGCTGGTGCCTGACGTACCGGTCGAGCCGCTCATCGTGCCGCTGGTGCTGTCAGTCGTGCCGGTCGAATTATAAACGCCGGTTGCGCTGCCATTGGTGCCGGCGCGCGCACTGCGACCGCGCTTGGCCGACTTGCTCTTCATCGACGAGCTGCCCGACATCGAGCCCTGGCCCATCGTCTGGCCGCTGGTGCCCATCGTGTCGGTCGAGCCGCTCGTGCCCATCGAGCCTGCGCCGCTGGCGGTACCGGTTGTCGTCGACGTGCCGCCGGACGTCTGCTGCGCATAAGCGGCAGCCGGGATCAACATGGCCGCAGCCATGATCGGAAGGACCTTACGCATTGTTCTCTCCTGCAAAATCTGTCCGTCCTCAACGGGTTGGCAGGCAGAGCGTTCCCATGGTTAACCGCATTGACCCCGATGAAGCAACGCTTGGTCGGCCAATACCAGGGCCACCATCGCCTCGACGACGGGCACGCCCCTTATGCCGACGCAGGGGTCGTGGCGCCCCTTGGTGGCAATATCGGCGGCAGCGCCGCTGCGATCGACGGTCGGCACGGGGATCAGGATCGAACTGGTCGGCTTGAAGGCAACGCGCAGCCGGATCGGCTGGCCGGTGGCGATCCCGCCGGCGATGCCGCCAGCATGGTTCGCGAGGAATTCCGGACCGTCGGCACTGGGTCGCATCGGATCGGCATTGTCCTCGCCGCGCAGCGCCGCGGCGGCGAAGCCGTCGCCGATCTCGACGCCCTTGACCGCATTGATCCCCATACAGGCATGCGCCAGCTCCGCATCGAGCTTGGCATAGAGCGGCGCCCCCCAGCCGGCCGGCACGCCTGTCGCCTCGCAAGCCACCACCGCGCCGAGCGAGGAACCGGCTTTGCGCGCGGCGTCCACCAGAGCTTCCCATCGTGCTGCAGCGGCCGGATCGGGGCAGAAGAAAGGATTGGTATCGATCGCCTCATCGTCGAAGGCGGCGTAGTCGATCGCGTTGCCCCCGATCGCCTCGACCCACGCCCGAATGCGGACCTGCGGCACCACCAACCGTGCCACGGCACCGGCGGCCACCCGGCTCGCGGTTTCGCGGGCCGAGGAGCGACCGCCACCACGATAATCGCGCAGGCCGTATTTGGCGTCATAGGCATAATCGGCATGGCCGGGGCGATACGCCTTGGCGACGTCCGAGTAATCCTTCGAACGCTGGTCGACATTGTCGATCATCAGGCTGATCGGCGTGCCGGTCGTCCGCCCCTCGAACACGCCGGACAGGATGCGGACCTGATCGGGCTCGCGTCGCTGCGTCGTGAAGCGCGAGGTGCCCGGTCGACGGCGGTCGAGCCAGGGCTGGATATCGGCCTCGGTCAGGGCGATCCCCGGCGGGCAGCCGTCGACCACCGCGCCGATCGCAGGTCCGTGGCTCTCGCCCCAGGTGGTGAAGCGGAAGAGATGGCCGAAACTGTTGATGCTCATGCCAGCCGCTCCCGTGCGAAAGCGGTGCCGGCAGGGGTGGGGGCGACGAATGCGAGCATGCCGGCGCCATGACAGATCGTGGGCGGTTATCATAGCACCGTCATATTCACCAGGCACAGGCGGAGCGGGGTCGGTGATCATGGGGGCATGATGCGGTCGGGGGCTATGACAATCCTCGCGGCAGGGCTGCTGTACGCGGGGCCGGCGCTGGCGGACAGCGACAAGGTTGATTTCGAAATGTGCGACGGGCTGGCGGCTCCGGGCAAGCAGGCCGACGGCATGCGTGCACCGTCAGCGACGTCGCTGTGGCGGGTGGCGGAGGATCATGACGGCGCGGCGATCGCCGCCTGCACGCGAGCGCTGGCGAGCTCCCGCCTGCTGCCGACTCAGACCCTGCGTCGCGTCCATCTGTTACGCGCCCGCGCGGCGGCGAACATCCGCGTGGGCGAGCTGCCCGCCGCACTGGTCGATCACGACGCTGCAGAGGGTGCAGGCGCGCCGCTCGCCAGCGATCTGTTCTACAAGCGCAGCATGGGCGTGTCGCTGACGCTTCTCCGTGCCCTCGCGCTCGCGCGGCGGGGCGATGCCACTGGCGCTGCGCCCTTAGCCCGCGCGGCGATGGCGGCGCGGCCCTATGCCCTGCAGGTCCAGATGGTCGGGGCAACCGTGTTGGCGCAACTGCCGGACGAGGGAGCAGCGGCGATGGACGGGCTGATCCGCCTTCAACCCGATCTGTCCACCAGACTCGTCACGCTGGAACTGAACGCCGGTCATTTCCAGAAAGTGCTGGCCCTGGCTCCCCAGGCTCAAGCGTCCTGGCCCACCAGCCGCCTCGCGACCATGGCACTGGCGGTGCAGGCACCGGATGCCATGGCGCTGCTGCGTGCGCTCGCCCTGACTTCGCAGACGGCCTATGCCCGCGCTGCAACCGGCGATGCCGCCGGTGCTCGCAGCGATTTGGCCAAGGCCGGCGAGGAGCTCGACACCTTACTCCCAGAACCGCCAGCCGACAGCAAGACAGCGACGGGAACCGCCGACGGATCGGCATATCTTCGCGTTCTAAACGACCGAGTCCGCCGCATCGCCACCGATTACGGCAAGCTGGTCTAGGCGCGGATCGCCGTGACCGAAAAGCGACCGGGAGATGCGCTGGCCGCCCTGAAAACGGTATCGACCAAGACCGGAGTCGTATCACCTTATGACGGCGCGTTGCTCGATCTCACTGCCAGGCTGCAGCCGATGCTGCAGCCGGAACAGACGCAGACGCCGATTGATACGGCGGTGATCGGCGAGGCGCTTGCTAAAGCACGGGAGCAAGAGCTTGTCGCTGCGGTGCCCGCCGCGATGATCGTGCCCGAAACGCCACGTGCGCTGATCGACTATAGTCGTGCGCGGCCGGACATCCTGGCCGCGCTGGTCGGCGGCGCCTTGTCGATGGGCACCAGCCCGCTGGGCGGCATCAGTCGGACCGACGGCTTCCGTTCGACCAACAATCCCGACGGCACGATCAAGGTCGAATTCGTCGGCAGATCGACGTCGCCGGCGGTGATCCAGGAAATGACGATTCTCCGCGCCGCAGAGGTGGCGCGCACTAGCGGCAAAACCGCTTTCGCGATCGTCGCGCGTGCCGATTATGCGCGCCAACTGGTGCAGACGCGACTTGGCCGTGAGATCAGTCGCACGCCAACCGGCTACAAGACCGAATTGACGATCCGCCCGCTCGACGCCAGCGCAGACCCTGCGCGGGCGCGCGATGCGACGGCGGTGATCGACGCACTGGGGCCACTCTATTACGGGGAGAAGAAGCCACGCTGAGGCTCAGCGCTGCGCGCCGGGATCGATGCGAAAGGCGCGGAGCGTGGCGCGGCGGCTCGGGCCGGCGAGCAGCACCGCGATTAGCGCGCCGATGCTGGCACCGGCGCTACCAGCGCTCGCGACCCAGCCCCATTGCGGGGCGATCCAGCCGCCCAACCATATGCCCGCGATAATCAAGGCGAACGCCAGCGTATCGGCAAGTGCGCGGGCATGCGCCTCACGTGTCGCCGCCGTCCGTTCGTAGCGGCCGCGCTGCCAGCCATAATAGCCGGCAAGCATGGCGAGCAGGGCAAGGGCGGCGGACGTCGTCATCGCGGTGTCAGGCGAGCGCGATGTCCGGCGCGTCCTCGGCCTTCATGCCGATGACGTTATAGCCCGCGTCGACATGGTGGATCTCGCCGGTGACGCCGGCGGACAGATCGGACAGCATGTACAGGCCGGCACCGCCGACATCCTCGATCGTCACCGTACGGCGCAGCGGTGCGTTGAGCTCGTTCCATTTGAGGATGTAGTTGAAGTCGCCGATGCCGCGGGCCGCGAGCGTCTGGATCGGCCCGGCGGAGATGGCGTTGACGCGGATATTCTCCGGCCCCAGGTCGACGGCGAGATATTTGACGCTGGTTTCCAGCGCCGCCTTAGCCACGCCCATGACGTTATAATGCGGGATGACCTTTTCCGCGCCATAATAGGTCAGCGTCAGGATGGCGCCGCCCTCCGGCATCATCGCCCGTGCGCGCTGCGCGACGGCGACCAGCGAATAGGCGGAGATGTTCATTGTCATCAGGAAGTTGTCGAGCGTGGTGTCGTAATAGCGGCCCCGCAGCTGCGACTTGTCGGAAAAGCCGATCGCATGCACGACGAAGTCGATCGTCGGCCACTGCGCCTTCAGTGCCTCGAACGTCGCGTCGAGCGCGGCCATGTCGGCGACGTCGCAATCAAACAACCGCGCCACGCCCAATTGCTCGGCGAGCGGACGCACACGCTTTTCCATCGCCGCGCCCTGATAGGAGAAGGCGAGTTCCGCGCCCGCCTCCGACAATTGCTTGGCGATGCCCCAGGCCAACGACTTGTCGTTGGCCAGCCCCATGATCAGCCCGCGCTTGCCCGCCATCAACCCTGTCGTCACGCCGCCTGTGCCTCCACCTTTTGCGTCGGCGCCTCCTGTAGCCCCGGTTCAGGGGGTTCCGCCAGTGCCGCATTGAGATGCGCACCGAACACGAGGCCAAGACCGATCAGGTAGAAGAACAACAGCATGACGACCACGCCGGCCAGGCTGCCATAGGTCAGATCATAGCCACCGAGGTGACTGAGCACGACCGGCAGCATGGCCGTCATCGTCACCCACCAGGCGGTGGTGAACAAGGCACCGGGCCATTTGGGGCAATTGGTGTGACGATATTTGCCCGGCGTCACCGAGTAGAAGAGCAGGTAGAGCGCGCCGAACATCACCACGCCCGGAATGACACGCGACAAGCCGACCCAGGAAGCCGCATCCTCGGCAAAGGGCAACAGGCGGTAGATGAACTGTTCGGCCGCGGTCAGGATACCCTGTACCAGAAAGCTCAGCAGCGCGATGACCACCGACAGGATGATGACGCCTGACGACGATAGCCGCGACTTCCAAAAGGGCGCGGTCGCCTTGATGCCATAGGCGCGGTGGAACATGTCGCGGATCGTCTCGATGAAGCCGCCGACCGTCCAAAGGCCGACCAGCCCGCCCAGCCACAGCAGCGATCCGGTACGCGCCTGCAGCACGTCCGCGATCGGCTTCCTCAGGATGTCGGCGACGTCGGGCGGCAGGACGTGGAGGAACGAGGCGACGGCCCGCTGCGTCTCGGTACTTTGACCGAGCAGCGACAGCACGGCGGCGGCGGTGATGAAGAAGGGAAACACCGTCATCAACGCCAGATAGGCAAGGTTGCCGGCGTGGATGAAACCGTCGTTAAAGACGCCGAGCGCGGCGCGCTTGGTCACTTCCCAGGCTGCCGGCCCCGGCCGAAGCTTGTTGAGACGATGACGGGCCCCCCGGTGCTGGTGGGCTCGATCTTCGGGTGTGAGGGCGGCGTCGGTCACGTCACCGGTCAGACGCCCATCGCGGCCCTCGGGTTCCGTGCGTCCTGCCAGCTTTCGGCGAACTGACGCAGCGCCGCGTCGTCGGCGGGCAGGTCGACGATCAGCGAGATGAGTTGGTCGCCGCGGGTGCCGTCCTTGCGGTGGAAGCCCTTGCCCTTGAGGCGCAGCGTCTTGCCCGAGGTCGTGCCCTTGGGGATGGTCAGCATCACCGCCTTGTCGACCGTCGGCGCACGCACCTGGCCGCCCAGCACCGCTTCGGGGAGGGTGATCGGCAGGTCGACGCGGACGTCGTCGCCGTCGCGGGTGAAGAAGCGGTGCGGTTGCACCTCGATCGTGACGATCGCGTCGCCGGCGCCGCCGGGCCCCGCCTCACCCTTGCCGCCGAGCCGCATCTGGGTGCCGTTCTCGACCCCGGCGGGAAGCTTCAGGTCGATCGTCTTGCCGTCGGCCAGCGTCACCCGCTGCGGGGCGAGTGTCGCCGCGTCGATAAAGGGGACGCGCAGGCTGTAGGCGACGTTCGCCCCCTTTTGCTGCGGCCGCCGACCGAAGCCGCTGGCGAAGCCGCCGCCGCGTTGCGCGCCGCCGAACAGGCCTTCGAAGATGTCGCCCATGTCGGCGCCTTCACCGCCGAACTCGAAGCCGGCGCTGCTGAAGCCGCCGCCGGGGCCCGCGCTGCGCGTATACGGGCCGCCAGCGCCCGGCCGGCCGCCGCCGAAGCCGAAGGGCGAGGCGGGATTGCCGTCGCCGTCGATCTCGCCGCGGTCGAAGCGCGCGCGCTTGTCCTTATCGGTCAACAGATCATAGGCGCTCGTCACCTGGCTGAAGCGCTCGGCGGCCTTGGGATTGTCCTTGTTGCGATCCGGGTGCAGCTCCTTGGCGAGCTTCCGGTACGCCTTCTTGATGTCGGCCTCGGACGCGCCACGGGCGACGCCCAGGGTCTGATATGGATCAGCCATCGATTCCCCGTTGGTGTATTATCGACCTATGTGGGGGAGGCGACGGCGCAACGCAATCGGCGTGCCGCTCGTTGATGCGGTCATAAGAATTATCCTTTTGGAGACAGAGAGATGACCGACAAGCAACCGATGCAGGCGATGCCCGCCGACCATGATGGCGCCCATGACGGAGTCGGCGACGCGCCTGGCAAGACCGCCGGCGGCAGCGAAAGCACCGGTGGCGCCTATCCCAATCCGCACACCGGCAAGGACGGCAAGGGCGGTGTCGGCGGCGGCTTCATGGGGCACGGTGGCCAGTCGGACTTCGACTATTCGGGGACCGGCGACAAGGACACCGACGACGAGGTCGGCAATGCCAATGCGGTGACCAAGGAATGAGCGCACGGGCGAGTCTTGACACAATTGACGCCTGAACGGGTCGTTTGCAGGATCGCCCGCGACATAATCTTGCGATGAGAAACAGCGACGAGCGTTGAACCGGTCCATCATCGATGGACGCTACACGCCGCGAACTTTGTAGGACAGCGATCAATCCTGCGGCGCGACGTCGACGCTGACGGACATGTTCTGCGCCTGCGAGCCGAGCACGACGCCGTCGACCGGTGCGATCTCCGCATAATCGCGGCCGACCGCCATGACGATATGGTCGCCGGCCATCCAGATGCCGTTGGTCGGATCGAGCCCGACCCAGCCGTGATCCGGTCCGCACCACAAAAGAACCCAGGCATGGGTCGCATCTGCACCGACCAGCCGCGGCTGGCCGGGAGGCGGGATGGTGCGGATGTAGCCAGAGGCATAGGCGGCGGGCAAACCGGCGGCGCGCAGGCCGGTGATCATGATCTGCGCGAAATCCTGGCACACGCCCTTGCGCTGGGCGAAGGCCTCGTGCGGCGGCGTGTCGACCAGGGTCGCGGTCGCGTCGAAGGTGAAATCGCGCTGGATGCGGCGGGCAAGTGCGATCCCCGCCTCCAGCGCGCCGCGACCGGAGTCGAGATCGGCGGCGCAATATTCGGCGATGCCGCGGTCGAGCGGGATCAGCGGCGAGGGATAGAGATAGCTTGCCGGCCCCGCCGCCGACAGGTCGCGGCTGGCGCGGGCGAGCGCGGCGATATCGGCGAGCGTCGGGTCGCTGGCGTCGGGCATCGGCACCAGCCGGTCGACGTGAATGCGGGCGCGGCTTTCGATCGTCAGGCTACGCACCGGCGTGTCGACCACCAGCCGGGTGACGTTGGCCAGCCCCGCCTCGGCGCGGGCGGGGCTCAGCCGGCCGGCCGGCTCGACGGTCAGCGCATAATCCGCGATCCGTTGCCCCGGCCAGTCGATCGGCTGCAACCGCAGGTTGCAGCGCGCGAACCGGACGTTGCCGCCATAGTCGAAGCGGGTGACGTGGCGGATGTCGTAGGTCTGCGTCATGCCGCGCTCATGCCAAGGTCAGCCCGCCGGCGCGCAGCGGCTGCGCGCCCTGCAGGAAATAGCGCGTCGCCACCGCGTCCGAGATCTGGGCGAGCCGCCGCTCGACCTCGCCGAGCGTATCGGCGTCGAGACTGGCGGCGGTGGCCTCCGCAAGCAGCGCGGCAAGGCCGCGGCCGAGGCGCTGCTGCGCCTCTGCCATGCCGTCGTCGTCGAGCACCGGCAGCGCCGTCAGATGCTCGGCGATCCGATCGGCCTGATAGGCGAGGCTGCGCGGATTGCCGGGGTCGAGCGCGACGAGATCGACGACGGGAATGCGCGCGATGCCAGTCAGATAGCGCTGGCGATAGCTGATCTGGCTGTCGGCGAGGTCGAGCAGGGTCGACAGATCGTCCGCGGTCGCGCCCGCCATGCCGAACAGGCGGGTCGCGCGCGCCGCCGCCATCGCCCGCTCGACCCGCCGGCCGAGGTCGTGGAAGCGCCAGGCGGCGGTGCGGCCCATATGCTCCGCCGACAGGCCGGCGATGGCGGCATAGCGGCGCTGCAACGAGCCGGCGCGGTCGAGCATGCCGCGATGGCTGGGGAAGGGCGCCTCGAGCAGGCGCACCATGTCCGCCGACAGCCGGTCGCGCGAACCCTCACCGATGGTGCGGGCAAGGCGGTTGATCGTGGAGATCGAATGCTGGCCCTCGTCCTCCATCGCGATGCGCGCGAAGGCGGTGAGATCGGCGCGGCGTAGCGAGGCGGGATGCGGTGCGGCGCCGCCACCGGTGATCAGGCCGACGAGGCGGCCGACGGTGCCGGCCGACAGCGCCGCGCCGCCATCGGCGTCGATCGAATGGCCGAGCATGACGCGGATGGCGGCGAGCAGCGCCTCGCCACGCTCCAGATAGCGGCCGAGCCAGTAGAAATTGTCGGCGACGCGGCTGGGCAGGGTGCCGGGATTGCGGCGGACATGATGCGAATCCGCCGCGGGCAGTAGCGACACTGGCTCGACCGGGGCGGCGCCGTGAATGCAGACATCGGCGGACCAGGTGCCTTCGCCCATCACGCTGGCGCGCGGATCGGGATGGCGGCCGATGCGCGCGAAGCCGCCGGGCAGCACCGTCCATTCGCCGTCCGCGCCGCGCGCCGCAAAGACGCGCAGCGTAAAGGGGCGTGGCTCCAGCCGATCGTCGACCACCACCGGCATGGTCGACAGGCGGACGATCTCCTGCCCGACATAATCCTGCGGCCGGCGGGCGAGGTCGTCGCGCAGCGCCGCCGCCTGTTCCGGCGTCAGCTCGTTGCCCGCGACTGGGACGTCGTCCGGCAGACCGAGCGGCGCGGTGCCGAAGGCGGGGCCGATCAGCAGCCGGTCGAAATCCTCCTCGACGCGGGCACGCTCTCCCGGCTGGCCGCACCACCAAGTGGCGATATTGGGGATGTGCAGGCTGTCGCCGAGCAGCCGCGTCGCCAGTTGTGGCAGGAAGGCGGCGAAGGCGGGCGCTTCCAGCACGCCCGCGCCCGGCGCATTGGCGAGCAGCACGTTGCCGGCGGCATAGGCATCGATCAGGCCCGGCACGCCGATATGCGAATGGGAATCGAGCGCCAGCGGATCGAGCATGCGCGGATCGACCCGCCGCCACAGCGCGTCGATGCGCTTCAGCCCGGCGATGGTGCGGACGTAGACGCGATCCTCCAGCGCGGCGAGGTCGGCGCCCTCGACCAGCAGCAGGCCGAGGTAGCGGGCGAGATGCGCCTGTTCGGGATAGCTCGGATTGTAGCGCCCCGGCGTCAGCAGGCCGATGCGCGGATCGGCGCGGCGGCACAAAGCGGCGATGCCGGCGCGGAAGGCGGCGAAGAAGGGGGCGTGGCGCTGGACGTTGAGCCGCGCCTGCAGCCCGCCCAGGGTGCGGCTGACCGCGAGCCGGTTCTCCAGCGCATAGCCGGCGCCGGCGGGCGCGCGCAGATGGTCCGCGAGTACCCGCCATTCGCCGGTCGGCCCGCGGCCGAGGTCGATCGCGATGAAATGCAGGTGGCGGCCGCCCGGCGGTTCCAGCCCGACGAGCTGGCGCAGGAACAGCGGGCTGCCGGTGACCAGCGCGGCGGGGATCAGGCCGCGCTCGACCAGCCTTTGCGGCCCGTAGAGATCGGCGACGATCGTCTCCATCAGCGCGGCGCGCTGGACGATGCCGCGGGTGATGCCGGCCCATTCGCCGGCGTCGATCAGCAGGGGGACGGGAGAAACCGGCCACGGCCGCTCGTCCGCCTCGCCGATGATGCGGAACCCCATGCCGATGTCGGCGGCGTGGCGGCGGACGCGTTCGCGGACATGGTCGAGATCGTCGGAGGCGACGCTGGCCAGTTCCTCGAACATCGCCGCCCAGGCCGGATCATGGCTGCCGGCGAGCACGTCGTCGGCGGTGGCGCGGGCGCGATAGTCGGCGATCCAGCGCTGCGCATGGGTGGCGGCGTCGATCAGGCTCGCGGGCTCTGCGGAGGTGGGCTGCGTCGCCATCGGTCCGCTTCGTACCGTGCGCCGCAGCGGGGGGGAAGGTGGAATGGAAGCGCGGGAGAAGAGGTGGTTCGGGCACCTTCACCGAGCGGCAGGGCAGACGGTCGGGTTGCCGATCGCTCCTGCGTCGCTCCCGCCAACGCCGCACTCTAGCGTCCCGCCCATGCTGTCGCCGTCAAACTCGCGAGTCCATGGGCCCCCGCTTTCGTCGGGATGACGGATGACGCAGCGGTTTCCGGCCAAACCAGACATTCCGCTTCCGCCCGGAAGCCGAAGTTCCGCATTCTCGCATCAGCGAGGATAGAGTTCCCGCCCTGGTTATAGCGCCCGGTCAGACGCCCGCCTCGCGCCTCATCTGGTCGCGAACGAGGCGGTTGAGATCGTGCTTATATTGCTGGCAAGTCGTCGTGAGACGACCGACTCGCTCCTCCGCCAGACAGCGTGACTTCAAGGAGCCGTTGAAGCGATAGAGTTGATCATCGAGATATTGTCTCATGCCATAGGCTTGCGGGTTCTCGAAATAGGTCGTGCCAGCGACGGCGGAAGTTGTACCTCCTGCTGCAAGACCCACGAGGCACAGGGCTTTGCAAATCGCTTTCATCGAACGTCTCCTTCGACCACGGATTGGCGTGAACCTGCCCCAGTGCGCTTATAAACCATGGATTTCGCGTAAGGTCCAAACTTAAGGTTCGTATGAGCTAGGGGTCAGAAGCTTGAAGCTGTCAGCGGCTAGAGGCGGCGCCTCCGCCGTTGCAAAACAACCGTCAAGGAACGGACATTCCGATTTCGCCGAAAAGCGGACATTGCGCGTCTTATGGCTTTGTCGGTGCTTGCATTTGCGCCGCGGTCGTCTGCTCGTCGATGATGCCGACAATTTGGGACATAGGAATGGTAAAAACGCCCCCCTTTGCCTTACGCCATTCGTCGATGCCCTCGTCCAAGGCGGAAGTAGGGAAGTCGCGCTTTTCCGCAGACAGCTTCGTGACACTGGCGTCGAGCGTCTCGTCCGATACGGGAATGTGCGGCAGAATGCCCGCGATGCCTGGCGTTGCGAAATGAACGCCGACGACGCTGATGTGGTAGACCTTCTTGGCACCCATCATCTCGACGCGCTGCACTTTGAGCAGCGATCCAGCATCCTGTGGTCGCGTGCGGTAGGACCAGACTTGCCCCTCAACATACTTGGGAGGCGAGGCCTGACCGGACAGCCCCATGACAGCTAGCAGAGCGGCGGCGACAGATGACAGCTTCATAGATCCCCCGAGCGACCGAGTTGCCACAATACTCTTATCTTGCCCCGTCTCCGTGTCCGCTTCCCCCCAGTAACGGACAGCCGACGTATAATCCGGGCGCGCATTGAGTCGCTATCAGGAAAGCGGAAGTCACACGTCCGGCAGCGTCTGGTCCGCCATGCCCCACCCCTGGAGTGCCCGCGACGCCGCCCGCTTCAACAGCTCGTCCCGATCGCGCACGCCCCAGCGGGCGGCGGTGTCGAGGTCGCGCAGCTCGCTCCACGAGACCGGTGCGGCGACGGGTGCGCCGGCCCGGGCGCGGGCGGCATAGGGCATGATCGCGGTCGCGCCGCGCTGGTTGCGGAGGTAATCGATGAAGATCTTGCCCTTGCGCTTCGCCTTGGTCATCACCGCGACGAAGCGGTCGGGCTCCGCCTGGGCCAGCGCGCGTGCGAAGCGTTCGGCGAAGTCGCGCACCGCCGGCCATTCCGCCTGGCGGTTGAGCGGCACGACGACGTGGACGCCCTTGCCGCCGGACAGCAGGGGAAAGCTGACCAGGCCGATCTCGGCGAGCTGGTTGGACAGATATTCCGCCGCCTTCTTGGTCTCGGTGAAGCCCAGCCCCTCGTCGGGGTCGAGGTCGAAGACCATCCGGTCGGGCCGTTCGAGCGCATCGATCGTCGATCCCCAGCCGTGGAACTCGATCGTCCCCATCTGCACGCAGGCGACGAGGCCGTCGGCGCTGTCGACGTAGAGATAGGGCTCGGTGTGGCCGTCCTTTTCGGTGATGTCGACGTGGTGGACATGCTCGCCGAAGCTGCCCGCGTCGTGCTTCTGGAAGAAACAGGCCTTGGCGCGTCCCTGCGGGCAGCGGACGAGGCTGACCGGGCGGCGGCCGGCCCAGGGCAGCATCACCGGTGCGAGCGCGGCGTAATAATCGGCAAGTTCGCCCTTGGTGACGTCGCTGTCGGGGAAGATGAGGCGGTCGCGGCTTGAGACGGTGACGTGCACCTCGGGGGCGGCGGGGGCGGGCTCGGGGGTTTCGACCACCACCTCTTCCGCCGGCTTGTCGCCGCGCAGGCCGACGAAGCTCGGGTGGCGCAATACGCCGTCGGGCGTCACCTCGGTGAAGGCGATCTCGGCGACCAGCTTGGGGCTGACCCAATGCGCGCCGCGGACCATCGCGCGCGGCGCTTCGACCGTCGCGGTCTTGCGGGCGAGGCGGGCGAGCTTGGCGGCGATATCGTCCATCAGCTTCGCGTCGAAGCCGGTGCCGACCTTGCCGGCGTAGCGGAGTTTGCTGTCCTCGTGCACGCCGAGCAGCAGCGAGCGGAAACCGCGCTGCTTGTCCGACGGCAACCAGCCGACGATGACGAATTCCTGCCGCCGGATGCATTTCGCCTTGAGCCAGGCACGGCTGCGGCCGGATTGATAGGGCGCGTCGGCGCGCTTCGACACGACGCCTTCCAGCCCCTCGCGGCACATGGTTGCGAACAACGGCTCGCCGGAACCGAGGATGTGTTCGGCGAATTGCAGGCGGTCGCCGGCCGGCAGCAGGACGCGCAGCCGCTCCTTGCGCTGGAGGTTGGGAAGGGGGCGCAGGTCCTCGCCGTCGGCCTCGAGCAGGTCGAAGGCGAACAGGGTCATGGCGCCGCCGCTGGAGATGGCGTCTTTGAGCGTCGAGAAATCGGGGCGGCCGTCCTTGAACGCGACGATCTCGCCGTCGATCAGCGCGCTGCCGGGGATGGCGCCGGCCGCCTCGGCGATCCGTGCGAACTTGTCGGTCCAGTCGAGGCCGTTGCGGGTGTAGATCTTGGCGACGCCGTTCGCGACGGCGACGAGCGCGCGATAGCCGTCGTATTTGACCTCGTGCAGCCAGCCGGCACCGGGCGGGACGGAGTCGACCAGCGTACAGAGCTGGGGTTCGGAAAATGGCGGCAGTTTTCCTCCCTTGGCAGCGGAGCGCGGTGGTGGCGGGGTGTCGCCGTTTGCGGGCCGAGATACCCCTCCACCACCCGCCTTGAGTCGACGGTCCCCCTTCCCCCGCGGGGGAGGGCTTTTACCCTCCGCAATCTCCTGCATCGTGCGGCCGGTGGCGACGCTGGTCAGCGCGTCGTCGGTCAGCGTGTCGGTGCCGCCGGCGAAGCCGTCGTCGATCTTGCGCAGCAGCCAGTTCTCGCGTTTTTCCTTGCCGCGCGGCTTGAGGCGGATGAGCAGCCATTCGCCGCGCATCCGCTCCCCCTCCAGCACGAAATGGAGATGGCCCTTGTCGAGGTCCTTCGCCGACTTGCCGGCGACCGGCGCCCAGGTGCCGCGGTCCCACAGCATCACCGTGCCGCCGCCATATTCGCCCGCCGGGATCGTCCCTTCGAAGCTGGCGTAGGACAAGGGATGATCCTCGGTGCGCACCGCCAGCCTTTTCTCGTCAGGGTCGAGGCTGGGACCGCGCGTCACCGCCCAGCTCTTCAGCACGCCGTCGATCTCCAGCCGGAAATCCCAGTGCAGGCGGGTGGCGTCGTGCTTCTGGACGATGAAGCTGTTGCCATGGCCGGGTTCGAGCGTGCCGGCCGGCTCCGCGGTCTTCGCGAAGTCGCGCTTGGCGTTATAGGCGGCGAGGGCGTCAGTCATCGGTCTATTGCCCACGTCCAAAACCCTCCGTCATCCCTGCGAACGCCGGGACCCATGTCGCCCCGAGCGCCGAGGCTGCTGGTGTTCCGTGTCCATGGGTCTCGGCTTTCGCCGGGATGACGTAAGGGGAAGCGCTCAGGCACGTTTCTTGGCCGGAGTTTTTGCCGTCGGCTTTTTAGCCGGTGCCTTGGCGGTGGTCCGCTTCGCCGGTGCCTTCTTCACCGGTGCCGCCTCCGCCTTGCCGCCCTCCATCGACTTCTTCAGCGCGGCCATCAGGTCGACGACATTGTTGCCGGATCGGCCGCCGTCTTCATCCTTGTCCTCGATGATCTTGCGGCCCTTCGCCTTGCGCTTGCGCTCAATCAGGTCCTTCAGCGCGTCGACGTAGCGGTCGTGGAATTCCTGGGGGTCGAAGGCGCCCGATTTCTTGTCGATCAGCGCCTGCGCCAGATCGAGCAGGTCGGGGTCGGGCTTGCTGTCGGGAATTTCGCGGAAATAGCTTTGCGCCTTGTTGACCTCGTCGGCGTAGCGCAGCGTCTCCAGCACCATGCCGCGCCCGCACGGCTTGAGGCTGACGACATATTCGCGGCCGCGCAGGGCGAGCTGGCCGAGCCCGACCTTCTTCGACCGCTTCAACGCCTCGCGCAGCACGATGAACGCCTCTTCGGCGAGGTCGTCGGCGGGGACGACGAAATAGGGTTTCTCGTAATAGATGACGTCGATCTCGCTAGCGTCGACGAACTGGGTCAGCTCCAGCGTCTTCTTCGATTCGAGCTTCACCGCGTCGATCTCGTCCTGCTCGAGCAGCACGAACTCGCCCTTCGACACCTCATAGCCCTTCATGATCTCGTCGGTGTCGACGGGGCCGATGCCGGTGACGACCTTCTCGTAATGGATCGGCTTGCCGCTCGGTTCGTGAATCTGTTTGAACGACACGGTCGCGCCGCTGCGCGTCGCCGCATAGATCTCGACCGGGATCGACACGAGGGCGAGTCGGATCTGGCCTTGCCAATAAGCGCGAGCGGGCATGCGGGCAGCCTTGCAACGTTGCGGAAGCGATTCAATTCGCTGGCGAAACTCCGGTTCCGTCGCGATTGCGCCGACCTGTGACACGGACCGGGTTTTCGGCTAGGGGCGGCGCATGGCCGACGACCCTTTTTTGATGTTCGACGCGTGGCTGGACGAAGCCAAGGCGAACGAACCCAACGATCCCAATGCGATGGCGCTCGCCACCGTCGATGCGGCTGGCCAGCCGTCGGTGCGGATGGTGCTGCTGAAGGGGCACGGCCCCGACGGCTTCGTCTTCTACACCAACCGCGACAGCCGCAAGGCCGGCGAACTCGACGCGGTGCCCAAGGCGGCGCTGCTGTTCCACTGGAAGTCGCTGCGCCGCCAGATCCGCATCGAGGGCGCGGTCGAACGCGCGAGCGATGCTGAGTCAGACGCCTATTTCGCGACGCGCGGTCGCGATTCGCAACTCGGCGCCTGGGCATCGGACCAGTCCCGCCCGCTCGACAGCCGCGCGACCTTCGAGGCGCGGTTCGAGGCGATGAAGCAGCGGTTCGAGGGGCAGGACGTGCCGCGGCCGCCGTTCTGGGGCGGCTATCGCGTCGTCCCACAGGCGCTCGAATTCTGGCAGGACCGGGCGCATCGCCTGCATGAACGAAGGCTGTTCACTCGACAGGGGGATGGCTGGAGCGAAGGATTGCTGTTCCCATGACCCAGGACGAACGTCGCAAGCTGCTGCCGCTGGCGACGCGGGCCGCGCTGGCCAGCGTCGCCATGGCGTGCTTCCTGCTCGCGCTGAAGAGCTATGCCGCCTGGCAGACGGGATCGGTGGCGATGCTCGGCAGCCTCGCCGACACGGCGCTCGACCTGCTCGCCAGCCTCGTCACGCTCTACGGCGTGCGGCTGGCGGCGACCCCGGCGGATCACGACCACCGCTTCGGCCACGGCAAGGCGGAGGCGCTGGCGGCGCTGTTCCAAGTCGCGCTGATCACCGCCTCCGCGGCGGGTATCGCTTGGCGCGCGATCGACGCGCTGGGCAGCGACACCGCCACGGGCGACGCGGAGTTCGGCATCGGCGTGTCGATCATCGCGATCCTCGCGACGATGGTGCTGCTCTGGTACCAGCGCCGCATCATCCGCGCGACCGGATCGGTCGCGATCATGGCGGACAACGTCCATTACCAGTCGGACGTTCTGCTCAACGGATCGGTGATGGTCGCGCTGGTCGTCGACCAGTATCTCGGCTTCCACAAGGCGGACCCGCTGTTCGGCATCGCCATCGCGCTGTGGCTGGCCTGGGGCGCGTTCCAGGCCTCGTCGACCGCGATCGACCAGCTGATGGACAAGGAATGGCCGGAGGACCAGCGTGCCGCCTTCCTCGACGTCGCGGCGCGCCAGCCGGGGCTGAAGGGCATCCACGACTTCCGCACGCGCCGGTCGGGCAGCCACGATTTCGCGCAATTCCATATGGAGGTCGACCGCGACCTGACGGTCGGCGCGGCACATGACATCGTCGAGAATGTCGAGCGCAGCCTGCGCAGCGCCTTCCCCAAGGTCGAGGTATTGATCCACCTCGACCCCGAAGGCCATGTCGACACCGACAATCCGCTGGTCGAGGCGGACGTGACGCCACACTGGTTCGGCAAGCGGGTAGGATACTGACATGCGGATACCGTTTAGCCAGATCGATGCGTTCAGCGACGCGCCCTTCGGTGGCAATCCGGCGGCGGTGATGCCGCTGTCGACCTGGCTGGACGATGCGACGTTGCTCGCCATCGCGGCGGAAAACAATCTATCGGAAACCGCCTTCCTCGTGCCCGACGCGAGCGGCGAGGCGGACTTCGAGCTGCGCTGGTTCACGCCCGCGGCCGAGGTGCGGCTGTGCGGCCATGCGACGCTGGCCAGTGGTCATTTCGTGCTCACCTCGGGCGAGCCGCGCGACGCAGTGCGCTTCCGCACGCGGCAGGCCGGCGTGCTGACGGTAACGCGCGAGGGCAGCGGCTATGCCCTGGCGCTGCCCGCGTGGAAGCCTGCGCCGAGGCCGTTGCCGGCAGTGGTGGCAGCGCTCGGTGTCGACAACGTCGTCGAGACGCTGTGGCGCGAGGGGGGCTACGATGTCGTCGTGCTCGAATCCGAGGAGGCGGTGCGCGCGGTGCAGCCCGACTTCCGTGCCCTGGCGGCGACCGGCGAACATCAGGCGATCGTCACCGCGCGCGGCACGGATACCGACATTGTCAGCCGCGTCTTCGTGCCCGCGTTCGGGATTGACGAGGACCCGGTGACCGGATCGGCGCATGCGGTGATCGTGCCCTATTGGGCGGAGGCGCTCGGCCGCGACCGCTTCACCGCTACTCAGGCGAGTGCACGCGGCGGCCGGCTGACCTGCCGGCTCGACGGCGACCAGGTGGTGCTGGGCGGCGCTTGCGTAACCGTGATCGAGGGCACGTTCCTGCTGCCGTGAACTTCCTCAAGCCCCTCCCCTGAAGGGGAGGGGCTGCTT
This sequence comes from Sphingomonas benefaciens, assembly GCF_052907485.1. Classification (NCBI taxonomy): domain Bacteria; kingdom Pseudomonadati; phylum Pseudomonadota; class Alphaproteobacteria; order Sphingomonadales; family Sphingomonadaceae; genus Sphingomonas; species Sphingomonas benefaciens. Next base: position 1,622,535 of record NZ_JBREIC010000001.1, on the reverse strand, counting down.
AGGCCGCCGCCAGCGCCGCTTCGGTCCCCGCGATCCAGCCGCCGCCGAGCACGCGGTCGCCGGCGTAGAGCACTGCCGCCTGACCCGGCGCGACGCCATATTCGGGAACGTCGAACACCAGCCGGTCGCCGACCATCTGTGCGGCCACCGGCTTGGCCATCGAGCGGACCTTTGCCGACAGCGGGCCGTCCAGCGGCCCCAGCACGTTGAGGTCGGTCAGCCGCGCCGCCGCCACCGCCAGCGCCGCCCGCGGGCCGACGACAACGCGCTTCGCCGCCGCCTCCAGCCGCACGACATAGAGCGGTTCCGCGGTGCCGCCGATCTCCAGCCCGCGGCGCTGACCGACGGTGAAGTGGATGATGCCGCGATGCTCGCCCAGCTTGCGGCCACTGAGGTCGACAATGTCGCCCGCGGTATCGGTATCGGGACGCAATTTTCTGACCAGACCGGCGTAATCGCCATCGGGCACGAAGCAGATGTCCTGGCTGTCGGGCTTGCCCGCCACCGCCAGCCCCATCTCCGCCGCCAGTTCGCGCACCCGCGCCTTGGGCAGGTCGCCGAGCGGGAAGCGCAGGAAATCCAGTTGCTCCTGCGTCGTGCCGAACAGGAAATAGCTCTGGTCGCGGGCCGGGTCAGTGCCGCGATGCAGTTCGGCACCCGCCGGCCCCTCGATGCGGCGGACATAATGACCGGTGGCGAGGCAATCCGCGCCGAGATCGCGCGCCATCTGCAGCAGGTCGGTGAATTTCGGTCCGGTGTTGCACTGGACGCAGGGGATCGGGGTACGGCCGGCGAGATATTCGTCGGCGAACCGATCGACCACCGCCTCGCGGAAGCGGCTTTCATGGTCGAAGACATAATGGGCGATGCCCAGCCGGTCGCAGACGGCACGGGCGTCGCGGATGTCCCGCCCTGCGCAACAGGCGCCGGCGCGGCCGACCGCCTCGCCATGGTCGTAGAGCTGGAGCGTGACGCCGATCGTCTCCGCCCCGGTACGCGCGGCGAGCGCGGCGACTACCGAGCTGTCGACCCCGCCCGACATCGCCACCACGATCCGGCGCGCGGTCTCGGGACCCGCCAGCTGAAAATCCACATCGGTCATGATCCGCCCGCCATAGCGCTTTTCGTCGCTCACCGCAAAGCAGGCACGGGTCGCGCAGTTTTGGGAGCGAGCTTTACCGACCCTTCACCACGTCTGCCGTAGAGCCAGCATTCCTGACGATACGAGCGAGTGGGGTAGGGCGCGTTGGATCTGAGTTTTCCCGGTTTCGACAAGGATGCGGAGGTCACCCGGCTGCCGGGCGATCTCGCGGTCCTGATGGTCGGAATCGCGGCACGCCAGAATGCCAGCGCAACCGCGACCGCGCAGGCACGATTTGGCCGGATGTACGGTGCGATGCGGCGGCTGCAGCCCGCCTCGGGCGCTTTCAACGGTCAGGTCGCGTCGCTGCTCGCGCATTGGCACGATTCCGAACAGGAGCCGGGCGAGTGACGAGGTAACACACATGAAGGGCCCGTTTACCGCGGCGCTTCAGCCGTTCTTCAAGCGTGTCGATTAGGAAGCGTAACAGTTGTTGAAAGAGGCCTGCTGGCCCCGGTCGAGGTTGAGTAATGATCGAGAACCAGAAAATCCGTCCTGCCAAGGTTATCGGCCCGCTCGGCGAGTCGCTGACCCTGGACTCCCTGCCGCCGCCGTCGACGACGCGCTGGGTGGTGCGGCGCAAGGCGGAGGTGGTGGCCGCGGTCAACGGCGGCCTGCTGACGGTGGACGAGGTGTGCGAACGCTACGGCCTGACGGTCGAGGAATTCGCCAGCTGGCAGCGCGCGATTGATCGATCGGGCATGCCGGGTCTGCGCGTCACCCGCATCCAGCATTACAAGTCGCTGTACGAGCGCCAGCAGAAATACTGACCGCACGCGCGTCCTGAGGGACGCCGCAACCGGCCCGCGTATCCCCGGTCAAACCGGGCGATGCGCGGGCCGGCGTCGTTTCACGCAAACCGCTCGGTCAGGGGCGGAGCACGCAGCCGGCGGGCAGGCGGACCGGATTGCACCGCGCCATCACGCCGCCGGGCAGCGTCACGGCGAAGTGCAGACCCGCCGGATCAGGCGCACCGGGATAATAATCCGTACTCACCGCCTGCGCGCCGCTTGCCGCGGCAGCGATTGCCTTGGTGTGATCGCCCTGTCGCGCCTCGATGGTGTTGGCGTCGGTGCGGGTACGGACGATGACGCCTGCTTTCACCCAGTCGCGGATCCGTGAACCGTCGGTGACCGGATCCTGGACGATCTGGATCGCCGATTCCGGCTGATCATCGGCATACCAGCCGAACATGGCGCGCCCCTTCAGCGAGGGATGGCCGGTGCGATAGACCTCGGACACGGCAGGCCGGACGTCGAACAAGATGAACACCCGCCCCCGGGCCGCCGCCAGCGACGGCCAGCCACGGCCGCGCACCGCGTCGCGCAACGTCGGCGCGGAGCCGCGCACCTCGTCGGGGGTGATCAGCCGCCGTCCCGGCAGCGCGTTGCGGATCTCCGCATCCAGCGCATCGAGCAAGTCCGCATTGTCGAGCGGCAGCGGCGGGCTGATCTCCGGTCGCTCCGATGGCGTATCGGCGGCGTTGATCGTGATCATGATTGGCAGATGCCGCGGATGCGCACGCGACCACGCGTCGATCTCGCCGAGGCAGCGGGCGAGCGTCACGCAGGTTGAGACATAGTCCACATCGGGGACATGGAAGACCTTAAAACCGGGGCGACGCATCGCTGCTTGATCAAAGTGGCTGTCCTGACCCGCCACCTGGGCCAGCGCCTCGCCCTTGGGGTTGACGTAGCGGCCGCCCGCGGGATCGGCGAAGATGTCGATCTCAACCTGGCGGACGCCGAGGTCAAGCTGGCGGGCGAGCGGCAGATGGTAATAGTCCAGCGCGTCGGCCAGCTTCCCGTCGCGGGCGCGAAGTGCAGTCATCACCGCCGGGGGGATCGCCGCCTTGAAGCTGTTGTGCGAGCCGACGACCTGGATGTCGTTCATCCGCAAGGTGGACGGCGGCGCGGTGTCGCCGGCCAGCGCCGCAGCGGCGCTGGCGGCGGCGAGCGCCAGGGTGGGAAGCAGCAGGGCGCGCATCATCAGAACTCCGCGCGGGCGCCGAACAGGATGGTGCGACCGTAGTAATTGATCTCGCCGAACCGCTTGGGATCGTCGTTGTAGGTGTAGAGTTTGGCCCCGGCGAGGTTGATCCCTTCGACGCTGAACAGCAATTTGGGGGTGACGCGCAGCGACAGGCTGCCGTCGAGCGAACCGAAGGCGTCGGTATAGGTCGGCGCCTGCGTCGTGCTGCCCGTGCCCGACAGATACTGGTCACGCCAGACATAGGAGACGCGCGCCGAAACGGGGCCGTAATCGTAGAAGCCGACGACGTTGAAGCTCTGCTTCGACAGGCCGAGCAACTGGTTGCGGATCGTCCGCGCACCGGCGGTGTAGAGCGCGTTCACCGAGGTATGCGTGTACGACGCCTGGAAGCCGAGGCCGTCGAACGGCTTGGGCAGGAAGGTGAAGACCTGGTTGTACGACGCCTCCGCGCCATAGACCTTGGCGTTGCCGCCGTTGACCTGGGTGCTGAGCAGCACGGTGCCGCGGTTGGGGATGGTGATGTTGACGTTCTGCGCGGTGATGTAATCGTCCATCGCCTTGTAGAAGACCGCGCCGCTCAGCGACCCGTGCGGGTTGAAATACCATTCCAGCGAGCCGTCGAACTGCGTTGCCAGGAACGGGTTGAGCTGCGGGTTGCCGCCGCTTGCGGTCTGTGCGTCGGTCGACACGGTGATGCGCGGCGCGCTGTCGGTGATGTTGGGGCGGGTCAGCACGCGGCTGGCGGCGAGGCGGCCGACGAGGGTGGGGGTCAGCTCGGCGCGCAGGTTGAAGCTGGGCAGCCAGTCGTTGAACGTCTTGGGATAGCTGACCGCGGTCGGCGTCGATCCGGTGGTCAGCGTGCCGCTCGCCACCTGGTCGGTATGGACGTAGCGGACGCCGATATTGCCGGTGACCGGCACCGACCCGGCCTGGAACCGATAGTCGGCGCGCAGATAGGCCGCCGTGACCTTCTCCGTCGTGACGAAGGAGGAGCGGAGGTCTGCCGCGGTCAGCGGCGCGTTGGCGATCGTCTGGTTGAACAGCGCGTTGTAATAGGTCTGCGTCACCGGCACGATGAAGCTGCGCGGCGCATTGCCCGGCACCCCCGACAGGAAATCGTCGAACGGCAGCTGTTCATAGGCCGGCGTGCCGAGGCTGGTCAGCGGCTGCCCGTTGGCGGTGTTGACGATATAGTCGCGGCGCGCATAGTCGCGCTTGCGCCAGTGATATTCGCCGCCGGCCGCGATCTTGCTGAGGAAGCCGTCGAAATCGTGGCCGATGTCGAGCCGGCCATAGGCGTCCCAATCCTTGCTGTTCTTGGGCGCGATGTTGAACGGATAGACGACGTAATTGGCCGGATTGGTGACGTCGACCGGCGTGGTGAAGGTCGGCAGCACCTTGTAGCCACCCGACGCGTCATAGGTCAGCGGCGCGTTGAAGAAGGCGCGGCTGCGCACCGTCCCTTCTGCGTTGCTGGGGTGGTAGCTGTGCGCCGACGACCAGCTGCCATTCGCCGCGACGTGCCAGGCGTCGCGATCCCAGGTCTGCTTGAGGCCGATGGTCAGAAGGTCGTGGCGGTTGAGGCTGTATTCGCGTGACGCCATGAAGCGAACGCGGTTGATCGTCGCGGCGACCACGGTGTTGCCCTGGATCACCGCGCTGCCGGGGACGATCGCGGTGTTGGGATCGTCCGGATAGATGTCGAGGCCGAATTCGTCATAGGCGACGTCGAGCCGCGTCGCGAGCACGTCGAGCGTCGTGCGCAGTTCGGGCGTCGGCTGCCATTCCGCCGAGACGAGGCCCGACAGCCGCTCGCGATGTTCGGTCTCGATCGTCGGGCGCGTGCGGGTCGGCGTGTACAGCCCCGACGGCAGACCGCCTGCCGCGGCCGAGGTGAATTTGTCGAGGTTCCAGCCGAAGTTCAGGAAGCGGTCGTTGCGGACGTCCTTGGCCCAATATTGCCCGGCGGCGAGCAGGCCGAAGGTGCCGTCCGGCGACTTCCAGCTGGTCAACAGCGTCGCATTCGGTTCGACGCGGTGCGTCTGCGTCGTGAAGGTGTAGCGTGAATTGAGCGTCGTGCGGGTGCCGACGTCGAGCGGGCGGAAGGTCTGGACATCGATGTTGCCGCCCAGCGCGCCCTCGTTCATGTCGGCGGTGGGCGTCTTCACCACGTCCATGCGCGAGACGAATTCGGCCGGCAGCATCTCGAAGCGGAACTGGCGGCCGTTGGCGCCGCCATTCTCGATCAGGTCGTTGAGCGCGACGGTGCGGCCATTGACCAGCGTGTTCTGGAACTGCGGGCCGAGGCCGCGGACGCTGACGTACAGCCCTTCGCCGCGGGGGCGGGTGATGGCGACGCCGGGCACGACCTGCAGCGCCTCGGCGACGTTCTGCGCCGGGAATTTGCCGATGTCGGTGGAGGCGATCGAATCGACGCCATAAGCGGCGCGACGCTTGACCTCGGTCGCCTCGGCGAGGCTGCGCGCATAGGAGCCGGTGACGACGATGTCGCCGTCGGCGTCGTTTGCCGCGCTCTGTGCCGCGTCGTCGGCATCGGCCACTGGCTGCTCCTGCGCCTGGGCCTGAGATGCGGCGAACACAGCCGCGAGCGTGAACGGCAGCGTGGCGCCGAGCCGGCGCGAAATCCTGGTCATGATGGTTCTCCCCCCGGCGTATCGCCGTTGGGCCGCGCGCTAGAGACGCTTTGTTACGGACCAAAGTAGAACCAATGACAATTCGCTGACATGGGTCGCGATCTCAATCGCTTGTCCGGGAACGGCGATAGGAGTTGGCGATCAGGGCTGCCGTGGCCGCGGCGCCGGCCAGGGCGAGGCCGATGCCGATGGAAGCGCCGGCGCGACGGCCGGGGGGTGGTTCGACGGCATCGGCCAGCATCGCCGGGTCTTCGGTAAACAGCCGGGCGAGGTGACGCGCCACCGCCGCCGGATTTTCCCGCGGCGCGAAATGGCCGACGCCCGACAATAGGACCATCGCGAAGGGCCCGGCAAATTTGCCGGGCACCGTCTTCGTCGCGGACGGCGGATTGACCCCGTCGACCTCACCCTGGACATAGAGCGTCGGGACGGAGAGGGTGCGGGTGTCCCTGACCTTGTCGGCCAGCCAACGGCTTGCCGGATCGGGATCCGCCTCGTCCCAGCGCGCGCGATAGCTGTGGATCGTCACCGCCGGCCAATCGGGATTGTCGAAGGCGCGGGCAACGCGCTCGAAGGTCGCTTCGTCGAACCAGCCCTTGGGCGACCAGTTGACCCAATGGATATGGGCGAAGCCACGGCGGTCGTCGCGCACCGCCTGCGCGCCGCGCTCGGTCGCCATGAACCAGTGATACCATTGCCGCTGCGCCTGTTCGAACGGCGGCGTCGGCATGCCGCCGAGGCGGGGCGGCGTGCTGAGCATGGCCAGCCGCGTCACCCGTTCCGGCCAGCCGACGGCGAGCGCTTCTGCGGCATTGGCGCCCCAATCGTGCCCGGCGACCATGAAACGGTCGATGCCCAGGTGATCGAGCAAGGCGATCGCGTCGATGGCGAGGATCGCGCTGTCGCCGGTGCGCGGCGTCTCCTCGGCGAGGAAGCGCGTCGCGCCAAAGCCCCGCAACGTCGGCACGATGACGCGGAGCCCGGCCTCGACCAGCGGCGGCACCACTTCGTCCCAGGCGGAGGCATCGTCGGGCCAACCGTGCAGCAGCAGCACGACCGGCGCTTCCGGTGCTCCTTCGTCGCGATAGGCGATCTCGAGCCCACCGATGTTCGCTGTCGGCACCGTTCGTCTCCCGTGGTTCGCGTCTGCAAACCGGCGACCAGCCCGATCGTTGCCGCGGGTCGAGAGCCGTCGGGCTCAGCCTGAGATGGAACGCGTCGCGAGGCGCCGGATACGGGCCGCCGCCGCGGCGGACAAAGCGGCCAGGCGGCGGGCGGCATGGGCACCGGGACCGCGGCTGCCAAATTCGCCGAAGCGGGCGTCCTCGGGCTGGAGCATATGGCGGGGGTTGCCGCTGCGATCGGTGTACCACATCTCGGTCCAGCCGGCCGGCGCGATATGCGCGTCGAGCCAGCAATCGAGGAAGGCCGCCATCCCCGCCGCATCGGGATTGCCATATTGGCCATCGGCGAACTTCTTCGACGGCCGCCACGGGCGCGCCAGGAAGACGCTGCCGTCGGCGACGCCCGGGTCGCGGGTCAGCCGGCAGCGATCGAAGACGAGGCCGATCGGCTGCGCGCGCAAGGTGCTGGGCGCGGCGATATAGCCGCGCATCTGCTGCGGATCGGGACGCAGCCGCGAGCGGATCTCACATTGGTCGAACAGCGCCGATCCCGCGCCGAAGATGAAGTCGTAGCTGCCGCTGACCATGCAGCCGCTGAGCGTGACGCGGCCGGCGTCGGGGAAGAAGGTGTCCTGGTGGCTGTGGATGTCGACCGCGTCGAGCCGCGCAGCGTCGCTCCCTTCGGCGAGGCGCAGCGCCACCGCCTGCGGCCCGGCCGGATCGTCGGATAGCAGCCGCGCGCCGGTCTTGCGCATCTCGGCGATGCCGTCGAAATCATTGGCGATCGTCAGGTTTCGGGCGGTGAAACCGGCGGCCGTGACGGTCAGCGTCGCGGTGCGATAGGTGCCGTAATGCTTGCCGTCCGGCGCGATCATCCCCGATGCGGCGGTGAAGGCGATCCGGGTGCGCTGCCGATCCTCGCCGACCAGCGCGACGCCGGGCACGTCGACGACATGCTGGCCCAGCCAGTCGCCGCGGGCGAGCCAGAGGCGATAGCCGCCGGTCCGCGGCGCCGCGGCGAGCGCCGTACCGAGATCGGCGAAGCGGCGCCCGGCGGGCACGTCGCGTCGCGCCGCCGGGGCGACCACCGCATCGTAGCGCGCCGCGGCCGCCGCCGCCCTGCCGAGCAGCCCCGTCGCGATGCCGCCGATGATCCACTGCCGGCGATCGATCATGTCCGTATCCTCGTTGCACAAAGAGGCGCGGCCCTGGGGAAGGAGAGGCCGCGCCGAGCCGGTCAGAAGGCGTAGCGCACACCCAGATAGAATTGCCGCCCGGTATGGCTGTTGACCAGGATGCTGTCGCGATTGGTATCGGTGAACTGCTGATTGAACTGGTCGGTGAGGTTCAGGCCCTCCAGCGTCAGCTTGATGTGGCTGTTGAACGCGTAAGAGATCGAGGTGTCGAAGGTCAGCGTCGAGCGCACGCCGTCGGCGTTGTTGAAGCTCGTTCCGCTCGGCACCGCGGTCAGATAATTGTCGCGGTAGGCGGCGGAGACGCGAGCGCTGAACTTCTTGTCCTCATAATAGAGCGTCGCGTTGAACGCATTCTTCGACAGGCCGGTGAGGTCCGCCTCGGTAAAGCCGGTCGCCGACAGCGTCGAGAAATAGCGGATCTTGGAATCGACGAACGTGTAGTTGAGCAGCGTGCCGAAATTGGCGAGCGCCCCGGGCAGGAAGCTGAACGGCTGCTGATAGTTGATCTCCAGCCCCTTGAGCGGTCCGCCCGGCGTATTGACCGGCTGGCTGAAGGTGAACTGGTCGTTGGCCGACACGCCGAGCCCGTCGAGCAGCGAGGTGGGCAGACCCGAGGCGCTGAACGGCTGGGTGATCCGTGCGGTCTGGATGAACGACTTGATGTCCTTGTAGAACAGGCCGACGCCCAGAAAGGCGCGCGGCGCGAAATACCATTCGGCGGACAGGTCGAGCGTATTGGCGCGGATCGGTTCGAGCTGCGGGTTGCCCGAACTGACGGAGAAGACGCCGACGGTGCTGAGGCTGCCGCCCGGCGTCACCGAGCCGAGGTTGGGCCGCGTCATCACCTTGGCCGCGGCAAGGCGGACGAGGAAATCGGGCGTCACCTCTGCGGTCAGGTTCAGCGCCGGCAGCCAGTCGTCGTAGGAGCGCGTCACACTGACCTGCTGCGCCGCGCCGGCGACGAGCTGATAGCCGCGCGACGTCTGCTGCGTATGGACGTAGCGCACGCCGATGTCGCCACGGATCGGGATGCCGACGTCCGCCTTGAAGTCGGCCTGGACGTAGCCGGCGGAGTCGATTTCCTGCACGCCGCGGATGTTGCCGCGCGCATTGGCGTTGCTCGCGCCGCTCAGCGCGAACAGGCCGGTGTTGCTGTAGATGTCGAACAGCTTGGCGAAGGCGTCGATATTGGGCGTGATCCACGACGAGACGTTGCCTGAGGGACCGCCGAGGTTGCGGCCGAAGCCGGTGAGCAAGGTGGTCAGCGAGGCGAGGCTGGTGCCCGCGGGCAGTTGCGGCACGACACCCTCGTTGACCCGGGCGAGCGCGTCGGAGGTGAAGCGATAGCGTTTGACGTTGCCGCCGACCTTCAGCGTCAGCCCGTCGTTGAGCGTGTAGGCGAGGTTCGCCTGCGTGGTCAGGATGGTGTTGTCGACCGAATTGGGCCGCAGCCGGATCTCGGACCGCGGGATGCCGAAGCCGAAGCTCGCCGGATCGTTGACGTCGAAGCCGTAGTTGATCAGCGGCAGATTGCGGTCCGGCCGATAGTCGTAGCTATAGCCGTCGGTGTTCTCGCGGTTGATGATCACCGTGGTCTGCACCGGATTGTCGAAGAACGAGCGCGAATAGCCGATCAGCGCGGTCAGCTTCAAAGCCTCGCCGAACTTCTGTTCGCCGGTCAGCGTATATTGCGTATATTCGGTGCTCAGCTCGTCGCGGCGGGTCTCGCTCTGGATGTCGACGTCGTTGAACACGCCATAGACCATGTCGCCCTTGCCGTTGATCTCGCCGTTGAGGGCGATCGCCTCGGGGCGGCCGCCCTGCGACAACGGGCGGGCGAAGGACAGATTCTCCAGCCAGTTCTCGGTGCGGGTCGCGGAGAATTTCGAATAGAGGACGTCGGCGCTGACCAGGGTGTCGCTGGTCGGCTGCCATTGCAGCGAGCCGGTGATGCCCAGTCGCTCCTGATCGTGGGTCAGCCGGCCGTAGCGCGGGAAGCGCGGGCTGTAGGTGGTCACCGCATTGGCCGCGGCATAGGGCGAGGCGGGATTGTAGCCGCCGACGTTGGTACCGTCGAGCCAGCCGCCCGAGCCATGCCCTTCCTCGAAGATCCGCCGCTTGGTGTAGGAGGCGGAGACGAGCGCGCCGAGCGTGCCGCCGGCGAAGGTGTCGCTGATCACCGCGCTGAGCTTCGGGTCGACCTTCTGCGACAGGTCGTTGTAGCCGGCCTGGGCCGAGGCGACGAAGGTGAATTTGTTATAGTCGAACGGCCGCGCCGTGGTCAGGTCGACCGTCGCGCCGAGCGATCCCTCCTCCGTCTCCGCCGAGGCGGTCTTGCGCACCGCGATCGAGTTGAACAGCTCGGAGGCGAAGACGTTGAAGTCGAACGCCCGGTTGCGGTTGTTGCCGCCGGAGCTGTCGGTGCCGCCGGCGGTGCTCTGCCCTTCGACGCCGTTGACGCGGACGCGGGTGAATTGCGGGCCGAGGCCGCGTACGGTGATCTGGCGGCCTTCGCCCGCATCGCGCGCGATCGACACGCCCGGCACGCGCTGGATCGATTCCGCCAGATTGTTGTCGGGGAAGTCGGCGATGTCCTCCGCCTTGATGACGTCGACGATGCCGTTCGACTCGCGCTTCTCGTTAAGCGCGCGGCCCAGACTGCTGCGGAAGCCGCGGACGACGACGTCGCCCTCGCCGTCGGGCTGCGTCCCCGCAGCCTGGGGCGCGACGTCGGTCGGGTTGTTCTGCGGCGGGATGGCGCCGCCCTGCTGGTCCTGCGCCACCGCCGGGCTGGTCTGCGCGACCCGTTGCAGCACCGGCGGCGGTACCAGCTGCGCGACCTGACGGCGCTTGAGGACGATCGAGCGGCCCACGGTAACCGGTGTCAAATCGGTGCCCGACAACAGCTGGCGGAGTGCCGCCTCGACCTCCATCGACCCCTCGATCCGCTTGACGGTCAGGCCCTGCGTCACCGCGGCGGGGGCGAGGATCTGGATGCCGGCCTGATGCGCGAACAGCGGAATGCCGGTGCGCGCGGTCTGCGCCGGAATGTCGAAGCGGCGGACCTGCGCCTCGGCCGCCGACGGCAGCGTCGCGACGCAGGCGAAAGCGGTGGTCCCCAGACAGAATGCGCGCATGTCGATCATCGTCCCCTCCTGTGCGGCGCCCTGTTGTCGGTGCGCTCACCAGGTAAGAGCCTAGGATGTCGCGTTTCCGTCGCCGTCGCGACGATTTTTCTTGGTCAGGCGGATTTGCTGCGGCGTGGTGGTGGCGACCATGTCGAACGACGTCGCCAGCATGGCGACGAATTCGTCGGGATTGTCGATCTGGAACAGCCCGACCAGCCGCTCGTCCTTCAAGCTGTCGTCGGCCAGCACGATCTGCCGCCGATTGTAGCGGTTGAACTCGCCGATCGCATAGCCGAGCGTCTCGTTCTCGAGCGCAATCTCGCCGTCGCGCCACGCCAGCGAGCGCTGGATCGCGGCCGGGGCGGCGCCGGTCACCGGCGTCGGCTGGCCGGGCGCAAAGGTCGCGAAATGTCCCGCCTCCAGGATCGTCATCGCGCCGCGCGCATCGCTCGGCCACACCGCGACCGTGCCCTCCGTCACCGCGACCTGCACGCCCGCCTCGGTGCGGCGGACCGAAAAGGCGGTGCCGACCGCGCGCGCCTGGGCGATGCCCGCGTCGACCACGAACGGACGCTGGCGGTCCTTGGCGACCTGGAACCAGGCCTGGCCCTGTTGCAGCGCGATGCGCCGGCTCTGCGAATCGAGCAGGACGCGCATGGCGCTGTCGGTGTCGATCGTCGCGACCGATCCGTCGGCGAGTGGCAGGCGACGGATCTCGCCGCGGGTGGTCGTCACCTCCTCACCGATCCAGCGCTGCCAGCCGATCATGCCCGCCAGTGCCGCGGCGATGGCGCCGCCGGCGCCGGCGAGCACCCAGCGACGGTTGGCCTGGCGGGGCGCCGCCAAGAGCGGCAGCGACGGCGCCTCGTCCGGTGCGACCGCCCGGTCGATCAGGGTGAGCGCCGCCTGCGCGCGCAGCAGGGCACCGGCATGCCGCGGATCGCAAGCCAGCCAGGCGTCGAGCTCGGCGCGGTCGTGACGATCGAGCGGATGCCGCAACGCCCAGGCGGCGGCCGTCGCCTCAACGCTGTCGGACATGCCGGTTCCTTCGTGTCGCGACCGGCGCGGTGCCGTCCTCGGTCAGCATCGTCAGAATGGCGCGCAGGCTGCGGCTCGCCTCATTCTCGACCACCGCCTCACTGACGCCGAGCGTGCGGGCGATCTCCTTTTGCGGCATGCCCTCGACCCGGCGCAGCACGAAGATGCGGCGGGCGCGATCGGACAGGGTGGCCAGCGCCGCCTGCACGCGGCGCAGCTCGTCACGCGCCAGCGCGGTGCGTTCTGGGCCGGGCTGGTCGCTCTCGATCTGATGGTGGACGTCGTCGATCGCCGCTTCGATCGGCACGATGCGCGCGCCGCGATGCTGGCGTTTGACGATGTTGCCCGCCATCGTGAACAGATAGGCGCGACCGTTGTCGATCGCTCCGACGTCCGTGATCTGGGCGAGGCGGCAATAGCATTCCTGCACGACATCCTCCACATCCCCCACGACACGGCGGCGCAGCCATGCCCTGAGATCGCGCTCATGCGGCAGGATCTCCCGTCCCACCCATTCCGCCAGAGCTTCGCGTTCCGTCACGTCTCCCCTCTCGCAGGGATAGAGGCAGGCGGCACGCATTTCCGTCATGCCGCGGCGCGAATTCTTCGGGTTTCCGCAAGGTGCGTCATTGGCCCTGACGCGGAGGCAACTTTCCACCGATCCGTGCGATTGATCGACATCAACGATGAGGGAGGACCTGATGCGTGCACTCACCCTGGGCCTGATGGCGGCGGCGACCCTGATGTCGGGATGCGTCGGCGACAGCTATGGTGGCCGGCGCTACGCCTATGACTATAACCGGCCGGATCCGGCCTATGGCGGCTATTACGCCGATCGCTATTATGTCGACGGGCCGCGCTATCGCGAGCGGCGGCTGCGCGCCTCGGATCGCGTCTATGTCGGACAGAACGGCCGTTATTATTGCCGGCGCAATGACGGTACGACCGGCCTCATCGTCGGCGGCATAGCCGGTGGCGCACTCGGCGCGGCGCTCACCTCAGGCGGGTCGCAGACGCTCGGCACCCTGCTCGGCGCGGCCGGCGGCGCCGTGGCGGGGCAGGCGATCGACCGCGATAACGTCCGCTGCCGCTGAGGCTGTGGCAGGGTCGCCGGCGCTCCGATGCCGGCGGCCTTGCGGCGGCGGGCCTACTGCTGCAACAGCGTCGCACCGCGCTGACGCAGGGGATGGCCATGACACCCGAATTGCCGCCGCGCCGACGGGCCGCCGACCGGCGCGGCTTCCTGGCTCTGGCGATATTCCTGATCGGCTTCGCCGGTATGATCTGGGCCTTGGCCAGCGCCGCCGGCCTGACCTGAACCCCGGATCAGCGCGACAGGCGCTTACCCTTAGCCCGCGCCATCGTCAGACCAAGACCTGTGCCCGCAGCCATCGATATCAGGCACCACGTCGCAATCGCCTTCACGATCATGCCTACCACCCGCTCTCCTTCCAAAGCCGTTAAGGGCTTTTCGGATCAAGGGTATGCGCATTCCGACTGTAACTGCAAGGCAAGAGCCCTGACATTCAGCCAAAGCGGGTATGATGATAATGTCGATCTCTGTGATCGAAGATGCGGTTTGCCGGATCAGGCGGCGATCGCATCATTCCGTAGCATCGCTTCCGCCGTGGCGCGCTCCACCGGAGTCAGCCCGGCCAACAGCTCCAGATGCTCGACAGGCAGTGTACGATCATGGGGTTGGTGATCGTCGGCATTCGCAGCGGGGCGGGACGTCCCAAACAGGCCAAGCTTCGTACGGTGCATAGAATCCTCAGACCCACCGGGCTTCTTGCCGGCATCGTGACGCATCAATTCCGCGACGCCGTTGCGGTTCCGTGCGCCAATCGAGCGAGAGCCCCATTTTGGCACAGTGTTCGGCCGGACTGGCGTCGGCAAAGGCCGTCCGGCAGAGCCAGTGCTGTCCTGACGCCAGAGAAATTGCTGCGCGTCCGCCATCATCCGGGGTTTGCACCACGGTCGTAGCGGCTTAGGCTCCGGCCATGGACATGTGGCCTGCCATTGTCGGCGTGACCGCTGCGATTGCCATTGCCGTGGTGCTGTCTTTTGTCGCCGTGCAGCGCCGCCGACGTGCCGCGCGACGCGCCTGGGTCGACTATTTCCAGCACGGCGGCCTGGCATGGCGGCTGGTCCAGCGCTGGTCGCACACGCCGCGGCTGACCGACCAGCGCAAAGGCGGCGACGGCTGAGGATTGGGTTGGCGCGGTTGGGATGGCGGCGCGGGGAGGGGATCGCCGCATCCGCGAGCTTGGCAATCACCACGCCATTACCTTTTCCGGTGTGATGCCCGCGCAAGTACCCCAGCTTAGACGCCGATGAGATACGCTATCCTGACGGTTGCTGTGGGGAAGGGGGCAACGCGATGTCGCAAAATGGCTCGCGCGTGACCACGACAAATCGCCCGGCACACGAAACGCCGTCGCGATCGCGGCACAATACGGTCTTGAGTGGTGGTGAGCAATACCGCCGGCACGAATGGTGAGGCGGTTTACCGTCTCGACCGATACGGTTTAGGCTGCTGGAAATATGCGGCGTACGCGCGCTTGCGTCGACGGCTTTCGGCACCGGCCATCCGAACCGCCACGCCAAGAAGCGCAATCAGCAGCACGAGCACAATTAACAAAGGATCCATACGCCTGACGCCAACCGTAGCCATGATTGTGCCGGTACCCCGGACGTGCCCAGAACGCGCCACTGTCAATCGGGATCCATGGACGTTCCCGCTCCGGGGGGGGGCTTCGGCGCCCCGTCTTCGTCACGTCGGCAGCGAGCAGGGCTGACCACTACGGGCATGCGGGGCTCGTTCGCACGTGACGGCGCCATGATCAGCAGGTCCACCACCGATCGCTTCGAAACCACGGCGGCGCCGCCCGCATTCGTGGTCGCGCGTGATACTCCAAGGCTTCCGCCGCCTCAGACACGACGTCATGCGATATGGTCGTGCTCAGGGGCCTCTGTGTCGTTGATCAGCGAAACGATAGCGGCGTGCTCAACCTGTAGATGGCGAAGTAGCTGCTCGGACATGGCGAGCATTTCGCGTCGATATGCCTGCCAGTCATCCGCAACGTTCACGTGTTGCCATCGCGTAAAGTACGTGCTGAATGCCTCCCCCATCAAAATGCATTCGCATTTCAACAGGCGCGCCGTTGCCGAGCGTTGCTTCTGGGCAGCCTGAATCACCGGGTCGAAAATCGCTCCATGCTTGAAGCGCTGATAGCGACCCAAAAGTTCAAACACGCGCCCGCGATCGATGCTGATAATCTCCGAGACGCTGATCTGATCCGTTTCGACGAGCGCACGAGCTCGTGTGACCAGCTCCCTTGCTTCATTTACAAACTGATCGGCATCCGCTCGGATATCATCGCTAAAGCGAGGAGTGACAGCGTGGAGCAAAGGCTGAATTGACATGGCAACAGCCTGGACTTCACAGGTTAATGAATTCGCGGCTGCACGCCACATGGTACGGTACCGCGCGAGCGGCCCGCTGGTCTCAAGGCGGTTGCATAATTACGTTATCGCAATGAGCACCCGCCCCCTGAGCATCATCGAGCGCGCGATCGAACTTGCAAAGTCAGGCGCCTGTCACAGCTTGGCCGACATCCGGCATCAGCTGGCGGCAGAGCGTTACGAGAACGTTCACGGCCATACGACTGGTGCCAGCATCCAGAAACAACTCCGTGACCTGCTTGTCGCCCGTGGCGTGAAAGGCGCTGAGAGAGACGAGGACGAATAGGGCTGGGCCCCACCATTGGGGCATATGACGCGGGGGAGGGCGAGATGACAGGTCGCGTTCCGCGATGGTGCGGTCCTCGCCCGCCGTCCTCACTCAGCCTCGATTCTCGGTTCGCCGCTGATGCTTAGCCCCATCGGCCAGGCCTTTGGCATGCGGCCTCACTTTGCTGCAGCCGCCTTTGCCGCAGCGGCGAGACGCTGGTTCGTCGCTTGGGCGCGGGCTGCGCAAGCCTTCAGGACTTTCACCGCATCGGCGCCGCTGATGCCCTTGCCGAGCTGACGCAGCGACGAGGTGATCGTTGCCGATGGCAGGTTCGAGATGCGACCGAGGTAATATGCGGAGGTCATCGCGGCCAATTTCCGGCTGGCGTCATTCTCTGCTTTCGGCCCTACGACGTTGCTGATCAACAAGCAGCGTACGTCGTCCAACGACGATTGGGCGTGCAGGGGGGGGGTGCCGACCGAAATGGCTAGACCCAAGGCTGCGGCGACCGCGATCTTCATGCTGTACTCCTAGGCGCCGATTGCGCGTGAGCGATGTACGACGCGAAGGCGCTCAGGGACAGCTGATTGGATGCGTTGCCCCCCGTGCGCTTTGCATGGCGCAGACGAAGGGGCTGAAAAAGGATACCGGACGTCGATAAACATACCGCCGTGTTCACCAGATCCATCATCCGAAACGTCACGATCGCTGGCTTAGCTGGTCTGCATGACGATCGACGAGCTCGAGAATGAAGCCCTTCGGATCCTGCATCGCGCCAATCACGGCGACCCGTCAGAAGCCGCATGGCTCCGGCGTCATGCAGCAGCTCTCATCCTAGCGGCGGCCGTACAGAGTAGGGCCGGTGGAATTATCCTCGGAAACCAACCCAGTCTGCGCCCAACATCGTGCCTGACCAGGGCAGCGTGACCGGATCGTATGCCAGTGGACGAGGGCACCTTCGACGCTGAATTGGGTATCCTGTTGCACAGGGGCCGAGGCGGGGCACAGGGAGTGCCGGGGCGGGAGATCGGCGGAAATCGGCGTGCCCGCTCGGGCTCCTGCACCGTCGGGGACGAGGGGCACTACGTCTGACCGACCAGCGAGATGATGCTGGTGTCGAGAACAAAACGGAACGTCTTGGATGGCTCTCCGGATCGGGTCGGAGGACAGCCGATGCAGACCGGATCAAGGGGCAGCTGGAAAGCGAGACGGTCATCCTGCAGCCGGACTTGATCGGCGCATCCTATGCCAAGGTCGGAGCGTGGGACGTCGACGAACCACACCCCTGCCCCGATCTGGTGAGGCGCGGATCGCGCACCTCGCCGCGAAGCTGTGGGACAGCCGCTTTGAGCGATGGAAGGTCCGTTGCCGTGGGATCAAGCCGGGGCGACGTGGCAGGCAGCGTTCCGCGAACTGGTCGTGGCGGCACGGCGGGCGCTCACCGCGGAGTAACGTCGGTTAATGCACCGATATGGCACGATCAAAATTAGTGCTGCCCTGGGGCCTATCTACCTGGTGAATACCAGATTAATGCAATTCTCAGCCCCGCTCCTTTGCGTGGCGCAAAGGGGATGACACATGAAGAAGACAATTCTCGCACTCTCGATGGCAGGCGCCACAATGTTGATGTCGAGCCACGCCAATGCGGAGGTGTTGAATTTCGAGGACGCGCCGACGAGCGATTATGTCGCCCTCACGAGCTATAAGGGCTATACTTTTAGCAATGTTTACAACGTGGCCGGCCAAAGTTATGGGTATGGTTACGCAGCCGGTGTGGTTTCCGCACCTAACGTGATCTTCAATGGGTACGGTAATATCGCCTCGATTTCGTCGGCGACGGCATTCCTGTTGAATAGCGCGTATTTCACGGGTGCCTACGGCGACCAATCCGTCACGGTGACGGGCTACAACGGGCTCACGCAGGTCTTCAGTGAAACGTTCGACACACTGATCTCCTCGCCGACACTGCACTCCTTCAACGCGGTGCCGATCACTAGTTTTTCATTCGTCTCGCCAAATTCTCAGGTCGTTATCGATAATCTCAACCTGAGCCCGGCAACTGCCGCCGTCCCCGAGCCCGCCACCTGGGCGCTGATGATTCTCGGTATGGGCGCAGTCGGCTTCGCTATGCGTCGCCGCAAGACCGTCAACATGACCGTCCGCTTCGCCTGATTTCGACCCGTTATCAGGCTAAGAGGAGCCGTCGTCCGGGCAAGGGGCGGCGGCTTTTCTGTCTTTGCTGCCTGTCCTGCAACAGGGCGATCAGTTGAAGCTGGTGAACTGCTGATGATCGACGATCAGATACTTGGTGCCTGCATCCCGTCGTTGCCGCCTATCAGGATGTATCGACGCCTTATTGCCCTGCTTCGCGGAAGCTTGGGATCAGCCGGTGATCGCGGCGTCGCGGTTCTCCCAGAAGCAGTTCATGCACGCGGTCGGACGCCAGCGATGCGAGTGCGGCGATAAAGGTAGCGGCTATGCTGCCACCCCAAATTATCGCAACGAGCAGGATCATCGTTTCGAATGCGGACATACCAAATGCACCTTTTACGCGGTCACTAGGGCCGCGAAACGGCGCGATCGTCGTGTGGTTCCCACCTCGGTTTAGGTGTCCCAATCTAGGACACCGCTTAACATTTCGTAAACCACCCCGGCGAGGTTGGAACTTGCTGGCACACGGCGAATTTCGCCGAGAGCCCGGAGTGCTGGGTGGTTCAGAGAGGTAAGATCATGAAGAAATTTCTTGGGTTGCTCGCGGCCGGCACCGCTATGTGCGTGGCATCGAGCGCGAACGCTGCGCCGATCATGGGATCGTTCAGTCTCACTTCCTTCGGTGGCAGCTACGTTGGCGGCACTGCGGCGACCGCTACGGGCCTCGATTTTGGCAGTGCGTCCGGCGGCACTGGTAACGGCTTTGGCACTAACGGCACGGCATTGGTCGGCAACGCGACGGGTAGCTTCGCCGGTCTCAACGGCCTGACCGCCTCGATCGCAGACCTCGCTCTGGGTGCCTTTGCGAACCCGACGGCAAATCCGTTCCTGTCGTTCGGCAATGCCAGCAACATCGTCTTCAACTTCACCAACGCAGCGCTTACCCGGTCGCCGCTGGGCACCAGCGTGACGGTTACCGGGACCGGTACGTTCAGCAACGGAAACGCTGCCGACACGTCGACCGGCATGTTCACCCTGGCGACTGCCTCGCAGAACGGCATGGCAAGCGACGTCAACTTCACGTTCACCAGCAACGTCAGCGCGGTTGCCGGCGCTGTCCCCGAGCCGGCGACCTGGGCAATGATGATCCTCGGTATGGGCGCTGTCGGCTTCGCGATGCGTCGCCGCAAGAACGTCAACACGACCGTTCGCTTCGCCTGATCTGACCTCTCCGGTCAGGTTGAGAGGAGCCGTCGTCCCAACGAGGGGCGGCGGCTTTTCTGTGTCCGCGGCGGCTCGTGCCATCTCGCCGAGAATGTCAGCGGATCGGCGCGTCGATCAGCCGCTGCACCGCTGCATAGGTCAGCGGGCCGCGCTTCAGCATCGTGCCATCGCCAAGCTCGCCATCCGAACAGTTGAGCAGCCGGCCGATGCAGCGGCCTTCCCAGACCTTCCGAACGCCGGGGTCCCAGGCTTCCATATAGTCCGCATGGAAGGTCGAGCCGCCGGGCATGGTCATGCCGTTCATGCGGTCTGAGGAGAACCACACGTCACCATCATCAGCCGTGATCGTATAGGCCAGCTGCTGCCGCAGCTGCGGGATCAGATAGGGATGGTCGGCCGGGCACTGCGGATACGCCTCGCCGATGTATTTGGCCTGGGTGACGTGCGAGCGGTGATCGGCGCTGTCGAGGTCGCCGTTCCAGCAGGCACCGAAGTTGACCGCCGACATGATCTGACCGGCGCCGCCACAGTCGGCGATCGCCTCGGCTAGGGTGGCGCGCTCGATCTGCGGTTTGCCGTCGGTGATGCAGCGGTGGGTATAGGTGGCGTTCTCGGGCTGGGGCTGGCCCATCCGCTTCATGTCGTAGCCGGAGACGATGCGCAGGCCGGTCGGCAGACCGACGCAGCCCTTGGCTGACTCTTTCAGGCACTGCGGATCACCGTCGGGCAGACGCTTGTAGTAGATCGACATGTAATCGGGCACGATCACCTTGCCCGCCGCGTTCATCAGCGCCGGCACCCAATAGGCCGAGCGGTTCAGCTTGTTCGAGCAGGTGCTCTCACCGCTCGCGCGCAGGCTGGCATAGGTCGACGCCCAATTGCCGCCATCGTTGCCGTACCATTGGTGGAGGTGCGGCGAGCCGCCCTTGACGCCCGGATACAGGATCGGATCGTCATAGTTCAGCTGACCGGCGGTGCAGATGAACCGAAAAGCGCCGACATTGTCCGGCTTGCCCGAGGGCACGGGGTTGTGCGCCCCCGGCCCGATCAGCGGCGCAGTGGCGAAGTTGCTCGCGATCGGCGTCACTGCGGCCGGCTGGGGGGTGGGCGATGGGGCGGGCGCAGGCGTAATGGCGGCGATACGGTCGCGGCGCGTCTGCGCCGCGCTCGCCGCAATCACCTTGGCCTTGCCGAAGCAGTCGGCGGCCGTGGCGAACTTCACCGGGTTCGAGGCATCGGCCTTGCCGATCGCCACCGTGCCGCAGCTCGACACCGACTGCGCAGCGGCTGGGCCGGTGAGGACGAGCAGCGCCAGAATGAGAAGGTGCTTCATGGTCATGTTCCTCATGCAGGCCCGAACGCGATGCCGGCCAGGCGGATGTAGGACGCGCTGCCAGCGAAAACGACGGATGAGCTCGCGATCGCGGGCAAGGTGGCGACGGTGGAGAGGGTCTGCCCGTCGTCGAAGTTGGTGAAGTTCCCCGTCGCGATGGTGGTGCCGCCGTCGTCGTTCGTCAGTGTGGCGAGGCCGCTGTTGGCATTGCCGATGTCGTTGATCGCGAACCGCAGCACGAGGCCGTTGGCCGGCAACGTCAGCGTGTTCGTCATCGTGACGCCGGTGTCGTTGCCGGGCCCGAACTTGTCGGTCGAGCCGCTGGAGCCTGCGGGAACCGAGGTGAAGAGTGCATCGTCGGCATCGAACAGGCCGTTGACGACGGTCTTGTTCGTCAGCGTCGCCGCGGTGCCGTAGCGCGCGGCCGCGGGCACGTCTGACGAGAACTGGTGCGTGTCGGAATAGGTATAGGCGCTGGTGTCGATCAACTGCGCCTTCACGAGGCCGCTGACCAGGTTGATGCCCGCGGTCAGGAGCGCCTGATCGTACTTGGGATAGAGCTTGTTCGCCATGGCGGTGGTCCTTTGGAGATTGAAGCGGACGGACGGGCTGCCTGAGATAAGGTGGGCAGCGGTCGGATTTTGTGCGGTTTCGAACCGAGCTGATTATTCAATCCGCATCAATGCTAGGGGCTCGCCACGTCCGAAGGGGCGGACGGAGAAACCGTAGTGCCGACGCAGCCCATCATGATCGAAGCGAGGCGGCTCCGTCAGGAGGCGCTCGACGTCATTTCAACTGTTCTGATGTCGTTGGGCGAGGGGCAGGACCGGTTCCTGAGCCGCCTTCCAAAGCTACGACTTGAGATGAATTCGATCGTGACGGTCTATCAAGCCTTCAAACATCGACACATCTTCGAGCCGCTATCCCAATCCGAAGACGCGGTGGATCGATCTGCTGCCAATGATCTCAAGATTGCGTCTATTTCCGCTTCGGAGTCATACCGCGCTCATATGCAGGCATGGCCGAGATCACGGGTTGAGGATGATTGGCGAGGCTATTGCGCAGCCGTTCGACTGATCGGCGGCTCGCTGCATCGAGCGATCGTCTTGGAAGGCGATCTCGTCGAGGAGCTATTGTCGAGGCAGCACGGCGTCGACACTGTTGAGCGAGACGAGGAATCGCACTCGGGCAAACCCTGACCGCTTCCAATCACCCTGTTTCAACGCGGCCAAGGCTCAAGCAGCAGGCGGCGCTTGTCGTCGCTGGAGCGCAGATCGAAGCGTCCCTGACGGATGGTGGCGTCGTCGTCGGCCGCGGAGGCGCTACCGTCGGGCTGGCGCTGCACTGCGTCCAGACTCCGACGATGTCGCGATAGGGCATTAGCGCCGGTCCCTTCGGGCCGTCCTCCCACTTGCTGACGAACGGCGTCGTCAGCGCCGCGGCAGCGAGCCCCATCATGATCGCCAGCTCGGTCAGGCCGGAGGCGCGGGGCTTCGCGCCCGGAACCGCAGGAGTCGTTCATGTGAACTCCTATTTATTTGAAAGCAGATGACGCTGGGCGCAGCGGGATCTTGCCGGATCGACGCCAGCGGTCCGGGGCGCCGTCACGCCACTCTCCCCCGGTAGTGGCGGCGCCGTCTCAGCCGGCGACGGGCGGGGTGGCGACGGCGATCTTGGCGGCGACGATCGTGCCCTTTTCGAGCGCCTCTTCGCTTTTGTGGCGTATCCGCATTTCCTCGATGTGCTTGACCGCCTCGGCGACCTTGGTCGGAGCGGCCGCATGACGGTCATCTCCGCCTCATGCGAGACGCGCTCCTCGTCGAGCTTCTTCTCCAGCTTTTCGACACGGACGATAAGGTCGTCGCCCAGCTTTTCCTCCGCATTCTCCTCGAGCTCGCGCATCTTGGGGCGCAGCTTGACCCAGGCGGTGAGGATGCCACCGCCGAGCAGGAGGTTGAGGAGCCCGAAGATCGCGCCCCATCCGAATGGCATGGCTTGCCTCCCGGGACACAGCTGCCAGGAAGGTCAGGCGGTTGATCGCGAGCAGGAACACCAGGCTCCAGATCGGATCGAGATAGCGCCCATGCCCGCGGAAAAGCCGAAGCACCGCAGGCGCGAGGCACGCGATGCAGATCAGCCATGCTGTCGCGCTCCCGAGGCGAAGCCACCAATCAAGGCTGCTCATTGCGATCTCCCGATCCAAGCGGCGTCGCGCCAGGAGGCGGTCAGGGTGGAGTAGCGGACGTTGTCGCCATCGAGGTTCTGGATGCTGGCATCGGCACCGATCGCGCGCAGCCGGATGTCGATCGCCGCGCCCATGGCGAGGAAGGGAAAGCGCCAAGCGCCGTCGATGACGAGGCCGCCGGCGCCGACGGGCTTGTCGAACAGCATCGTCTCGAGGTTGCCCTCGATGAACACCGCCATCTGAAGCTCCGACACCCCGCTCGCCGAAGCGACCCGCAGCGCCGTTGCGATCTCGAGCGCCGACCAGCGTGCGCAGGACGCCTGCCTGCGGTTCCACCGCGCCAAGGCCATCGTCCAGCGCGACCGTGAAGGGCGCCTTGACCCACTGACCCTGTGGCATCGGGACGTTTGCCGCGGCGATCGTCATGCGCGTCGAGATCGCCTCGACCGGATCGGCCATGGCGACATCCATCGAGAGGAGCGACCAGGCGCTGGTCAGGTAGACGCCGTTCCCGATGACAGCTTCGCCATTCTGATCGTCCGTGGGGCCGGGATCGCGGCTGACCCATTCCGCGAGCAACGCGTTCGGCGCGACCTGCCGGACCTGTGCAATCCCCTGGTAGCTGTCGGTCAGGACCCGCTGATACAGCTGCCCTGCCACCTTGAAGTAGCCCTTGGCCGGAGTGGCATCGCGACCCGCGGCGGCTAGCGACAGCAGCGATTGATTGTGCTCGGTCCGAACCAGAGTCCGACGCCGGCGCAACAAACGCGCGGCACCTCAACGCAAGCCGGCCGTTCAAAGGGCGATACATGGAGAACCCCACATGACCGGACTGCTGAACGACCGCGCGACCTTGTACCGCCGGATGCCCGACAGCACCGAGGGTGCTCCGCAGCAGGAGCTGACCCTAGAGGGCACGATCCGCGAATGTGCCCAGTACCTGCGAGAGCAGCCCGAACACGGTCGCGAGTGCTTCTTCGCCGAGCTGGCGGATGGAAAGCGCCTGTCGGCCGAGGAGATTGACCGCATCGCTGTGAACGAGGGCGCCTGACGGCATCACTGACCCGCGTCCTCACCTAGCTTCAAGGCGGGGACGGCCATGCGTTCGGCCCATGCCTCCAACGCTGCCGCTTTCGTCAGGCTCTCTTAGCTGATCCCGCGCTTTGCTGATGGCTTACCGGGGAGGCTGCGTTCAGCACTGCCACACACGGTATCGAGGTCAGATAACTCAAGTGAGCTGCTTAAGTAGTTCGCCTTCGCGCGCGAGGCGGCGGGCGCGCTGCGCTGGGCCTGCCCTGCCTCGCTTTCGGTCTGCCATGGTCTACTCTACACAGCATTGAAGCTTGCGAAGAGTCTCAGGTTTAACGATTTTTTTGCTCGCAGACGATTAAAAAGCCCGTGGGGATGCCGTTCTGCGTAGTGCTTAGGCGAAGCGAGGCGGTGATAAGCGGGGGAGTGAATGGAACACCTGGCGTCGATGCATTTGAAACTGCGGGTCCTGATCGCCGATCTGGCAAATGAGACGTCCAAGCCCGCTCCAGATATGCCCGCGTTATCCGCTATCCGACTGAAGCTATCCCAGACCAGCCGTGCGCGAGCGACGAGGCTCGAAATGATGTTCGATGGTGCACGAGCATCCGCCGCAGGCGTGAGCCCTGAGCTGGCTCGCGTAGTAGACGATGCCCGCCAAGCTCGGCTTTTTTCCGCCGCGCATATTGGCAAATGGACCTTGAGGGCCATCGAAGCGGACTGGGAAGGCTATTGTCGCGCTTCCGCCAATATGCGCACCTTCATGCTCAGCCAGATCGACGCAGAGGCGAAGGCGCTCAAACTGCCGTGAAAGCATAGCTCGGTCCTGAAATGGCCGGGGCTAACGTACGGTCGCGTTCACCCGAGCCATCGCCCGGCACGTGAGTGCGGCACCGTACGCGTCGCCATTAACTACTTCAGTACATTGAGCGCTCATGACCCAACGCCGACAGGCGTGTCATGCTTTCCGGCCTTAATCCCGAGTGCGTACAGCGCTCAGTCGACGACCAGCTAGCCCTAGCAGAGCTTGCGACGTGCGAGAGCGTTAAGGCTATGCATCAAGAACTGGCGGCATTGTACCGCGCCCAGCTTGTCTGCTTGCTAGCGGCCGAGGTTCTGGTCGATGATGTAGCTGGCGTCGCGTACGACCGAGCAGCCTGAGAGGCTCAGATATGGAAGGAGCCGCAACCCCGTCGGGCGCGGCTCTACCATCCACAACCTGTCTGCCACTTTGCTGCGCACTGCTTAAGCGTTGCGCTTGAAATCTGGCGAATGTCCACATTTGGGGGTAAGCAGTCCGACCGCTCCCGGAGGCGAAGTCTATCAACTGCGCCGCACTGCGGCCGCTTTGACCCGCGCTGGCCCTATTTTCGATTGAGCTGAAATGGTTTAACCCGGGTCAAGGATTTGCCAGGGGGCTTGTCCTCCTCTGGACAGCCACATGATCCGTTCTCAGCCTGTAAGCTTCGCCGACCGGATCGTGATTTGGTCGATCGATCTTCGGTTATCTCAGGGCACCCGCTATATATTGGCGTCGATCATAATCCTGGCCGTCGGTTTGGCGCGTGTCGCATTCGTGCCCGATACCCTGCCATGGCTGCTTTTCATTCCGGCAACGATCGCTATCGCCTTGATCATGGGCAAGGGGCCCGGTCTGTTAGCGGCCTTTCTTTCGGCTGCCACCGGCGTCGTAACCCTCGGCCGGATTGACCATCCAACATGGGTGCCCCCGCAGCAGTGGCTGGCGGCCTCCCTATTCCTGATCGTCATGATCGGCCTCGTCATGCTGACTGCCGAATTGCGCGAGTCACTGCGCCGAACACGACGCTTGAACGAGGAATTGGTCGAGAGCGAGCGACGGGCGGTGGAGCGACAAGCCTTCCTGTCCGGAGTGTTGGCCAGTTCGACTGATTGCATCAAGGTGCTCGATCTCGAAGGCAAGCTGACCTTCATGAGTGAAGGCGGTCAGCGGGTCATGGAAGTCAGCGACTTCAACGAGGTCGCCGGCTGTCCTTGGCCGGACTTCTGGCGGGATGCCGGTAACGCGGAGGCCAAAGCCGCCGTTGCCGCGGCAAAGGAAGGCGAAGCCCGCAGCTTCATTGGCAAGGCGGATACTTATCGTGGCACACCGAAATGGTGGCATGTCGCGGTCAGCCCGATCGCAGGGTCGGACGGTCGTCCTGACCGTATCCTGTCCGTCTCACGCGACATTACGAACCTACGGGCGAGCGAAGAGGAACGCGACCGGTTCGTGCGTCTTGCCGAAAATAGCACCGACTTCATCGGCATGGCGCGGACGGACGGCAGCGTCTTTTACCTGAATGATGCAGCCAAACGGCTCGTCGGTTTAGAAGATGCGGCCATCGAGCATCTATCCATCACTGACTTTTTTGCGCCCGAACAGGCTGAAAAAATTGCGGATGAGGTTCTGCCGGCGGTTGAGCGGAATGGTCATTGGGCGGGGGAGGTGGACTTCCGGCATTTCCGCACAAGCGCGCCAATCCCGGTGCTCTACTCCGTGTTCCCCATTACCGATGCGACGGGCGTCCTGATCGGCTATGGCACTGTCACCCGCGACTTCCGCGAGCGGCGACGCGCAGAAGACGACATGCGTCTGCTGAATGGTGAGTTGGCGCACCGCCTGAAGAACGTCCTTGCCGTTGTACAGTCAGTCGCGGCCCAGACATTGCGCGGCATCCCGGAAGCTGCACGGGCAAGCCAGAACCTTTCGGCACGTTTGGTGGCACTGGGCGGTGCGACAGATGTGCTAACCGGCAGTTCCTGGCGATCAGCCGATTTGGGCGAAGTCGCATCCCGCGCCTTGTCCCCGCACGGCCATCTTGGCGAGCGCATCATCTTGTCAGGGCCTTCGGTGACGCTGAAGCCAGAAGTGACCGTCGCCTTCGCCCTCGCGCTGCATGAGCTCGCGACAAACGCCGCCAAATACGGTGCACTGTCGAACGGGACAGGCAGAGTGATGCTGACCTGGTCGGTGGACGGTCTCGACGAAGATGCGACGCTTGCAATTGTCTGGCGCGAAGTGGGAGGCCCCCTTATTACGCCCCCCGAGCGTAAGGGGTTCGGTTCGGTCCTGATCGAGCGATCGCTTCGTTCCTATTTCAGCGGCAAGGCCGCAACCGACTATCGACCTGAAGGTTTGGTCTTTGAACTCGAAACGCGGCTTGGAGACGCCGCCATCGTGACCGGGAAATAATCGTGGGTCAGAGCACGCCGATCGGCAGCAAGACAATCCTGATTGTCGAGGACGAGGCACTGGTCCGATTCGACCTGGTGGACTTCTTCACGCACGCGAAGTGGCGGGTGTTCGAGGCAGAGAATGCGGACGAGGCCATCGCCATCCTCGACGAGCATAAGGAGATCCGTGTTGTCCTCACTGACGTGCAGATGCCCGGATCGATGGATGGGGTGAAGTTGGCGCACTACGTCCGCGAGCGCTTCCCACCAACCGTACTTTTCGTTGTATCTGGCAACGCGCCGATCCCGGAAAACGAACTGCCGGTGCGAGCGATGTTCCTGCCCAAACCGTTCGATCCATATCGCCTGCTGCGGCAGATTGAGGATATGGCGCGTCCGTAGAGCGCGGCCGCCGCGAACGCGAACAACCCTGTGATACGGCGAACTATTGCTCGCAGCCGGCGTCCGTTCGTGGCGCTCCCAGCTCATGAACAGACGTCTGGGTTTGGGCGGAAGCGGAATGTCCGCTCCTGGGCGTCACCGGTCAGTTAACAACCGGCCTCTTCACGTTCCAGCCGACTTCTGCGCAGCGGTGCTGCTTGCATAAGCCGCTGGCAACCACCTGCTGACGCACTCTTTGAGCTCGATCCTGCACTATACCGGTTCGAACGCCACGAACAGCCGACCGGCCGAAGCGGGCATGCGAGCGAACCGCTGAAGGTAGTCTTCGAGGACCGCTGCCTCGACGGGTTGCCCGTTCCAAAGGATGTCACCGTCACGAGGCACCCGCACGGAATAGCCGTCCAATATGCCGCTCGACCTGTCGGGTGGAAGAGACGCATAAGTTGCCGACGCTTTCGCCCCTGGTGCGTCCGTTGCGTTGTCAGATGGATTGCAACCGCACGGCAGCGCGGCGGCGATTAGCATAAGGAATCTGACCATACGCTCGCTGATGCCAGCAAAGGTAAGCGTCCGCTATTGGGCGGTAGCGGACGTAAACGACGCGGTCCCGGACTAGAGCCCCGCCCCCAGTGTCCAATGCCCGTCGGCATAGCGGATGACTTTAACGGCAAAATTGTGCGACAAACCACCATGCTCGTACGTGAGAATAATCTCGCATCCTCGGCCTACTGCTGAGATGAAGCGCTGTTGCGGCGGCGAGTCTGGGAACACCACGTCGCCCCCCCGGAATGGCGCGTCATGCTCCGCCATAGGCCCTACCGCCGCCAACGCTTCAGCGGGCAGATCAGCCTTCGAGCGCATCGTCACCTGATGGAACATCGGATAGGGGCAGGTCGCTCCCGCGGCGGCAAGTACAATGAGGATCATGCTGTGACTCAAATAAGTTCGCCCGACGTCCGCAACTGGGTGGTAGCTGCGCCTGGTGATTGGCTCAGGGGAGGGTGCGGCGATGCCGGTGCAAGCCAAAATCGGTAAGCACAACGATATATAGGTGACCTCCCGACTAAACTAAAGTTCATCGATTGCTCGATCGGTGACAGTTTGGTGACAGTCAGCTAGCGCCGTCGGATGAGAAGTTGGCAGGCGCTCCCACGCAGCGCAAAGGTAAAAGTGATCGGTTATGCCGTATCCACGATAAGCGTTGTTTTACTGGCGATTGTGTCTTGGCGCAGCGCAAGCCGTGACCCGGTTCTCACGATCTGCTTGGTGACAGGCGCGGCGTCATCCATAGCAGGGATGATGATGCGCATGTACTCATATGAGGTGCAAAAGGAAGAGGAGGCAGGCTGATTGCGCTTTGCGGCCGGCTGCGTTCGATCGCCTGATGTGCAATCGATCGAACGCGCCTTGTCCGTCTTCAGGAGCAGTTGCCGGCTTCATTTTTTTCTCCAACATGACGGAGATTTCATGATTTTATTTGCGGTTCGATAACATATCGCAATTAACGCGTGTACCATACCATTGAGTAACATGCGGGCGTACCTATGGAAGCGGCTTACCACATCAGTGCTGACACGGATCAGTCTTTCATCGTCATTACATTTAAAGACACGTTTTGGGATTACGATATCAAGACGAAATTCGTGGGCGACACGGTGAAGGCCATTATGTCGCTGGGATGCAAATTCGGCGATCAGCGCATCATCGTCGACTTACGGAATGCCGTCCTTCAGAGTCAGTCCACAATCACGTCTTTGCAGAAGTTTCTGAGCGATCCGAGTGGAGGCAAGGTGGCCTTGGTTGCCGAGACGCCAATGGCTCGGATGCAGACCAAGCGGTTGCAGGTGCGCGACGGGGTGCAAATGTTTCCCACCATTCCTGAAGCCGAAGAGTGGCTCGGGTTGCATTCGCGTTCGTCCGTTGCAGCTTGATCAAAGACGCCGCCACATCGCAATCAGGCTTGCAGCGAAAGCCACCGTCGTCTTCGCCGCATCGACGGCCTAACGACTGTTGCTCGCCAACCTGGAACCGGCAACGCCTGCTTCCTCGTCGAACCGGCAAACGCTCTCGAACACGTCCCAATAGGGGCGCGGCATGCGGTCCTTCAGCCACTTGAGCTCGTCCAGCGCCTCCTGCTGCGACATGCCTTCGACCTGATTGTCGACCACGTCTCGGCTGTGATCGACGGCACGAAGCTGGCAGTCGGCTCGGCTCCAGAGCGCCTGGGTGTGGCGGATTGCGCGCTGCTGCGGCTCGTCGAACAAGCCGGCTGGATCCCGACCGAACCACTGCTCCACGGCAGTGCCGCCGCGGTTCAGCAGCACGTTGACGACCTTCACTTTCGCCGAGTTCGCCGGACAGGTCGACGATCTTGGCCATGGCGAGGTTCGGGATCTGCGCTCCGGGAACGCCGATCGATCGGGCCAGGTTGCCAGTGCGCTCGGCCTCCGACCTCATTGGCCGGGCACGGCGGATGCGGGCGATCGCCTTGAGCTTCGGCTTAGGCATGGACGGGCTCTCCGGCGTGGGTGCCGACAGGCGGGCCGGGGATCGCCAGGCGCCGGTACCGCTCGGCGGTCGCATGGCTCACAACCGGTGGCTCGTTCTCGACGGTTTTCGATGCGGCAAGCCTCGCCTCGATCCACGCCGCGGAATCGGCCTTGCCCTCAGCGCTGACCGGCGCCTCCCAAGCCCGGGACTCGTCGCAAGCTTTCCGCCATCACCCGATCAGCGAGCGGGCCTGCCGAATCAAAGCCGCGGAAAACTGCGCTTTTTGGTATGGTCAGGGTAGGGATGAAACAACGGGATGGCGGAGCGGGAGGGATTCGAACCCTCGATACGCTTTTGGCGTATACTCACTTTCCAGGCGAGCGCCTTCGACCACTCGGCCACCGCTCCGCATTCTCCCGGAAGTGGCGGCGCCTAGCGTGTCGCGGGCCGGATCGCAAGGCGATTGCGCATCGTCGCGGCCTGCGCCAGTCTGAGGCGATGACCGATCTGCTCGCGCTGCTCGCCGCCGTCCTCAGCCCCGCCGCCCAGGCGACGCCGCCGGCGCCCGCCGCCGCGCCGTCGCCGAGCGATCCGCTGCCGGGCGACTGGCGGCCGATCCCCGACGACGAGCTGATGATCGTCACGCTCGGCACCGGCAAGCAGGTGGTGATCCGCCTCGCCGCGGCGCTAGCGCCGGCGCATGTCGGCAACATCCGCACGCTCGCCCGCACGCGCTGGTGGGACGGAACCAGCGTCTATCGCGTCCAGGAAAACTGGGTGACGCAATGGGGCGACCATACCGAGAAGAAGCCGCTGCCCGCCGGTGTCACCGACCGGCCCGCGGCGGAATTCGAGATCGCCGCCTTCCGGCCGGCAGTGCGGATGCGCAAGGCGGACAGTTACTCGAGCGCGTCGGGGATCACCGCCGACGGCTGGCCGGTCGCGACCGACGGCAGGGCGGCCTGGCTGACGCATTGCTACGGCATGGTCGGCGTCGCCCGCGACAATTTACCCAGCACGGGCAGCGGGGCGGAGCTGTTCACGCCGATCGGCCAGTCGGCGCGGCGACTCGACCGCAATTATACGGTCGTCGGGCGGATCGTGGAGGGCATGCCATATCTGTCCGCCCTGCCGCGCAGCGAGGCGGCGATGGGCATGTACGATCGCGACGAGCAGCGCGTGCCGATCGTCTCCGTGCGACTGGCGAGCGACCTGCCGGCGGCGGAGCGGCCGCATTTCCAGTATCGCGCCGCGGACAATCCCCGTTTCGCCGCCGCGGTGGCGAAGCGCGAGAATCCCGAGCCGCCGATGGTTTCGCTGGGCGGTGCAGCGGTGTGCGACGTGCTGCCGGCGGTCCGGCGCGCGCCCTGAGACCGGTGCAGCGCGTCGACCGAAACGATCCGGAACGTCGCAAAGGTCGCATGTAACGCTGCCGGCGCAGACCGAACCGCGGCTGCGCCATCGGCCCGTGGCGCCCACCCGTGCCGGCGCTGCGGAAAGTCTCAAAAGTCGCACCTGCGACGGGGTGCGCGGCCCCGCAACACCGCGTCGGGCCCGGTTGTTCGGTTGCCGGCGGGCGATGAGTCGACGGCGTCAAAGAGCGGGCAGGGCACTGCCGCCCGCATCCTAACGGCCGATGGCGTTGTAGGACAGCGCCGCCGGCGCTGGACATCAGCTCTGCGCGACCCAGTCGGCGACCTGGGCCGCAACCTGGTTGGCGGCCTGGCTGAGCCCGGTGCCGGCATTGGCCGCGTCGATCGCGCCGACCGGCACACGCGCCTCGAAGCGGCGCTTCTCGACCGTCTGCTTGCCGGCGCGGGTCAGCGCCGCGTCATAGACGACCACCGCCTGGCGCTGCCCGGCGTCAAAGCCGAACTGGCGCAGCTCACCGGCCAGCGTCGCGCTGGGATCGCCGATCGACTGCACCGTCGACAGGACCACCATATTGCTGCGCGTCGTCAGCGCATCGGCGAGCAGCCGCGCGAACAGCCGCGACGGCGGTTCGGACCATTGCGCGTTCTTGACGTAGGCGACCTCGGTCGGGGTGGTCCACACCGGCACGCGCGCGACCGCGATTGCGGCGGGGCTGGTCGGCACCTGCACAACGATCGAGCGCGCCTTGGCCGAATCCTGCGTCGCGCCGGGCTGTGGCGCGAAACTGGAGGTCAGGGTGAGCAGCTGCGGCGGCGGCTTGGCGCCGAAGCTGATGCAGCCGGCGAGCGGCAGCGCCGCGGCGAGCAGGAGAAGTTTGCGCGTCATGGTCTCACTTGCCCTTGTAGTCGGGGAGCTTCTGCTGGCCGATCAGCGAGCTGGCGCCGCCCTGGTCGACCTTGTCGGCGATCGACGACAGGGCGGTCGCGGTGACGCGCAGGTCGCGGACCAGCCGGTTCGCCTCCGGGATCGTCTGCTTGGAGAAGGTCTGCAGGCCCGGCCGCGCATCCTGGATCGCCGAGTTCAACGTCTCGGCGCTCTGCTTGGCGGCGGCGATCGTCTGGTTGAGGTTGGCGAGCGTCGGCTTGACGTCCTCGGCGAGCACGCCGTTGGTGGTGTCGGCGAGCTTGCCGATCGACTGCGCCGCGTCGCCGGCCTGCTGGATCGCGACCCGCGTCTGCGCCAGCGTCGCCGCAATCTCCGGCCCACGATCGGCGAGCGCACCGCTCAGCCGGTTGGTATTGTCGAGGATGCCGGCGATCGACGCCTGGTTGCGGTCGGACAGCAGGCCGGTCAGTCGCTCGGTCAGCGTCGACAGCCGCTCGAGCAGCTGCGGCGCGCTGTTCAGGATCGCGCCGATGCCGCCCTGCTTGGTCGAGATGACCGGCACGCCATAGGGGCAGAGCTGCGCATTGGGCTCTTCCGGGCATTTGATCTCGGGCGCGCCCTTGCGGCCGCCGTCGAGCGCGACGGTGCTGGTGCCGGTGAAGCTGCCCTGTATCGTCGCGGTCGTGCCCTGCAGGATCGGCGTGTCGTTGTTGACCGTGACGCGGACGCGGACGAACTGCGGATCGGGCTTCCACAACAGGATCTGCTTCACCTGGCCGCTCGGCACGCCGGAATAGGTGACGGTGGATCCCTTGGCGAGGCCGTCGACGCTCTGCTTGAAGAAGATGTCGTATTCCTTCACCGACTCGCCGCCCAGCCGGGCGATCCAGACGGTGAAGATGGCAAGGACGGCGAGCAGGATCAGCACCACCGCGCCGACGATCACATGGTTGGAACGGGTTTCCATCAGTCGGTCCTCGCCTGCTGCGCGGGTGTCTCGGTGGCGGCGGCACCGGAGTCCTGGAGTTGCTGTTGCTTCACGTCGGTCGGATGCGCCGCCGCCTGGGCATCGGCGGATGCCGCGGCGCGCTCCTTCGAATCGATCGCGGCGCGGCCACGCGGGCCGTTGAAATATTCCTGGATCCACGGGTGATCGAGCGCGAGCAATTCGTCGATCGTGCCGACCGCGATCACCTTCTTGTCGGCGAGCACGGCGATCCGGTCGCAGATCGCATAGAGCGTGTCGAGATCGTGGGTGATCAGGAAGACGGTGAGGCCGAGCGTCTTCTGCAGCGACTTGGTCAGATCGTCGAAGGCGGCGGCGCCGATCGGGTCGAGGCCGGCGGTCGGTTCGTCGAGGAACAGCAGTTCGGGATCGAGCGCCAGTGCGCGGGCGAGGCCGGCACGCTTGCGCATGCCGCCCGACAGCTCGGCGGGATATTTCGGTCCGGCGTCGGCGGGCAGGCCGGTCATCACCACCTTGTACGCCGCGATCTCCGCCATCAGCGCCGGCGGCAGTTCCTTGTAGAATTCGCGCAAGGGCACTTCGACATTCTCGGCAACGGTCAGCGTCGAGAACAGCGCGCCGCCCTGGAACAGCACGCCCCAGCGTTTGCGGATCTCGACCGCCTCGGTCTCCTCGCGGCCGATCGTCGGTTCGCCGAACACGGTGATCTCGCCCGCGACCGGCGTCT
Organism: Sphingomonas benefaciens; assembly: GCF_052907485.1. Taxonomy (NCBI): domain Bacteria; kingdom Pseudomonadati; phylum Pseudomonadota; class Alphaproteobacteria; order Sphingomonadales; family Sphingomonadaceae; genus Sphingomonas; species Sphingomonas benefaciens. The sequence continues at coordinate 1,588,567 of NZ_JBREIC010000001.1, read as the reverse complement.
GCAGACCGATGATCGAGCGCATCAGCACCGACTTGCCGGTGCCCGAGCCGCCGACGACGCCGAGGATTTCGCCGCGGCGCACCTCCAGGTCGAGGCCGTCGTGGATGATCGAATCGCCGAAGGCGTTCTTCAGGCCGCGGACCTGGATGACGGGCGCATCGCCATGGGCGCGGGTGCCGGCGCGGGCCATCAGTTCCACCCCACCCAGGTGAAGAACACCGCGAAGAAGGCGTCCAGCACGATCACCAGGAAGATCGCCTGCACCACCGCCGAGGTGGTGCGCAGGCCGACCTGCTCCGCGTCCGATTCGACCAGCATGCCCTGGAAGCAGCCGGCAATGGCGATGATCGCGCCAAACACCGGCGCCTTGATCAGGCCGATGTACAGGTCGGTGATCGGCACCACCTCGCGAATCCGCTGCATGAAAGTGACGGGCGGGATGTCGAGCCCGATCCAGCAGAGCAGCCCGCCGCCGATCATCGCGATCAGCGACGAATAGAAGCCGAGCAGCGGCATCAGCAGCACCGCGGCAATGGTGCGCGGCAGCACCAGCGCCTCCATCGGCGAGACGCCGATCGTGCGCATCGCGTCGATCTCCTCGGTCAGCTTCATCGTGCCGAGCTGCGCGGCGAAGGCGGAGCCGGACCGGCCGGCGACCATGATCGCGGTCATCAGCACGCCGAGCTCGCGCAGCGTCAGCCGGCCGACGAGGTTGATCGTGAACACCTCCGCGCCGAACTGGCGCAGCTGCACCGCGCCCTGCTGGGCGATGACGATGCCGATCAGGAAGCTCATCAGGCCGACGATCGCCAAAGCCTGCACGCCGACCACCTCGAACCGGTGGACGGTGGCATTGAAGCGGAAGCGCGAGGGATGGCGGATGACATTGCCCAACGCGATCACGGTGGCGCCGAGGAAGCCGAGCAGGCCGTACAGCGTCTTCAGCGCGATGATGACGGCATCGCCGACCTCGCCGACCAGCTGGCCGACGAGACCGCGGCGGCCTTCGCGCAACGCGACGGGCTGGTCGGCAGCGACGACCTGGTCGAGCAGATGGCGGCCATCCTCGTCGAGACCGTCAATGGCCGCGTCGGTACGCACGGCGAGCCGGTGGACCAGCCAGGCGCCGACCGTGTCGATCCGGCCGACATGGTTGAGGTCGATGCGGTCGACCTTGCCCTGCACCTTGTCGAGCCGATCGGGCAGGTCGCCGATCGTGCGCAGCAAGAGGTCGCCGGAGAAGCGCAGCGTGCCGCTGCCATCCTCGCTGAATTCGGCTCTTGCGCTCATCGATCTCGCTCTTGGGCCATTGCGGGACGAACGGCAAGACGCATCCTGCGTACGCCGGACGGTTTGTCCGGTTCAGCCTGGGTCAAAGTAGCACATCCACCGCATGGATGGCGAGGCCGACCAGCCCGCCGACCAATGTGCCGTTGACGCGGATATATTGCAGGTCGCGGCCGACGGCGTTTTCGAGGCGGCGGGTAATCGTGCGCGCATCCCAGCTGCGCACGGTTTCCGAGACGAGCCGGACGATGCCGTCGCCATAATCGGCGGCGATGCCGACGACGGTGCGGCGGACGAAGCGGTTGATCGAGCGCGACAGCCGCGGGTCGCCGCCGAGCGTCTGGCCGAGCTGGCGCAGCAGGTCGCCGAGCTGGCCGTTCATCGCGCCTTCCGGATCGCGGGCGATGGCGAGCAGGCGGCCGCGCGCCTGCTCCCACAGGCCGTCGAGCCAGCGCTGCATCGCCGGATTGTCGATCAGCTCCGCCTTCATCGCCTCGACGCGCAGCGCGGTGTCGGGATCGTGCTGCAGGTCCCAGGCGAGGCGGTCGAGCCCTTCCTCGACCTTGAGGCGCAGGGGATGGTCGGGATTCTCGCTCATCTCGACGATCAGCCGTTCCAGCCCGTCGATCAACTTGTCGGCGACCGTCTCGTCCAGGCCGGTCCAGCGCATCACCGAGCCGGCGCGCTCATGGACCATCTGGCGGATGAGATGTTCGTTCGCGGCGAGCGCCTTCGCCGACCAGCGGATCGCCGAGTCGAGCAGCGGCGCATGGCGGTTGCCGGCGATCATCGCGGTCAGCAGCTGGCCGAGGATCGGGGCAAGGGCGGTGTCGCGCAGGCGGCCGGCGATCCCCGCCTTGACCATGCCGCCGAGCCGCTGCGGGTCGAGCCCCTCGAGCAGTTGCGCGACCATCTTGGACGCGCCCTGGCGAAAGCGGCCGCCGGCGCCTTCCGGCGGGTCGGTCAGCCAGCGGACGATGGCGCCGGCGACGTCGAGCCGGCGCATGCGGCGCGCGATCACCACCGGCTGCAGGAAGTTGGTGCGCAGGAAGACGGCGAGCGTGTCGCCGATCCGGTCCTTGTTGCGCGGCACGATCGCGGTGTGCGGGATCGGCAGGCCGAGCGGATGGCGGAACAGGGCGGTGACCGCGAACCAGTCGGCGAGGCCGCCGACCATCGCCGCCTCGCTGAACGCCTGGACGAAGCCCCAGGCGGGGTGGACCGGCGCCAGCGCGCGGCTGGCGAGGAACAGCGCCGCCATCGCCACCAGCAAGGCGGTCGCGACCAGCCGCATGCGGACCAGCGCGGGCGGTGTCGCCTCTGGCATGGCGCTGGCGCGGGTGGCGGTGATCATCCCCGAAACAATCCCCGAACGACGGGAATGTTCAAGGGGGAAGCTTGCGATGCTGCTGCCGCCTCCGGGATGGGAGGGTGTGCCGTCGGGCCGCCGTCCCGATCTTCGTCATCCCGGCGCACGCCGGGACCCATGGGCAGGAGACATCGGCGGTCGTGCGATGCCTCTGCCGTCCCGTATCCATGGGTCCCGGCGTGCGCCGGGATGACGATCACTGGCGCGTCGTCGGCCTCCCCGACCCTCACTCCGCCGGCTGGTCGCCCTCGTAGCCGATGCGGCCCTGCGCGGGGCCGAGCTTGGGTGCGGCCGGGTCGCCGGCGATGCCGACCACCGCGCTGCCGTCGTCGCCGGGGCGGTAGGTGAGCAGGCGCCGGCCGAGGCGCGGGCCGACGAACCGCTCGACCCCGACGGCGAGGCTGAAGGCGGCGGGCACGATCAGCAGCGTGAGGACGGTCGACAGCGTCAGTCCGCCGATCACGACGATGCCCATCGGCGCGCGCCACGATCCGTCGCCGTTCAGCGACAATGCGGTCGGGATCATGCCCGCGACCATCGCCACCGTGGTCATCACGATCGGCTGGGCGCGCTTGTGGCCGGCGTCGATGATCGCGGTCAGCGTGTCGACGCCCTTTGCCATCTCCTCGAGCGCGAAGTCGATCAGCAGGATCGAGTTCTTGGCGACGATGCCGAGCAGCATCAGCAGACCGATGTAGACCGGCAGCGACACCGGCTTGCCCGCCACCCACAGGGCGATCAGGCCGCCGAGCGGCGCAAGCAGCAGCGAGCCCATGTTGACGAACGGCGGCAGCGCGCGGCGATAGAGGAGGACGAGCACCGCGAAGACCAGGAAGGTGCCGCTGACAACCGCGATGACGAAGTTGGTGATCATCTCCTGCTGCCACTTGGCCTGGCCGAGGGTCAGCTTGTTCACGCCGATCGGCAGGTTCTTCATGGTCGGCAGATTGTCGATCTGCTTCTGCGCGACGCCCGACAGCACGCCGGGGGCGAGGTCGGCACCGACGGTGATCTGCCGCTGCTGGTTGACGCGGTCGATCTTGGTCGGGCCGGAGCCGAGGCCGATGTCGGCGACGACGCTCAAGGGTACCGAGCCGCCGTTCTGGGTGGTGACGGGCAGGTTCTGGATCGTCGACAGCTCGGTCCGCGCGCCCTCGTCGAGCGCGACGCGGATCGGCACCTGGCGGTCGGAGAGCGAGAAGCGGGCCGAATTCTGGTCGATGTCGCCCAGGGTCGCGATGCGGATCGCGCTCGACAGCGCCTGCGTCGTCACGCCGAGCTGGGCGGCGAGATCGAGCCGCGGCTTGATCACGATCTCCGGCCGCTGGATGTTGCCGGCGACACGCGGCGCGGTCAGCGAGGGCAGCTTGCTCATCTCGGCGACGATCTGGTTCGCGGTCTTGGTGAGCAGGTCGGGATCGTCGCCGCCGAGCACCACGGTCATGTCGCGGCCCGACGAGCCCCAGCCGAATTGCGAGCGGAAGCCGACGCGCGCATCGGGGATCTTGGCGAGCTGCGGCGCGAGCTGGCGCTCGAATTCGGTGCTCTTGAGCTTGCGGTCGTCCTTCAGCGTCGCGGTGACGCGGCCGGTGTTGACCGAACCGTTGGAGCCGGTGCGGGCGTAGACGGAGGCGACGTCGGGCTGCTTGCGCAGCAGGTCGGCGACCTGGCGGACGACCGCGTCGGTCTGTTCCAGCGTGGTGCCGGGCACCATCTCGATCGTCGCGGTGGAATCGTCCTGGTCCTGTTCGGGGCTGAACTGCGACGGCAGTACCGCGAACATGACCAGCGTCAGCGCAAAGGCGCCGACGCCGATGCCGACCACCCACAGGCGATGATCGCGGAAGCGGCCGAGGATGCGGTGGATGCCGCCGCGCGTCGCGCTCGCCTTGGCGCGGCCGCTGTCGAGCGTCCAGCGCAGCACGCCCATATAGGCGTCCATCAGCCGGCCCTCGCCATGGCTGGCGGGACCGGCGGCCTTGAGGAAATAGGCGGCGATCATCGGCGTGACGAGGCGCGCGACCGCCAGGCTCATCAGCACCGAGACGACGACGGTAAGGCCGAAATTCTTGAAGAACTGGCCGGAAATGCCGGGCATGACGCTGACCGGCAGGAACACCGCGACGATCGCCATCGTCGTCGCCAGCACGGCGAGGCCGATCTCGTCCGCCGCGTCGATCGACGCCTGATAGGCCGATTTGCCCATGCGCATGTGGCGGACGATGTTCTCGATCTCGACGATCGCGTCGTCGACCAGCACGCCGGCGACGAGGCTGAGCGCGAGCAGCGTCATCTGGTTGAGGTTGAAGCCGAGCAGCTCCATGAACCAGAAGGTCGGGATCGCCGACAGCGGGATGGCGAGCGCGGAGATCAGCGTCGCGCGACCGTCGCGCAGGAACAGGAACACGACGATGACGGCGAGGATCGCGCCCTCGATCATCGCGTGGATCGCGCTCTCATATTGCATCTCGGTGTATTTGACGCTGTTCGAGCGCAGCACGAAATGCACCGAGGGGTTGCGCTTCTCGAGATCGGCGAGCTTCTTCACCGCGCCGTTGAACACGCTGACGTCGGACGCGCCCTTGGCGCGCTGGAAGTCGAAACTGATCGCCTGGCGGCCGTCGACCGCCGCGCGGCTGCGCTGTTCGGCATAAAGATCGCGGACCGTGGCGATGTCGGCGAGACGGACGGTGCGGCCGGCCGACACCGGGATCAGCGTCTGGCCGAGGTCGTAGGCGTTCTTGGCATTGCCGAGCACGCGCACCGATTCCTCCGCGCCCGCGATCTCGGCGCGGCCGCCGGCGGCGTTGAGGTTGATCGCGCGCAGCTGCTGGTTGACCTGGCTGGCGGTCAGCCCCTGGCTCTGCAGCTTGGCGGGATCGAGGATGACGCGGATCTCGCGGGTGACGCCGCCGTTGCGGTTGACCGCGGCCATGCCGGGCACCGACAGCAATTCCTTGGTGACGGTATTGTCGATGTACCAGCTGAGCTGTTCCACCGTCATGTCGTTGGAGATCGCCGAATAGCTGGCGAGATCGTTGTCGGTGGTGTTGGCGCGGAACACCTGCGGTTCGAGGATGCCGTCGGGCAGGTTGCTGCGGATCTGCTGGATCGCGCTGCGCACGTCCTCGACCGCGCGGTCGATCGGCGTGCCGATCGTCAGCTGGACGACGGTCTGCGACTGGCCCTCGGTGACGGTGGAGTTGATCTCGTCGACGCCCTGCAGGCTGCGCAGCGCGGATTCGACCTTCTGCGTGACCTGGTTCTCCAGCTCGGTCGGCGCGGCGCCCGGCTGGCTGATGACGACGATCGCGACCGGGAAGTCGATGTCGGGATCGTTGTTGACGCTCATCCGCATGAACGACACGACGCCGGCCAGCGTCAGCGCGACGAACAGCACGATCGGCGGAACCGGGTTGCGGATCGCCCAGGCGGAGATGTTGCGAAAGCTCATGACGATCAGCTCGCCTTGGTGGTGGCAGCGCGGAGCAGCGGCTTGACCTTCTGCCCCGGCGACAGGAAGCCGCCGGCGGATTGGACCACGCGCTCCGTGCCGTCGAGGCCGCTGGCGATGGTGATCCCGGTGTCAAAGACCTGGCCGACCTTGACGTTGCGGCGCTCGACCTTGTCGTCCTTGCCGACGACGTAGACGAAGCTGCCCTTCTCGTCGCTCTGCAGCGCCGAATTGGGCAGCAGCGGCGCCTGGCCGGCCCCGCCGATGATCGTCGCGGTGGCGAAGCCGCCGGGGCGGATCGCATTGTTGTAGGCGACCTGGACGCGGGCGGTGCCCTGGCGCGTCTGCGGGTCGATGATCGGCGACAGTTGCCAGACGGTGCCGGGGAAGCCCTGGGTCGAGCCGACCGGCGTGACGGTGGCGCGCGAGCCGACGTGGAGGCCGGCGAGGTCGGTTTCCGCGACCTGCGCGCGCAGCTCCATCTGGCCGTCCATCGCCATGCGGAACAGGACGCCCGAACCGCTGCTGACGATCTGGCCCGGCTCCGCCTGGCGGGTCAGCACCAGGCCGGCGGCGGGCGCGCGGATGTCGAGCCGGCCGTTGCGCGCCTGCGTCTCGCGCAGCGCCGCCTGGGCGACGCGGACGCGGGCGGCGGCGGCGTCGCGGGTCGCCGCCTTGCGCTGCAGATCGGCCTTGGAGATGAAGCCGCGGTCGACCAGCGCCTGCGCCCGGTCGAGTTCGGCCTGGGCGATGTCCTGATCCGATTTGGCGACGGCGATTTGCGCGGCGAGGCTCTGCGCGGTCTGCGCCTGCACCGACCGGTCGACGGTGGCGAGGACCTGACCGGCCTTCACCCACTGGCCGGGCTCGACCAGCACGCGGGTGATCATGCCGCCTTCACCGGCGACGCCGACCGGCATCTCGCGCTTGGCGGCGAGCGTGCCGGTGGCGTTGACGGTGCGGTCGACCAGCTGGCGGCCGGGAACGATGACGCTGACCAGCGGCAGCTGCTCGCCGCCCTGCGTCTTGGGCGCCTGATGCTTGCGGCCGAACAGCAGCCAGCCGGCGATCACGGCGACCAGGATCACGGCGATGATCCCGACGACGCGGCCCTTGCCGCGCGGCGCGGGCGCGCCGGGCAAGGCGAGCCGCTCTTCCTGTCCGATCATCCCGGTTTCGTAATTCATGCCCGACCCCAATCCTCACCGAACAGCTGTGTTACATGAATATAGCACTTCGCTCAAGCCCCCCGGCGAGCGGTGCCGCGCTGTGCCCGAAATATGCTGCAACCGCAAGGAAAAGGCCCGTTCAGCCAAGGTTGTAGCAGGGTCGGGCAGGGCGCATGGACGACAAGGATCAATAACGGGAGACATAGTGTGAAGCAGGCGATCGGGGTGCGGACGGCGACGGGCGCGGCGATGTTGGCCGCGGCCTTGCTGGTGGCGGTGCCCGCCACGGCGCAACAGGCGACGCAGACGGTGGAGCCGCTGGTGCCGGCCGCCGGCACCGTTCTGGAGGTGAGCGCAGAGGGCCGGACGACGCGGGTGCCCGATCTGGCGACGATCCGCGCCGGCGTGGTGTCGCAGGCGCCGACCGCGGCCGCGGCGCTGTCGGACAATGCGCAGCGGATGGCGCGCGTCATCGCGGCGCTGAAGCGCGCCGGGGTCGCCGAGCGCGACATCGCCACCTCGACGGTCGGGCTGGCGCCGCAATATCGCTATGCCGACAACCAGCCGCCGACGATCACCGGCTATCAGGCGACCAACAGCGTCGCGATCCGCTTTCGCGACGTGGCGCGGGCCGGCACGATCCTCGATGCGCTGGTGGCGCAGGGGGCCAACCAGATCGATGGGCCGAACCTGTCGATCGACAAGCCCGATGCCGCGCTCGACGAGGCGCGCACCGATGCGGTCAAGCGGGCGCGGGCGAAGGCGGACGTCTATGCCGCCGCCGCCGGGCTGCGCGTCGTCCGCATGGTGTCGATCAGCGAGGCCGGCCAGGACGCCGGCGGGCCCGAGCCGGTCCGGCCGATGATGATGATGCGCGTCCAGGCGGAAGCCGCGCCGACGCAGATCGCGCCGGGCGAGAAGGACGTCACCGTGACATTGTCGGTGCGCTTCCTGCTGGGGTGACGCCGAAAAGCGCCTCCCCGCATGTGGGAGGCGCCGCAGGCACCCAAACGAAAAAGGCCGCCCGGTTGCCCGGGCGGCCCTATCGCGTTCAGCCGGGTGAGGCTTAGCGGACGCTGCCGCGACGCACCAGGTTGACGATGCCGAGCAGCACCACCGCACCGAGCAGCGACACCAGGAACGACGTCACCGTCAGCGGCGCGTTGTTGATCGAGCCGCCCGAGATGATCAGGCCGCCGATGAACGCGCCGACCACACCGACGACGATGTTCAGGAAGATGCCCTGCTGCGCGTCAGTGCGCATGATGATGCTGGCGAGCCAGCCGATGACGCCGCCGATGATCAGCCAAAGAATGATACCCATAGGTCCCTCCATTTAGCCCGCGCTGGGCTCTGCCAAAAATACTCTCGAGGCAGGCGAAATGTTCCGCGAGCGTTTCGGTTGCGCCGTTTTCGTCTTGACAGGTCATTTTCCTTTTCCGCCCCGGTGTGAGCCGCTACGGAACGAAGCGTGACCGACGCCGACCGCCTGCTGACCGCCGCCCGCCGCCCCGAGGATGTCGACGCCGCGCTGCGGCCGCGCAGTCTCGACGAATTCGTCGGGCAGCAGGCGGCGCGCGAAAACCTGCGCGTGTTCATCGAGGCGGCGCGCGGGCGCGGCGACGCGCTCGACCATGTGCTGTTCTTCGGCCCGCCGGGCCTCGGCAAGACGACGCTGGCGCAGATCATCGCGCGCGAGATGGGGGTCGGTTTCCGGGCCACCTCCGGTCCGGTGATCGCCAAGTCGGGCGACCTCGCCGCCTTGCTCACCAATCTCGAGGATGGCGACGTGCTGTTCATCGACGAGATCCACCGGCTGCAACCGGCGGTCGAGGAGGTGCTCTATCCGGCGATGGAGGATCGCGCGCTCGACCTGATGATCGGCGAGGGACCGTCGGCGCGCTCGGTGCGCATCGACCTGCCGCGCTTCACATTGGTGGGTGCGACGACGCGGCAGGGGCTGCTGACGACGCCGCTGCGCGATCGGTTCGGCATTCCGGTGCGGCTGCAATTCTACACGGTCGAGGAACTGACCCGGGTGGTCAGCCGCGCAGCGGGGCTGCTCGACCTCGGCATTGCCGCCGATGGCGCGGCGGAGATCGCGCGGCGGGCGCGCGGCACGCCGCGCATCGCCGGACGGCTGCTGCGCCGGGTGCGCGACTTCGCCAATGTCGCCGGCGCCGCGGTGGTCGACGCCGCGGTCGCCGACCGCGCGCTCAACCGGCTGGAGGTCGATACGCTCGGCCTCGACGCAATGGACCGGCGCTATCTGACGATGATCGCCGACATCTATCGCGGCGGGCCGGTCGGCGTCGAGACGCTGGCGGCCGGCCTGTCCGAACCGCGCGACACGATCGAGGAGGTGATCGAACCCTATCTCATCCAGCTCGGCCTCGTCGCCCGCACCGCCCGGGGCCGGGTGCTCAACGCCGGCGGCTGGAAGCATCTCGGCCTCAACCCGCCGGTCGGCAGCCAGGACGGCCTGTTCGATTCCTGATCGTCAGCGGATCAGCCAATAGACCGCCAGCGCGGCGATGCCGCCGCAGATCGCCGCGACGAACAACGACAGCAGCCCGGCGGCGACCGACCCCTTCTGTCGCCGCGCGAAGCCGGCGCGGTTGCCCGGCTTGCCGAACAGCATCTCGATCCCGCCGGTGCCGAGGCCGGCAAGCGCGGCCATCGCCAGCGTGACGAGCGCGCCGGCCAGCGTCGAGGCGGCGACGACCAGCGCCGGCAGCAGCGCGAACGGCGCCGCCATCGCCAGCGCGGCGGCAAGCTTGGCGCGGCGGACGACGCCGGTGGCGACCGGCGCGACCGCGAGCAGCTCCGGCGCGTCCTCTGCCGACAGCGTCAGCCAGGCGAGGCTGCCGGCGAGCTGGCTGGCGATCAGCACCCCGGCGGCGGCGAGCGGCGGCGCGAACGAGCCGTCGCCGCCGCGATGCTGCATGCCGACGAACACCAGCGGCAGCAGATAGACGAGGCGCAGCACGATCTGCGCGAGCAACGCCGGGTCGCGGGCGAGCAGCCGCCATTCCTTGGCGAAGATGGTGCGGCGCAGCGAGGCATGGAACAGGCCGGCGAGGCCGCGCGAGCGGACGCGGCGCCGCGACAGGCGCATGCCGCCGTCGACATAGGTCGACAGGAAGCGCCGCTCCAGCACCACGCCGACCGCGACGAACAGCGCGATCGACACCAGCCCGATCAGCGACAAAGCGGTGCCGTCGCCGAAGGCGGCGCGCAGCGGCAGCAGGCTCCAGCCGCTGCGGCCGATGCCGTGTTCGGCGAACCATGCGAACAGCGACCGGCGCGTGCCGCTGCCGCTGTGGCTGGCGATCTGGGTGGCGAGGAAGAAGGCGCCGCCGAGCACCGCCGCCGCGATCTGGCCGACGGTGCGCGCCGCGCGCGGCCCGGCGACCGCCGCGATCAGCAGCGTCAGCGCAAGGCCGATCGCCGCCGCGGCAAGGGCGAGCGCGACCAGCAGGGCGGCGGTGCCGAACAGGCGGGGGTGGCCGAGCGTCGCGACCGGCAGCACGATCGGCAGCAGCAGCGCGGCATAGACGGTGACCACCGACGCCGCGATGCCGAGCAATTTGGCGAGGATCGCCGCGCGTGGCGGCAGCGGCGCGGTGAGCAGCAGGTCGAGGTCGCGGGCGCCGTAGAGCGTCTGCTGGCTGGCGATCATCGCCTGGGTCGTCATCAGCGAGGTGACGAGCAGCGTCATGCCGAACAGCGGCACGGCGAGCCAGGGGTGGGGCGCGATCGGCGTGTCGCGCAGCCCGATCGCCAGCGCGATGCCGCCAAGGATGTAGAGGCCGAGCAGCACGCCGAGGATCAGCGCGCTGCCCCAGCCGCGCGGCCGCCCGCGCCATGCCAGCCGCATCTCATGGCCGATCAGCCAGGGCAGGGAACCGGGTCGGGTCATCGCCTCAATGCCCGCCGGTCAGCCGGATGAACGTGTCTTCCAGCGTCAGTCCCTCCGTTCCCGCCTGGTGGCGCAGCTCGGCGAGCGTGCCCTCGGCCATCAGGCGACCGTCGGCGAGGATGCCGATCCGGTCGGCCATCCGCTCGGCGACGTCGAGGATGTGGGTGGTGACGATCACCGTCTTGCCGGCATCGACCTGCGCGCGCAGCGCGTCCTTGACGCTGCGCGCCATCGCCGCGTCGAGCCCGGTCAGCGGTTCGTCGAGGATCAGCAGGCGCGGATCGTGGATCAGCGCGCCGGCGAGCGCGACCTTCTGCTTCATCCCGCGCGAGAAACCCTCGCAGCGGGTGTCGCGCTGGTCCCATAGTTCGAGCCAGTGGAGCAGCCGTTTCGCCTCCGCGGTGGCATGGCCGGGGTCCATCCGCCACAGGCCGGCGACGAAGGCGAGATATTCCGCCGGGGTCAATTTGTCGTAGAGCATCGGCTCGTCGGGCAGCCAGGCGGTGATCGCCTTGGCGGCGAGCGGATCGCGCCGCGCGTCGATGCCGAAGATGCGGATCTGGCCGGCGTCGGGCCGGGCGAGGCCGGTGACCATGCGCAGCGTCGTCGTCTTACCCGCGCCGTTCGCGCCGAGCAGCGCATAGAGTTCGCCCGCCCGGATGGTGAGGTCGAGGTCGGCGATGACCGGGCGGTCGAATCGTTTGGTGAGGCCGCGCACGGCCAGCGCCGCGACCGGCGGGGAGGGGTCGGGATCATTCATGTCGGGCATAGCGTCGCCGATCCCGCGCCCGCGGACAAGCCGGCCGCGACCCGGCTCGCGCCAACAATGGCGATTTTGTTCCATTGCCTGCAAAAGAATGTTGCGTGGCACCCGGCTTTCGCATCTGATAGCCGCCTCTATCATGCCCAGCTCGGCCGCCGCCTCCGCCCGCGAGATCCTGACCCGCCTGCACGATGTGATGGCGGGCCGTAACCCTGCGCAGGCGAAGCTGGACGCGGTGGTGGCGATCATCGCGGAGGCGATGGATAGCGAGGTCTGCTCCATCTACCTGCTGCGCGAGGGCGTGCTGGAGCTGTTCGCGACGCGCGGCCTCGCCACGGAGGCGGTGCACGTCACCAAATTGGCACTGGGCGAGGGGCTGGTCGGCACGATCGCCGAGGATGTCGAGGTGCTCAACCTCGACGAGGCGGCGAGCCACCCGGACTTCGCCTACAAGCCCGAGACGGGCGAGGAGCGCTACCACAGCTTTGCCGGCGTGCCGATCATCCGGCGCGAGCGGGCGGTGGGCGTGCTGGCGGTGCAGCACAGCGAGCAGCGCAAATATCAGGACGTCGAGATCGAGGCGCTGCAGACGGTGGCGATGGTGCTGTCCGAGCTGATCGCCAATGCCGGGCTGATCGATCCCGCCGGCGCCGCCAAGGACCGGCCGCAGTCGACCGCCGCCGTCCGCCTGATGGGGCTGAAGCTGGTCGAGGGCATGGGATCGGGATTCGCGGTCTTCCACCAGCCGCGCGTCGTCGTCGAACATACCGTCGCCGAGGACATCAACGCCGAACGGCATCGCGTCTATGCCGCGTTCGACAAGATGCGCGAGCAGATCGACCGGATGACGCGCGAGGCGGAGTTCGGGGTCGACGGCGAGCACAAGGAGGTGCTCGAGACCTATAAGATGTTTGCCTATGACGAAGGCTGGGCGCGGCGGATCAACGAGGCGATCGATTCCGGGCTGACCGCGGAGGCGGCGATCGAGCGTGTCCAGCAGCGCACCCGCCAGCGCATGCGGCAGATCGACGACCCGCTGCTCGCCGACCGGATGCACGACCTGGAGGACCTGTCCAACCGGTTGCTGCGCATCGTGTCGGGGCAAATGGGCACGGCCGCGCAGCTCGGCCTGCGGCAGGACGCGATCCTGATCGCGCGCAACCTCGGGCCGGCCGAACTGCTGGAATATGACAAGCGCCGGCTGAAGGGCGTGGTGCTGGAGGAAGGCTCGCTGACCGCCCACGTCACCATCGTCGCGCGGGCGATGGGCGTGCCGGTGCTCGGCCGGGTGCGCGACGTGCGTCGGCTCATCGCAGAAGGCGACCTGCTGCTGCTCGATTCAGTCGCCGGCAATGTCTTCGCGCGCCCATCGGCGGCGATGGAAGAGGCGTTCGAGGCGAAGCTGACCTTGCGGCAGAAGCGGCGCGCCGCCTTCGCCGCCCTGCGCGACGTGCCGCCGACGACGCGCGACGGCCATCGCATCACGGTGATGGTCAATGCCGGGCTGCGCGACGATGCCGCCGCGCTGGACGTAACCGGCGCCGACGGCATCGGCCTGTTCCGCACGGAGTTCCAGTTCCTGGTATCCGCCACCCTGCCGCAGCGCGAACGCCAGCAGCGCCTGTATCGCGAGGTACTGGATGCCGCGGGCGATCGGCCGGTGGTGTTCCGCACCGTCGACATCGGCGGCGACAAGGCGCTGCCTTATCTGCAGCATGCCGACGGCGACGAGGAAAATCCGGCGATGGGCTGGCGCGCGCTGCGGCTGGCGCTGGAACGGGAAGGCCTGATGAAGGCGCAGGCACGGGCTTTGATCGAGGCGGCGGCGGGGCGGACGCTCAACGTCATGTTCCCGATGGTCAGCGAGGCGTGGGAGTTCGGCGAGGCCAAGGCGCTGTTCGAGGCGCAGCGGGCCTGGCTGGCCGGGCGTGGCCGGCGGCCACCGGTCGAGATCCGTTATGGCGCGATGCTGGAAGTGCCGGCACTGGCCGAGCAGCTCGACATGTTGCTGCCGGACATCGACTTCCTGTCGGTCGGCACCAACGACCTGACGCAATTCCTGTTCGCCGCCGATCGCGCCAATCCCAAGCTCGCCGAGCGCTACGACTGGCTGAGCCCGTCGATCCTGCGCTTCCTGAAGCGCGTGCTGGTGCCAGTGCGCGAGGCCGGGGTCACACTGGCGGTGTGCGGGGAAATGGGCGGCCGGCCGCTGGAGGCGATGGCGCTGATCGGCCTCGGCATCGACCGGCTGTCGATCACCCCGGCCGCGGTCGGGCCGATCAAGGCGATGGTGCGCAGCCTCGATCGCACGGCGATCGCCGGCTTCGTCGACGAATTGCTGGCGCGTCCGCCGCGGGACATGCGCGGTGCATTGGCCGGATGGGCGTCGGCAAACGGCGTTGATCTGGCCTGATCGTCCGCCGAAGCGGGGGTCGAGCGCGTTGACATGCCGCTGGCCCTCTGGGAATGTCGCCCCCGTCAGCGGCGGCCTGGAAGACCGTCACTCCCTTGGAGATGAGAATGGACGAGGTCGATCGCGGCCAGCCTGATGCCAACTCTGCGACGCCGATGACGGCGGGTGGACGGTTGCGCGTGGCGCGCGAGGCCCGCGGGCTCAGCCTCGCGGAGATCGCGGGCCGGACGCGCGTGCCGCAACGGCATCTCGAGGCGCTGGAAACCGGCAATTACGGCGCGCTGCCGGCGCCGACCTATGCGATGGGCTTTTCCAAGGCCTATGCGCGGGCGGTCGGGCTGGACGAGGTGGCGGTGGCACAGGACGTGCGCGGCGAGCTCGACCGGCTCGGGCCCCGCCAGCCCGAATATGTGCCCTATGAAACCGCCGATCCGGCGCGCGTGCCGTCGCGCGGCGTCGCGGTGATCGCGGCCGGTGTCGCGGTGGCGGTGCTGGTGCTGGTCGCCCTGTGGTACGGCACCACATTGTTCCAGAGCTATCGCACCGGCTCGACCGATGGCGGCCCGGTGGCGAGCCAGACGATCGCCGCCGCGCCCGCCGCCCCGGCGGCGACGCCGACCGCGGCGCCCGCGCAGGGCGAGCAGGTGCGGCTGACCGCCAATGACGAGGTCTGGCTGCGCGTCTACGATGCCGACAACAAGACGCTGTACCTCGGCACGATGAAGCCGGGCGACAGTTTCGACGTGCCCACCGACGCCAAGCAACCGATGATCAACGTCGGGCGGCCGGACAAATTGGCGGTGACGCTCAACGGGTCGGCGGTGCCGCCGCTCGGCGACGGATCGCGCGCGATCAAGGATGTGCGCGTCGACGGCGCGGCGCTGGCGGCGCGGATCAACGGCCAGCCGCTGCCGGTGGCGACCCCGGTCGCGACGGCGGAGACGGCGACGCGGACGTCCGCGCGGCGTAGCGCCGCCAGCCGGCCGCGGCGCGAGGCCGCGGCGGCGCCGGCGGCGGTCAGCGAGACCCAGCGGGCCAATCTGGATGCGGCGCAACCTGCCGCAACGACGGGCAATTCGACCGCACCTTAAGGCTGGCGACAGCTGCCCGGTTGCAGTTATGATGAATCAGGACCTCACCATCAGCTGCGCCGGGGGGCGCCCGAACCATGTCTAAGACGATCTGGGCGCTCGCCGCGTCCGCCGCTCTGATTCCCGCGACGCTGCTGGCCGTGCCGGCCAGCGCGCAGAGCAGCAACCTCGACGGGCGCGTCGGCAAGCTGGAGGGCGAGATGCGCGCCGTGCAGCGCAAGGTCTTTCCCGGCGGCGCGGGCCAGTATCTGCAGCCCGAGGTCACGCGCCCCGACACGCCGGCGCAGGCGGGCGGCGTGCCCGCGACCAGCGCGGTCGCCGACCTGACCAGCCGCGTCACCGCGCTGGAAAGCCAGATGGCGTCGATGACCGATCAGATCGAGCAGAACGGCTACAAGCTGCGCCAGCTGCAGGACCAGTTCGAGGCGTACAAGCGCGCGACCGACGGCAAGCTGAAGTCGCTGGCGAGCGCACCGGCGCCGGCGCCGTCTCCCGCGGTCGGCAGCGAAGAGGAGCCGATGGACGACCGCCCCGCGGCCGGCGCGACCGCCTCGCGGCCGAGCCGTGGCGGCGCGGCCCCCGCCGCCAGACCGGCATCGGCCAATGCAGACGACGCTGGCACCGCCGGTGCCAGTGCCGGTCCGGTCAGCAAGCCATCGACCGGCAACAATGCCGAGGACGATTATCTCTACGGCTATCGCCTGTGGGCTGCGAAGCAATATCCACAGGCAGAGGCGCAGCTGAAGAAGGTGGTCGCCGATTACCCGAAGCACCGCCGCGCCAGCTACGCCCAGAACCTGCTCGGCCGGGCCTATCTGGACGAGGGCAAGCCGAGCCTCGCCTCGATGGCCTTCTATGACAATTACAAGAAGATGCCGGACGGCGAACGGGCGCCCGACAGCCTCTATTACCTCGCCCAGGCGCTCATCAAGCTGAACAAGCCGGCCGATGCCTGCAAGGTCTATGGCGAGCTGACCGATGTTTACGGAACCAAGATCTCCTCCCAGATGAAGGCCGATGTCGAGAAGGGCCGTACCGCCGCCAAGTGCAAGTGAGCCGATCGTCGCCGAGGGCGACCGGTTCCGCGATGACCTGATCCGCGCGTTCGGCCATGTGCCGCGCGCGCCGGTGCTGCTTGCCGTCTCGGGCGGGCCGGACTCGATGGCGATGCTGACGCTCGCCGCCGCGGCCGGACTGGCGGGCGGCATCGCGGTGGCGAGCGTCGATCACCGCCTGCGGCCCGAGGCGGCGGCGGAGGCGGCGATGGTGGCCGACCATTGCGCGACCTTGGGCATCGCGCATGCGACGCTGGTGCCGCACAGCGCGATCAGCGGGGCAAGCCTCCAGGCGGCGGCGCGGACCGCGCGCTACGGCCTGCTCACCGGGCACGCCAAGGCGATCGGCGCGGAGGCACTGGCGACGGCGCATCATGTCGACGACCAGGCGGAGACGTTTCTGATGCGCGCCGCGCGCGGCTCCGGCCTGTCGGGCCTCGCCGGCGTTCGTCCGCGGACCGTAATCGACGACGTGACGGTCGTCCGCCCGTTGCTGGAATGGCGCCGCGCCGAGCTGCGCGCGATCGTGCGGCGCCAGGACGTGCCGTTCATCGACGATCCGGCGAATCACGATCCGGCGCATGATCGCACGCGATTCCGGCGCTTGCTCGACGCCAACGAATGGCTCGGCCCGCCGCAGCTTGCCCGCGCCGCCGCGGCGCTGGGCGAGGCCGATGGCGACGTGCGGGCGATCGTTGACTGGCTGTGGTCGGAACGGGCGAGCGTCAGCGGCGCGACGGTGCGGGTCCGCGTCGCCGGCCTGCCCCGCGAGCTGACGCGGCGGCTGGCGCGGCGGGCGATCACGGCGGTCATCGATTCGGCCCGGCTGGTCGCACCGAAATGGAGCGAGGCCGCCAATGTCGAGGCGCTGCTCGATTCGCTGGCGGCGGGCAAGCGCGCGACCCAAGCGGGGGTCGCGGCGACGCCCGCGGGTGAGGAATGGCGTTTCCGTCCCGCCCCGGCACGGCGCACCGGCTGACGCCGGTCGGATCGCACACTCTGATCGCTCAAACTGATCGCTTGTTCCATTGCCATTAACCTGGGCGCGCCTATCTTGATGGCTGAAAGGTCCGTGCATGAACGACAACGACAAGCAGCCCCAGAACGACGGCGGGAATTCCGGCGGTAACGGCGGCGGCAATCCCTGGATGAAGAGCCTGCTGATCTGGGTCGGCATCCTGCTCGCGATCGGGCTGTTCCTGACGCAGTTCAACGGCACGACGACCGGGGCGAAAGGCGACACGATCGCTTATTCGAAGTTCCTCGACCGGGTGGACGAAGGCACGGTGAAGGATGTCGCGATCAGCCGCGACGTGATCACCGGCACCGGCACCAGCGGCGACAAGTTCCGCACCTATCCGATCCAGGATCCGTCGCTGGTCCCGCATCTGCGCGAAAAGAACGTGACCATCTCGGCCAAGCCCGAGGAGGGGACGTCGATGTGGATGCTGCTGCTGTATCAATCGCTGCCGTTCCTGCTGTTCCTCGGCATCGCCTTCTTCGTGCTGAAGCAGATGCAGAAGAACACCGGCGGCGGCGCGATGGGCTTCGGCAAGTCGCGGGCCCGGATGCTGACGCAGAAGGAAGGCAAGGTCACCTTCGACGACGTCGCCGGCATCGACGAGGCGCGCGCCGAACTGACCGAGATCGTTGAGTTCCTGAAGGATCCGACCAAGTTCGCCCGGCTGGGTGGCAAGATCCCGAAGGGCGCACTGCTTGTCGGTTCGCCCGGCACCGGCAAGACGCTGCTCGCCCGCGCGATCGCGGGTGAGGCGGGCGTGCCGTTCTTCACCATCTCCGGCTCGGACTTCGTCGAGATGTTCGTCGGCGTCGGCGCCAGCCGCGTCCGCGACATGTTCGAACAGGCCAAGAAAAGCGCGCCGTGCATCGTCTTCATCGACGAGATCGACGCGGTCGGCCGCCATCGCGGTGCGGGCTTGGGCAACGGCAATGACGAGCGCGAGCAGACGCTCAACCAGTTGCTGGTCGAGATGGACGGCTTCGAGGCCAATGAAGGCATCATCATCGTCGCGGCGACCAACCGCCCCGACGTGCTCGATCCCGCGCTGCTGCGTCCCGGCCGCTTCGACCGCCAGGTCGTGGTGCCGCGCCCGGACATCGAGGGCCGGATCAAGATCCTCGAAGTGCATATGAAGAAGGTGCCGCTGGCGCCGGACGTCGACGCGCGCGTCATCGCACGCGGCACGCCGGGCTTCTCGGGTGCCGATCTCGCCAACCTCGTCAACGAGGCGGCGCTGATGGCGGCGCGCAAGTCGAAGCGGCTGGTCGCCATGGCCGAGTTCGAGGAGGCCAAGGACAAGGTGATGATGGGCGCCGAGCGGCGCAGCATGGTCATGACCGAGGACGAGAAGCGGATGACCGCCTATCACGAGGCGGGCCATGCCATCGTCGCGCTGCACGAGCCGGCGTCCGACCCGATCCACAAGGCGACGATCATCCCGCGCGGCCGGGCGCTGGGCATGGTGATGCGCCTGCCGGAGCGGGACAGCTACAGCTACCATCGCGACAAGATGTACGCGAACCTGGCGGTGAGCATGGGCGGCCGCGTCGCCGAGGAGATCATCTTCGGCTACGACAAGGTGTCGAGCGGTGCGTCCGGCGACATCCAGTACGCCACCGGCCTCGCCCGCGACATGGTCACCAAATGGGGCATGTCGGACAAGGTCGGGCCGGTCGAATATGCCCAGCCGGAAGGCGAGAGCTTCCTCGGCTATTCGTCGAGCCAGCCGGTCCGCATGTCGAACGCGACGGCGCAGCTGATCGACGACGAGATCAAGGGCATCGTCGAGGGCGGGCTGACCAAGGCCAAGCAGGTGCTGACTGAGCATGTCGACCAGCTCCATCTGCTCGCCGGTGCGCTGCTCGAATATGAGACTTTGTCCGGCGACGAGATCAAGAAGCTGATCGCGGGCGAAGAGATCGGCCGGCCCGATCCCAGCCCCAAGTCGAACGTGCCGCGCGCCGGCACCTCGATCCCGAAGACGCGCCGTCCCGGCGGTCCCTTCGGCCAGCCGAGCCCGCTCGGCGCCTGAAGGGGATACGACCGGACCGGTTCAGCCCGGCGTCAGTTTGATCCGACTAAGCGGCGGCATTCCTCTGGTGGAGTGCCGCCGATGTCGTTCAAATTCCCTGTATTTCTTGCGGCGGCCGTGGCCGCCCCGTTGCTCGTCGCCTCGCCCGCCGCGGCGGCGATCACGGTAGAGACCTTCCTGACCAAGGCTGCGCCGCTGCGCGCCAATCCGTTCACCGCGCTGACCAATCCCGACTATCCGATGCTGAAGGCCGAGGCGGATGCGGCGACGCGCGAGCTGAAGGCGGATCGCGCCGCCCGCGCCGCGGCGGGCAAGCCGCCGATCGCCTGTCTCCCGGAGGGCGAATCGCTCGGCATCCTCGACATGCTGTCGGGGCTCGACGAGCTGACCCCGGCGGAAAAGCGGCTGCCGCTCAAGGACGGCTATGCGCGGGTGCTGGCCAAGCGCTTTCCGTGCGGGTGAGGGAGTGAGCGGGCGGCTTTAACGAGGTCGCGTGGATGCATCGTGTCCACGCCATGCTTCGGAAAAGGCGCCCTGTGCGGCGGTACGTTCGGATGTGCCGGCGAGTCTGCCGTACAGCGGCCCTGCCCGCACAGGAACGCGACGAACGGGAGGGATCGGCGCGGTGCGTCCCTCCTGACCGGCCGGATCGCGCGCCGACTTCTGCGGAGCGGACGTCTGGCGTAAGCGGGCGGGGCGAGCGCGTCGCACGCGCCGAACCTCGGGGAGACACGTCATGCGCACGGCCTCAATCGTCATGCTGGCGGCAGCCGCATGGCCCGGTGCGACCGCAGCGCCGACCGCGCTGCATCCGGCCAGCATCGCCGAGCACCGCCGCGCCTGTGCGGGCAGGGACGGGTGGGCCGATCCCGCCCCGCCGATCCGCATCTTCGCCAATATCTACGACATCGGCAGCTGCGGGATCACCGTGCCGCTGATCGTCGGTTCGGCCGGAGCGATCGTCATCGACGCGGCGACGGCGCCGGCCGTGCCGAACATCCTCGCCAATATCCGGCGGTTGGGTCTGCGGCCGGAGGACGTCAAGATCCTGCTGTCCAGCCATGAGCATCAGGACCATGCCGGCGGGCTGGCCACGCTGAAGCGGGCGACGGGCGCGCAGATGATCGCGACCGTGGTGGCCCGACCGATGCTGGAGCGCGCGGTGCCGGCGGCGGACGATCCACAGCGAACGTCGAGCCGGCCGGAATTCGCCGGTGTCCGCGTTGACCGGGTCATCCGCGACGGTGGTGTGGTGACGCTGGGCGATCTGCGCCTGACCGCGCATGCGACGCCGGGCCACGCGCCGGGCAGCACGTCGTGGACGTGGCGCAGCTGCGCCGGCACGACCTGTCGCCGCATCGCCTATGCCGACAGTGTCAGCGCGGTATCGAACGACGCCTATCGCTTCGTCGACCACCCCGCCTATGTCCGCCGCTTCCGGGCCGCGCTGGCGACGGTCGCCGCTTTGCCGTGCGAGCTGATCGTCACCCCGCATCCGGGCGCCAGCGACCTGTACGCGCGGCTCGATGGCCGCAAGCCACTCGCCTCGCCGACCGCGTGTCGCGACTATGCCGCCGCCGGGCGGGCGGCGCTCGACGCACGGCTGGCCAGGGAGCGCCGGCCGGGCGGCAAGCCAGCGCTGTAAGCCGATTGTCAGCTTGCGCTTCTACCCTGATCGGCGATGCTGCCGGTCGATCCGATGGGCGGTGACAGGGGGGTGGGATGCGAAACGGTGTCGGCATGGCGATCGCGGTTGTGGCGGTGGCGACCGCCGCCCCGGCGGCGGCGGAGACCTGCAAGGTCGGCAAGATGGCCGAGCTGGCGGTGACGATGCAGGGGCTACGTCCGATCGTGCAGACCACGATCAACGGCAAGCCCGCACCCTTCATCGTCGACAGTGGCGCCTTCTTCAGCACGATCTCGCCGCCGGTCGCCAAGGCGCTCGACCTTCCCGCCGTCAACATGCCCGGCGGCCTGCGGCTGCGCGGCATCGGCGGCACCAGCGATGCCAGCGTCGCGCGCGTCCGTCATTTCGGCCTGGCGGGATTCGACCTGAACGACGTCCAGTTCGTCGTCGGCGGCACCGACATCGGCCAGACCGGGCTGCTCGGCCAGAACGTGCTCGGGCTGGCGGACGTCGAATATGACCTGCCCGACGGCGCGGTGCGGCTGTTCAAGACGACGGGCTGCGGCAAGACCGCCTTGGCCTATTGGAGCGCGGGCAAGCCGTTCTTCACCCTGCCGATCGAAAGCAAGGAAAGTGCACGCAACCATACGGTCGGCGCGGTCGAGCTGGACGGCGCGAAACTGCGCGCGACCTTCGACACCGGTGCGGCGCAGACGGTGGTGACGCTGCGCGCGGCGGCCAAGGCGGGCGTCCATCCCGGCGACCCCGGCGTCGAGACGGCCGGCTGGCAGACCGGGCTCGGCAAGCGCGTGGTGCAGGGCTGGATCGGCAAGTTCGCCGTGATCAAGATCGGCGACGAGGAACTGCACAACGTCCGGCTGCGCATCGCCGATCTCGGCGATCTCGACACCGACATGCTGATCGGTGCCGACTATTTTATCTCGCACCGCATCTTCGTGTCGAACGCGCAGCGGCGGATGTATTTCACCTACACCGGTGGCCGGCTGTTCGACATGGGCGCGCATGTCGACCCGGCCGGCAGCGTCGTCGCCTCCGGCGCACCCGAGGCGGCGCCGACCGATGCGGACGGCTGGGCGCGGCGCGCGGCGATGTTCCAGACCCAGCGCGACCTGCCGCATGCGATCGATGCCTATACCCAGGCGATCACGCTGGCGCCCAAGGACCCGCGCTTTCCGCGCCAGCGGGCGCTCGTCTATCTGGCGCAGCGGCGGCCGGTGCTCGCCCTCGACGACCTCAACACGACGCTGACGCTCGATCCCAACGATCTCGAGGCGCAGCTGATTCGCGCGCAGGTGCGGCTGCGCGCCGGCAATCCGGGGGGCAGCATCAGCGACCTCGACGCGATCAGCGCGCGGCTGCCGCGCGAGGACGCGCGGCGTATGGTGCTCGGCCAGCTCTATTCGGCCGCCGACGCCTTCGACGCGGCGATCGGTCAATATGACAGCTGGCTGGCGACGCATCGCGACGACGCGCATCGCAGCCAGGCGCAGAACGGCCGCTGCTGGGCGCGCGTCCTCGCCAACCGCGATCTCGACAAGGCGCGCAGCGATTGCGACGCGGCGGTGCGTGCGGTGCCGAGCAATGCGTCGTTCCTCGACAGTCGCGGCCTGGTCGCGCTGCGCCAGGGCGACGATGCCGCGGCGAGCCGGGATTTCGCGGCGGCGCTGGCGATCAACCCCAAGCTCGGCTGGTCGCTCTACGGCCGCTCGGTGGTGGAGCGGCGCCAGGGGCAGATCGCTCAGGCCGATGCCGATCTCGCCGCGGCGCGTGCCGTCGACCGCACGCTGCCGGACCGCGCCAAGCGCTATGGCTTGTAGGGCTTAGGGTCTGATCCACCGAAGCTGGATCAGGGCCGGTGCCGCTTCCACGTCAGCGGATCAGACCCTAGTCGGTCAGGCCGTGGAGCAGCAGCAGCGTGACGAAGGCGATCAGTGCGGTCCAGGCGAAGACCAGCAGCGCCACCGTCCGCCACAGTGCGGAGAAGCGGCGGAGCGAATAGGCGCCGCGCAACTGGCGGTACATGTGGATCGGCGGCAGCAGAAACACCGTGAACACGATGAAGCCGGGCCACAGGCCGAGGACCCCGCCGAGCATCAGCGCGATCACCATCAGCATCATGAAGGCGAGGCTGTAGGTGACGAAGATCGCATGGTCGTACAGGCCGAACCGCCGCCGCCACAGGAACAGCAGGGCGACGAAGGGGGTGGAGATCGGGATCAGCAGCCAGCTGTATTTGTAAGCGCTGGATTGCAGCTTGTAGAGCGCGAGGCCGGGGTTCTTGTTGGCCTTTTCGAGGCCGTGGTCGAGCTTGTCCCAGCCGGTCCGGGCGTTGGTGAAGGTGAAGTCGGACCGATCGCCGTCGCCGGCGGCCCCCGCCTGCGTGCGCTTCAGCGCGGTGACCGCGGTTTGCAGCTCGGCGATGCTCTGATCGATCTTGGCCGTCGACTTGCCCGCCGCGACCAGCTCCGCCCGCAACTTCTGCGCCTCGTCGAGCTGGTGCTGGACCCGCTCGACGCCCTTGGCGAGGCCGACGACATGCCGACCGATCTCACCTGGCGTCGCCAGTTCGGCGATGTCGCCGCCCAGCGCGCTGATCGTCGCGAACATCAGGAAGACGGTGAACAGGAACAGGGCGAGCGGCGAAACGAAGCGGGCACGCTCGCCCGCGATGTAGCGGCGGGTCAGTTCGCCCGGGCGCATTATCAGCATCGGCAGCGTCCGCCAGATCTTGCCTTCGAAATGGAAGACGCCATGGGCGATCTCATGGCCGATCGCGCCGACCGAGCGATGGACGTGCGCCGACTGGCCGCAGGCGTGACAGTGCGAACCGATCAAACGAGTCCCGCAATTGAGGCACAGCGCGCCGGCATGGCCGTGGCCGTGCGCCTCCCCCGCGGACGGTTCGATGGAACGGGCGGCAAGCGCACCCGTGACGATGTCTGCTGCTGCAGCGATATCCCCCGACATGGGACGGGAGGGTGGCAAGGCACGCGGCGTGGCGCAAGGGGGATCAGCGTGTTAGCAAAGGGACGATGACCGACCCCGCCATGCTGATCGCCGAAATGGGACGCAGTGCCCGCACCGCCGCCACGTCGCTGGCGGGGCTGCCGACCGCGCGCAAGGCGGACGGGCTGCGGGCGGCGGCGGCGGCGCTGCGCGCCAAGGCGCCGGCGATCGCGGATGCCAATGCGCAGGATATGGCCGCGGCGACCGAACGCGGCCTGTCGGGGGCGCTGCTCGACCGGCTGCGGCTCGACGAGGGGCGGATCGCCGCGATGGCGGCGGGGGTGGAAGCGGTCGCCGGGCTCGCCGATCCGGTCGGGCAGGTGATCGACCGGACGACGCGGCCGAACGGGCTGGAACTGTCGCGCGTTCGGGTGCCGATCGGGGTGATCGGCATCATCTACGAATCGCGGCCCAACGTCACCGCCGATGCCGCGGCGCTGTGCGTCATGGCCGGCAATGCGGCGATCCTGCGCGGCGGATCGGAGGCGGTGCACAGCAACGCCGCGACCCATGCGGCGCTGGCGCAGGGGTTCGCGGCGGCAGGACTGCCGGCGGATGCGGTGCAGCTGGTGCCGACCACCGACCGCGCCGCAGTAGGGGCGATGCTGGCCGCGGACGGGGTCATCGACCTGGTCGTGCCGCGCGGCGGCAAGAGCCTAGTCGCGCGGGTGCAGGCGGAGGCGCGCGTGCCGGTGCTCGCGCATCTCGATGGGATCAACCACGTCTATGTCGATGCGTCTGCCGACCCGGCGATGGCGCGGCGGATCGTGCTCGACGCCAAGCTGCGCCGTACCGGCATCTGCGGGGCGATGGAGACCTTGCTGATCGACCGGGGCTTCGCCGATGCGGGCGCGCTGATCGTAGCCTTGCGCGATGCAGGGTGCGAGGTGCGCGGCGACGATCACGCCGCGGCGCTGGTGCCTGGGCTCGCCATCGCCGACGCGGCCGATTGGGACACCGAATATCTCGACGCCATCGCCTCAGTCGCGATGGTCGACGGAGTCGAGCAGGCGATCGCCCATATCGCCGCGCACGGCTCGCATCATACCGATGCGATCGTCGCGGACGACCCGGCCGTGGCGGAGCGCTTCCTGACCGCGGTCGATTCGGCGATCGTCTTGTGGAACGCCTCGACGCAATTCGCCGACGGTGGCGAATTCGGCCTTGGCGCGGAGATCGGCATCGCGACCGGGCGGCTCCATGCGCGCGGGCCGGTGGCGCTGGAGGGGCTGACGACGTACAAATGGATCGGCCGCGGCACCGGGCAGGTGCGCGGTTGAGTTGAGCGGGGGCGGCGTATCGCCTATATGGCAACCATGGCCAGCCTTCAGCCGATCACGACCGAAATCGATGCGGAAACCATGGCGATGGTCGAACGCGTCGCCAGCCGCCGTGGCATGACCGGCCCCGAATTCGCGGCCGAGGCGATCCGGCGCGCAGCGGAAACCGACGACGATTTCGACGCCTTCATCCAGGCGGGGATCGACTCGCTCGATCGGGGAGAAGGCATTCCGCATGAAGAGGTCATGGCCGAGCTCGACGCAATGATTGCCGCTTATCGCGCCCAATGCGGATAAGCTGGTCGCCGCTTTCCCTGCTGGATGTGCGAAGCATCGGCGACTGGCTGGCGCGGGAAGTGTCGCCCGCAATGGCTGCTCGGACGGTTGCCGCGATACGTCACCGTGCGCGTTTTCTCGAAAACTTCCCTCGTGGTGGCCGGCCGCTCGACGGCGAGCAGCGTCTGCTGCGGGTCCTCGATACGCCTTATTTGATCCGTTACCGGATCAAGGGTCGGACAGTTGAAGTCATCCGCGTGCATCACGAGCGCGAGGACTGGCAGCTGCCGTCTTGACCCGCATCGGACTGCTTGGCGGCTCGTTCAACCCGGCGCATCGTGGGCATCGGCGGATCACGCTGGCGGCGATCCGCGTTCTCGATCTCAACGAGGCGTGGTGGATGGTCTCGCCGGGCAATCCGCTGAAGGACGGCGCACCGGACATGGCGCCGTTCGCCGCACGGCTCGGCTCGGCGCGGGCGATGGCGCGGCGCGCGCCGATCCGTGCGACCGACATCGAGGTCCGGCTCGGCACCCGCTACACGCTCGACACGCTGCGCAAGCTGCGCCGCCGCTACCCCAAGACGCACTTCATCTGGCTGATGGGGGCGGACAATCTGGCGCAGTTCCACCGCTGGCGCGGCTGGCGCGAGATCGCCCGCACGATGCCGATTGCGGTGATCGCGCGTCCGGGGTATGATGATAAGGCCCTCGCGAGTGTCGCGATGGGATGGCTGCGACGCTTCCAACGGCCCGCAGACCAGGCGAACGATTGGACGACGTGGAGATTGCCGGCCCTCGTGCTGCTGCACTTCCGCCCCGACCCGACGTCCGCGACCGCGGCCCGCGCGGCCGATCCCGACTGGCACCGGCGCCAACCGGTCCAGCAACCCAGGAGCTAACTTGGCGACGACCCCCCAGGCTGCACCCTCGCGTGCCGCGCCCATGTCCGATCCGGCCGAGGTCGAGGCGCTGCATCGACTCGTGATGGCCTCCCTCGACGATGACCAGGCGGTGGAGGCGGTATCGATCCCGCTCGCCGGCAAATCGTCGATCGCCGATTTTATGGTGATCGCCAGTGGCCGTTCGACGCGCCAGGTCGCGTCGATGGCGACCAAGCTCGCCGAGAAGATCAAGGCCGAGTTCGGCCGTATCGTCCGCATCGAGGGGCTGCCCGCGGCCGATTGGGTGCTGCTCGACGCCGGTGACGTGATCGTTCACCTGTTCCGTCCCGAGGTCCGCTCCTTCTACAATCTGGAGCGGATGTGGCAGTTCGGTGAGGCCCCGGCGGCGCCGGGCCAGCCGACGCAGGCCTGAGCATTCTTCTCCACATCGTCGCGCGCGGCCGGATCGGGCGCTCGCCCGAAGCCGATCTGGTCGACCGCTATCTGAAGCGGATCGCCTGGCCGACGCGTATCTCGGAACTGCCCGACACCGGCGGTCGCATGCCGCCGTTGGAAGCGCAGACGCGGCGGGTGCTGCTCGACGAAAAGGGAGAGATGCTCGGCTCGCTCGACTTCGCCCGACGGCTGGAACGCTGGCGCGACGACGGCGTGCGCGAGGCCCGCTTCCTGATCGGCGCGGCGGACGGCTTCGGCGATGCCGAACGGGCGGAGGCGGACCTGTTGCTGTCCTTCGGCCGCGCGACCTGGCCGCACCTGCTGGCGCGGGCGATGCTGGCCGAGCAATTGTTCCGCGCGACCAGCATCCTGGCGGGGCATCCCTACCATCGGGAAGGGTAGGGCGCGATGATGGTCCCGTGGCTTCCTAGCGGCGGTTTGATCAGCGATTGGCGGACTCGCCGCCCCCAACCGGCGCTGTTGCTCGCGACGGTGCTGCTGCTGTCCGGCAGCGTCGCGGCGAGAGGACAGTCGCTCGCGGACCAGCGCACGCGGCTGGCGATGGCGAAGCGCGAATCGGTGGCGGCGGCGGCGCGGGCAGAGGCCCTGGCCAAGCGGGCGGCGGCGGAGCGCGGGGCGGCGGAGCGCGCGCGTGCGGAGGAGGTCGCCCTGGCGGCGCGGGTCACGGCGGCGGAGGCGAATCTGACCGCCGCCCGGACCCGCAGCGCGATCGTCGCCCGACTGCTTGCCGAACAACAGGCCGATCTGGCGACCCGACAGGCGCCGCTGGCACGACTGCTGGCGGCGTTGCAGTCGCTGGCGCGGCGGCCGACGGTGGCGGCGGTGGCGCAGCCGGGATCGGTCGACGACCTCGTCCATGTCCGCGCCGTGCTCGGCGGTGCGCTGCCGGTGATCCGCGCCCGTACCACGGACGTGCGGGCCGCGATCGACCGTACCCGGTCGCTACAGGCGAGTGCCGCCGCCGCCGCCGCGGCGCTGCGCGAGGGGCGGGCGCGGCTGGAGGCCGACCGGACCGCGCTGGCCCAGGCGGAAGCGGCGCATCGTTCGCGCAGCCAGGCGCTGGGCCGCGGCGCGATGAGCGAGGAGGATCGCGCCCTCGCACTAGGCGAACGCGCGCGCGATCTGGTCGATCGGCTGGCCGAGGGCGATGTCGCGCAGGCGACTGCCGCGGACCTTGCCGCCTTGCCCGGTCCGCTGCCGCGCCCGCTGGCGCCCGGTGTACAAGCCCCGGCGCGGCCGCGCGGCGTCTATCGCCTGCCGGTGCAGGGGCGGCTGGTGACGGGTTTGGACGAACTGTCCGCCGCCGGCGTACGGGCACGCGGATTGACGCTCGCCGTGCGGCCGGGCGCGATGGTGACCGCGCCGGCGGCGGGGACGATCCGCTACGCCCGCCGCTTCCGCGACTATGGCACGATCGTCATCGTCGATCACGGTGACGGCTGGACGTCGCTGGTCACCGGCCTCGGCCATGCGGCGGTCAGGCCGGGCCAGCGGGTCGCGGCCGGCGCGCCGATCGGTCGGGCCGG
Organism: Sphingomonas benefaciens; assembly: GCF_052907485.1. NCBI lineage: Bacteria > Pseudomonadati > Pseudomonadota > Alphaproteobacteria > Sphingomonadales > Sphingomonadaceae > Sphingomonas > Sphingomonas benefaciens. The sequence goes on along the minus strand of NZ_JBREIC010000001.1, from coordinate 1,559,895 downwards.
CGCAGGCGCCGAGCCCGAGGTGACGGTGGAACTGCGGCGCCGTGGCCGGCCGATGGATATCGTCGCGCTGCTCGGCTGATCGCGGGGCGACGCTCACCCGCCGTTCAGCGCCGCCGTGCTTTGATTGTCGCCCGATACCCGCTAGGATCAGGTCCGCTTTTGTCGCCTTCAGGATTTTCGATGGCCCGTCCGCTGCTTACCGCGACCGCGATCCTCGGTTCGCTTTGCCTGATCCCGCTCGCGACCCAGGCCATGGCCGCGGTCGACACCGACACCTACCGCGAATTCGATCAGTTCCTCGACGTGTTCAACCGCGTGAAGGCCGATTACGTCGACAAGGTCGATGACAAGACGCTGATCAAGGGCGCGATCCAGGGCATGCTCGCGGCGCTCGATCCCCATTCCAGCTACGTCGACGCGCTCGACTATGACAATCTGCGCATCCAGACCGAGGGCAATTATGGCGGGCTCGGCCTGACCGTCCAGATGGAGGACGGCGCGGTAAAGGTCGTCGCCCCGCAGGAGGACACGCCCGCCTATCGCGCCGGCGTCAAGTCGGGCGACTATATCACCCATATCGACGGCAAGCTGATCTACGGCGACACGCTGGACGAGGCGATCGGCCTGATGCGCGGCAAGCCGGGGTCTAAGATCAGCCTGACGCTGGTCCGTCCCGGCCACGACAAGCCGATCGACGTCACCATGACGCGCGAGGTGATCGTGCAGAAGCCGGTGAAATGGGAGGTGCGCGGCCAGGTCGGCTACATCAATATCAACACCTTCTCCGAAAATACCGGCGCCGACACGCGTGCGGCGATCATGGCGATCGACAAGAGCCTGGGCCACCGCCCGCTCGGCTATGTCGTCGACCTGCGCGACAATGGCGGCGGCTTGCTGACGCAGGCGATCGCGGTCAGCGACGCTTTCCTCGATCATGGCGAGATCGTCTCGCAGCGCGGACGCGAGAAGACCGATATCGAGCGCTATTTCGCCAAGCCGGGCGACGACGCGCACGGTCTGCCGGTGATCGTGCTGACCAATCCCGGCACGGCCTCCGCCTCCGAGATTGTCGCCGGCGCGTTGCAGGATCATCACCGCGCGTTGATCATGGGCGAGCGCAGCTTCGGCAAGGGATCGGTACAGACGCTGCTGCCGCTCGGGCCCAAGACCGCGCTGCGCCTGACCACCGCGCGCTATTACACCCCGTCGGGGCGCAGCGTGCAGGAAGGCGGCATCGAGCCGGACATCAAGGTGCCGCAGATCAGCGACCCCGATTTCAAGACGCGCCCCGTCTTCCGCGAGGCGGACCTGCGCCGCCACCTGATCAACGAGGTCAAGGCGGACGACAAGATCCTCGAAGAGGACAACAAGGACGATCCGCGCTTCGGCATGACCGCGGAGCAATTGAAGAAGCAGGGCATCGACGACTTCCAGCTCTATTATGCGCTGAAGACGGTCGCACGGCTCGGCGGCCCGACGCAGGTGGCGGCGGCGACCGCGCCGCGGCCGGTCAAGACGCCTGCGCCGGCGCAATGACCCGCAACGAACGGCTCGCGCGGTGGATCGCGCTGCTGCTCCCTGCCGCGCTGCTTGCCGGCGCCTGGGGATCGCAGCTGTTCGGGCACCTGTACCCGTGCGAGATGTGCCATTGGCAGCGCTGGCCGCATTATGCCGCGCTGCCTTTCGCCCTGCTCGCATTTGTGGTGCCGCAGCGTAGCGTCGCCAAGGCGTTCGTGATCCTCGCCGCATTGCTGGTTGCGGTGTCGGGTGTGATCGGCGTGCTGCATGCCGGCGTCGAATATCACTGGTGGAACGGCTTCACCGCCTGCACCTCCACCGTCGATCTGCGCGGGCTCGATGCGGCGGCGCGGCTCGACGCGCTGATGAAGGCGCCGATCGTGCGCTGCGACGCGCCCCAGTGGACGCTCGCCGGTGTCTCGCTTGCCGGCTTCAATGCGATCTTCTCGCTCGCCGGCGCGTTCACCGTCCTCGTGCTGATGAGGAAGAGCCGATGAGTTGGAAACCGGGTGACCGGCGCGAACCGGTCGAGGCGATGATCCGCGTCGATCAGGCGGGCGAATATGGCGCGACGCGCATTTATGCGGGGCAGCTCGCGGTGCTCGGCGACCGCCATCCCGCCAGCCGGGCGATCCACCATATGGCGGTGCAGGAGGAGCGGCATCGCGCCTTCTTCGACCGGCTGATCGCGGAACGCGGCGTCCGCCCGACGCTGTTCCAGCCGTTCTGGAACGTCGCCGGCTTCGCGCTCGGCGCGGTGACCGCGGCGATCGGCCCGGAGGCAGCGATGGCCTGCACCGCGGCGGTCGAGACCGAGATCGACAAACATTATCAGGCGCAGCTCGACGAGCTTGGCGACAGCGAGCCCGAGCTGTCGGAGGCGATCGCCGATTTCCAGGCGGAGGAGCTGGAGCATCGCGACCATGCGATCGGCGCGGGTGCGGAAAATGCGATCGCCTATCCGGTGATGTTCGGGCTGATCCGGATGGGGTGCAAGGTGGCGATCGCGGCCGCCAAGAGGATCTGACGGGAGTTTGGTGATGCGTCTTTCCCTGACCCTGGCCGTGCTGGCCATGGCCACGCCGGCGGTGGCGCAGCAGCGTAGCACGCCGGCCGCGACCACCGCGACCCCGGCGACGAACGCCGCCGACACCAAGCCTCTGTTCCTCACCCCGGCGCCGGCGCTGCCCGGTGCGGTCAAGCCCAAGCCGGTGCAGGGGCCGGGCGAGGTCGCCAAGCGCGCGCCGATCAACGGCGTGCTGGTCCTCTACGGCAACGAGCGTTGCCCGACGAACAGCGACGGCGCGGAAATCGTGGTGTGCGAGCGGCGCAGCGCGCAGGAGCAATATCGCGTACCTAAGGAGTTGCGCGATCTGCAGATCACGCCGCAGAATCAGAGCTGGGCGGCACGCGCCAAGGGCGTGCTCGATACCGGTGTCGGCGTGTCGAGCACCGGCAGTTGCTCGGTGGTCGGCGCCGGTGGCCAGTCCGGCTGTTTCGCACAGCAAGCGCGCGCCGCGCGCGAGGAGCGCCGTCAGCAAAAGGCGGACGAGACGCCGCCGCAATAAAGGGGCGACCGTCCCCGAACCGCATCGCGGCGTGACGACATCCGGCTTCAACCGCGCCGCATCGTGCACTAGGCTGACCTACGGACCATAACTGCAGGGAAGCCGTGGCAACGACGATCGATTGGGGACGGCTGCGGACGCCCTATGCCGCGGACGGCTACGAGCGGATTCTCGCTTACGCCGCCGCACTGCTGCTCGCCGTCGTGCTGGTGGCGATCGCCCGCGGCCAGGCCGATTGGGGGCGGGTGCCGATGCTGGTCTGGGCGCATCTCGCCACGATCGTCGTCGCGCTGGCGCTGACGCCGGTGATGCTGCTGGGACGCCGCGGCGACCGTCGCCATCGCCGGCTCGGCACGATCTGGGTCGTGGCGATGGTGCTGACCGCAGCCCTGTCCTTCGGCATCCGCCAGACCAACCATGGCGGCTTCAGCCTGATCCACCTGCTTTCTGCCTTCACGCTGGTGCAGGTGCCGCTGCTCTGGCACGCCGCCCGCACGCATCGCGTCGACCGCCACCGCCGCGGCGTCCGCGCGATGGTGACGGGCGCGCTGCTGATCGCGGGGGTATTCACCTTCCCGTTCGGGCGGATGCTCGGCCACTGGCTGTTCGGCTGATCGCGATGCGCGGCATCCGCATCGTCCTGTTCGCGCTCGTCTGGTTCAGCTGCGCCTGGTTCGGCTCGTGGGAACTCAATCCGAACAATGCGACGCGGATGTTCGCGGCGATGAGCCTGGCGGAGGGCGAAGGTGGCGCGATCGATCGCTACCAGTCGCAGACGATCGACAAGGCGATGTTCGACGGCCATTATTACCTCGACAAGGCGCCTGGCATGACGCTGCTCGCGCTGCCCGCGGTGGTAGTGGCGGACTGGATGACGGGGCAGCGTGGCACCGATTTCGGCGTGCTGCCGGTCGGGCCCGCATTCGAGCGGATGCTGCGCTTGCGCACCCGGCTTGCCGCGGCAAGTGGCGCGGCGGTGCTGACCGCGCTGGCGGCGGTGGCGCTGTTCGACCTGGCCCTCGCGATCACCGGCAGCGCGGCGGCGGGATTGTTCGCCAGCCTGGGCTTTGCGCTCGGCACGCCGATCTGGGGCTGGTCGACGACGGTCATGGGGCATGCGCCGGTCGCGGCCCTCTACCTGATCGCGCTTTGGGCGATCTGGCGGGGCGGGGGGCGGCAGGCGCTGCTCGCCGGACTGGCGCTGGGCGGAGCGGTGGCGATCGAGCATCAGGCGATCCTCGCCGGCAGCGCGATCGGCCTTTGGGCCATGCTGCGCTTCGGTCGACGGCCTGACTGGCCGCGCCTCATCGCCCTGCTTCTCTGCGGCGCAGCGATCGGCGTGCTGCCGGTGCTCGGCTACAATCTGTTCGTTTTCGGCACGCCGTTCCGCGTCGCTTATTCCGGCGTGGTCGGGTGGGAAGGCATGCACCAGGGGCTGTTCGGGCTGATTTGGCCGCGCCCCGGACCACTGGCGGCGATCCTCGTCGGCTGGAAGGTCGGCCTGGTCTGGGTGGCGCCGGTGCTGCTGCTCGCGCCGTTCGGACTCACGGCCTTGTACGGCGATGGCGCGCGCCGGGGCCTCGCCCTGACCTGCATGGCGACGGCCGTGGTCACGCTGCTCGTCAACGCGGCCTATGTCTATTGGGAAGGGGGCAACACGACCGGTCCGCGCCTCGCCATGCCGGCCGTGGCGCCGCTGGCGGTGGGCCTGGCCGCCCTCTGGACGATCCTGCCGGGGCGCCGTTCGCGAATCGCGGCGGCGATCCTGCTCGGCGGATCGATCGCGCTCAATGCCGCCATCGCCGCCGCAGAGATCTTCGCGCCGCCGACGACGCCCTTCCCGCTGTGGGAGTGGGTGCTGGCCGGGCGGTTCGCCGACGGCGAGCTGCGCACGGTAGCCAGCGAATGGTTCGGCTGGTCGCCGTGGTTCGGTCTGGCCTGGTGGGCGGCGCTCGCGCTGCCGATGCTCGGCTGGCTGGTCGCCAGCGTCAGGCGTGCGGCGCGCGCTTGAGGCCGCGGACGCGGTGCCAGATGTAGAAGGCGACCAATGCGACGAGGACGATGCCGATCAGCAAGTCGGCACGGTGGAAGGCCGCCTTGATCCGCGGATCGCTGTTCCACTTGCTGCCGAGCTTCATGCCGACCCAGGCGAGGCCGAAGCACCAGGGCCAGGAGCCGAGGAAGGTATAGACGTGGAACGGCACCAGCCGCATCCGCGCGACACCGGCCGGAAAGGCGATGAAGCTGCGGATCACCGGGAGCAATCGCCCGATCAGCACGGCGATGCTGCCCCAGCGCGCGAAGAACCGGTCCGCCGCGTCGAGCTCGCCCGGACCGATCAGCAGATAGCGGCCCCAGCGTTCCGCCACCGGCCGGCCGCCGCGCTTGCCGATCTCATAGGCGACGATCGATCCGATGTTGCAGCCGATCGCCCCCGCGGTCGCCGCCAGATAGAGGTCGAAGCGACCGGTCGAGACCAGATAGCCGGCGAACGGCATGATGATTTCCGACGGCAGCGGAATGCACGCACTTTCGATCGCCATCAGGATGGCGATGCCGACATAGCCGCCGCTGGAGATCACCCAGATGGTGAAGGTGGCAAGGACGCCCAGGATCTTTTCGAACATGGGACCCGCGCTTGGCCGATCCCAAGGAGTAAGGGAAGGGGGAACCGGCGTGCGCGCTAAGCGCTTGGGGCGGATGGACGATCTTACCCTCAACGATGGCCGCACGATGCCGCGGCTCGGCTTCGGCACCTGGCAAATTCCGGATTCGCAGGCGGCGATGGCCGTGCGCCGCGCGCTCGACCTCGGCGTGCGGCTGATCGACACGGCGGCGATCTACGGCAACGAACGCGGCGTCGGCGAGGGGATGACCGACGAGGAGGCGTTCCTGACCACCAAATTGTGGAACGACCGGCAGGGCGATGCCGAGGCGGCGCTCGACGAGAGCCTGGCGCTGCTCGGCCGCGACAGCGTCGACCTGTATCTGATCCATTGGCCGTCGCCGGGGCAGGATCGCTATGTCGAAGCGTGGCAGGCGCTGGTCAAGCTGCGCGATGCCGGCAAGACTCGATCGATCGGCGTGTCCAACTTCCTGCCCGACCATCTCGAGCGGATCATCGATGCGACCGGCGTCGTGCCCGCGGTCAACCAGATCGAGCTGCACCCGCATCACCAGCGCCGCGAGGAACGCGCCTTTCACGAACGCCACGGCATCGTCACGCAGAGCTGGAGCCCGCTCGGCCAGGGCGGCGAGCTGCTGCGCGACGCGACGATCGCCGGCATCGCGGACAAACATGGCCGCTCGCCGGCGCAGGTGATCCTCGCCTGGCACCTCGCCCATGGCCTGTCGGTGATCCCCAAGGCGGCGGACCCAGAACATCTGCGCGACAATGTCGCGGCACAGGAACTGACGCTGCTGGCGGAGGATGTCGCGGCAATCGACGGGCTCGACCGGCAGCAGCGGATCGGCCCGGATCCCCGGACGATGTAAGCAGTGACGGTGGCCGGAGCCTAGCCGACCGCCCCGCGCAGCACCGCACGGACGCCGCGCTCGCACGGCTCATATTCGACGGCGGCCTGCAGGCTTTGCGCCATCGAGCGGATGATCCGCGTGCCAAGCCCGGTACCCTTCGGCGCCGCCTCGGCCGGCATGCCGCAGCCGTCATCCTCGACCGCGAGCAGGAAGAAGGCGTCGTCCAGCCGCGTCAGCGCGACGCGCACCTCGCCGCCGCTGCCCGGATAGGCATATTTGCACGCGTTGGTGACCAATTCGGTGACGATCACGCCCAGCGACACGGCGCGGTCGGTCGGCAGCCGGATCGGGTCGGCGGCGAGGCGCAGCCGGTGCGGCGCGCTGTCGCTCGACAGGGTTTCGCTCAATTCCTCGATCAGCGAGCCGAGATAGTCACGCATGTCGACGCTCTCGACGTCGTTCGCCGAATAGAGGCGGCGGTGCACCTGCGCGATCGCGCCGATACGGCGTTGCGTGTCCTCCAGCGCGGCGCGCGCGGCGGGATCGGCGACGCCGCTCGCCTGCAGCCGGACCATCGCCGAGACAAGCTGGAGCGAATTGGCGACGCGGTGGTTGACCTCGCCGAGCAGCGCCTCGAGCCGGGCATTGCTGGCGCGCAGCGCCTCCTCGGCGAGCGCCTTCTCCCGCGACAGTCGCGAGGCGTCGAGCACCTGGGCGAAGATGGCGGCGAGCAGGTCGAAGAAATCCTCGCCGACCGTCTTCACGACATAGTCGGCCGCGCCCGCTTTCAGCGCCGCGACCGCGATCCGTCCCTCGTCCGAGCCGGTGACATAGACGACCGGCGGCGGCGACGGCAAAGCGGCGAGCCTGGCCAGCGTCTCCAGCCCGTCCATCCCGGGCATGTAATGATCGACCGCGACCAGGTCGAACGGCTCCGCCGTCGCCAGCGCCAGACCCTCCGCGCCGCCGTCGGCCAGGGTCACCTGATAGCCGCGCCGCGCCAGGGCACGCGCCGCCAACCGCCGGATACCGGCGTCGTCGTCGATGTACAGGACGCGGGGATCGGTGCTCACTGTTCCTCGATCTCGGGGACCTGGATCACCGACAGGAACAGGCCGAGCTGGCGGATCGCTTGGGCGAAGCTTTCGTAATTCACCGGCTTGGTGATGTAGACGTTGCAGCCGAGGTCGTAGCAACGCTGGATCTCGACCTTGTCGTCGGTGGTGGTCAGCACGACGACCGGCGTGCGCTTGAGCGGACTGCCTTCGGCCTTGATCTTGGCCAGGATGTCCGTGCCGCTCATGTCAGGAAGATTGAGGTCGAGCAGGACCAGCGCCGGGCCGTTCTTGGCAGGCCCGTCGGGCGCCTCGAACAGAAAGTCGAGCGCCTGGGTGCCATCGGTGAAATGCTTGATCTCGTTCAGAATGCCGGCGCGGCGGATGTTCTTTTCGATCAGTCGGGCGTGGCCTTCGTCATCCTCGATCATGACGATGCCGACGGATTGGTGGGCGTTCATTTGCTGTCCTGCACTTCAAAGGTCTTGGGGAGGGAAAGGCGGAAGGTGGCGCCTTCGCCGAGCGTGCTGTCCACCTCGATCGTCCCGCCGAGGCGATAGGCGAGCGCGCGGACGTGCGCCAGTCCGATGCCTTCGCCGGGCTGGTCCTGCGGCCCGGAGCGGCGGAACAGGTCGAAGATCCGCTGGTGATCACGGGGATCGATGCCACGGCCATTGTCGGTGACCGACAGGATCACCCGTCCGCGCCGTTCCTCACCCGCCACGCCGATCCGACCCGGCCGCCCGGGTTGCAGATATTTGGAGGCGTTCTCGATCAGGTTGGAGAGGATCTGTTCCAGCGCGACGCGGTCGGTGACGAGGGACGGCAGCGGGCGCTCGATGGTCAGCGTCACGCCGCGATCGTCGAGCACGTGGCGGATCGATCCCTCGATCCCCTCGACCACCGCGACCGGGTCGATCCGCTCCGGCGCGATGACGCGGCGGCCCTCCCGCGACAGTTTGAGGATGGCGTTGATCAGCCGATCCATCTTCTGCGTCGAGGCGCGGATGAAGCCGATCGCCTCCGGCAGGTCCTCGCGGACCGCCAGTCGTGCATCCTCGGTGACGAGGCCGGGGCATTCCGCCTCCGCCCGGTCGATCAATTCGGCCAGCGGCGTCGTCGCGGCGGACAGTTCGGCGGTGAAGCCCATCACGTTGACCAATGGCGAGCGCAGATCGTGGCTGACGATATAGGCGAAGCGCTGGATTTCCTCATTGGCGCGGCTGAGGTCGGCGGTGCGCTCCTGCACGGTCTCCTCGAGATGCTCGTTGAACCGGCGCAGGTCGTCGCGCGACGCGGCGAGATCGCGGGTGTAGCGCATCATGGTCAGCAACGAGGCGAGCATCACCAGGACCAGCAGTACGCCGGCGACGGCGAGAATGACGTAGAAGGTGCGCAGGCTGGCGCGCTGCGCCGCATCGCGGGTCGCGAGCAGCCGTCGTTCCTCCGTCGCCATTCGGTCGAACGCAGCGCGGATCATCGTCAGGCGGCGGACGCTGGCTTCCTGATGGAACAGCACCATCGCCTCGGTCATCTGGCCCTGCTCGATCAGCGCGATCGACTGGGAGCGCAGGGCGAACAGCGCGCCGAGCATTCGGCGCAGCTCGGCCATGGTCGCGCACTGGCGGGGATTGTCGCTGGTCAGCCGCTGCAGACGATCGAGCGCCTGCGGCAGCTGCACAGACCAGCGGCGATAGGCGTCGCGATATTCGGGATTGGCGGTAAGCAGATAGCCGCGGCGGGACGCCTCCGCCTGTTCGATCAGGCGGCGCGCGGTCGCGATCGACAGTTCGACGTCATAGGTATGGACGATCGCCCGGCTATGATCCTGGTTGCGCGCCGTCGCCCAGGCCGCGGCGATCCCGGCTGCGACCAGGGCGAGGAAGCCGATCGCCAGGAACGACAGCATGACGCGGCCGAAGCGTTCCTGCGAGACGGTGAAACGGTTGCGGATGGTAGCCAGCACTTGGCGTGCTTAGGGCAGGGCTGCTGGCTTGCCTAGCCGGGGTCGGCCTATCCTGGGTTGACCCGGCGACCGCACGCTACAGCAGCAGGTCCTGCGCGCTGGCCCGGCCGATCCGGCCGCCGCCGCTGCGCCGGTCCATTTCCGCATTGGCGGTGAAGCGGATGTCGGGATCGCGGTCGGTCAGGAAACCCATCAGGCTTTCATGATCCAGCTCGCGCCATTCCTTGCCGCGATGCGGGCCGTAGCGGACGCGCGGCAGCAGGCCGGGATCGCGCGACCATTCCAGCAATTGCGCGAGACTCGCCTCGTTAAGCTGGTCGCGCAGATGGAAGGCGGTGACATAGGCGTCGGGAAAGGCGCGATGGACGGGCAGGCCGCGCTGCTGGTCGAGGCCGTCCGGCCGGCGCCAGTAGCGCAGCACCTGGTTGGAGAAACTGGGCGAGTCGGGCCACAGCCGCAGCGCGCATTTCCACGTGCAGATCCAGTCGGCGCCGTGGGTCAGATTGGCGGTGCAGAATTGCTGCTCGAAATCGGCGCGGTGGGCGGCCAGCGCGACCCGCCGCGGATAGGGATCGAGCACCCGCCGCGCCACATCATGCCACCACGGTGCCTCGGCGACATCCTCGTCGAGGATGTGATGGATCGCCTGGGTGATCGGCGGGATGGCGCGACCGGGATTGACCAGGATCGAGCCGCCTTCGCCTTCCAGTTCCCAGCGACCCGATGGCTGCAGCGCGACGTCCTGCCAGCCGATCTCGCACACGCCATGCGCGGGCGGCGCGCTGCCCGTGGTTTCGAGGTCGATGACGCGGATGATCTGAGGGGTGGGACGCATTGCGTCCAACATGGGTTGTCGGGGGGCAAATCGCCAGCCCTATCCTCCCCGGTACGGGGAGGTGGCAGCGCGACAGCGCTGACGGAGGGGGCTCTCCCCGCGACACAGCGCTCGCGGAAATGCCCCTCCACCAGCTTCGCTGGTCCCCCTCCCCGCGAGCGGGGAGGAGTAACGCGCTACCGCCAATCCTCGCCGTCGACGTCCAGTTCGCGCACGCCGCGCCGCTGGCGCGCGCGGTCGACCAATTTACGAATCCCCTCCCGCCGTTCCCGGGCGGCGGGCACGTCGCGCAGCACGAACTGGGCGTTGCCGGAGGTCCGGTCGGTCGAGGTAATGGTGATCGTGCCGATGTCGGTGAGCTGGTTGACCAACGAGTAATCGACGCGGATGTCCTTGATCCGGTACAATTCGATCTCGTCGATCGACTTCATCACCAGCCCGCGCCGGACGATCAGCCGCTGGTCCGTGACCTCATAGCTGGTCGCCATATTCTGCAGCCAGCGCACCGCCAGGATCACCAGCCCGACGCCGATCACGCAGGCGAGGATCGTCATCCAGCCGAGGAAGCTGCCCAGCAGCCAGCGCCCGGTGCTCGACCGGAAAGCATCCACCTCTCGCTCGGCGATATAGGTCCCCACCATGGGGTCGGAGCCTATCGGACGCGTCCGTCCTGTCAATTGCGGACGACGCCGCTGGCGGCGAGTTCGCCATCGACCTCGGCGAGCAGCCGGTCGAGCCCGGCCCGGTCCGCCGCCTCGGCGCGCAGGGTCAGCATGTCCTGCGTGTTCGAGGCGCGCAGCAGCCACCAGCCGTCCTCGGTGGCCACCCGGACGCCGTCGATCGCCGTCGGCTCCGCGCCGCGTGCCTCCAGCCGGCCGCGGACCTCGTCGACCACCGCCCATTTGCGGGTCGGATCGACCGGGATGCGGACGTCGGGCGTGTTGACCAGCTGCGGCATCGCCGCATGCGCCTCGGTGAGCGAAACGCCGGCATCGTGGAGGGCGCCGATCAGCTGCACCGCGGCATATATGGCGTCGTCGCAGCCGTACCAGCCGTGGCGGAAGAAGATGTGGCCGGACAGTTCTCCGGCGATCGGCGCATCGTGCGCGATCATCGCCTCCTTCATCAGGCTGTGGCCGGTCGATCCCATCACCGCCCGCCCGCCCAGGGCGGCGATCCGGTCGAACAGATATTGCGAGGATTTGACGTCGGCGACCACCGTCGCGCCGGGGCAGGCGGCGAGCACCGGTGCCATGATCAGCGCGAGCAGCTGGTCGCCCCAGAGCACGCGACCCTCGCCGTCGACCGCGCCGATGCGGTCGCCGTCGCCGTCGAAGGCGATGCCGAAATCGAGCCTCTTGTCACGCACCAGACGCTGCAGGTCGGCGAGGTTCGCCTCCTCGGTCGGGTCGGGGTGGTGATGGGGGAAGCGGCCGTCGACGTCCGTGTAGAGCAGGTGATGCTCGCCGGGCAGATCTTGCGTCAGCCGCTCGACCACCGGTCCGGCGGCACCGTTGCCGCAGTCCCAGCCGATCCGATAGGCGCCACCGCGGTGCCCGGCGCGCAGCCGCGCGACATAGTCGGCCATGACATCCACGTCCTCGACGCGGCCGCTGCCAGCGCGCCAGGCACCGCTGGCGGCGAGGCGGGCGAGGTCCTGCACGTCGTCGCCGAAAAAGGAGCGGTGGCGGAACACCAGCTTGAATCCATTGTCCGCCGGAGGGTTGTGGCTGCCCGTCACCTGCACGCCGGCATCGACGTCCAGCGTCGCCTCGGCGAAATAGAGCATTGGCGTCGGCCCGACGCCGATCCGCACCACGTCCGCGCCGCTGTCCGTCAGCCCCGCGACCAGGGCGCGTTCCAGCTCCGGCGAGGTCAGCCGCCCGTCGCGTCCGACCGCGATCGTGCGCCCGCCTGCGGCCAGCACGCGCGTGGCGAAGCCGCGACCGACGGCATAGCCATCCGCCGGGCCGAGATTGCGCCCGACCGTGCCCCGCACGTCATATTCGCGCAGGATGGCGGGATCGAAGACGTGACGGTCGATCATGCCGGGTCGGGCCGGAGGGCAGAGGCCCTCAAGACAGTCGCTCGAGCAGCAGGTCGCGCGCGGCATTGGCGCGCCGCGCATCCTCGGCCGAACCGCCGCGATCGGGGTGAACCTCGGCGAGCAGTCGCCGGTGCGCGGCGCGGATCGTCGCCGCATCGGCATCGTGGCCGACTCCGAGCAGTCGCCGCGCCGCCAGTTCCGGCGTCGTCCTGGGCTTGGGCGCCGGTCGCAGGTAGCGCCAGGCGAGCCAGATCGCCGCCAGCGCGATCAGCCATTTCACGAGGCGTCCGCGAACAGCGGCAACGCCGGTTCGGGCAATTGCAGCGCCGCCATCATCTCCCGCAATTCCTGGCGCGCGGCGACATGGCCGAGGCCCATGGCGCCGAATTCCTTTGAATCGATCATGGTTAGCCCGGCGGGGAACATCTCGCGGTAGATCACGCGCTCGCCGAGACCGGGGATGATGCGGAAGCCGACGCGCTTGGCGAGCTGGGCGAGCGCCTCCGAGACCCGGCGCATGTTGCGCGCCTCGATATGCTGCAGGCGGTTGCGCAGCACCACCCAGTCGATCTGCGTGCCGTCGGCGCGCGCGCGCTGCTTGCGCGCGTCCCAGATCAGTTCGGAATAGAAGCTCGGCCGGGTGACGTTGAACGTCTCCGGGTCGACCTGGCCGATCAGGTCGAAGTCGACGAAACTGTCGTTCATCGGCGTGACCAGGGTGTTGGACAGCGCCGCGGCGGTGCGGGCGAAATGATCGTCGCGACCCGGCGTATCGACGATCAGGAAATCCGCGCCCTCCGCGAGTCGATGCCACTTCTCCTCGAACACATCCTCATGGACGCCGTCATGGGTGTCGTGGATCGGCATCGGCAGCTCGCTGCCGGTACGGCGCATCGTCGCGGCGCGGTTGTCGAGATAGCGGCCGACCGTACGCTGGCGATGGTCAAGGTCGAAACAGGCGACGCGCGCGCCCTTCGCCGCCAGCGCGATCGCGACATGGACGGCGGTGGTCGACTTGCCCGTGCCGCCCTTTTCATTGGCGAAGACGATGACATGCGGGCCAGAGCCGGAATGGGCAGGAACAGGGGGGCCGTCGGCCACTGGTCGCTTCCTTGTTGATCGTTGGTTGCTCCCTTCATAGAAGCCGCGCGCTCATTGTTCGAGGGGGTAAGCGCGTGCAGACGGTCCGGGAGTTGAATGGCCTTCGCGAGGCGATCGCCGGCTGGCGTGCCGACGGCAGCCGAATCGCGCTCGTCCCGACGATGGGCGCGCTCCATGCCGGCCATCTCGCCCTGGTCGAGGCGGCGCGGCGGCCGGGGACCAAGGTCGTCGCCTCGATCTTCGTCAATCCCCGGCAGTTCGGCCCGAACGAGGACCTCGCCCGCTATCCCCGTCGCGAAATGGCCGATTCGCGCCTGTTGACCGACGCCGGTTGCGACCTGCTCTGGATGCCGCCGGTCGAGGTGATGTATCCGGACGGCTTCGCCACCACGGTCAGCGTCGCCGGGGTCAGCGACGGCTTCGACGGGGCGGCGCGCCCCGGCCATTTCGACGGCGTCGCGACCGTCGTCACCAAATTGTTCAACCAGGTCGGTGCCGACGCCGCCTATTTCGGCGAAAAGGACTTCCAGCAGCTCGCCGTGATCCGCCGCCTGGTCGCCGATCTCGACCTGCCCATCGAGATCGTCGGGGTGCCGACGCAGCGCGACGACGACGGCCTCGCCCTGTCCTCGCGCAACATCTATCTCGACGAGGAGCAGCGGGCGAAGGCGACGGCGCTGCCCCGCGCGCTGGGCGTCGCGGCGCGCGCGATCGGCCGCGGTGACGATGTCGAGACGGCGCTGGCGGAAGCGCGGACCGCCTTGGTCGCAGCAGGCTTCGAGATCGATTATGTCGCGCTCGCCGATGCCGAGACGCTGGCCGCCGACCCTGCCGCCGACCGTCCACGCCGCCTGCTCGCGGCGGCACGAATGGGATCGACCCGCCTGATCGACAACATCGCTATCGAGGCGGATAGCTGATCATTATGGTTCTTTTGGCGTTAACCATTTCGTAGCAGGCGATGCCCCACAGTGACCCCATGAATAAAAGGGGTGACCGATGGGCAACAGTCTCAAGAGTGCGCAATTTCTTCTAGAAAGTCGGTTCCGGGACGCGGCCAGCGGCCGTCCCGAAGCCTTATTTGATCTGGGCGTCTGCTATTCGACCGGCACCTCGGGGGCGGGGATCGACCTGATCGAGGCGCATAAATGGTTCAATCTGGCGGCGATGTACGGTCTGGCCGAAGCCGCCGATGCGCGCACCGAGGTGGCCGAGGACATGACCGCCCGCGAGATCGCCGAGGCGCAGCGCCAGGCGCGCGCGTGGCTCGGGACGACCCAGCGCCGCGCGGCGTAAACATCGACGGTTGCAACCGCCCATCGCTGGACGAACCCTTTATCGTTCTCGCGGCGTTCGCCGGGATGATGGAGTGTGCGGGATACATCCCAAAGACTGTCATTCCCGCGCAGGTGGGAATCCAGACGCGCTACCGTTGCGCCTCTTGCTGCGAGGTCAGAGGTTCTGGATTCCCGCCTGCGCGGGAATAACGGATGGTGGTTATCCAGCCTTCTTCTTCGCCGGGGCCTTCTTCGCGGCAGGCTTTGCCGCGCCCTTCGCCGCCGTCTTCTTGGCCGGTGCCTTCTTCTTGCCCTTCGCGGGCGGTGCCGCCGCCGCGCGCGCGTCGATCAGCTGCGCCGCCTCCTCCAGCGTCAGCGCATCGGGGGTCACCGACTTGGGCAGCGTCGCATTGGTCGTGCCGTCGGTGACATAGGGGCCGTAGCGCCCCTCCATCAGCTTGATCTCCGCTTCGGTCCGCGGATGCTTGCCCAGTTCCTTGAGCGGGGCCCGCGCCGCGCCGCGCTGCGGCCGGCCGCCGCCCGCCGCCGCATCAGCCAGCTTGGCGACCGCGGCGTTCATGCCGGTCTCGAACACCTCGGCGGTCGACTGCAACCGGGCATATTTGCCGTCATGCGCGAGATAGGGGCCATAGCGGCCGATCGAGGCGGTGATGTCCTTGCCCGTTTCCGGATGCTGGCCGATCGTCCGTGGCAGGCTGAGCAGCTTCAGCGCCCATTCGAGGTCGAGCTCGCCGATATCCTTGGGGATCGACGCGCGCTTTGCCTCCTTGCCCTCGCCGAGCTGGATATAGGGGCCGAAGCGCCCCGACTTGCGCTCGACCTCCAGACCGGTGGCCGGGTCCTTACCGAGGTTTTCCGGTCCCGTATCCTCGCCTGCCGCGCCGCCAGCCTGGGCGAAGCGGCGGGTGAATTTGCACTCGGGGTAATTGGAGCAGGCGATGAACGCGCCGAACCGGCCGCCGCGCAGCGCGAGCCGACCCTCGCCGCAATTCGGGCACAGCCGCGGGTCGGAGCCGTCCGCCTTTTCCGGAAACAGATAGTCGCCCAGGAACTGGTCGAGTTCGGCGGTGATCGCGCTCGGCTGCTGCTCCATCACCTCGGCGGTGCGCGGCTTGAAGTCGCGCCAGAAGGCTTCCAGCACGGCCTGCCATTGCGCACGGCCGCCGGATACGTCGTCCAGCTCCTCTTCCAGCTCGGCCGTATAATCGAAGCCGACATATTTCTCGAAGAAGCGTTCGAGGAAGGCGGTCACTAGCCGGCCGCTTTCCTCGGCGAAGAAGCGGTTCTTCTCGACCCGGACATAGCCGCGGTCCTTCAGCGTCTTGATGATCGAGGCATAGGTCGACGGGCGGCCGATGCCCAATTCCTCCATCCGCTTAACCAGCGACGCTTCGGAGAAACGCGGCGGCGGCTGGGTGAAATGCTGTTCGGCCTCGACGGCCTTCTTCGCGGGCGCGTCGCCGTCGCGCAGCCGGGGCAGGCGACGCGCCTCCTCATCCTGCGAATCGTCGGTGCCTTCCTCGTAGAGCGCAAGGAAGCCGGGGAACATCACCACCTGACCGGTGGCGCGCAGCACGTTGCGACCGGTGCCGTCGGCCATCTCGACCGTCGTCCGCTCCAGCCGAGCGGACGCCATCTGGCTGGCGAGCGCGCGCTTCCAGATCAGGTCATAGAGGCGTGCATGGTCACCGCCGCCGACCCGGTCCTTGCCGAAATCGGTCGGCCGGATCGCCTCGTGCGCTTCCTGCGCGTTCTTGGCCTTGGTCTGATATTGGCGCGGCGAATCCGGCACGTAATGGGCGTCGTAACGGTCGGCGATCGCCTTCCTCGCGGCGGAAATCGCGCTGCCGTCCATCTGCACGCCGTCGGTACGCATATACGTGATCGCGCCGTCCTCGTAGAGGCCCTGGGCGATCCGCATCGTATGGTCGGCCGAGAAGCCGAGCTTGCGCGCCGCCTCCTGCTGGAGCGTGGAGGTGGTGAACGGCGGCGGCGGATTGCGCGTCGCCGGCTTGGTCTCGACCGACTGGACGGTGAACTTGCCGGCCTCGACATCCGCCTTGGCGGCGAGCGCGTCGCCCTGATTGCCGATCGACAGCCGGTCGAGCTTCTGGCCCTTCCACGTCACCAGCCGTGCGGTGAACGGCGTGCCGTCCTGCTCCATCTGCGCGGTCACCGACCAATATTCCTGCGCGACGAACTTCTCGATCTCGCGCTCGCGGTCGACGATCAGGCGCAGCGCCACCGACTGGACGCGGCCCGCCGACTTGGCGCCGGGCAGCTTGCGCCACAGCACCGGCGACAGCGTGAATCCGACCAGATAGTCGAGCGCGCGACGGGCACGGTAGGCGTCGATCAGGTCGGTATCGAGTTCGCGCGGGGCGGCCATCGCTGCGGTCACCGCCGGCTTGGTGATCGCGTTGAACGTCACTCGCTGCACGTCCTTGGGGAGCGCCTTCTTGGCGCGCAGCACCTCCTGCACGTGCCAGCTGATCGCCTCGCCCTCGCGATCGGGGTCGGTCGCCAGGATCAGGCGGTCGGCATGCTTCGCCTCGTCGGCGATCGCCTTCAGCTGGCGCGTCTTGTCGGCGTAATTCTCCCATTCCATCGCGAAGCCCGCGTCGGGATCGACGCTGCCGTCTTTCGCCGGCAGGTCCCGAACGTGGCCGTAGGAGGCGAGGACGCGATAGTCCGCACCGAGGTACTTTTCGATGGTCTTCGCCTTGGCGGGCGATTCGACGATGACGAGTTGCATGACGGTCGTATAAGGTCCTTGCGTGTACGCGCGAGGGTGGAAAGCCGGCGCGGCCACTGTCAACAGGGGGCTGGACGGATGTGGGGATTTTGGCGCCGGCGGCGCAAGTCGTGATCGACGGCGGCACCCGCGAAGGGCACGACCGCGCGCAGCTGGAGCGGCTGACCTTCTTTTCCGACGCGGTCTTTGCCATCGCCATGACTCTGCTGGTGGTCGAGGTGAAGCTGCCCGCGCTGCATCACCCGACCGGGCCGCAGCTCGGCCAGGCGCTGCTCGACCTGATCCCCAATTACGTCGGCTTCCTGGTCAGCTTCCTTGTTCTCGGCCGGTTCTGGCTGGCGCACCACGAGGTGATGGGCTTGCTCAAGGCGGCGGACAAAAGGCTGGTCTCGGTCAACCTCTTCCTGCTGCTCGGCGTCGCGTTCATGCCGTTCCCGACCGCGATCATCAGCGAATACGTCCAGCTGCGCGTCGGCATCGGCTTCTACACCGGCTGGCTGATCCTGCTCGGCCTGCTCAATCGCCTGCTGATCCGCAGCATCATCAAAAATCCGGCGCTGCTCGACCACGGCATGACCGTGGAGGATCTCGCTCCCTTCCTGCGACGCAGCTGGATCCCGATCCTGATCGGCCTCGCCGCCTTCGCCGGGGGCATGGTGACCTGGATGGCGGCACTCGCCGTGCTGATGATCGGCAGCCCGCTGATCTCCGCGCTGGTCGGACGATATGCCGGGCGGCGCCGGGGGTAAGTCGGCTGGGGAGACTGGGTGTCCGCGTCCGGGGAAGCGGAAAGACCGCTTACGGAAACGCCGATGGCGATCGCCCACCCAGCGCGGCCCCGCCTTTCCCGAAAAGAATGGTAAATGAGAAGCTGTATGGCTTCTCAAGCCCGTCGGAGGTCGGCAAACGAGAAGCTCTCTGCCGTCGCGAACGGTAATAAGCGATAAACACAATTGACAGAAAGTGTTCACGATCGTCGGCTACTATGTCGACGATGAGGACCCTTTCCCTCGCAGATGCCCCTCGCCCAATGTCCGAGCTGGTGTCATCGCGTGGATGGTCGTTACTCTATTGCCAGACCGAGCACGCTGGCGCACTGTCGGCTGCCATATTAAAAGATGGCGTCGTTGCTACATATACGGCGTTTCGAGGCGAAGCGGACTACACCGTCACGCTTCAGCATCCCGCACACCCCAAAGTGAAGCTGCACGACTATTCTCCGCCGACTATATCGAAAATTTTTGAGGATTATGGTCTTTCTTGCAATGCACCGACCTGCCTCCTCACCGTCATCGATCAAAATCTCGGAGAAATTAAGCAGTATCTTACTGACGAAGTTATATTTCGGCGTGATGTAGAAGAAGCTGCCAAGTCAACGGTAGAGAAATATCGCGCTTGGGTTTCTGGTCCAAGTTTCACTCGCAAGCTGGCTCGCGGTCTCGCCGAGCAGCATCCGTGGCTCGTCACTGGTAGAACCCCAACGCTGTCGGAATTAACTTGGACGGAGCGGTCATTTTTCCGCTCAGCGCAATTCCGCAATACGGTGGTGGTCGGAGCGGTCCGGTTGAGCCTGTTGCTCTATCGTTACCTTCCCTAGCCAGCAGGAACGGCGATGGTTGGGCGATGTCGGTTGATGAGGTTTCGCAAAAACGAACCCATCGCGGGAGAGTCGTCCGGGCCGACAACGACGACGGTCGTCCGCGGCACCTGCTTTCCCAAAAGCTCTCCCCGATTGCTCTTTCGCGAAACGGCATGTTGGAGACGGAGAAACGGGCAAGATCGCGCATAATGAACGGCAGTCTCGGGTAGCCCCGATCACCAGCCTGCTCGACCGGGGTCGGGCGCCGGCGACCGCCTGGGCGTCATGGTCGATTTAACGGCAACAGCGCCCGCAAAGGATCAGCTCGGCAGAAGACCCATCACCGAACACCCCCTCCCGCACGCAGGACAATCGCTGTCCTACAAAGGTTCGAAACGCTATGATCCGGCAGGCGTGTGGGGCGCTGTCGCTCTTTCTCATCGATGATGACGGCTTTCGCACGAATCGAGAAGTGCGAGTGCCGAGACCATTCGGTGGTGACGCAGCAATCGTTCGCCAGCGGGGTCGAAGATAGCCCGTTCAGGCGTCAATTCTGTCAAGACTCGCGCGGCTGCTACCCGCTGACGCGGCCGCCGGCATGGCGCTCGAGCCGACCGGCGAGTTCCAGTTCCAGCAATATCGTCTGTACCACCGCGGGGGCGAGGTCTGACTGGCGGATCAGTTCGTCGACCGGCACCGGTACAGGGCCGAGCAGCGCCGTTACCCTGGCGCGCTCGCGATCGGAGGCATCGGCGGGCGGCGGCGCCTCGAACGGCGTGGCGAGCGCACGGACGCTGCGCGGGTCGATCGGGCGGATCTGTTCGAGCACGTCGGCGGCGGTCTGGATCAGCGTCGCGCCTTCGCGGATCAACAGGTTGCACCCCTGCGCACGCGGGTCGAGCGGGCTGCCAGGCACCGCCATCACCTCCCGGCCCGCCTCATTGGCGAGGCGGGCGGTGATCAGCGACCCGGACCTGGGCGCCGCCTCCACCACCACGGTGCCGATCGCGAGAGCCGCGATGATCCGGTTGCGGGAGGGGAAGTGGCGGGCGAGCGGCTGCGCACCGGGCGGTTGCTCGGCGATCAGCAAGGACCGCAGTGCGACGCTTTCCTGCAAGGCGGCGTTTTCCGGCGGGAAGGCGATATCGATGCCGCTGGCGATGACCCCGATGGTGTGCGGCATCGCGCCGGCATGGGCGGCGGTGTCGATGCCGCGCGCCAGGCCGGAGACGATCGTCACGCCCTCCGCCACAAGATCGTGCGCCAGCCCGCGCGCGAAGCGACACGCGGCGGCCGACGCATTGCGGGCGCCGACGATCGCGACGCAGGCACGGCGGGCGAGGGCGATGTCGCCCCGCACGATCAGCACCGGCGGGGCGCTGTCCAGTTCGGCGAGCAAAGGCGGATAGTCGGCGTCGCCGAGGAACAGGTGCCGCGCGCCGAGCCGGTCGACGGTGGCGATCTCCTGCGCCACGACCGCCGGATCGGGAATGCGTGGCGCCTGCCCGCCACCGCGCCGCGCCAGCATCGGCAGCGCCGCCAGCGCCGCGGCAGGATCGGCGAAGCGCGCGATCAACTGGCGGTAGGTGACGGGACCGACTCCCGGCGTGCGGATCAAGCGTAGATGGTCGAGGACGGGGTCTGCCACGACCGCCTCGGTTCAGTCGCGTTTGTCGCCGCCGATGCGCGGCTCCGTCCCCGTCGCCAGCCGCTCGATATTCTCGCGGTGCTTCCACAGCACGATCGCGGCGAGTGCGAGCAGCAGCATGACCAGGTCGAACCGCCCGAACACCGCGGCGCCGACCGGCGCCGCGACGGCCGCGGCCATGCCGGCGACCGACGAGATCCTGATCAGGGCCAGCAGGCCGAGCCAGACGACGGCATAGAGCAGCCCGATCGGCCAGTGGAGGGCCAGCACGATGCCCATCAGCGTCGCTACCCCCTTGCCGCCGCGGAAGCGCAGCCACACCGGATAGCAATGGCCGATGAAAGCGGCGGCCGCGGCGACCGGCTCATTGCCCAGGAACAGCCAGGCGATCAGCCAGACCGCGACGGCCCCTTTCAGCAGATCGAGCAGCAGCGTCGCCGCCGCGAGTCCCTTGCGGCCGGTGCGCAACACGTTGGTCGCGCCGATATTGCCCGAGCCGATCTGGCGCAGGTCGCCCGCCCCGCCGATCCGCGTCAGGATCACGCCAAACGGGATCGAGCCGAGCAAATAGCCGATCACCAGCGCGAGCGTCGGCGCGATCCAGAGAATGTCGGTCTGCAAACGGCCCCCTTCCGTTCCGCATGATAGCGGGGCCGATCGGGATTGACCACAACATCGATCGCGTGGGTCGGTTCGCGGAATTTCGGGCGGTCACGGCTGGCCCATGCCGCGATGCGAAGGATGCGGTCCGTACTTGCCGGGCTTTGCCAGGTGGACGCCGCGCTTCTATGGCGACCGCGATGGACGCGCGGCCGATCCTGTTTTTCGATTCGGGGGTGGGGGGCCTGTCGGTGGTCCGTCCGGCGCAGGCGCTGCTGCCCCGTGCGCCGATCGTCTACGCCGCCGATTCCGCGGGCTTTCCCTATGGCATCAAGACGGAAAGCGAGATCGCGGCCCGCGTGCCGGCGCTGCTCGGCCGGCTGGTCGAACGCTATCGCCCGCGACTGGTGGTGATCGCCTGCAACACCGCCTCGACGATCGCCCTGCCGGCGGTGCGTGCCGCGCTCGACCTGCCGGTGGTCGGTACGGTCCCGGCGATCAAGCCCGCCGCCGCGCTCAGCACAACGCGCGTCATCGGCGTGCTGGGCACGGAAGCGACCGTGCGCCAACCCTATGTCGACGATCTCGCCGCACGCTTCGCCGCCGATTGCCTGGTGCTCCGTCACGGCTCGGCACGGCTGGTCGATCTGGCCGAGGCGGCGCTTGCGGGAACGCTGCCGTCGCCCCAGGCGCTGGCCGGGGAACTGGCTGGTCTGTTCGGCCAGCCCGGCGGCGCGGCGATCGACGTGATCGTCAACGCCTGCACGCATTTCCCACTGCTGGAGACCGCGATGGCGGCGGTGGCGCCTCCGGGGGTACGCTTCGTCGATGGCGGCCGCGGCATCGCGCGGCGCATCGCCACGCTGACCGAGGGGCAGGATTGGCCCGCCGCCGCCGGACTGGCGCGGCTCGTCTTCACGCATGTCGGTGCGCGCGAACAGGCGATCGCGAACGGGCTCGCCCGCCACGGCTTCGGTGCGGCGGAGCAGCTTTAAACGCGGGAAGGCTGGGACAATTTGTCCAAGCCGTCGATGACGGTCAGTGCTTTTCTCCACTGGCATGGGAGCGTTGCGAAGGTTACATCGGTTCTCCATGAACAGCGACGGCCTCGTGACCCATCCGGTCATCCCCCGCTCCGCCGGTGACGCGCGCGTCGACTATTCGCGCGTCTTCACCCAGGCGATCGACCGGTTGCATGCGGAAGGCCGCTACCGTGTCTTCATCGACATCCTGCGCAACAAGGGCATGTTCCCCAATGCGCGATGCTTCGCCGGGCATAACGGGCCAAAACCGATCACCGTCTGGTGCTCCAACGACTATCTCGCCATGGGCCAGCATCCCAAGGTGATCGCGGCGATGGAAGAAGCTCTGCACGACGTTGGTGCCGGCTCTGGCGGCACCCGCAACATCGGCGGCAACACCCATTACCACGTTGATCTTGAGTCGGAACTCGCCGATCTGCACGGCAAGGAAGCGGCGCTGCTGTTCACCAGCGGCTACGTCTCCAACGAGGCGACGCTGTCGACCATGGCGAAGATCCTGCCGGGCTGCGTGATCTTCTCCGACGAGCTCAATCACGCCTCGATGATCGCCGGCATCCGCAATGCCGGGTGCGAGAAGCGGATCTTCCGCCACAACGACCTTGCCCATCTCGAGGAACTGCTGGCGGCCGAGGATCCGTCGGTGCCCAAGCTGATCGCGTTCGAGAGCGTCTATTCGATGGAGGCCGACGTCGCGCCGATCGCGGCGATCTGCGACCTCGCCGACAAATACAATGCGCTGACCTATCTCGACGAAGTGCATGCGGTCGGCATGTACGGGGAGCGCGGCGGCGGCATTTCCGAACGCGATGGCGTCGCGCACCGGCTGACGATCATCGAGGGGACGCTGGGCAAGGCGTTCGGCGTGATGGGCGGCTATATCGCCGCCGACCGCACGATCGTCGACGTGATCCGCTCCTACGCGCCGGGCTTCATCTTCACCACCTCGCTGTCGCCCGTGCTTGTCGCCGGCGTGCTCGCCAGCGTCCGCCACCTCAAGGCGTCGAGCGTCGAGCGCGAGGGGCAGCAGGCGGCGGCGTCGATGCTGAAGGCGATGCTCAGCGAGGCCGGTCTGCCGGTGATGCTGGGCGAGACGCATATCGTGCCGGTGCTAGTCGGCGATCCGGTCAAGGCCAAGGCGATCAGCGACATCCTGCTCGCCGAATATGGCGTCTACGTCCAGCCGATCAATTATCCGACGGTGCCGCGCGGTACCGAACGGCTGCGCTTCACGCCGGGGCCGAGCCACGACGAGGCGATGATGCGGGAACTGGCCGGCGCGCTGGTCGAGATCTGGGGCCGCCTCGACCTGCGCAAGGCGGCCTGACGGCTCAGTCGAGGAAGCCGCAGACGATCGTCAGCACGCCCAGTCCGATCGACAAGGGCACGCGCATGGCCATCCAGCCGGCCGGCGCGATGCCCGCATCGGCAAGCCGGCGATCGACCAGCAGGGTCAGCAGCACGCCCGACCCCAACAGCACCAGCGCCAGATCGGTGGGCACGACCCGGCTGATCGCAAGCAGGATGACGAAGGCGGTCAGGATTGGCGGCACCACCGCGATCATCGCCAGCCGCCCCTGGCCGGCAGACTGACGGCACATCGCGAATCCCCACCAGATGCCACCGAGGAAGCTCAGGATCAGCGCGGCATAGCCGAAGGCAAAGAGCGGACCGATGTCGCTGGCCGGATCGAGCGCCGACACTGCGGTCGCGGCGATCTGCGGGAGCAGTCCGGCATAGCCGAGGATCAACGGCGACTCGCCGATCTGGCCGATGCCATGCGTCGGAAGGGCGGGCGCCACTGGCGTGGGCGGCGCCCGCGACTGATCCGGATCAAAGTTCATGCGCCGCCAACCGTGGGCGTACGCTAACGTTCCCTCGTGACCGGCATGGGCGCGACGAAGCGCATTCCAGAGGTGGAAATCCCCGCCGTGCAGGGCTAAGGCCGCCGCATTCATCCTTTGTCGGGACGCCATACGCCTTGCGCATTGCCCTTGCTTCCGATCATGCCGCCGTTGCGCTGAAAGCGGCGCTCGCCGATCACGTCCGTTCGGCGGGTCACGAGGTGCTCGATCTCGGTACCGACGGTGCCGCCAGCGTCGACTATCCGGATTATGGCTTCGCCATTGCCGAAGCGCTGGCCGACGGGCGGGTCGAGCGGGGGATCGCGCTCTGCGGTTCCGGCATCGGCATCATGATCGCCGCCAACCGCAATCCCGCCTGCCGCTGCGCCTTGGTCTCGGAGCCGCTGTCCGCACGACTGGCTCGAACTCACAACGACGCCAACGCCATTGCAATGGGCGCGCGCCTGATCGGCGAGGAGATGGCCAAGGCCTGCGTCGATGCCTTCCTGTCCGCCGATTTCCAGGGCGGCCGTCACCAGCACCGCGTCGACAAATTGTCGCGAAAGGATTGACCCGATGAGCACCCAGCCTGTCCATACCGATGCGATCCGCGCCGACGGTTTCTTTACCCGTGGTCTGGCCGATGCCGATCCAGCGGTGTTCGCCGGCGTCACCCACGAACTGACCCGCGAGCAGACGCAGATCGAACTGATCGCGTCGGAAAACATCGTCAGCCGCGCCGTGCTCGAGGCGCAGGGTTCGGTATTCACCAACAAATATGCCGAAGGCTATCCGGGCAAGCGCTATTACCAGGGGTGCGCGCCGTCGGACGAAGTCGAGACGCTGGCGATCGAGCGCGCCAAGCAGATCTTCGGCTGCCAGTTCGCCAACGTCCAGCCGCATTCGGGCGCGCAGGCGAACGGCGCGGTGATGCTGGCGCTGGTCAAGCCGGGTGACACGATCCTCGGCATGAGCCTGGATGCCGGCGGTCACCTGACCCATGGCGCGCGTGCGGCGATGAGCGGCAAGTGGTTCAACGCCGTTAAATATGGCGTCGATCCGGTGACCCACCTGATCGATTACGACCAGGTCGAGGCGCTGGCGATCGAGCATCAGCCGAAGCTGATCATCGCCGGTGGCAGCGCCTATCCGCGCGTCATCGACTTCGCGCGCTTCCGTGCGATCGCGGACAAGGTCGGCGCCTATTTCATGGTCGACATGGCGCATTTCGCCGGCATCGTCGCCGCCGGCCTGCATCCGACGCCGTTCGGCCATGCGCATGTCGTCACCACGACGACCCACAAGACGCTGCGTGGTCCGCGCGGCGGCATGATCATGACCGACGACGAGGCGATCGCGAAGAAGATCAACTCGGCGGTGTTCCCGGGCCTGCAGGGCGGGCCGCTGATGCATGTCGTCGCTGCCAAGGCGGTGGCGTTCGGCGAGGCGCTGCAGCCCGAATACAAGACCTACATCGCCGCGGTGGTGGAGAATGCCAAGGTGCTGGCCGCGACGCTGAAGGAGCGCGGTGCCGACGTCATCGCCGGCGGCACCGACACGCATCTGGCGCTGATCGACCTGCGTCCTCTCGGCATCACCGGCAAGGACGCCGATGAGGCGCTGGAACGTGCCGGCATCACCTGCAACAAGAACGGCATCCCCAACGACCCGCTGCCGCCGGTCAAGACCAGCGGCATCCGCGTCGGCTCGCCCGCCGGCACGACGCGCGGTTTCGGCCCGGCCGAGTTCCGCGAGATCGGCCATATGGTCGCCGACGTGCTCGACGGCCTGGCGCAGAAGGGCGAGGCGGGGGACCCGGAGGTCGAGGCGAACGTTCGGAGCCGCGTGCGCGCGCTCTGCGCACGCTTCCCCATCTACGAAGGATAAGCCATGTCGAAGATCGAAGAGGTCCAGGATACCGTCAAGCACACCCCGGGCCTGGGCAAGAAGATGGCCAAGTACGGCGCGATCGGCGCGGTGGTGGCGATCCCCGTGCCGTTCGTCGGCCCGGTGTTCGGCGCGATCGTCGGCGCTGGCGTCGCTTATGCACGCCGCAACAAGATCTAAGGGCACGAACGACCCGACATGCGATGCCCATTTTGCGGCCATGAAGACAGCCAGGTAAAGGACAGCCGCCCCACCGAAGATGGGGCGGCGATCCGCCGTCGGCGCCAGTGCGAAGGCTGCGCCGCACGCTTCACCACCTTCGAACGCATCCAGCTGCGCGAATTGTGGGTGCTGAAGAGCGAGAACCGGCGCGAGCCGTTCGACCGTGAGAAACTGCTCCGCTCGGTCGCGATCGCGACCCGCAAGCGGCCGATCGACCCGGTACGGATTGAGAAGCTGGTCAGCGGCATCCAGCGCCAGTTGGAAACGGCGGGTGACGGCGAGGTGTCGTCGAAGCGGATCGGCGAGATGGTGATGGAAGGTCTCAAGGGACTCGATTCCGTCGCCTATATCCGCTTCGCCAGCGTTTATCGTGACTTCAGCGAAGCTCGGGACTTCGAGGAATTTGCCGGCAGCGTCGAACAGGCGGGGCGCGACTCGTGAGCCAGCCCGTCATCATCCTGGTGCGGCCGCAGCTCGGCGAGAATATCGGCAAGGCGGCCCGGGCGATGCTGAACTTCGGCCTGACCGAAATGCGGCTGGTAGCGCCGCGCGACGGGTGGCCCAACCCCAATGCCGGGCCGGCGGCGAGCGGCTCCGACGTGGTGTTGGAGCGGGCGAAGGTGTTCGACACGGTCGCCGATGCCGTCGCCGATTGCGCGCATGTCTATGCGACGACGGTGCGCAAGCGCGGCGTCACCAAGCCGGTCGTCACGCCCGAGGAAGCGGCGCGGGCGATCCATGCTGAGGCCGGCCGCTCCGCTTTCCTGTTCGGGCCCGAACGGTCGGGTCTGGAAACGGACGACGTCGCGGTGGCGCGGACGATCCTGACCGTGCCGATCAACCCGGAATTCGGCAGCCTCAATCTTGCCCAGGCGGTGATCCTCTGCGCCTACGAATGGTCCAAGGGGCAGGGATTGGCGCAGCCGCCCCAGGTCGAGCTGCCCGATGTCGCGCCGCAAATCGAGCTGGATGGCATGATCGGCCAGCTGGAGGAGATGCTGGACCATGCCGGTTATTTCTTCCCGCCGGATCGCACGCCCGCAACCAAGCGGACGCTGCGCACCTTGCTGACCAAGCCGGGCTGGTCGAGCCAGGAGATCCGCACCCTGCGCGGCGTGCTGTCGACGCTGGCGCGGCCGCGGGAGCGGTAGGCGCCCACTCCGCCGTCCACACGCTCAGCCTAGCGCCGCTTTCGCCGCTTTCAGGTCCTCGACGAAACGGGCAAACTCATCTTCCTTCTGCGCCGGATCGGGCAGGCGCAGCAGATAGCTCGGGTGGACGGTGATCCAGGCTTCGCCGCCCTCGGTGAGCGGAATGGCACGGCCTCGCTCGCGGCCGATCGTCACCACCCGGCCGAGCAGCGACCGCGCCGCCGTCGCACCCAAGGCAACGGTCACCTGCGGCCGGACGAGCAGTCGTTCCTGCTCGATCCACCAGCGACACGCCTCGATCTCGCCCGCTCCCGGCTTGGCGTGGATCCGGCGCTTGCCGCGCTGCTCGAACTTGAAATGCTTGACCGCATTCGTGACGTAGACCCGGCTGCGGTCGATGTCCGCCGCCGCGACCGCGCGATCGAATACCTGTCCGGCGGGACCGACAAAGGGTTTGCCGGCAAGATCCTCCTGATCGCCCGGCTGCTCGCCGACGAACATCATCGCCGCGTCGACCGGCCCCTCACCGAACACCGTCTGCGTCGCAGGCTTGTAGAGCGGGCAGCGGGTGCAGGCCATCGCCTCATCGCGTAGCGCCGTCCACGCGGCCTCGCTGTTGCCGCCGGGTGCGGCCCGCGCCTGTTCGATCATGCCGCTCTCCCGCGCCTGCGCGCCTGCGATCAATTCCCCGACCAACGCGGTTTCGGGCATGTTTTTCCAGTATTTTCGCGGCATCTCCTTGAGCATCGCGCCGATCTTGACGCGCGCCGGATTGAAGATGCTGGCGTAATAGGTCTTCCACACCTCTTCGACCGGATCGCCCTCTGGCGCGTCGGCGCGAGTGGCGCCGGGACCCTGGGTCAGCGCCGCACCGTCCCAATGCAGCGACACCTCGGGCGTCAGGATCGACCAGCGCATCGAGGCGAAGCGATTGACGAAGAAGGCGGCGTTGGCGCGGACGATATGATGCTCGGGTTCGAACCAGGCGACGTAGCGACTGCCGTCGCCGTCGGGCATTTCCCGAAAGCGCAAAAAGGCGCGCATCTTGTGGATGTCGCGCCGCACATTCTTGGCGATCGTTTCCAGCCGGCGCAGCAGCGGATCGGCCTTGTCCTCCATCGCGCCCGGTGTGCGACGCAGGCGGACGAGCAGACGGTAGAGCAGCGCAAAACGCTCCGGATCGGCGGCGAGCACGACGCTGCGCGCCAGGTCGACGAAGCTGCGCGGCACCGAAAAGCCGCCGCCGGCCGTCGCCGCCGCCGGGGTCGCAGCGGTGGCGAACAGGTCGGTCGCCGCCGCGCCGACCTGCCACACGATGTCGTCGGGCGGCGTATCCGACGCCGCCAGCGCCCGGGCGGCGTCGCGCCAGCCGTCGAAATCATCGGTCTCGGCCAGCGTGACGACGCGCACGGTCGATCAGTCGCGCTCGTCGCCGCCCGGGGGATTGGCCTTGGCGAGCTTCAGTTCCTCCGGCTTGCGCTCTTCATACACTTCGGCGAGGCGGTCTTCGGTAGCATCGTCGAGCTTCTCCTCGGCGGCGGGGAACATCTCTTCCTCCTCCTCGCCGATATGATGCTCGTAGCGATGACGCATGTGGAAGAAGGTCGATTCCCACTCGTCGGACGCAAAATCCATGTCCATCATCTTGCCGAGCAGGTCGTCGACCTCCTTGTGCTCGGCGACGGAGTGACGAGCGTCGTCGCGCAGGTCGGGATTGCCGAGCATCGTCGCATAAAGCGACTCCTCCTCCGCGGCGGCGTGGCTCTGCAGCTCGAGGCGGAAGGCCTCGAACAGCTTCTTGCGCTTGCTGCTGTCGCCCTTGAGCTCGCCGAGCTGCTTGAGCATCTCGCGCTGCTTGTCGTGATCGCGCTTCAGATCGGCATAGATTTGGGCGGTGGCCATGGCTCGCGTCTCCTTCGCCCCGCTCAACCGGCGAACGCCGGGGTCGTTTCAGACGCGAGTCGTTCTCAGGCCGCGAACAGCTCGAGCTGCTGCCGCTTCGGCGCGACGATCGGCTTTAGTTCGGCCCGGTCGGCGAGCGTTACCGGACGCCAGTCCTCCGCGACGATGAAGGGCCGGATCTTGGCCACCGACACGGTGAGGCGGGCGACGTCGTCGAGCCGCAGCCGCCGCCAGCGCCGGCTGGCGATGATGCGGTCGACCGCTTTCACGCCGAGCCCCGGGACGCGCAGCAGCATCTCGCGCGGCGCGCGGTTGACGTCGACCGGGAAGCGGTCGCGGAACTTGAGTGCCCAGGCGAGCTTGGGATCGATGTCGAGCGGCAGCATGCCCGTCGCATCGTCCGCCGCCGCGACCACCTCGTGCGGGGCATAATTGTAGAAGCGCATCAGCCAGTCGGACTGATAGAGGCGATGCTCGCGCATCAGCGGCGGGCGCTGCAGCGGCAGCACGGCGCTGGCGTCGGGGATCGGGCTGAACGCGGAATAATAGACGCGGCGCAGGCCGAACCGGTCGTACAGCGTCGAGGCGCGTGTCACGATCTCGCCGTCGGTGGCGGCGTCGGCCCCGACGATCATCTGGGTCGACTGGCCGGCGGGGGCGAAGTGGGGCGCGGACTTGTACTTGGACCGCGCGTCGCCCGAATCGGCGATGGCGGTCTTCACGTCCTTCATCGCGCCCTCGATACGGGCGCCGTCCTTCTCCGGCGCGAGCCGCTTCAGGCCGCTCGCGGTGGGCAGCTCGACATTGATCGAGACGCGATCGGCGTAGAGGCCAGCCTGATGGACCAGCTCGGGGTCGGCGTCGGGGATCGTCTTGAGGTGGATGTAGCCGCGAAATTGATAATCTTCACGCAAAGAACGGGCGACTTCGACCAGTTGCTCCATCGTGTAGTTGGAGGAGCGGATGATGCCGGAGGACAGGAACAGCCCCTCGATATAATTTCGGCGGTAGAAAGAAAGAGTAAGGTTTACAACCTCTTGCGCGGTAAACCGGGCGCGGCGGACATTGCTGCTCTTGCGGTTGATGCAATAATGGCAATCGAACACGCAGCTGTTGGTCAGCAGGATCTTCAACAAACTGATGCAGCGGCCGTCGGGCGCATAGGCATGGCAGATGCCCATGCCCTCGGTCGAACCCAGGCCTTTGCCGTCGCGACTGTCGCGCTTGGCGGTGCCGGACGAGGCGCAGGACGCGTCATATTTGGCCGCGTCCGCGAGGATGGCCAGCTTTTCGCGAGTGTCGAGTTGCGCCATCCGTTCCATGTACGTTCCGCGATGCGCCGGAACAAGGGCTTAGATCGATGACCTCGGATCGGTTATGATCTAGCCCCGATATGGTAGGTAAAATACAGCGAAAACCGTCACTTACGCCAATCCGCGATAAACATTTGGTGACCATGGCTTGGGTAGCGTGGCGCCATGAACGGGCATCGACTGGTAGCACAGCTACGCGAACATCAGGCGGCGATCCTCGCCAACACCAACCGCGCGCGCCAAGCGCTGGCGGAGGGCGTCCCCGACGACGCGCTGCTCGCACGGCTGCGCTGGGAGATGGTGCGGCTGATGAGCGCCTACCAATATTTCAAGCACCGCGAAGTGTTCGATGTGCTGATCGCCGACGGCAACAGCAACGAGGCGCGGATCGCGCGGCGGCTGAAGGCCGAATGTATCAGCCTGGGTGAGGAGGTCCGTCGCTTCGTGGCGGATCGCAGCGGAACGCAAAGCGCCTCGGCCCAGGCGCAGCGCGGGCAGATTTTGGCGTTCATCGACCGGATCTGGGAGCATATGGATTATGAGCGGCGCGCGGTGATCGCGATCCTCGATCCCGCCGACGGCGAGGCGGCGCACGTCATCCCGCCGCCGGCGGTCCAAGCTGCGCAGCGCGTCGGCTGACCGTCTCGCCACATTTCGCGACGATTGCGTCGCCAATGACGCGGTTCGGCCATCCGCGTGCAACACCGGCCCGCCAAAGCGAGGGCGCAGGGGATGCCACGGAGCCGAGACGATGCCCGATACCTCCTATTTTTCGAGCCGCGCCCAGCAGGAAGCGATCCGGTCGATCCAGTCGACCCATCCGGTGGTGGCGGCGGTGCATCAGGAATTATGCCTGCTCTATATCGGACAGGCCCTCGCCCGTTTGACGCGACGGGCGTCGGCGGGCTGAGTTCGACCGGTCGCGGATCCGGCGATCCACGCGGAAAGGCCGGTAACCGCCCACGACCGTTCAGTGCGCAAGCAAGCCTTCCGCGCCGCCGAGATCGACCGAGACGAGACGGCTGACGCCGCGTTCGACCATGGTGACGCCGAACAGGCGGTGCATGCGGCTCATCGTCACGGCATTGTGCGTGACGATCAGATAGCGCGTCCGGGTGTCGCGCGACATGCGGTCGAGCAGATCGCAGAACCGCTCGATATTCGCATCGTCGAGCGGCGCGTCGACCTCGTCGAGGACACAGATCGGGGCGGGGTTGGTCAGGAACAGCGCGAAGATCAACGCCACTGCGGTCAGCGCCTGTTCGCCGCCGGAGAGCAGGGTCAGCGACTGCAGCCTTTTGCCCGGCGGTTGCGCCATGATCTCCAGCCCCGCCTCGAGCGGGTCGTCCGAATCGACTAGTTCGAGATGCGCCTGGCCGCCGTCGAACAGCGTCGCGAACAGGCGGCGGAAATGGCCGTCGACTGCGGTGAAGGCGGCGAGCAGGCGCTGCCGCCCCTCGCGGTTGAGCGTGCCGATCGAGCCACGCAGCCGGGCCACCGCCTGGCCGAGCTCCTCGCGTTCGGCGGCGGTGGCGCTTCCCGCCGCCTCGATCTCGGCCAGCTCGCGTTCGGCGATCAGATTGACCGGGCCGATCCGTTCGCGCTCCAGCGTCAGCCGCTCATGCGCCGCACTCTCGTCGGCGGGGGCGCGGACGGTGTCGCTGGCGAAGCCGATCCGTTCGGGCAGGACGGGGGCGGGACATTCGAACCGTTCGCCCGCCAGCCGCCCCATCTCGACCCGGCGCAGCTCCTGATTCTCCAGCCGGGCGGCGGCGCCGGCGCGCACCTCGCGCGCGGCGGCCAGCGCATCCTGCGTGCGGCGGTGCGCATCCTCAGCCCGGCGCATCGCCTGTTCGGCGTCACGCTCGGCGGCCGCCAGCCGATCCGCCTCGCCACGCAGCATCGCATGCCGCGCCTCGTCCGCGGCGATCGTCGCGTCCAACGACGCCGGGCGTTCGGCGACCGCATTCGCTTCCTCGACGAGAGCGGCATCGCGCTTGTCCATGTCGGTGATGCGGCGCGCCGCCTCGCCGGCACGGGCGCGCCAACCGCGCAGTTCCGCCTGTACCGCGGCGAGCCGCTCGCGCTGCGCCTGGTTCAGGCGTTCGCGTGCGGTCCGTTCGGCGCGGGCCTGGGCGACTGCGGCGCGACAGCGATCCGCCGTCGCGGTCAGCGCCGCCACCGCCTGCGCACTGTCGCGACCGTCGGGCAGGGCCGCCCGCGCGGCCCGCGCGGTGTCGAGTTCGGCCTGCGCCTCCGCCTGTTCGCCGGCGATGCGGGCGGCGCGGGTATCGACGTCGGCCTGCTGCCCTTGCAGCCGGTCGAGGGCAGTGGCGGCGCGGTCCTCGTCGCGGGTCGCCTCGCGCACGGCAGCGTCGGCGCGGGTCAGGGTGTCGCGCGCGCGGCGGGCGTGGCTGCGGGCCTGATCGATGCGCGCGGCGACCGCGGCGGCGGCGGCCTCAGCGGCCTCCAGCGCGGCGGCGGCGGCAGGACGTGCGGCGGTGAGCGTGGCCAGCCGGTTGAGCCGCTCCAGCCGTTCCGCGGCGGCGGCGCCGCTGCCCGACGCGACGAAGCCGTCCCAGCGGCGCAGCCGTCCGTCGCGCGTGACGAGCCGCTGCCCGACCGCGAGCGCGCGGTCGTCGTCCGCCTCGACCAGAAACACCTGCGCCAGCCGCCGGGCGAGCGCGGCGGGGGCACGGACGTGATCGGCCAGCGGCAGCGCATCGCCGGGCGGGCCGGGATCCCCCGATTGGGCGGCAGCACCCGGCCAGGCGGCGAGGGCGGTATCGAGATCGTCGCCGAGCGCCGCGGCGAGCGCGCGTTCGAAGCCCGCATCCGGCACGACATGGTCGAGCAGACGGTCGCGGCCGCTGCGTTGCGTCGCGCGGGTCAGCGCCGCGACCTCGCCGTCGAGCGCGGCGAGTTCCGCCCGCGCCGAGGCCCGATGGGTCTCGGCGCCGTCGCGATCGGCGAGCGCGGCCCGTTCGGCGGCGTCGCCGGCGGCGATGTCCGCGCGCGCCGTTTCGGCGGCGGCGAGGGCGGCGGTGCGGCGGGCGGCGGCGGCATCGCGCGCCGCCTGTAACGGCTCCGACGTGCCGAGCGTCTGGCGCTGGGCGGCGAGTTGCGCGGCGTCGCGGATCGCGCGGTCGTGGCGTGCCTGCGCCGCGGCGAGCGCGGCGGCGGCGACGCGCATTTCCGCTGCCTCCGCCGCCTGTCGGCTGAGCCCCTGCGCCAGCGCGACCTCGGCGTCGCGAGCGGCGCGTTCCGCCTCGGCCAACAGCGCGTCGTGCGCCGGCAGATCGGCGGCCGCCTGCGCGATGTCGCGGTCGAGCGCCTTGGCCTCGTCGCCGAGCCTCGCCAGTGCCTCGGCGGCATCGGTGGCGAGCGTGCCCTCGCGGGTACGATCCTCGGCGATACGGCGGCGGGCGTCGGCGAGTTCGGTGACGCGCCGTGCCGCCGCGGCGCGCT
Organism: Sphingomonas benefaciens; assembly: GCF_052907485.1. NCBI lineage: Bacteria > Pseudomonadati > Pseudomonadota > Alphaproteobacteria > Sphingomonadales > Sphingomonadaceae > Sphingomonas > Sphingomonas benefaciens. The sequence goes on along the minus strand of NZ_JBREIC010000001.1, from coordinate 1,525,621 downwards.
CGGTGCGCAGCGCGGCCAACGCGTGGCCCGCCTCGCCGGCAAGATCGCGGGCGGCGAGGGCAGCGGCGCGGGCGGCGGCGAGTGTCGCGGCCGCCCCCGCCTGCGCGGCGGCGGCGGTCCGTTCCGCCTCGCCGGCGGCGGTGGCGCGCGCCTCCGCCGCCTGTGCCTCGCGGCGGCCGGCCTCGGCGGCGGCGGCGGCATCGCGCCAGCGGGCATAGATCATCCGCGCCTCGGCCAGGCGAATTTGAGTGGAGAGCGTGCGATAGCGTTCCGCCTGACGTGCCTGGCGCCGCAATGCCGCGGCGCGGACGTCCTGTTCGGCGATCAGCTCGTCGAGGCGGAGCAGATTCGCCTCGGTGGCGCGCAGTCGCGCCTCGGCATCCTTGCGGCGGACGTGCAGCCCGGCGATTCCCGCCGCATCCTCCAGCATCGCGCGCCGCTCGGCCGGCTTGGCGGCGATCACCGCGCTGATCCGGTTCTGGCTGACCAGGGCCGGGCTGTGCGCACCGGTGGCGGCATCGGCGAAGAGCAGCGCGACGTCCTTGGCACGGACGTCGCGGCCGTCGATGCGATAGGCGCTGCCGGCGCCGCGCTCGATGCGGCGGACGATCTCGCGCTCCTCCCCGTCGGCGCCGTCGAGCAGGATCGACACTTCGGCGAAATCGCGCGGCGGGCGGGTCGCGGTGCCGGCGAAGATGACGTCGTCCATGCCGGCGCCGCGCAGCGAGCGGGCGCTGTTCTCTCCCATCGTCCAGCGCAGCGCCTCGAGCAGGTTGGACTTGCCGCAGCCGTTGGGCCCGACGACGCCGGTCAGCCCCGGTGCGATGACCAGATCGGCCGGGTCGACGAAGCTCTTGAAGCCAGTGAGGCGCAGACGCTTGATCTGCATGTCAGGGAAGGCGGGGCGACATGGCGGGCGCGCCGGGTGTAGTCGCGCGGGACGCGAGAATCCATCCGTCGCGGCGGGGGAGGGCAAGCGGCGCCTCGGGCGCTACCCCTCCCCCGGCGGCGAGGGAGGGGAGCGCCGGAGGACGAAGGCGGGGGCGTTGCTCGGGCGCCGCGGCGCACGGCCTCTTGCCCGCCAGCCCACGGCCCGCGCCCGGGAGTTTGGCTTTACGCCCCGGCGGCCTTGAGCAGCGGCTCGAGCTGGCCCCAGGTGATCGCGTCGACCTTCTTGCCGTTGAGGATCAGCGTCGGCGTGCCGGTGACCGTGCCGTCGGCGCTCTTGTCCTGGGTCTGCTTGGTCCAGCGGTCGATCTGGCCCTGGTCGGCGAGGCACTGGCGCGCCTTGGCCTCCGGAATGCCGCGCTGCTTGACGAAGTCGATCAGGCCCATCGTCTCGGCCATCAGGCGGAAGGCGTCGACCGGCTTGGCGGCCTGGATCTGCTGCTGCACCGCCGGCGGCGCGGCCTGGATCTTGTCCAGGAACGACTGCTGGTTGGCGTACATCTGCTCGAGCAGCGGGAAGAACGCCGCCTTGTCGACGCAATTGCCGAGCAAAGTCGGCGGCACGTCGAGCGCGCCGTGGACCAGGAATTCGCGGAATTCGAAGCTGACCTTGCCCGAATCGACGTAATTGCTGGTCAGCGGCTGATAGCCTTCGCGCGCCAGCGCGCCGCAGGTTGGGCACAGGCGCGAGCCGTATTCGACCAGCTTGATGGGCGCGGCGGGATTGCCCATCACATAGCCTTCCTTGGTCTGCGACACCGTGTCCGTCCAATGCTGGCCGGCGGGCGCGCTGACCGCGGCGACCGGCGAGGCGGGGGCGGCGGGCGTGCCAGAGGTCGTGTCGCTCTTCGAACAGGCGACCAGCGCCAGCGGTGCGAGCAGGAAGGCGAGGGCCTTGGTGGCGAGGTTCATCGATAGGCTCCGGTTGCTTTACTTGGCGCCGCGGCCGGTGAGGACGGGTTCGAGCTGGGCCCAGGCCATCGGCGGCTGCAGTACGTTGTTGAGGTAGAAGGTTGGGGTCGACGTGACCTCGATCGGCGCGTCGCCGGTCATCGCGGTGATCCGCGCGACGGCCACCTTGTCGGCGAAACAGGCGTTGATCTGCGCCGGGGTGAGGCCGCGGGTGCGCACCGCCTGGGTCAGGCCGACGCCGTCGGCGAGAGCGCGCGCCTGGACGATGCCGGGCTTGCCGTCGAGATCGGGATGCGCCTGTGCGAAGGCGGGCGCCTTGGCGAGCCACGTCTCCTGCGTCGCGAAGATCATCGCCGAGGTCGGAAAGAACCCCTTGCGTCCGGTGCAGCGCGCGAGGATCGCGGCGCCGAGGTCGAGCGGATCGCGGATCAGGTGGCGATATTCGAGGCTGACCTTGCCCGACCGGATCATCCGCCCCTTGAGCACCGCCTCGCTCTCCTTCGAGAAGGCGGCGCAATGCGAGCAGGTATAGCTGCCATATTCGACCAGCTTGAGCGGCGCGGCGGGGTTGCCGAGGACGAAGGCGCCCTTGGGCGTGACATTGGCCGTCTGCGTCCAGTCGATCGCCGGCGCGGCGGCGACCAGGACACCGAGGGCCAGCGGAGCGAGGGCGGCAAGCAACGGGCGCATGTCTATCCTATCTTGGGCAGGCCGCGCGGCGTGGCGGCAACGCCGGCGGCAAGCGATTCGAGCACGGCGCGCAGTTCCGGATCAGCGATCGTCTTCAGCCCCTCGCCCATGTCGGCGGGGACGGTCTTGATCGACGGTGGCGCCGCGCGGCGGACGGGCTTGGCGACATCGCCCTGACGCAGCGTCAGGCGCGCCACCGCGGTATAGCCGAAGAAGCGATTGACCCGCTCGACGATCTCCGGCGCGATATGCTGCATCATCGGCGCGTGGCTGCCGCGCACGGTGATGGTCAGCGTGCCGTCGGCCTTCTTGCCCGGCGGGAAGCGCAGCGATTCGGGGGCCGAGGCGCTGGCCCAGCGTTCGCCGACGATCTCCGGCCAGCGACTGACCAGCGCGCTCTGCACGAAGCCGAAGCGGCGGAAGGCGGCGCCGCCGACCGCGGGCAGCAGCTCGGCCACCGCGCGCGGGCGGTTGTGGCGGGGCGATTCGGGGTCGGGGCCGCGGCCGCGCTTGCTCATCGCCACGCCCATGCCATAGCGGCGGCGTGGACGCTACACGCACTTGCCCGCAACCCGCCGGGATCGCACTGCTTCTGCTCGACTGGTACGACCGCCACCGGCGCGATCTGCCGTGGCGGGCGAGGCCGGGCGAGGCGGCGGACCCCTATCGCGTCTGGCTGTCGGAGGTGATGCTGCAGCAGACCACGGTCGCCGCGGTGACGCCGCGCTTCCTCGCGTGGACGCGGCGCTGGCCCGATTTCGCCAGCCTCGCCGCCGCCGACGAGGCGGACGTGATGGCCGCCTGGGCCGGGCTTGGCTATTACGCCCGCGCGCGCAATCTGGTGAAGGCGGCGAAGGCGGTGGTCGCCGATCACGGCGGCGCCTTTCCGCGCACCGAGGCGGCGCTGCGCACCCTGCCGGGCCTGGGCGCCTATACCGCGGCGGCGGTGGCGGCGTTCGCCTTCGGCGAACGCGCGGTGGTGGTCGACGCCAACGTCGAGCGGGTGGTGGCGCGCCTGTTCGCCATCCGGACGCCGATCCCCGCGGCGCGGCCGGCGATCCGCGCGGCGGCCGAGACGATCACGCCCGACCTGCGCGCCGGCGACTTCGCGCAGGCGATGATGGATCTCGGCTCGGCGATCTGCACGGTGCGGGCGCCGAAATGCCTGCTCTGCCCGTTGCAGCGGCAGTGCCGTGCCTTTGCCGACGGCGATCCGGCGGCGCTGCCGGTCAAGGCGCGGAAGAAGGCGAAGCCGCTGCGCCACGGCACGATCTTCTGGCTCGAACGCGACGGCGCGGTGCTGCTGGTGCGGCGGCCGGACGAGGGACTGCTCGGCGGCATGCGGGCGCTGCCCACCGGACCGTGGCAGGAGGCGCCGCCGGGGCTGGCCGGCGCGCCCGTCGCGGCGGACTGGGCGATGCGCAACGCGCGCGTGTCACACGGCTTCACGCATTTCGACATCGAACTGTCGCTTGCTGTCGCCATGGGGCAGGCGCATCACGCAGCCGCTGGCGAATGGTGGCCGATCGACCGGCTGGACGAGGCGGGGTTGCCGACGCTGTTCGCCAAGGCGGCACAGGCGGTGTTGAGGAGGGACGGATGATGCGGATGCGGATCGGATTTGGGGTGACGCTGGCCGCGCTGGCGGCCAGTGCGGTGGGCGGCCAGGCGCTGCGCCAGAGCGCGCCGCTGACGCCCCCGGCCAGCGTCTCGACGCCGGCGCGGGCGACGCCGTTTCCGGCGACGCAGGCGCTGTTCGACGGCTATGTCCGCGACGGCAAGATGCCCGGCATCGTCGCCGCCTTCGGCATCGGCGACTATCCGACGCAGTTCGTCGCGGCGGGCAAGCTGTCGACGAACGCCGCTGCGCCCGCCGTCACGCCGGACAGCCTGTGGCGCGTCTATTCGATGACCAAGCCGGTCACCGCCATGGCGGCGATGATCCTGATCGAACAGGGCAAGATCGGGCTGGACGATCCCCTGTCCAAATACATCCCGGCGTTCAAGCAAATGCGGGTGCTGACGAGCCCGGACACCAGCCTCGACAGCGTGCCGGCGAAGAGCGAGATCACGATCCGCGAGCTGCTCACCCACACCTCGGGCCTCGGCTACAATATCAGCGCCAAGGGGCCGCTGCTCAAGCTGTACGAAGCACGCGGCATCGTGCCGGCGGCGGTCAATAACGAGGTGGAGGCGCTGGCGCGGCGGACGCGGCCGGCGACGCTCGCCGAATTCGCCGAGCGCGTCGCGACCGCGCCGCTGGTCGCGCAGCCGGGCACCGAATGGCATTATTCGATCGGCCTCGACGTGATGGGCCGCGTGATCGAGATCGCCTCCGGGATGCCGTTCGACCGGTTCGTGCAGACGCGGATCTTCGACCCGTTGCAGATGCGCTCCAGCTTCTGGACGGTGCCGGCGGCCGACGCGTCGCGGCTGGCGACCAACTATGCCTTTGTCGGTGACCAGCTGAGCCCGGTCGATCCGGGCGCGACCTCGGTCTGGCTGAAGCCGCCGAGCTTTCCCTATGGCGGCGCCGGACTGGTCATGTCGGCGCGCGACTACGACCGGTTCCTGCACATGCTCGCCGATGGCGGCACGCTCGACGGCGTGCGGATCATGAAGCCGGAGACGGTGCGGCTGGCGATGTCGAACCTGCTGCCCGCCGGCGTCACCTTCGGCGGGGTTGCGGGCAATACCGGCGGCACGCGCGGCAGCGTGCCGATGGGCTATGGCGCGGGCGGGTCGGTTTATCTCGCGGACGGGCCGGCGGGGGTGCCGTCGAAGGGTACCTATGGCTGGGGCGGCGCCGCGGGCACGGTCGCCTTCGTCGATCCGGTCAAACGCATCCGGGGAACGATCATGGTCAACTATTTCCCCGCCGACCGCTGGCCGGTGCGCGAGCAGACGGTCGCCGCCTTCGCCAGCGACGTGACGCGGCTGCGCCCGTGAGCGTGCGACCGGTGCCGGGCTTCACCGGCGGGACACTCGACCGCGCCGATGCGCTGCGCCACGATCCGGACGCGCTGGCGGCGGTGATGACGCCGGCGGCGCGGCTGCTGCGCCTCGACGGGCTGATGCCGGCGATCGCCGACGACCGGCTGAGCTGGGGCAGCCTGGCGGAGGCGCCGGACGGGGCGGAACTGGCGCTGCTCGGCCTCGACACGGACGGCCGGGCGCATGTCGTCGCCATCCCGCCGATGGGGGCGGAGGGCAATGCCCCGGCGATGCGCAACCCGCAGCTGATGGCGATCCTGGCCACACTCGCGCCGGGCGAGGCGGCGACCTATGCCAGCGCGCGCAGCCTGCTCGACTGGCACGCGCGTCATCGCTTCTGCGCTAAATGCGGCGCGCCGACGCGGATGTTCCGCGCCGGCTGGGGACGGCAGTGCGAAGCGGAGGGGACGGAGCATTTCCCGCGCGTCGATCCGGTCGTCATCATGATCGCGGAACATGACGGGCGCGCCCTGCTCGGCCGCCAGCCGAGCTTTCCGCCGGGCCGCTATTCGGCCCTCGCCGGCTTTCTGGAACCGGGCGAATCGATCGAGGAGGCGGTGGCGCGCGAGATCGCCGAGGAAGCCGGCGTGCGCGTGCGCGATGTCCGCTACGTCGCCAGCCAACCCTGGCCGTTCCCGTCGTCGCTGATGATCGCCTGCGTCGCGGTGGCGGACGATGATGCGATCACGCTCGACACGACCGAGCTGGAGGATGCGATCTGGGTGCCGCGCGAGGTGGTGCGCGCGGTGCTGGCGGGCGGGGAGGGGCCGTTCGTGCCGCCGCCGCCCTATGCCATCGCGCATACGCTGCTGACGGTGTGGGCGGGGGAGTAGCGCGGCGGCGGATTAGCCGACGCCGCCCATCCGGGGAAGCGTCGCGACGAAGCGTGTCTCCGCCGGCGTGGACTGGGCGAGGATGACGTCGCCGCCATGGCCGCGCAGGATCTGACGGGCGAGCGCGAGGCCGACGCCGCTGCCTGCCGGCTTGGTGGTCATGAACGGATGGAAGATCGCCTCCGCCTGCCCCGGCGGGATCGGCGGCCCGGTGTTGGCGATGGCGAAGGCGATCGTGTCCGGCAGGGTCTCGACGGTCAGCGTCACGGACAGCGCCGCCGGGTCATCGGCCGCCTCCACCGCATTCTGCAGGATCGCCCAAAGCGCCGCGGACAATTGATCGACGTCGGCGAGCAGCTGCACCGGCGCGTGCGCCGCCGCGACATTCAGTGGCAGCGTTGGCCAGCGCGCCGCGAACAGGCGGGCAAGATCGGCGATGAGGTCGGCGGTGGCGAGCCGGCGCCGCTCCGGTGCAGGCAAGCGGGCGAGGCTGCGATAGGCATCGCCGAAGCGTTGCAGGCCAGCGGCGCGCCGCGCGACGGTGGTCACCGCTTCGCGCACCGCATCGTGATCCGGCTGCGGATCGCCCAGCATCTCTGCTGCAGTTTCGGCCAGCGAGGCGATCGGTGTCAGCGTGTTGACGATCTCGTGGCTGAGGATCTGGACCAGCTCACGCAGCGCCGCCGCCTCCGCCGCCTTGAGTTCAGCCCCGATGTCGATCAGCGCACCGACCTGCGCGACGTCGCCGGCTCGGGTCAGCGCGCCGACGGCGAGCGCGAACGGCGCCTCGTCGATCGTCACCGTCGCTGTGCGGCCCGGCGGAGTATGAGTGATCGCCTCGACCAGCGCGGGCGGTGGTGTGAGGATCGTGTCGTCGCTGGCGAACAGGCGCCGGGCGGCGCGGTTGACCGCGTGCAGCGCGCCGGCACGATAGGCGACGAGGGGGGCGGGCGACAGGTCGAGATAGGCGACCAGCCGCTGCCGCTCCGCCGCGTCGGGGGCGGGCGGCGGCGGTGGTGGCGGCAATGCGCTGGTCTGTGCCGCGATCACTGCGGTGGCGCCGGTCCAACCGGCAACGAGCAGCGCGACCACCGCCGTGGCATAAAGTCCGCTGCCGATGCTCGCTGCCGCCGCGGCGCCGGCGCCGGCGATGACCAGGGCGCGGACGGCGGCGGCGACCCGGTCAGAGGCCATAGCGCGCCATCCGCCGGTACAGCGCGGCGCGGGTCAGGCCCAGTTCGGCGGCGGCGCGGCTGACGTTGAAACCGTGGCGCTGGAGCGCGGCGGCAACCAGGGTCTCCTCGCTGCGCGCGAGATTGAGGTCGGCGGCGAGCGCGCGCGGCTGCGCCGCCTCGGGCGGCAGCGCGAGCGCGAAATCGGCGATGTCGAGCCGGTCGCCGGTGGCGAGCAGCACGGCGCGCTCGGTCGCTTGGCGTAGGCCGCGGACATTGTCGGGCCAGGCGTCGGCGGCGATGCTGCGCTCCGCCTCGATGGTCAGCGGCCGCAGCGGCTTGGCGTGGCGACCCGCGAAGACGGCGGCGAAATGGCGGGCGAGCAGCACTGCGTCGCCTTCGCGCGCGGCCAACGGCGGCAGGTCGCATTCGATCGTGCTGATCCGGTAGAGCAGATCCTCGTGCAGGCCCGCGCGCAGTGCCGCCCGATCGAGCCGGGTGGTGGTGATCAGCCGCAGGTCGCGGATCATGTCGAGTTCGCGGGCGAGCGCCGCCTGAACGGACGCGGGCAGCCGGTCGACCTGATCGAGCAGCAGGGTGCCGCCGGTCGCCTCCGCCAGTAACGCAGGGATCGCCCCGACTTCGGTGGTGGCGTCGAGCGTCACCAGCGGGCGTTCGGCGCGCGCCGATCCGCGGTGGGCCAGGGTCGCGGCCAGCGTCTTGCCGCTGCCCGCCGCGCCGCGCAGCAGCAGCGCCGCGTCGGTCGGCGCGATGCGGGCGATCAGGTCGCGCACGGTGGCGATTTCCGCGCTGTCGCCGAGCAACAGGGGCGCCTCGCCGGCGGGCAGCGGCGGCGCGGTGTCGAGCTTGGCGCGGCGCAGCGCGAGACCGCGTTCGACGGTCGCGGTCAGCCGGGCGTTGTTCCACGGCTTGATGATGAAATCCGCGGCACCGCCGCGCATCGCCTGCACCGCGACCTGGATGCCGCTATGGCCGGTGACGACGATCACCACCGCATGACGATCCGCCGCGACGAGCCGGTCGAGCAGCGCGAACCCTTCTTCGCCGCTGGTATGGCCGCGGGCGAAATTGAGGTCGAGCAGGATGACGTCGGCGGGCCGCTCCGCCAGCCGCACCCAGGCGGCGGCCGGGTCGGCGGCATGCGCGACGGTCATACCCTGCCGTTCGAGCAGCAATTGCGCGGCGCGGGCGATGTCGGCGTCGTCGTCGACGACCAGAATGTGCGGTGATTCGGTTGACATGGGGTGCGGCCTGTCCGGAAACGGACAGTCGGTACACGGCCGGCCCGGACACTGGCCAGCGCTTTGTGGAAAAGCAGATAACTTCAGCAGCTTAGGTGCGCGGACAGTGTCCGGGCTACACTGAACGCATGATCGATACACCCACTTCCACGATCAGCGGCGCGGGCATGGACCGGCGGATCGAACGGCCGGGCCGCAAGCGGCGCAAGCTGATCGTCCGCGTCGCGATCGGCGTGGCGGTGCTGGTCGGTGCGCTCGCACTGTGGTGGCTGATGCCGGGGGGCAACAGCCTGGCGGTCGACGCGCAGATGATCCGCACCGGCACCGTCACGCGCGAGGCCTTTCGCGACTTCGTGCCGCTCAGGGCCGAGGTCGCGCCGCTGCGCACCGTGTTCGTCGGCGCGGTCCAGGGCGGATCGGTCGCGGAGCTGATCGCGACCGACGGGTCGATGGTCGCCGCCGGCGCGCCGCTGGCCCGGCTGTCCAACCCCAGCCTGGAACTCGACGTCGCCAGCCGCTCGGCGAGCATCGTCGGCCAGCTCAGCGCCAACAGCGGCGCGGAACTGTCGATGCAGCGGACGCGGCAGGATTCGGCGCGCGACCTCGCCGATGCGCGCAACGCTTTGTCCAAGGCGGAGGCGGCGCTGCGCCAGAAGCAGGTCCTGTTCGACAAGGGTTTCGTCACCGCCGCCGCGATCGATCCGCTGCGCGAGGAGGTGGCCTATCAGAAGAGCCGCGTTGCCGCGCTGGCGAGCGGGCAGGCGCAGGCGAACGGCACGCTCGCCGACCAGTCGCAGGGCATCGCCGCGACGGGGCGCGAGCTGCGCGAGAGCCTGGCGATGGTGCGCGCCAGCCTTGCCGCGCTGACGCTGCGCGCGCCGGTCGGCGGGCGGCTGACCGCCTTCACCATCCAGCCGGGGCAGATGATCAAGCCCGGCGATCCCGTCGGCCAGATCGATTCGGAGGGGCAGTGGAAGCTGGTCGCCGACGTCGACCAATTCTACCTCGGCCGCGTCCGCACCGGGCTGACCGCGCGGGCCGATCTCGACGGCAGGAGCTATCCGCTGCACGTCATCCGCATCCTGCCGCAGGTCACCGAGGGCCGGTTCCGCGTCGAACTCGGCTTCGACGGCGCGGTGCCGGCGGGACTCAACCGCGGCCAGACGCTCGACACCCGTCTCGTCCTCGGCGCCGACCGGCCGGCGATCGTCGCGCCCGCGGGGGGCTGGCTCGATGCCGGCGGCACCACCGCCTTCGTGATGGAGGGCGACGGCCGCGCGGTGCGCCGCGCGATCCAGACCGGACGCCGCAATCCCGACCAGGTCGAGGTGACCGGCGGCCTCGCCCCCGGCGACCGTATCGTGACCACCCCGCTTGCCACCTACGCCCCCTACCAGACCCTGATCATTCGATAGGAACCGCCATGATCCAGCTTCAGGACGTCAGCCGCACCTACGCCTCCGACGAGGTCGAGACCACCGCCTTGGGCGGCATCGACCTGCACGTCGAACGGGGCGAATTCGTCGCCATCATGGGCCCGTCGGGCTGCGGCAAATCGACGCTGCTCAACATCCTCGGCACGATCGACCGGCCGAGCGGCGGCCGCTATCTGTTCGAGGGCGAAGATATCGCCAAAGCCCCCGAAGCGGAGCTGGCGAAGCTGCGCCGCGACCGGCTCGGCTTCGTGTTCCAGAGCTTCAACCTGATCGACGAGCTGACCATCGCGGAGAATGTCGCGCTCGGCCTCGCCTATCGGTCGATGCCGGCGCGCGAGAAGAAGGAGCGGATCGCCGCGGCGATGGACCGCGTCGGCATCGCCCACCGCCAGCGCCACCATCCGCACCAATTGTCGGGCGGTCAGCAGCAGCGCGCGGCGATCGCCCGCGCAATCGTCGGCGAACCGCGGCTGATCCTGGCGGATGAGCCGACCGGCAACCTCGACACCGCCAACGGTGCGCAGGTGATGGAGATCCTGCAGCAGCTGAACGCGGAAGGCGCGACGATCGTGATGGTCACGCACAGCCCCGCGCATGCCGACATCGCCAAGCGCACCGTCCACATGCTCGACGGCCGCATCCTCGCCTCCGCACGGCTGGCGGCGTGATGCTGCGCCGCGCCCCCCGCGCGGGCGGCCACGGTCTCGTCGTCGTGCTGCTCGTCCTCGTCCTGCTGCTGGTGCTGCGCGTCGCCGCGCAGACGAAGCCCGTCGCCTGAAGGGAGGGGCCCGGTGACCGCATCGGCTTCCGCGTTGCTCAGCTTCTATCGCTCGCTGATCCGTCATCGCCTGTTCGCGTTGCTCAACGTGGGCGGGCTGGCCCTCGGCATCGCCGTGTTCCTGGTGCTGTTCCTCTATGTGCGGTTCGAGACCGGCTACGATCGCGTGTTGCCCGGCTGGGAGCGGCTGTACGTCGTCAACGAGGAATATGATCGGCCGGGCGCCCCGGCGGAGCCGAACAGCTACACGATGGGCGGCGAGCTCGACCTGCTGCGCGGTGACTTTCCCGATGTGATCGGCACCCGCGTCCAGCCGAGCGGCACGACGATCCGGCAAGGCAATGCGGTGTCCAACGAGACGATGACGATCGTCGATCCCGGCTTCTTCCGCCTGTTCCCGTTCGAGACCGTCGAGGGCGATGCCGACCGGACGCTGCGTGATCCCGACGGACTGGTGGTCACGCAAACCGCAGCACACAAATATTTCGGCGAGCAGTCGGCACTTGGCCACACGTTGACCCTGGCGATCGGAAAGAAGGATCATGTGTATCGCGTCGGAGCGGTGCTGCGCGATCCGCCGCGAAACGTCAGTTTCACGTCCCCCCTCTACGTGCCGATGGTGCGAGCCCGCTTCGCCGACCAGTTCTTCGACCATTGGGGCAGTACGTCGCTGCACACCATCGTGCGCTTCGCCGATCCCGCCGCCGCACAGGCCTTCGACCAGCGGCTGAAGGGCTTCGTGGAACGGCATGCCTATCCGAGCGGAAACATACCCAGGGGCCAATACCGCCAATTCGTCACGCCCCTCGCCGACTTGCACCTCAGCGATCCCGGCGACCGGACGATCGTGCGGACGCTGGGCGGCGTCGGTGTGCTGACACTGATCATCGCCATCATCAACTATATCAATCTCGCCACCGCACGGTCCGGCCTGCGCGCGCGCGAAGTGGCGGTGCGCAAGGTGCTCGGCGGCACGCGGACGATGCTGATCGCGCAGTTTATCGGCGAGGCGATCGCCACCGTCGCCCTGGCTGCGTTGATCGGACTCGCGCTTGCCGAGCTCGCCCTGCCATTGGTCAACATGGTGGGCGGGACGACGCTGACCATCCGCTATTGGGGTCGCGATGGCATTCTGCCGCCGCTCGCCATGCTCGTCGTCACGGTGGGCGTGCTCGCCGGCCTGTATCCCGCATTGTCGCTGTCCGGTTATCGCCCGGCGGCGGTGCTGGCCTCTGCGCGCACGCCCGGCGGCGGACGATCCGGGTCGCGGCTGCGCGCCATATTGGTGATCGTACAGTTTGCCACGGCGATCGTCTTCGGCATCGCGACCGCGGTGATGCTGGCGCAGACCGACCATCTTGCCAAGACCGATTTGGGCTTTCGCCGCGACGGCATGATCGTCGTCAAATCCACGGCCGACGACGGCCTGTCGCTCGGCCAGCGGCGCGAGGTGCTGACAGCGCTTCGCAACAGTCCCGGCGTCGTATCGGCGGCACTAGGCCTCAACGCACCGGGGCGGCAGAGCACCACCAATACGACCACGGCGGTGCCGACCGACGATCCACAGCGCAAGGTACAGATTTCGATCGTCGATACCGGCGAAGGCTATTTCCACACGGCGGGTGCGCATCTTCTCGCCGGTCGCCTGTTCGACCCCAGGCGTGGCGAGGACGACAGCAACTGGCGCTACGAGCCCAAGGCCTCGGTCGCCGGCCATGTCACCAACGTCGTCGTCAATGCCACCGCAGCGCAGAAGCTCGGCTATGCGACACCTGCTGCGGCGATCGGCAAGATGATCGACGGGCTGGGCAGCGCGCGCATCATCGGTGTCATCGCCGACATGCGGTTCGAATCGCCGCGCGAGCCGATGCGGCCGACACTGTACCTTTGGGGTGACAATGCCGACTGGCCGATGATGACGATCGTCCGTTATCGCGGCGTCGATGCCCAGGCGGTGATCGCGGCGCTGGAAGCGCGCTGGAAGCAGATCGTGCCCGCCGTTCCGTTCGACGCCGTCACCGCGCAGACCAGCCTGTACGACAGCTGGTATAAGCAGGACGCGCAGCGGGCGAACCTGTTCACGATCGGCGCGGTGCTGGCGGTGCTGATCGGCTGCATCGGCCTCTACGGCCTCGCCGCCTTCGACACCGCGCGGCGGATCAAGGAGATCGGCATCCGCAAGACGCTGGGCGCGTCCACCGCGGACGTGCTGCGCCTGCTGATCGGCCAGTTCATGCGCCCCGTGGTACTCGCCAACATCATCGCCTGGCCGATCGCCTTTCTCGCGATGCGCCGCTGGCTGAGCGGGTTCGACGACCGCATCGCGCTGTCGCCACTGTTCTTCATCGGCGTCGCGCTGGTCGCGGTCGTCATCGCCACTGCGACGATCTTCGCCCAGGCGTGGCGGGTCGCCCGCGCCGAACCCGCCCGCGCGCTGCGCTACGAATAGGATCGCACATCATGCAGTCGGCCGTCCTCTCGCTCTACCGATCCCTCGTCCGCCACCGGCTGTACGCGGTGCTCAACATCGGCGGGCTGGCGCTCGGCATCGCGGTGTTCCTGGTGCTGTTCCTGTTCGTCCGGTTCGAGACGGGGTACGACCGCGCGATCCCCGGCGCGGACAAGCTCTACGTCCTGCAGGAACGCTATTTCATGCCGGGCTATCCGGAAGAGGCGAGCCCGTTCACGATGGGCGCGCAGCTGGACTATCTGCGCGCCGATTATCCGACGCTGGTTGGCACCCGCTATTGGGAGCAGAACGCCACCGTCCGCCAGGGCAGCAACGTCACCGACGAACATCTGACCGTCGTCGACCCCAATTACTTCTCGCTGCTGCGCTTTCCGGCGATCAGCGGCGACCCGACCAAGGCGCTGGCCGATCCCGACACGGCGGTGATCACGCAGGCGATCGCCAGAAAATATTTCGGGACCGAACCGGCAATCGGCCGGTCGCTGGCGATCACGATCGGCGACAACAAGGAATATACCTATCGGGTCGGCGCGGTGATCGCCGACATGCGCAACGACGTCAGTTTCCCGGCCGACATCTACGTGCCGCTGGTCCGCGCCCGTTTCGCCAATGAATGGTTCGACCATTGGGGCAGCACGTCGCTGATGACGCTGGTCCGTTTCCCGGATGCGGGCGCGGCCAAGGCGTTGGAGGGCGAGCTGGCACGCTTCGCCGATCGGCGCGTCTTCCCCGACGGCAACATCAAGAAGGGTCAGTGGCAGCAGACGCTGCGCCCGCTGGTCGACAACCATCTGTACGATCCGGCGGACCGGACCGCGGTGACGACATTGGGTATCGTCGGCGTGCTGACCCTGCTGATCGCGATCGTCAATTACGTCAATCTGGCGACGGCGCGGGCAGGCCTCCGCGCCCGCGAGGTGGCGGTGCGCAAGGTGCTGGGCGGCACGCGCAGCGCGCTGATGCGCCAGTTCACGCTGGAGGCGGTGGCGACCGTCGCGCTGGCCGCGCTGATCGGGCTGGCGGTCGCGGAGCTGTCGCTGCCGCTGGTCAATGCGATCGGCGGGATGACGCTGTCGATCACCTATCTGGGGGCGGGATCGATCCTGCCACCGCTCATCCTGCTGGTGCTGATCGTCGGCGCGATCGCCGGCATCTATCCCGCCATCGTCCTCACCCGCTTCCGCCCGGCCGCGGTGCTCGCCTCGGCGCGTGCGCCGGGCGGCGGCCGGGCGGGCGCGCGCCTGCGCGCGGCGCTGGTCGTCGGCCAGTTCGCCATCGCCATCGCCTTCGGCATCAGCACCGCGACGATGCTGGCGCAGGCGGCGCATGTCCGTGCCGCCGACCTCGGCTTCCAGCGCGACGGCCTGTTCATCCTGAAGAAGTACGCCTGGGTCGACGACAGCCAGAAGGCGTCCCTGCTGCGCGCCTTCGCCGCCCTGCCGGGGGTGGTCGCCGTCACCTCCGGCCAGAACACGCCGGGTAGCCAGATGACGACCAACAATTCGACCATCTTCCGCGCCGGTCAGGACCGCAGCCGCGGACGGTCGATCATGGATGTCGTAGTGGGCGACGAGTATTTCCGTACCTTTGGCGGGCGGTTGATCGCCGGCCGGCTGTTCGACCGGGCCCACCCCGCCGATGATGTGGCACTGCGCCAGAAGGGCAGCACGACGCCCCATAACGTCGTCATCAATCGTAGCGCGGCGATCGACCTCGGTTTCGCCAGCCCGGCGGCGGCGGTCGGCCAGTCGCTCGACGGCAATGGCCTGATGACGATCATCGGTGTGGTCGACGATCTGCGCTTCCGCGGGCCCCGCGAGCGCGTCGGCGGGGTCGAGTACCGTTACTCGAGCAAGCCGTTTGCCAGCCCCTATGCGACCATCCGCTACCAGGGCGATCCGGCGAAGTTCCGCGACCTTGCCGAAGCGACGTGGAAGCGACTGGTGCCGACCATCCCGTTCAAGGGGCGCAGCGTCGAGGAGAATCTGTACAACGAATATTACAAGCAGGACGCGCAGCGGGCCAACCTGTTCACCATCGGTGCGGTGCTGGCGGTGCTGATCGGCTGCATCGGGCTGTACGGCCTCGCCGCCTTCGATACCGCGCGGCGGATCAAGGAGATCGGCATCCGCAAGACGCTGGGCGCGTCCACCGCGGACGTGCTGCGCCTGCTGATCGGCCAGTTCATGCGCCCCGTCGTACTCGCCAACATCATCGCCTGGCCAATCGCCTTTCTCGCGATGCGGCGCTGGCTGAGCGGGTTCGACGACCGCATCGGGCTGTCACCGCTGTTCTTCATCGGCGTCGCGCTGGTCGCGATCGTCATCGCCACCGCCACCATCTTCGCCCAGGCGTGGCGGGTCGCCCGCGCCGAACCCGCCCGCGCGCTGCGCTACGAATAGGGAGCGCATCATGCCGTCTATCCTGACCTCGCTCTATCGATCCCTTGCCCGGCACCGGCTGTACGCGGTGCTCAACATCGGCGGGCTGGCGCTCGGCATCGCGGTGTTCCTGGTGCTGTTCCTGTTCGTCCGGTTCGAGACGGGCTACGGCCGCTGGGTCCCCGGCAGCGACCGGCTGTGGATGGTGCACAGCAAGGTCGCCTTCCGCGATTTCCCGACCGGTTTCGACAACGACAGCACGGCCCACTCCTTCCTGTCGCTGCTGCGCGGCGAGCGGCCGGATATCCGTGGCACCCGGTTCACAGCCGAAAGCGTCAGCATACGCAATGGCCGCGGCGCGGTGGCGGAACGGATGATGCGAGTCGATCCCGCATTCTTCCGCCTGCTGCCCTATCCGGCGGTCGCGGGTGACCCGGCGCAGGCGATGATGATGCCTGGAAAGGCTGCGATCACCGAAACCGTGGCCCGCACCAACTTTGGCGGCAGTGTCAACGCGGTCGGGCGGACATTGACGGTTACGTCCGGCGGCAAGCCCGTCGACGTCGTCGTTGCCGCAGTGCTGCGCGATCTGCCACCGGACACCGATTTCAAGGCGGACATCTTCATCCCCATCGCGCCCGTCGACCCGACCAAAGACAATTGGGGGTTCGGCGATGCGACCGTGCTGTTGCAGCTGCCCGATGCCGCGGCGGCGCAGCGGCTGGAGGCGGATCTGCCTGCCTTCATCCGCCGCCATCCGCTGCGGGAAACGATGGAGGGGATGAAGGCGACGCTGACCCTCGTGCCGATGTCGGCGGTGCATCTGCGCGAGACGTCCGCCAAGACGGTGGTGACCACGTTGGGCGTGATCGGTGTCGTCACGCTGCTGATCGCGCTGGTCAATTACGTCAACCTTGCCACCGCGCGTGCCGGGTTGCGCGCGCGCGAGGTGGCGATGCGCAAAGTGCTGGGCGCGACGCGGCGGATGCTGGTGGCGCAGTTCCTGGGGGAGTCGATCGCCGCCACCGCCCTGGCAGGCATCATCGGCCTCGCGCTTGCCGAATTGGCATTGCCGCTGATCAATGCCGCTGGCGGCACGTCGCTGGCCATCCGGTATGGCGGGGCAGAGTCGATCCTGTTGCCGCTGGCATCGACGGTGATCGGGGCGGGCATGCTCGCCGGCCTGTATCCGGCGCTGTTGCTGTCGCGGTTCCGGGCCGCTGCCGTGCTCGCATCGGCGCGCGCACCGGGCGGTGGCCGCGCCGGAACCCGATTGCGTCAGGCGCTGGTGGTCCTGCAATTCACCATCGCCGCCGCGCTGGGGACCGGCACGGCGATCCTGATCGCGCAGACCCACCACGTTCGTTCGGCTGACCTCGGGTTCGATCAGCGCGGGCTGCTGCTGATCCCGTCCTTGGGCGACACCGCGCTGGATCCTGGCCGGCGGTTGCGGCTGCTCGAGGCGATCGGTCACCTGCCGGGGGTGACGGCGGTGTCGCACAGCAGCTTCACGCCCGCCGGCGGGGTGTTCATGATGCGCACCGTCAAGACCGGCACGGGCGCCGGGGAAAGTTTGTCGATGAACTTCACGCAGGTCGGCGACGGCTTCCTGCGGCTGATCGGTGCGCGGCTGATCGCCGGGCGTGACTTCGACCCGCGCTTCGCCACCGACGATAGCAGTCACAACATGCATGCGGGCGCGATCAGCTTCAGCAACGTCATCTTGAACGCGGCGGCGGTGCGGAAACTGGGCCTCGGCGCGCCGGAGAAGGCGGCGGGCAAGATGATCGCGAAGAACGACCGACACTCGCAGATCGTCGGCGTGATCGACGACTTGCGTTTCAACGGGCCGAGGAACGGCGAGGATGCGATGATGTACATCTGGCGGCACGAGCCGCCGGACAGTGCAACGGGGTTTGTCCGCTACACCGGCGCCACCGCGGCGACGCTGTCGAACATCGAGGGCGTCTGGCGCCGGCTCGCACCGACCGTGCCGTTCGACGCCAAGACGGTGGAGCAGGCGCGTTACGACGAATTCCTCCGTGCCGACGCGCAGCGGATGCGGTTGTTCACCATGGGCGCGGTGCTGGCGGTGATCATCGCGTGCATCGGCCTGTACGGCCTCGCATCGTTCGATACGGCGCGGCGGGTCAAGGAGATCGGGATCAGGAAGACGCTGGGCGCCTCGACCGCCGAGGTGTTGCGGCTGCTGATCGGGCAGTTCCTGCGGCCGGTGGTGCTGGGCACGGTGCTTGCCGCGCCGATCGCCTTCTATGCGATGCGGCAGTGGTTGGCGGCCTTCGCCGACCGGATCGCGCTCTCGCCGGCGTTCTTCGTCTTGGCCGGCGTCGCCGCCGTCGCGATCGCCGCGGCGACGGTGGCGGGGCAGGCGTGGCGCGTTGCCCGCGCCGAACCGGCGCGGGCGCTGCGATACGAGTAACGCCCTTCCCATAGGCGTGGAGAATTTACCGCGTGAACGCGCCCAGATCGGCGATCGCCAGCTTGGCCGCCGGTTTGGCGACGGCGGTGAACGTCAGGCGCAGAAAGCGCGCCTGCACAGGCGCAGCGAAGGCGATGCGCTGGGTCGACAGCGCGTAGGCGATGTTGGGAAATTCGCCCTCGCCGGCGGGCGTCCAGTGCCGCCCGTCGCCGCTGGTCTCGACGCGATAGCCGCGCGGCGGCGCGGCGTCGGGCGTCGGATGGCGCCAGGGGGTCAGGCTGAAGCCGGCGATCGTCTGCGCTTTGCCGGTGTCGAGCGTGACGCTGGCGGGCGAGGCGGCGGACGGCGCAGGGAGGCTCCAGACGGTCGAACCGTCGATGTCGAGCAGGGCCTCCGCCCCCGGCGCGCTGGCGGCGACGACGGTCCAGCCGCGTGGCGACAGAACCGTCGGGTCGCTCGATTTGGGGGGCGCGACGGGCACGGGGGCGACGCTGCGGAACAGCGCGAACTCACTGATCGCCGGGCAGGCGGGGGCTTCGAGGATCACCAGTCGCACACGCCGTGCGCTGACCGGGGCGGGCAGGCGGATGATCCGCTGCGCGCCGATGCAGGCGTGCGTCGCCAGCCGCTGCCAGGTGCCGCCGACCTCCGCCTCCACCGCGAAGCGGGTGACGCGCACGCCCAGCGGCAGATGCTCGCGGATGCGGATCAGGTCGAAGGGGCGGCCCGGCGGCACGTCGAGCGTCAGCGTCGGGGTAGTGACCGTATCTGGCGTCGACCAATAGGTGTCGCGGTTGCCGTCGAGCACCTTGGCTGGGGCGAAGGCGGGCCCGCGTGTCGCGCTGGCGCTGGCCACCGCACCTTGGGCCAGATCGGTCGCGAAGCTGGCGCGGATCGCGTCGCCGAAGCTTCTTAGTACCGCGACGTCGTGATCGGCAATGCGGCCGCGCCGGTCGGGCGGCAGGTTGAGGTGCATGTTGGTGCCGCGCGCCACCGATTCGTCGAAGAATTGGACGAGCCGGGCGGGGCTCTTCACCTTCGCATCCTCGTCGGCATGGTAGAACCAGCCGGGGCGGATCGACGTGTTGGTCTCCGCCGGCCACCACAGGGGCGCGCCGCGCACGCCGCTGTTGCCTTCCGCCTGGACATAGGGGTGGTCGGGCATGGTCGGCCAACACGGATCGCCGGCGATGCCGTCCTCGTTGCCGACCCAGCGGATGTCGCTGCCGAGCGGGTCGAAGGTGCAGGCCATCGGCTGATGCTGGTGGACGAGCGCGATGATCGACGGCCAATTATAGTATTTCGGCGCGTCGATCTGCCGCGTCTCGCGGGCGCCGCCGTAATAGCCGTCGCCGCCGTTGGCGCCGTCGAACCAGAATTCGAACAATTCGCCGTAGCGGGTGCAGAGCTCGACGATCTGCTTGCGATAATAGTCGACATAGGCGGGCCGGCCGTATTCGGGATGGTTGCGGTCCCACGGCGACAGATAGAGCCCGAAGGACAGGCCGGCGCGGCGCGCGGCGCGTTCCATCTCGCCGACGATGTCGCCCTTGCCGTGCTTGTAGGGGCTGTTGCGGATGCAATGTTCGGTCAGCAACGTCGGCCACAGGCAGAAGCCGTCGTGATGCTTGGCGGTCAGCACGATGCCGGTCAGGCCGCCCGCCTTGGCCGCGCCGACGATCTGGTCGGGGTCGAAGTCGGTCGGGTTGAACAGGGCGGGGCTTTCGTCGCCATAGCCCCATTCGCGATCGGTGAAGGTGTTGATCGAGAAATGGATGAAGGCATAGCGTTCGCGCCGGTGCCAGGCGAGCTGGCGCGCCGAGGGCGTCGCGCCCCAGGGCTTAGGCGCTGCGGTGGGCGTCGCCGCGAAGGCGGGCGTGGCGCCGGCGGCAAGGCCGGCGGCGATCATCGTGCGGCGGGTCAGGTCGGTCATGCGGCGGCTCCGCTCGGAATTACGGGTTGCTGGAATGACGGCAAGCTAGGTCGCCCGGCGGCCGTTGGAGGGCGGGCGGTCCGCAGCGGCGCGGCCGAAGGCCGGGTCGGGCGTCGCGCTCATCGTGAAGGTCAGCGTGCCGCCCTGCATCAGCTCGGCGTGGCTGATCCAGTTCTTGCTCCACGGCCGGCCGTTGCGGCGGATGGCGGTGACATAGGGCGTGTCGGCGCGGTTGCCCGGCGCGTCGATCACCAGCCGCTTGGCGCCGGGCAGGCGGATCGTCGCACGCTCGAACAGGGGCGAACCGAAGACATAGACCGCCTCGACCGGATCGACGGGATAGAAGCCGAGCGCGGAGAGGATGAACCACGCGCTCATCTGCCCGCAATCGTCGTTGCCGATGACGCCGTCGGGATCGTTCTTGTACATCTCCGTGCACAGCCGGCGCACCATCGCCTGCGTCTTCCACGCCGCGCCGGTGAAGGCGTAGAGATAGGCGACGTGGTGGTCGGGCTCGTTGCCATGGGCATATTGGCCGACCAGCCCGGAGATGTCGGGCGGCGCGTTCTTCGGCAGCGTCGACGGCGCGGTGAACAGGGCGTCGAGCTTCGCCTCGAACGCCGCATCGCCGCCCATATGGTCGATCAGGCCATAGACGTCATGCTGGTTGAGGAAGGTCGCCTGCCAGCCGTTCGCCTCGGTATAGTCGCGCCACCAGGGCTTGGGCATGTGGCCGAGCTGGACGGGATCGTAGGGCGTCCACCAGCTGCCGTCGGCGAAGCGCGGCCGGGCGAAGCCGATGCTGGCGTCGATCACGTTGCGCCAGTTGCGCGAGCGCTTGAGCAGCCGGTCCGCCTCCGCCGTCTTGCCCGCGGCGCGGGCGAGATGCGAGGACGCCCAGTCGTCATAGGCATATTCCTGCGTCCGGCTGACGCTTTCGAACCAAGCGTCGGCGGGCACATGGCCCTTGGCGTCGTAGAGGTCGCGGCCCTTGCTGTTGTCGAGGTCGGGCGCAACGAAGTCGAACGACCGCTTGGCGATCGCCGGCCAGGCGGCGGCATAGTCGCCGGGGATGCCCTTGGCCTGCGCCTCGGCGAGCACGGAGACCGAATGCCAGCCGATCATGCAGCCGGTCTCGACCGCCTGCAGCGGCCAGACCGGCGGGCCATAGGGGCTCTGCTGGCTCTGGCGGATCAGATCGGCAACGAGGCTGGCGGCATGGTCGGGCGCGACGATGGTGAGCAGCGGATGCAGCGCGCGATAGGTGTCCCACAGCGAATAGGTGCTGTAAGCGGCCTGCCCGGCCGGCAGGCGATGCACCGCTCTGTCCATGCCGACATAGCGGCCGTCGACGTCGGAAAACAGCGTCGGCGCCAGCTGCGCATGATAGAGCGCGGAGGCCATGATCGTCCGCTGGTCGGCGGTGCCGCCCTCGACCTGCACGACGTCGAGCGCTGTCGCCCAGGCGGCGCGCGCCGAGCGGCGGGTGCGGTCGAAATCCCAATGCGGCGCTTCGGCGGCGAGATTGGCCCGCGCTCCGGCGACGTCGACCGCGGAAATGCCGCAACGGGCGAGGATCGGCGCGCTGCCGGCGTCGTCATAATGCAGCACCGCCTTCAGCCGGTTGCCGGCGATCCGTCGCGTGCCGGCGGGCTGCTCGGCATCGCCGTCGCCGTAGAAGGTGATGCGGTCGGGCCGGCGCGACAGCTGCAGCGCGAACCGGATGTGGCGGCCCTTCGCCCAGCGGTTGACCGTGCGGCCGCCGGTGATCGTGCCGTCCGGCTCGACCGCTAGCGTCGCGTCGGTGACCAGCGGCGGCTGGTCGCTCGAATCGAGGATCAGGTGCGACAGGTCGATAAGGATATGCCCCGCACCCGCCGGGAAGGTGTAGCGGTGCCAGCCGGTGCGCTGCGTCACGGTCAGTTCGGCCTGCACGCCGCTTTCCAGCGTGACGCGATAATAGCCGGGCTCGGCGCGTTCGTCGCGGAAGCGCTGGCGGTACCCCTTGTCCGGGTCGTTCAGCGGTCCCGGCAGAAGCTCGACCGGGCCCCGCGTGGGAACGAGCAGCACGTCGAGCATGTCGCCGATGCCGGTGCCCGACAGATGGGTGTGGCTGAAGCCCATGATCGACGTGTCGCTGCGGTGATAGCCCGAGCAGGCGTCCCAGCGTTCGACGTCGGTGTCGGGGCCGAGCTGCACCATGCCATAGGGCAGCGAAGGGCCGGGATAGGTATGGCCGTGCCCGCCGGTGCCGACGAACAGGTTCGGCTCGGTCGGCGCCGTCCGCGCGGCGAAGGCGGGCAGCGGCAGCGTGGCGGCGGCGGTGGAGGCGAGCAGCGTGCGGCGGGTAAAAGTGGTCATGCGTGCGGCTCCATCGAGAGAATCGCGGCCGTCATGCCGGACTTGTTCCGGCATCCACTGTCCCGCAAGCATCGCCGCCAGCTTGTTCGCGGCGCGGTGGATGCCGGAACAAGTCCGGCATGACGGAACGCTGCCATCAGAACGTCTCCTGGAGGATCGCCGGCTGCGTGCGCGCGATCTGCACGACCAATTCGCCGAACAGGCCGTTGGCCCAGGCGAACCAGTCGCGAGTGAATTTGGCCGGATCGTTGCGGTCGAAGGTTTCGTGGATGAAGCCGGTGCCGCCGTCAGTGTCGCGGATCGTCTTCAGGCAGGTACGGATGGTGCCCGCGTCGCGCGTCGACAGCGCCCGGACGATCAACGACATCGGCCAGATCTGACCCGGCCCGACGTGCGGGCCGCCGATCCCCTCGCCGGCGCGACCACGAAAGAACCATGGGTTGGCGGTGCTCCACGCCGCTTCCTCGGTCGCGCGCCACAAGGCGTCGTCGGGGGCGACACAGCCGAGATAGGCAAGGCCGGACAGCGACGGCACGTTGGCGTCGTCCATGAACAGCTGGTTGCCGAAGCCGTCGACCTCATAGGCCCAGACCTTGCGTCCGTCGGGCAGGCGCATCGTGCCGTGACGGCGCAGCGCGGCGGCGACCTCGCCCGCCAGCGCTTCCGCATCGCGGGCCAGCGCGTCGTCCTGACGCGCGGCGCGCGCCACCGTCGCGATCTCGCGCAGCGCCGTCACCGCGAACAGGTTCGACGGGATCAGGAACGGGTAGATGCAGGCATCGTCCGACGGCCGAAAGCCGGAGGCGATCAGCCCGACCGGCCGGACCGGATTGCCGTGACCCCATAGCAAGGTTTCGGTCGGCTGCGGCGCGTTGCGGCGGAAGCTGTAGGGGCCGTCACCCGCCGTCCGCTGCTGTTCGCGGAAGGTGCGCAGGATCGCCCGCACCGATGCGGCCCAAGTCGCGTCGAAGGGGCGCGCATCGTGCGTCGCCTGCCAATATTGGTGCGCCAGCCGCATCGGATAGCAGAGCGAATCTACCTCCCACTTCCGCTCGGCGACGCCGGGCTTCATGACCGTCTCGTCCTTCGCTGCCCAGGCCAGGTTGGTCGGCGCGGCAGGATTCTGCATGAAGGCGTTGGCGTAGGGATCGATCAGGATCGACCGCGCCTGTCGCGCGATCAGCCCGCGGAACAGCTCGGCGAGCTTCGGGTCTTCGGCGACCAGATGCAGATAGGGTTTCAGCTGCGCCGAGGAATCGCGCAGCCACAGGCAGGGAATGTCGCCGGTGATGACGAAGGCGTCGGGCTGGCCGTTCGCCACGCCCATGCGCACCGTGGTGTCGAGCGTGTTCGGGTAGCAATTGCCGAACATCCAGCGCAGCTTGGGATCGGCGATCTGCTTGGAGATGCGGACGATCTCGCGCTCCACCGCCGGGCTGGTGAAGTGGCGATCGGCGGGGGCGGGGCGCTTGCTGGCGGATGCGGGGGCGCCGGCAAGGGCCGGCGCGGCGACGGTCGCGGCGCCGGCGGCGAGGATCTGGCGGCGGGTCACTCGCATGTCGCTCATTTCGGCAGCTCCCAGTCCTTCCCCGTCACTGTAAAGTCGTGCCACATGCCCGTCCCGTCGCCGGGCTGGCCGCCGCCGATATAGAGGCGATAGGCGCCAGGCTGCACGTGCCGGCGACCGTCACGGTCGACGATGCTGAGACGGCGCGGGTCGATCGCGAAGCGGACGCGCGCGGTGGCGCCGCGCTTGACCGCGATGCGGCTGTAGCCGACGAGCTGGCGCTGCAACACCGGGTCGGTGAAGCCGGGCGTGCCGTTGGCCGGTGGGACCAGATAGGCCTGCACGACCTCCTCGCCGTCGCGACCGCCGGTGTTGCGCACGGTGGCGGTGACCGCCAGCGTGTCGCCTGCCGCGATGCTCGCCGGCGCGGTGACCGGATCGTAGGCGAAGCGCGTGTAGCTGAGGCCGTGGCCGAAACCCCACAGCGGTGCGCCGGTGAAGAAGCGATAGGTCCGCTCCTTCATGCCATAATCGACGAAGGCGGGCAGGTCGGCGGTCGCCTTGTAAAAGGTGACGGGCAGGCGCCCGGCCGGGTTGCTCCGCCCGGCCAGCGTATCGGCGATCGCGGTGCCACCCGCCTCACCCGGGTACCAGGCGGCGAGGATCGCGTCGGCGCTCGCCGGATCGATCGCCACCGCGCTGCCGCTGGTCAGCACCATCACCACCGGCTTGCCGGTCGCGCGGATCGCCTCGACCAGCGCCCGTTGGGGTGCGGGCAGGGCGATGTCGGTCCGGTCGCCGCCGACGAAGCCGGGCACGGAGACGCTGAGCGCCTCCCCTTCGAGGTCCGGCGACAGGCCGGCGACGATCACCGCGACGTCGGACGCTTGCGCCGCCGCCACCGCCTCGGCGATCAGCGGTGCGGCCGGCGGCATCCACGACAGGCGGAAGCTCTCGTCCTCGCTCCTGTGGTCGAGCGTGATGGCGATCGGCTGCGGCCGGCCGTCGCTGTCGACGGTCAGCTCGACACGGCCCTTGGGCAAGGGGCCGTCGTGCAGGGTCGCGCCGCCGAGCGTGACGCGGACGCTGTCATGCGTCTTACAGTCCTTCCAGCATTGCGCTTGGTCGAAGACCAGGCGGTAGCTCCCCGCCGCCGGCGGCACGAACTCGCCGGTCCATTGCGCGACATAGCCGGTGGCCGGCAGCCCCCTGGCCGGGGCCGCGCGATCGAGGTCGATGTCGATGCGGCGGCTCCGGTCGCGGATCACCGACGTGCCGATGCGATACTCGACCGACAGGCCGGGGCGGCCGCCGCTGCGCAGCGCGGTTTCCGGCAGCACCACCGCGGCACCGTCGGCGAGCAGCGATCCTTGCGCATAGCGCACCTTGTCCGCACCGAAAGCGGCGCGCAGGCCGGCGAGCGGCGTCACCGGCGCGGCGGCGGTGCCGTGATAATTGCCCTGCAGCACGCCAAGATCGTCGGCATCGGCGCCGATCACCGCGATCCTGCTACCCGGCTTCAGGGGCAGCAGGTCCTTGTCGTTCTGCAGCAGCACGATCGCCTTGCGCGCCGCGTCGAGCGCCAGCGCGCGATGGGCGGGCGTGTCGACCTCGTCCGTCGCAATCCGCGCATAGGGGCTGGTCGCGCCGAAGGCGATGCCGAGCTGGCGGCGGGCGCGCAACGCCCGGATCAGCGCCGTGTCGACCTCCGCCGGCGTCACCAGTCCACCGCGCAGCGCCTCGGGCAGCGCCGCATAGGCGGTACCGCAGTTGAGATCAGTCCCGCCGCGCACCGCCGCCGCCGCCGCCGCGGCACTGTCGAGCCGATAGTGGTGGAACAGATGGATGTTGGCGACCGCGTCGCAGTCCGAAACGGTGAAGCCCGTGAAGCCCCAGTCGTGGCGCAGCCGGTCGTTCATCAGCCACGATGCCGCGCACACCGGCGTGCCGTGGATCGCGTTGTAGGCACACATCAGCGACTGCGCCTTGCCCTCCGTCACCACGCGGCGGAAGGCGGGCAGATAGGTCTCCACCAGATCGCGGGGCGAGGGATCGACGTCGAAGCCGTCGCGGCCCGCCTCCGGCCCGCTGTGCACGGCGAGATGCTTGGGCGTGGCGATGACGCGCGGATGTGCCGGGTCCGGGCCCTGCAGGCCACGCACGAAGGCGGTGCCGAGCGTGCCGGTCAGATAGGGGTCCTCGCCGTACGTCTCCTGGCCGCGGCCCCAGCGCGGATCGCGGAAGATGTTGATGTTGGGGGACCAGATCGTCAGCCCCTGGTAGATCCGCCGATCCGCCGAGACGGGCTGCGCATTGAACCGCGCGCGCGCCTCAGTGGAGACGATTGTGCCCGCCGCCTCGATCAGCGCCGGGTCCCAGGTTGCCGCCATGCCGATCGCCTGCGGAAAGACGGTGGCGATGCCGTTGCGCGCGAGGCCGTGCAGCCCCTCGTTCCACCAGTCATAGGCGGGCAGACCGGCGGCGGGATCGGCGGGGGCGGTGCTCTGCAATTGTGCCGCCTTCTGCTCGGGCGACATCTTGGCGACCGCGGCGGCGACGGGATCGGCGGACTGGGCGGCGAGGATCAGGGCCAGGATCATCGTGCAAGCGTCCTCAGCGTCGGCGTCGGTCCGGAAATGGTGACGGTGCGGCTTTCGCCGGGCAGCAGGTCGAAGCCGTTGTCGGACGCGCTGCCCCCGGTCTCGCCGAAGTCGAGCATCACTGCGCGGGCGAGATTGCGTGCCGTGATCGTCAGGGCGTTTCCGTCGCGGCGCAGCGTCAGGCCGGGATCGGGATAGGCCATGTCGCGGGGCTCCAGCCGCTCGACGATCGTGCGGCTGATGACCGTGTCGATCCGGCTCATCCCGTCCTGGACGTAGCTTTCCGTCAGCAAGTCGGCGACGGCATAGCTCCGTGCCGGATCAGCCGCACCGAACAGGTCGGTGTCGGGCAGCGTGGCGACGGTGGTTGCGCTCAGCGGCGCGAGCGTGACCGGTGCCTCGCGCCTCGCCAGGATCTTGCCGGTCATGTCGCGGACCGTGACGCGCCATTTGGCCGGGATCGGCTGCTGCGCGTCGGAGACGAGAGCGATCCGCGTCGCTGCGTTCCGGTGCTCGGCGACGATCGCTTGCGGCGCGAACATCCGCCGCGCCTCGTACTGCAGCAGCTTCCAGCGGCCGAGATGGTCGATACTCGACCAGGACACCGCCGGCCAGACGTCGTTGAGCTGCCAGAACAGCGACCCCATCGTCACCGGGCGGCAGGCGCGGTGATGGCGGGCGGCAAGGCCGATCGCCTGCGCCTGGTCGACCTGGGTCAGGTAGACGAAGTCGGCGAAATCCTTCGCCGGGCGCAGCCGCTGGTCGAGATACAGGCGCAGCCGCGCATTGCCTTCGCCGGCCAGGAACTTCTGATGCGCCTTCATCACCGGGCTGTCGGGGGTCAGGCCGTTCAGCGAGCCGGCGAAGTCGTGGATCGTCTCCAGCGTCGGCATCGACTGGAAGCCGTATTCGCTCATGAAGCGCGGGCAGCTGTCGAGATAATTCTCGACCGGCTTCGATCCGGACCAGACGTCCCAGAAATGCCGGTCGCCGTTGGCGTCGGTGTCGACCGGGCCGTCATAACCGCTCGACGGCGAACCGGGCATATAGGGGGTGCCGGGGCTGTTGCGCGTCACCGCATCGCGCAGCACGCGATCGAACAGCACGGCCATGCCGCTGCCGATCCGCTCTTGCGCATCCGCGCCGACCGCCTTCTTGAAGTCCTTGCGGTCGCTCCAGTTTTCCCAGCCGGATAATACCTCGTTGTTGCCCGTCCAGATCACGATCGACGGATGGTTGCCCAGCCGCGCGGTCTGCTCGTCCGCCTCTGCCGCGACGCTGGCGCGGAACGCCGCGTCGGGCGGGGTCACCGAACCGCCGAACATGAAATCCTGCCAGACCATCAGCCCCATCCGGTCGGCGAGGTCGTAGAAGGCGTCGTCGAGATAATAGCCGCCGCCCCAGACGCGGATCATGTTCATGTTGGCGTCGCGCGCGGACGCCAGCAGGTTTTCCATCTCGCGCGGTTCGACGCGCGCGGGGAAGCTGTCGAACGGGATCAGGTTCGCGCCCTTGGCGAAGATCGGCGTGCCGTTGACCGACAGGGCGAAGGCGCCGCCGCTGCGATCCAGCGTCACCGTGCGCAGCCCGATCGTCCGCGTCGCGCGGTCGTCGCCCATCGTCGCGGTCGCGGTATAGATCGGCTGCGCGCCATAGCCGACCGGCTGCCAGCGGCGTGGCTGCGCGACGGTGAGCGGGATCGGCACGGCGTTGACGCCGGGCGCGAGGGTCGCGGTGCGCGTGACGGTCTGGCTGGTGCCGTCGGGCCCGGTGAGCGTAACGGTGACGGCCTGCGGCCCCGGTCGGTCGGCGACGATCGAGACGTTGGCGGTCAGCCGCGCCTCGGCTTCGTTCAGTGCATCCTGGGTGATGCCCAGCCGGTCGATCCGCGCGACGTCCCAGCCTTCGAGCCGCGCCGGCCGCCAGATGCCCATGGCGACCAGGCGGGGGCCCCAGTCCCAGCCATATTGGTATTTGGGCTTGCGGATATAGGGGCTGGTCTGCTTGCCCTTGGGCTCGTCGCCGAACGCGCTGTCATATTCGCCGGGAAGCGGGTTCTTCTCCGCCAGCACTATCGGCTGCAGCGTGCGGATCGGCGAGGCGATGGTGACCAACACCTCATTGTCGCCAGCGTGGAGCAGCGCCTTGGCATCGGCGCGCCAGAGGCGGTGCGCATTGTCGGCGGACAACAGCCGCGTGCCGTTGACGCTGACGCTGGCGAAGGTGTCGAGCCCGTCGAAGACGAGGTCGAGATGATCGTGCGCCAGCATCGCCGGCGTGACGGTCAGCGTGCGGCGGAACTGCCAGTCGGTCAGACCGACCCACTGGATCGCGGCTTCGTTGGTACCCTTGAAGGGATCGGGCACGCGGCGCGCGCGGATCAGGTCTTCCTGCACGCTGCCCGGCACGCGGGCGGCGAACCAGCGCGCTTCCTTCGGATGCGCCTTGGTCGCGGCGGTGTCGGCCGGATCGATCCGCACCTGCCACGCGCCGCCCAGCGTCTGCGTGTCGCGCGGAGCGGCGAGCGCGGGGACGGCGCTGCCCGCGAGCAGTAGGGCCAGCGCGAGGCGTCGGATCATCGCGCCGCCTCGGTCAGTTGCGCCGCAGCGACGGTGTAGAACGGCTGGTCGAGCGGCGAGGTGAATTGGAAGCAGACGTCCTGGTCGCCGGTCCCTGCGGGCAAAGTGCCGGTGAAGCTGAAGCGCTGCGGGCTCGACGCCGGATCGGGCAGCGGGAAGGCGCCGGCCGCGATCGGGTGCGCGGTCTTGTCGCCGGCCTCCTGCGCCTTGGCGGCGGCGATGCAGCCGACCTGCACCAGCAATTCGCCGAAGTCCGAGACGTTGTAATGATCGCGCAGCATCCGTGCCTCGTGCGCCAGGCCATAATGCCGGGCAAGCCGGACGACATCGACACGATAGCCGCGGGCGACGTCGAGCGGCGCATCGGGGTAGAGGGTGCAGGTGTCGAACAGGTTGATGTTGTATGCCGGCGCGTTGGCGGTCGATTCCGAGGTCAGCGGGACCCGCAGGCCGAGCGCGCCGGCCGGGCACGCCTGCATCTCCGATGAGGTGCGCGCGAGCAGCGCGGCGCGCGATGTGTCGAACCTGCGCGGTGCGGCGGTCGACAGGCCGTCGGCGAAGGCGACCGCGGTCACCACCGTGCCGGGCTTCACCGACAGCGGCGCGGCATAGACTTTCGACGCCAGCGTCGGCGCGCGGCCGTCGAGCGTGTAGCGGATCGTGCCATAGGGCACCTGCGTCGCCAGCGTCACGCCGACCGTATCGGCGCGCAGCGCCGCGCCCCGCGTGCCGGTCAGCGCGAAGTCGACGGCGAAGGCGCTGTCGGCGACATGCGCGCCGCTCTTCGTCCAGCGATCCGCCTGCCGTACGACGCGGGGCAGGAAGCCGGCGAAGTCGCGCTGCTGCGGCGGCGACCAGGTGATCTCCGCCACCGCCGCCGCGCGCGGGAACATCAGATGCTCCATCTGATACGGCGTGACGATATACTCGCTCCACAAATTGCCCTGCGCGCCGAGCACGTGATGCGCCTTGTCGGCGGCGATGCCCTTGGGCAGCGGATCATAGGCATAGACCTGCGCGAGCGTCGTGATGTCGAGCCGGCCCGGCGGCTCGTCGCTGCGCCGGCTCTGCAGCCCGTTCAGGTAGAGCGGATTGCCCGGCGACATGACGACGTCATGCCCCTGATTGGCGGCGTCGATGCCGCCCTGCTCGCCGCGCCACGACATCACCGAGGCGGATTGCGGCAGACCGCCCTCCAGGATTTCGTCCCAGCCGATCAGCCGCCGGCCCTTGCTTTCGAGATAGCCGCCGAACTGGTCGATCATCCAGCTCTGCAGCGCATTCTCGTCCTTGATGCCGAGCGCCTTCATCTGCGCCTGCACCTCGGGGCTGCGCTGCCACTGGTCCTTGATCGCCTCGTCGCCGCCCAGATGGATGTACGTGCCGGGAAAGACCGTCATCAGCTCGTCAAGCACATCCTTGACGAACTGGATGCCGCGCGGGTTCGGATTGAACAGATAGGGCATGATGCCCCATTGGTTGCTGACCGCCGGCCGGTCGCCGAGGATGCCGAGTTCCGGATAGGCGGCGACCAATGCGGTGGCGTGGCCGGGCAGATCGATCTCGGGCACGATCGTGATGCCGCGCGCCGCGGCATAGGCGACGAGGCCGCGCAGCTGCTCCTGCGTGTAGAAGCCGCCGACCTTCTCGGCCGGAGCGGCACCGCCGGTCGAGGGTGGCGTGCGCCAGCCGCCGACGCTGGTCAGCTTCGGATATTTGCGGATCTCGACCCGCCATCCCTGATCGTCGGTCAGATGCAGGTGCAGCGTGTTGAGCTTCACCGCGGCCATGCGGTCGACCGTCTTGTAGAGGAAGTCGATCGGCTGAAAGTGGCGCGCGACATCGACCATCAGCCCGCGCCAGGCGAAGCGCGGCGCATCGGCGATCGTCATGCCGGCCACCACCGCGGGCTTGCCGAAGGCGGCGTCGGGACTGGCGAGCTGCGCCAGCGTTGCGGCGCCGTGGATCAGGCCGCGGTCGCCCGAGGCGGCGACGGTGATCCGCTGCGCGGTCACGGTCAGCCGATAGGCTTCGTCTCCGGCGACCGCAGGATCGCGGACGAAGCGGATCCGCGCATCGGTATCGACGGAGCGCAGCGTCAGCCCGCGCGTCGCCTTGACCTGATCGAGGAGGAAGCGCGCGGCGGCGGCGGTGCCGGCGTCACCGGCGGGGGTGCCGACCTGCATTGCGTCGATGATGGTGAAGCGCCCGGCGGCGGGCGTCACGCTCTGCGGCATCGGCACCAGCGACGGCGGCTTGGTCTGTGCCGTTGCCGCACCGGCGATGCCGAGCAGCGCCGTTCCGATGAGACGCGATGCGTGGCGGATCATGACCGGCTCCCTTGGTGTGGTTTTGGTATTGTCAGGTACCATGACGAACCCGGCGGCGCCCGTCCATGCCCGGTCCACAAAAAAGCCCCGGCGATGACGCCGGGGCTGTGGAGGAGGGAAGCGGCATGGAATGAGGACGCCGCCTCCGGAGGAAGTCTGATCAGAAGCGTGCGGTACCAGTCAGCGAAAAGACACGCCCGTTCTTGTAGATGGCGGTCGGCGCGCTTGGCGTGCTGCTGTACTGATAATAGGTCTCGTCGAGCAGGTTCGACGCGTTGGCGGTGATCCGGAAATGCTCGTTGATGTTGTAGGACGCCGAGAAGTCGAGCTGGCGATAGGCGTCGGTATAGTTCGACGACTGCAGGCGACCGAAGCCGTAGAAATACTTCGAGCGGTAATTGTAGCTCAGGCGCGCCTGGAACGGGCCCGATTCGAAGTAGGGCACGATGTTATAGGTATCGCGCGAGAGATACGGCAGGCCCTGGCCCGAGGTGCCGGTGTCGGCACTGGCGAAGGTGTAGTTCGACTGGATGCCGAAACCCCAAATGAGGTTGGCCTGGGCGGTCAGCGAGAAGCCGGTTACCGATGCCTTGCCACCGTTCACCGGCCGCGACACGCTGTAGGTATAGGTGTTTCCGGTCAGCTGGTTAGTGATCTGCTGCTCGACCGTTTGGTTGCCGATATAGTTGGTGATGTCGCGGTAGAAGACCTCGCCCGAGAAATAGCTGGCCGGTGCGAAATACCATTCCGCCGACAGGCCGAAGTTGGTGGCGGCATAGGGCTTCAGATCGGGGTTGCCGCCGCTGCCGGTGCGCTGCGTGTCGTCGAGCGACAGCGAGCCGGCGAGATCGCTGTACCGCGGACGGGCGATGACCTTCGCCGCGGCGGCGCGCAGGACGACCGAGCTGCTGGCGTCGTAAGCGACGTTGACCGAAGGCAGGAAGCGATCGTCGGTGCGCGGTGCGACGACGAGCGCCGTCTGATTGTTCGACGAGAGATAATAGGACGAGATGTCGCGGGTGCGGACGAAGCGCCCGCCGATATTGCCGCGGAACTTGCCCGCGGCGTAATCGAGCTGGACATAGCCGGTGCCAATCCGCTCCTGCACCTTGAAGAACGATCCCGTGTCGAGCGCACGCGTGACGTTGAGCGTACCCGCAGCGGTCAGCGCCTTGATCGCATTCTCCTGGGTCAAGGTCGCATAAGGCGTGCCGTTGCCGGACGTCGACAGGCCGTCATACACGCTGCTGTCGAGCGTATAGGCGCCCAGGTCGGCAAGCGTGAAGAAGTTGTTGGTGAAGGTCGCGCCACCGTAGGTCGTCTGCTGGTTGTTGTGCACGTTGACGCGCACGCCGAAGTACAGCTTCTTGAAGAAGCCATCGAGGTCGTGCGTGAAGTCGATTTGACCGAATTTCTCCTGGTCGACGGTGTTGTCCGCGGAGGTGATGCCGCCGATCTGCGCACCGTAGAAGCCCGCGCCGTTGGTCTTGGCGAGCACCGCGGCTTCCGTCTGGAGGCTCGATTCTGCCGGCGAGGTGCTGATCCACTGCGTGCCGTCGCTCGCCGGATAATCCCAGTTGAGCAGCGTGTTGCGGCCGTTGGCGCCAACCGTAAAGCCCTGACGCGTGCGGAAGTTCAGCAGATATTCGGGGTCCTTGCCCCCCGTCGCGCGGGTATAGCCGCCGTTGCCGGTGACCTTCCACCCGCCGTCCAGATCCCAGTCGAACAGGGCCGTATAGCTTTGGTTCGAGATGCGCGTGCGGCGGAAGTTGGTGTCGAGTTCACCCATCCAGGTCTTGCTGGTGCTGGGCTGGGCGGCGAAGGTTGCCGACGTGATCAGGCCGTTGCTGATCGTCGCCGCGGTCAGCTGCGACCCGCGGACGTTGTAGCTGTATTCGGAATTGCTGAAGTTGTCGTAATTACCCTTGATGACGATCGCATTGGCGGTCAGCGTGAAATTGTCCGCCGGTTTGAACTGCATCGTGCCGGTGAAGCCGAGACGCTCGCGCGTCTGCTGGAAATATTCGTGAGCGAGGAACGCAGGCAGACGAGCGGTCTGCAGATCAGCGATCGTTCCACCGGTGATCTTCGCATTCGGGTTCTGCAGGACGGTCTGACCGGCAGCGTTAGTCGTGGTAAACTGGCTGCCGGTCAAATAACCGTAGACAGCAACGCCGGCGCGGGCGAGGTTTTCCTTGTCATAATTGACCGAGCCGAGGATCGCGAAGGTGTCGCTGGCATTGTGCCAGCTGTACAGCGCGGAGCCGCGGAAATTGCCCTTGTTCGAACGGTCGTTGTATTCGTAGCCGCCGGTTGCGGTCAGCGTGTTCGGCTTGAGGTCGAGCGGCTTGCGCGTGACGATGTCGACCGTGCCGCCGATGGCGCCTTCCTGGATACGCGCTTCCGGCGTCTTGTAGACGACCGCCTGGCTGATGATCTCCGGCGACAGCAGCGAATAGTTGAACGTGCGGCTCGACCGGTCGCCGGGGTTGCCGCCCCAGTCGGCGGACGCGATCGAATGGCCGTCGATCAGGACGCGGTTGAGGGCGGGCTCGACGCCGGCGATGGAGACCTGCTCGCCTTCGCCGAACTGGTGGTCGACAGTGACGCCGGGCAGATGCGACAGCGATTCCGCAACGTTGGTGTCGGGGAATTTGCCGACGTCCTCCGCGCTGATCACGTCGGTGATGGCGTTGGTCGAGCGCTTGGTTTCGATCGCGTCCTGAAGACTCTTGCGGATGCCGCGGACGACGATGTCGTTATTCTGCCCGACCGCGCTTTCGTCCTGCGTCTGGGTAGGTGCATCGACAGTCTGGGCATGGGCGGTGCCGGCAAGGCCCGCGAGAGCGGTGGTCACGAGGATGACGTGGCGCAGACGCATGGATGAATCCTCCCCCAATAAAGGTCGCGGGCGCACCCCGGGCGGTGGGCCCCAAAAAAGCGATGCCGTCATCACCGGCGGCATGTTCCGTCCCTGCGTCGGCGAACCCGCTTCCGGGGCGCGTCCGACAAGTTACTGTATACGTATGTATACCAATCCATACCCAAGACGCTACCAGAAAAACTGCATTATTGTTTCAGGAATAGGATTGGCCCTACACCTCGTGCAAATCGCACCGGAATGCGTAGAAGCGGATAGGCTGGCGGGCGCTGCTGACGATATGGCGGTCGCCCGATGGGAGGGATGATGACGGGAGGGGGGCGTGACGGCCGAATCGGTCTGGAGATTTGCGTTGATTCGGTGGCGGGGGCACGAGCCGCCATCGCCGGCGGCGCCGACCGGATCGAATTGTGCGCCGCGTTGGCGCTCGGCGGGCTGACGCCGTCGCAGGGACTGGTTGCCGCGGTGCTCGCGATCGCCGGCCCGGCCGGTATTCCGGTGCACGCCATGGTGCGGCCGCGGCCAGGCGACTTCGCCTATGATGCGGATATGCTCGCCCTTGCATCGGCGGAAGCGGCGGCATTGCGGACGCAGGGCGTGCAGGGCCTCGTATTCGGTGCGGCGCGCGACGGCATGCTCGACGTAGCCGCCTTGCGGGCTTGGGTCGACGGCTTGGCGCGGCCGGAGGCGCCGCCGGCGCTGACGTTGCATCGCGTGGTCGACCTGCTCGACGATCCCGCCGCCGCCGTGGAGCCGGCGATCGCGATGGGATTTTCCCGCATCCTGACATCGGGCGGAGCGCCTTACGCGGCCCTCGGTGCGGCGACGATCGCCAGGATGGTCGCACGTGCCGACGGTCGCTGCTCGATCATGGCGGGGGCGGGGGTGCAGGCCGATAACGTCGCGGCCTTGATCGCTGCGACCGGCATCAGGGAGGTGCATGGCTCCGCGAGCGGCGCCGCATGGCCGGAGGACGAAGCATCGTCGAGGCTGGGCTTCGGGCCCAACCCTAGGCTCACCGACATCAATGCCGTCGCCCGACTGAGGCACGTCATTGACGAGATAACCAATATAGGACAAATGGCATGTGGACCGCGATCCTGCGTCGATCGTTCCCCGTTCCGCTCGTTCCATGCCGATGCATTCCGCAGCGGCCAGCTAGGAGTCGTCGATGACCTTCGTGAGCAGGATCGGGAGCTTCCGGCAGGACAATCCGTCGCCGCTCTACCTGCAATTGCAGCAGCTGATCCGCGACGCGATCGCCGCGGACGTGATCGCCCGCGGCGATGCCATTCCTGCCGAACGCGATCTCGCCACCGATTACGGCGTGTCGCGGATCACCGTGCGCAAGGCGATCGAGGGGCTGGTCGAGGAAGGCCTGCTGACCCGGCGGCGTGGCGCGGGCACGTTCGTCGCGGGGCGGGTCGAGAAGAGCTTCTCCAAACTATCCTCCTTCACGGAGGATATGATCGCGCGCGGACGCGTGCCGAGCAGTGCCTGGATTTCGCGCAACACCGGCATCGTCAGTCCCGAGGAGTCGATGGCGCTGTCGCTTTCGCCCGGCGAGCCGGTCTATCGGTTCCAGCGTCTGCGCTGTGCCGACGATGTGCCGATGGCGCTCGAATTGTCGACCATGGCGGGGTTCAGCCTTCCGTCCATCGATGTCGTCGGCACCTCGCTCTACGAGGCGCTGACCCAGACCGGGCATCGCCCGGTGCGGGCGCTGCAGCGGCTGCGCGCAGTGCCGTTCGGCACCGACCATGCCCGGATGCTCGGCGTCGATCCGGGCTCGCCGGGGCTGCTGATCGAGCGGCGCGGCTTCCTGCGCGACGGCCGCGTCGTCGAGTTCACCCGCTCCTATTATCGCGGCGACAGCTACGATTTCGTCGCCGAACTCGCCGACGGCTAAGCTTTTCGAGGATTGAACCGACGTGACTACCGCGACCGCCGAAACGCTGATGCGTGCCGAAACCCGGGAAGCCGGTGCCGCCGTCGCACGCCTGCTCGCGCGCAATGGCGATCGCCTCGCCGCGCTCGGCGAGCAGTTGCGCGCCCAGCCCCCGGCGGTGGTCGTCACCTGCGCGCGAGGTTCGTCGGACCATGCCGCGACCTATGGCAAATATCTGATCGAGACTTTGGTCGGCGTGCCCGTCGCGTCGGCTGCTCCCTCGGTGGTGTCGATTTTCGACGCGCCGGTCGCGACGCAAAGCGCGTTGTGCGTCGCGATTTCGCAGTCGGGGCGCAGTCCGGACCTGTTGGCGACGGTTGAGGCCTACCGCCGCGGCGGTGCGGCGGTGGTGGCGCTAGTCAACGACGAGGAATCGCCGCTGGCGACCGGCGCGGATACGTTGCTGGCGCTGAGCGCCGGTGCGGAGCGTTCCGTCGCAGCGACCAAATCGTGCATCGCGGCGATGGCCGGGCTGGCCGCGCTGGTCGCCGCCTGGTCGGACGATGCGGCGTTGAAGGCGGCGCTCGCCGATCTGCCCGCGATGCTCGACGCGGCCGTCGCACGCGACTGGAGCGCCGGAGTCGAGCCGCTGGCGGACGCGCGCCAGATGTTCGTGATCGGCCGCGGTTACGGCTTCGGCGCCGCGCAGGAATGCGCGTTGAAGCTCAAGGAAACCTGCCAATTGCAGGCCGAGCCGTTCAGCGCCGCCGAAGTCCGCCATGGTCCGATGGCGATCGTCGGCGAGGGGTTCCCGGTGCTTGCGCTCGCCACGTCCGACGCGGCCGGCGAGGATGTGGTCAGCGTCGCCCGCGCCTTCGCCGAGCGTGGCGCGACGGTGCTGCGCGCGCATGCCGGTGATCTGTCGGGCACGTTGCCCGCCGCCGCCGCGCATCCGGCGATCGAGCCGATCCTGATGCTGGCGAGCTTCTACGGCATGGCGGAGCGGCTGTCGCGGCGTCGCGGTCTCGACCCCGATCAGCCGCCGCACCTCGCCAAGGTGACCCGCACGCTATGACGACGCTTCATCGTTACGTGAACGGCCACATCGTGGTCGGCGACGAATGCTGGACGGGCGTCGAGATCGCGGTGGCGGGCGATCGTATCGCCGCGCTGCGCCCGCTCGCCGCGGACGCGCCGGACGCGATCGACCTGGCCGGCGGCTGGATCATGCCCGGCTTCGTCGATACGCAGGTCAACGGCGGCGGTGGCGTGCTGTTCAACGACGAGACCACTGTCGACGGCATCACCGCAATCGCCGCCGCGCATGCGCGCTATGGCACCACCGCCCTGTTGCCGACGCTGATCAGCGATACGCCCGACCGGATCGCGCTGGCGCTGGACGCCATGGATGCGGCGATCGCCGCGGGCGTGCCGGGCATCGTCGGCGTGCACATCGAGGGGCCGTGGCTCAACGTCGCGCGCAAGGGCATCCACGATCCCGCGCGCTTTCGGTTGCTCGATGACGAGATGGTCGCGCTGCTGACCCGGCCGCGGCGCGGGCGGGTGATGGTGACGCTCGCCCCCGAACTGGCGGGGATCGCGCAGATCGCGGCGCTGGCCAAGGCCGGCGTGCTGGTCAGCGCGGGGCACAGCGAGGCACCCTACGATACCGCGGTCGCCGCGTTCGACGCCGGTCTTACCGGCATCACCCATCTGTTCAATGCGATGCCGCCGATGGTGCAGCGTGTGCCGGGCCTGGTCGGCGCGGCGCTCGACGATCCGCGGCCGTGGTGCGGGCTGATCGTCGATGGCGTCCATGTCGCCCCGGCGGTGCTGCGCGTGGCGATCGCCGCACGCGGCCTCGACCGGATGATGCTGGTCACCGACGCCATGTCGTCGGTCGGCGCGGCGGATAAGGATTTCGTGCTGCAGGGGCGGGCGATCCATGTCGCCGACGGCATCTGCGCCTATGAGGATGGGACGCTTGCCGGCTCCGACCTCGACATGGCACAAGCCGTTGCCAACGCCATGGCCATGCTGGGGCTGGATCCGGCGGCAGCGGCACGGCTCGCGGCCGGCAACCCGGCCGCGTTCCTGGGCCTGTCCGGGGAGCGCGGCATGCTCGCCCCCGGCTTAAGGGCGGACTGGGTACAATTGACGACGGCGATGGCGCCAGTCGTGACAACCATCGGGGGGCGACAGGCATGACGATCGACCGGCGCGGGCTGCTTCTCGGAACATCCGCCGCCGGTCTGACGATCGCCCTGCCGTTCCGCGGCGACGCGCGCAGCCTGACCTATGGCGAGGCCGGGGCGCTGCCGATGCCGCCGGTGGCCACGACGCTGCCGCCGCCACTGCCGGTTGTCGATCCGTCGCGCATCGGCTTCGATACCGGCTGGCTGTTCCACCTCGGCGACCTGCCGTTCGCGCCGCCCAAGGATCACGAGCAGACCTATTTGCGCGCCAAGGCTGGCAATGCGCCCGGCGCGGCCGCGCTCGCCTTCGACGACAGCGACTGGCAGGCGGTGGCGCTGCCGCACGATTGGGCCAGCTTCCAGCCGTTCGTCGAGACGGCGAACATCTCGCAGGGCTATCGGCCGCGCGGCATCGGTTGGTACCGCCGCACCTTCCGCCTCGATCCCGCCGATCGCGGCCGCTATCTGGAACTGCAGCTCGACGCGATCGCGACCAATGCGACGATCTGGGTCAATGGCAGCACCGTCGCGCACAATTGGTCCGGCTATAACAGCGTCTATATCGACATCACGCCGTTCGCGCGCTTCGGCGACGAGCCCAATGTGATCGCGATCCGCGTCGATGCGGACGCGATGGAGGGCTGGTGGTACGAAGGCGCCGGCCTCTACCGTCATGCCTGGCTGGCGCGGCGCGCGCCGGTATCGATCGTCACCGACGGCGTCCATTGCGATCCGCGCCGCGGCGACAGCGGCTGGCATGTGCCGGTCACCGTCACCGCGCGGTCGATCGAGGCGACGGGCGTGCCGATGGTGGCGCATGCGCGACTGCTCGATCCCGCCGGCGCGATGGTCGCCGAGGCGCGGTCGCAGCCTGTCACGGTGCCGACGCTGGACAGCGCCGACCTTGCGCTCGACCTCGCCGTGGCATCGCCGTGCCTGTGGTCGGTCGATCAGCCGACGCTCTACACCGTCGAGGTGACGCTGGAACGCAACGGCGCCGCCGTCGACAGCCGCCGTGTCGCGGTCGGCTTCCGCACGCTGCGCTTCGACGCGGACAAGGGGCTGTTCGTCAACGACGTGCCGGTCAAGCTGAAGGGCGTCTGCCTGCACCAGGACCATGCCGGTGTCGGCGTCGCCGTGCCGGATGCCCTGCTGCAATGGCGGCTGTCGCGGCTGAAGGACATGGGCTGCAACGCGATCCGCTGTTCGCACAACGCGCCGGCGACGGCCTTGCTCGACCTCGCCGACCGGATGGGCTTCCTCGTCATGGACGAGAACCGCAACTTCAATCCTGCGCCCGACTATATGGCGCAGCTGGAATGGCTGGTGCGCCGCGACCGCAATCATCCCAGCGTCATCCTGTGGTCGGTGTTCAACGAGGAGCCGATGCAGGGCACCCCGTCGGGCGTCGAGATGGTGCGCCGCATGGCCGCCGCGGTCCATCGCCTCGACGGCAGCCGGCCGGTCACCGCGGCGATGAACGGATCGTTCTTCGAACCGGTCAACGTCTCGACCGTGGTCGAGGTGATGGGGTTCAATTACTATCAGCGCGACTATGATCGGTTCCACGCACTCAACCCGGCCAAGCCGACGACCAGTTCGGAAGATACCAGCGCGTTCATGACGCGCGGCGCCTATGCGACCGACAAGGCCGCGCATGTCGTCACCTCGATGGACACCGAGGCCGCGCCCTGGGGCGCGACGCATCGCGAGACCTGGAAGCAGATCGCGGCGCGGCCGTTCGTCGCCGGCGGCTTCGTTTGGACCGGCTTCGACTATCACGGCGAGCCGACGCCCTATGATTGGCCAACGATCGCCAGCTTCTTCGGCATCCTCGACCTCTGCGGCTTTCCCAAGACTGCCTATGACATCCATCGGGCGCATTGGATCGACGATCGGGCGGTCGTTTCCATCGCGCCGCACTGGACCTGGCCGGGCCGCGAGGGGCAGCCGATCGCACTGCTCGTCATGTCGAACGCCGAGCGGATCGAGCTGCGCCTCAATGGCAAGCCGGTGGGAGAAGCGGCGGTCGACCGGATCATGGGCAACAGTTTCAATGTGCCTTATGCGCCGGGGACGATCGAGGCGATCGCCTGGCGCGGCGGACGGATCGTCGCGCGCGCGGCACATACGACGACCGGCCGACCGGTGGCGCTGCGGCTGACGCCGGCGCGGCGGGTGATGGTCGGCGACGGCGAGGACGCGCAGCCGTTCAGCGTGGATACGATCGATGCCGCGGGTCGGCACGTGCCGACCGCCAACCTGCCGGTCCGTTTCGCGATCGAGGGCGGGACGATCATCGGTCTGGGCAACGGCGATCCCAACAGCCACGAGAGCGAGAAGGGCGATGCGCGCTCGCTGTTCAACGGCCTGGCGCAAGTGATCGTCCGCGCCGAGGCGGGTCGGGGGCCGCTGACCCTGCGGGCGACGGCGGCCGGACTGAAGCCGGCGCAGATCCGCGTCGACCGGCTGGCCGGTCCGATCCGCCCACAGGTGCCGCCGCGCGCGACCGAGACGCGGGTCGAGCGCTGGCGGGTGTCCCCGCTGCAGGCGATGCGACCGGATGCGGCCCTCGCCCCCGGTGCCGGCGACAACAACAGCTGGGCATGGGTGCGAAGCGGCGTCGCGACGCCGGCCGAGCCGGCAGCGGGCTGGCGCGTCTATCGCGCCAAGGTGACCCCGCTGCGTAGCGTCATGCAATCGGGCGGCACGATCCGCTTCGCCAGCATCACCGGACGGGCGACCGCCTTCGTCGACGGTGCGTCGGTGGGCAGCAAGACCGACGCCGCCGCCGGGCCGCTGGTGGCGAGGATGCCGCCAGGCGCGGGCGAGCGCACCGTGACGCTGATCGTGGAGGCGGCGGCCGGGGCACCGGCGGGGATCACCGGCGGGGTCGGCGTCGCCCGGTCGTGAGCCGCGGCGTGACCGCTCCCGTTGCATTGCGGCGTCTTGTCCGTAGATCGTGAGCCGACGACGGCATAGCGCTTGTCCAGGACGATGTGCTTGCCGCCTCGTGGAGCCGACGCTTCCGTTGGATCGGCGGCCCGTCTTCGGAGCTGCCGCCCGAGCATCTCCTTGATGCCGGAGCGAACCTGCTGACGATCGTCACAAAATGGTCTTCAATAGGTATTGTTCTGGCGACGGTATCGGATACGATGCGCCGATGCGACAGACCATGATGCAGCGATGACCAATGTGATGGTGAGGGCGCCGCTGGACGGCTGGGCGATGGCCTTGGGCAGCGTGCCCGATCCAGTCTTCGCCGGTGGCATGATGGGGGGCGGTCTCGCGATCGATCCGACCGGCGATACGCTGTACGCACCCTGCGATGCACGCGTCGCGGCGATCCATGCGGGGCGCCATGCAGTCACGCTCGACGCGGGCAATGGCGTCCAGATCCTGCTGCATCTCGGCATCGACAGCGTCACGTTGGGCGGCGCGCCGTTCACCATGCTGGTCGCGATCGGCGACCGGGTGGGTGCGGGCGATCCCCTGGTCCGCTTCGATCTCGACGCCCTGGTGCGCGGTGCCGCCGCTGCGGCGACGCCGGTGCTGGTCGTCGAGCCGGATGGGGCGACGATCACCGATCTCGCCGCCGAGGGGCCGATCCGGGTCGGCGACCCGCTGTATCGCGTCACGGCCGCCGACACGTCGGGCGCCGCCGCGACTGCGACCGGCGAGACGCTCCGCCACGCCATACGCGTGGGCCTGCCGCACGGCCTGCACGCGCGACCGGCTGCGCGGATCGCCGCCGCGGCGCGGGACAGCGGCGCCGAGGTGGCGTTGCTGCATGGCGACGATCGGGCGGCGGCGACCAGTCCCGTCGCCCTGCTTTCGCTCGGTCTCGCGCATGATGCGGCGGTGATGATCGAAGCGAGGGGGGCGGGCGCCGCCGCGGCGATCGCGGCGATCGTCCCGCTGCTGACGGCCGAAGTGCAGGGGGATGTTCCGCTCCGATCTTCGCCGGCTCCCGTCGCGCCCGCTCCGGTCGACCCCGACGCGATGGTCGGCGTCGCGGCCGCGCCGGGGCTGGCGATCGGCACCGCCTGCTGGCTGAGGCCGGCCGAACCAGATTTGCCCCCGGCCGCCACGGTCGCAGAGGAACAGGCGCGGCTCGACGCCGCCCTGCACAGCGTCGGTGCGGCGCTCGCCGCGCCCGCGGGCAGCCCGCAGATCGCGGCGGTAATGGCCGCGCACCGCGCGATCCTCGACGATCCCGACCTCGTCGCCGACGCCCGGCGGCGGATCGATACGGGGGCATCCGCCGCGGCCGCGATCCTTGCCGCGGCGGAAGCGCAGGGGGCGCGGCTCCGCGCATCGGGCAATGCCCGCGTCGCCGAGCGTGCCGACGACATTCGCGACGTCGCGCTGCGCGTCGTCTATGCGGCGCTCGGAACGCAGCCCGCCGCGCTGACGCTGCCGCAGGGCGCGATCCTGCTCGCCGAGGATCTGCTGCCGTCGCAGCTCGCCGCGCTCGATGCCGCGCGGCTGGCCGGGATCGCGGTCGCCGGGGGTGGCCCGACCTCGCATGTCGCGATCCTCGCGGCGGGCATG
Organism: Sphingomonas benefaciens; assembly: GCF_052907485.1. Classification (NCBI taxonomy): domain Bacteria; kingdom Pseudomonadati; phylum Pseudomonadota; class Alphaproteobacteria; order Sphingomonadales; family Sphingomonadaceae; genus Sphingomonas; species Sphingomonas benefaciens. Next base: position 1,482,477 of record NZ_JBREIC010000001.1, on the reverse strand, counting down.
GGCGTCCCGATGGCGGTGGCGCTCGGCCGGCCGCTCGACGGCGTCGACGATGGGGCGAGCGTGATCCTCGACGGGGATGCCGGCACCTTGGTGGCCGAACCCGACGCCCGGCGCCGCGCGGCGGCGGTGGCGACGATCGAGGCGCGGGCGGCGGCGGAAGCGACGGCCCGCGCCGCGGGTGACCGGCCGGCGACGACGCGCGACGGCACGCCGATCGCGGTCTATGCCAATCTCGGCTCGGTCGACGATGCCCGCGCCGCGGCGGCGCAGGGGGCCGAAGGCTGCGGCCTGCTGCGGACCGAATTCCTGTTCCTCGACCGCAGCGCGCCGCCGTCGGTCGACGAACAGGCGGCAGATTATGCCGGCGTGGTCGCCGCGCTCGGCGGCAAGCCGGTGGTGATCCGCCTGCTCGACGTCGGCGGCGACAAGCCGGCGCCTTATCTCGATCTGCCGGCGGAGGAGAATCCGGCGCTTGGCGTGCGCGGCATCCGCGTCTCGCTCGCCCAGCCGGCGCTGCTCGACGCGCAGTTGCGGGCCATCCTGGCGGTGCCGGATCGCGCCGCCTGCCGGATCATGGTGCCGATGGTCGCCAGCGTCGGCGAACTCGCCACGGTGCGCGCCGCGCTCGATCGCCTGCTCGCCGAGATCGGCGGCCCGCCGGTGCAGCTCGGCGCGATGGTGGAGACGCCGGCAGCCGCTGCCACGGCAGATTTGATCGCGGCAGAGGCCGACTTCCTGTCGATCGGCAGCAACGACCTCACCCAATATGTCCTGGCGATGGATCGCGGCAATCCGGCGCTCGCCGCCGGGATCGACGGCCTGCACCCGGCGGTGCTGCGGCTGATCGCCACCACCTGCGACCTTGCCGCCAGGAGCGAGACACCGGTCAGCGTCTGCGGCGGCCTTGCCGCCGACCCGCTCGCCGCGCCGATCCTCATCGGGCTGGGCGTGCGCACCCTGTCGGTGCCGCCGGCGCGCGTGCCGGCGACCAAGGCCCTGGTTGCGACGCTCGATGGGGCGGCCGCCGCCGCCCACGCCCGTGCCGCCCTTGCCGCCGACGGGCCCGCCGCGGTCCGTGCGCTCGCCCGCGCGTTTAGCCAGGAGTCCCGCTGATGCCGCGCGGCCTGCCCAATCCGATGACCTTCCTGCAGCCGCTCGGCCGTGCGCTGATGCTGCCGATCGCGGTGCTGCCCGTCGCCGGGCTGCTGCTGCGGCTCGGCCAGCCCGACCTGCTCGACATCGCCTTCGTCAGCGCGGCGGGCGATGCGATCTTCAACCATCTCGGCCTGCTGTTCGCGGTCGGCGTCGCCACCGGCTTCGCGCGCGACGGCAATGGTGCTGCGGCGATGGCGGGCGTGGTCTGCTATCTGGTGATCGGCAACAGCGCGCAACTGTTCTTCGTCGTACCGCCCGGCACCGTCCCCACCGGACTGGCGGACACGGTCGCCGCGACGCTGGCGGCGGCGTGGAAGGCGGCGGCGGTCGACAAGCTGCAGGTTCCGATCGGGATCGTCGCGGGCCTGGTCGGCGGCGGCTTCTACAACCGGTTCTCGACCGTCAAGCTGCCCGACTATCTCGCCTTCTTCGGCGGGCGGCGGCTGGTGCCGATCCTCGCGGGTTTCGCCGGCCTAGCGATCGGCGGGCTGCTCGGCCCCAGCTATGGCGCGATCAGCGCGGGCGTCGACGCGCTCAGCCAAGGCGTCGTCGCGGCCGGCGGCTGGGGTCTGTTCGCCTTCGGCGTGCTCAACCGGCTGCTGATCGTCACCGGCCTGCACCACATCCTCAACAATGTCGCCTATTTTGTCGTCGGCGATTTCCACGGCAAGACCGGCGACCTGACCCGCTTCTTCGCCGGCGATCCGGCCGCGGGCGGATTCATGAGCGGCTTCTTCCCGGTCATGATGTTCGGCCTGCCCGCCGCCTGCCTCGCCATGTACCGCAGCGCGCTGCCCGAGCGGCGCAAGGCGGTCGGCGGCATGCTGCTCAGCCTGGCGCTGACCTCGTTCCTGACCGGCGTCACCGAGCCGATCGAATTCAGCTTCATGTTCCTCGCGCCGGCGCTCTATCTGCTCCACGCGTTGCTGACCGGGGTGGCCGAGGCGTTGATGAACGCGCTCGGCGTCAAGCTCGGCTACGGTTTTTCCGCCGGACTGTTCGACTATGTCCTCAACTTCGGCAAGGCGACCCGGCCGCTGCTGCTGCTGCCGATCGGCGCGCTCTACGCCGTTCTGTATTATGGCCTGTTCCGCTGGGCGATCGTCCGCTTCGACCTGAAGACGCCGGGACGCGAGCCGGTCGACGCCGAGACCGCGGCCGTGGCGGCGCCGAAGACGGCGGATGCCAAGGCGGCGGCGTTCGTCGCGGCGCTTGGCGGCGCCGCCAACCTGCAAGCGGTCGACGCCTGCACGACCCGGCTGCGGCTGGTGGTGGCGGACAGCAACGCCATCGACGAGCCGCGGCTGAAGGCGCTCGGCGCACGCGGCGTGCTGCGCCCGTCGCCCACCGCCGTCCAGGTGATCGTTGGCGGCATCGCCGATGGGCTGGCGATGGACATGCGCGCGACGCTCGACGCCGCGCCGACGGATGGGTCGGCGGCGGCAGCGGCGCCGGTCACACGGATCGAGCTGCCAGCGGCGCTGGCGCTGGCGCTGGGCGGCGAGGGTAATGTCGTCGAGGCGTCCCGGCATTCCGGCCGCTATCGGGTCCGCGTCGCATCGCGCGCCGCGGTGAACGAAGCGACGCTGGCCGACGCCGCGCGCCTGGTCGCCTGGCCGGCCGACGATGTCGTTCACCTTCTGATGTGACCGCCACCCCGCTAGCGGGACAATCTCAGCCGGCCTTCGGCAGGGTCAGCCGCGCCGCCAGTCCGCCGCGCGGCGCCTCGTCCAGCGTCAGCGCACCGCCGTACAGTTCCGCCAGTTCGGCGACGATCGCGAGGCCAAAGCCGTAGCCTTCGCCGCGCTCGTCGATCCGCACCCCCGGTTGCAGCGCCTTGGCGCGCGCATCCGGGGCGAGGCCCGGCCCGTCGTCCAGCACCGCGACTTGCCAGGCGCGCTCCGCCGCCACCGTCGCGATCTCCACCATCCGGGTTGCATGGCGACAGGCATTGTCGACGAGATTGCCCAGCATCTCCTCAAGATCCTGCCGCTCCACGGCGACCGTCGCGTCGTCCGCCACGGTCACTTCGACGGCGATCTGCCGTTCGGCATGGATATGGCGCAGCGCATCGGCAACGTCGGTGGCCACCTCGCCCAGCGAACTGCGCGCCCGCTCGCCCGCCGACGGAGCGGCGCTGCGCGCACGCCGCAGATGGTGCGCGATCCTGCCGTCGAGTTCCGCGACCAGTGCCCGGGCCTCCGCCGATGCGCCGTCCCGCTCCAGACGCAGCGCCAGCGTCGCCAGCGGCGTCTTCAAGCCATGCGCCAGGTTGGCGACATGGTGGCGAGCATTGGCCAATCCCGCGGCGTTCTGGGCGATCAGCGCGTTGATCTCTTCGGCCAGCGGCACCAGTTCGCGCGGCTGGTCGAGCGGCAGCGCCGCGTCGCTGCCTGCCCGCACCCGCGCCACCGCCCCCTGCAACGCGCGGATCGGCCGCAGGCCCAGCCGCAATTGCACCCAGGTTGCCGCTGCCAAGCCGGCGCCGAGCAGCGCCAGCGCGATCGCCAACGTGCCGCGCGCGGCCAGCAATGGTCGTTCGACCAGCGCGCGCGGTGCGCCGGCGACGATCTCCGCACTTCCGCCGCCGATCGGTACGACCAGTCGGCGCAGGTGGATGCGGCGCCCGTCCGGGTCACGCCCGTCGCCTGGTGCGATGCCCGCGGCGGGTGGCAGGGCAGGAGGACCCGCCAAGGGCGGCCCGCCGCGCGGCTGGGCGTCGGCGATCGGTGCGCCGCACTGCCAGGAGCCGGCGACGCTGCGGACCCGCCAGCCCCAGCCCGATCCCGGCGTGTCGAAGCCGGGCAGATCGGCGACCCGTGCCGGATCGAGGCGCCCGTCGGGCGTGATCGCACGCGCCAGCATGCCGACTTCGGCATCGAGCCGCTCGTCGAGGCCCTGCATGACGAACCGCTCCAAGACGCCGCCGATCGTCACGCTGGCGAAGGCGAGGGCGGCGATGCCGCTGACCGCGGCGATCAACAGCAGGCGTGCGTGCAGCGACAGACGCGTCACGCCGGATTGCCCTCACCCGCGGTCAGCCGATAACCGCGACCGCGCACCGTCTCGATCATCTCCGCCCCGATCTTGCGGCGGAGCCGTGCGACGATCACCTCGAGCGAGTTGGAATCGTTGTCGGCATCATATTCGTAGACGCGTTCGATCAACTCGCCGCGGTCGACGACGACCTCGCGGCGCAGCATCAGCGCCGACAGCACGCGCCATTCGAAGGCGGTCAGCTTGAGCGGCAGGCCATCCAGATCGAAATGCCCCAATTGCGTGTCATAGCCCAGCCGCCCGCAGGTGATCCGCGCGGCCGCATGCCCCGCCGCACGGCGAACCAGGGCGCGCAGCCGCATCACCACCTCCTCGATACGGAACGGCTTGGTCAGATAATCGTCGGCACCCGCCTTGAAGCCCGCGACCTTTTCCGACCAGGCGTCGCGCGCCGTCAGGATCAATACCGGCAGATCGCGCCCCGCCTTGCGCCAGGCGGCCAGCACCGACAGACCATCGACCTTGGGCAGGCCGAGATCGAGCACCGCCGCATCATACCGTTCGGTGTCGCCGAGATGCAGCCCGTCCTCGCCGTCGCGCGCGACGTCGACGGCGCAATTTTCCGCCCGCAGCGCGCGTGCGATCTCGCTTGCCAGCGCCTCGTCGTCTTCGACCAGCAGAATACGCACCGAATAGGTCCCTCTTCGACAGGCTGCGCCTATTGCGCCAACCCAAACCCAATCTGAACGATCCGGTTCAGCCTGGCCGCGACCCGAATCACCTATACCGGCCTTCGTCACCAAGAACGAAGGACAGTCACCATGAAGACGTTCGCTTCCTCCAAGACTCGCTTCGCCCTGGCCGGCGTGGCGCTGCTGCTCGCCGGCGGCGGCGTCGGCTCGGCGATCACCCATGCCGTCCAGCCCGAGCGGGTGATGGCCGCCGCGCCGCCGGTGCGGATCGCGTCGCTCGCCAATCTGCAGGCGCCGCTGATCGGCGCGCCGATCGCCACCGTGCGCGGCCGCATCGTCGAACAATATGGTCGGCGCGTCGTGCTCGACGACGGCAGCGGTCGCGTGCTGGTGGAAACCGGCCCGGATCGCGCCGGCGGCCCCAGCTTCGCGATCGGTCAGACGATCACCGCGCAGGGGCGCTACGACCAGGGGTCGATCCATGCGATCTATCTGATCGGCGCCGACGGCCGCGCCTATGCCGCCGAACCGCCGCACGGTTCGCACCCGGGTCCGGGCGGTCCGGAAGGCCCGCGGCCGCCGCACGGCGATCGCGGCCCCGGCGACGGCGCGCCGCCGCCTCCGCCGCCGGCCAGCGGCGCTCCGGCCCCCGTGCCTGGCGCGGCACCGGTCCCGACGGGGGCTCCGGCTCCTGCCGCCGCACCGACGGCGGCGCCTGCCGCCACGGCCCCGCGCGCCTGATCACGTAGCCGCAGGAAAAGGCGCCGTTCGGTACGCTACCGGGCGGCGCCTTTCGCTTTAGGTTGTCGGGACGGCGGCTTATGCTGCTGGAATGGGGGAAGAAACGGCCGGACAGGCGGAACGGGTCGGGGGTGACATCGAACGCGGTGCCGCCGACAGCGAGCGGCTTCAGCTCGCGCTCGCCGCCGGCGCGATCATCGGCACCTGGTTCTGGGACCTGCCGAACGACCGCTTCACCATCGACGCGCAACTCGCCGAGGCCTTCGGTATCGACCCGGCGCTCGATCGCGAGGCGCTGACCTTCGATCAGATCGTCGACACCGTCCATCCCGATGACAAGCCGGGGCTGATCGCCGCGATCGGTGCGGTGATCGCGCGCGGCGGCGCCTATGCCCATCAATATCGGGTGCGCCGTGCCGATGGCGCCTACCATTGGATCGAGGCCAACGGCCGCGTCGAAATGGCGGCCGATGGCACGGCGCAACGCTTCGCCGGCGTGCTGCTCGACGTCGGCCACCAGCGGGCGATGCAGGCGGAGCGGGATCGCGCCCATGCGCTCGCCGCCGCGATCGTCGAGGCGGTGCCGGGCGTCGTCTACGCCAAGGACCGGCAGGGGCGGATGCTGCTCGGCAATGCCGGCACCACTACGCTAATCGGCGTGCCGCCGGAACGCTATCTCGGCCGGACGGATGCCGAATTCCTCGCCGATCCCGAACAGGCGCGGCGGATCATGGCGACGGATCGCCGCATCATGATGACGGGCGTGCTCGAACAGGTCGAGGAGGAGGTCAGCCTCCCCGACGGCGAGTCGGCGATCTGGCTGTCGACCAAGGCGCCGCTGCGCAATGCTGCGGGCGAGGTGATCGGGCTGGTCGGATCGTCGCTCGACATCACCGCGCGCAAGCGGATCGAGCAGGAGCGCGAGGCGCTGAACGAACTGCTCGAAGGTCGCGTCGCCGCCGCCATCGCCGAACGCGAGCAGATCGAGGAGGTGATGCGCCAGGCGCAGAAGATGGAGGCGGTCGGCCAGCTGACCGGCGGCGTCGCGCACGACTTCAACAATCTTCTCACCATCATCCGCTCGTCGGTCGATCTGCTGCGGCGGCCCGACCTGCCCGACGAGCGCCGCCGCCGCTATCTCGACGCGGTGTCGGACACGGTCGACCGCGCCGCCAAGCTGACGCGGCAGTTGCTCGCCTTTGCACGGCGGCAGGCGCTGCGACCCGAGACCTTCGATGCTTGTGCCAAGCTCGACGAGGTCGGCGACATGCTCGACACGCTGACCGGCGCGCGTGTCGACATCGCGCTCGATCTGCCGGGCACCCCCTGCTTCATCCACGCCGACGTCAGCCAGTTCGAAACCGCCTTGGTCAACATGGTGGTGAACGCCCGCGACGCGATGGACGGCAGCGGCACCATCACGCTGCGCGTGGCGGCGGACCGCCCGCTGCCGCCGATCCGCGGCCACGGCGGCGGCGGCGGCCCGTTCGTCGCCGTGTCGATCGTCGACCGTGGCGAAGGGATTCCCGCCCATCATCTCGCCAGCATCTTCGAACCGTTCTTCACGACCAAGGGCGTCGGCAAGGGCACCGGCCTCGGCCTCAGCCAGGTGTTCGGCTTCGCCAAGCAATCGGGCGGTGACATCGACGTCGACAGCGTGGTCGGCGAGGGCAGCCGTTTCACCCTCTACCTGCCGCAAGTCGGGGCGCCGATGCCGCAAGTCGAGGCGGTCACCGCCACCGCCGCGCTGCGCGGGCAGGGCAGCCGGGTGCTGGTGGTCGAGGACAATGTCGATGTCGGCGCCTTCTCGTCGCAAATCCTCGCCGACCTCGGCTATGACGCGGATTGGGTGACGAGCGGGGAATCGGCGCTCGCCGCGCTGGGGGCGAATGGCGCCGGCTATGACGTCGTCTTTTCCGACGTGGTGATGCCGGGGATGGGCGGGCTGGAACTCGCCCGCACGTTGCGCGAGCGGTGGCCGACGCTGCCCGTGATCCTCGCGTCGGGTTACAGCCACGTGCTGGCGGAGGACGCCGATCACGGCTTTCCGCTGCTCCACAAGCCCTATTCCGCCGAGCAATTGTCGGGTGCGCTGCGCGCGGTCCTTCGTAGCGGCGCCTGATCGGCGGCGTCAGCGGCCGCGGTCGGCTGCCAGCTGTTCGGCGGCGACGCGCTGCAGCGACGCGGCGAGATCGGGTGACAGTCCCAGTTCGTCCGCGGCGCGCTCGCCCGAACCCAGGCTGCGCGGATCCACCCCGGTCACCCGCCCGAACACCATCAGCGCCTCTAGATAATAGCCGGCGATGCTGGCGTGATATTGGTCGTACGACCACAGATTGACCTGGCCGTAGGTGATGCCGTCATAGGGGTCAGGATCGGCGACCGCCGTCGCCATCGCGCGCGTCCAGGCCTGACCGACGGCGACGACCTCGCTCGCCCGGTTGACGCGGCGGGCGCGATCGGCCGCGACGCGCAGATCGTCCGCCATCGCCGCGATGCCGCGCCCGTACCAATGGCCGCCCGGCCGGTAGGTCTGGTCGGCGCGGCTCCATGTCGCTGTCAGCGCGATACGGACGTTGGGGTTGCGGCCGCGGAACAGCTCCGCCAGCCGCCCGACCGCGGCGATATAGCGGGTCGGATCGCCCGGCCGCTCGCGGTCGAGTGTGCTGAACTCCTGCAGCACCACCGTATCCCATGGCCGATCGAACAGGTGCCGCCGCTCGTCATAATGCCAGGCGAGGCTCTGGCCGCCCTGCGTCTCCAGGCTGACCGCATAGCGCAACCCGGCCTGCTCGGTAAACGCCTTGAACAGGGCGGGCACGCCGCCATAGCCCTGACCGGTCAGGTCGGTGACGCGGTCGGCATGCCAGTTGCGCACCGCCGAATGCGCGCCCTGCGTGAAGCTGTTGCCGATGAACAGGATGGTGCGCGGCGTCGCGGTCACCGGCGGCGGCACGATCCGCTGCCCGTTGCGGGCGAGCGCCGGCGCGGGGGCGACGAGGACGGTGGCGGCGATCAGGGCACGGATCATGACGGGGGCCATGCCAGATCGGAAGGGCGGGGGGCAATATCGGCCCGTCCCGCCGTCGGCGACGGATCGGTGCAGCCCGATGACGCCCGTGCGATCAGCCGCTATCAGCCCGGGCATCATGTCGCGTTTCCACCAGGACGACCTTGCCCGCCTCGCCGCCGTCGATCGCCTGCGCCAACTGCGTCCGCGGGCCGGGATCGACTTCGCCTCCAATGACTATCTCGGCCTTGCTGCCTCGTCTCGGCTGCGCGAGGCGGTGGCGGAAGCCCTGGCGCGCGGCGTCGCCGTCGGCTCGGGCGGCTCGCGGCTGCTGCGCGGCAACGATCCGGAACATGAAGCGCTGGAGGCGGAGGCGGCGGTGCATTTCGGCAGCGAGACGGCGCTGTTCTTCGCCACCGGCTTTGCCGCCAATCAGGCGCTGTTCGCGACATTGCCGCAGCCGCAGGACCTGATCGTCCACGATGCCCATGTCCACGCCAGCGCGCACGATGGCATGCGCCTCGGCCGCAGCCCGCGCGTCGCCGCCGCCCACAATGACGCCGACGCCTTCGACGCCGCCATCCGCCGCTGGCGCCGCGACGGCGGAACCGGCACGCCGTGGATCGCGGTCGAGAGCCTCTATTCGATGGACGGCGACGTCGCGCCGCTGGACGATCTGGCTGCCATCGCCGATCGCTACGACGCGATGCTGGTCATCGACGAAGCCCATGCCACCGGCGTGTTCGGGCCGGAGGGTCGCGGCCTGGCGCACCGGCTGCACGCACGATCCAACGTCGTCACCCTGCATACGTGCGGCAAGGCCCTGGGGGCGGAAGGGGGCCTGGTCTGCCTGTCCGCGACCCTGCGCGATTTCCTGGTCAATCGCGGCCGCAGCTTCGTCTTCTCGACCGCGCCTTCGCCGCTGATGGCGGCGGCGGTGCGCGAGGGCTTGCGCATCCTCGCTGACGAGCCGGAGCGACAGGTTGCGCTGCGCGCCCTCGTGACCCACGCGGCCGACCGGCTGACCTCGCTCGGCATCCCGGCGACGGGCACGCAGATCGTCCCGGTCATCCTCGGCAGCGACGGTGCCGCGGTCGCGCGGGCCGCGGCATTGCAGGCGGCCGGGTTCGACATACGCGCGATCCGGCCGCCGACGGTCGCGCCGGGCACCGCGCGGCTGCGCCTGTCGATCACGCTCAACGTCGATGCGGCAGCGATCGACGCCCTGGGCGACGCCCTCGCCGCCGCCCTGGAGGAAGCATGACCACGATCGTCGTCACCGGTACCGACACCGACGTCGGCAAGACTGTCTTCGCTGCCGCGCTCGCCGGTGCATTCGGCGCACGCTACTGGAAGCCCGTGCAGGCGGGGGACGACGACGGCACCGACCGCGAACGCGTCGCCCGGCTCGCCGGCTTGCCGTCCGACGCACTGCTGCCCGAGGCCTATCGACTGCGCACGCCCTGTTCGCCGCATCGCGCCGCGCAGATCGACGGCGTGACGATCGATCCGGCACGGCTGGTGCTGCCGAGCGTCGACGGTCCGCTGGTCGTCGAAGGTGCCGGCGGCGTGCTCGTGCCGCTGAACGACGACATGCTCTACGCCGATCTGTTCGCGCGCTGGCAGGCACCAGTCGTGCTGGTCGCCCGAACGCAGCTCGGCACGATCAACCACAGCCTGCTGTCGATCGAGGCGCTGCGGACGCGGGGCGTGCCGATCCTCGGTATCGCCTTCATCGGTGACGCGCAGGAGGATAGCGAGGCGACGATCGCACGAATCGGCGCGGTGCGCCGACTCGGCCGCCTGCCGCGCCTCGATCCGTTGACGCCCGCCGCCCTCGCCACGGCCTTCACGGCCGCCTTCGACGTTCGGGATTTCGCATGACCGATTCGCCCATCTGGCATCCCTTCACGCAGCACGGGCTCGGCGAGCCGATCCCGCTCGTCACCCATGCCGAGGGGGCGGCGCTGTTCACCCGCGACGGGCGCAGGATCGTCGATGCGATCTCGTCATGGTGGGTGACGACGCACGGTCATGCACATCCCCGGATCGGCGCCGCGATCGCCGAACAGGCGGGGCGGCTCGACCAGATCATCTTCGCCGGTTGGACGCACGAGCCGGCCGAAGCGGTCGCGCGCAGCCTCACCGCGATCATGCCGCCCGAGCTGACGCGCGTCTTCTTCAGCGATTCGGGATCGACCAGCGTCGAAGTCGCGCTGAAGATGGCGCTCGGCTATTGGCTGCATCGGGGCGAGCCGCGGCATCGCATCCTGGTCCTCGAACACGGCTATCACGGTGACACGATCGGCGCGATGTCGATCGGCGCGCGCGGCGCGTTCAACCGCGCCTACGAACCGTTGCTGTTCGACGTCGCGACCATTCCCTTTCCGGCGGCGGGGCGGGAGCAGGCGGCGCTGGATGCGCTCGCCGCCGCCCTGCGGGAAAGCCCGGCCGCACTGATCGTAGAGCCGCTGATCGTCGGCGCGGGAGGCATGCTGACCTATCCCGCCTGGGTGCTTAGCGAAATGCGCCGGCTGTGTGCGGATGCGGGTGTGCTGTTCATCGCCGACGAGGTGATGACCGGCTGGGGCCGCACCGGCACGCTGCTGGCGTGCGAGCAGGCCGGCGTCGTGCCCGACATTCTGTGCCTGTCGAAGGGGCTGACCGGCGGCGCGGTGCCGCTGGCCGTGACCATGGCGATCGAGCCCATCTATCAGGCGCATTACGCCGCCGACCGATCGCGGATGTTCTTCCACTCGTCCAGCTACACCGCCAATCCGATCGCCTGTGCGGCGGCGGCGGCGAACCTCGCCATCTGGCGCGAAGAGCCGGTGCGGGAACGGATCGCGTCGCTCGCCGATCGCCAGCGCACGCGGCTGGCCGCTTTGGCGCAGACGCCCGGCGTCGCCAATCCGCGCCAGCTCGGCACGATCGCCGCGGTCGACCTGCCGGGTGGCGACGGCGGCTATCTGTCCGAACGGTCGCCGAGACTGCTCGCCTTCTTCCGCGAGCGGGGTCTGCTGCTCCGGCCGCTCGGCACGACGGTCTATGTCATGCCGCCCTATTGCATCGGCGATGACGACCTGGATGCGATCTATGCGGCGATCGCCGAGGCGGCGGCCCTTTGAAGCATCGCCCCGATCAACGGACTGCAACGATCAGATCGGCACCTTCTCGCTGATATACGGATCCTTGGGCGGCTTGCGCGGCACATGCACCTTGATCGCCGGCCGTGCCGCCTGCTCCGCCAGCCACGCCGGACCGTTCTTCTGCTTGCGGATCGATGCGTCGGTCCGATAGGCAACCAGCCCGTAGATCGGCCGTCGGCCGTAGCCCGGCGCCGAATCCCCGAACGCCCAGGCGATGTTGCCGTAGGTCGACGGATCGCGGCCATCCAGACTGAACCGGTCGTTGAGGTAACAGGCGGTCGCCCAGCCTTCTTCCGGACTCGGCGTCATCTGGATCAGCCATTTCGCCCAGAACATCCGCACGTTGTTGTGCATCCAGCCGTCGAGCAGGAACTGTTTCTGACAGGCGTTCCAGCTTTCGTTGTCGGTCTCGCCATGGACCAACGCATGCAGCGTCTCGCGGTTCGGCCGTTCGTCCTTGGCATGTTCGGCCAGCTCGCGCCGGGCATATTCGGGCAGCCGGGCATAGCTTTCCGGCACGCGCATCCGCCGCGCCTTGTAGTGGAACCACTCGCGCCAGGTGAGCAATTCGTCCAGATATTTGCGGCGCTTTTCCGCCGACACATCCGCCGCCTGGACGGTGGCGATGACCTCGCGCGGGCCGATCATGCCGAAATGGAGATAGGGCGACAGCTCGCTCGCGCCATCGTCGCGCGAGGCGTCACCCCGCGCCTCGGCGTAGCGGGGCAGCACCTCCTCGGCCAGCCGGGTCAGCCGATCGGTGATCGCCGCGCGCGTCGCCGGGAAGCGCGGCGCCGGCGGCAGGTCGTGATCGATGGCAAGCCCGGCGATCAGCGCGTCGAGCGCGGCATCGTCCATCGTCGTCAGATCGTCGGGCTCGTAGGGCAGGGGGCCGTCATAGGCCGGCCGCTCCGGCTCCTTGTCATGCCCCTCATACCATTGCTCGCGCACCTCCTCGTGTCGGCGGCGGAAGGCGCTGGTCGCGCGGATGTCGTCCTTCAGCACCGCGGGCGGGACGGTGCAGGCGGCGTTGACCGCATAAACGGGCCGGCCGCTCTTGTCCGCCACCCGTTCCGCCTGCCATTGCGCCACGAAGGCAGGCTGGTCCTCCACCACCACCGCCGCGGCGCGTTCGGCGAGGCGGTAGACCAGACCCTTCTCGCGCTTGCCGGCGCGATCGACATATTGGATGCAGCGCAGGCCGCGGTCGCGGCATTGCCGCGCCAGCTCGCGCGACGCGCCGAGGATGAAGCGGTGCAACCGGTCGGAGGCGTAGGGATAATCCTCCCGCAGGCCGTGATAGACCAGCACTGGCAGGCCGGCGGCGTTGCCCAGTCGCACCGCCGCGTCGATCACCGGATTGTCGTGCCCGCGCAGCGCCTGTTGCAGCCAGCACAGCACGTAATCCGCCTTGGCCGGCGTTGCCGCCGCAGTCATGGCGCGCACGCGCGGGGCCTCGTTCCAGTCGGCCAGCGGCTTGGGAAGGGTATCGCTCATGCCGGCCCAACGCTTGCCGACGGGTTCGGTGTCAGGCAAGCCGCGCGCCATGGCCGTCACCGATATCGCCACGCGCACCTGGGATCATAATTGGCGGCTCGATCCGATCGTGCGCAGCCTGCTCGACACCGATTTCTATAAATTGCTGATGCTGCAGATGATCCGGCATCTGCATGGCGATGTGCAGGCGACCTTCCGCCTGATCAACCGCACCACGTCGGTGCGGCTGGCGGAGGTGATCGACGAGGGCGAGCTGCGCGCGCAGCTCGATCATGCGCGCACCCTCCGCTTCGCCAAGAAGGAGCTGATCTGGCTGGCGGGCAACAGCTTCTACGGTCGGGCGCAGATGTTCGCGCCCGACTTCATCGCCTGGCTCGCCGACTTCCGCCTGCCGCCCTACGAACTGCATGTCGTCGACTGTCAGTTCGAACTGACCTTCGAGGGACCCTGGACCCATACGACGATGTGGGAAATCCCGGCGCTCGCCATCGTCAACGAACTGCGCGCCCGCGCCGCGATGCGCGACAAGGGCCGGTTCGCACTCGACGTACTCTACGCCCGCGCCAAGGCCAAGCTGTGGGACAAGGTGGAGCGGTTGCGCGAACTGCCTGATCTCGTCCTCTCCGACTTCGGCACGCGGCGGCGGCACGGCTTCCTGTGGCAGCGCTGGTGCGTCGAGGCGTTGAAGGAGGGGCTGGGGCCGCGGATGGTCGGCACCTCCAACGTGCTGCTGGCGATGGACAACGATCTGGAGGCGATCGGCACCAATGCGCACGAGCTGCCGATGGTGCTCGCCGCCCTCGCACAGACCGACGCGGGCATCGCCGCCGCGCCCTATCGCGTGCTGGAGGAATGGCAGGCGCATTACGCCGGCAATCTGCTCGTCGTGCTGCCGGACGCCTTCGGGACGGAGGCGTTCCTGCGCGATGCCCCGGCCTGGGTCGCCGACTGGACCGGCTTCCGCCCCGACAGCGCGCCGCCGATCGCGGCGGGCGAGCGGATCATCCGCTGGTGGCAGGAGCACGGCCAGGATCCGGCGTCGAAACTGCTGATCTTCTCCGACGGCATGGACGTCGACAGCATCGAGCGGGTCTACCACCATTTCCACGGCCGGGTGCGGATGAGCTTCGGCTGGGGCACGAATCTGACCAACGACTTCCGCGGCTGCGATCCCGACGGCCAGCCGGGCCTCGAGCCGATCTCGCTGGTCGCCAAGGTGGTCAGCGCCAATGGCCTGCCGGCGGTCAAGCTCTCCGACAACCCGGCCAAGGCGACCGGCGTGCCGGAGGAGATCGCGCGCTATCTGCGCATCTTCGGCGGCAACGGCCGGACGACGACGGCGGTCGCGGTCTAGGGTCTGCTTAGCCCCTCCTGAAAAGGAGGGGCGCTTTTGCCCGCCGTCATCGGCTCTCGTCCTTCCCGGCGCGCGGGAAGGATTTCACCTCATCTCGAACCACAGCGGACGCTCGGCGAAGACGTCGCGCGCCGCGCGCTCGCCACCCGAAAACCGCACCGTCGCCTCCGGCACGTCGACCCCTCGGATCAACGCCGCGACCTTCAGCGTCCTGCCGTTCGCGCTGCGCGTGAACGCCACCACACGGTCGCTGCCCGACACCTCGACTGGGTGATAGTCGCCATCGGCGAACAGCACCGGTTCGGCGCGCCGCAAGGCGAGCAGGTCGGCGATCAGCCGCATCTTCGCCGGCATCCCTTGCGCCAACAGCCGTTGGCGAAGGTCATAGTCGACCGGCCGGCGGTTGTCCGGATCGACCAGGCTGAGGTCGGCGAGCTCCGTCCCCTGATACAGGTCCGGAACGCCTGGCAGCGTGTAGCGCAGCAGCACCTGTACCAGCGTGTTCGCCGTTGCCGCCGGCGCCAGTTCGGCGACATAGTCCATCAGCTCGCTGACGAAGGCCTCGTCGCCGAGAAGGTCGTCGACCAGCCCCGCCGCCTCCTCTTCATAGGCTTCGTCGGGCGCTTCCCACGACGAGCGCAATTTGGCCTCGCGCAGCGCCTTCTGCTGCCACGCCTTGACCCGCTCTGCGACGTCTGCATGGACGCCATCCTCCGGCCACACGCCGACCAGCGTCTGCAACAGCATGTAGCGATCCGCCGCGTTGACCTCCCGGTCCCCGTGCAGCCGCATCCAGCGCTGCGCGCGTGACTGCCAGGCGTCGGGCCGCGCGCTCAGCACCGCGAGCCGCGCGCGCACGTCCTCGCCCCGCTTGTGGTCGTGCGTGGCGGTGGTCAGCATCGCACGCGGCACGTCACGGGCGCGCTCGATGATCTGCCGATGGAAGTCCTCGACCGAAACCCCCAGTGTCTCGGCATCCGCGCCGACGTCGTTGCGGCTGATCAACCGGCCATAGCGGTAGAAGGCGGTATCCTCCACCGCCTTGGCGGCGATGGGCGCGGACAGTTGCTGGAAGCGCCGCACCGCCTCCGCCGCCAGCCCGGGATCACCCGGACCGTCACCCGCCAGCCACGACAGGATCAGATCGGTGATCGGGGCCTCGCCCGGCGGGATCAGGCCCGCAATCCGCTCGCGCGCGATATCGCGCGTGCGTGCGTCCCGCTCCGGCGCATCGTCGCCGGTGCCATAGGTGCGGTAGACGGGGAAGCGCCACAGCAGCCGCTCGATCGCGCGGCGTAGCATGGCGGCGGTGATGCCGTCGCCGTCCGGCGTCGACGCGGCGAGCGCGGCAAATGCCGCGACGCAGCCGTCCAGCTGTCCGGCGAATTGCCAGGACAGCAGCTCCTGCCGCGCCTCATATTCTTCGACCTCGAAGAACTCGCCGCGGCGGCTGATCGCGTCCCATTGCTCCGCCAGCGCCAGTGCACCTGCCGGATCGTGGATCAGCGTGCCGACCAGCTCCATGAAGTCGTAGCCGCTGGTGCCGTCGACGCCCCAGCCGGTCGGCTGCGGCTCGCCAACGCCCAGAATTTTCTCGATGACGATCCACGCATCCGGCCCCAGCCGCTCGCGCAACGTGCGGCAATAGCCAATCGGATCGGTCAGTCCGTCGACATGGTCGACGCGCACGCCCTCGATCAGCCCGTCCTCGTACAGCCGGACATACAGGGTGTGCGTCGCCTCAAACACCGCCGGATCCTCGATCCGCACGCCGGCAAGATCGTTGACGGTGAAGAAGCGCCGCCAGTTCAATTCGTCATTCGCCACCCGCCAGCTGGCGAGCCGGTAATGCTGGCGGTCGACGAGCTCGGCGAGCGGCAGGCGATCGGCCTCCGCCTGATCCTCCGGGCGGATCGGAAAGCGATGCTCGCCATAAGCGACCAGTACCCAGCGGTCGCCGTCGCGCTCCACCGTCAAGTCGCCGTCGGCGAGCACCTGCGACAGCGGCGCTCCGAGCACCGGCAGCACCAGCCGGCCGTCCGACGCCGGCCAGTCGATGTCGAACACCGGCGCGAACTCGCTTGCCTGCCCCTTGGCCAGTACGTCGTTCCACCAGGCATTGCCGCCGCCGGCGACGCCCATGTGGTTGGGGACGATGTCGATGATGATCCCCATGCCGCGCGCCTGCGCCGCCTTGGCCAGCGAACGGAAGGCTTCCTCGCCGCCGAGTTCGGGATTGATCCGCGTCGGATCGATCACGTCATAGCCGTGCATCGATCCGGCCGCGGCGACGGTGATCGGCGAGGCGTAGATGTGGCTGATCCCGAGCGCGTCGAGATAGGGCAGCAGCGCCTCCGCCGCCTCGAAGCGGAAGTCCTTGTGGAACTGGAAGCGGTAGGTGGCGCGGGGCGTCATGCGGGTCTCGCTTCGTTGAGCAGGGCGGTACGGCGCGTGACCTCCGGCCGGGCGAGCAGCGCCGCGGTCGTGTCGGGCAGCCGCCGGCGCCAGTTGGGATGTTCGTCGGTGGTGCCGGGCAGATTGGGCTGTTCCTCAATCCCGACCAGATCCTCGATCGGCACGATCAGCAGGGGGCAGCGCGCCGTCGCGGTCAGCGCCAGCGCCGCGTCGACCGCGGGGGCGGGGTCGTTGGGCATCGGCCCCTTCGCCACGCCCGCCTCGGTCGCCGTGGTCCAGAGCTGCTTGCGCTCGCCGATGCGTCGGACGCGCTCGGTCGCCTCGTCGCCGTCGCTGCGCTTCAGCTTGTGCGCCCAGGTGATGTCGCGCCCGCTCCACCAGCCGGCCAACGTCGCCGTGTCATGCGTGCCGGTCATCGCTACCGCGCACGCATCCCAGTCGGCCGGGTCCGTGAAGCGACCCTGTTTGTCGCGCTCGAACGGCAGCACGCGCATGCCGTAGAGCCGGCGTTCGGCCATCGTATCCCGGAACCCGGGGGGCACGGTGCCGAGATCCTCGCCGATCACCACCGCTCCGGCGCGATGCGATTCGATCGCCAGGATGCGCAACAGATCGTCGAACGGCATCGCGAGATAGGCGCCCTCGTGCGATGGCCGCCCCGCCGGGATCACCCAAAGCCGCTTGAGGCCGAGGGCGTGGTCGATGCGGATGCCGCCGGCGTGACAGACGGTTGCTCGCACGGTGCGGATGAAGGCGTCGAATCCGGTCCGCCGCAAGGCGAAGGGCGACAGAGCGGTGATCCCCCAATCCTGCCCCTGCGGCCCGAGCGGATCGGGCGGTGCGCCGATCGACAGGCCGGTGAGCAGGTCGTCGCGCCGGCTCCAGCCGTGCGCGCCGCCGGCATCCATGCCGACGGCAAGGTCCGCGATCAGGCCGATCCGCATGCCCGCGTCGCGGGCCGCCTGTTGCGCGGCGGCGAGGCTTTGCTCGGCCAGCCATTGCAGAAAGGCATAGAAGTCGACGTCCGACGCATGCTCGGCGGCATAGCGGGCAACGGCCTCGCCGGCGGGATCGTGATATTGCGCGGGCCAATCCTGCCAGCCCGATGCCCGGTTGGCGGCGAAGAAATGCGCATGCAGCGCATCGAACCGCGCCTGCGCATCGAGATCGTCCCGTCCGGCGCGATCGTGGCGGAACGGTTCGAGCAGCGCCGCCGGGGCTCCATCGAAGACCTGCCGCAGCCAGGCGAGCCGCGCCGGCAGGGCATCGGACCAATCGATCAATGGCTGCACCGGGGCGGGCGGCGGCGTCGCGCCGATCAGCGCCGGATCGGCGAGCAGGGCATGATGGAACAACCGCGACGAGGGCGCATAGGGGCTGAAGCGGCCAGCATCGGCCGGAAACAAGGCGTGGGTCGGGCTGATCGCCAGCGCCTGCGCACCGGCGGCGGCGAAGGCGCGTGCGGCGTCGGCAAGCGTGCCGAGATCGCCATAAGCCGTATCGGATCGCCCGCGAAGCGCCGGAATCTGCACCGCCGCACCCCAGAATCGGCCGTCAGGCAGCGACCGACAGGTCGGCGGGGCAATGGCGAGATCGATCGCGGTGTCGCCGATGTGCAACCGGTGGTAACCGGGCTCGGCGATTGCCGGCAGCATGCCGTCGGCGATCGTTACGGTCCGCCGGGCACCGCCTTCCAGCATCAGTTCGGCGGCGCCCTGTGGCGCGCCGTCGGGCAGGCGAACCGCAGCACCGACATCGCCGCTGACGAACGCCCGGTCGCCGCCGCACGTGTCGAGCGTCGCCAGGATCGCGTCGAGCACGTCGTCCGCGACAATATGCTGCCGGCCGTCGGCATTCTGCCATTCGCGACACAGGCCGACCGCCGCTGCCCTCGCGTGAAGATCGGACGCGCCGCCCGTCATCGCCCGATCCAGGCGCGGAACCGGTCGCCTTCGGCATGCAGCAGTTCGCCGCTCACGTCCGGCAGGGGCGCCGGCGTGTCGGCAAGATCGATCGCGATCGTCAGCACGCCGCCGTCGCCGAGCCGCCAGCGCGCGATCACCGCCGCCGGGCCGGTCGCCTGCGCCCCGATCCCGCTCGCTTCGGCAAGATGCGGTACAATTCGCGACCGCCGTTTGGCGAGCAGGTCGGCGTAAAGCGCCCGCCATGCCGCGGCGTCCGGGCCGGAGCGGGGGCGCGAGGCGTCGAAGGTCGCCAGCGCATTGGGATCGGGGATCGCTTCGCGCGCGGCTTTGTCGGCGAACGCGTCGAACTTGGCGAATTCCTTGCGCCGCCCCTCGCGCACCGCATCGGCCAGTTCGTCGTGGAAGTCGGTGAAGAACAGGAACGGCGTCTCGCTGCCATCGGCGTCCCCCATGAATAGCAGGGGAATTTGCGGGCAGAGCAGCAACAGCGCCGTCGCCGCGCGCAGTCTTGCCGCATCGGTCAGCACCGTCAGCCGCTCGCCCATCGCGCGATTGCCGATCTGGTCGTGGTTCTGCAGGAACGACACGAAGCGCGTCGGCGCCAGGTGTGCGCTGGGCTTGCCACGCGGCTTGCCGTCGTGGTTGGGCGATCCCTCGCCCTGGTAGATGAACCCTTCGCTGAGGCATCGGGCCAGCCGTTCGGCCGGCCGGTCGGCGAAGTCGCCATAATAGGCGCTGCTCTCCCCGGTCAGCAGGACGTGCAGCACGTTGTGGAAATCATCGTTCCACTGCGCGTCGAACGTCGTCGGGGTCAGCCGGCCGGCGTCGTTGCGCTCGTTCTCGAGCACCAGATGGACGTGGCGATCGGGCAGCGCCGCACGTATCTCCTTCGCCATGGCATCGAGGAAATCGTCGTTTTGCAGCGCGTGGACGGCGTCGAACCGCAGGCCGTCGAAGCGATAGTCGCTGAGCCACATCAGCGCATTGTCGACGAAGAACCGATGCACCGCCGGTGCGTCGACCGCGATGGCGCCGCCCCATGGCGTCTCCACCTCCGGATGGAAGAAGCCGCCAGCATAGGCGCCGAGGTAGTTTCCGTCCGGACCGAAGTGGTTGTAGACGACGTCGAGGAAGACGGACAGGCCATGGCCGTGCGCCGCATCGACCAGCGCCTTGAGGTCCGCGGGCGTGCCGTAGCTCTCCGCCACCGCATAGGGCAGGACGCCGTCATAGCCCCAGTTGCGCGTGCCGCCGAAGGCGTTGACCGGCATCAGCTCGATTGCGGTGACGCCCAATGCCGCCCAGTCGGCCAGATGCTCCGCCACGCCGCGGAAGCCGCCAAGCGTGCCGGCATGGACCTCCAGCAGCACCGTCTCTTGCCAGGGTCGCCCCCGCCAGCCGGCGGTCCGCCAGTCGAACGCCGGATCGACGACCACGCTCCAGCCGTGCACCCCATCGTGCTGCGCTCGCGAGGCGGGGTCGGGGACGACGGTGTCCGCATCCAGCCGGAAACGATAGCGGCTTCCCGCCGCCGCATCCGCATCCGCGCTGAACCGGCCCTGGTCGGACCGCGTCATCGCCAGCGAGGCTCCGCCGTCGATCTCTAGCGTCACCGCATCGCGATCGGGCGCCCAAAGCGAAAAGCGGGTGCGATCTTCGCCGAGCGGCTGCGGGCCCCAATTCATGCCTCGAACGCTCCGGTCCAGGTCAGCAGCACCGCGCCCTGCGGCGCCACCTCATAGGTGTCGTCGACCGTCAACTCGCCCTGATCGGGCTTGGCACTGTCGATCAGCACCGTCCGCGTCGCCTGCGGCGGGGGCAGGTGGAAGGTGATCGGTTCAGCCGAGCCGTTGAGCAGCAGCGATACCGCCTCCAGCTCGCCGGCGTCGTTGCGGGTCGCGCGGCGCATCATCAGCGCTCGGCCGTCCGGATTGTCCCAATCCTCCGGGCTCAGCTGCTGCCCCCGTTCGTCCCACCATTCGATGTCGTTGACGCCCTGTCCCGGCGAATCCTGACCGTAGAGGAACGTCGCGGCGCGCAGCACGGGATAGCGCCGGCGCAGCTCGGTCAGCCTGCCGACGAAGTCGATCTGACGCTGGCCATCTTCCGACGCCGCCGCGTTCCAGTCGAGCCAGCTGATCGCATTGTCCTGGCAATAGGCGTTATTGTTGCCTTGCTGAGTGCGGCCGAATTCGTCGCCGGCGACCAGCATCGGCGTACCCAGCGAGGCAAGCAGCGTGGTCAGCATCGACCGCATGACGCGGCCGCGCGCGTCGTTGATCGCGGGATCGTCGGTCGGCCCCTCGGCACCCCAATTACGCGAATAGTTTTCGGAATGGCCGTCGCGATTGTCTTCCTTGTTCGCCTCGTTGTGGCGGTCCTCGTACATCACCGTGTCGGCGAGGGTGAAACCATCATGTGCGGAGAGCAGGTTGATGCTCGCCCACGGCCGGCGGGCGCGCCGGTCGAACAGGTCGCCCGATCCCGACAGACGCGCCGCCAGCTCGCCGCGCTGGCCCGGATCGCCGCGCCAGAAGCGGCGCACCGTGTCGCGATATTTGTCGTTCCACTCGGCGAAGCCCGGCGGAAAGTTGCCGAGCTGATAGCCGCCGGGGCCGACGTCCCACGGCTCGCCCATCAGCTTCAGTCGGCCGAGCACCGGATCCTGCCGCACCACGTCGAAAAAGGCGGCGCCCGGGTCGAAGCCATGGTCCTCGCGCCCCAGCGTCAGGCCGAGGTCGAAGCGGAAGCCGTCGATGCCGAAACTGGTCGCCCAATAGCGCAGCGAGTCGGTCACCATCTGGATGACGCGCGCCTTGCTGAGGTTCAGCGTGTTGCCCGTTCCCGTGTCGTTGATCGTATAGCGTGGCTGATCCTTGACCAACCGGTAGTAACTGGCGTTGTCGAGGCCGCGCCACGACAGCGTCGGGCCCTTTTCGCTGCCCTCGCAGGTATGGTTGTAGACGACGTCGAGGATCACCTCGATCCCCGCCTTGTGCAGCCGGTGCACGGCGCGGCGCAGCTCGTCCTGATGGTCCGACGCCATATAGGCCCGTTCGGGCGCGAAGAAGCCGAGCGTGTTATAGCCCCAATAGTTCTTCAGCCCCTTTTCCTGCAGGAACCGGTCCTGCGTGAAGGCATGGATCGGCAGCAGTTCGAGCGCGGTGACGCCGATCCGCTTGAGATGTGCGATCACCGCGGGATGGCCGAGTGCCGCATAGGTGCCGCGTTCGCGCGCGGGGACCAGCTCCATCAGCTTGGTGAGGCCCTTAACGTGCGCTTCGTAGATCACCGTTTCCGACCAGGGCGTGTTCGGCTTGGTGTCGCGCGACCAGTCCCAATGGTCGTCGACCACCACCGCCTTAGGCATGGCCGGCGCGCTGTCGCGCTTGTCGAAGCTCAGATCTTCCCTGGCATGGCCGACCTTGTAGCCGTGCAGCGCATCCGTCCATTTGATCTGGCCGGCCAGCCGCCGCGCATAGGGGTCGAGCAGCAGCTTGTTGGGGTTGAAGCGATGCCCTTCCTCCGGCGCGTAGCGACCATGCGCGCGATAGCCGTAGAGCAGGCCCGGCCCCGCGTCGGGCAGATAGCCGTGGAACACCTCGTCGGTGCATTCGGGCAGGGCGATCCGCCCGATCTCGCGCTTGCCCGACGGGTCGAACAGGCACAGTTCGATGCGATCGGCATTGGCGGAATAGACGGCGAAATTGACGCCGAGGCCATCGAAGGTTGCGCCCAGCGGATAGGGCGAGCCCGGCTCGAGCCGGTCGGGCAAGGATGACACGTAGACGGAACCCCTTTGCTATGCCGCGCCCCAACGCAGGTGCAGCATGGAGGGTCCCATAGGATCGCTGTGTGTCAGCGCGGCGGCTTGCTGAGGAAACGCGATCCCGTCCGGCAGAAGCGCCACGGTGTCTCGACCCCGACGCTGATCCCGATCCGCGGTCCGGCGTGGATGTCGACGGGACCGTCCGCGGCGAGCAGCCGGAACGGCGGCCGATCGAGCGGCGCGCCGTCCAGCGCCTTGTCGACGCCGAGTGCCTGGCACAGCCGGCCCGGCCCGGCGCACAACAGCCGCGGATCGGCCAGTCCGCGTCGCGCCGCCATCCGATCCAGCCCGAACTCCGGTTCGACCGCCCGGATCAGCACCGCGCTGCCCGGCCGGCAGACGAGGTTCAGGCACCAGTGCAGCCCATAGCTGCGATAGACATAGGCACGGCCGGGCGCCCCGAACATCGCCGCGTTGCGCGGTGTCGGGCCGCGGAAGCTGTGCGCGGCGGGATCGTCGGCGGCATAGGCCTCCGTCTCGACGATGGCGCCGCCGACGCCGTCGATCAGCAGCGTCGCGCCGACCAGCGCACGCGCCACTGTCACGACGTCTCGATCGAAAAAGGCGGGGGGCAGGGGATCACTCACCGGACGACCGCTGCGACACTAAGGCCGCGATGACCAGCCCTGATCGCCGGATCAGACGGGCGCCGTCCGGGCGGCGGCGGCGCGCGCGCTGCCATAGGCGATCCGACGCAGCAACGTTTCGGCCGGGCCCATGGGATGATGCGCCAGCCAGCAGCGGCACAGGATCGCGGAGACGATCCAGATACCGATCGCGATCAGCCACAGCTGCGGCAGGGTGAACAGCCCGACCATTCCGAGCGCATAGAAGAGCAGCGCGCCGAGCAGCGCCTGCAGGCAATAGACGCTCAGCGTCATCCGCCCCAGCGACCGCACGGTCTTCGCCTCGCCCAGCGCGCCGCTGCGGAAGAGGAGGACGATCGTGCCGGCATGGCCGAGCGTGACGAGCAGCCGCGCCGGCTGGAACGCGCCTTCGATCAATGCCCAGACGATCGGCGGGGTACCCGGCGTACCCATGTCGAGGCCGCTGCGCACCAGCAGCCACAGATGCAATCCGCGCAGGACCAGGCCACCGCCATAGCCGGCGATCGCCATCGTCCAATAGGTCCGTACCGGTGCCGTGCCGGTCAGGATGCCGGCGCGAAACAGCGCCATGCCGATCAACATGAAGGCCAGGCTTTCGGCGATGTCGAGCCAGCCGGTGAAACCGAGATTGGCGCCGAACCAGTAATTTTCGCTCCAGCGCCACAGCGACCGGGCACGCGTCCGCTCGCTGATCTTGTCGCGGATGCTGGTCGGCGAGGGGTGGATGCGCGCCTGTTCCGCTTCGGCCGCCGTGAGCGCCGCACGCTGGTCCGCGTCGATCGCCTCTCCTTGGGCGACGAGGGCCGCCGCTTCGTGTCCCTGTTGCCACTGCGCCGCCTGCTGGCGTGTCCAATAGGCGTCGTTGGCACCTAGTCCGGCGATCAGCAGCAGCGCTGCGGCGATCAGCGTACGCGGAGGGGCGGTGCGGAAGGCGAGCAGGAACAGGCCGGTGATGCCATAATTCCACAGGATCTCGCCCGGCCACAGGAACACCAGCCACAAGGCGATGCCGAACCCCATCAGTGCCAGGCAGCGCCGCGTCCAGACGTCCAGCGGCGCGGCACTGCCGCCCGGCCCTTCCGCCCGACGCAGCATCAGCAGCATGCTGGCGCCAAAGAGCAGGGTGAACAGTCCACGCATCGCACCCTGGACGAACAGACTCTGCACGCCCCAGGTGACCCATTCCGCGGTCCAGCCGATCGGGAAATGGGTCACCGGCACGGACGTCACGCCCCCCATGCCGAAGATATTCATCAGCAGGATGCCGCAGATCGCCACGCCACGCAGCACGTCGAGCGTGTGGATGCGGTCGGCCGACACGCTGGCGGGCGCAAGAGGCAATCGGCTGGCGGCATTGGCATGATGATCGGAACGCGGCGGCACGCGGACTTTCCTCGACAAACATGATCCCCGGCGGGCTAACACTGCGACGGGTTGCCGCGCGCGCCAATGATTAACTTCCGGTCGGCATGTCCCGATACAAGAAGCGTTCGTATCGAACATTTACCAGTCCATTTCGGTCCGTCTCTACGATCCGTTAACCAACGTACATTATCGGTCGATCATCAAGGTGATCAGCAGGGGTGGGTGCGATGGCAAGTGCGGCGGTACGGTCGGTGCAGGTCGATACGGTGGCGGAGGGCGTGTCGCCTGCACAGATGATGGCCACGGCGCGCATGTTGCTCATCGAGGCGTTGGCGCTGCTCGACGCGAGCGAGGACCCGGCGGTCAGTCTTGCCGCCTGCAACGTCGACACGGCGATCGCCAATCTGCCCTGAGACGGCGGGCGCGCCGTGCCGGCGACGTCACGGTGAGCAGAACGGCGGCTCGCGCGTTGGAGAGGCAGCGAACAGATGAAGGAGCGCGCCATGTCCGACCCAAACCCAGGTCCGCACGAGATCGAAAGCTTCGGCGACCTGCCGATCCAGCCAACGGGATCGGGTCCGGCCGATCT
This sequence comes from Sphingomonas benefaciens, assembly GCF_052907485.1. Classification (NCBI taxonomy): domain Bacteria; kingdom Pseudomonadati; phylum Pseudomonadota; class Alphaproteobacteria; order Sphingomonadales; family Sphingomonadaceae; genus Sphingomonas; species Sphingomonas benefaciens. The sequence goes on along the minus strand of NZ_JBREIC010000001.1, from coordinate 1,457,151 downwards.
CGAAATGGCCTATGAGCAGATGCGTCTGTCCGAAAGCGCCGATCCCGAAGTCGGGCCCGGCGATCAGCGGCTCGTTACCGACACCCCGGTCCCCACCGACGACAGTCCGGAGGCTGCCGAAAGCGGCGCGCATCCGAGCTGATTCCAGTTCGGATAGGGCGGGAAGCATCAGACGATCGACACCAGCCGGCCCCGGTGGTCCATATACTCAGATGATGGTGCCCAGGGACGGGATCGAACCGCCGACACTGCGATTTTCAGTCGCATGCTCTACCAACTGAGCTACCTGGGCATACCGAACCGCGTTCGGAAGCGCGGCCTTTAGTCGCGGGATCCGCGGCTGTCCAGCCCGTCGTGCACCTCTTCGTCACGAACCGGCACGCGATAGCCTTCGCCCAGCCATTGCAACAGGTCGCGGTCCTTGCAGCCGCGCGAGCAGAAGGGGGCATGCGCCGGATCGGTGGGCGCGTCGCAGATCGGGCATCGGGTATCGGTCATGCGCGTTCCAATCGTGGAAGCCGGCCGGTGCGGCGAGCCAATTCGGTCAGCCAGTCCGGCGTGGCGGTGATTCGGTCATAGACGGCGGCGGGCAGTCGGTGGGCGCGAGGCGACCCCGGCGGCTCCCGCTCCAATTGGCGCAGCGTCGCGCGGGCCGCGGCGCCGACGGGGTCGGCGCGCAGCAATTCCGGCACGGACGCCCGCGGGCGCGGCCGGACGATCTGCAGGAAGCCGAAGCCGTTGACGGCGGTCCGTTCGAATGACGGCAGCAGATGCGCGTCGATCGTCTCGGAGATCGTCTGGCGCGCCGCCTTGTTGGCCACGGTCGGGAAATCGATGCCGATCGACCCGCCGATGTCGTGCCGCCGAATCGCTTCCGCTACCGCGCGCGCTGCGGCAATCGCCAGCGGTTCGACCGGCGGCGGCCCATCGACGTCGAACAGCGTCATCGCAGGCGTCGGCGTCATCCGCAGCGCACCGCCGGTAAAGGCGATCTCGCCGCTCGTCGCTTCTTCCAGCAATTCGGACCAGCCCGCCGCCTCCAGCGCGTCCGCGGCATGCGCAGGCAGTGGCCGGACGGGCAGACCGCTTTCCGCCAGGCGGGCGCGCAGATCCGGCCCCTCGCCGAGCGGCGCGTCGGTGGCGGCGGCGCGCGGCGGCTTGGGGCGCCCCGCTTCGGGAATCGCCTCGCGCGTGATCGCCACGGTCAATCGTGCGCCCTGCGTCACGCCGGCGGGAAGGCGGGCGATCAGCGCCTCGCGACCGTCGATGTCGAGCCGACCGGCCCCGCCCGGCAGCGCCTCGACCAACCGAGCGGTCACGACAGCGCCCAGCCGCAAGCGATCGGGCAGCGCGATCGCCGCCGCGACGATCCGGCCGCCGTCATCGACCAGGGCGGCGCGTTCCTCGCCGATCCCGGCCTCATACAGCCATTCAGCCAAGCGGCAGCCCCGCCGCCTGCAACAGCGCGCGCGCCTCGAACAGCGGCAGGCCGATCACCCCAGAGTGACTGCCCTGCAGGAAGCGGACGAACGCCTCCGCCCGTCCCTGGATCGCATAGCCGCCCGCCTTGCCGAGGCCCTCGCCACTGGCGACATAGGCGTCGATCTCGGCCGGAGAGAGCGGCTTGAACGCGACGATCGTGTCGGCCAGGCGGGTGCGGACGGTGCCGGCACGATCGATGACGCAGATCGCGGACAGCGCATGGTGGCGGCGACCGGACAGCAGGCCCAGCAGCGTGCGCTGGATCGTCTCGTCGTCCGCCGGCGGCAGGATGCGGCGCCCGACGGCGATCGTCGTGTCGCCGGCGATCACGATCTCGTCCGGCGCGCGGGACACCGCCTGCGCCTTCTCCACCGCCAGGCGCAGGGCATAGGCGCGCGGCAGTTCGCGCGGCTGCGGCGATTCATCGATTTCGGGCGCGGCGACCCGCGCCGGCGCGGCGCCGATCCGCGTCAACAGGTCCCGCCGGCGCGGCGAGGACGAGGCGAGGACGAGGGACGGTGCGGGCGCGCTCACGAGCGGCGCTCGCAAGCGGACACCGGCATCGCGTGGATCAGGACGGGCCGGGGCCGCCGCGACCCGGCATGAAGCGATAGGTGATCCGCCCCTTGGTCAGATCATAGGGGGTCAGCTCGACCAGCACCTCGTCGCCGACCAGCACGCGGATGCGGTTCTTGCGCATCTTGCCGGCGGTATGACCCAGGATCTCGTGATCGTTTTCCAGCTGGACGCGGAACATCGCATTGGGGAGCAATTCCACCACGCGACCGCGCATTTCCAGGAGTTCTTCTTTCGCCAAACGGTGTCTCTTTCGCGCTAAGTGCGCGCGCCCTTAGCCGAGAAGACCGAAAAAGGAAAGGCGAGCGCAGGGGATGCGCGGCAATGATCGATTGCGGCGCCTGCCTCATATGGGCGCGGATGCGGCGTCCGACAAGCGCCGGCAGGCTCTTTCCGCACGGTTTCGGGGTAGGCGGGGCCGCTCAGCCCAATATCGCGCGGATACGGGCCGACAGCGCGTCGATGTCGAACGGCTTCGACACCAGCTCCATACCCTCGGCCAGGAAATCGCCCAGCATCGTCGCCTTTCCGGCATAGCCGCTGATGAACAGCACCTTCAGCGCCGGATGACGCGCGCGCACCAGATCGGCGAGGTCGCGGCCGTTCATGCCGGGCAGCCCGACATCGGTGATCAGCAGGTCGAGGCGCGGCATGGCTTCCAGTTCGGTCAGGGCCGCCGTGCCGTCCCTGGCCTGCCGGACGCGAAAGCCGAGATCGCCGAGCAGGTCCGCGACGAGCATCCGCACCGCCGGATCGTCCTCGACCAGCAGCACGCTCTCGCCCGGTCGTGCCGCCATCGGCGACGAGATCGGCGCGACGGTCGGCTTGGGGTCCGTGTCCGCGCGCGGCAGGAGCATGTGGATCGCCGTGCCCTCGCCCTCCTTGGTGACGATCCGCACCCGGCCGCCGGTCTGGCGGACGAAGCCGTAGATCATCGACAGGCCGAGGCCGGTGCCGACGCCGATCGGCTTGGTGGTGAAAAAGGGGTCGAAGGCCCGGGCGGCGACATCGGCCGGCATGCCGGTGCCGGTATCGGTCATCGACACCATCACGTAATCGCCCGGCTCGACGCCGTCGAAGGCGGCGGCCGGCGCACTGCCGCGTGGCGCATTGCCGGTCGCCAGCGTCAGCCGGCCGCCGTCGGGCATCGCGTCGCGTGCGTTGATCGCCAGATTGAGCAGCGCACTTTCCAGCTGGTTGCCGTCGGTCAGCGCCGGCCAGGCATCGCCGGCGAGATGCAGGTCGAGGGCGATATTCTCGCCCAGCGTCCGGTGCAGCAGCTCCTCCATGCCGATCGCCAGTGCGTTGACGTCCGTCGCGCGCACGTCGAGCGCCTGCCGTCGCGAAAAGGCGAGCAGCCGCTGGGTCAGCCCGGCCGCCCGTTGTGCGGACGTGGTGGCGGCATCGATATAGCGGTCGATGCGCGGGTCGCCATGCGCGCCCAGCCGCCGCCTGAGCAGATCGAGGCTGCCGATGACGCCGGTCAGCATGTTATTGAAGTCGTGCGCGATGCCGCCGGTCAGCTGGCCGACCGCCTCCATCTTCTGCGCCTGACGGAGCTGCGCCTCCGTCTCCTGCAACCGCGCTTCCGCCGCCTTTGCGTCGGTGACGTGGCGACCGACGGCGAAGATCTCGTCCGGTCCGGGCGCCGCGACCCATTGCAGCCAGCGATAGCCGCCGTCGGCGTGGCGGAACCGATTCTCGAAATTCGGCAATTGGCCGACCTGGGCGGTGGCAAGCGCCACTTCGGTGGGCGCGATATCGTCGGGGTGCGTGAAGTCGGTGACGAAATGGCCGAGGACATCGCCGGGCTCATAGCCGAGCACCGTCCGCCAGGCCGGATTGATCCGGCGGTAGATGCCGTCCGGCGACAGCACCACCATCAGGTCGGGCGAGGTGTTCCACATCCGGTCGCGTTCGGCGGTGCGCTCCTCGACCTGGCGTTCCAGCGTCGCGTTGAGCGCGCTCAGTTCCGCCTGGCTCCGCGCCAGCGCGCGGTCGGCGAGGACGCGGGCGGTGGTTTCGTTGGTGAAGATGAACAGGCCGGCGATCTCGCCATGCTCGTCCAGCACGCGCGAATAGGAAAAGGTCCACCAGGTGTCCGCCAGTCCGCGATCGGTGTCGAGCTTCCACGGCAAGTCGACGAAGCGATTGCTGCGCCCGGCGAAGGCGTCGTCGATGATCGGCTTGGCCTGGTCCCAGGCATCCGCCCACACCTCGGCGAACGGCGCGCCCATCGCCCAGTCGAGCCGCGGCCCGAGCAGCGGGCAATAGGTCTCGTTGAAGAAGAAGAACAGTTCGTCGCGACCCCAGGCGAGGATCATCGATTCGGGCGAATGGAGCACCAGTCCCAGCGCCTGTTTGAGGCCGTTCGGCCAGCCCGCGGGCGACCCCAGCGGATGCGTCGTCCAGTCGCGCGCCAGGATCAATTCGGTCGCCAGTCCGCCCCCGCGCAGGAAGCCGAGTGCGGCGGGCAGGTCCGATTCGGGCGGGGCGGCGGCGATCATCGGGCTTCCATATCGACGCCGCCAACGCGGCAGAAGCGCTTTGCGCCGCATCCCCTCATTGCATCGCCTGCGGCTAGAGCCCTTCGCCTCCAACCCAATGCGCATTCGACAGTTTGCGCGCCACCGCCCAGGTCTGCGTTCGGATGTCGGGCACCGCGACGATTTCCCAGAAAGCCCCGCGCGTCATCGGCCCCAGCGCATAGAGCCAGTCGTTGGCCGCGCCATCGGCGGCGATCGTCCGCGCCTCCGCGTCGACGTCGATGCCCAGCCGGGCGGCATCGGCACGGATCGTGCCGCGATCGGCGAGGCGACGCAGCAGCGGCTCGGTGGTGCGGGACAGGTCGCCCTGCGGCCCGGTGCAGTTGACGATCCGTTGCGCGACGATGATCTCGGTCGTGTCCGATCCGCGCGGCCGCCACGTCACCGCGATGCCGTCGGGTCGCTCGACGAAGCCGGCGGTCTTGCCGGCGACGAGGTGCAGCCGGCCGTCCGCGATCATCGCCGCCAGCCGGGCGGCGACCGGCGGTGCGATCCGGTGGCGGTGGACGTCCCACCAGGGGCGCAGGTGGCGCAGGAAGCGTGCCCGCTCGGCACCGCTGGCATTGGCCCACATGCCCTGGGTGAACGGGCGCAGTTCGTCGACCGCCTGGCGCCAGCCGATCCGCTCGCCGCGATCGCGGACCATCCCCACCAGGTCCGAGGCGACGGTCGCCGGGCGCTCGCGCAGGCGGTCCGGATTGGGGGCGGGCGGCGCATGTTCGCGCGGCAGCAGCCCGCGCCGCGATACGGCGACGATCCGGCCGCCGAAGCCCTGCGCGTCGAGCGTCAGCGCGACGTCGACCATCGTGAGGCCGGTGCCGATGACCAGCACGGTGTCGGCATCGCTCAGCCCGTCGCTGAGCCCCGGCGCCCAGGGATCGTTACGATAGCGCGTCGACAGTGTCGCCGGATCGAGGCCGGGCGGATCGTGCGGCGGCAGGTTGCCGACCGCGAGCACCGCCGCGTCCGCCGCGATCCGCTCGCCGTCCGCCAACATCACGCTTGCGCCCTCGTCCGCCGCGACGATGTCGGCGACGTCGTTCTGGACCACGGTCAGCCGGTCGCCGGCGCGCGCGCGGGCCTCCTCCAGCAGGTCGCGCAGATAGGCGCCATAGGTGACGCGCGGCACGAACGTCCCCGCGGCGTCGACCATGCCGCGCCCGCCCAGCCAGCGGACGAAATGGTCGGGATCGTCGGGAAAGGCGCTCATGTTGCCGGCGCGGACGTTGAGCAGATGGCTCGGCTGTGCCGCACCATAAGCGACGCCGAGCCCCGCGACCGGCGCGCGCTCAATCAGCGTCGCGCGCGGCCCGTCGTGGCGCAGCAGGTTGATCGCCTGCAACGTCCCCGAAAAGCCCGCGCCGACGATCGCGACGTGGCGGATCATCCGCGATCCGCGTTCAGATGTCGTAGCAGAGACCGGCTCCCGCCTCTTGCGCCTCGCGCGCCCGCCCGCCCATCCGCGCATGCAGCCGCCGGACGGTGTCGCTGCCCGTGGTGGTGAACACCGCCGGGACGAGGCCGTGGATCATGCACGCCGCGCCGCCGACGATCATCGTCGCGCCGAAACCCATGGCAGTGCGGGCATGGGCCAGATAGCTCTCGCCGACGCGGCGCGGATGCGCGGCGAACAGCGTGTCGAACGTGGCAGGCAGGGGTCGCATCGTCGGTCACCTCCGTGGCGCCAGGCTACCGGTGCGAGCCGTCGGGGCGCAAGGGGTGAGGGGCGCCGTTCACCTCGACCCGCACCCGACCCGTCATGCCGGATCGACCGTGGCTGATCGGGCAGGGCACCGATCGCCCGCTCGAACGTAGTGCGCGCCATGTCCAAACTCTTCGAACCGCTCGCCGTCGGCGGCCTGTCGCTTGCCAACCGCATCGTCATCGCGCCGATGTGCCAATATTCCGCCGACGAGGGGCGGATGACCGACTGGCATACGATCCACCTTGGCCATCTCGCGCTGTCGGGCGCGGCGCTGCTGACGATCGAGGCGACCGCGGTCGTGCCGGAGGGGCGGATCACCTATGGCGACGTCGGCCTGTGGGACGACGAGACCGAGGCTGCGATGGCGCGCGTGCTGGAAAGCGTCCGCCGTCATTCCGACATGCCGATCGCGATCCAGCTCGCCCATGCCGGCCGCAAGGCGTCGACCGACCTGCCGTGGAAGGGCGGCAAGCAAATCGCCCCGGACGCCCCCGACGGCTGGCAGACCGAGGCGCCGTCGGCCGTGCCCTTCGCCGCGGACGAACATCCGCCGGTCGCCCTCGACGCGGCGCGGCTGGCCACGATCCGCGACGCCTTCGCCGATTCGGCGCGCCGCGCCGCGCGGCTTGGCATCGACGCGGTGCAGATCCACGCCGCGCACGGCTATCTGCTCCATCAATTCCTTTCCCCGCTCAGCAACACCCGCGACGACGATTATGGCGGCAGCCTCGACAACCGGATGCGCTTCCCGCTCGAGGTGTACGACGCGGTACGCGCCGCCTTTCCGGCGGACAAGCCGGTGACGGTGCGCGTCTCCGGCACCGACTGGGTGGAGGGCGGCTGGGACGCGGAGCAGACCGTCGCCTTCGCACGCGCGCTGGAGGCACGGGGCTGCGCGGCGATCCACGTGTCGAGCGGCGGCCTCGATCCGCGCCAACAGATCCCGGTCGGGCCCAGCTATCAGGTGCCGCTCGCCCGGGCGGTCAAGCAGGCGGTGGCGATCCCGGTCGTCGCGGTCGGCCTGATCACCGATTACGAACAGGCGGAGGCGATCGTCGGCACCGGCGACGCCGATCTGATCGCGCTGGCACGGACGATCCTCTACGATCCGCGCTGGCCCTGGCATGCCGCCGCCCACCTCGGCGCGCGGGTCAAGGCGCCCGACCAGTATCTCCGCTCGCAGCCGCGCCAATACCGGCATCTGTTCGACGTGGAGGGCAGCGCGGAGAGTTGAGTGTGATCCAAAGCCCCTCCCCTTCAGGGGAGGGGTAGGGGGTGGGGCATCGCCACGGACGCTGCGCTTGAGGACAGGCCCCACCCCAACCCCTCCCCTGAAGGGGAGGGGCTTCTACCAGATCACCCCATCCCCTCGACCATCTCCGCCAATTCCAGCCAGCGCATCTCCGCCGCGTCCTTCTCGTCGCGGAGCGCCGCGATCTCCTTGCCCAGCCGGTCGAACGCCGCCGGATCGCGCGCATACAGGCCCGGATCGCCCATCGTCGCTTCCTTTGCCGCCACGGACCGGTCGATCTCCTCGATCCGCTTGGGCAGCAGATCGAAGTCGCGCTGGTCCTTGTAGCTCAGCTTGGTACGGGGCTGCGCCGGGGCGGGGGCCTCGACCGGCTTCTTGCTCTCGGTCTTCTTCTCCGCCTTGGGTTTGCGCTTGCGCTCCCAATCCTCATAGCCGCCGACGACGACATCGACGGTCCCCGACCCGTCGAGGCCGAGGGTCACCGTCACCGTCCGGTCGAGAAAGTCGCGATCGTGGCTGACGATCAGCACGGTGCCGTCGTAATCGGCGATCACCTCCTGCAACAGGTCGAGCGTCTCGAGATCGAGATCGTTGGTCGGCTCGTCGAGCACCAGCAGGTTCGATCGCCGGGCGAACTCGCGCGCCAGCAGCAGGCGCGACCGCTCGCCGCCGGACAGCGTGCCGACCTTCGCCTCCGCCAGGCTGGGATCGAACAGGAATTCTTTCAGATAGCCGTGGACGTGCTTGCGCACGCCGAGCACGTCGATCCAGTCGCCACCGTCGGCGAGCACGTCGCGCACCGTCTTCTCCGGCGCCATCAGGCTGCGCTGCTGATCGATGACCACGCCGTCGAGCGTCTTGGCCAGCTTCACCTCGCCGCTGTCGGGCGCCAGCTCGCCGGTCAACAACCGCAGCAGCGTCGTCTTACCGGCGCCATTGTGGCCGACGATGCCGATCCGGTCGCCGCGCGTGACGCGCAAGGAGAGGTCGCGGATCACCGTCCGCGGGCCATAACCCTTGGTGACGTGCAGCGCGTCGATCACCACCTTGGTCTTGGCATCGTCCGATCCGGTGACGAGGTTCGCCGACCCTTGCGGCCCGGTCATCGCGGCGCGGGTCGCGCGCATCTCCTTCAGCTTGGCAAGTCGTCCCTGGTTGCGCCGCCGGCGCCCGGTGACGCCACGCTGCAGCCAATGCTCCTCGATCTTCAATTTGGCGTCGAGCTTTTCGGCAGCGCGCTGTTCCTCGGCATAGACCGCCTCGGTCCAGGCCTCGAAGCCGCCGAAGCCGACTTCGCTGCGCCGCATCTGGCCGCGGTCGAGCCAGAGCGTCTGCTTGGTCAGCCGGGTCAGGAAGGTGCGGTCGTGGCTGATCACGACAAAGGCTCCGCGCCAGCGGTTCAGCCAGTCCTCCAGCCAGTCGATTGCGGCGATGTCGAGATGGTTGGTCGGCTCGTCGAGCAGCAGCACGTCCGGATCCTGTGCCAGCGCCCGCACGATCGCTGCGCGCCGCCGCTCGCCGCCACTCGCCGACGTGGCGTCGCGCGACAGGTCGATGCCAAGCTGGTCGGCGATGGCGTCCGCTTCGTGCCGCTCGGGCGGATTGTCGCCGCCCAGCACGTAATCGGCGAGCGTCGCGCAGCCGGCCAGACTCGGCTCCTGTTCGAGGATGACGACGCGCGTGCCGGGCACGACGGTGCGCCGGCCCTCGTCGCTGTCGATCGTGCCGGCGAGCAGCTTCAGCAACGTCGTCTTGCCGGCGCCGTTGCGCCCGATCAGCGCCAGTCGGTCGCGCGCGCTGATATGGATGTCGAGATGGCGGAACAGCCAGCCGGACCCCTGGATCAGGCCAAGGTCTTCGTAGGAAAGGATGGGGGCAGCCATAGGCGCCGCGAGGTAGGGGGTGGCGGGCAGGGGAGCAAGCTTATCCGACCGGCGCGGCTTGATAACCGCTGTCCTACAAAGCTGCGCCTTCCTATCTTGGCCGGCATGACCGGGTCCGCCGCCATCGCCATTCTTTTCGTGCGGGGCAGGATCGGTCCGGACGTTTGCCCGTTCAGGCGTCAATTCTGTCAAGACTCGTGTCGCCGTGGCTCCTGACTCCAGCGTTTCCGGTCCATTCACAGGCTGTTCAATGGTGCTGACCTATGCGACGCCGATGCGAATGATCGTTCCTCTCGCTCTCCTGGCCGCCGCTCCGGCACTTGCGCAGGCGCCCGATACGCAACGGCGTAGCGACCAGGAACGCGCCTACGATGCGCGTCGCCGCGGTGACCTCTTGCCCAACAAGGTGATCGAGGCGCGCGTGTTGCCGCAGATGAAGGGCTACGAATATCTCGGCTTCGACATCGACTTCGCGAGCGGCGTTTACACGCTCAAGTTCCTGCGCAATGGAACCGTGGTCTGGGTCGATGTCGACGGCCGCACCGGCCAGATCATCGGTCGCACCGGCCGCTAACCACCGGCGACCCATAAACAGGGAGATCCCATGCGCGTTCTGATCGTCGAGGACGAACCCAATCTCGGCCAGCAGCTGAAGAATACGCTGGAGGGCGCGGGCTATGCCATCGACCTCGCCACCGATGGCGAGGAGGGGCATTTCCTGGGTTCGACCGAAAGCTATGACGCGATCGTGCTCGATCTCGGCCTGCCGGAGATCGACGGGCTGACCGTGCTCGACCGCTGGCGCAAGGAGGGCAAGACCACGCCCGTGCTCGTCCTCACCGCGCGCGATAGCTGGTCGGACAAGGTCGCCGGGCTCGACGCGGGTGCCGACGATTATGTCGCCAAGCCGTTCCAGACGGAGGAGCTGATCGCCCGCCTGCGCGCGCTGATCCGCCGCGCCTCCGGCAATGCGTCGAGCGAGCTGACCGCCGGCGACGTCCGCCTCGACACCCGTTCGGGCAAGGTCACCCGCGCCGGCGAGGCGGTGAAGCTGACCGCGCAGGAATATAAGCTCTTGAGCTACCTGCTCCATCACAAGGGCAAGGTGGTCAGCCGCACCGAGCTGATCGAGCATATCTACGACCAGGATTTCGATCGCGACTCGAACACGATCGAGGTGTTCGTGACGCGCATCCGCAAGAAGCTGGGCCAGGACGTGATCACGACGATCCGCGGCCTTGGCTACAGCCTCGAAGATCCGGACGCCTGATCGCCCCTCAAGACCGTCACACCATGACCGACGCACCGCCGCTCGCCGAAGCGCCGCCGCGCCGCCGGGCCCGGACGACGGGTTCGCTGTCGCGCCGCATGATCCTGATCGCGGCGGCGTGGATCGGCGTGCTGCTGTTCGGCGGCGGCTTTGCGCTCGATCGCGTGCTGTCGGCGGCGGTAACGCGCAATTTCGACGACAATCTCAGCTACGTGATGCGATCGCTGCTGGTGTCGGCCTATATCGATCCGGACGGCGAGGTGGCGTTTAGCCGTGATGCCACCGCGGATCAGCGGTTTCTGGAGCCCAATTCGGGGCTGTATTGGCAGATTTCGGCGCCCGGTCGCTCGGTGAGGGAGGCCTTCCCGTCGCGCTCGCTGTGGGACCGCCGGCTGGCATTTGGCTCGGCTCACGACGATCGCAGCATTCATATCTACAACAGCAACCAGTTTCCGGACGAGAAACTGCGTGTCGTCGAACGTGACGCACAGCTGCCAGGATCGAATGTCCATTGGCGCTTCCAGGTCGCGCAGAGCCGCGATGGTCTGGATTCGCAGATCGCGGTGCTCCGCCGCACCTTGGTGCGCAGCTTCCTGCTGCTCGGCCTCGGCCTGATCGCGCTGGCCGCGCTCCAGACGTTCTACGGTCTGTGGCCGCTGCGCCGGGTGCGCGAGGAGATCGCGCGGATGCGCGCCGGTCAGTCGAACCGCGTGTCGAGCGCGATGCCGATCGAGGTCGCGCCGATGGTCGAGGAGCTGAACGCGCTGATCGAACATAACGAGCGGCAGGCGGAAGAGGCGCGGCGGCATGCCGGCAACCTCGCCCATGCGCTGAAGACGCCGCTGACCGTGATCATGAACGCCGCCACCGCGCATGCCGACGACCTCGCCGATACGGTGATCCGCGAGGCGCGAACGATGCGGCGGCAGGTCGACCATCATCTCGCCCGCGCCCGTGCAGTCGGCCGGCGCGGCTCGGCGCATAGTCGCGCGGAGGTCTGGCCCAGCCTCGAATCGGTCGAGCGCGCGGTCGGTCGCCTCTACCGCCACGTGCGGATCGACGTCACCGGGCCCAAGGATTTGCAGGTCCATATCGAGCGCCAGGATCTCGACGAGATGCTCGGCAATCTCATCGAGAATGCCGCCAAATACGGCGGCGGCAGCGTGTTCGTCACCGTCGGCGCCAATGCGGGCTTCGTCGAATTCCTGATCGAGGACGATGGCACCGGCATTCCCGAGGAAGACCGCGTCCGCATCTTCGATCGCGGCGTCCGGCTCGACACCGGCAAACCCGGCACCGGATTGGGCATGGCGATCGTCCGTGACGTCGCCGAAATCTACGGCGGCACGGTCAGCCTGGAGGAAAGCGAGGACCTGGGCGGCCTGCTCGTGCGGCTACGCCTGCCCGCGGCCAATTGATGCGCGGGTTCGTGCCACTGTTGGCGGGGGCGACCGCCCGCGACAGGCTGCTCGCCGCCGGGGGCGCCGTGGCGGGGATCATCCTGGCCGGCGTGCTGGCTGCGATCCTGACCGCCGCGCCGGTCTGGCCGCTGATCGTCGCACCGATCGGGGCCAGCGCGGTGCTCGTCTTCGCGGTGCCCGCCAGCCCGCTGGCCCAGCCGTGGCCGGTGATCGGTGGCAACATGCTGTCCGCGGCCTTCGGCGTCGCGGTGGCGGCGCTCCATTGGCCGTTCGCACTGGCGACCGGCGTCGCGGTCGGCGGCGCGATCCTGGTCATGTCGTGGCTGCGCTGCCTGCATCCGCCCGGCGGCGCCGCGGCGCTCAGCGCGATCCTGCTGGCACAGACCAGCGGCCATGTCGGCTGGCTGTTTCCGTTCGTGCCGGTGGCGCTCGATTCGCTGCTGCTCGTCGCCGCCGGTGTCTGCTTCCACCGGTTAAGCGGCCACAGCTATCCGCATCGCCCCGCCGTCGCCGCGCCCGGCTTCGCCGCCGAAGACGTCGACGCGGCGCTGGCCGAGATGCACGAGACCTTCGACATCGACCGGGCGGACCTCGACGCGCTGCTGGCGCGGGCCGCCGCCCACGCCGCGGTCAGGCGGGGACGGTGAGGCCGCTCATGACCTCGGCGGTGATCGCCAGGCTGCGCTTGCGTGCGTCATGGTCGTAGATGGCGCTGGTCACCATGATCTCGTCGACGCCCGTCCGCTCGACGAATGCGGCGGTGTGGCGGGCGACCGTTTCCGGCGAACCGACCGCGGAACATTGCAGCACATGGTCGAGGATCGCATTGCCCTGCGGCCCCAGGCTGGCGCGATAACCCTCGACGGGCGGCGGCAGCTGGCGCGGATTGCCGGTACGCAGCGCGACGAACGACTGCTGCTGCGAACTGGCGAGCAATTCCGCCTCCGCATCGGTGTCGGCGGCGAAGACGTTGAACCCGGCCATCGCATAGGGGCGGTCGAGCTGCTTGGACGGGCGGAAGTCACGCCGGTAGATCGCCAGCGCCTGGTCGAGCGCATCCGGCGCGAAATGCGACGCGAAGGCGTAGGGCAGGCCGAGCGCGGCGGCGAGCTGCGCGCCGAAGGTGCTCGAACCGAGGATCCACAGGGGCACGTCGGCGCCCGCACCCGGCGTCGCGACAATGCCGGTCTGGCCGTCGTCGGCGAAATAGCTTTGCAGCTCGAGCACGTCCTGGGGGAAGGCGTTGGGATCGCTGTCGAGCGTCCGCCGCATCGCCCGCGCCACCCTCTGGTCGCTGCCCGGCGCGCGGCCGAGGCCCAGGTCGATGCGGCCGGGGAACAACGCGTCGAGGGTGCCGAACTGTTCGGCGATCACCAGCGGGGCGTGGTTGGGCAGCATGATGCCGCCCGCGCCGACGCGGATCGTCCGGGTCGCCGCGGCGACATGCGCGATCACCACCGCCGTCGCGGCGCTGGCGATGCCGCGCATGCCATGATGCTCCGCCACCCAGTAACGGTTGAAGCCGAGCGTTTCGGCATGGCGCGCCAGATCGGCGGCGTTGGCGAGCGATTGCGCCACGGTGCCGCCCTCGACGACGGGCACCAGATCGAGCAGAGCGAAACGGGTCATGCCCGGTTAGATGGGGCTTTCGGGCACGGACGCAATCCGTCTCGATCAGAAACCGATCGCGTAGCGGACGGCCGCGCCGCGGTCGTCCGGCAGGCTGCTGAAATTCCCCGGATCGCGCCGCCAGAACAAATTGGCCTGCACGTCGCCGAGGCCGAGCAGGACGCGATAGCGCGCCTCGATGTCGAGCTCGCGCCCGGTCGGGGTCAGGTTCATGCGTTGCGTCGTCCAGTCGGATACTGTTAGCGTCGCATAATCCCATCCCGTCGGCAGTCTGTAGTCGAGGCCGCCCTGAGTGACGCGTAGAGGTTGGGCGATGCGCAGGCCCAGACTGTCGGTCCCGAACACGCCGTCCTTGCCGACGTCCGCGGCGAAGGCGGTGGTGCGCAGCGTGCCGCCACCGCCCAGGCCGCCGCGCAGCTGCGCATCGGTCCAGCCGCGCCGCCAGTTGGCGCCAAGCGTCCACCCGCCGCCCAGATCGGCGCGTGCATCGGCGTCGACGAACCAGCTCGCCGCCCGTGGCGCGCCGAGCGCCCCGTCGAAGCGCGCGCCGAGCAGCGTGTCGCGCTCGGTCAGCCGGGTCGCGGTCAGCGCGCCGCTGACGCCGCGCCAGCGTGTGTCGACGGCCAAGGTGGTGCGGGCATAGCCCGACCGCCGGTAGCCGGTAAGCCCGGCGATCAGCGGGTCGCGTCGGCCCAGTACGTCGCCGGTCTCGACCCCGGCAGTGACGCCAAAGGCCCCGAACTGCTGGCGCAGCGCGGTCGCCGATCGCGCCATGCTGTCGAAGCCGGCGCCGCCCTGACCCGCGACTAGAAAGGCGGGTTGGCCGCGCCCCGCGAGCTGCGCGGACAGGGTGCCGCCGCCTTGCGCGATGGCGAAGCCGAAGCGGGTGTTGGCGCCCAATTGCTGCGTCACCGTCGCCGCGATCGCGCGGGCGGTGTCCGCCTGCTGGACGCTGAGGTTCGTCCGCTGCAGCGCGACTGCTCCGTCGCTCTGCGGTGCCAGCGTCATCGACACGGTGGTGCCGCCGACGTCCAGCGCGACGTTGCGCTGGCGCGTCGCCAGCGCGCCGGTCAGCGTCCGCTGCGGACCGGTGCGCTGCACGGTACGCGCCAGGTCGATCGCAAAGGCGCGCGCATAGCTGTCGAGGATCACCGCGCCGAGCGTGCCGACCTGCGCATCGCCCATCGGCGCGGACAGGGTGGCGTTGCTCATCACCGAGATAGCCTGTTTCGATCCCGCCAGGGCCGTGGTGCCGACCGGCTGGAACGCCTTGGTCAGGTCGAGCACGCCATTGCCGTAGATGCTGTCGACCCCGGTCGCGCCGACGTCGCGCGCCGTGCGGAACAGCAGGTCGACGATCTGCGCCCCCGACAAATTGGGGAAGGCCTGGGCGAGCAGCGCGATGGCGCCGGAGATCTGCGGCGCGGCGAAGGAGGTGCCGGACCAGAGATAGGCGGTGCCGTTCTGATCGGGCGCGCGCACGCGCTCGCCGACCGCGGCCAGGAAGTGCGCCGCGCCGGTGCCGGCCTTGTCGCTGAAGCTCGAAATCGCGTCGCTGGTGCCGACCGACCCGGCGATGATCACCAGATTGCGCGCCGCCGCATCGGAGGCAACGGCGGTGAAGGGATCGGGATTGTCGCTGCCGTCATTGCCCGCGGCGATCACGATGATGATGCCCTGCGCGGTGGCGCGGCTGATCGCGTCGACCAGATTCTGCGGCATCGCCGATCCGCCGAGCGACATGTTGATCACCCGCGCACCGGCGACGCGCGCGGCATCCACGCCGCGCGCGATCGCGTCGGTGGAGAATTTGCAGGGCGATTCGGTGCCGGTCGTCGTCGCGGTACAGCTGCCGGGCGTATCGGCGCGCAGCACGGTGATCGTCGCGTCGAAGGCGACCCCCAGCGTGCCCGTGTCGTTGCGCCGCCCCGCCGCGGTAAAGGCCACCGCCGTGCCGTGTCCGCCCTGGTCGGTGATGCTCGTATTGCCCGCCACGTCCTGCGACGCGGTGGAGATGCGGTTGCCGAATTCCGCGCTTGTAGTGTCGATGCCGCTGTCGATAATCGCCAGATTGATGCCAAGACCGGTCGCGCCGCGGTTATAGGCCGCAAGTGCGTTCATCGACACCGCGCCGACCGTGGCGCGATATTCACTGGTGTCGTAATTGGTTGCCGTCGGTGTCGGCGCGGGGGCCGGCGCCGGCGTTGGCGTGGGCGCCGGAATCGGCGATGGCGCGGGGGTCGGGATCGAGACACTCGGCGGGGTGGGCGTGCTGTTGACGCCGCCGCCGCCGCCACCGCCGCAGGCCGACAGCAATGCCGTTCCGCACCAGGCAGCCGACCGGAGCAGCTCAGACCGAACCTTCATCACGCGTACACCCCAGCTCCCCTCTCACCCGCATATCACGGAGCGATCAGCCTTTACAGCGGGTTCATGATCCACGGCAGGAGCCTGCGGCTTGCCCCTGATGGCCGTGCCGCCTAGACGCCCCGCCATGCTCGCGCAGCTTGCCTCGATCGACACCTGGATCTTCGATCTGGACAACACGCTCTATCCGGCGCGCGCCGACCTGTTCGCGCGGATCGACGCGCGCATGACCGCTTATGTCGCGCGTCGGCTCGGCGTGGATCCGCAGGAGGCGTGGCGTATCCAGAAGAACTATTTTCACCGCCACGGCACCACCCTCACAGGACTGATGGCGGAGCACGGCGTTGATCCGCATGAATTCCTCGCCGACGTCCACGACGTCGAGATGGACGTGCTGGAGAAGGACGCGCCGCTCGCTGCCGCGCTCGCCCGGCTGCCCGGTCGCAAGCTGGTCTTCACCAACGGCGACAAACCCTATGCGCTGAAGGTGCTCGACCGACTGGGTCTCGGCGACAGCTTCGAGGCGATCCACGACATCCACGCGATGGATCTGGTGCCCAAGCCGCATCCCTCGGCCTATGCCGGCCTGTGCGCGGCCTTCGGCATCGACCCGCACCGCGCGCTGTTCGTCGAGGACATGGCGCGCAACCTGACGCCGGCCAAGGCGATCGGCATGACCACGGTCTGGGTCGACAACGGCTCCGAACAGGGGCCGGAGGCGGCCCGCGACCATATCGACTTCATCGTCCGCGACCTCGCGTCGTGGCTCAATCATATCTTGGAGGCAGCATGAGCCAGGAGCTCGCAACCGTCATCGACGCCGCATGGGAGGATCGCGCCGCCCTCAATTTCGACACGGTCGGCGACGTGCGGCTGGCGGTCGATCGCGCGCTGGCGTCGCTTGACGCCGGCACCGCCCGTGTCGCCGAGCCGGACGGTGAGGGCGGCTGGCGCGTCAATCAGTGGCTGAAGAAGGCGGTGCTGCTCAGCTTCCGCCTCAACGACAATACGCTGATCGACAACGGACCGGGCGCGGGCCATTGGTTCGACAAGGTGCCGTCGAAATTCTCCGGCTGGAGCGAGGCGGAGTTCCGCGCCGCCGGCTTCCGCGCCGTGCCCGGCAGCGTCGTGCGCCGCGGCGCCTATGTCGCGCCGGGCGCCATCCTGATGCCGAGCTTCGTCAACATCGGTGCCTATGTCGGCGAGGGTACGATGGTCGACACCTGGGCGACGGTCGGCAGCTGCGCGCAGATCGGCAGGAACGTCCATCTGTCCGGCGGCGCCGGCATCGGCGGCGTCCTGGAGCCGCTGCAGGCCGACCCCGTGATCATCGGCGACGGCGCGTTCATCGGCGCGCGCTCCGAGGTGGCGGAGGGCGTGCGCGTCGGCGAGGGCGCGGTGCTGTCGATGGGTGTCTATCTCGGCAAGTCGACCAAGATCATCGATCGCGACACCGGCGAAGTGTTCCGCGGTGAGGTGCCGCCCTATGCGGTCGTCGTCCCCGGGTCGACGCCGACGGAGGGCGGCAAGCCCGGCCTCTATTGCGCGGTGATCGTCAAGCGCGTCGACGCGCAGACGCGCAGCAAGACCAGCATCAACGAATTGCTGCGCGACTGAGTCAGGCAGGTTCGAACCTTATCGTGACAGCATCGTTACCCCTTCCGATCGGCGAACCGGCCGTGAAAGGGGTGGTGATGAAGCGAGTGGTTCTGGGGGTGGCGGCGGTATGCCTCGCCTCGGTGACGGCCGGGGCGGCCGCGGCGCAGCAGATCGACGTCGGCGCCTCGCCGCCGGCGGACGCGGCGAACAGCCAGCAGACACCGGCGCCCGAGACCCGCCAGCAGACGCCGGACAGCAGCATCGGCGACACGCAGCACCGGCCGCAGACGCCGGCGTCGCGTCCGCGCCAGCGCGACACGTCGCCGTCCGCCTTGATCGGCGACACGCAAAGCGCGCCGCCTCCCGGCCTGATCGGTGACTGGCAGGAGATCCGCACCCGCCTCGGCCGGCGCGGCATCGGCCTGACCGCGCGTTATGCCTCCGAAAGTGGCTACAACTTCGCCGGCGGCACGAAAAACCTGTTCCGCGAAACGGGGCAGTTCGACGTCGGCGCGCTGCTCGATCTCGAAAAGCTCGTCGGGCTGAAGGGCGGTGCGTTCCAGGCGACGGTGACGTGGCGGCGCGGCTACGACCTGACCACGGCGGCGGGGATCAATTCCCTGCAACAGGTGCAGGAGGTCTACGGCCGCGGCCAGACCGTGCGCCTGACGCAATTCTGGTACGAACAGAAGATCGGCCGCGCCGTCGAGATCAAGCTCGGCCGCACCAATCCCGGCGAGGATTTCGCGGTCTTCTCCTGCCATTTCATGAACCTGAGCTTCTGCGGCGCGCAGCCGGGCAATCTCGTCGGCGATTATTGGTACAATTGGCCGGTCAGCCAATGGGGCGCGCGCGTGCGCGTCGACTTGCCGCACGATCTATATGTTCAGGGCGGCGTCTACGAGATCAACCCGCGCAACCTCGACAACGACTTCTTCATCGGCCACTTCAGGGGTGCCACGGGCGCGCTGATCCCGGTCGAGGCGGGCTGGACGCGCGGCGGCGACGACGGCCACGTCGGGTCGTACAAGATCGGCGGCTGGCTCGGCACGGCGGACGGCAACGATGTATTGCTCGACGTCAATCGCAACGTGGCGGCGGTGACCGGCCTTGCGCCGCTCCAGCATTCCAGCCGCTACGGCGTCTATTTCACCATGCAGCAGCAGCTGACCGGCACGTCGAAGGACGGCAAGTCGCTGACCGGCCTGTCGATGTTCGCCAACGTCACGCAGGCCGACCGCAAGACGTCGGTGACCGACAATCAGGTGTCGGTCGGCGTCTTCTACAAGGGGCTGGTCCCGGCGGTGCCGGGCGACGTGTTGGGGCTGGCGGTGGCGCGGACCAACGTCAATGGACGCGCCGCGCTCGCCGATCTCGCCGTCCCGGGCACGCCGGTGCGGCATGAGGAATATGCGGCGGAGGTCTATTATTCGATCCACCCTGCCGACTGGCTCGAACTGCGGCCGAACGTGCAGTACATCCACCAGCCCGGCGGCATCCGCGAGGCGAACGACGTCGGCGTGGTCGGCATGAAGGCGGCAATCACGCTGTAGCGGACACACTCCGCGCCATCTTCCCCGGCCTTTGCCAGGGAAGAGTGGGGGGGCGATCAGGCCGCCACCGCATCCGCGACGACGAGCGGCAGGATCGCGTCGAGCAGCAACGCACCCGCCTCGGTGACGATCAGCCGGTCGCCCGCGTGGACGATCAAACCCTGTCCGGCGAGCCGTGTGACCGCCGCCCAGTCGATCGGCGCGCGCCCCCCGGCAAGGGCGGCAACGTGCGTCAGGTCGACGCCCTCCGCCAGCCGCAGCCCCATCAGCAGCGCCTCGGTAGCGCGCTCATGCGCAGTCAGTGCGGTTTCCGCCTCGATGCCGTGGCCGTTGCGCGCCACCGCCGCCAGCCAATTCTCCGGCTTCCGGCGCCGCTGCGTCGCGAGACCGCCGCGGCGGCCATGCGCGCCCGGACCGACGCCGGCATAGTCGCGGTAACGCCAATAGGTCAGGTTGTGGCGGCTTTCCGCACCCGGCCGCGCGTGGTTGGATGTCTCATAGGCGGGCAGCCCGGCGGCAGCGGTCATCGCGCGTGTCGTCTCGAACACGTCGGCGGCGGCGTCGCCGTCCGGCAGCGTCAGCCGCCCCTTCGCCTCCTCGGTGGCGAAGCGCGTGCCCGGCTCGACCGTCAATTGGTAGAGCGACAGATGCTCGGTGCCGAACGACAGCGCCCGCGCGAGTTCCGCCTCCCACGCCGCCAGCGACTGGCCGGGCCGGGCGTAGATCAGGTCGACGCTGACGCGCTGGAAATGCCGCTGCGCGGTGTCGAGCGCGCCCAGCCCCTCCGCCACGTCGTGGGCGCGGCCGAGGAACCGCAGGACATTGTCGTCCAGCGCCTGCAGCCCCAGCGACACCCGATTGACCCCGGCGGCGGCGAGATCCGCGAAGCGCGCCGCCTCGACGGACGATGGATTCGCCTCCAGCGTGATCTCGATATCGTCGGTCGGCGCCCAGTGTCGCTGCGCCGCGTCGAGGATCGCCGCCACCGTCGCCGGCGGCATCAGCGAGGGCGTGCCACCGCCGAAGAAGACCGAGCCGAGCCGCCGCCCGGGCAGCAGTCCGGCCTCGTGCGCCAGGTCGGCGAGCAGCGCATCGCGCCATGCCTGCTGGTCGACCGACTCGCGGACATGGCTGTTGAAATCGCAATAGGGGCATTTCGAGACGCAGAACGGCCAGTGGACGTAGAGCGCGAGCGGCGTCTTGTCGGGGGTCATGGTGGCGCCGATATGGCGGCGATGATCGCGAAACGCCAGCTTGCCGCCGCCTTGCTGCTGCTCGCCTCCTGCACCCAGGCGGGGCCGGAACGGGTGGTCGAGCGGCGCACCAGCGATGCGCCGGCGGCGCGCGGGGCGGCGCTGTTGCGCAGCGCGATGCTCGACGGGCACAATGTCGCCCGCGCCGCGGTGGGCGTGCCGCCGCTGACCTGGAGCGAGCCGCTGACCGTCTCCGCGCGCGGCTATGCGCAGGATCTCGCCCGCACCGGCCGCTTCGAACATGCCGAGCAGCCGCAGGGGCCGGGCCGACAGGGCGAGACCCTGTGGACGGGCACGCGCGACGCCTATGCCTATCAGGAAATGTTCGGCCATTGGCTCGACGAGCGGCGCGACTTCGTCAACATCGCGGTTCCGGCGGCGAGCCGTACCGGCCGCTTCGGCGACGTCGCGCATTATGCGCAGATCGTCTGGCGCGGCTCGACCGAGGTCGGCTGCGCGCTGGCGAGCAACCGGACCGACGATTACCTGGTCTGCCGTTACGCCCCTGCCGGCAACGTGGTCGGCGAGCGGGCGTATTGAGCGCCGCCGTCCCCGTCACGGGTCCGGGATTACCGCGGTCGTATAGGGCGCATAGACGCGCCAGCCGATGCTTTCGTAGAGCGCCCGACCCATCGGCGTCGCGGTCAGCACCTCCTGTGAGCCCGGATCGCGGCGGGTATCGCGCAGCGCCGCCATCAAGGCTCGGCCCAGCCCGCGGCGGCGGTGCGGCTCTTCGGTGACGATGCGGTCGTAGACGAAGACGCCTGCGGTCTCCGCGGCATAGCCGTGGGACGCGAGACTGCCGTCCGGCGCGGTGATGACCACGCGCGCGACGCGTCCGTCGACTTGCACCGCCTGCACATAACCGGCGGGGAGGGGCGGGGGCGCCGGCGCGACGGTGCCGGCGACCATCATGCAATTGGCCGGCAGCACCGACCAGCGAGCGGGCAGAAGGCTGCGGAACGTCTCGGCATCGGCGCACAGCTTCACGAAGATGCGCGGCGCAGCGATGCTGGCGACCAGATCGCGCAGCCGGTTATCCGCGATCGCGAAGACGTATCGCCGCCGCTCCTCCTCGCCATCGGTATCGACGCGCCAGCCGCCGTGGTCCGCGACCGGCACGGGCAGGCCGCGCGCCAGCGAGCGTCCGGCCAGCCAGCCATGGACCAGCGCGGGATCGATCGTCCCCACCGATTCCGCCGACGCGATCAGAACACCGCCGCGGTCAGCTGCCGGAACGCATCCGCCCGGTGGCTGATGTCGTTCTTCACCGCCGGATCGATCTCGGCGAAGGTCTGGTCGTGGCCGAGCGGCTGGAAGATCGGATCGTAGCCATGGCCCTTGTCGCCGCGCGGCGGCCAGACGATGCAGCCGTCGACGCGGCCCTCGAACCATTCGACATGACCATCCGGCCAGGCGAGCGCCAGCGCGCAGATGAAATGCGCCTCGCGCGCCGTATCCGGCTCCTCGGTCAGGCGATCCTCGACCAGCCGCATCGCCATCGCGAAGTCCTTTTCCGGCCCGGCCCAGCGGGCGGAGAACAGGCCGGGGTCGCCGCCCAGCGCCTCGACGCACAGGCCGCTGTCGTCGGACAGGGCGGGCAGGCCGGACAGGTCGGCGGCGCTCAGCGCCTTCAACTCGGCATTGGCGACGAAGGTCGTTCCCGTTTCCTCCGGTTCGGGCAGGTCGAGCTCCGCCGCCGACAGCAGCTCGACGCCGTAGGGCGCGAGCAGCTCGCGGAATTCGGCGACCTTGCCCTCGTTATGGCTGGCGATGACCAGCTTGCCCGGTTGCAGCTTGCGGATCGCCTGCGGTTCGCTGCCCTCGCCGCTCATGCGCGCACCGCGCGATCCTGCGCGGCGAAGATCTCGGTGCAGCCCATGCGCGCGAGGCGCAACAGGCGGAGCAGCGCCTCTTCGTCGTATGTCGCATGTTCGGCGGTCGCCTGTGCCTCGGCGATATGGCCGTTCTCGAGCAGGACGAAATTGGCGTCGGCGTCAGCGTTCGAATCCTCGTCATAGTCGAGGTCGAGGACCGGCGTGCCCTGATAGATGCC
Source organism: Sphingomonas benefaciens (assembly GCF_052907485.1). NCBI lineage: Bacteria > Pseudomonadati > Pseudomonadota > Alphaproteobacteria > Sphingomonadales > Sphingomonadaceae > Sphingomonas > Sphingomonas benefaciens. Next base: position 1,434,559 of record NZ_JBREIC010000001.1, on the reverse strand, counting down.
GCAGCTGACCGCCGCGACCTTCTGCTTGATCGGGTCGACGGTCAGCTTGCCGTTGGCGAGCAAAGTGTCGACGGCCAGGCGCATCGCGACCCAGGCGCCGGAGATCGACGCGGTGCGCGTGCCGCCGTCGGCCTGGATCACGTCGCAATCGAGCGTGATCTGCCGTTCGCCGAGCAGCTTCATGTCCATCACCGATCGCAGGGATCGGCCGATCAGCCGCTGGATCTCCTGGGTGCGGCCCGACTGTTTGCCCTTTGCCGCCTCGCGGCTGCCGCGGGTGTGGGTCGCGCGCGGCAGCATGCCATATTCGGCGGTCACCCAGCCTTCGCCCTTGCCGCGCAGGAAGGGGGGCACGCGCTCCTCGATGCTGGCGGTGACCAGCACGCGCGTGTCGCCGAAGCCGATCAGCACCGATCCCTCCGCATGGCGGGTGAAGTTCGGGGTGATCGTGATTGCACGCATCTGGTCGGGGGCGCGGCCGCTGGGGCGCATTCAACTCTCCTCAAGGTAGGAAGGGGCAAGACGTTAGTCGTTGCCCTAACCCGGCGCGCTGCGGCGCGCCAGTCGCGAGGAGACGGAGATGCGCGTGATGGTGGCACTGACGGCGGCGCTGGCGGCCGGGACGTTGGTCGCGGTGGCGGAGGCGAAGCCGCAGCCGGAAACGATCCGCTACGAGACCGGACCCTGTTTCGGCTTCTGCCCCGCCTATCGCGTCACCGTCAGCTCGACCGGGCAGGGCGTGTTCGAGGGAGGCCGGTTCACCGCGGAAAAGGGGCGCAAGGCCTTCCGGGTGACTCCGGCGGAATTTGCCGCCTTCCGCGCGAAGCTGGCGGCCGACCGGCCGGCCGGCGTGCGCGGGCTCAACGGCAAGCCGGCTTGCCGTTCGATCGCGACCGACCAGATCACCGTCGATGTGCGCTGGACCGGCGGCACCCGGCCACCCTCGCACCTGTCGGCCTATTTCGGCTGCGACATGGATGGCAACAGCGCGCTGTTCGAGCGGTTGAAGGCGGCGCCGGCCGCGCTGCCGATTGCCGCCTTTATCGGGGACGGCCGCCGTCCTAGATAGGCGCGCATGGCACCGCCCGTCACCGAATTGACCGATCGTGCGCGCGAGATCTTCCGTGCCGTCGTCGATGGCTATGTCGAGAACGGCATGCCGGTGGGATCGAAGACGATCGCCGCCGCCTCCGGCCTTAAGCTGTCGCCCGCCTCGATCCGCAGCGTGATGCAGGAATTGGAGGAATTGGGCCTGCTCGCCTCGCCGCACACCAGTGCCGGCCGCGTGCCGACCGATCGTGGCCTGCGCCTGTTCGTCGACGGCATGATGCAGGCGCTGGAGCCGAGCGCGGAGGAACGTGCCGCGATCGAGCATCGCGCCGGCCGCGGCGGCCCGGTCGAGGAGGCATTGGCGGCGACCACCGCGGCGCTGTCCGGCCTGTCCGCCTGCGCAGGCCTGGTCATGGTGCCGAAGCGGGAGCTGGCGCTGCGCTCGATCGGCTTCGTCGCACTGTCGCCGACGCAGGGCATGGCGGTGATCGTCAGCGAGGACGGATCGGTCGAGAATCGGGTGATCGGCCTGCCGGAGGGCATGACGCCGTCGGCGCTGGTCGAGGCAGGCAATTACATGACCGCGACGCTGGGCGGGCTGACCTTGGCCGAGGCCCGCGCGCGTATCGAACGCGAGATGGCGGAGGAGCGCGCGCTGGTCGATGGCGCGGCGCGGGCGCTGGTCGACCAGGGGCTGGCCGTCTGGAGCGAGGACGGCGCGCGCCGGCCGGTGCTGATCGTGCGGGGGCAGGGGCGGCTGATCGATGCGGCGGCGGTTGCCGATCTCGAACGCGTCCGCGACCTGCTCGACGATCTCGACGGCAAGCAGGAGATCGCCAACCTGCTCGACAGCGCGCGGGCCGGCGACGCGACCCGCATCTTCATTGGGGCGGAGAACAAATTGTTCGCGCTGTCGGGCTCGTCGGTGATTGCGCGGCCGTTCCGCGGGCCCGGCGGCCGGGTGGTCGGCGTGGTCGGGGTGATCGGCCCCACGCGGTTGAACTATGCGCGCGTCGTGCCCATGGTGGATTTCACGGCGGCAACGCTCGCCCGTCTGATGGGCTGAAGAAACAGGGATTAGAATGACCGAAGAGACGACCACGCCTGCCGGCGCCGACGATCTGCGCCAGGAAACTGCGGACAACGCGCCGGAAGTGGCCGAGCACGACAGCGCGGCCAAGCGCATCGCCGAACTGGAGGATCAGCTCGCCGCGGCCAAGCAGGACACGCTCTACGCACAGGCGGACATCCAGAACGTCCGCCGTCGCGCCGAGAAGGATGCGGCCGACGCGCGCAACTATGCCGCGACCAATTTCGCCCGCGACATCCTGTCGGTGGCGGACAATCTGGCGCGTGCCCTGGCCGCGATCCCCGCCGACCTGCGCGGCGACGACAAGATGAAGGGGCTGGTGACCGGCCTGGAGGCGACGGGTCGCGAACTGGAGAGCGTCTTCACCCGCCACGGCATCACCAAGGTCGAGGCGATGGGCATGACGCTCGACCCCAACAAGCACCAGGCGATGATGGAGATGCCGAGCGACGCCGAACCCGGCACGATCGTTCAGGAGATGCAGGCCGGCTATATGATCAAGGATCGCCTGCTCCGCCCCGCGCTGGTCGCGGTGGCGAAGAAGCCGGAGTAACCGCCGTGCCGATACCGGATCTGGGCCCGCGCCGTTCGGCAGAGGAACGGCTCCGGATCGCGCGCGACAAGGCCTTCGCCCGTCGCCTCGCAGACCGTATGCGGCGGCGTCCGCCACGCGGCGAGGCGGGCGGCGATCCCTGCCCGGTCACCCCCGACCGCCCGCTCGACCTGTCGGGCGGTGCGGCGGCGGCGCTGCAATTCGACGACTGACCCTGGCTAGACCTGCGCTGCCCGCAAGGCGGCGTTGATCCGCGCCTGCCAGCCCGGCCCGGTCGCGCGGAACTTGGCGAGGACGTCGCGATCGAGACGCAGCGTCACCTGCTGCTTGGTCGGCGCCACCTGGGCGCCTCGCGTGCGCAATCGCTCGCGCCGTTCGATCAACGCCTGTTCTAGTGCCGCCTCGGTAACGTCGAAATCCTCGGGATCATTGGGATCGGCGGGGATGGCGATAGTATCCGCGAGCTTCTGCATCGTTGCTTTTCCTTACCAAGATGAAACGGGTCGCGGCTCCACGCTCGACGAACACCGCCGTCCATAGGCGACCTTCCACCGTGCCTATCGCTTTCCACCGCGACTCTCCGTCCTCAGGCCGAGCGGATGCGATGAGAACATGAGCCGCATCTTCGAGGACTCGTTCTCCAAACGCCAGCGACACGCCATGCTTGGCGCGATTGACCGCGTCCTTGGCCGGGTCGAACTCGATGTCCACGGCTGATTGTAACTACGATCTGCGATGCATTCAAGTGGACGGCATCTCCCTGGCGCGGCTAGGAATGTCGTCATGAACGCCAATCTCACCACTGATTGCCCGACCTTCGTCACGCATCTCGAATGCTCGATGACGGGCGAGCGCTACGACGCCGACACGGTGCATGGCCTGTCGCGCGTCGGGCGGCCGCTGCTGGTCCGCTACGATCTCGATGCCGTCCGCGCCAATCTGCCGAGGCCGATGCTGGAGGCGCGGCCGAACGATCTGTGGCGCTGGCGGGAATTGCTGCCGGTGCGACGGACGGACAATGTCGTCAGCCTGGGCGAGATCGAGACGCCGCTGATACCGATCCCGAAGAGCGCCGGTGGCGGCCCCCGGAACGACAGGGTACTGATCAAGGACGAAGGGCGGTTGCCGACCGGCAGCTTCAAGGCGCGAGGCCTCGTCATGGCGGTGGCGATGGCGAAGGAATTGGGCATCACCCGGATCGCGATGCCGACCAACGGCAATGCGGGGGCGGCGCTCGCCGCTTATGCGAGCCGCGTCGGGATCGAGACGATCGTCTTCTGTCCTGAGGACACGCCGGAGGTGAACGTCCGCGAGATCGCGATGCAGGGCGCACGCGTCTATCGGGTCAACGGCCTGATCGACGATTGCGGCGCGATCGTCGGCAAGGGCGCGGCGGAGGGCCGCTGGTTCGACCTGTCGACGCTGAAGGAGCCTTACCGGATCGAGGGCAAGAAGACGATGGGACTGGAACTGGCCGCGCAGCTCGGCTGGCAGCTGCCGGACGCGATCTTCTACCCCACCGGCGGCGGCACCGGGTTGATCGGCATGTGGAAGGCGTTCGACGAGCTGGAGCGGCTCGGCTGGATCGGGGCGAAGCGGCCGCGCATGTATGCGGTGCAGGCATCGGGCTGCGCGCCGATCGTCCGCGCCTTCGAGGCGGGCGAGGACCATGCCGAGCGTTGGGAGGATGCGCACACCGTCGCCGCCGGTATCCGGGTGCCACGCGCGGTCGGCGATTTCCTGATCCTGCGGGCGGTACGCGAGAGCGGCGGCAAGGCGGTCGGTGTCGGCGATCCCGCCATCCTGAAGGCGGTGGAGGAGTGCGCGCGCGCGGACGGCCTGCTGCTCTGCCCGGAGGGCGGCGCGACGCTTGCCGCCTATCGTGAGGCGCTGCGCACCGGCGAGGTCGACGAGGACGAGCGTGTCGTGCTGTTCAACTGCGCGACGGGACTCAAATATCCGATGCCGGAAGCGCCGAACTGGCTCGACCGGCATGGTCCGATCGACTTCGACGCGCTCTGACCGGCCGGTCGGTCTCAGCCGAACGGCAGCAAAGTCTCATATTGGGCGAGCGGCGGCGCCCCCGCGACGGCGGCGCCGTGGCGCAGCAGAAAGGCGTGGCGGACGATCTCGCCCTGCTGTTCGATGCCATAGCGGTGCAGCGGCTGGCCCGGCTTGAACGCGTACGTGTAGCGGCAGAAGGGATGGCGGGCGAGCGGCAGGACGATGCCGCGCTGATGCTGCCAGATGTGCACCATCTCGTGGATGAACAGTCCCTGGTCGGCGAGCCGGGCCGCCGCGAAATCGTCGCGATAGGCACTGCCGCCGGGATGAAAATGGATGCAGCCGCGCGGCGCCATCACCGTGTCGCGCGGCTGGAAGAAGGCCCATTTGCGCCGTGCGATGCGCACCGCGGCATAATCGATCGCATCGTGGAAGACGGTGCGGGCGAGTGCGACCTCGCCGGGGGTGAGCGTCCGGTCGATCATTGGATCAGAACTGCGGTGCCGGCGCTCCCGGCGCGATCACCGTCGCGCGCGCGCTGATCCGAGCGCCATTGGCCAGCGTCGCGGTCAGCGTGACGCGGTCGCCGGGCTTGACCGCGCGGTTGACGTCGAACAGCATGACGTGGCGCCCGCCCGGCGCGAAGACGACATCGCTATTCGCCGGCAGCGCGACGCTGGTCAGCGGCCGCATCGTCGCCGTGCCGCCCGCACCGGCGGCGCTTTCGTGCATCTCCGCTCGCAGCGACACGTCGGAATTGGCGGCGACGACCGTCTGCGGCGTCTTGCCGCCGTGCAGCGTGAAATAGCCCGCCGCCGGCCGTCCCGGTACGGCCGGCAACCGCACCCAGGCGTTGGTCATGCTCAGCGGATCGGGCTTGACGCACCCGGCCAGCGACGCCGCCATCGTTACCGCGAGCACGCCCGCCATCTGTCGCCGCATCACCCTGGTGTCTCCGTCCGGGAACTTCCTCGCTTGCTCTATGGAACCGCAGTTCTTGCGGCAAGGCGAACCCCACCTATATCGCCGCCGTGACGAGGAGATTGCGCTGCCGTAACGGGGTGCATCCCTCATGGTTTGTTTGTCAGGGGCTAGGGTTAAGCACGTATGGCTAAAGTAATCGGTATCGATCTCGGCACCACCAACAGCTGCGTTGCGGTGATGGAGGGCGGCAAGCCCAAGGTGATCGAGAACGCCGAGGGCGCGCGCACGACGCCGTCGATCGTCGCCTTCGCCAAGGATGGCGAGCGGCTGGTCGGCCAGCCGGCGAAGCGTCAGGCGGTGACCAACGGCGACAACACGATCTTCGCGGTGAAGCGTCTGATCGGCCGTCGCTTCGACGATCCGATCACCAAGAAGGACACCGAGCTGGTGCCGTACCACATCGTGCGTGGCGGCAACGGCGATGCGTGGGTGCAGGCCGGCGGCAAGGATTATTCGCCGTCGCAGATCAGCGCCTTCACGCTGCAGAAGATGAAGGAAACCGCCGAATCGTATCTTGGCGAGACGGTGACGCAGGCGGTGATCACCGTCCCGGCGTACTTCAACGACGCGCAGCGCCAGGCGACCAAGGACGCCGGCCAGATCGCCGGCCTCGAAGTGCTGCGCATCATCAACGAGCCGACCGCGGCGGCGCTGGCCTATGGCCTCGAGAAGCAGGACGGCAAGACGATCGCGGTCTACGACCTTGGCGGCGGCACCTTCGACGTCTCGATCCTCGAGATCGGCGACGGCGTGTTCGAGGTGAAGGCGACCAACGGCGACACCTTCCTGGGCGGCGAGGATTTCGACAACAAGCTGGTCGATTATCTGGCCGAGGGCTTCAAGAAGGATGAGGGCATCGACCTCACCAAGGACAAGCTCGCGCTGCAGCGCCTGAAGGAAGCGGCCGAGAAGGCGAAGATCGAGCTGTCGTCGGCGGCGTCGACCGAGGTCAATCTGCCCTTCATCACCGCCGATCAGAACGGCCCGAAGCATCTGGTCAAGACGATCAGCCGCGCCGATCTGGAGCGTCTGGTCGACGGCCTGATCCAGCGCACGATCGAGCCGATGAAGAAGGCGCTCGCCGATGCCGGCGTGAAGACCAGCGACATCAGCGAAGTCGTGCTTGTCGGCGGCATGACCCGCATGCCGAAGGTGCGCGAGGCGGTGAAGCAGTTCTTCGGCAAGGAGCCGCACACCGGCGTCAACCCGGACGAGGTCGTCGCGATGGGCGCCGCGATCCAGGCGGGCGTGCTGCAGGGCGACGTCAAGGACGTGCTGCTGCTCGACGTGACGCCGCTGTCGCTCGGCATCGAGACGCTGGGCGGCGTGTTCACCCGGATGATCGATCGCAACACCACCATCCCGACCAAGAAGTCGCAGACCTATTCGACCGCGGACGACAACCAGGGCGCGGTGACGATCCGCGTCTTCCAGGGCGAGCGCGAAATGGCGGCGGACAACAAGCTGCTCGGCCAGTTCGACCTGGTCGGCATCCCGCCGGCGCCGCGCGGCGTGCCGCAGATCGAGGTGACGTTCGACATCGACGCCAACGGCATCGTCAACGTCTCGGCGAAGGACAAGGGCACCGGCAAGGAGCAGCAGATCCGCATCCAGGCTTCGGGTGGTCTCAGCGACAACGACATCGAACAGATGGTCCGCGACGCCGAGCAGTTCGCCGAGGAGGACAAGAAGCGGCGTGCGGCGGCCGAGGCGAAGAACAACGCCGAAAGCCTGATCCACACGACGGAGCGTCAGCTTGCCGACAATGGCGACAAGGTCGACGAATCGCTGAAGTCGGAGATCCAGGCGGCGATCGACGAGGCCAAGTCGGCGGTCGAGTCGAACGATGCCGATCGCATGACCGAGAAGGCGCAGGCGCTCGCGCAGGTCGCGATGAAGCTCGGCCAGGCGATCTACGAGAAGCAGCAGCAGGCCGATGCCTCGCCGCAGGGCGGCGCGACGAGCGAAGAGGCGAAGGCCGATGACGTGGTCGACGCCGAATTCTCGGAAGTCGACGACCACAAGGCGTAAGACCGGTGGACACCTGCCGTCGCCCCAGCGAAAGCTGGGGCCTCCTTCCCCCAGAGCTCGCTCGAATGGATGGAGATGCCAGCTTCCGCTGGCATGACGGCATGTCTCGGGGGCGAGTATGAGCACCACAGTCGACTATTATGAATTGCTCGAATGCGAGCGTGATGCGGACGGTGCGACGCTGAAGTCCGCCTATCGCAAGCTCGCGATGAAATACCATCCGGACAAGAACGCCGGGTGCAAGGATTCGGAAGCCAAGTTCAAGGCGGTCAGCGAGGCCTATGAGGTCCTAAAGGACCCGCAGAAGCGCGCCGCCTACGATCGCTACGGCCATGCCGCGTTCCAGAACGGCGGCGGCGGTGGCGCGCAGGATTTCGGCGCCTTCTCCGACATCTTCGAAAGCGTGTTCGGCGAATTCATGGGCGGCGGGCGCGGCGGTGGCCGGGCGCAGCCGCGACGTGGCGCCGATCTGCGCTATGACATGGAGATCAGCCTCGAAGAGGCGTTCCATGGCAAATCGACCGAGATCACCGTCGACGTGTCCGCGCAATGCGACACGTGCCAGGGCACGGGCGCCAAGCCGGGGACGCAGGCGACGACCTGCCGCCATTGCGCCGGCCATGGCAAGGTGCGCGCGCAGCAGGGTTTCTTCGTCGTCGAACGCGCCTGCCCGGTCTGCCAGGGCTCGGGCCAGGTGATCGCCGATCCGTGCGCCGACTGTCGCGGCGACGGTCGGATCGAACGGACCAAGACGCTGGCCGTCAACGTACCGCCCGGCGTCGACGAGGGGACGCGCATCCGCCTGACCGGCGAGGGCGAGGCGGGGCCGCGTGGCGCGCCGGCCGGCGATCTCTACATCTTCCTGCACGTCAAACGGCATGCGATCTTCGAGCGCGAGGGCACGACCCTGTTCGCGCGCGCGCCGATCAGTTTCACCACTGCGGCACTCGGCGGCATGCTGTCGATCCCGGGGCTCGACGGCGCCAAGCACGAGATCAAGATCCCCGCGGGCATCCAGTCCGGCAAGCAACTGCGCCAGCGCGGCGCCGGCATGCCGGTGCTGCAGGGGCGCGGCCAGGGCGACCTCGTCGTCCAGATCGAGGTGGAAACGCCGACCAAGCTGTCGACGCGGCAGCGCGAACTGCTTGAGCTGTTCCGCGAGACGGAAACGGGTGACGAATGTCCGGCGAGCCACGGCTTCTTCGCCAAGCTGAAGGGCGTGTTCGCGGGGGAATAGCCGGTTACGGGGTGCCGGCGATCGGGGGGGCGATGACGGCGATCATCACGACGTTTCTCTTCTGCTGGCTGATGCTAGCGGTGGCGCCGCGGACGGCGATCGGCCTGTGTCTGCACCGTTGGCTGGTGCTGGTCCCTGCGACGCGGCTTTCCGCGCTTAGCCGCGCCGATGCCGTGATCGGCCTGACCGTGCTGGTCGCGGGCATCGTCATGATCTGCTGCGACGACGGATCCGCCGCCCGCCTGTTCGTCACCGCAGTGCCCGATGTCGCGCTGTGGGTGTCGGCGGTGGAATGGTCGATGGTGCTCGACACGATCGTTGCCGTCGCTGCCGCGATTGCCGCGTGGCGTGGCCGCGGCGATGGTGTTCGGATCTCCCTTCCGCTGCGTCGCGCCGGCCACTGCCGCCGCCGGCGGACGATCCGGCCGCGCCGATCGTCACCCGCCAACGACGACGAGGGGCCGCATGACGCGGCGCAGGCATGCTAGGCCGGCAGCCCAGCGCGGCTCATCGATCCCCGACCGACGTCAGTCGGTGGCCAGCCGGGCTCGCTGCTCCGCCCGGGTCGGCACGCCCAATGCCGTGCGCAGCGTGTCGGGCACCAGGCTCTGGTCGTACGGCTCCATCGTCAGGCCGGTTCCGCCGACGCGCGTGTCGCGGACATATTGCGTGCCGTAGATCTGCGGTTGGCCGATCGCCATCAGATACCGGTCCAGCGTGGCCGCGGCGATCCACTGGGCCTCTACCTTGCCGCGCGCCGCAGCCGCAAGGGCCAGCGAATGGGCGAGGAGATAGTCCGGCGCCTTGGTGCCGTGTTGCAGGATGAAGGCGGCGCGGTAGAAATCCTCGGCGGTGCGGACATGGCCGTCTGCCAGCAGCGCCCGCGCCTTGATGCGACGGTCCGCGTCCTCAGCGACCATGCGCCGCGCCAGCGCGACGTCGATCGGCTTGGTCGCGCCGATCGCCTTGCGGATCGCCTGGTCGGCGTCGAACAGCGCCGCCAGCGTCTGGTCGTCCTGAGCCACCACGGCATGCGCCGGGGGCATGGCGGCCGCCGGGGACAGGCTGAGCAAGAGGGCGGCAAGTGGCGGAAGACCCATCGACAGTCACCTTCGCGTCGTTGTCGTGGCGTTATGATTACAAGTGTAGTCGGCATGTGGCAAGGGGGGGTCACCCGACGTCCTGTCGTGGCGGCGCGATCGCTTGCCGGGGGACAAGATTTTGCTCGCTTGCCTTTCCCCGCTCCAGCCGTTTGGATGGCCGACGAAATCGCGGAGTTTCCTTCATGCGCCTTGCCCTCGCCATCGCCACGCTCGCCACGCCCCTGCTCCTCGCCGCTGCACCGGTCGCGGCGCCGCGGGTCGGCGTGGCGAGCTTCGACGCGCTGCCGCAGCCCTTGCCGCTGCCCTATCACGCCGGTGATGCGAAGGCGGCGGTCGCCGCGGCGCGGGTGCGTGCTGCCAAGGCGCACAAGCGGCTGCTGATCGATCTCGGCGGCAATTGGTGCCTGGACTGCCGTCTGCTCGCAGGCGTCATGGAACTGCCGCAGATGCGCGGCTTCGTCGCCAAACATTTCGAAGTGGTGACGGTCGATGTCGGCCGCTTCGACCAGAATCTCGACATCCCTGCCAGCTACGGCATCAAGGGACGGCTGGCGGGCGTTCCCGCGGTGCTGATCGTCGATCCCAAGACCAACCGCCTGGTCAACGCCGGCCGCGAAACCGCGTTGGCCGATGCGCGCAGCCTGACCCCGCAGGCACTCGCCGACTGGCTGGCGGGCTGGGTAGCATAGAATTCGTCGAGGGCGAGTATACCATCCGCATAGAGCAATCGCACAAAGTTGCACATGTTGAGCTAATTCGTTTGGCAATGGGCCGAAATATATCGCTGGTGGGTATATTCCCTCTATGATGTAATGATCGGCAAAACGGAGGCGGATATGACGCGGCGATTTCTGCGATATGGTGTCTGTTGCCTTATGGCGGCTTGCGCCGTGCCGGTTGCCGCAGTGGCGCAGGAGAAGCTTCGTTCCGAGGCTATGGCCACACCGCCGTCGCTTCCCAACGCCGACAGTTCGGACGATATCATCGTTCGAGCATTGCAGATTCCCCGCGAGAAGCTGCCCGTCCAAGTCCATTGGAACCAGACGACGGCGTTCAGTTCGACGATCGAACAGGATGGTGCCGCCTTCTTCATGCGTTGCGCCTTCAAGACGACCGACGCGGCTTGGCTCCGCAAGGCGATCGACGGGGCGCCGAATTATGCATCGACCCGTTTCGCCGCATCGCGGATCCTGATGACCCATGCTGGCTGCTACCGTCCGCGGGCCGGGACCTTGCAGAAAGTGTCGATCAACCAGGTCGAGGTGCCAGTCGACCTGATCGACCGCGGCACGATGTTCGAACAGACGCTGACCAAATATGCGCCGGATGCGACGCTGACGTTGGCCCAGACCTATGATCCAGCGATCACGCAGCGATTGTTTGACAGCGAGGCGACGCACAATCGCTTTCGCCTGCCCAACGATCTCGGCGCCTTCCAAATCGCCATGTGTCTCGTTCAGCGGCAGCCGAAGCTCGCCACCCGTTTCGTTCACGCGTCGACCGATCGGGAACTGCAACGCGGCCTGACGCAGACCTTGCTGATCGAAGGGCGCGCCTGCCTCGGCAATACGCAGCGGGTCACGATCGATCCGGTCTATCTGCGTGCCTATGTTGCCGAAGCCTTCTATCGCTGGGTAGTGGCGGCGCGCGGCGTCGATAGTCTGATTCCGGCAGGTTGATCACCGCGCCTCTTGCATGCCGCGCTGCAGCGGGCATCATGCCCCTGCAACCGGGGGGACGATGATGCAGGGTCGGGTGTTGGGGGTGGACGTCAGGACCGGCGAGGGGCTGGTGGCGGGCGACGACGGCCGGCGCTACCGCTTCAGCCAGCAGGATTGGGCGACGCGCGGCGAGCCGGCGATCGGCATGACGGTCGATTTCGACGTTGACCAGGATCGTGCGCTCAGCGTCTTTCCGCTGCCCGGCGAGCAACGCGGCGTGACGACGCTGCCGCCACGCCCGCAGCCGCCGGTGGCCGACCGCAGCAAGATCGTCGCCGCGCTGCTCGCCCTCTTCCTGGGCACGCTCGGCATCCACCGTTTCTATCTGGGGCGAACCGGTTCCGGCATCGCGATGCTGGTCGTGTCGCTCACCGTCATCGGGCTGTTCGTCACCGGTATCTGGGCGTTCGTCGATGCCATCCGCTATCTGCTGATGTCCAACCGCGAGTTCGCAGCGCGCTACGCGCGGTCGGACTGACCGGTCAGCTGTTACCGAAGACGCGGGCGAAGATCGTATCGACGTGGCGCAAATGGTAGCCGAGGTCGAACTTGTCCTCGATCTCCGCCGGCGATAGCGCCGCCGTCACATCGGGATCGGCCTTGAGCAGGTCGAGCAGCGACAGCGCGCCGTCGCTCTCCCACACCTTCATCGCGTTGCGCTGCACCAGGCGATAGGCGTCTTCGCGGCTCGCCCCCGCCTGGGTCAGCGCCAGCAGCACCCGCTGCGAATGGACGAGGCCGCCCATCCGGTCGAGGTTCTTCTGCATGCGCGCCGGATAGACGAGCAATTTGTCGATGACGCCGGTCAGCCGCGCCAGCGCGAAGTCGAGCGTGATCGTCGCGTCCGGGCCGATATAGCGTTCGACCGACGAATGGCTGATGTCGCGCTCGTGCCACAGCGCGACATTCTCCAGCGCCGGCGTCACATAGCCGCGCACCATGCGCGCAAGGCCGGTGAGGTTCTCGGTCAGCACCGGGTTGCGCTTGTGCGGCATCGCCGACGAACCCTTCTGCCCCGGCGAGAAATATTCCTCCGCCTCCAGCACCTCGGTACGCTGCAGGTGCCGCACCTCGACCGCAAGCCGCTCGACCGACGAGGCGATCACGCCCAGCGTCGCGAAGAACATCGCGTGCCGGTCGCGCGGGATGACCTGGGTCGACACGGGCTCGATCGCCAGGCCGAGCTTGGCGGCGACATGTTCCTCGACGCGCGGATCGATGTTGGCGAAGGTGCCGACCGCGCCGGAGATCGCGCAGGTCGCGATATCCGCACGAGCGGCGATCAGCCGGGTGCGGCAGCGGTCGAACTCGGCATAGGCCTGCGCCAGCTTGAGGCCGAAGGTGACCGGTTCGGCGTGGATGCCATGGCTGCGTCCGATCGTCGGCGTCAGCTTGTGCTCGCGCGCGCGCCGCTCGAGCACCTCGAGCAGCCGGTCGAGGTCGGCGATCAGGATGTCAGCCGCCCGCGCCAGCTGCACGCTCAGCGTCGTGTCGAGCACGTCGGATGAGGTCATGCCCTGGTGCATGAAGCGCGCCTGGTCGCCGACATGCTCCGCGACCCAGGTCAGGAAGGCGATGACATCGTGCTTGGTCACCGCCTCGATCGCGTCGATCGCCGCGACGTCGATGACCGGATCGGTGCGCCACCACGCCCACAGCGCCTCGGCCGCTTCGCGCGGCACCACGCCCAGATCGGCGAGCGCGTCGGTGGCATGCGCCTCGATCTCGAACCAGATGCGATAGCGCGCCTCCGGCGTCCAGATCGCAGTCATGTCGGGGCGGGAATAGCGGGGGACCATAAGGATCCTTCGTCCTGAAGAGGGCACGGTTCGCCGCGCGGCTTGGCACGCGACTCGCGGATTGCCGCGGGGCGTTAGCAAAGCCGTGCGCCGTCCACAAACGGTCCGATGTGGAACCGTTGAAAACCATGCAACGTTGACCCACATGAAATGGACGGCGCGGTCGTCTCAAGATGATCCGTCAGAACGTTTCGATACGACAATGGGAGACAAGCAATGTTGAAATATGCTTTGCTCGCCGGCGCGATGACGATTGCTGCGCCGGCGATGGCGCAGAGTGCGACAACTCAGCCGCAGACGCAGCCGGGGCGCCAGCCGATGGCCACGGCACCCGCGACGACTGTGCCGGACCAGACGACAATACAGGCGGCTCAGCCGGCGACGCAACCGGCGGACACCGCCACCCCGGTCGAACAGGCGGCGCAGGTCCAACCAGCACCGCAAGCAGCGACCTCACCGGAGTCGGATAGCGCCACGACCGCCACCGCATCGGCAGCCGCCACGCCGGCCAGCGGAGCGACCCAGGTTGCGACGATCGTCGACACCGAATTCCCCAGCTATGACGGGAACAAGGACGGGCAGCTGACCAAGGTCGAATTCGACAATTGGATGGTCAAGCTGAAGCAGGCGAGCGATCCGGCGACCACCGCCGATGCCCCCGCGACGAAAAAGTGGCTGGGCGCGGCCTTCACCCAGGCCGACAAGGATCGGAACAAGGAGATCAGCAAGGCCGAGCTGATCGGCTTCCTGAGCCAGGGCCAGTCCTGATCCGGTAGCGACGGATGACGAGGGGCCGCCGGAGCGATCCGGCGGCCCCTTTGCTGTGCCGGCTTGCGGTCAGATCAGCCCGGCCGCCCGCAGGCTCGCGTGGCCGGCGGTGCCGATGATGAGATGGTCGTGCACGGCGATGCCGAGCGGCTTGCCGGCCTCGGCGATCGACCGGGTGATCGCGATATCGGCGCGGCTGGGGGAGGGGTCGCCGGAGGGATGGTTGTGCACCAGGATCACCGCCGCCGAGCCGAGCTCGATCGCGCGGCGGATCACCTCGCGGACGTGCACGGCGGTTTCGTCGATCGAGCCTTCGCTCATCACCTCGTCGCGGATCAGCATGTTGCGGGTGTTGAGGTGCAGCACCCGAAAACGCTCGATGCCGTGATGCGCCATGTCCGCCCGCAGATAGTCGAGCAGCGCCTGCCAGTTGGCGAGCACCGGCCGTGCCGCGACGTCGGCCTGCAACAGCCGCAGCGCGGCGGCCTGGGCGACCTTGAGTGCCGCGATGCTGCTCTCGCCCATGCCGGCTACCCGCCGCAGCGCTTCGGCATCGGCGGTCAGCGCCCCGCCGATGCCGCCGAACTCACGCAGCAGCGCCTTGGCGAGGGGTTTGGTGTCGCGGCGCGGGATCGCGAGGCCAAGCAGATATTCGATCAGCTCATAATCCTGCAACGCCTCGCCGCCGTGGCCGAGCAGGCGTGCGCGCAGGCGGGATCGATGCCCGGCATTATCGTCCGACCGGTCGGTCATGGCCCGTCAAACTAGAGCCCGGCCGGGGTGGACGCAATTGCATCGCCACGGCGGACCGGCCTATGGAAGCGGCATGGATGAGCCCGGCGACGACGCGGAACAGGCAGCGCGCGTCGCCCGGCGGCGGCCCATCCCGCGGTTCGGGCGCGGCGGTCGGATCGCGCTGGCAGTCGCCCTGGTCGCCCTGGCGGCGCTGATCGCGCTGTGGATCGGGCGCAAGCCGATCGCCGGCCATGTCATCGACCGCGAACTCGCCAGACGGGGCGTCGCCGCGCGCTATACGATCGGCGACCTCGGCTTCGGGGCGCAGCGGCTGACCGATGTCGTCATCGGCGACCCGGCCGATCCCGATCTGGTCGCCGATTGGATCGAAACCGACACGGGCTTCGGATTGAACGGACCGCGCCTCGTCAAGCTGCGCGCCGGCCATGTCCGCGTCCGCGGGCGATGGCAGGACGGCCGGATCACGCTCGGCGAGCTGGACAAGTTGATGGGGCCGCCATCGGGCAAGCCGTTCGCGCTGCCGGCGATGCGCGTCGACATCGCCGATGCGCGGATGCGGCTGGAGACGCCGGCCGGCCCGGTGGGCTTGCGCCTGAGCGGCAAGGGGCGGATCGACGACGGCTTTGACGGTCGCATCGCCGCAGTCGCGCCGCGTCTGATGGTCGCCGGCTGCGACGTGCGCGGACTTGCCGCGGCGCTGCACGTCACCACCGCCGACGGCGCGCCGCGCTTTGCCGGGCCGGTGCGCGCGGCGCAGGGCGGCTGCGGGACTGTGGCGCTAGCCAATGCCGGGCTCGACGTGGATGCGGTGCTGTCCGCCCGCCTCGACCATTGGCAAGGCAGCGCACGGCTGGCGAGCGGCGCGGTGCGCGGCCCCGGTGTGGCGGCGACGGCGGCGCAGGGGCGGCTCGACTTTGCAGGCAAGGCCGCCGCTACCGCCGGCCATGTCGCCCTGGCGGCGTTGCGGGTCCGCACCGCGCCGGGTGCCGCGGCACGGCTGACCGTGGACGGTGACTATCGGATCGGCGCGACGCAGAGCTTCGCCGGTCGCCTCGCGGTCGAGGGTGCACGCGCCGATCGTCGCCTGCCGGACATGACGGCCGCCACTGCTTCGACGCCGCTCGCCCCGCTCGCGCGGCGGATGGACTTTGCGCTTCGGCAGGCGGCACGCAGCTTCGCGGCGCGCGCGACGATCCGCGCCGAACGCAGCCCGGACGATACCCGGATCACACTGACCGACGCCGAGCTGACCGCGGCAAGCGGTGCCCGACTCCGTCTGACCAGCGGCGACGGCATCGGCTATGCGCGCCGCGCCCCGCTCAGCGGCGCGGCCCAGCTCGCGCTGGCGGGCGGCGGTCTGCCCACGGTCACCGCCGATGTCGCACGTCGCCGGCCCGGCGCGACGTTGCAGGCGCAGATCGCGGTCGCACCCTATGCGGTCGAGGATGCGCGGCTCGCGCTGACGCCGATCCGGCTCGCGCTGCAGGACGGCGGCGCGCTGCGGCTGACCACCCGGGCGCAGTTGTCCGGTCCGCTGGCCGGGAGCGGCCGGGTCGATGGGCTGACCGTGCCGGTCGACCTGCGCCGCGACGGCCGGGGCGCGATCGTCATCAATCCCGGCTGCACCCCGCTGGCGCTGCGCCGGCTGGTGCTGTCCGGCCTAACCCTCGATCCGGTCGCGACCCGCGTCTGCGCGCCGGGCGAGGGGCTAATCCGCAGTGTCGGCGGCCGGATCGACGGCGGGGCGCGGCTCGGCACGACCCATCTGACCGGCCGGCTTGGTGGCACGCCGCTCGACCTTGCCGCGACGGGCGCGACGCTCCGCCTCGGCGACCGCGGGTTCACCGTCGCCGGTCTGGCAGTGCGGCTGGGCAGCGCCGAACGGGTGACGCGGATCGACATCGCCGATCTTGCCGGACGGGTCACCGACGGTGGGGTCGCCGGCACCTTCGCCGGCGGCGCGGGGCAGATCGGCGCGGTGCCGCTGCTGCTCGGCGAGGCCGCGGGCAACTGGCGGTTCCGTGGCGGCGTGCTGGCGCTGACCGGCGCGCTGACCGTACGCGACGCTGCCGACGTGCCGCGGTTCAATCCTATGAACGGCCGCGACGTCGCGCTGACCCTGGCGGACGGCGCGATCCGCGCCACCGGCACGCTCGCGGAGCCGACCACCGGCACCCGCGTCGCCGACGTCGTCATCGCGCATCGATTGAGCACCGGCGAAGGCCGCGCCGACCTGACCGTGCCCGGCATCACCTTTGCCAAGACCTTCCAGCCCGATCTGCTCACCACCCTGACCAAGGGCGTCGTCGCGGATGTCGATGGCGTCGTGACGGGGGAGGGGCATATCGCCTGGAGCGCCGCCGGTGTCACCTCGACCGGGCAATTTGCGACGACCGGCCTGAACCTCGCCGCCGCCCTCGGCCCGGTCACCGGCATCACGACCACGATCCACTTCACCGATCTGCTCGCGTTGGAAAGCGCGCCGGGGCAGGTGGCGACGATCAAGACGGTCAATCCCGGCATCGCCGTCAACGACGGTACGATCCGCTACCAGACGCTCGCCGGCAGCCGCGTGCGCGTCGAATCCGGCACCTGGCCGTTCGCCGGTGGGCAGTTGACCCTGCTGCCGACGACGCTCGATTTCTCCACCGATCAGCCGCGCCGCATGACCTTCCGCATCCGCGGTGCCGCGGCGGACCAGTTCCTGCAGCAATTCGACTTCAAGAACCTCGACGCCACCGGCATCTTCGACGGCGAGCTGCCGATGGTGTTCGACACCACCGGCGGGCGGATCGAGGGTGGCCATCTGACGGTGCGGGAGGGCGGCGGCGGCCTCGCCTATGTCGGCGAGCTGACGCAGAAGGATCTGGGCTTCTGGGGCAATCTCGCCTTCCAGGCGCTGCGCTCGCTGCGCTACCGCAGCCTGACGATCACGATGAACGGGCCGCTGGCCGGCGAGATGGTGACGCAGGTCCGCTTCGCCGGCGTGACGCAGGGCAAGGGCGCCAAGTCGAATTTCCTAATCCGCCGGCTGCAGCGCCTGGCGTTCGTGTTCAACGTGCAGATCAAGGCGCCCTTCCGCGGGCTGCTCGATTCGGCGCAGTCCTTCTACGACCCCAGCCGGCTGATCCAGCGCAATCTGCCCGCGCTGCTCGAGGAACAACGCAAACAGGGCATTCAGCCCCCCGCAAGCGAGACCGTGCCATGAGCGTAACAGCATTGACGAAACGGCGAAGGATGACGACTTCCATCGCGATGAAGGGTTGGGCCGCGATCGGGCTGGCGATGGGGACGGGCGCGTGCGTCAACGTCACCGCGCCGGACAAGCCGATCGAGATCAACCTCAACATCGCGGTCACGCAGCAGGTGGTGTACCGCCTCGACGGCGAGGCGAAGTCGCTGATCCAGCAGAACCCTGGGGGTATTTTCTGATGAACAAGGTCATGATGGTTGCCGGCCTGGCGGCTCTCGCCGGCCTTTCGGTGCAGGCCGCGGCGCAGCGCGACCCCGCCTATGCCGCCGCACGCGAGGCGAAGCAGGTCGGCGAACAGCCCGACGGCTATCTCGGCGTGGTGAGCGGCGGCCCGGCGATCCAGGCGCTGGTCCGCGACATCAACATCAAGCGCAAGGCGGCCTATACGCAGAGCGCGCAGGCGAACGGGTCGACGGTGGAGCAATTCGCCTTCACCACCGGCTGCAACCTCGTCGCGCGCGTGCCGGTCGGCGAGATGTACAAGACGCCGTCGGGCCAGTGGAAGGAAAACACCGGCACGCCGGAGATCGACCCACGCTGCAAGTGATGGGGCGGGGCGGGACGACCGCCCGACCCGTCATCCCCGCGAAGGCGGGGATCCAGACGTGCAGGTCTCACGTAGACCACGCCGTCAGCGTCTCTGGGTCCCCGCCGCCGCTGGAATAAAGGAAACGGCCGCGGCAACGGGCCGCATTCCCGTTCATCCCCGCGTAACAATCGCGAGCGGTTGACACCCCAAGGTGCCTTATCTAGACGCATCCGTGCCTTGGCGGGATCGCTCGCCGATCGTGCGCAATCCTCCCCCGGCCGATGACGATTGGGTTGAGGATGGCGCATGGCGGATGAGGGTCCGGGACAGGACTTCGGCAGCACGGCGGAAGATCCGCGGCTTTCCGCGCTCGACGAGCGGCTACGGAAAGCCCGGCATCAGGAAGCGGTGCGGACGGGTCAGGCGGCACCCAATGCGGATGCGGGCTATTCGCTCGGCAACCGGGTGCTGGCGGCCCTGATCGGCAGTCTCGTCGGTTCGGCGTTGATCGGCTGGTGTATCGACCGCTGGTTCGGCACGACCCCTTGGGCGCTGATCGTGATGCTGTTCCTCGGAATAGCGGTCGCGTTCAGGCAGATCATACGGATCACAGGCACGCGCCCGGAGTAAACCGGGCGTTTGTCATATTGGGAAGGCGAGCAACAGCACGTGGCGGCAGAGACGGGCAGCAAGATCGATCCGATGCACCAGTTCCTGATCGAACCTCTGTTCGGTCGGCACTGGATCGTCGCGGGGCACGATCTGTCCTTCACCAACTCCGCGCTGTGGATGGTGATCACCCTGGCCAGCCTGTGGCTGTTCATGCTCGGTGGCATGAAGCGCCAGCTGGTGCCCGGCCGCTGGCAGGCCGCGGTCGAAGGCTTCACCGGCTTCGTCCAGAACATGCTGACGTCGAACATCGGGCCGGAGGGCAAGCGCTTCGTTCCCTATGTCTTCTCGCTGTTCATGTTCATCCTGTTCGCCAACATCTGGGGCCTGACCCCGGTCGGCGTGGTGCCGGGCTGGCATCCGTTCACGATCACCAGCCACCTGACGGTCACCGGCGTGCTGGCGATCATCAGCTTTTCGATCGTGCTGATCGTCGGCTTCGGCAAGCACGGCTTCCACTTCTTCAGCCTGTTCGTGCCGCACGGCACGCCGCCGCTGATGATCCCGCTGATCTTCGTTGTCGAGCTGATGAGCTTCCTGGTGCGCCCTTTCAGCCTCGGCCTGCGACTGTTCGTCGCGATGACCGCGGGGCACATCCTGCTGAAAGTGCTCGCCGCCTTCGTCATCAACGGCATCAATTTCGGCCCCGGCTATGTCGCGCTGATCTCGCTGCCCAGCTTCCTGCTGATGATCGGCATCACGCTGCTCGAGCTGCTGGTCGCCGCCATCCAGGCCTATGTCTTCGCGCTGCTGACGAGCGTCTATCTCAACGACGCCGTCAACCTGCACTGAGTTTTCGTACCCTACCAACGTTTTGAACTGGAGTGATTGAAATGGACGCAGAAGCCGCTCGCATGCTGGGTGCCGGTCTGGCCGCCATCGGTATGGGCCTCGCCTCGCTCGGCGTGGGCAACGTGTTCGCCAAGTTCCTCGAGGGCGCGCTGCGCAATCCGGGTGCGGCGGACAGCCAGCAGGGCCGTCTGTTCATCGGTTTCGCGGGCGCCGAGCTGCTCGGCCTGCTCGCCTTCGTGACGATGATCATCCTGGTGTTCGTCGCCAAGTAATGTCGTCGGCGGGCGGTGCGTGACGCCACGCGCCGCCGGCCACGAGAGGACGCCATGCCCCAGATAGCCCAGCTCTCCGCCACCTACGCCTCGCAGATCTTCTGGCTGCTCGTCACCTTCGGCATCCTGTATTTCGGGATCGGCAAGATGATGGTGCCCAGGGTCATTGCGACCGTGGACGCGCGCGAGGCGCAGATCGCCGGCGATCTCGCCGCGGCGGAACAGGCGCGTCTGGCCGCCGACCAGACCGAGGCGGCATGGCGTGCCGAAATGGATGCGGCGCGCAGCGCGGCGCAGGCGGAGACCGCCGCGGCCAAGGCGCGCGCCGCCAAGGCGGCGGAAAGCCAGGTCCATGCCGTCGACGCCGAGCTGGCCGAACGGCTGGCGCATCATGACCTCGCCGTCGGCAATGCCAAGGCGCAGGCGATGCTGAACCTGCAGACGGTCGCGGCGGAAGTCGCGCAGGATCTGGTCGCCAAGGTCGCCGGCGTCCAGGTCAGCATCGAAGCCGCCGCCGATGCGGTCCGCCGGAGCAACGCCCATGGCTAATGCCGCCACGATGGATCGGGCGGATGCGTCGATCCAGGCCAACCTCAACGACGCGGCCTCGGCGCAGGGGCTCCAGCCCCGCGACATCCGCGATGCCAGCGCCCTGACCAACGGCGTCGCCGAGCCTGACGCGCATCATGTCGAGGAGCCGACCGCGCTCGGCTTGAACACCACCGGCTGGGTCGGCATCGCAGCGCTGGTCGTGCTGATCGGCATGATCGTCGCCAAGGTGCCGGGCAAGATCGGCGCCTCGCTCGACGGCAAGATCGCCGCGATCCGTCAGCAGCTCGACGAGGCCAAGGCGCTGCGCGCCGAGGCGGAGCGGCTGCGCAACGAATATGAGGCCAAGGCCAAGGCCGCCGAGGCGGATGCCGCGACCATGCGCAGCCATGCGCAGCAGGAAGCGAACCAGATCATCGCCAAGGCGAAGCAGGATGCGGAGGAGCTGATGGCCCGCCGCACCAAGCGCGCCGAGGACAAGATCGCCGCCGCCGAACGCCAGGCGATCGCCGAGGTCCGCGCGCTCGCCGCCGACAGCGCCGCCAAGGCCGCCGCCACGCTGATCGCGGAACATATCGACGGCAACGCCGACAAGGCGATGGTCGACCGCGCCATCGCCGGGCTCGGCCGCCCCCACTGATCCGACCTGCGCGCCTGCCTCGTGCAGGAGCCTGACACCCTACCGGAGCCGCTCGCGGCTCCGGGTTTCCTGCATCGGCAGGATCATGCCGCCGCACGGTGGTGACTTCTTAACCCCGCGCCGTCTCTTCCCGGGTTTCCGGCGGCGCCCAACGGTCAACGAGCCCGCAGCAAGGAGACATCCTCCATGTCCTGGGCCATTCTCGCCGTCGCCGTCGTCACCGAGATCTGTTGGGCGCTCAGCCTGAAATGGGCCGCGACGCTCGCCACCTGGCAGGCATCCAGCGTTCCGATCATCCTGTCCTTCGTCAACATGGACCTGCTCGCGCTGGCGATGCGCGGACTGCCCGCCGGAACGGCCTATGCGGTCTGGACGGGGCTGGGCGCGGTCGGCGTGATCATCGGCGGCGTCATCTTCTTCGGCGACAAGGTCAGCCTGATCCAGGCCGGTTTCATGGCGCTGACCGTGATCGGCGTCGTCGGCACCAAGCTGTTCGGCCAGGCGTGAAGGCATGAGGAGCGCGGCACGGTGCCGCACACCCACCGTCACCCCGGACCCGTTCCGGGGTCCACCCTGCGGCTGGGTGTGGCCTCCGCTGCTCTTGCCGGGCGCTTGCGGCCCGGTGGACCTCCGGAACAGGTCCGGGGTGACGGGGTGGGCTTGGTGATGGTACATGTTCCCCGCGCGTCGTGACGCGAGGTGAGGTGTTGCCGATGATCCTGCTGTCGCTCTTGCTTGTCGCCGCCCAGGCGCCGCAATCCTCCACCGCCGCCGATCGGGCGGGCAAGTTCTCGCTCGACCTGCCCGCCGACGACACGGTGATCGCGCCCGCCGACTCGAAAACTGCCGATCCCAAGCCCGCCGGCGTGCCGCCGGCCGACCCTGCGCCGGTCACACGCCCGACGACGACTCACTTCTCGCTCGACACGCCGATCGCCGATCTGCTCGCCGATCCGGGGGCCAAGGCGGTGCTCGACAAGGACATGCCGGGGCTCAGCACCGACGACAATCTGCCCAAGTTCAACGCGCTGTCGCTGCGCCGGCTGGCGCCGCTCAGCGGCGGGCAGATGACGGCCGATCTGATGGGCAAGCTGGCCTATGACCTCGCCGCGCTCGGCGGTGGCGCGCCGCCGCCGGGAGCGAAGAAGCCGACGGGTCCGGTGGTCGGCCGCTAGGCCATGCAACGGGAGTGACGGCACAGACCTTTCGCCAAGACTCCCAGACTCCTACATGGGCGCCATGTCCGGCTACGGCCCCCCCGATCGCTTCAACGAAGAACGCGCCACCTTCACCGTCCGCGGTACCGACACGCCCGATCTCGACGCGGGCGTGGCGGCGATCCGCAATGTCCTCAAGACCTTGCCCGCCCGTTCCGGCGTCTATCGGATGCAGGATGCCAAGGGTGACGTGCTGTACGTCGGCAAGGCGCGCTCGCTGAAGCAGCGCGTCGCCAATTACACGCAGATCAACGGGCTGCCGAAACGCCTGCAGCGCATGGTGTCGCAGACGCGGTCGATGACGATCGTCACGACCAACAACGAGGCGGAGGCGCTGCTGCTCGAGGCGCAGCTGATCAAGAGCTTCCGTCCCGCCTACAACGTGCTGCTGCGCGACGACAAAAGCTTCCCCTTCATCCTGCTGCGCACCGACCACGATTTTCCGCGCGTCCAGAAGCATCGCGGCGCGCGTCGCGCGCCGGGCAATTACTACGGCCCGTTCGCCAGCGCGGGCAGCGTCAACAACACGCTCAACGCGCTGCAGAAGCTGTTCCTGCTGCGCTCGTGCACCGACAGTTTCTTCAAGACGCGCGACCGGCCCTGCCTGCTCTATCAGATCAAGCGCTGCTCGGCGCCCTGCGTCGGCCGCATCGACACGGAAGGCTACAAGGAACTCGTCGACGATTGCCGCGACTTCCTGGCCGGCAAGTCGACCAAGGTCCAGGCCAAGCTCGGCACGCAGATGCAGGCCGCGGCGGAGAACATGGATTTCGAGCTGGCCGCGCTGCTGCGCGACCGGCTGAAGGCGCTGACCTTCGTCCAGGGTACGCAGGCGATCAACGCCGAGGGGGTCGGCGATGCCGACGTCTTCGCGCTGGCGTGCAAGGACGGGGTGATCGGCATCCAGGCCTTCTTCATCCGCGGCGGCCAGAATTGGGGCCATCGCAGCTTCTTCCCCGCCCACACCGCGGAGGTGCCGGAGGACGAGGTGATGGTCAGCTTCATGACCCAGTTCTACGAGGAGGTGCCGCCGCCGCGCACCATCCTGGTCGACCGCGAGCTCGCCGAGGGCACGCTGCTGATGGAGGCGCTCGGCGAGCGTGCCGGCTACAAGGTCGCGATCTCCGTTCCCCAGCGCGGCGACCGCCGCCGGCTGATGGACCAGGCCAAGCGCAATGCGATCGAGGCGCTGGAACGGCGGCTCGCGGAAAGCACGACGCAGGCGCGGCTGTTGCGCGAGGTGGCCGAGCTGTTCGGGCTGGATGGGCCGCCCGACCGGATCGAAATCTATGACAACAGTCATATCCAGGGCAGCAACGCGCTGGGCGCGATGGTCGTCGCCGGCCCCGAGGGCTTCCGCAAGGGACAGTATCGCAAGTTCAACATCAAGGGGAATGAGGCGGCGACCAACGACGATTTCGGCATGATGCGCGAGGTATTCCGCCGCCGCTTCGCGCGTCAGCTGGAGGAAGCGCCAGACCGCGACGACGGCACCTGGCCGGACCTCGTGCTGATCGACGGCGGCCGCGGCCAGCTCAACGCCGCCAAGGCGGTGCTGGAGGATCTCGGCATCGAGGACGTCTGCCTGGTCGGCATCGCCAAGGGCCCGCATCACGGCCGCGAGGGGCGCGAGGTCTTTCACCTGCTCGACGGACGGGAATTCCAGCTGCCGGTCAACGCGCCGGTGCTCTTCTATCTCCAGCGGCTACGCGACGAGGTCCACCGCTTCGTCATCGGCGCGCATCGCGACAAGCGTGCCAAGGCGATCGGCGCCAGCCCGCTCGACGAGGTGCCGGGCATCGGTCCGGCGCGCAAGAAGGCGCTGCTGATGCATTTCGGCACGGCGCGGGCGGTGCGCAATGCGAGCCTGGAGGATCTGCGCAAGGCGCCCGGCGTGTCGACCTCGGTGGCGCAGCAGGTCTACGATTTCTATCACGCGCGTTAGCGCGGGGCGACGGTCGCCCCGCGTCGCGATCAGCGCAGCTTGGCGATCGACAGCCCGTCCGCCTTGGCGCGGTCCTTGATCGACTCCTCGCTGCGCGTCATCGCCTTGGCGATCGCCTTCAGGGCCATGCCCTTTTTCGCCAGCGTGTGCAGTTTCTGCACCTCATCCGGCGTCCAGGGCTGACGGTGACGTTCGAAGCGTTCGGCCATGGGACATGCTAGTCCGGCCGGCGGGCAAGGTCACGGCTTTTCAACGGGGTGGCGGCCCGGTGCTCGCCCGCTGCGGTAATTTGACCCATGGAGGCCGGCTCGATTACGGAGCCTGCATGGCCTATCCGATCCATCGATACCGGGCCTTCGCCGATCTGACCCCGCAAGAGGAGGCGCATCTTGCGGCACTCGGCGATCCGGAAGTCCTCCGCCCGAAGGGTGAGACCTTCCAGATGGAAGGCGACCCTCTCCACGGCTTCTACCTCCACACCCGCGGCTGGATCGCCTCGTCGATCACGCTGCCCAGCGGCAAGCGCCTCATCCAGAAGCTGCATCTTCCCGGCGACATGCTGGCGACGCCCAGCATGGCGCTGACGGCGGCGGCCGACACCCTGACCGCGGTCACCGACGCGGCGACCGCCTTTGTCCCCTACGAACGCTTCGGCCAGTTATTCACTTCGGCGCCACGTCTGGCCGCACTGTTCACCATTGCGGTGCAGATGGAGCGATTGTCGTTGATGGACGCGCTGGCGGTACAGGGCACCGCCTCTGCCAGGGAGCAGCTCGCGCGCCTGTTCCTCGACCTGCATGCGCGGCTCTGCCCGCTCGGCCTGGTCGACGATGACGGGTTCGACTTGCCGCTGACCCAGGAGACGCTCGGGGACTTGCTCGGCATGACCAACGTTCACGTCAACCGAACGCTACGGGCCCTCGAAGACGCAGGAATGATCGCCCGTCGCGGCCGCCGGCTGGCACTGCTCGACATGGCGGCGCTCCGCCGATTGTCGCCGCTGTCGCCCCGCCGCCCGCAATTCCAGCCGTCATGGCTGCCACCCGTCGGCCAGCCGATCCCGAACGGCTAGTCGCGGGGCGCGACCGGCGCCGTCTCCACCGCCACATGCAGCGTGGCGCTGCGCCGCTCCCCCGCGTCGACGTCCTCGACCGTGCAGACGATCGATTGCGTGCCGCCCGCGGTGCCGAGCGTCTCGACCGCGACCTGCGCTGCGGCCTGGATCGTATCCCGGAGCGCATTGTCGATCGAACGATAATGACCTTCCGCATGATCGCGCGTCTGACCGTCGTCGAGGATCACCGAAAAGATACGCATCGCCACACTATCCGTCAGAAACCGATCCATGTCACGGCGAAGATGATTGCGGAAAGTCAGACCGTACGACTGACTTGTGCCTTGATCGGCATCAAGATTCCATCCGCTCAGTCCAAGGTTTTCGTTGCCGGCGCTGGGGCCAGGCGGGTGTCCGATCGACGGAGAACGGTGACGATTATTACCGTCCCGCAACATTAACGGCGATCAAAGCCAGCCGTTGCAATGCAGGTTAGACCGGTTCGGCGATCTGCGTGGAGGAGGGCTGTATGGCCGATCAAGATGACACGGCGTCACTACGACCATTCCTGCACCGATTGGACCGGTTGATCCCGTTGGCGGACGATGATCGCGCGGCGATCGACCAGCTGCACTTTCAGGCGGTCCGGTTCGCCCGGCATCGAGACGTGATTCAGAAGGGCGAGCGGCCGCCGTATTTCTATGCGGTGCTCGACGGCTGGGCGGCCCGCTACAGCCTCCGGCCGGACGGCACCCGCCGCATCACCGGTTTCCTGCTGCCCGGCGACTTCTGCGGCATTCACGCCGTCTGTCACGCGCCGATGGACCATGCCATCCTGGCGCTGACCGAATGTACGCTGGCGCGGGTGGACTTGGCTGAGGTCGAAAGCCTGGTCGCCGCACGTCCGCTGCTGGGACGCGCCTTATGGTACGCCAAGCTGGTCGACGAGGCGATCCTGCGCACGTGGCTGCTCAATTCGTCGGATGCGTTTCGCACCCTGGCGCACCTGCTCTGCGAATTCGACGCCCGTCTCCATTCTGACGCACCCGTCGGCCCGCGCCGCTTCCCATGGCCGATCACGCAGGAGCATCTCGGCGACGCGCTCGGCTTGACCAGCGTCCATATCAACCGCGTGCTGCGCCAGCTTCGCGAGGCCGAACTGGTCGAGATCATGCAGGGACATCTGACGATCCGCGACGTCGGCGCGCTGCGCCGGGCGGCGGCGTTCGACGCCAGCTATCTCCATTGGGGCGACGCAGCGGGCGACGCGGCACGCTGACCCGGCGGGGACCATCGCTGCACTGCCAGCGGCGGCGGGCGGTAAAAGCGCTGTCCTACAAGCCGGCAAGACGCTAGGCTCGTCGCATCCCGGCGCGTCCTGCCCGTCCGGGTCCCTGCCGGCGGGCGGACACTGCATACGCGTGAACTTTGTCAGCTTTCGCTGCCGGTCGGCCCAAGTCCTCCGCTTCGTCATTTGTTCACGGCTGGTTGCTAGAGCGAGCCGATGCCGACCTCTGTCTTCCTGACGATCGACACCGAATTCGCGTGGCGCCATCATGTCGCCGGTCTCGATCTGGATACGGTCTATGCCCGCTCGATCGAGCCGGCCGGCGTCGGCCTCAGCTATCAGCTCGACATGCTCGCGCGACACGGGCTGAAGGCTTGCTTCTTCGTCGACCCGATGCCAGCGGTGATCACCGGCCTCGCGCCGATCCGCCGTATGGTCGAGACCATCCTCGCCGCCGGGCAGGAGGTGCAGCTCCACCTCCACCCGCATTGGACCGGTGCTTCGCTGGTCGAACGGCGCGCAGGGGCGTCGCGCAGCCAGCTGCACGAATATGATCGCGGCGAGCAACGCGACCTGATCTCAGGGGCGACCGACCTGCTCGTCGCCGCGGGGGCGCCGCCGCCCGTCGCCTTTCGCGCCGGCAGCTACGCGGCGAATGCGGACACGCCGGCGGTGCTCGCCGAGCTCGGCTTCCGCTACGACAGCAGCCACAATGGCGCAGAGCCAGCGGACAGCCGCATCGGTCTACCCGCCGACCAAATCGCCCCGCTCGACCTCGGCGTGGTCGAGGTGCCGGTGACGGTGATCGCCGAAGCTCCGGACTGCTACCGCCATTTTCAGCTTTGCGCCCTGTCGGCGGGGGAGGCCGCCGCCGCGCTCGATCATGCGGCGGCGGAGGATCATGCGGCGGTGACGATCGTCAGCCACGGCTTCGAGCTGGCCAACCGGCTCGGCACCCGCGCCAACGGCGTCCACGTCCGTCGCTTCGCGGCGCTGTGCCAGGCGCTGGACGACCGACGAGACCGCCTGCCCACCGCGCATTTTGCCGATCTGCCCGCCCTGCCGCTCGATCGGAACGACCGTCCGCTCGCCCCGCATAGAGTGCGCCGGCACTGGCGACAGGCGGAGCAGCTCTGGTCCAACTGGGTCGCCGAGCGCGCCTGATGACGGTGGCCGCCCTCAAGTTCCAGGTCGGCGCGCGGACGATCGCCACCGTGCCGCGGCGGCTGACGCGCGTGCCGCTGACGCTGATCCAGGCGATGGCGGGCATCGCCCCGCAACTGCCGCCGCCACAGGACGATGGCTATCTCGTCACCTCGCTGGCGGCGAACGCGCTCGCCGGCGTGAGCGGTGCCCGCCTGATCGCCACGGTGCGTCAGCGCTATACGCGCTATTACACCGATCTGACCATCGGTCACGACGCCTGGCTGGCCGGCCTGTCGGGACAGGCGCGCTCGACGCTGAAGCGCAAGGCGAAGAAGGCGGCGGCGCTGGGTGTCGAGATCCGCGCCTATCGCACGCCCGCCGAGTTCGACATCTTTCACCCGCTCGCGCGGCAGGTATCGGCGACGACCTATCAGGAGCGGCTGCTCGACACCGGCCTGCCGATCGACCCGACCCAGTTGCGCGCCGCCGCCGCGCGCGACGATCTGCGCGCCTGGCTGCTGCTGCTCAACGGCCGGCCGGTCGCCTATCTCTGCTGCACGGCGGAGGGCGAGACGCTGCTGTACATGCACGTCGGTCACGATCCGGCGCACCGCGAGCTGTCGCCGGGCAGCGTCCTGCATGCCGCCGCGATGCGCGACCTGTTCGCCGACCGCTTCCGCTGGTTCGATTTCACCGAGGGCGAGGGGCAGCACAAGCGCCAGTTCGCCAGCGGTGGTGTCGCCTGCGTCGACCTGCTGCTGCTCCGCCCGACCCTCGCCAATCGCGCGACGCTGGCCGCGCTGGCCGGGTTCGATGGTGCGGTGGCGCTGGCCAAGCGGGCCAGCGGCCATCCCGCCGTCGCCCGCGCCGTGCGCCGGATCCGCCGCTAGGGCTGCAACGGCGGCAGCGGCCCCGTCGGATCGTCGAGTGGGATCGCGACGCGGCCGGTCTTGTCGGGCTTCTTGGCGAAGGCCGACTTGGCCGCCTTGGCCAGCGCCGCCACCATCGGCACGATCGGCGGCCCGAAGCCGACGGTGCAGCCGGCCATTCGCGCGCCGCAGGGGGTGGCTTGCAGGGCCAGCGCCTGCTTCGGCGACAGATCGGGATTGGCACCGCGCCCGCTGGCCGACGGCTCGGTATCGGGTAGCTCGGGCAGCTTCTCGCCGTTCGCGCAGACGACGATGTCGCCCTTTTCATCCTTGGCCCCGCACGGCGGTTTGGTCAGGATCGACCAGCTCTGCGACCCGTCGGCCTTGGTCTGCGGCACGGCGGGCGCGGCGGCCTGCAAGGCCAGGGCGAGCAGGATCATGGCGCCAGCGGCCGGTCGGTCGCGCCGTTCACGGCGCCGGTCGAGCTGACCGTGACACCGGTCATGCCGCCGCCGACCAGAAACGGGCTGAGGTCCTTGACCGGGTTCGACCGTGCGAGCAGCCGCTCGCGTTCGGCCGGCACCGTCTCATGGCGCGGGTCGCCGGGCTCGTGGACCAGGATCGGCACGCGGAACCGGTCGGCATTGCGGCGGCCGCAAACGGTGATGTCGGTACGATCGCGATCGTAGGTGCATTTCTGGTCGAGGATCGGCCTGATCGGCGGGGCCGGCGCGGCGGTCGACGCGGCCTGGATCAGCAACAGCGCAATCAGCATCGGCCACTCCCACCGATCATCGGTCGGCTGCGATCCTTGCGAAGCAATGTGGCCAAATCAAGCCGTGATCGCCGCTACCCCGAGTCGCGGGATTTCGATCGCCGGACAGCGGTCCATCACCACCTGCAGACCCGCCGCTTCGGCACGCGCCGCCGCTTCGTGGTTGATCACGCCGAGTTGCAGCCATACCGCCTTGGCGCCAATCGCGATCGCCTCGTCCACCGCTATCCCGGCCGCCTCCGGTCGCCGGAAGATGTCGACGATGTCGATCGGATCGCCGAGCTGTGCCAGCTCGCGGAACACGAACTCGCCGTGGACGTGCTCGCCGGTGATCTGCGGATTGACCGGGATGACGCGATAGCCGTGCCGCTGCAGCATCGCCATCACGCCGTAAGAGGGGCGATCGGGGCGATCCGAGGCGCCGACCATCGCGATCGTGCGGGCGTTCTCGAGCAGGGTCCTGATCGCGGCATCGTCGGTCAACGGCATCGGCGGGTCTCCGGTTAATCGGAGACTATACCGACGCCGCGCAAGCCGGTTCCCCGGCGTGGGCGGCGGCTCGCTGCGCCGCCAGCCACGCCGCCACGCGTTCCGCGATCGGCGCGAACACGCGATCGTCCGCCTCCGCCGCCGGCGGCTTGCCGGCATCGGAGGCGACGCGGATGTCGATCGCCAGCGGCACCCGGCCGAGGAACGGCAGGCCGAGCTTCGCTGCCGTCGCCTCCGCGCCGCCCTGGCCGAAGGGGTCGGACACCTCGCCGCAATGCGGGCAGGCGTAACCCGCCATATTCTCGACCAGCCCGATCACCGGCACGCCCGCCTTGTCGAACAGGTCGATCGCGCGCGTCGCATCGATCAGCGCCAGGTCCTGCGGGGTCGAGACGATCACGGCGCCGGCCGGCTTGTACTTCTGCACCATGGTCAGCTGCACGTCGCCGGTGCCCGGTGGCAGGTCGAGCACCAATGTGTCGGTCGCGCCCCAGTCCGCCTCGACCAACTGGCCGAGCGCGCCCGCCGCCATCGGTCCGCGCCAGGCGAGCGCCCGGCCGGGTTCGACCAATTGCCCCATCGACAGCATCGGCACGCCATAAGGGGTCGGGACGGGGTCGAGCACCTTGTCCTTGGCGGTCGGCCTGACGCCCTCCGCCGCCATCAGCCGCGGCTGCGACGGACCGTAGATATCGGCATCGACCAGTCCGACGCGGCGGCCGTGGCGGGAAAGCGCGATCGCCAGATTGGCGGCGAGCGTCGACTTGCCGACGCCGCCCTTGCCGCTCGCCACCGCGACCAGTCGCCGCTGCACCCGCTCGGCGGTGACGACGACGCGCAGTTCGCCGGCCCAGCCCGCCGCGGCGGCGCGTACCGCCGCCTCCAGCGCGTCTCGTGCGGCCGCGTCCAGCCCGGTCGCGTCCAGCACGATACCGGCGCGCGCGCCCTCGATTCGGAGCGTCGCGCGCGCGCCCGCCACGCCGTCGATCGCCTGCTTCAAGCCGTTCTGGTCCATATCTGGGCAGCAGATAGGCCGCATCGGCTGGCTTGGCACTGTTTTTCCGCGCCCGCCCACTTATAAAGGTCGTCATGAAGATCCTGCCGGGCCGCCGCGCGAACCCTCCCGCACTTGCTGTCGAACCGCCGAAAAGCCCCTGGGGACAGGGCGATGATTCGTCCGGCAGCGGCCCGCGCAATCCCTGGGCGGTGCCGCCCGGCGGCCGTAAGGCGGGGCAGCGGCCGACGGCGCTCGACGAATTCCTGAAAAAGGCGCGGGGCGGTGGCGACGGTGGACCAGGCGGCGGCGGCTTCGGCGGACTGCCCGGTGGCGCCAATGCGCGGGCGCTGTGGCTGATCGGCGCCGGCATCATCCTGCTGGTATGGGTCCTGTGGACGTCGATCCATCCGATCGCGCCGCAGGAGCGGGGGGTGGTCACCCGCTTCGGCCGCTATTCCGAGACGCTAGCGCCGGGCATCGCACTGACGCTGCCCGCCCCGATCGCCAACGTCGTCAAGGTCGACGTGCAGAACATCCGCGTCGAGGATTTTCCCGAGGGCGGCGGCGAAAATCTGATGCTGACGCGCGATCAGAACATCATCGATCTCGCCTATTCGGTGCGCTGGACGATCGCCAATCCGGAAGATTACGTTTTCCAGATCGACAAGCCGCGCGAAACCGTCCGGGCCACCGCCGAAAGCGCGATGCGCGAGGTGGTCGCCAATGTCTCGCTCGACGAGGCGCTGGGGCCAGGGCGCCCGATCATCGAGGCGCAGGTGCAGGAGCGGATGCAGAAGATCCTCGACGATTATAAGGCGGGCATCCGCATCGCCGGCGTCGGCATCAAGCAGGCCGATCCGCCCGCCCGCGTCAACGATGCGTTCAAGGACGTCACCGCCGCCCAGCAGGATGCGCAGGGCGCGCGCAATCAGGCGCAATCCTATGCCAAGCAGATCGTCGCCCAGGCAGAAGGCGAGGCCGCGCAGTTCGACAAGGTCTACGAACAATATCGCCTGGCGCCCGAAGTGACGCGCCGCCGCATGTATTACGAAACGATGGAAGCCGTGCTCGCCAAATCCGACAAGACGATCGTCGAGACGCCGGGCGTCGTGCCGTATCTGCCGCTGTCGCAGGGCCGCAAACTGCCCGAGGCCAATGGCGAAGCCCCCGCGACCACCGTCCAGGCCGCGCCTGCCCAGGGAGGTGGCCAGTGAGCAATCTGTGGAAGAACCCGGTCACGCTCGGCCTCGCCACGCTTGTCGCGGTGATCCTGCTCGCCGCGACGATCACGATCGTGCCGGAAACGCAGCAGGTCGTCGTGCTGCGCTTCGAACAGCCGGTGCGCACCGTCAACGCCTGGCGCCAGGGCGAGACCTTCGGCCGCACCGGCGCCGGGCTGATCGCGCGCATCCCGTTCGTCGACCGGCTGGTCTGGCTGAACAAGCGCATCCTCGACGTCGACTATGACAATCAGCAGGTGCTGTCGTCCGACCAGCTGCGGCTCGAGGTCGATGCCTTCGCGCGCTTCCGCATCGTCGATCCGTTGAAGGCGGTGAACGCGACCGGCAGCACCTCGTCGACCGAGACGCGGATCACCGACGCGCTGCGCCCGCTGCTCGGCAGCTCGATCCGCAACGAACTCGGCAACCAGCCGTTCGCGACGCTGCTATCTCCGGAACGCGACCAGGTGATGGACAATATCCAGTCGCGGTTGCAGCGGCTCGCCAGCCAATATGGCGTGCAGATCGTCGACGTGCGGATCAAGCACGCCGACCTGCCCGACGGTAGCCCGCTCGACCGCGCGCTGGCGCGGATGCGCACCGCGCGCGAGCAGCAGGCGACGACGATCCGGGCGCAGGGCAACAAGGACGCGCAGATCATCCGCGCCGAAGCGGACGCCCAGGCGGCGCGCATCTACGCGCAAAGCTTCACCAAGGACGCCGACTTCTACGACTTCTACCGCGCGATGCAGTCGTACCGCCGGACCTTCGGCGCCGCCGGCAACGGCCAGACACCGGAAGGATCGACGTCGATCATCCTGTCGCCGAACAACAGCTATCTGCGCGAATTCGAAGGGCGCGGGCGCTGAAGGTTATCCACTTGCGTGGATGGGATGCCAGCCCGCTCCCCCACCCGGCCGCCCATCCAGGGGACGGTGTGGGCGGCCGGGTGGGGGAGCGCGGTGGCACCGCCCTTGATCGCGACGCGGGGACCCTCCACCTGTCGCGCGCGTTAATATTCAAGCGACGTTCAGCCGATTTGGTCCACTAAGGCACCATCCCGACGGGACCAATCCAAGAAGAGGACCCAAGTCTAGTGCGCAACGCCTACGCCATCACCAGTGCGCTTCTCCTCGGCGGCGCGGCCGCCACGCTGGCCCTTCAGCCCTCCACCGCGCAGGTTGCGCAGAACGAGCCGGGTGCGATCCAGGCGACGGCGCCACGGGCCGGTGCGCCGATGAGCTTCGCCGACATGGTGGCCAAACTGCAGCCCGCCGTGGTCAACATCTCGACCAAGCAGACCATCGTCCAGCGCCAGCAGGCCAATCCGTTCCAGGGCACGCCGTTCGGCGATCTGTTCGGCTTCGGTCAGGGCGGCGGCAATGGCGCGCCGGTGAAGCGCGAGGGTGCCTCGCTCGGATCGGGCTTCCTGATCTCCGCCGACGGCTATGTCGTGACCAACAATCACGTTATCTCGCCGGGCGCGCAGGGGGCGACGGTGGATTCGATCACCGTCACGCTCAACAACCGCAAGGAATATACCGCGCGCGTCATCGGCAAGGACCAGGATTCGGACCTCGCCCTGCTCAAGATCGACGCGACCGGCCTGCCGTTCGTCAAGTGGGGCGATTCGAGCCGCGCGCGCGTCGGCGACTGGGTACTCGCAATCGGCGAGCCCTTCGGTCTCGGCGGCACGGTCACCGCCGGCATCATCTCCGCGATCAACCGCGTCACCGGCCAGCTTGGCGCCTACGACCGCTTCATCCAGACCGATGCGGCGATCAACCAGGGCAATTCCGGCGGTCCGATGTTCGATCTCAACGGCAACGTGATCGGCATCAACTCGCAGATCTTCAGCCAGTCGGGCGGCAACATCGGCATCGGCTTCGCCATCCCGGCCGAGACCGCTCGTCCGATCATCGACACCTTCATGAAGGGCGGCAAGATCATCCGCGGCTATATCGGCGTGTCGATCGGCGGCGGCGTCGACGATGATGCGGCCGCGGCGCTGGGCATCCCGAAAAACCAGGGTGAGTTGATCGCCCGTGTCGAACCCAATGGCCCTGCGGCGAAGGGCGGTTTGCGGGCCGGTGACGTGGTCGTCGCAATCAATGGTCAGCAGGTGAATCCTGACCAGACGCTCACCCGTCTCGTCTCCAACTTGCAGCCTGGCTCGACGGCGCGCTTCGACGTGCTACGTGGTGGTCAGCGCCAGACGGTCAACATCCAGGTCACGACGCGGCCGTCGAACGATCAACTGCGCGCGCTGCAGAATGGTGGTGATGACTCCGGCGGCTTCGGCCCCGGCGATCAGCAGCAGGACGACGGCTCGGACGATGACGGCACCGGCGCCGGCACGACCCAGGGGTCGTCGGCGCCGCTCGGCCTCAACGTCCAGCCGCTGACGCCGGGTATCGCCCGTGCGATCGGCGTCGATCCGACGGTGCAGGGCGTGGTGATCGCGACGGTCGATTCGTCGAGCGACGCGTCGGGCAAGCTGCGTCGTGGCGACGTGATCCAGGCGATCAACGGCACGCCGGTGCGCACCGCCGCCGACGTCGCGCGCCTCGTCGCGCAGGCCAAGGCGGCGGGCCGTCCGTCGGTGCTGGCGCTGGTCCAGCGTGGCCGCGGCAATCCGGTCTTCCTGCCGCTGAAGATCGGGAAGTAACGTCGTTCCGCTCTCACCCTTCGCCGCCGGCGGAGGGTGAGGACCGGGACCTCTTCTTTTTGCCGGCAGCCTCGCTATCACCCTCTCACCAGATAGCGGGAGCGGCAGCATGGCGGACGGCATCTTCATCGGGGCGGGCGAGGGTGGGGCGAACCCGCAGAGCCTCGACCTGAAACGCGCCAACCGCCACGGCCTGATCGCCGGCGCCACCGGCACCGGCAAGACGGTGACGCTGCAGGGCATCATCGAGGGCTTCTCCAAGGTCGGCGTGCCGAGCTTCGTCGCCGATGTGAAGGGCGACCTGTCCGGCCTCGCCATGGCCGGCTCGCCCGCCGCCAAGACGCACGCCACTTTCGCCGCCCGCGCGCAGGAGATCGGCGACACCGACTGGTCCTACGCCGACAATCCGGTGCAATTCTGGGACCTGTACGGCGAACAGGGTCACCCGATCCGCACCACCGTCAGCGAGATGGGCCCGCTGCTGCTCGCCCGGCTGATGGACCTAAACGAGGTGCAGGAAGGCGTGCTGACCATCGCTTTCCACGTCGCCGATACCGAGGGGCTGCTGCTCATCGACCTCGACGACCTGCAGGCGATGCTCAGCCATTGCGCCGAACGCGCCGACGAGCTGACCACCACCTACGGCAACGTCTCGAAGCAATCGATCGGCGCGATCCAGCGTTCGCTGCTCCAGCTGCGCAGCCAGGGCGGCGACAAGTTCTTCGGCGAACCGGCGCTCGACCTCGCCGATTTCCTGACCAGCGACGACCGCGGCCGCGGCATCGTCAACGTCCTCGCCGCCGACAAATTGATGGCCGCGCCGAAGCTCTATGCGACCTTCCTGCTCTGGCTGATGAGCGAACTGTTCGAGCATCTTCCCGAGGTCGGCGACCCCGACAAGCCGAAGATGGTGTTCTTCTTCGACGAGGCGCATCTGTTGTTCGACAATGCGCCCGACGCGCTGCTCGACAAGATCGAGCAGGTCGTGCGGCTGATCCGGTCCAAGGGCGTCGGCATCTATTTCATCACCCAGAACCCGATCGACGTGCCCGACAAGGTCGCGGGCCAGCTCGGCAACCGCGTCCAGCATGCGTTGCGCGCCTTCACGCCGCGCGATCAGGCAGCGGTGCGTGCCGCGGCGGGGACGTTCCGCGCCAATCCCGGCGTCGACGTCGCCACCGCGATCACCGAGCTGAAGGTCGGCGAGGCGCTGGTGTCGCTGCTCCAGCCCGACGGCGCGCCGTCGCCGGTGACGTGCACGCTGATCAAGCCGCCGGCCAGCCGCGTCGGTCCCGTCACCCCCGACGAGCGCCGCGTGCTGATCCAGACCGACGCGATCGGCGCCAAATACGACACGGTCGTCGACCGTGAATCGGCGGAGGAGATCCTCGCCGCCAAGACACAGGAGGCCGCCGCCGCCGCCGCCGCCGCGCGGGCGAAGGACGATGCCGACAAGGCCGCCGCGCTGCAGGCCAAGGCGGATGCCCAGGCCGCCAAGGACGCCGCCCGCGCCGCGGCGGCGCAGGACAGGGCCGAGGCGCAGGCGCGCCGCGAGGCGGCTAATTCCCCCTGGGCGAAGGCGATGACCTCGGCCACCCGCGCCGCCTCCAGCTCGATCGGTCGCCAGGTCGCCAATGAGATCGGCAAGCAGGTGTTCGGCACCGGCCGCGGCCGCAGCAGCGGCGGTGGGCTGGTCGGCACCGTGCTGCGCAGCGTGCTCGGCAATCTGACGCGGGGATAGCGGTCCGGGCTGGCTGGCACGCACGCCAGCGGCTGGGCCGTGACATTCGGCGCGGCACGGCGCAAAACGGCGGCGTCCCATCATCAGGAGCCGTCCCATGAGCCTCGACACCCTAGATACCGCCGACTGGACCGCCGCGGGCGAGGCCGAGCTCGACGCGGTCGTCGCACTGCGCCGGGCGATCCACGCCGAGCCGGAGGTCGGGTTGCATTGCCCGCTGACCACCGCGAAGGCGAAGGCCGCGCTCGCCGGCCTGCCGCTGGAGATCCACGACAGCCGCTCGACCACCGGCTTCATCGCCATCCTGCGCGGCCAGCGCGGTGACAACGGCCGCACCGTCCTGCTGCGCGGCGACATGGACGCGCTGCCGATGCAGGAGGAGACGGGCTTGCCCTTCGCTAGCACGCTCGCCGGCCGCATGCACGCCTGCGGCCACGATGCGCATACTGCGATGCTGGTCGGCGCCGCCCGCGCGCTGGCGGCACGGCGGGACCAGCTGCCCGGCACCGTGGTGTTCATGTTCCAGCCCGGCGAGGAGGGGCATCACGGCGCCCGCTTCATGATTGACGATGGCCTGCTCGCCACCGCCTCCCCCGACGCCGCCTTCGCGCTGCACGTCTCGCCGAACGCCCCGGCCGGGCTGGTGGTGACCCGCGCCGGCCCGATCATGGCGTCGGCCGACACCGTTCATATCGTCGTCCGTGGTCGCGGCGGCCATGCCGCCATGCCGCACGACTGCCTCGATCCGGTTCCCGTCGCCTGCGAGATTGTGCTCGCCTTGCAGACCTTTATCGGGCGCCAGATCGCGGTCACCGATCCGGCCGTGCTGTCGATCACCAAGATCGAGGGCGGCAGCGCACACAACGTCATCCCGGCCGAGGTGCGGCTGCTCGGCACGCTGCGTACCCTGTCAGAGACGACGCGCGGCACGATGCAGGATGCGCTGCAACGGATCGCCACCCATATCGCGGCGGCCCATGGCGCCGAAGCGGAGGCCTGGGTCGACACCGGCTATCCGGTGACCGTCAACGATCCGCGCGGCGCCGCGCTGATCGAGCGTTGCGCGCGCGATCTCGATGCGCAGGGCTTCGCGGAGATGCCGCAGCCGATGATGGGCGCCGAGGATTTTTCCTACGTGCTGCAAGCGGTGCCCGGCGCCTTCGCCTTCGTCGGCTTCGCACCTATGGGCAGCGACCCGGCGACCAATCCGCCGCTGCACAATACGCGGATGCAGATCGAGGAAGCGGTGATGGCCAAGGGCGTCGCCATGCACTGCGCGATGGCGACGCGCTTCCTGGAAGGCGGGTTCGACTGAGCTTTTCGGCGCGGCAGGGCGTTACGGGTATCAATCCCGTGACGTCGACGCCTGGCATGCCGGGCCCGGCCGGCCTCGCTCATGTGGGGCCTAGCCTGCGCTAGAGCCGATCGCCAGTTGGCATAGCAGGCCCTGTTTCATCATCCCCGCGGAGGCGGGGATCCAGAACCCTCGACGTCACGGCTCTCCAAGCAGCCCCCCGCGTCTGGATTCCCGCCTTCGCGGGAATGACGGCAGGGCGTTTCCAAAGCCTGCGATGCTGGATGTCGATCGGCCCTAGGCCTGGCCGGGCCGCGGCTTGATCAGGCCGATCTCCACCAGTCGCTCGTGCAGATAGTCGTGCGCGGTGATCGGCGTCGGGTAGCGATTCGGATTTTCCGCGGTGATCGTCTGCGGCAGCGTTTCGATCAGGAAGTCCGGCGCCGGGTGCAGGAAGAAGGGCATCGAATAGCGCGAGTGGCCGCGCCGCTCCGGCGCCGGATTGACCACCCGGTGCGTCGTCGAGGGCAATACATGGTTGGTCAGTCGTTGCAGCATGTCGCCGACGTTGACCACCATCGCGCCCGACGGCGGCTTGATCGCCAGCCACTGGCCGGAATGCCGGTCTAGCAGTTCCAGCCCGGCTTCTTCCGCGCCGAGCAGCAGCGTGATCAGGTTGATGTCCTCGTGCGCCCCAGCGCGCACGCCCTCGGCATCGACCGGGATCGGCGGATAGTGGAGCAGGCGCAGCACCGAATTGCTGTCGGTCACCGCCCGGTCGAACCAGTTCTTGTCCAGCCCGAGGTGGAGCGCGATCGCCGACAGCAACCGGTCGCCGGCGCGATCGAAGGCGGCGAACAGTTCGACGAACGTGTCCTTGAATCCTTCCGGGCGGGTCGGCCAGACGTTGGGCGCCATCTGTCCGGCGAAGCGATGCCCCTCCGGCAGTTCCCGGCCAACGTGCCAGAATTCCTTGAGGTCGACGTGCTTGGCGTCCTTGGCGATTTCCGTCTTGAACGGCGTGTAGCCACGCGCGCCGCCGCCGCCCTCGACGAAATACCGGCGCTTCTCGTCCTCGGGCAGCGC
Organism: Sphingomonas benefaciens; assembly: GCF_052907485.1. NCBI lineage: Bacteria > Pseudomonadati > Pseudomonadota > Alphaproteobacteria > Sphingomonadales > Sphingomonadaceae > Sphingomonas > Sphingomonas benefaciens. The sequence goes on along the minus strand of NZ_JBREIC010000001.1, from coordinate 1,394,970 downwards.
GAACAGCGCCTCGGTCTCCGCCCAGGCGCGATCGATCAGATCCTGCGGCACGCCATGGTCGGCGACGATCGCGAAGCCGAACCGTTCGAACGAGCCGCCGAACGCGGCGGCAAAGGCCTGCGGATCACGGTCCAGTTCGGCGAGGCTGAGAACGGGCACGTCGGCGGTCGATGGGGCGGCGGCGGGCGTATCGAGCATGGTCGTCAAATCCGTTTGTTATCGCACGGATATAGACACGCCGAACGCCCGCGTCATGCCCCTGCGATGGTGATTCGACGGGCCGGACCGCGCGGCTGCTTGGCGTTCCGGCACCTTACAAAACCGCCGAACTGGGACAGGCGACGTGCCATTGTATAACGTTTCGCCGCGCCGCTCTGCCGTTTTGCCGCGCCATGCCGGGCGACGGGCTTGTGGCGTCGCGGTGATTGTGACCACAGACTGTGCGTCTGACGCGGGTGGGGCTGCGTGGCACGACGATCACCGATGCCGGGTCCGGTCAGGGCGGACGCGGCGCTTCTGCCTGGGGTCCGATGAACAAGTTTGCCCGTTCCGCCGTCGCTTTGGGTGCGCGCGCCCGCTCCTTCTTCATCACGCGCGATGTGATGTTCCACGATGGCCGCGCGCTGCGCCGCTTCAGCGTCTCCGGCCGGACGCAGGCGGTGATCGCCGCATTCGGTGCGATGACGGTCAGCCTGTCGGGCTATGGCGCCGCCCACGCCGCCTATCGCACCGCGACGGTGACCGGCGTCGTGACGCCGACCCCGGCCGGCCAGAAGATGGAGCAGATGCAGCGCCAGATCGGCGCGATGAAGGCGCAGGTCACGACCATCCAGCATCTTGCCCAGGAACATGCGCAGCGGGTCGAACAGCGCCAGGCGCTGCTCACCGCCGTGCTGACCGGCAAGGGTGACGAACAGAAGCTGGCGATGGCGACGCTGGCCGTCGAGCAGGCGCCGAACCGCACCGCCGCCGCCGTCGTCGATCCGCTGCTGAAGGTCGAGGCGCGCCAGGCGCAGCTTGCCGGGCTGGCGCAGAAGCTGGTCGACCGCAAGCTCGCCCAGACCAATGCGACGCTGCGCAAGCTGGGCGTCGCCAATCGCATCTCCGCCAAGCCGGTCGCGATGGGCGGCCCGCTGATCGACGCCAACAGCGCCGAGGCGCAGGCCGATCTGAAGGCCGACGCGCAGTTCCGCACCCTGTTCCAGAGCTGGAAGAAGCTCGACACGCTGCAGCAGGGCGCGATCGCGATCCCCTCGGTGCAGCCGGTCCAGCACCTGCAGTTCACCAGCAATTTCGGTATCCGTTCCGATCCGTTCCGCGGCACCGCCGCGATGCATGCCGGGGTCGACATTCCCGGCCCGGTCGGCACGCCGATCTATGCCACTGCCGACGGCATCGTCGCCCATGCGGCGCGGCAGGGCGGCTATGGCAACATGGTCGAGATCAACCACGGCAAGGGCATCGCCACCCGCTACGGCCATCTGTCGAAGATCCTCGTCACCGACGGCAGCCGGGTGACCCGCGGCCAGTTGATCGCGCTGATGGGTTCGACCGGTCGCTCGACCGGCCCGCACCTCCATTATGAGGTCCGCATCGACGGTCATGCGGTCAACCCGATCCCGTTCCTGACCACCGCCGACTATCTGCTCGCCGCGCAGGACCGTGCGGTGCATGTCGTGCCGGTCACCACCGACGGTCCCGCCGCGCAGGACTGAATTCGGCTACGAACGCGATCGGAACAGCGAACCAGGATTGGGCGGGGGCGAACCTCCGCCCTTTCTCATTCCGGCGGGCCGAACGTCGAAAACGCTGTCCTACATCCAGAGCCGGAGCTAGCGTGGCGAAGCTCTTTCTCAACGTCGCGAAACGAAATGTCGTAGCCGACATCGACGGCGCAACGTTCAGGCGACAAGAGTGTCAAGACTCGCGGGACCCGCAGCCGCCCGTTGCCGCCCCGGGTTGAAGCGCCTATCTCCCGGCCATGGCCACGCTCGCTGCCGACATCGCCCTCACTCCCGCCGCTGCCGCCCGCGTCGCCGCGATCGCCGCGCGCCAGGGAAAGCCCGCCATCCTGCGCCTGTCGGTGGAGGGCGGCGGCTGTTCGGGGTTCCAGTATAAATTCGGCCTCGCCGACGCGCCCGCCGGCGACGACACGGTCGCCACGACCGGTGATGCGACGCTGGTGGTCGACAGCATCAGCCTCGATCTCGTCCGCGGGGCGCAGGTCGACTATGTCGAATCGCTCGGCGGCGCCGCCTTCCGCGTCGAGAATCCGAACGCCGCCTCGGGCTGCGGCTGCGGCTCCAGCTTCGCGGTCTGACGGGTGAAGCTCGTCACCTATAACGTCAACGGCATCAAGGCCCGGTTGCCGCGCCTGCTCGAATATCTCGACGAGCAGCAGCCTGACGTCGTCTGCCTGCAGGAACTCAAGACCACCGACGAGACCTTCCCCGCGAAGGAGATCGCCGATGCGGGCTATGGCGCGATCTGGCACGGGCAAAAGGGGTTCAACGGCGTCGCCGTTCTCGCGCGCGGCCAGCAGCCGGTCGAGCGCCAGCGCGGCCTTGCCGGCGAGCCGGAGGACGAGCACAGCCGCTATCTCGAATGTGAGGTCGACGGTTTGGTCGTCGCCTCCATCTATCTGCCCAACGGCAATCCGCAGCCGGGGCCGAAGTTCGATTACAAGCTGCGCTGGATGGACCGGCTCGCCGCCCGCGCGCAGGCGCTACTCGACGAGGAAGTGCCGGCCGTGCTGATGGGCGACTATAACGTCATCCCCAACGACGACGACACCTTCTCCGTCCGCGCGATGGCCGACGACGCGCTGATGCAGCCGGAAAGCCGGCAGGCTTATCGCCGCCTGCTCGCGCAGGGCTGGACCGACGCGCTGCGTACCCGCCAGCCCAAGGGCGGGGTGTGGACCTTCTGGGACTATCAGGCCGGCGCCTGGCAGCGCGACGCGGGCTTCCGCATCGACCATTTGCTGCTCAGCCCGATGACCGCCGACCGGCTGCTCGATGCCGGCGTCGACAAGGGATATCGCGGTCGCGAGAAGGCGAGCGACCACGCCCCGACCTGGGTGCGGTTGAAGTAGCCTCCGTGCTCCTGCGGACGCAGGGGCGCAGGTTCGCGCACGATACCGTATGTGGCTCTGGGCTTCTGCGTTCGCAGGAACACGCGGGCAGAAGACGGCAGAGGTACTCACAACCGTCATCCCCGCGGAGGCGGGGATCCAAATACGCTAACGTTATCGATGGATGCGCGAACTCAGTGGCTCTGGATCCCCGCCTGCGCGGGGATGACGACAATGGGTCGGGTGAGTGTCAGAGTGCCGCGCGATACGCCGCCAGCCCCCGCTCCAGATCGGCGATCAGGTCCGCCGGGTCTTCCAGGCCGATCTGCAACCGCACCACCGGTCCCGGAAAGTCCCGCCGCGCCACGCTGCGGATGCGGCCCACGTCGACTGGCGTCGCCAAACTCTCGAAGCCGCCCCAGCTATAGCCGATGCCGAACAGGTCGAGCGTGTCGATCAACGCCGCCCGCGCCGCCTCGCCGCCCTCGCGCAGCACGAAGGCGAACAGGCCGCTCGATCCCTTGAAGTCGCGCTGCCACACGTCGTGGCCGGGGCAGGAGGGCAGGGCTGGGTGCAGCACCTCCGCCACCTCCGGCCGGTCGGCCAGCCAGTGGGCGATCTGCAACGCGGATTGCTGATGCTGCGCCAGCCGCACCGCCATGGTGCGCAGGCCGCGGCTGCCCAGCCAGGCATCGTCGGGACTGGTCACCTGGCCGAGCTGATGGCTGACGTCGCGCAGGGCGGCGAATCGGCCCTGCGCCGCGGTCACCGAACCCATCATCACGTCGGAATGGCCGACGACATATTTGGTCGCGGCCAGGATCGTATAGTCGATGCCCTTTTCGATCGCCGGGAAGAACAAGGGAGTCGCCCAGGTATTGTCGAGCAGCGTCGCGACCCCCCGTGCCTTGGCGGCGGCGACGATCGCCGGCACGTCCTGCACCTCGAAGGTCAGGCTGCCCGGGCTCTCGAGGAAGATCGCGCGGGTCCGCTCGCCAATCAGGTCCGCGATGCCGGGGCCGATCAACGGGTCGTAGAAGCGCGTCGTGATCCCGAAGCGCTTGAGAAAGCCGTTGGCGAGGCTGCGCGTCGGTTCATAGGCGCTGTCGACCAGCAGCAGCTCGTCACCCGGCGACAGCACCGCGAGCAGGGCCGCCGCCACTGCCGCGACGCCGGAGGGGTAGAGGAAGGTCGCCTCTGCCCCCGGCTCTAGGCTGGTCAGCGCATCAGCGAGGCTCCATTGCGTCGGCGTGCCGCGCCGGCCGTAATAGAGCCGGTGATGCGTGTCGCGCCCCGCCATGGCGCGCAGATCCGCCATCGAATCGTACAGGATCGTCGAGGCGCGCCACACCGGTGGGTTGACGATACCCTGGGTCCATTCGGTCCGGCGCCCGGCCTGGACGACGCGCGTGGCATCGCCGGCCGGGCGGTTGTTGTTGTCGTCGTCCGTCAAGGTCTCAAGCGGCTCCCATCGCTTTTGGGGTGGACCGGTCGGCGCCCCATTCCGACCAGCTGCCATCATAGATCGGCATGTCGCGGCCGAGCAGATGCGCGCCGAAGGCGAGCACCGCGGCGGTGATCCCGGACCCGCAGGTCGCGACCATGGGTCGGTCGAGATCGACGCCGGCGTCCTCGAACGCGCGGCGCAGCGCCTCGCCCTGCTTCCACGTGCCGTCGGCGTTGAACAGCTGCCCCTGTGGCAGATTCTTCGAACCGGGAATGTGCCCGGCATGGGTCGCGGGGCGCGGATCCGGCTCCTCGCCGGTGAAGCGCGCGGCGGAGCGGGCATCGACAACCTGCTCGGCGCCGCTGTCGACGTTTGCCTTCATCTGTTCGAGCGTGCGCACCGGCTTGCTGTCCGCCCAGACGGTGAAGTGGCGATGGCGCTGTGTCTCCTTGCCGGTGGCGACCTCGCGCCCCTCCGCCTGCCATTTGGCAATGCCGCCGTCGAGGATCGCGACGTCGTGCGCGCCGAAGGTGCGCAGCATCCACCACGCCCGCGCTGCCGTATGGTGCGGCGAATTGTCGTAGAGGACGATGCGGCTGCCATCGCCCAGCCCCAGGCTCTGCATGCGGCTGGCGAACTTTTCCGCGCTCGGCAGCATCATCGGCAGGTCGCTGTCGGCGTCGCGCAGCTCGCCGAGGTTCATGAACACGGCGCTGGGGATGTGCGCGGCCTCATATTCTGCCGCCGCGTCACGCGGCGCTTCTCCGGGAAAATTTGCGAAATAGGTCGCGTCGACGACGCGAAGGTCGCTCGCCCCCATTTCGTCGGCCAGCCATTGCGTGGTCACCAGCGCGTCCATTGCTCTCTCCATCATCAGCGTCGGGCAGAACGCCTGGGGAGGAGGCCCGCACGATGCTAGTAACCCGCGTCGCCGCTCGCGTCGAGAGTGGTCAGAATGCGTGCGGCCTGTTCGCGCGTCGCCGATTGCGCCGTGTCGGACATGCGGTGCCAGGTGCGATACGGCATCCGCATGCGCGGATTGTCGCCGAGCCTGTCCTCGTGCCGGGCGATGAAATCCCAGTAGAGCGCGTTGAACGGGCAGGCATTCTCACCGACGCGCTGTTTGACGTCATAGCGGCAGTGACCGCAGTAATCCGACATGCGGTCGATATAGGCACCCGACGAGACATAGGGTTTGGTGCCGACCAGGCCGCCGTCGCCGAACTGGCTCATACCCAGCGTATTGGGCAGCTCGACCCATTCATAGGCGTCGAGATAGACCTCGAGATACCAGCGGTGCACCGCCGCTGGATCGGCGCCGATCAGCAAGGCGAAGTTGCCGGTCACCATCAGTCGCTGGATATGGTGGGCATGGGCGGTGGCCAGCGTCTGGCCGATTGCTTCCTTCAGGCAGTGCATGTCCGTGTCGCCGGTCCAGTACCAGCCGGGGAGGGCGCGCCGATGGTCGAGGAAGTTGCGCTCGACATAGTCCGGCCCCTCGCGCCAATAGATGCCGCGCATGAATTCGCGCCAGCCGATGATCTGGCGGATATAGCCCTCGACCGCGTTGAGCGGCGCCCGGCCCGCGCGATATTCCGCCTCTGCGCGGCGACACAGATCGAGCGGATCGAGCAGGCCGGAATTGATGTAGGGCGACAGAATCGAATGCCACAAATGGCGTTCGCCGGTTAGCATCGCGTCCTCGTAATCGCCGAAGCCGGCAAGCGCCTGGACGAAGAAATGGTCCGCCTGCGCTTGCGCATCGGCCGCCGTGACGCCCCAGGCGAAGCCATCCAAATGGCCGGGATGGTTGCCGAAGCGGCGCGCGACCAGATCGATCACCTCGCGCGTCACGGCGTCGGGCGCGAATGCCAGCGCCTTCGGCACGAACAGCCCACCGGACGCCGGCTTGCGATTGTCCTTGTCGAAATTCCAGCGGTCGCCGACCGGCTTGCCGCCGTCCATCAGCAGCCCGGTCCTGCGGCGCATTTCGCGATAGAAATATTCCATCGTGAGCTGGCTGCGCCCGTCGGCCCAGTGGTCGAATTCGGCATGACTGCACAGGAAGCGGTCGTCCGCGCGGATGTCGACGGGCAGGCCGAACATCGTCTGCCAGCTGTCAAGCATCGCCGCGACCCGCCATTCGCCGGCCTCTGTAACGACGATGCGGTCGGGCTGGTGACGGGCGATCGCGCGGGCCAGTTCGCCAGTGAAGCTGCCGGCATTGTCAGGATCGTCGAGCCGGACATAGTCGACGGTCCAACCGGCCTCGCGCAGCGCCTCGCCATGATGGCGCATCGCCGACAGGATATAGACGAGCTTCTGCTGGTGATGGCGGACATAGCCGGTCTCCTCCGCCACCTCGACCATCAGCACGACCGTGTCGGCTGGATCGGCGTCGCGCAGCGACGACAGGGTGGGCGTCAATTGGTCGCCGAGCACCGGCACCAGCGTTTTCATCGCGCCACGAAGCTCCTACATGCGCGGCCATGACCCCAAAGCATCTTGGCCAGACGAGCCACCTGCCCGCCTCTCCGGAAGAGGCTATCCTGGATTATGTTCCGAATCCGCGCGTCGGGACGCTCTATGCGGTGCGGTTCGTGGCGCCCGAATTCACCTCGCTGTGCCCGGTCACCGGCCAGCCGGACTTCGCGCATCTGGTGATCGACTATGCGCCCGGCCACACGATCGTCGAATCCAAGTCGCTCAAGCTGTTCCTCGGCGCGTTCCGCAACCATGCCGCCTTTCACGAGGATTGCACCGTCGGCATCGGCCAGCGCCTTTTCGACGAGATGAAACCGACGTGGCTGCGTATCGGCGGATATTGGTATCCGCGCGGCGGCATCCCGATCGACGTCTTCTGGCAGAGCGGTGCGCCGCCAGCAGGTCTTTGGCTACCCGACCAAGGTGTTGCGCCCTATCGTGGAAGGGGTTGATTTAACTAGGTAAAGTCCATTTTTCGCAGTGCAGCGCGAATGCAACCTTTTTGGCCTCTCACGTGTTCATCCAATCGCAAGGTTGTGGCTAACGCGTAGCGGCCTTGCTTCAGCGAAGGGTAGGGCATGGCGACGACGGCGGCGATCGGCAGTATCAAACATCTGGCGATGATCGGAAACTTCCTGCCGCGTCAGTGTGGGTTGGCGACGTTTACCACCGATGTCTGGCAGGCGATGCGGGACCGCTTTCCGGATGTGAAGGTCGATGTCTATGCGATGGACGATCACCCCGGTCGTTATGCCTATGCGCCGGCGGTGACCGGGACGATCCCGCAGCATGAGCTGGCCGCTTATCTGGATGCGGCCCGGAAGATCGAGGCCAGCGGCGCTCAGGCGATCTGGGTACAGCACGAATACGGCATCTACGGCGGTCCGGCGGGCGAGCATCTGCTCGCGCTGCTCGATCGCACGACCCTGCCGGTGATCGCGACCCTGCACACCGTCCTCGAGAAGCCCAACGCCGACGAACGCCGCGTGATGGAAGGCCTGTTACGCCGCTGTGCCAAGGTCATCGTGATGGCCGAGCGCGGCAATGAGATCCTCCGCCGTGTCTATGGCGCCAATCCGCGCCAGATCGCGATGATCCCGCACGGCGTGCCGGATCGCGAATATGTGGATCCGGCGATGTTGAAGCCGCGCTTCGGCTGGGAAGGGCGCGAGGTTGTGCTGACCTTCGGCCTGCTCGCCCCAAACAAGGGGATCGAGACGATCATCGAGGCGCTGCCGGCGGTCGTCTCCAAGCATCCCGATCTGCTGTACGTCGTGCTCGGCGCGACGCATCCCAATCTGGTTGCGCATGAGGGCGAGGCCTATCGCGACCGGCTGAAGGCCCTCGCCGCTGAGCTGGGCGTCAGCGACAATGTCGCGTTCATCGATGGCTTCGTCGAGCATGACGAACTGATCGACTATCTGCAGGCGGCTGACATCTATGCGACGCCCTATTTGAACCCCGCTCAGATCACGAGCGGCACGCTGTCCTATGCGGTCGGCGTCGGCAAGGCGGTGATCTCCACCCCCTATGTGCACGCCACCGAGATCCTGGCGGATGGTCATGGCGTGCTGGTCGACTTCCGTGACGTCGCCGCCTTTGGTCGCGAAATCGAACGGCTGCTCGCCAACGGCCGCGACCGCACCCGGCTGGCGCAGCGCGCTTATGCACGTGGCCGGACGATGATCTGGCCGCGTCTCGCCGAAGCGAGTCTAGCTCAGACGGAAGCGGCGGTGGCCGCCCACCCTAGGCGGCTGGCGCAGCAGCAGCCGAAGGTCAGGCCGCTCGTCCCCAATTTCGCCGCGGTGGAGCGGATGAGCGATGCCACTGGCATGCTGCAGCATTCGATCTATTCGGTGCCTGATCGCCGCCATGGCTATTGCATCGACGACAATGCCCGGGCGTTGATGCTGATGAGCGCGATCGAAGACATGGATCCGGTGATGCGCGACAAATGGACGACGATCTATGCATCGTTCATCCAATATGCGTGGAATCCAGAGGCGCGGCGCTTCCGCAACTTCATGAACTTCGACCGGACTTGGTGCGAGGACGTCGGCTCCGAGGATTCGAACGGTCGTACCGTTTGGGCATTGGGTGTCACTGCACGCGACGCCCACGATCCCAAGCATCGCGACTGGGCCAAGGCGATGTTTGACGCCACCGCCAGCCTGGCGCTCGACCTCGGGTCGCTGCGCGCGCAATCGTTCGCGATGCTCGGTGCGGCGGCGATGCTGGAGGCGTCACCGGGTCACGAGCTGGCGCGCACCATTCTGGAGCGCTTCCCCGACGACCAGCTCGCCTTGCTGGAGGAAACGCGTCGTCCGGAATGGGAATGGTTCGAGATCGTCCTCGCTTATGACAACGCACGCCTTCCCCAGGGGCTGATCTGCGCCGGGCAGGCGTTGGGCCGCCCGGAGCTGGTCGCGCGCGGGATCGAGACGCTGGAATGGATCGTCGCCAAACAGACGTCGCCGGAAGGGCGCTTCCGCGCCGTCGGCACCGAAAGCTTCCATCGTCCCTATGCCGAACCGCTCCAGTTCGACCAGCAGCCGCTGGAGGCGCAGGCGACGGTCGATGCGTGTGTGACGGCCTATGAGGGAACCGGTGATACGCGCTGGATTGCCGAGGCGGAGCGCGCCTACGCCTGGTATCTCGGTCAGAACGACCTCGACCTGCCACTGGCGACCACCGCGGACGGTGGCTGTTTCGACGGGCTGATGCCGACTGGGCTCAATCGCAATCAGGGCGCCGAGTCGATTTTGGCCCTGCAACTGGCCAATTGCGCGATTTCTACCCTTTCAAAGAAGGCCCAAGGCGTGGCAGGGACCGGGCGCGTCGTCGCGTGAGCTTCGCGTGACGGCTGCGTAAACGACCGACGAGGCTGCTACCCGCATGGATTTGTTCAACCACGACCTGCGGCTGCATGCCGACCCGTCGCGCGTTGTCGTGCGACCCTTCCATATCGCCTGGGGCGGGAAGGGTGGCGCGCCCAACCGGACCGAGCGACTGGTCGGTGAGGTGTTGAAGATGTCGCCGCAGCAGGCGCGCGACGAGCTGGAAGAAGTTCTCAAGGACTTCGAGGCGCGGCACTGGCAGACCCGGCGTGTCTTCATGACTCGCTACGACGAGATTGCCGAACTGCTCGGCCTCGACGGCAGCGAGATCGGTGACGAGAAGCGCCAGCTGATCGGCGCCTATTTCTGCCACGAATATAGCTATGCCGCAGCGGCGCTGATGAACCCCAGCGCGGTGCCGCATTTCGACCAGTCGGGCATGCCGGCGGGATCGATGCGCATCCTGATGTCGCTGCGCTCGGTCGGCGAGGGGCATATCAGCTCGGTCGCGTTTCGCGAGGGGATCATCACCGACGAGAACCAGCTGAAGCTGGCGCCGGAGCCGCCCTTCGCGACGGCGGCGGATTTGGCGGGTGCGGTCGAGGACGAGATGCCGGAAGGGCCGGTCACCGTCTATCGCCACCGCGATTCGACGCTGTCGGGCACGGTGATCTTCCCGATCACCAGCGCCCAGTCGAAGGGGCTGGAGGATCTGCGCATCGTCCACTTCCGGCATGACGACGGCGACTATGAGTGGATCGGCACCTACACCGCCTACAATGGCTCGGTGATCCAATCGGAACTGATGCGCACGCGCGATTTCCGCGCGTTCGACCTGGTGCCGATGAGCGGCCCCGCGGCGCGCAACAAGGGCATGGCCCTGTTCCCGCGCAAGGTCAGCGGTCAGTATATGATGATCGGCCGCCAGGACGGCGAGAATCTGTTCCTGCTCAAATCCGATACGCTGGAACATTGGGACGAGGGCGAGAAGATCCTCACCCCCGTCTATCCGTGGGAGCTGGTGCAGATCGGCAATTGCGGACCGCCCATCGAGCTGGACGAGGGATGGCTGCTGCTGACCCACGGCGTCGGTGCGATGCGCAAATATTCGATCGGTGCGGTGCTGCTCGACAAGGACGATCCGTCGAAGGTGATCGGCCGGACGGTAGAGCCGATCCTCGCCGCGAAGGATCAGGACCGCGAGGGATATGTGCCCAACGTCGTCTATTCCTGCGGCGCGATCCGTCACGGCGACACGATCTTCCTGCCCTATGGCATCGCCGACAGCTCGGTCGGCTTTGCCTTCGTCAAGATCAAGGAGATGCTCGCCGCCATGGCGTGAGGCGCCGCCCGCCGTTTGCCACGGTCAAAGAGCGGGCTTCGTCTGGGGCTATTCGGTGTCGCCCTTCGATCGCTTCGGCCGGTCGCCCTTGCGCACGCCCTCGACCTGCGAGAGGCGCGTCAGCAGCAGCGGGATGTCGCCAGTAATATAAGTGTCGGTCGGCACATCGACCCCGGCGCGCAGCGTTTCGCCGACCTGCGCGACCCGCTCGCGTTGCTTTTTCGACGCACTCACGTCCGATCCTCATCCACGCATACAGCAAACCCGATGATCGCCTGCCGGGGGGGGGAGGCTGCGATCACCGGGTTCGCAGGGGATAACCGCCGTCCGGGCCGGGCGTTCCCGGCCCGATCAACGGCTGGTCGCAAAAAACCTATTGGGCGGCCATGCGCCGGGTATAGCGGTACAGCGCCGCGATCAGCGCCAGAAATGCGATCGTCCCGCCGATCAGCGCGGGAGTCGCAAAGCCCGCGCCGACGATGGCGAGCGGCGCATCGGAATTGGTCAGGTAGACGATCACCGCGAAGGCGACGCCCCACAGGCTTTCGCCGACGATCATGCCGGTCGCGGTCAGCACGCCCATCCGTTTCGCCCCCTCGACGTCCGGCCGGCCTTCCGCCCAGCGGTCGTAGAAGAAGCCGATGATCGCACCGATCACCACGGGCAGCGTCACCGCCATCGGCAGATAGACGCCGAGGCCGATGCCGAGCGGCGGCAGCCGCAATTTGCCCATCCGGCCGAGCGCCTCGTCGAGGATGATGACACCCACGCCGACAAGGGCGCCGACGCCGATCATCGTCCAATTGAGATCGCCGCCCAGCACGCCCTTGGCCAATGCGGAGATCAGCGCCGCCTGAGGCGCGGCCAGCGCATTGGGGCCGGCACTCGGTGCGCCCTGGAAGCCGAGCGTCGTCGCCAGCAGTTCGAGCACCGGCGGCACCACCAGGCTTCCGAAGATGACGCCGAAGATCAGCGCGACCTGCTGCTTCCACGGCGTCGCGCCGACCAGCTGCCCAGTCTTGAGGTCCTGCAGATTGTCGTTGGAGATGGTCGCGACGCCGAACACGATGCCGGTGACGATCAGCGCATAGGCGACCAACGCCTGCGTCGTTTCCGGCGGCGTGCCGCGGCCGAACAGGCCGACCAGCATCAGCGAGGCGGCCAGCACGGAGAGGATGCCGATCCCCGACACCGGGCTGTTCGACGCGCCGATCAGCCCCGCCATATAGCCGCAGACGGCGGCGATCACGAGGCCGAGCACCAGTACGAAGACCAGTGCTCCCGCGATCAAGGCGACGGCCGACGGAGCGAGCGGCCCGCCGGCGATCACCGACCACAATAGCGCCGCGATCGGTATCAGCACCGCGACGCTGACAATGGCGACGATGCCGATCGGCAGATCGCGCTCGCCGAGTTCGAGCACCGCGCCGCTACGTTTCGCCTGGCTCGCGGCGATCGACGAGCGGATGCCTGCGGCTACCGGGCCGATGATCTTGAGCAGCGTCCAGATCGCCGCGACGCCGATCACGCCGGCACCAAGAAAGCGCACGTCCGTGCGGAACACGCCACCGGCCCAGGCTTCCAGTCCGACACCGGCCGCCGCCGGTGCGAGCGCGGTCAGATAGGGCAGCGCCACCCACCAGCCGATCACGACGCCGACCAGCATCGCCATGCCGACCGAAATGCCGACGAGGTGACCGGCACCGATCAGAGCGAAGGAGAGACCACCCGAAATGCCGGTCGCGCCCGCGCCGACGCGGAAGAAATGTGCCGCCTCGGCGACCACCAGCTTGGTCTGGGTCAGCACCGCGAAGCCGGCGGACACCACGGCGTTGACGACGATCAGCTTGAGGCCACGGGCACTCTCCGCCTCGCCGGCGCGGCTGCCCGCCCCGACCATCAGCACCTCCGCGGCGGCGCGCCCTTCCGGATAGGGCAGGTCGGTATCGACGACCAGCGCGCGGCGCAGCGGCACGGAGAACATCACGCCGAGAATGCCGCCGGTCGCCGTGATGCCGGCGGTGAGCAGATAGGGGAAGCCGTTCCACCAGCCGATCATCACCAGACCGGGGAGCACGAAGATGATCGCCGCCAGCGTTCCCGCCGCGGAGGCGACGGTCTGGACGATATTGTTCTCCAGGATCGTCGCGCCGGGAAGGTAGCGCAGGATCGCCATCGAGATCACCGCTGCCGGGATCGAGGTGGCGAAGGTCAGGCCGACCTTGAGGCCAAGATAAACGTTGGCCGCGGTGAACAGCAAGGTGATCAGACCACCGAGCAGGATGCCGCGGACGGTCAATTCGGCAACGGGGGTCGGTGGCGCAGCGCGAAGGTCGGTCATGGCGCGAGCGTGGCACAAAGCGTCGCGGCCCGACAAGGGCGGTGGCGCTTTTGCCGGGCGCGGCATTCGCGATGATCGCGATGCGACTGTCGTCGATTCGGAGAAGCGAGGGGCTTGGAGTAAGCGAGATCGTCGCGCGCCTCACCGTCGTCGTGCGTCTGGTCCCTGCCTTCGCGGGGCTGACAGCAGAGGCGGAGGGCGTCGTCTGTGACGGTTGGCGATCTGCGTTTGATCTGATTGCATACGCCCTCGTCATCCCCGTGCAGGCGGGGATCGAGACGCGTAGCCGTTGTTGGGAGCCAGACCGTCACCGCTTCCGACCATCCCGCCGGCTAGCCATAACATCACTCGCGTACGCGATAGGCTTGTGCGTGCAGCTGCGAAACAAGGTTGCGTCGGCTCGACATCCGGCATCACGATCCGCTAGGCGCGCGCCATGACCACCAACCAACCGTTACGCGTCGCGCTTGCCGGCCTCGGCACCGTCGGCGGCGGCGTGATCCGCCTGCTCGACGCCAATCGCGATCTGATCGCCCGCCGTGCCGGTCGTCCGATCGAGGTCGTCGCCGTCTCGGCTCGCGACCGCGGCAAGGATCGCGGCGTCGACCTGTCGCGCTTCGCCTGGGTCGACGACACGACGGCACTGTCGGGGCATGACGGTGCCGATGTGGTGGTCGAGCTGATCGGCGGCTCCGACGGGCCCGCCCTGACGCTCGCGCGGCGCACCGTGGCGGCGGGCAAGGGCTTCGTCACCGCCAACAAGGCGATGCTTGCCCATCACGGTCTGGAACTCGCGCAGGCGGCGGAAGCGGCGGGCACGCCGCTCAAGTTCGAAGCGGCGGTGGCCGGCGGCATTCCGGTCATCAAGGGGCTGCGCGAGGGCGCGGCGGCCAATGCGATCGATCGCGTCTACGGCATCCTCAACGGCACCTGCAATTTCATCCTGTCGAAGATGGAGGCGGAAGGCCGCGACTTCGCCGAGGTGCTCGCCGAGGCACAGGCACTCGGCTATGCCGAAGCCGACCCCAGCTTCGACATCGACGGCATCGACGCCGCGCACAAATTGTCGATCCTCGCCAGCATCGCCTTCGGCACGCGCCCTGCCTTCGGCGATGTCGCGGCGAGCGGCATCCGCCATGTCATCGCCGCCGATATCGCCGAGGCGGCGGCACTGGGCTACAAGGTGCGGCTGGTCGGCGTCGCCGAGGCCGGACCCGCCGGCCTGTTCCAGCGCGTGCACCCGCATCTGGTGCCGCTCGACCATCCGCTGGCGCACGTCACCGGCTCGCTCAATGCGGTGGTGGCGGACGGCAATTTCGTCGGCCGGCTGTTCTTTCAGGGCGCCGGCGCCGGCGATGGACCGACGGCAAGCGCGGTGGTCGCCGATCTGATCGACATCGCCCGCGGCGAATATGGGCCACCCTATGCCATGCCCGCCGCCGCTCTGGTCGCGGCAGGCAAAGCGGACAGCGGTGAACGCCGCGGCCGGGCCTATTTGCGCTTCACGGTCGAGGATCGCGTCGGCGTCCTGGCAGAGATAGCCGCGGCGATGCGCGACGCTGGCGTGTCGATCGAAAGTCTGATCCAACGCGGCCGCACCGCCGACGGCCATGTGCTCGTCGCGATCGTCACGCACGACGGACCGGAACGCTGCGTCGCGCAGGCGTTGGAGAAACTGCGCGGATCGCAGAGCCTCGCCGGTGCGCCGCTGTGGATGCACATCCTGCCGTGACCATACCGCTGGCCCGGCGGCTATTCGCATCGCCGGTCGGGGTGTTGACGCTGGTCGCAGCGGACGAGGGGCTGGTGGCGGTGCTCTGGCCCGATCCTGGAAAGGCGCGGCGCGTGCCGCTGCCACCGGCGGTCGACGAACCCGATCACCCGCTGCTGCGCGCGGCCGCAGCACAATTGGCCGACTATTTCGCCGGGGCGCGGCGTCATTTCGACCTGCCGCTGGCAGCACGCGGTACCGATTTCCAGCGCAGGGTCTGGAACGCGCTGACCGCCATCCCGTTCGGCGAGACGCGCAGCTATGCCGCGATCGCGCAGGATATCGGCAAGCCGGAGGCGGTGCGTGCGGTGGGCGCAGCGAACGGCCGCAATCCGCTGTCGATCCTTGTCCCTTGCCACCGCGTCATCGGCAGCGGCGGAGCATTGACGGGTTTCGCCGGTGGCTTGTCGGTCAAGCAGCAGCTGCTGGCGCATGAGCGCGGTCAGGCCGGCTTCGCCTTCTGACCGGCGGCGCCACTGCTCGTCATCGGAGCGGGTTTGAATCGCCCGCCCGCCGCCGCTTCAGCACCGCTAGGTCGATGCCCAGTCGCTGCACCCGATAATAGAAGGTCTTGCGCGGGATGCCGAGGCGCGTGATCGCGGCCCCGACCTCGCCGTCGGTCGCCGCCAGCGCCTCGATAATCGCCGCCCGTTCGAAGGCGTCGACACGCGCTGGCAGCGGTAGCGTCGCCGCCGGGGCTGCTATCCCGTCGCCGAGCGGGTCGAGACCAAGCACCAGCCGGTCCGCGAAATGGGCGAGTTCCCGAACGTTGCCCGGCCAATCGTGATGGATCAGATGCCCGCGCGTCGCGTCGGTCAACACCGGCAGCCGCGCGCGCAACCGCGCCGCCGCTTGCGCCGCTAGATGGGCGAACAGCAGCGGCACGTCCTCCCGCCGCTCCCGCAATGGCGGCAGGCGCAGTCGCACCGCA
The DNA here is from genome assembly GCF_052907485.1 of Sphingomonas benefaciens. NCBI lineage: Bacteria > Pseudomonadati > Pseudomonadota > Alphaproteobacteria > Sphingomonadales > Sphingomonadaceae > Sphingomonas > Sphingomonas benefaciens. Next base: position 1,378,744 of record NZ_JBREIC010000001.1, on the reverse strand, counting down.
GCGAGCCGATAGAGCAAGGCCGGGTCGATCGCCTCTGGCCCGCGCTGCGCCTCCTCGCGCGCGGTGGCGATAACCCGCAGGTCGATGGCGATAGGGTCGCGACCACGCCCCGGTACACTGCGCGTCGCGATCAGCTGCGCCAGCCGATCCTGCAACCGCCGTGGCGCGCGATCAATGTCGTCGAGCAGCAGCGTGCCGCCATCCGCCGCGACGACACTGCCTTCACCGACGCTGGCGAACAGATCGCCGTCGATCAGGGCATCGGGTAGTGCGGCACAGGCGACGGTCATGCAGCGCCGCCGCCGGCGCTTGCCGCCATTGTGGATCAGCCGCGCCAGCATATCCTTGCCGGTGCCCGTCTCGCCCTCGATCAGGAGATCGATGTCGGCAGCCGCGAGTGCCGGAATCATCGCCCGCAGCCGCCGTATCGCCGGCGATTCGCCGATCAGTCCGCCGTCCGCATCCGCTTCGGCGGCAGCGCGCAGCCCCCGGTTCTCCAGCGCCAGCGTCCGCGTCTGCAGCGCGCGCGTGACACTTGCGATCAGCCTGTCGGGGTCGAACGGCTTGGTCAGGAAATCCCACGCGCCCGCCTTCAGCGCATCCACCGCCATCGCGACATCGCCATGGCCGGTGATCAGGATCACCGGCAGCGTCGCGTCGCGATCGCGCAACATTCCGAACAGCTCGATCCCCGATATCAACGGCATGCGCACATCAGTGACCAATATGCCGGGATAATCCGCGTCCAGCTGAGCCAGCGCCGGTGGCGCAGCAGCGAAAGCGTCGACAGCGAAACCGGCGAGGCGCAGCGTCTGCGCGATCGAGGCGCGCAGATCCTCGTCGTCCTCGACCAGCGCGACGCGAAGCGGCGCCTCCGTCACTGCGCCCGCCGCAGCGTGATCGCAAAGGCTGCCCCGGCACCATCGGGCGCCAGCAGGCGCAGCGTTCCGCCCAGGTCGGTCATGATATCCTGAGCGATCACCAGACCCAGACCTAGTCCCGTCGGCCGGCTCGTCGCGAACGGGGTGAAGATGCGGTCGGCGATCTCCCTTGCGATGCCGGGCCCGTTGTCGCGCACGATGAGCTGGACCGTGTCCGCGTCGCTGTTCAGTAGCAGGTCAATACGCGGATCGACGCGACCCTCCAGCGCCTCCATCGCATTCTGCAGCAGATTGACCAGCACCTGTTCCAGCCGCACGCGTCCGGCGATCACGCTCAAATCGGCGGGGATCGCCGGCACGGTGAGGGTGATCGGCTGCAACCGCTCCTTGAGAATCAGCCGGGCACCGTCGACTACCATGGCCAGCGGCACCGGCTGGATCGTGCCGCTGCCCTTGCGGGCAAAGCCGCGCAGTTCCGCGGTCACGGTTCCAATGCGTTCGGTCAGGCGCGCAATGGCCCGGAGATTGCAACGGACCTCGTCGATCTCGCCCCGGTCCAGCAGCCGTTCGCCATTGGCAGCATAGGTTCGGATCGCCGCGACCGGCTGGGCGGTTTCGTGCGCGACGCTGGCGGTGATCTGACCGAGCGCGGCGAGGCGGTTCGCCTGGCGCAGCCCCTCGCGCAATTCCGCCGCCTGCGCCTCTGCCGCGGCGCGCTCCTCGATCTCCCGGCGCAGCGCCGCAGTGCGCTCGCTCACCGCCGTCTCCAAAGCACCTGTGCGCTCGGCGCGACGTCGCGCCCGTGTTCGCCACGCCCAGCCGAGCGTGAGCAGCGCCAGCATGGTGAGCGCGCCGCCAATCTGGGCAACACGCACGATCGGCCGGACGGTGGCGGCCAGCGGAAGCGCGAACTGGACGCGCCAGCCATTCTGATCGGGCGGGGTCACGGCAAGCGATACCGGGCCGGCGGTGCCGTCGAGCCGGATCGTGCCGTCGGCGGCGCGGCGGATCGGCGAGGGGCCGAGGGCGCGGACGCCGCTGTCGATTTGCGCCGCCGCGGCACGCTCCGCTGACAGCGCCCGCGTCGCGGCGAACCGCCAGGCGGGGCGGCTCGTGACGCGGATGATGCCGTCGCGATCGGTGACGAAGGTCTCGCCGCCGGCGGCGCGCCACGCCTGTTCGATCCGGTCGAATTCCAGCTTCACCACCACGACGCCGCGGTCCCGCGTCCGCCGCGCCAGATACAGGCCGGGACGTCCGCTGACCGTGCCCAGCGCGAATTGCCGCCCGCGCCCGCTCTGCCGCGCGTCGCGATAATAGCGGCGGAAGCGATAATCCTGGCCGACGAAGCTGCTCGCGGTCCCGGCATTGTTCGCGGCGATCGCGCGACCGTTCGCGCCGATTAGGTAGATGGCGGATGCGCCCGTCTCGCGGGCCAATGCCGAGAGCTTGCCGTCGAGCCGGGCCGCCGCACCCGTCCGGCCAGCGAGCGCGTCGAGCACGTCGACATCATCGGCCAGGGCCACGGGCAGCAGGGCGAACCGCTCCAGCTCGCTGGCGAGCAACGCCTGACGCAGCCGGGCGTCCGCGGCGACACTGATCGCGACACCGGCGCGCGCACGCCGCCCCGCGACATCGCCCGCCAGCCATGCGGCGAGTGCGGCGAGCAGCGCCGCCGCCAGCGCAGCGGCGATCCGGCGGGGCAGATGGGCCATGCCGGCGAGATTAGGCACCTTCTGTGCCATGGGCAAGTTTCGGCACATCGGGGTATTCGATTGGCGAAGATTGGCACCTACGATGCTAGCGAAATTTTGTAAGGTCCTGTTTTGCCTGTTAAAAATGAAAAAGGAAAAATGCTTTCCGCCTCTGCTGCACGGTGGCACGCTGCCACCTTGCTCGCAGGACCGCGTCAGCCGGTCTGCGTCGGAGAGAGGAAGAGACCCGCCGATGACCATCGATCATCTCGCCAGCCCACCGCTGCCCCCCGCCGCCAAGCCGTGGTACACCCACCTCTACGTTCAGGTGCTCGCCGCCATCGTCGCGGGCGTGCTGCTCGGCCATTTTGCGCCGGCCACCGGCGAGGCGCTCAAGCCGGTCGGCGATGCGTTCATCAAGCTGGTCAAGATGGTGATCGCACCCGTGATCTTCCTGACCATCGTCACCGGTATCGCCGGCATGCGCGACCTAGCCTCGGTCGGCCGGGTCGCGGGCAAGGCGTTTCTCTATTTCCTGTTCTTCTCGACGCTGGCGCTGATCGTCGGGCTGATCGTCGCCAACGTCGTGCGGCCGGGGGCGGGGCTCAACATCGATCCCGCCTCGCTCGATACGTCGAAGGTCGCCGAATTCGCCGAAAAGGCGCATGAGACGACGATCACCGGCTTCCTGACCGGCATCATCCCCGACACCTTCCTGTCCGCGCTCACCGCGGGCAACATCCTGCAGACCCTGTTCGTCGCGATCCTGTTCGGCGTCAGCCTCGCCCTGATCGGCGAGCGGGGGCAGGCGGTGCTCGGCCTGCTCGAACAGGCGTCGGTCGCCTTCTTCAAGCTTGTCTCGATCGTCATGAAGGCGGCGCCGATCGGCGCGTTCGGCGCCATGGCCTTCACCATCGGCAAATATGGTGTCGGCACGCTCGCCAATCTCGCCGCACTGGTCGGGACCTTCTACCTGACCTCGCTAATGTTCGTGCTGGTCGTCCTCGGCGTGGTCGCGAAGCTCGCCGGTTTCTCGATCCTGCGGCTGATCGCCTATCTCAAGGCCGAATTGCTGCTCGTTCTCGGCACCTCGTCGTCGGAAAGCGCGCTGCCCTCGCTGATCGAGAAGATGGAGCGGGCCGGCTGCCCCAAATCGATCGTCGGTCTGGTCGTGCCGACCGGCTACAGCTTCAACCTCGACGGCACCAATATCTACATGACGCTGGCGGCGCTGTTCATCGCCCAAGCGTGCAACGTCGACCTGACGCTCGGCCAGCAACTGCTGCTGCTCGGCGTCGCGATGCTGTCGTCGAAGGGCGCGGCGGGGGTCACCGGCGCGGGCTTCATCACGCTCGCCGCGACGCTGTCGATCGTGCCCAGCGTGCCGGTCGCCGGCATGGCGCTGATCCTCGGCGTCGACCGCTTCATGAGCGAGTGCCGCAGCCTGACCAATTTCATCGGCAATGCAGTGGCGACGATCGTCGTCTCGCGTTGGGAAGGCGCGCTCGACCGCGACGCGCTCGATGCGGCGCTGCGTGGCGAAGCGCTGCGCGTCGATCAACTGCCCGTGCACGCCATTCCTGCCGAGTAACGCTTCACGGTACTGCCCTCACCCTTCCGGCGCGTCGCGCCTCCCTCCCTCTCTCGATGTGAGAGGGAAGGGTGAGGACGGGAATTGCCAAGGATCTCTTCCATGTTGTCGACCATCCGCGCCCTGCTGGGCGCCACCGCCACGCTCGCGCTCGCGACGGGGGCCCAAGCTCAATCCGCGGCGCCCAGCGAAACAGGCCAGACGCGCAACCCCGCCGCGCCGATCGCGCAGTCTTATCCGGCGGCCGCGGCGGGCGACGGTGCCGCGACCAACGGCTTCAATTTGTCGCGCTGGGCCGAGGACTGGAGCAGCTACCGCAACCCCGAGAAGCGCGACGATCCGCTCGACCGACTCAAGTTCCTGCCGCTCGACGGCGACGGCGACATCTACCTGACGCTGTCCGGCGAGTTCCGCCTACGCGTCAACCACACCACCAACCCCAATTTGCGCGACAGCCGCGCGCAGCGGCAGGACATCAACCGCATCGTCGCCGGCGCCGATCTGCACGTCGGCCCGCATCTACGCGGCTTCGTCGAGGTCGCGCACGGTGGCATTTCGGGCGTGGAACTGGGCGCGCCCGCCGCGACGCTGCGCAACGACCTCGTGGTGCAGCAGGCGTTCGTCGAGGGGGACGTGGATGTGGCCGGCGTCGCGCTCGGCGCGCGCTATGGCCGGCAGGAGTTCACCGACGGGCCCAATCTGCTCGTCTCGCAGCGCGACAACAACACGATCCGCTACACGCTCAACGGTCTGAGGCTCTGGGCCCGGGGCAAGAGGGTGCGCGCCGACCTGTTCGATCTCAAGCCCACGGCCTATGGCGATCTCGGGACGGAGGACGATGTGTCCGACCCGGCGCGGCGCTTCTCCGGCGTGACTTTGGGGTTCGTCGTGCCACAGCGCTGGTTCGGCGGGTCGAAGCTCTACGTCGACCCCTTCTTCTGGCGGCGGCGGAACACGGTCGGCGCCTGGGGTGGGCGGATCGGCCCGGCGACGCGTTATTATCTCGGCACGCGTGTGTGGGGTGATGCCGGGCCGCTGACGATCGATTGGACGGTCAACCACCAATACGGCACCTATATCAACCAGCGCATCGATGCCTGGCAGGTCTTCGCCGCCCAGACCTATCGGCTCGGCAAGACCGCGCGCGCGCCGCGGATCGGCGTCCATGCCGATTATGCCAGCGGCGGCGGTGGTTATGGCGACGGCAAATTGCGCGACGCCTATGCGCCGTTCGGCAACAACATCTATTACAGCTATGGCCTGTTTCTGACGCCGTCGAACCTCGTCGCGCTGGCGCCCAATGTCAGCGTGGCGCCGATCAAGCCGCTGCGCGTCACCGCCGAATATCAGTTGACCTGGCGCGACAGCGTCTATGACGCGGTGTACCGCGCCAACGGCCAGCCGTTCGCGGGCACGCAGAACGGCCGTGCGCGCAAGATCGGCGACGTCGCCCGGCTCCAGGCGGTGTGGACGATCAGCCCGCGCGTCTCGGTCACCGGCCGCTACGAGCATCTCGCCGCCGGTCCGGCGCTGACCGATGCCGGCTTCAAGAGCAGCGATTTCCTGGCGGGCTGGATCAGCCTGCGGTTCTGACCGACGGCTATTCCGCCTCGCGCTCCAGCTTGGGCGTATCCAACGGCGCCGCGCTCACTGGTCGCCCGATCGCACCGCTGATCGCGGCGTGCAGCGTCTCCAGGCCGTAGGGCTTGGCGAGCAGCACCGCCCCCGTGTCCGCCGGTACCGCGGCGACATCGCCGGTGGCGAACACCACGCCGACTCGCGGGCGCAGTTCGCGCGCCGTCCGGGCGAAGGACGGCCCGGAAATGCCCGGCAGGTTGACGTCGGTGACCAGCACGTCGATCGGCACCGTCTGCAGCGCGGTCATCGCCTCTTCGGCGCTCGCCGCGTCGACGACGACATAGCCGCCCTGTTGCAGCAGCTCGGCGGTGGTCGCGCGGATGACCTCGTCATCCTCGACCAGCAGCACGGTGACCTGGCCGTTTGCCCCGGGCGCCGGGCGGAGCGGGGCAGGGGCGCTGGTCAGCGCGCGCGCCTCCAGCCCCTCGCGCCGCTGACGCTGGTTGGCGAGCACATGGCGGAACTTCCGCGCCAGTGCCTCGCGCGTATAGGGCTTGGACAACAGCTCGACGCCGGCATCGAGCCGGCCGCCGTGGACGATCGAATTCTCGGTATAGCCGCTGGTGAACAGCACCGCGAGCTCGGGCAGCCGTTCCTTCGCCTTGCGCGCCAGTTCCGGGCTCTTCAGCCGGCCGGGCATCACCACGTCGGTGAACAGCAGGTCGATCGGGATGCCGCTTTCGATGACGCTCAGCGCGCTCTGCGCATCGACCGCCTTGAGCACGCGATAGCCGAGGTCGCCGAGCATCTCGACCACCGTCGCGCGCACCTCGTCATCGTCCTCGACCACCAGCACCGTCTCGGTACCGCCGACGATCGGACCTGTCGCGGTCACGACCTCGACGTCCTCCGCCTCGACCGAGCGCGGCAGATACAGTTTGATCGTCGTGCCTTCGCCGACCTCCGAATAGATCTTCACATGGCCGCCCGACTGTTTGACGAAGCCATAGACCATCGACAGGCCGAGCCCCGACCCCTTGCCCTCGCTCTTGGTCGAGAAGAACGGCTCGAACACCTTCTCGATAATCTCCGGCGCCATGCCGCTGCCGGTGTCGCTGACCGCCAGCATGACGTACTGGCCCGGTTCGACCTCGTCATGCGTGCGCGCATAGGCATCGTCGAGATGCGCATTGGCGAGTTCGATCGTCAGCTTGCCCTGGCCGTTCATCGCGTCGCGCGCGTTGATCGCCAGATTGAGCAGCGCATTCTCGATCTGCACCGGATCGATGAAGCAGTTCCACAGGCCGCCGCCGAACACCGTCTCGATCTCGATCGCCTCGCCGATCGCGCGGCGCAGCAGGTCGTCCATGCCCTGCACGAAGCGGGTGACGTTGACGACCTTGGGTTCCAGCGCCTGTCGCCGGCCGAAGGCGAGCAGTTGCGCGGCGAGTTTCGACCCGCGCGACACGCCCGCCATCGCATTGGCGACGCGGCGCTCGGCGCGCTCGTTGCCGACGATGTCCTTGGCGAGCAGCTGCAGATTGCCTGAGACGACCTGCAGCAGATTGTTGAAATCGTGCGCGACGCCGCCGGTCAGCTTGCCGATCGTCTCCATCTTCTGCGCCTGGGCCAGCGCGGCTTCGGCCGCGCGGCGCTCGCCGATCTCGGCGATGACGCGCGCTTCCAGATTCTCGTTGAGCTGGCGCAGTTGCTCTTCGGCACGCTCGCGGTGCCGCACCTGACGGGCGAGCGCGTCGGCCTGGTCGCGCAGCGATTGTTCGGCCGCGCGCTGTTCGGTGATGTCGGTGTGGACGCCGACCCATTCGACGATCCGTTGGCCGTCCTTGATCGGCAGCGCGCGGATCAGGCAGTTGCGCCATGCGCCGTCATGCCGGCGGACGCGGTGTTCGAACACGAACATCGTCTGCGCCGCGACCGCCGCTTCCCAGGCGACGACGGTCGGCTGCGCATCGTCGGGATGCACCGCCTGCGCCCAGCCATAGCCGCGATATTGTTCCGGCGTCTGGCCGGTCAGCGCCTGCCAGCCGGGCTGTTCGCCCTCCATGCGGCCGTCGGCGGTGTTGGTCCACAGCACGCCGTGCACCGCCTCCATCGCCGCGCGAAAACGATCGTTGCTGGCGCGCACCTCCGCCTCGCGCTGCGCCCGCTCCTCGATGTCGGCGACCAGGATGTGGAAGCCCGCGACGCTGCCGTCCGCCTCCAGCCGCGGCAGGTAGCGGATTTCCGCCCGTCGCGGCGTGCCGTCGCGATGCGGCATCGGCCCTTCGCTGACGATCGGCTCGCCGGCGAGCGCCCGCGCGATGAGCGGCTCGCGCTCGGCATACAGGTCCGCACCGATCACGTCGCGAATATGCTTCCCGATCGTCACCGCGCCCGGCACGCCCAACCATTGTTCATAATAGCTGTTGGCGAACCGATAGATCTGATCGCGATCGACGTAGGAGATCAGCACCGGCAGCGCATCGGTGATCGTCCGCAATTCTTGCTCGCTGGCGGACAGCGCCGCCTCCATGGCGATGCGGGCGGTGTTGTCCAGCACGGTGCACATCACCCCGCCGACGCTGCCGTCGGGCAGGTAGATGGGCGTGTAAAACAGGTCGAAATACAGCTGCTCGAGCCGGCCTGAGCGGTTCAGCTGCATCGGCTGGTCGCGATAGGAGATGACCTCGCCGGCAAAGCCGCGCTCGAGGATCGCGCTGTTCCAATCCCAGATTTCGGGCCAGATCGTGCGCACCAAGGCACCCAGCGCGTGCGGGTGATGGGCGCCCGCCACGGCGATATAGCCATCGTTGTACAGCATCAGGCCGTCGCGGCCCCACATCAGCACCTTGGGCACCGGCGAATTGACGATGTTGGAGACGGTCAGCCGCAAGGCCTCTGGCCAACTCTCGATCGGGCCGAGATGCGTTCGGCTCCAGTCACGTTCGCGGATCAGGTGCGCGCATTCGCCGTCGCCGATCGGCCAGCGGTCGCTCGCCACCGCGCGGGTGACGCTGCTCTCGTTGTCGCGCAGCAGCTTCAGCGCGGTCCGCACCACTTCGCTCGCATTGCCGTAATCGCCCGTCGCCAAGGCACCATCGATGAACGCATCCAGTTCGGACGTCAGGGAGATATTGCGCGATTGACGATTGGCCATGGATTGGACGTGGACAGGCCAAGTGCCTGTGTCAACAGATGTCACCCGTCAATTTGGCGCATCGGTATGGACCCGGCGGCCGCACAGGCTAGAAGACCGGCCAATGACCAGCGACGTCACCATAGCCATCGAAGGTGCGGTCGGCCGCCTGCGCCTGTCCCGCCCCAAGGCGCTGCACGCGCTCAACGGCGACATGTGCGCCGCGATGCTCGCCGCGCTCGACGATTGGCGCGGCGATGCCGCGGTCGCCGCGGTGATGCTCGACCATCTCCCCGCACCCGATGGCGCCCCGAAGCTGTCGCGGGGCTTTTGCGCGGGCGGCGACATCCGTCTGCTCGCCGACAGCGGCGCCGGCGACGGCGAGGCGGCGCGCGCCTTTTTCCATCTCGAATATCGTCTCAACCACGCCCTCTTCACCTTCGCCAAGCCCAGCGTCGTGTTCATGGACGGCATCACGATGGGCGGCGGCGTCGGCATCGCCCTGCCGTGCCGATACCGCGTCGCGACCGAGAACACGCGGCTCGCGATGCCGGAATCGGGCATCGGCCTGTTCCCCGACGTTGGCGGCGGCTGGTATCTGTCGCGCCTGCCGGGGCGGGTGGGCGCCTTTTTAGCGGTCACCGGTCATCGGCTGGACGGGGCGGACTGCGCCGCGCTCGGGCTCGCGACGCATTATCTGTCGGCGGCCCGGCTCGACGAGGCCAAGGCGGCGATCCTGGCCGATCCGCACGCCATGGCGGCGGCGCTGGACGGGCTCGCGGAGACGCCGGGGGAGGGCACGATCGCCGCCCATCGTGCCGACATCGACCGCCTGTTCGCCGCCGACGATCTGGAGACGATCATCGCCGCGCTGGAGGCGGACGACGGCGAATTCGCGCGCGCGCAGCTGGCGGGGATCCGCACCAAGTCCCCGATGGCGATGAAGGTCGGCCTGCGGCTGCTGTACGACGGCGCCGCGATGCAGAGCTTCGCCGACGAGATGCGGCAGGAATATGCCGTCGCCGGCCGCATGGTCCAGCGTCACGACTTCCTGGAGGGCGTGCGCGCGGTGATCGTCGACAAGGACAATGCGCCGCGCTGGGACCCGGCGACGCCGGAAGGCGTCACCGACCACGTCATCGACCAGATCTTCGCGCCCTTGCCCGAGGCAGAGGCCTGGACCCCCCACGACTGAGGACACGCACATGGCCGAATATGACACCATCCTCGTCGAACAGCGCGACAATGCCACGCTGATCACGCTCAACCGCCCGCAGGCGCTCAATGCGCTCAACGCGCAGGTGCTTGCCGATCTCATCGCCGCGCTCGCCGCCTTCGACGCCGACGGCAGCCAGGGTTGCGCGGTGATCACCGGCAGCGCCAAGGCGTTCGCGGCGGGGGCCGACATCAAGGAAATGCAGGCGATGTCCTTTGCGGACATGTACGCCACCAACCATTTCGCCGGCTATGAGACGCTGACCCGCACGCGCAAGCCGATCATCGCGGCGGTCGCCGGCTATGCGCTGGGCGGCGGTTGCGAACTGGCGATGATGTGCGACTTCATCCTCGCCGCCGACACGGCCAGGTTCGGCCAGCCCGAGATCAAGCTGGGCGTCACCCCCGGCATGGGCGGCTCGCAGCGGCTGACCCACGCGGTCGGCAAGGCCAAGGCGATGGAGATGTGCCTTACCGGCCGAATGATGGATGCCGCCGAGGCGGAGCGCGCCGGCCTGGTCAGCCGCATCGTTCCCGCCGACGATCTGGTCGAGGAAGCGGTGAAGACGGCGCAGACGATCGCCGGCATGGCGCCGCTCGCGGTCAAGGCCAACAAGGAAATGGTCGACGCCGCGTTCGAAACGACGCTGGCGCAGGGCATCCAGTTCGAACGCCGCCTGTTCAACGGCCTGTTCGGCACCGCCGACCAGAAAGAAGGCATGGCCGCCTTCGTCGAGAAGCGGCCGGGGAAGTGGACGGGGCGGTAGCGCGACTGCCGACCCGAACGGCCTAGCTCGATCCTCCTGTCGCCAGCAAGGGATGCCGATACCGCCTAGTGCGATGCATCCCGCGTCTGGCGCAGGGCCGCCCGCTTCCACTCGGGCAGGACCCGCTGCTTGGCAGCAAGATGGTCGCGAACCTGCTGGATCAGCGTCGTCGCGGAACGGACATAGCCGCTCCAGTCAGCATCAATGGCAGCGGGCGTCCAGCGCCCCACGTGTTCCGAATAGCGTGCGCGCAGATCGGCGGCCTCACCCCCGAGCCGCACGAAGTCGCGCGGCCGGTCCGCGGTCGGAAGCCGGCGGATCGGTGCGTTCAGCTCGCGTTCCTCGGACGCGAGGTTGGTTTGCAGCAAGCCCGCCAACCTCAACCTGACCTGAGCGACGGCAAGATCGCCGGGACCCGCTGCAAGGGCGGCCTGCAGGCTGCCGCAGCATTGCATGATGGCGTCATGCTGCTGTTCGATGGTCATGGCGACCGCATCGTTGGATGACATGGCTCCCCCCTAGAACGGCGGTGGGGCGGTTGCACCAATTCATGTGATGTCGGACAAATTGCGTACGCTGCCGGTCATTCGATCCGGCAGTGCTTTGGCCGCTAAGTCGGGTCGACCGGCAAGAACGGCGTGACCGCCGCGATCGCGGCGTCCTGCACCGCCGCGGGCGTGCCGCCGGCGTCGATCACCGCATGCCGTGCCGGAGCCGCCGCCGCCTGCGCCAGGAACGAGGCCCTGATCCTTTGGTGGAAGGTCAGGTCGAGCGCTTCGAACCGGCCCTCGTCGATCTGGTCCGCCGCCAGCCGCCGCTTCGATCGCGCCAGCCCGATTGCCGGATCGAGATCGAGGACCAGCGTCAGATCGGGCCAGAGGTCGTCGACCATCGTCGCATGCAGCCCGCGAATCAGCCTCTCGTCCATGCCGCGGCCCGCGCCCTGATAGGCCAGGGTCGAACCGGCATAGCGATCCGAGACGACGATCGTCCCCGCCGCTACCGCCGGCTGCACCACGCGCGCGACATGCTGGACGCGCGCCGCGGTCATCAGCAGCAGCTCCGCGCGCGGTTCCCACGCCTCGTCCGCCCCGGCGAGCAGCAGGCCGCGCAGCGCCTCGCCCTGCGGCGTGCCGCCGGGCTCGCGCGTGCCCAGCACCGCATGCCCGCGCGACGCCAGCGCCGCGATCAGCGCGCGCACGACGCCGCTCTTGCCCGAACCGTCGACCCCTTCGACCGCGATGAACCGGCCGCCGGTCACGCGCTCAGTCCCGCCGCCACAGTTGCGATTTGCAGATTAGGCCGCCGATCAGACACCCTTTGACGCTCAATGTGTCGGCATCGACCATCGTGATCGTCGACCCGAAGGCGCGACGCATGTCGGGTACCCAGATCTGTCCGGACCAGCGCGCCGATCCGCTGACGCGATAGCCGCGCAGCAGCGCGGTGCCGATCAGCGGCGGTGCGCCCGCCCGGGCCGCATCCGCCTGCGCCTTGTCGCTGGCGCGGACGATCCAGCCGCACAGGCGCACCCCGCACGGCCCGGTCTGTACCGCGACCGTATTCTTGGGATTGTGCCAAACCCCCGTGATGGAACCGGGCGCGCCCACCGCCGCGACCGCTAAAGCCAAGGAAACCAATATCATAGCAGCGCATATCTGGTTCCTCGCCAGGCGATGCGAAAGGGGGCGTCACCCGCGCAGCTGTTCGTGGTGGCGGATCACCTCGTCGATGATGAAGCGCAGGAACTTCTCGGTGAATTCCGGATCCAGCTCGGCATCCTCGGCCAGCGAGCGCAGCCGCGCGATCTGGCGTTCCTCGCGACCGGGGTCGGCGGCGGGCAGGCCGGTGGTCGCCTTGTGGCGGCCGACCGCCTGCGTGACCTTGAATCGTTCGGCGAGCAGATGGACCAGCGCCGCGTCGATATTGTCGATGCTCTTGCGATAGCCCTGCAAAGTCGCGTCGCTCATCTCAGCCCTTCCGTCGTCCGCCGGTTGCTCCATGATAGCAAGTCGGGCTTCGGGCAAGGCTTGCCTTCGCGCGCGCCAGTCGCCACAGCGCAGCAGAGATGACCGCCACCGTCCAGCGCCTCGATGCCCATGCCCCCTCGCTGGAGCCGATGCTCCGGCTGGTCGCGGGCGACATGGATCACGTCAATGCGGTGATCGTCGACCGGATGCGGTCGGACATTCCGCTGATCCCCGAACTCGCCGGCCATCTGATCGCGGGCGGTGGCAAGCGCATGCGGCCGATGCTCACCCTCGCGAGCGCGCGGCTGCTCGGTTACGAGGGGGCGCGCCATCACGTCCTCGCCGCAGCGGTGGAGTTCATCCACACCGCGACGCTGCTGCACGACGATGTCGTCGATGGTTCGGACCTGCGCCGCGGCAAGCGCACCGCCAACATCATCTGGGGCAACCCCGCCAGCGTGCTGGTCGGCGATTTCCTGTTCAGCCGCAGCTTCGAATTGATGGTCGAGGCCGAGTCGCTGAAGGTGTTGCGGATTTTGTCGAACGCCTCCGCGGTGATCGCGGAAGGCGAGGTCAACCAGCTCACCGCGGCGCGGCGCATCGACCTGCCCGAGGAACGCTATCTCGACATCATCGACGCCAAGACCGCGGCGCTGTTCGCCGCCGCCTGCCGCATCGCTGCGGTGGTGGCGGAGCGGCCGGAGGCGGACGAGGCGGCGCTGGACGCCTATGGTCGCAACCTCGGCATCGCCTTCCAGCTGGTCGACGACGCGATCGACTATGTCTCCGACGCGGGCACGATGGGCAAGGATGCCGGCGACGACTTCCGCGAAGGCAAGATGACGCTGCCGGTGATCCTGGCGCTGGCCCGCGGCGACGAGACGGATCGCAAGTTCTGGAAGGATGCGGTCGAGGGCCGTCGTGCCTCCGATGCGGACTTCGCCCATGCGATCGACCTGGTCCGCAAGACCCGCGCGGTGGACGACACGCTCGCCCGCGCCCGCCATTATGGCCAGCGCGCGATCGACGCGATCGCCGGCTTCCCGGCGAGCAAGGCGAAGGACGCGATGGTCGAGGCGGTGGCCTTCGCGGTGGCGCGGGCGTACTGACGGACGCGCACCGCCGCGGCCACGTCCGCGGCGGTGCCAAGCGCAGCGACGGCATCGCGCGATCCGGCCGGCGGGTCGGCAGAGCCGAGCCCGTCCGACGTCACGCCGGCGGCTTCGCCGTCGGCGCTTGTGCGCCTCCAGCCCGCCTCACCTGGAGGAGGATGCAAGCGCGCCCGCTCACATCACCGGCTTGGTCTCGCCATCCAGCTCCGTCGCCTCGCGCGCCAGGGTGATCCGGTCGCCCTCGTCCCGCACCTCGTACAGCTTGCCGCGCGCCTTGTGGAACGGCCGGTGCACGATCAGCATCAGCGTTCCGTCGAACCGCCGGAACAGCATGCCGTGCCCGCTGTCGCCGCGCAGTAGCGGCGGCAATTGCTCCCAGGGGCCATCGAGCGTCCCCGATCGCGACCGCGCCAGCCCCTGGACATAGCCCGTGGCGTCATAGCTCGACCACAGCATCAGCAGCGTGCCGGTGCGCGTGCGGAACAGCTCCGGCCCGTCGGTGACCCAGGTCGGGTCGCCCGGCACCTCGCGATTGGCCTTGGCCCAGGGCGCCGACGAGGCACGGAACAGCGTGCGTGGCGGCCCCGCGGCGGCCAGCGACACGTCGAGCGGCAGCGCCTCGATCGTGCCGTCGCCGATCTGCACCCATTCGTGCGCATAGACGAACCACGGCTTGCCCGCCGGATCGACGTAGAGCGTGCCGTCCAGCGTCATCAGTCCGGGATCGGCGACCGGCGCATTGTCGCGCAGCGGGCGGAACGGCCCGCCCAGCCGGTCGGCGACCGCCAGCGTCGTGCCGCGTCGGACCGGCCGGCGCGCGCCGTCGGCGGGCAGCCGCGCGGATTCATTGTGGTAGGTGGAGAAGAGATACCAGCGCCCGCGCCAGCGATGCACCTCCGGCGCCCAGGCGCCGTCGTTCGCCCAGCCCCCCGGCGGCAGCGCGAACACCACCACAGGTCGCGTCCAGTGGCGCAGGTCGCGGCTGGTATAGGCCATGATGCCCAGCCGCCTGTCGCCGCTGACCGCCGCTTCGTTGCGGGTGAACAGCCAATAGGTGCGGGTCGTCGGATCGGCGACGATCCATGGATCGTGGAGCGGCATGTCGGGCAGGACGAGCGGCGCCGCCGCCGGCGCGGGCGCGGCACCGCCGGTCGCCTGTCCGGTCACCGGCGCGCTCGCCAGAAGCAGCATCGCCGCCAGTCCCCGCCATCCGGCCATCATCCGTCTCCCGATATGTTCCGCCTCAGCAGCCGACCTCGCAACCGTCGGCCCCCGTCTCGACCTGCAGCGTGGTATGGCCGATGCCGAAGCGATGGTGCAGCATGTCCTGCGCCTCCGCCAGGAAGGCGTCGCTCGGCGTACCGCCCGGCATGAACAGATGCGCGGTCAGCACCGGCTCGGTCGTCGACATCGCCCAAATGTGCAGGTCGTGCAGCTTCTCGACTCCGGGCAGCGCGAGCAGCGCCTGCGACACCGCATCGTAATCGATGCCACGCGGCACCGCGGACAGCGACATCTCCACCGTCTCGCGCAGCAGGCCCCAGGTCTGCCAGAAGATGATCGCCGCGATCGCCAGGCTGATCACCGGGTCGATCCAGCCGATCCCGGTCGCCCAGATCACCGCGCCGGCGACGACGACCGCGGCCGACACCGCGGCGTCGCTGGCCATGTGCAGATAAGCGGCGCGCAGGTTGACGTCGTCCTTGCGCCCGCTGGCGAACAGCCATGCGGTGAAGGCGTTGACCAATATGCCGATCGCGGCGACGCCCGATACGGTCAGGCCGGCGAGCGGCGGCGGGTCGCCGATCCGCTGCACCGCCTCCAGCACGATCGCGCCCAGCGCGACGAGCAGCAGCAGCGCGTTGAGCAGCGCCGCCAGGATCGTCGATCCCTTCAGGCCATAGGTGAAACGCTTGGTTGGCCCGCGCTTGGCCAGGGTCGCGCCGCCCCAGGCGACCGCGAGGCCGAGCACGTCGGACAGATTGTGCCCGGCATCGGCGAGCAGCGCGACCGATCCCGTCCACAGCCCGGCGCCCGCCTCCGCCGCGACATAGGCGATGTTGAGCCCAATGCCGATCGCGAAGGCTCGGTCGAAGCTGGCCGGCGCATGGCTGTGGCCATGCCCGTGGCTGTGGCTATGCCCGTGACCGTGACCGTGGCCGTGACCGTGCTGGCCGTGGCCGTCATGGTCGTCGTGATGAAAGTGGATGTGCACGCATCGTCCCCATGGCCGCAGCCGGCCGCCCCGACCCGCTTACCACCGCCGGCCCGGGTGATGATAGGACGTCAGGACTTGCCGAACAGCCCGCCGAGCATGCTGCCCAGACCGCCGGCGATGCCGCCGCCGTCGCCCTCGCTGACCCCGCCGCCGAGCACGCGACCGATGTCCGCCAGCGCACCTTCGCCGCCGAGATGCTCCAGGATCTGGTGCAGCGCATCCTGCGGCAGGCCAGTGGAGTCGGCGGCGCTGGCGACGGTGTCGCCGGGCTCGCCGTGCGCCGCGCCGAGCGCGCCGATCGCCTGCGTCACCTGCTCGGGCGACAGGCCGATCTTCTCCGCGAGATTGGTGATCGCCGGATTGCCCGCGACCTGCCCCAGGATGCCGTCCAACAGACCCATGATGCGTCTCCGAAACCGTTAGCGCGGGAGCTAACCACCGAAAGGCGTCGACCGAAAGCCCTTTCGCGCCGGTCGGCGTGCATTGTCGGCGCGCGACCTTTCGTGGCAAGGCGCCGCCATCGTGTCCGACCTGCCGATCCATGCCGTGCTGCCCGACCTGCTCGCCGCCCTGCGCCGCGCGAGCAACGCCGTGCTGGTCGCGCCACCCGGGGCGGGCAAGACCACCGCCGTCGCGCCCGCGCTGCTGGCTGAGCCATGGTGCACGGGCGAGGTGCTGCTGCTCTCGCCCCGCCGCCTCGCCGCGCGCGCCGCGGCCGAGCGGATGGCGGCGCTCGCCGGCGAGGCGGCCGGCGGCACCTTCGGCTATGCCACCCGCATGGACTCGCGCCGCTCCGCCGCGACTCGGGTGACGGTGGTGACGGAGGGCATCTTCGTCGCGCGCATCCAGGCCGATCCGGAACTCGCCGGTATCTCCGCCGTGCTGTTCGACGAGGTCCACGAACGCAGCCTCGACGGCGATTTCGGCCTCGCGCTGGCGCTCGACGCGCAGGGCGCGCTGCGTCCCGATCTGCGCCTCCTCGCCATGTCGGCGACGCTCGACGGCAGCCGCTTCGCGACGCTGATGGGCGCCGACGGGCCGGCGGCGCCCATCATCGAGAGCGAGGGGCGCAGCTATCCGCTCACCCTACGCCATCTCGGTCGCGACGCGACCGCGCGGATCGAGGACGGCATGGCCGCCGCGATCCGCCGCGCGCTGGCCGAGGAAAGCGGTGGCGTGCTCGCCTTCCTGCCCGGCGTCGGCGAGATCGACCGCGTCGAGGAACGGCTCGCCGACCTGCCGGAGTCGATCGCCGTTCACCAGTTGCACGGCAGCCTCGACCCCGCCGCGCAGCGTGCCGCCATTCGTCCCGAGCCGGACGGCCGCCGCAAGCTCGTCCTCGCCACCAGCATTGCCGAAACCAGCCTGACCCTCGACGGCATCAGCGTCGTCGTCGATTCCGGCCTCGCCCGCCGCCCCCGTTACGATCGCGCCGCGGGCATGACCCGCCTCGTCACCGAACGTGCCAGCCAGGCGGCGGTGACCCAGCGCGCCGGCCGCGCCGCACGCCAGGGGCCGGGCGTCGCCTATCGCTTGTGGGAAGAGGCGGCGACCGCCGGCCTGCCGCGCTTCGACCCGCCGGAGATCCTGGAGGCGGATTTGTCCGGCCTGGTCCTCGCCTGCGCCATCTGGGGGGTGGGCGACCCACGCGATCTTGCCTGGCTCGACCCGCCGCCCGAGGCCGCGGTGCAGGAGGCGCGCGGGCGTCTGCTCGGAATCGCGGCGATCGACGACAGCGGCCGACCGACCGCGCATGGCCGCCGCATCGCCGCCATGCCGATGCCGCCGCGCCTCGCCCATATGCTGCTGCGCGCCGGCGAGCTGGGGCAGGGGCGCGTCGCCGCCGAGGTCGCGGTGCTGCTGTCCGAACGCGGGCTGGGCGGTACCGACCCCGACCTCGACGCCCGCCTGAAGCGCTGGCGTGCCGATCGCGGTCCCAAGGCCAAGGCCGCGGGCCAGCTCGCCGATCGCTGGGCGAAGCTCGCCGGCGGCGCGGCGGCGGCGGACGAGGGAGTCGAGGTGGCGATCGCGCTCGCCTTCCCCGATCGCGTCGCGCGCCGCCGCGACGCCAGCGGCGAACATTGGGCGTCGGCGGGCGGTCGCGGTTTCCGCCTCGATCCCGCGAGCAATCTCGCCCGGGCCGAATGGCTGGCGGTGGCGGAGACGCAGGGCGCGGCCTCGGCGGCGCGCATCCTTGCCGCGGCGCCGATCACGCTGGCGACGATCGAGCGGCTGTTCGCCGACCGGATCGCGACCCATCGCGACGTAACCTTCGATCCCGCGACCGGCGGCGTCGTCACCAGCCGCGAACGGCGGCTCGGCGCGCTGCGCCTATCGAGCGGCCCCGACCCCCATGCCGATCCCGAGGCGATCGCCGCCGCCCTGCTGGAGGCGGTGCGGATGCGCGGACTGGAGCTGCTGCCGTGGAGCGAGGGAGCCGCCGCGCTGCGCCGCCGTGCCGCTTATGCCGGCGTGCCGCTGGAGACGATGATGGCGGAACGGCTCGACGAATGGCTGCCGCCCTTGCTTGTCGGCCGCCGCCGGCTCGACGCGATTCCCGCTGGCGCGCTGACCGAGGCGTTGCGCAATCTGATCGGCTGGACCGAGCTGCAGCGGCTCGACCGGCTCGCCCCGGCGGATTTCACCAGCCCCGCCGGCAGCACGCATGCGATCGATTACGCCGCGGAAGCCGGCCCGAAGGTCGAGCTGCGCGTCCAAGCGCTGTTCGGCCTCGCCGATCATCCCACCGTCGGCGAGGCGCGCGTGCCGTTGGTGCTCAGCCTGACCAGCCCCGCCGGCCGCCCGATCCAGACGACGCGCGACCTGCCCGGCTTCTGGCGCGGCAGCTGGGCCGCGGTGGCGAAGGAAATGCGCGGCCGCTACCCGAAGCACCCCTGGCCCGACGATCCCACCGCGGCCTCTGCGACGCTGCGCACCAAGAAGGCCGATGCGCGGCGAGGGTGAGGGGTGGGGCCCCGTGACCATCGGCCGTCATCCCGGCCTCCGCCGGAATGACGACAAGAGGGGGGGGAGCACGCTCCCAACAAACCCCGCTTCCCCGAAGCCCGCTCGCGCGTTAAGGAGCCATCATGCCCACCGCCCGCATCTTCCAGCGCCCCAAGAACGCGATGCAGTCCGGCAAGTACCGGACTAGCCAATGGCAGCTCGAATTCGAGCCGGCCGAGGCCAAGAAGCCCGATCCGTTGACCGGCTGGGCGGGCAGCGGCGACACGCGCGAACAGATCCGCCTGTTCTTCCCGACGCAGGAGGCGGCGATCGCCTATTGCGAGGCGCAGGGCTTCGACTACGAACTGATTCCGGCGCCGCAGCGCACGCTGAAGCTGCAGGCCTACGCCGACAACTTCCGCTGATCGAGGCGCCGGCGGGTGCCGGCCGCTCCGATCAGAAACGCCAGTCGATCGTGTCGGTGTCGCCGCGGCAGATGCCTTTCAGCGCCTGCCACTCCGCCGCATTCAGCGCTGGCGTATAGGCCGTGCCCCTGACGATGCTGGCGCGGAAGCGGCGCGCCCGGTCCGCCGACACCGGATGCGTCGCGACATAGGCCATCATCCGTTCCGCCTTGCCGGTGCCGCCGCGCCCCAGCCGGTCGAAGAAGGCGGCGGTCGGCAGCGGTGACACCTTGGCGTCACGCAGTGCCGTGATCGCATAATCGTCCGCCTTGGCCTCCGCGTCGCGCGAATAGGCGGTGGCGAGCAGCGCGTTGGTATAATTGCCGACATGCCCCTCCAACCCGCCGAGCAGCATCGACAAGCCGAATTGGCGCAGCAGGCTTTCCATCACGTCGCGGTGGCGGACATGGCCGATCTCATGCCCGATCACCCCCGCCACCTCATCCGGCGAGGCGGCCGCCTGGAGCAGTCCGTCGAACACGACGATCCGGCCGCCGGGCAGCGTCACCGCATTGACCATCGGCAGCTTGACGACGTCGACTTCCAGCGTCGGGTCGTCCGGGTCGATGCGCGCCGCCAGCGTCGCCAGCGCCGCGCGCCCCGCCGTGTCGCGGCAGCCGCGCCGGCCGAAATCGCCGATCATCGCCTCGCCCAGCTGCCGCTCGACGTTCGCCGGCACCAGTCGCGCCAGCAAAGCCGGGGTGCGCAGCACGACCAGCACGGTGAGCGCGGCGATCACCGCGAACACGCCGGCCGCACGCCACAGTCCCAGCCGGTCGACCCAGCCGCCGTAGCGGGTCGGGCGCGGCAGGCGTCGTTCCAGCGCTGCAGGCACCGGTGGCGTCAGGTCGATCCGCCAGCCGGGCCGGTCGCGCAGGCCATAGCTGACCCGGCCGGTATCGGCATGGCCGGGCACCAGCCGGGCAAGCGGCAGCGCCTCGCCGCGCACGCCGTCCTCGTCGAGCTGGAGATGATCGCCCGCCACCACCAGCCGCACCCGCCGGCGCAGCGCGGTCACGCCGTCATAATGCCAGGCCCAGGCGCCGTCCGCCTCGTCGGCGCCGTCCGCCGGCGCGTCCGCGTCAGAAAGCGCCGACATCGAACGCGTCCAGCAGGCCCTCGCCCTGGCCGGGCTCACGCGTCTGCGACTGGGTCAATGCGTCGGTGGCGACGCTGCCATAGGCCGCCATGTGCCGCACGAAGAAGGCCCAGTTGCGATAGGGCACGAAGATGTAGCCGATCCCGAAGGTGAAAAAGATCAGCGCATAATTGCCGAGGAACAGCATCACCCAGTCGCGGGTCGTCGCCTCGAATCCGAAGCTGAGGTCGCCCAGCGTGGTCGCCCCCACCGCTTCGCGGAAAAAGGCGGAGAAGAACGCCATGGCGATCAGCCCGAGCAGGCCGAAGAAGATGAGGTAGAAGGCGAGGCCGGCGAGAACGAAGGTGACGATCAACCCACCGGACGGCACTTGCCCAGGCCGGAACGCCTGCGTGCCGCCGACTCCGGCGACGATACCGATCAGCACACCCATTGCGGCGAACAGCACCACCGGTGCCAGATAGAAGAGCAGGAACCGCCCGAACACCGGCTGCCAGCGCGCCGCGCTGTGGAAGCGCAGCGAGCCGAAGCTCATCGCATTCCAGCGCATGTTCCACAGTTTCGCCATCGACCAGGGCGTCATCAGCCAGATCGTCAGCATCGCCACCAAGGATCGCCAGAAATAGCCGAGCCCATAGCCGACGCCTTGTTCGTCGCTGCCGCCGCGGATGCCATGCCACAAGGTCCGGCTGAGCCGGTAGCGCAGCGCGCGGAACCGCGCGACGCCGACCAGGAACAGCGCGGCCAGGTAGAGCAGGGCGACGATCAGCCCGCCGGCACCGGGATGACCGCGCATCATCACGCCCTGCAGGATCAGGTTGATCAGGCCGAACGGCAGGGCGAAGAAGACGATCGCGAGCAGATAGCCGATGAACAGCTCAAGGCCCGTGCCGGTCCATTCCAGCCGGTCGTCGATGAAGATCGTGCGGCTCCACAGGTAGCGTCGCGTCCGCGCCTTGCCCCAGAAGCTGTAGATGCCGAGCGTGACGATCGTCAGCAGCAGATTGGTGAAGGCGATCGGCGCATACTGCTGCCAGCTGCCGGTGAAGCGGAACGCGCGCGTCCCGCCGTCGCGATATTCAGTCATGATAATCCCCCCGCCGCGCAGTCTGACCGCGGCGGGGGGCTGGGGTCAATCGGGATAAACGAAGCCGCTGTCTCAGCGCAGGAAGTCGTCCAGCGCCTTGGCGAAGGCCTGCGGCTGGTCGAGCATCACGAAATGGGCGGCATCGCCGATCTCGACCACCGACAGCGTCGGCGTACCGGCATAGGCGCCGCGATAGAGCGCATCGACCTGCGCCTGCGGCAGCATCGCATTGTACGGCACCACCAGCGTCACCGGCGCACGGAGCTTGGGCAGGTCGGCGGTGAGGTCGGTGGTCAGATCCTCGTACATCGCCTGCGCGCCGACACGGGCGTCGGCCTGGCCGACCCAGGCGGTCACCTTGGCGCGCGACTCGGGCTTCAGCGCCATCTGATTGGCCAGCGCCGCGGTCGCCGCCGGATCGGCCGGCTGGCCGTATCGCGCCGCCATCGCCTCGCGCATCATCTTCGCGCGCGGCTCGATCATCGCCGGGGTCATCGTCGGGCCGAACAGCCGGCCGTAGAAGGGCAGCGAATCGACGATCATGATCCGGCCGACGTCGCCCGGATGGGCGAGGGCGAATTGCATCGCCAGCAGGCCGCCCATCGAATGGCCGACGACCGGCACGCCGACGAGCTTCTGGGCGGCCAGATAGCCGTGCAGGTCGGCGACGACGCCCGCCAGGATGCCGGGCGACAGGTTCGCGCCCGGCGCGTCGCCCGCAAAGCCGTTGACCTGCACGGTGATGACGCGGTGGTGCGGCGCGAGCTGGGCGACGCTGGCGTCCCACACCGCCGCGGGGGAGGACAGGCCGGGGATCAGCACGACGGGGCTGCCCGTGCCGACCGAGCGGACGGAGATGTGCGGCAGGCGGGTCGCACCGTCGGCGGTCGCCGCGGCCTCGCAATGGCCGGCGGCGGGATGGAGCACGACGCCCAGCGTCAACAGCGAGGCGGCGATGCGAAGCGGCAGGTGCGACATCATGATCTACTCTCCTTGGACGGGCTGACGAAGACGTTCTCGATGGCGAGGCCGAACAATTCGGCGATCTTGAAGGCGAGGGGGAGCGAGGGGTCGTAGCGGCCGGTCTCGATCGCGTTGACGCTCTGGCGGCTGACCTCCAGCCGCTCGGCAAGATCCTGCTGCGACCACCCCCGCTCGGCGCGCAGCACGCGCAGGCGGTTGTTCATGCTGCGTCCCCCGTCGCGCGGTCGCGCAGGCCGGTGACGCACTGCCACAGGCCGAAACACGCGCACCACAAGGGGAAGGTCAGATAGGTCGGGAAATGCGCCACCGCGCCGCCGTTTTCCAGAAACCCCCAGACCGTGGTGATGGCGAGCATGATGCCGAGGCCGCCGACCATCGAGGCGACCAGCCGGCTGCGGATGAACTCGTCGCGCTCCTCGATCAGATAGGCGCCCATGACGAGGATCGCCGCGACGATCGGCAGCGCCGGCAGGACGGACAGCAGGACCAGCAGCGCGCCCGTCGGCTTCAGGTCGCGGTACAGCCAGGTGCAGGTGAACAGCACGACGACATAGGTGCCCATCGCCGGGAAGAAGCGGCGCAGGTAGCGGCGCTGCGCGGGGTTCATCTTCTCGCCGCGCTTGATGGAAAACATCACGACCCTCCTTCGACTCGATGTGAAGGAGGCTTTACATGGAAAGCAGGCTTTACGTCAAGCGAGCTTTACGTTTTGGCGTGTACACTTTCCAACATGTCGCAGGCGAGCAGGCTCAGCGTGTCGTCGCGCGCGCCCATCACCACGATCCGGTCACCGGCCCTCGCCTCGGCCACCAGCATCGCGGCCGCCTCCGCTCGATCCGCGACGTGGCGGGCGTCACGTTCATAGGCGCGAAGATCGTCAACTATGTCGGCGCTGGTCACCTCGCGCGCGACGGTGCCGCCGAAATACACCGGGTCGGGCAGCACCAGCAGGTCGTCCGGCGCCAGCCGTGCCGCCAGGCTTTCGACCAGCTCGCGCCGCATCACCTTGAGCGGCCCGTAGCCGTGCGGCTGGAACAGGATCAGCAGCCGGCCGGGAAAGGCATGCAGCGTGTCGAGCGTCGCGGCGATCTTGTCGGGGTTGTGGCCGAAGTCGTCGATCACGGTGACGCCGGCGGCTTCACCGACCTTTTCGAACCGGCGCTTCAATCCGGTGAACCCCTCGATCGCCCGCGCCGCCTCGTCCAGCGGCACGCCCGCCGCCATGGCCGCGCCGATCGCGGCGAGCGCATTGGCGACATTGTGCCGCCCCGGTACCGCCAACCGGATGCGGCGCCGCTCGTCACCCTCACCCTTCCGCTCCTCCGGCGCTCCCTCCCTCTCCCGGCGGGAGAGGGAAGAGGGCGCGAAGCGCCCGAAGGGTGACGGTGTCCGCACGACGAGGTCGAAGCCGATCGCAAACGGCTCGGGCGCCAGGGCCTCCGCCACGAGATCCGCCGTCCCCTCGACCGCGACGGTCAGCACATGATCCATTCCCGCGACCAGCGCCGCGGTCTCGGCATCGCCGACGTTCGCCACCACCCGCTCCGCCCGTAGCGCGAAATCGCCGAACAGCTGGCGCAGCTCGTCCAGCCCCTTGTGGTCGAGGCTGACGTTGTTGAGCACCGCGATGCTCGGCCGGTAGAAGGCGATCGACCCGTCGCTCTCGTCGACCTCGCTGACGAAGGCGTCGCCCCGCTCCTTGCCATAGGCGCCGACCAGCGCGCTGGCGAAGGGCGAGTCGGGCCTGGCGAAATTGGTCATCACCGCGCCGTTCATCACCGTCGGGTCGCGGCCGGTGGCGTGGAGGATCCAGCCGATCATGCCGGTGACGGTCGACTTGCCACTGGTGCCGGCGACGCCGATGCGCAGCGCGCTCGCGTTGAACAGCTCGCTCAGCAATTGCGCCCGCGTCATCCGTGCGCAGCCCAGCCGCGTCGCCGCGACGATGTCGGCGACGCTGTCCTCGACCGCGGCGGAGGCGACGACGATCTGCTCCGCCGCGACGACGCCGCTGCCGTCCTGCGGGAACAGCCGCACGCCCAGCGCCTCCAGCGCCGCGAACTTGGCCGGCACGCGCCCCTGGTCGAGCCCGCGGTCGGAGCCTTCGACGGTCGCGCCGCGCCCGGCCAGGATCGTCGCCAGCGGCATCATCCCCGATCCGCCGATGCCCACCAGGAAGAAGCGTTGGCCGCTGAGCGGTCCGTCGATGTTGCCGTTCGCCATCCCCCCGCGCTATCCGCACGGCTCGGCAGGGGCAAGAAGGCGCGGGAAGACATGCGGATCGGAGTGGTCGCCCCGGCGAGCGTCGGTAACCGGGAAGCGGAAGCCCCCGCGCTCGCCTTCGCCGCGCTCGCCTATCCGGAGGTCGACCTCGTCGTCCATCCGCAATGCTGGGAGCAGGACGGCCATTTCGCCGGCTCCGATCGGCGCCGCGCCGACGCCTTCCTCGAATTCGCCAACGACCCCGGCTTCGACGCGATCTGGTTCCTGCGCGGCGGCTATGGCTCCAACCGCATCCTGCCGCTGCTGATGCCGCGGCTCGGGCCGGCGGCGCGGCACAAGAGCTATTGCGGCTATTCGGACATGGGCTTCCTGCTCGGCGCCCTCTACGCGCGGCGGATCGGCCGGCCGGTGCACGGGCCGATGGCGAGCGACATCCGGCGGCAGGGCGGCGATGCGACGATCGCACGCTCGCTCGGCTGGCTGGCGCGCGGCGATCGCAGCGGCCTGGAACCGGGGCTCGACGGCCGTCCGGCGGCGGCGTTCAACCTGTCGATCCTGGGCGCACTGATCGGGACGCCGTGGCTCCCAGACCTGACCGACCATGTCCTGCTGATCGAGGAGGTGTCGGAGCCGATGTACAATATCGACCGGCTGCTGTTCCACATGGGCCATGCGACGCAGCTGAAGGGGCTGGCCGGCGTCCGTCTCGGTGCGGTGACCGCGGTCACCCCCAACGAGCCCGAATGGAACGAGTCGATCGAGACGATGGTGCAGCGCTGGTGCGGCGACCTCGGCGTGCCGTACCTCGGCCGCGCCGACATCGGCCACACACAGAGCAACCGCCTCGTGCCGTTCGGCGTGGCGTGAGCGTTTGGGATCAACGCGCGCCATCTCGACAATCGTCATCCCCGCGCCGGCGGGGATCCAGACCGGCTGACGCCGCGATGCTATCGCAAACGTCAGAGTATCTGGATTCCCGCCGGGGCGGGAATGACGGGAGGGGCGTGAGCGGCGTATTGCCGCAGCGCTTGCCTATATACCCCGCACCGCTTTATTCGCGGCTCTTCCACCCAAAGACCGAAAGTTCATCATGTCCGCCATGTTCCGCATCACGCTGCCCGACGGTTCCGTCCGCGAGGTAGCGCCGGGGACTACCCCCGCGGACGTGGCCGCCGCGATCGGGCCGGGCCTCGCCAAGGCGGCGATCGCCGCGCGCATCGACGGCCAGGTGCGCGATCTCAACCGGCCGTTCGACGGCGACACCAACCTCGCGCTCGTCACCTTCAAGGACGAAGCGGAGGCGCTCGAGCTCGTCCGTCACGACCTCGCCCATGTCATGGCGGAGGCGGTGCAGCACCTCTTCCCCGGCACGCAGATCACCTTCGGTCCGGCGACCGACGACGGCTTCTATTACGACTTCGCGCCCAAGGACCGGCCCTTCACCGAGGACGACCTCCCCGCGATCGAGGCGGAGATGCGCCGCATCATCGCCAAGAACGAGCCGTTCACGCGCGAGGTGTGGAGCCGCGAGCAGCTGATCGAGACGTGGCGTCGACAGGGCGAGACGTTCAAGGCCGAATGGGCCGCCGAACTGCCCGAGGGCGAGGAACTGACGATCTATCGTCAGGGCGCGTGGCTCGACATGTGCCGCGGGCCGCACATGCCGACGACGGGGCGCATCGATCCGCAGGCGTTCAAGCTGACGCGCGTGTCGGGCGCCTATTGGCGCGGCGACCAGAATAACGCGATGCTCAGCCGCATCTACGGCACCGGCTGGCTCAACAAGAAGCAGCTCGACGCGCACCTCTTCCGCCTGGAGGAAGCGGCGAAGCGCGACCATCGCAAGATCGGCGCGGAGATGGACCTGTTCCACCTCCAGTCCGAGGCGCAAGGGTCGGTCTTCTGGCACCCCAAGGGCTATATCCTGTGGCGCCAGCTCGAGGCCTATATGCGCCGCCGCCTCGACGCCGCCGATTATGCCGAGGTGAAGACGCCGCAGCTGATGGACGCCCGCCAGTGGGAACAGTCCGGCCACTGGGGCAAGTATCGCGAGAACATGTTCGTCGTCCCCGACGAAATCCCCAATACCGAAGAGGAGGGGCCGGTGCTGTCGGGTGAGGGCGATCTGATGGCGCTCAAGCCGATGAACTGCCCGGCGCACGTGCTGATCTTCAAACAGGGGATCAAGAGCTACCGCGACCTGCCGATCCGCATGGCCGAGTTCGGCTGCTGCCACCGCAACGAGCCGCACGGCGCGCTGCACGGCATCATGCGCGTCCGCCAGTTCACGCAGGACGATGCGCACATCTTCGTGCGCGAGGACCAGTTGGTCGAGGAGGTGCGCAAGTTCTGCGAGCTGCTCGACAGCGTCTACCGCGACCTCGGCTTCGAGGATTATGCGGTCAAGCTGGCGCTCCGTCCCGAGAAGCGCTTCGGCGATGACGCGATGTGGGACAAGTCCGAACAGGAATTGCGCGACGCGGTGCTCGCCTCCGACCTGCCCGACTCGATCAAGGCGAAGTTCGAGGAACTGCCCGGCGAGGGCGCCTTCTACGCGCCGAAGCTCGAATTCCACCTGACCGACGCGATCGGCCGCACCTGGCAGGTCGGCACGATCCAGTCCGATCGCGTGCTGCCCGAGCGACTCGATGCCAGCTATGTCGGCGAGGATGGCAACCGCCACCGCCCGGTGATGCTGCACCGCGCGATCCTCGGCACGTTTGAACGGTTCATCGGCATCCTGATCGAGCATCACGCCGGCCGATTCCCGCTGTGGCTCTCCCCGGTGCAGGCGGTGGTCGCGACGATCGTGTCGGACGCCGATGGCTATGCTGGCGCGGTGGCGGCGAAGCTGCGCGCCGCCGGCATCCGCGTCGAGACCGACCTGCGCAACGAGAAGATCAACTACAAGGTCCGCGAACATTCGGTCGCCAAGGTCCCCAATCTGCTCGTCGTCGGCAAGCGCGAGGCGGAGGAGGGCAAGGTCGCGATCCGTCGCCTCGGCAGCCAGGCGCAACAGATCATGACGGTCGACGAGGCGATCGCGATGCTCGCTGAGGAAGCCACTCCGCCCGATCTGCGTTGACGACCTTCCAAACGGGCCGCGGTTACCCTATATTCAAGGGGCAATTGCCACAGGAGAAATACCCATACGTCCTCCCATGATGCGCCGGCCGATGCAGGCGCCACCGATGAACGGCCCTCGGTTCAACGAGTGGATTCAAAGCCCGAAGGTTCGCGTGATCGACCATGAGGGCGAGAATCTCGGCGTGATGTACACGCGCGAGGCGATGGCCGCCGCGCAGGAAGTCGGGCTCGACCTGGTCGAGGTGTCGCCCAACGCCGATCCGCCCGTCGCCAAGTTCCTCGACGTGGGCAAATACAAGTACGAGGCGCAGAAGAAGGCGAACCTCGCCCGCAAGTCGCAGAAGACGCAGGAGATCAAGGAGATCAAGATGCGTCCGAACATCGACGACCACGATTACGACACCAAGATGAAGAAGGTCGTCGAGTTCATCGAGGAGGGCGACAAGGTTAAGGTGACGATGCGCTTCCGTGGTCGTGAGCTCAGCCATGGCCAGCTCGGCATGAACGTGCTCCAGCGCGTCGCCGAACAGGTCGCCGAAGTCGCCAAGGTCGAAGCCTATCCGCGCATGGAAGGCCGCCAGATGCTGATGGTGCTCGCGCCCAAATAATTCCGGCCCCTCTTCCATCGGAAGAGGGGCGCATCGGTCCATCATCGTGACCCCGGCGAAAGCTGGGGTTTCTTTTTGTCGGGCATCGCCACCGACCGTGAGGTCGAATCGCGACCCAGGTGCGCCCTGGCGCGGTGACGCAGGGCAGGGGGCACGCGGGTGTCGAACGGCGATCGGGCCGAAAGCATCGGGTCGATCGGTCACGCGTCGGCCCGATGACGCCGACCGGACATACCGTCCCTGCGCCGGCACAGTCGGCCGCCTGACACCCGTCCTGTCCTTTTTCGCGCAACTTTTGAACAACGGGTTCGCAATCCGGGCCCGGAGTGTTGCGCTTTGGCGACACCTGTTTCGAAAATCGGGTTTGGCACGCCCGTGCGCGATAAAACGGGTGGACGCGCCGGCTGCCGCGACCCTAGCCTCTCTCCAAACCCGGATATGAAAAATACCGGGGCAACAGGAGAGGATGCCCATGCGCCTGACCGCGTATCTGCTTTCGGCCGCCACCATCGCACTCGCCACCCCCGCGGTCGCGCAGGACATGCAGCAGCAGCCGACCGACGCCCCGACCACCCAGGGCCAGGCACAGACCAGCACGTCCGCCACTGCCAACGGCTCGGTCGACGCCGGCCAGACGCCACCCGCCGGCCAGGAGGCGACCAACGCCGGCGATATCGTCATCACCGCCACGCGCCGCGCCGAGCGGCTGTCCAACGTGCCGATCGCCGTGTCCGCGGTCAGCACCGAATCGCTGCAGAATTCCGGCGCCACCGATATCCGCCAGCTGACCCAGCTGACCCCGTCGCTGCTCGTCTCGTCGACCGGTTCGGAAGCCAATGCCTCGGCCCGCATCCGCGGCATCGGCACCGTCGGCGACAATCCCGGTCTCGAAAGCTCGGTCGCGGTGTTCATCGACGGCGTCTACCGCAGCCGCACCGGCTCGGGCCTCAACGATCTGGGCGAGGTCGACCGTATCGAGGTGCTGCGCGGCCCGCAGGGGACGCTGTCCGGCCGCAACGCCTCGGCCGGCACGATCAACATCATCACCAAGGCGCCGTCCTACACGTTCGGCGGCTATGCCGAGGGCACCTACGGCAATTACAATGCCGTCCGCCTTGCCGGCGCGATCACCGGGCCGATCATCAAGGACATGCTCGCCTTCCGCGTCGACGGCGTCTACAACAAGCGCGACGGCTTCTATCGCGACGTCGTCAACAATACCGACTACAACAACCGCAACCGCTTCTTCGTCCGCGGGCAGTTGCTATTCGAGCCGACCTCCGACATCTCGCTGCGCCTGATCGGCGACTATACCTGGCGCGACGAGAAATGCTGCGGCGCGGTCTATGTCGACCTGCGCGAGAAGCTCGATCCGACGCCGGGCGTGCCCGGCGATTACACGATCAACCCGGCCGGCAACCGCATCGTCCAGGTGATGCAGTCGCTCGGCGCCGTCTTCCCGAGTGCGGGGGACCCCTATAATCGCCAGATCGCCAACACGCTCGGCCGCGCCTATAGCAACGTCACCAAGGATTACGGCGGGTCGGCGCAGCTCGACTGGAATCTCGGCGGCGCCGGCCTGACCTCGATCACCGCCTATCGCGAATATAAGTCCGGCGGCGCCGGCGACATCGACTATGGCAATCTCGACATCGGCTATCGCCCGAACGACGGCAACGCCTTCCGCCAATTCCACACCTTCACGCAGGAACTGCGTCTCAACGGCGAGGCGTTCGGCGGCAAGCTCGACTGGCTGATCGGCGGCTATTACGCCAAGGAGAATCTGCTCGTCGCCGACAACCTCAAGTTCGGCACGCAGTACGGCGCCTTCGCCGCCTGCCGCATCGTCGCGACGATCAATCCCGCCGCTGCGCTGCGCAATCCGGCGGCGACGGGCTGTCTGTCGGCCACCGGCCGCGCCGTGCTGTCGGGTCAGGTGCCCGGCACGACCCCGGCCTTCGGTGCCCTCACGCCGACGATCCTCGCCGGCATCGATCGATTGTCGACCGTCAACAACGTCGGCGACGTCAACTCGCGCTATTATCAGGACAGCGAGAATTACGCCTTCTTCACGCACAACATCTTCAAGCTGACGGACAAGCTGTCGATCACCGCCGGCCTGCGCTACACGCATGAACGCAAGAACTTCAACGCGACGTTCAACAACAACAACACGATCTGTCCGGCGCAGCAGGCGGCGCTCAGCCCGCTGCTGGCGAGCACCGCGGTGCCGGATGCGCTGAAGCCGCTGATCGGCGGCATCGTGACGCTGACCTGCACCGGCAATTCGACCTCGTCGATCAACGCGCTGACCCCGTCGGATCGCCTGAGCGAAGGCGAATTCACCGGCACCGGCGTGATCTCGTACAAGCCGATCAACGACCTTTTGGTCTATGCCTCCTATTCGCGCGGCTACAAGGCGGGCGGCTACAATCTCGACCGGTCGGACTTTAACTCCAACGTCTTCTCCCCGCCGACCAATGCCAGCGCCAGCCGGCTGCGCTTCGATCCGGAGACGGTCAACGCCTACGAAGTCGGCCTGAAGTACACCAGCCGCCAGTTCACCTTCAACGCCGCCGCCTTCCGCCAGGAGTTCAAGAACTTCCAGCTCAACACCTTCAACGGCACCAACTACATCGTCCAGAACATCACCTCGTGCGGCACCAGCCTCAACGGTGCGGATCAGGACGGCAGTTCGACCACCGGCGCCTGCACCGGCAAGACCGGCTATGGTGTGCTCAGCCAGGGCTTCGAGCTGGAAGCAGGACTGTATCCGGCCAAGGACCTGTCCTTCGCGCTCGGCTACACCATGGCCGACACCCACTTCCGCCACAATCTGGTCGGCAGCGAATCGGGCGAGGCGCTCGATGCCCAGCTGTTCCTGCTGCCGGGCAGCCAGCTGTCCAACGCGCCGCGCCACGTCGTCACCTCGTCGATGACCTTTACGCCGGAACTCGGCGGTTCGGGTCTGACCGGCCTGTTCTACGTCGACGGTCGCCTGACCTCCGACTACAACACTGGTTCGGACCTGTTCTACGAAAAGCGGCAGGACGGCTTCTTCCTGCTCAACGCCCGCGTCGGCATTCGCGGACCGGGCCAGCGCTGGGCGCTGGAGTTCTGGGGCCAGAACCTGACCAACACCCGCTACGAGCAGGTTGCGTTCAACGCGCCGTTCCAGGGTGCGGGCAGCCTCGCCTCGACGATTAAGCTCGGCACCTCGCCGTCGAACCAGATCTTCACCTCGTTCCTCGCCGAACCGCGCACCTATGGCGTGACGGCCCGCATCCGCTTCTAACCCGTTCGTCGCGGAGGAGGACGGCGGCGCAGCGATGCGCCGCCGTTTTCATTTCTGCTGTCCTACAAGCCTGTCGGGGTGCACGGTGATCGCGCGCTCTTTCTCACCGTTGATTCGCCTTCCGCATCCGTGCCGCACAGGAAGCGAAGATGGCGCGTTCAGGCGTCAATTCTGTCAAGACTCGCCGTTCGATGCACGGCCTTAGGACCGATCGACATTCGGAATCGCAGTCTTTGGAAACGCCCAGCCGTCATTCCCGCGAAGGCGGGAATTCAGACGCGCGGGGGCTGCTTGTAGCGCCGTGACGTCAGGGGTTCTGGATCCCCGCCTCCGCGGGGATGACGAACCATGGACTGCCATGCCGAATAGCGATCGGCGCTAGGACAAGCGCCTCGCTTACGCTGGCATCGTATTGCTCCGTGGTTTGACCCGATGCCTACCCGACGTAGTGCGACCTTTGAGACTTTTCGCCTCAGCCGCTACGCCGCCAGCTCCGTCGTTTCCCCCGCCGCCGCGGCCAGCAACCGCTTTTCCAGCGCGCGCAGCCGCGCCGGCGCGACGATGCGGTCGCCGGTCAGGTCGGTGACGTAGAAGGTGTCGACCGCGCGCTCGCCATAGGTCGCGACATGCGCCGAATGCAGCGTGACCTTCGACTGGACCAGCGCATGGGCGAGCTGGTTGAGCAGTGCCGGCCGGTCGCGCGCATTGACCTCGACGACGGTGAAGCGGTTCGAGGCGTGATTGTCGATCAGCACGTTGGGGTTGATGTCGAAGGCGTCCGCGCGGGTCCGCGCCGCCGGCTTGGCGACCAGCCGGTCGACCAGCTTGCCGCGGTTGGCGAGCGCGTCTTCGATTGCCGTCCTGATCCGTGCCAGCTGCCCGGGATCGTCGAACGGCCGGCCCAGCGGATCCTGGATCAGGAAATTGTCGATCGCCATTCCGTCGCGCGTCGTGTGGATGCGCGCATCGATGATGTTGCCGCCCGCGACGTGGATCGCCCCCGCGATCCGGTAGAACAGGCCGGGATGGTCCGCGGCATAGATCGTCACCAGGGTCGCGCCCCGCTCGGCATAGACCTGCGCGTCGATCGCCAGTTGCGTGTCGCCGACGCTGCCGATGAAGCGGGCGTTGTGGAGCAGCACGTCCTCCGGCTCGGCGATCCAATAGGCTTCTGGGAAGCGCCGCACGAATCGCTCGAAGCGCGCCGCGTCCCAGCCCAATGTGTCGCGCAGCGCCGCCTGCTTGGCGACGATCCGCTCGCCGCGACCGCGCTGTTTGTGGCCGAGGCGCAGGACCTCCTCGGCCTGTTCGTACAGATCGCCGAGGAGCTGCCGCTTCCAGCCGTTCCACGTGCCGGGCCCGACCGCGCGAATGTCGACGACGGTCAGGCACAGCAGCAGACGCAACCGCTCCGCGCTCTGCACCACCGCGCAGAAATCGAGGATCGTCTTGAAGTCGGCGAGGTCGCGCTTGAACGCGGTCGCGGACATCAGCAGGTGGAAGCGCACCAGCCAGGCGACCGTCTCCGTCTCCGCTGGGGTCAGGCCGAAGCGCGGACACAGCCGTTCGGCGACCTCCGCGCCCAGGATCGAATGATCGCCGCCGCGCCCCTTGGCGATGTCATGCAGCAGGACGGCGACGTAGAGGACGCGCCGCGACACGATCTGCTTGATGATCGCCGAGGCGATCGGATGGTCGTCCTTCAGCAGACCACGGTCGATGCGGCTGAGCAGGCCGATCGCGCGGATCGTGTGCTCGTCGACCGTATAATGGTGGTACATGTCGAACTGCATCTGCGCGGCGACGCGGCCGAAATCGGGCACGAAGCGGCCGAACACCCCGGCTTCGTTCATCCAGCGCAGCACCAGTTCGGGATCGCGCGGGCTGGTCAGTACGTCGAGGAACAGGGCGTTCGCCCGCGGATCGCGGCGATGCTCGTCGATCAGCTTGGCGTCGCGCGTCGCGGCGCGCCAGGCGAGCGGATGGATCTCGACGCCGTGCAGGTCGGCGAGCTGGAACATTTCGATCAGCCGCACCGGGTCCTTGCGGAAGAAGTCGTCATCCGGGATCGCCAGCCGTCCGCGGTCGAGCACGAAGCCGTGCAGCTTGCGCGGCCGGCGACGAATGGTCGGCAGCCCGAACCGCCGCCCGCGCGCAGCGAACCGCTCGTCGAGGTGGGTCAGGAACAGCCCGGTCAGCGTGCCGACGGTGCGCGCCTGCAGGAAGTAATATTGCATGAACCGTTCGACCGCCGGCTTCCCCGGCCGGTCGGAAAAGCGCATCCGCGCCGCGATCTCGCGCTGCACGTCGAAGGTCAGCCGGTCCTCCGCCCGCTTGGTGATGCTGTGCAAATGGCAGCGCACTGCCTGCAGGAAATTGTCGGCGCGGTGGAACAGGCGGTATTCGTCTTGGGTCAGCAGTCCGACCCCGACCAGGTCTTTGCCCTGCTGGACGTTGTAGACGTATTTGCCGATCCAGAAGAGCGCGTGCAGGTCGCGTAGGCCGCCCTTGCCCTCCTTGACGTTGGGCTCGACGACATAGCGGGTGTCGCCCATCTTGCGGTGACGGGCGTCGCGCTCGGCCAGTTTGTCGGCGATGAAGGCGCGTTCGGTGCCGTGCTGCACCTCGGCGCGGAAACGACGCGACGCCTCTTCGTACAGCAACGTGTCGCCGGTGACGTAGCGGCCTTCGAGCAGTGCGGTGCGGATCGTCCCGTCCGCCTTCGCCTGGCGCACCATCTCATCGATGCTGCGGCTGGAATGGCCGACCTTGAGGCCCAAGTCCCACAGCGCATAGAGCATCGATTCGATCACCTGCTCCGCCCAGGGCGTCTGTTTGCCCGGCGTCAGGAAACCGATGTCGACGTCCGAATAGGGTGCCATCTCGCCACGGCCGTAGCCGCCCACCGCGATCAGCGTCAGCCGCTCGCCGCTGGTCGGATTGTGCAGCGGGTGCAGCCGCTGGGTGGCGAGATCGAACAGCAGGCGCAGCAATTGGTCGACCAGATAGGCCTGGGCATGCGACGCCTCCAGTCCGCGCGACGGATGGGCGAGCAGTCGCCGCTCGACCTCGGCACGCCCCTCGACGAGCGCGCGCTTGAGCAGGACGGCGACCTGGTTGCGCAGCGGCGTCCCGTCCGCGTCGAGCGCGGCGATGGTTTCGGCAAGCAGGCGCCGGTCGATGATCGCGCGGCGGTTGGGCAGATGGTCGAAGCGGCCGGACATGCGCGGGGTCATAGCCGCTTCGGGGTTAACGCCGCTATCCCTCGCGCGCCAAGGCCTTCAAGCGGTAAAGCGTGTCGAGCGCCTCGCGCGGGGTCAGCGCGTCGATGTCGAGCGCTTCCACCTCGGCGCGGATCGCGTCGCACGTCTCCTCCTCGACCTGGGCGGCGGCGGCGAACAGCGGCAGGTCGTCGAGGCCAGCGGCAAGGCCGCCGGTCTTGGCACGGCCCGCTTCCAGCTTGGCGAGCACCGCCTTGGCGCGCGCCACCGTCGCCGGCGGCATGCCGGCGAGCCGCGCCACCGCCAGGCCGTAGCTGCGATCCGCGGGCCCGTCGGCCAGCTCGTGGAGCAGCACCAGCTCGCCCTTCCACTCGCGGGCGCGGACATGATGCAGCGACAGCGCGTCGCAGCGTTCCGCCAGCCGGGTCAGCTCGTGATAATGGGTCGCGAACAGGCAGCGGCAGCGGTTATCCTCGTGGATCGCCTCGACCACCGCCCAGGCGATGGCGAGCCCGTCATAGGTCGAGGTGCCGCGCCCGACCTCGTCGAGGATGACGAAGCTGCGCGGCGTCGCCTGCGCCAGGATCGCCGCGGTTTCGACCATCTCGACCATGAAGGTCGAGCGGCCGCGCGCGAGATTGTCCGACGCGCCGACCCGGCTGAACAGGCGGTCGACCAGACCGAGCGTCACCTTGGTCGCCGGCACGAACCCGCCCGCCTGGGCAAGCACCGCGACCAGTGCATTCTGGCGCAGGAAGGTCGACTTGCCGCCCATGTTCGGCCCGGTGACGAGCCACAGGCGCGACCGTTCGCCCAGCATGCAATCGTTGGCGACGAACCGATCACCCGCGCGGGCCAGCGCCGCCTCGACGACCGGGTGGCGGCCGCCGGTCACTTCGAAACAGGCGTGGTCGACCAAGGTCGGACGGCTCCACCCACCCTCAACTGCACGTTCCGCCAGGCCGGCGGCGACGTCGATCCGGGCAAGCGCGTCGGCGGTGGCGGCGATCGCCTCGCGGGTCGCCAGCGCGGCGGCGGTCAGTTCCTCGAGGTGCGCCGCTTCCGCCGCCAGGGCATGGGCGCCGGCCTGCGACACCTTGGCCGCGACCTCGTGCAACGCCGGCGTGTTGAAGCGGACGACGCCGGCCAGCGTCTGGCGATGGGTATAGCCGCTGTCCGGCTTCATCAGCGCGTCCGCCGACCGGGCAGGCACCTCGACGTGATAGCCCAGCACATTGTTGTGGCGGACCTTGAGCGTCGCGATCCCGGTCGCGGCCTTCATCTCCGCCTCCAGCGCGGCGATCGCCCGCCGTCCACCGGCGCCGGCGTCGCGCAGGTCGTCCAGCGCGACGTCGTAGCCGGCGGCGATATAGCCGCCGTCGCCGGCGTCGATCGGCGGCGAAGGGACCAGGGCGCGCTTGAGCAGGTCGATCAGCTGGCCATGGCCGCGTAGCTGCGGCGCGAGCCGGGCGAGCAACGTCAGCGGCGCCTTGATCTGCCCCAGCCGCTCGCCAAGCTGCCACGCACCGTCCAGCCCGTCGCGCAATTGGCCGAGATCGCGCGGGGATCCCCGGCCTGCCGCCAGCCGCCCGAGTGCGCGGCCGATGTCGGGCAAGGCGCGCAACGTCGTGCGGACCTGCTCGCGCAAGGCGGGCTGGTCGTGGAAGAACTGGACGAGATCGAGCCGCGCCTCGATCCTCCCCCGGTCCATCAGCGGCGCACCGAGATCGCCGGCCAGCGCGCGGGCGCCGGCGCCGGTGACGGTGCGGTCGATCGCGTCGAGCAGCGATCCCTTGCGCTGGCCGCCGGTGGTGCAGGTCAGCTCCAGGCTCTCGCGCGTCGCGGCGTCGATCGCCATCGTTGCCGCCGCGCTGGCGAGCACCGGCGGGCGCAGGAAGGGCAGGGCGCCCTTGGCGGTATGTTCGAGATAGGCGACGAGGCCGCCCGCCGCGGCCAGCGCCGCGCGACCGAACTGGCCGAAGCCGTCGAGCGTCGCGACACCGAAGAGCGCCTTCAGCCGCGCCTCCGCCGCGCCGCTGTCGAACGTCTGTCTGGGGCGCAGGCTGGTCGCCGCGGCGGCATGGTCGCTGCTTTCGGCGGCAACCACTTCCGCCGCGCCGAGTCGGGCGAGTTCGGCACCCAGGGATTCGACCGGGCAGTCGATCACCTCGAAGCGGCCGGTCGACACGTCCGCCGCGGCGAGTGCGACCGCACCGCCCGCCTCGCCGATCGCGACGCACCAATTGTCGGCGCGCGCGTCGAGCAGCGCCTCCTCGGTCAGCGTGCCGGCGGTGACGAAGCGCACGATGGCGCGATTGACCAACGCCTTCGACCCGCGCGCCTTGCGCGCCGCTTCCGGGCTCTCGGTCTGTTCGGCGATGGCGACGCGGTGGCCGGCCTTGATCAGCCGCTGCAGATAGGCGGTGGCGGCGTGGACGGGCACGCCGCACATCGGCACCTTCTCGCCGCCATGTTCGCCGCGCGAGGTCAGCGCGATGTCGAGCACGCCGGCAGCGACGCGCGCGTCGTCGAAGAACAATTCGAAGAAATCGCCCATGCGGTAGAACAGCAGGCAATCCTCGGCCTCGGCCTTCAGGCTGAGATATTGCGCCATCATCGGGGTGGGTGCGGTCATCGTGCGGGGGTGCTGTTCATCGTTCGATCGGGCGCTCGGCGCGGGCCTGCGGGCTATAGGTCGCAGCCCCCGACATGCCTAGCACGGGTTGAAAGGCCGGTCCTAAACGGTCAAGAGCCGTAGCGTCCCCAGCCGCCAGCGAGGTCCCATGTCCGAAGAAGCGTCCCTACAGTTCTCCGAGCGCGAGGCGTTGCTGTTCCATTCGGAGGGGCGCCCCGGCAAGATCGAGATCGTCGCGTCCAAGCCGATGGCGACGCAGCGCGACCTGGCGCTGGCCTATTCGCCCGGCGTCGCGGTGCCAGTGCAGGCGATCGCCGACGATCCCGCCACCGCCTATGATTACACCGCCAAAGGCAATCTGGTCGCCGTCATCTCCAACGGCACGGCCATCCTAGGCCTCGGCAATCTGGGTGCGCTCGCCTCCAAGCCGGTGATGGAGGGCAAGGCGGTGCTCTTCAAGCGCTTCGCCGACGTCGATTCGATCGACATCGAGCTCAAGACCGAGGACGTGAACCGCTTCATCGACGCGGTCGAGCTGATGGAGCCGAGCTTCGGCGGCATCAACCTCGAAGACATCAAGGCCCCCGAATGCTTCATCATCGAGCAGGCGCTGCGCGAGAAGATGAACATCCCGGTCTTCCATGACGACCAGCACGGCACCGCGATCATCTGCGCCGCCGGGCTGATCAACGCCTGCCTGCTGACCGGGCGCAAGCTTCAGGACATCCGCGTCGTCGTCAACGGCGCCGGCGCGGCGGCGATCGCCTGCACCGAGCTGATGAAGGCGATGGGCGTACGCCACGACCATGTCATCATGTGCGACAAGACCGGCGTCATCTACCAAGGCCGCGACGACGTGAACCAGTGGCAGTCGGCGCATGCCGCCGCCACCGACCGCCGCACGCTGAAGGAGGCTCTGGTCGGCGCCGACGTGTTCATCGGCCTGTCCGCCGCCGGCGCGCTAAAGGGCGACATGGTGATCGAGATGGCCGACGCGCCGATCATCTTCGCCATGGCCAATCCGGTGCCGGAGATCCTGCCGGAAGAGGCGAAGACCGCGCGCCCCGACGCGATCATCGCCACCGGCCGGTCGGACTATCCGAACCAGGTCAACAACGTGCTGGGCTTCCCCTTCATCTTCCGCGGCGCGCTGGACGTCCGCGCGACGGGGATCAACGACGACATGAAGATCGCCGCGGCCAAGGCGATCGCCGACCTCGCCCGCGAGCGCGTGCCGGAAGAGGTGGCGGTCGCCTATGGCGTCAGCCACAGCTTCGGCCCCGATTATATCATCCCGGCGCCGTTCGACCCGCGGCTGATGGAGGAGGTGCCCGCCGCGGTCGCCAAGGCGGCGATGGATTCGGGCGTCGCGACCAAGCCGATCCTCGACATGCAGGCCTATCGCCAGAGCCTGCGGGCGCGGCTCAATCCGACCACGTCGGTGCTGACGCTCGCCTATGAAGGCGCGCGGGCGCGGCCGAAGCGCGTGCTGTTCGCGGAGGGCGAGGAGGAAGTCGTGCTGCGCGCGGCCATCGCCTTCAAGGAAGGCGGCTACGGCACGCCGGTGCTGGTCGGCCGCGACGACGTGCGCGACCGCTTGCGCGACCTCGGCGTCAACCCGGACGATTACGAGCTGCACAACAGCCGCGTCTCGCCGCTGGTGCCGAAGATGGTCGACTTCGTCTACGGCCGGCTGCAGCGGCGCGGCTATCTGCGCCGCGACGTCGAGCGGATGATCAACCAGGACCGCAACGTCTTCGGCTCCGCGCTGCTGCAGCTGGGCGAGGCGGATGCGATGATCACCGGCATCACCCGCACCTGGGCCGAATCGATGCGCCAGGTGAAGCGGGTGATCGATCCGGAGGCGGGCCGCACCCCCTTCGGCATCCACATCATGGTCGGCCAAAGCCACACCGTGTTCATCGCCGACACCACGGTCAACGAGCGGCCGACGGGCGAACAGCTCGCCGATTTCGCCGAGCAGACCGCGCAGGTCGCGCGTCGCATGGGCCACGAGCCGCGCGTCGCGATGCTGAGCTATTCGACCTTCGGCAACCCCAAGGGCGCCTGGGTCGACAATATCCGCGAGGCGGTGGCGGTGCTCGACGGACGTCAGGTCGGCTTCGAATATGAAGGCGAGATGCCGCCCGACGTCGCGCTCAATCCACGCCAGCTCGCCAATTATCCGTTCGCGCGTCTGTCGGGGCCGGCCAACATCCTGATCATGCCGGGCCTGCAATCGGCGCACATTTCCGCCAAGTTGCTGCGCGAGCTGGGCGGCGACAGCGTGATCGGACCGATGCTGATCGGCATGGAAAAGCCGGTGCAGATCGCGCCGATGACCTCGACCGCCAGCGAGCTGGTGACGCTGGCGGTGCTGGCGGCGGGGGGCATCGCGCGCTGACGGCGGCTTCGGAAGGTCTCAAAAGTCTCACGGATCGCGGGGCGCGGACCCCCGCGAGCGCCGGCGGCTGCTCGAGTCTTGACACTTTTGACACTTGAACGAAAAGTCTGCGGCGCTTCTGCTTTGCGAATGTTGCGCAGAGCGCGCGTTGGGTGTCGACGATGAGAAAAAGCCTCTGGGCTCCTGCGTGCGCAGGAGCACGGATGCCGGCGAGGTTAGCGGCGCACGATCTTGTAGGGCAGCGCTGAATGCCCGCCTGACAGTCCACGGGCGGAGGACGCAGAAGGAACGATCGACATACGGCATCGCAGGCTTTGGAAACGCCCTGCCGTCATTCCCGCAAAGGCGGGAATCCAGACGCGCGGAGGCTGCTTGTTGAGCCGTGACGTCAGGGGTTCTGGATCCCCGCCTCCGCGGGGATGACGAAATAGGGCGTCGATCGGCCCTAGCCGTCGATGCTCGTTCCCAGGGCCGCATGGACGAGGCCGCCGTCGACGGTGATCGTCTCGCCAACGACATAGTCGCCGGCGCGGCTGGCGAGATAGATGGCGGCGCCGGCCATGTCCTCGTCGGTGCCGATCCGTCCGGCCGGAATCGCCTGCGCCACCGCATCGCCGTGGTCGCGGGCGGCGCGGTTCATCTCGCTGGCGAAGGCGCCGGGTGCGATAGAGGTGACGTTGACGTGGTCGCGCACCAGCCGCGCCGCCATCCGCTTGGTGAGGTAGATCAGCGCCGCCTTGGACGCCTGGTAGCTGTAGGTTTCCCAGGGATTGAGCCGCTGGCCGTCGATCGAGGTGATGTTGATCACCTTGGCCGGACGGGTGGGGGCTCCCGCCGCCTTGAGCAGGCCGTGCAGCGCCTGGGTCAGGAAGAAGGGTGATTTGACGTTGAGGTCCATCACCTTGTCCCAGCCGCTTTCCGGAAACTCTTCGAACGGCACGCCCCAGGCGGCGCCTGCGTTGTTGACGAGGATGTCGAGCCGTTCCTCGCAATCGGCAAGGGCAGCGGCGAGGGCGCGGACGCCGTCGACGGTCGAGACGTCGGCGGGCAGGGGGATGCAGTTCGGGCCGAGCGCGGCGGCGGTCTCCTCGCAGGCGCCCGCCTTGCGGCTGGAGATGTAGACGCGCGCGCCCTGCGCGACGAATCCGGCGGCGATCATCCGGCCGATGCCGCGGCTGCCGCCGGTGACGAGGGCGATGCGGCCGTCGAGGCGGAACAGGTCGGTGGTGTTCATGATGCTCCCCTCCCGCTTGCGGGAGGGGCTGGGGGAGGGCCGTCCGCGCGCGGTGATGATCGTGATTCTGCCCTCCCCCGACCCCTCCCGCAAGCGGGAGGGGAGAATAGGTCACCCGCCGCGTTTCAGCGTCTCGCGGGCGATGATGATCTGCTGGATCTGGCTGGTGCCTTCGTAGATGCGGAACAGGCGGACGTCGCGGTACAGGCGTTCGATGCCATAATCGGCGATATAGCCGGCCCCGCCGAAAATCTGCACCGCCTTGTCGGCGACGCGGCCGACCATCTCGCTGGCGAAATATTTCGCCGCCGCCGATTCGAGCACGACGTCCTGGCCGGCCGCCGGCGCGTCCGTTCCCGGTGCGGCGGCCTGGTCCAGAGCGTCCTTGGTCCGGGCGGTTTCCAACACCATCGCGCGGGCGACGAGCGCCTCCGTCTTCATGTCGGCGATCATGCCCTGGATCAGCTGATGCTCGGCGATCGGCTTGCCGAACTGCTTGCGTTCCTTGGCATAAGCGACGCTGTCAGCGATCAGCCGCTCGGCGACGCCGACGCAGACCGCGGCGATGTGCAGCCGGCCGCGATCGAGCACGCGCATCGCGATCTTGAAGCCTTCGCCCTCCGCGCCGAGTCGATTGGCGGCCGGAACGGGCACATCGTCGAAATGGACGTCGGCGACCTTGGCGCCCTTCTGCCCCATCTTCTTTTCCGGCTCGCCGATCGTCACGCCGGGCAGGTCGCGCGGCACAAGGAACGCGCTGACGCCACGCGCGCCGGGCGCGTCGCCGGTGCGCGCCATAACGGTGAACAGCTGGGCGCGGTCGGCATTGGTGATGTAGCGCTTGGTGCCGGACAGGCGGTAGATGTCGGCCCCATCGGCGTCCTTGGCGCGGACGGCGCGCGTCTTGACGCTGCCCGAATCGCTGCCGACGTCGGGTTCGGTCAGCGCGAAGCTGGTGACGATCGCGCCGCTGGCGATGCGCGGCAGCCATTCGGCCTTTTGTTCGGGCGTGCCGGCCATCACCAGGCCCTGGCTGCCGATGCCGACGTTGGTGCCAAAGGCGGAGCGGAAGGCGGGCGTGGTCCGGCCCATCTCCATGCCGACCTGCACCTCCTCGACCATGGTGAGGCCGAGCCCGCCATAGTCCTCGGCGATCGACAGGCCGAACAGGCCCATCGCCTTCATCTCGTCGACGAGCTCGTCCGGTATGGCATCGGCCGCCTCCACCTCCGCCTCGAGCGGCCGCAGCCGTTCGGCGACGAAGCGGCGGATGGCGTCGATCAGCGCGTCGAAAGTCTCCGGGTCGAGGGCCATGCGCATGTCCTTATGCAATTGGCGCGAGGCTAGGCCAGTGGCTGGAGCGGAGCAAACCCGAAATTCAAATCGAGTGTGACATCCGTCTACAGGACGCATTTCTGCTGGTACCAACTATACCAATGATGCAACCGCTCTTCGTCATGCCGGGCTTGTTCCGGCATCCACCGTTCCGCACACGAACTCGCGGCGGCGTGTGTCGAACCGTGGATGCCGAAACAAGTCCGGCATGACGTTTGGGCCTGCGAGCGTGTTTTTTTCGATGCCGTAAGGCGAGATAGGACAGCCTGACTCCCTCGCTTCGTCGCACGGTGAGCCGTTCATCGGCGCTTCACCACCGTTC
Source organism: Sphingomonas benefaciens (assembly GCF_052907485.1). Classification (NCBI taxonomy): domain Bacteria; kingdom Pseudomonadati; phylum Pseudomonadota; class Alphaproteobacteria; order Sphingomonadales; family Sphingomonadaceae; genus Sphingomonas; species Sphingomonas benefaciens. Next base: position 1,335,638 of record NZ_JBREIC010000001.1, on the reverse strand, counting down.
GCCGGAAAGCCGGGGGTAAGCCCCTATCCGCCCGGAACATTCTTGCGTAGCGCCATCCTCGACGAACGGGTTTTGGCCGGGGGGTCACTGAAGTGTTGAAGTCGTTGACGGCGCGTTTTGCGCTGATGGTTTCCTGCGGCCTGATGATGGCCACTCCGGCTGCGGCGCAGTTCTGGCAGTGCGCGCCTTATGCCCGCGAGGTTTCCGGTATCGACATCCACGGCAATGCCGACACCTGGTGGGGCCAGGCCGCCGGCAAGTACCAGCGCGGCCACAAGCCGGAGATCGGCGCGGTGCTGTCCTTCCAGTCGACCCATCGCATGCGCGTCGGCCATGTCGCCATGGTGTCGCAGGTGATCAGCGATCGCGAAGTGCTGCTGACCCACGCCAACTGGTCGCGCCCCGGCCAGATCGAGCGCAACGTCCGCGCCGTCGACGTCTCCGCCGCCGGCGACTGGAGCGAGGTGAAGGTCTGGTATGCGCCGAACGGCGATCTCGGCACCTCGGCCTATCCGACCAACGGCTTCATCTATTCGGGCCATGCCCCGCTGGGCGGTGACGCCGCGCCGGCGACCGCCAGCGACCTGGACGAAGTCGCCCGCGCCAATATGGCGGTGATCGCCACCTCGGCCGCGGTGCCGGTGGCGCCGGTGGCGGATCGCTGAGGCGGTCTGGCGCTATCCCAAAATTATACGTCATCCCCGCGTAGGCGGGGATCCAGACGCGCAACACCTGTTGATTGCCCCTCGAGTGTCAGCGTGTCTGGATCCCCGCCTTCGCGGGGATGACGCCGTTTTTCGCCGGAGGTTAACCCCTCACGCCGGGCGGAAGGTCATGGCGACGCCGTTCATGCAATAGCGCTTGCCGGTCGGCTTCGGGCCGTCATCGAAGACATGGCCAAGATGGCCGCCGCAACGGCTGCAATGGACCTCAACGCGTTCCTCCAGCAAGGCGCGATCGCTCTTGGTGCCGACCGCGCGGGGCAGCGGCGCCCAGAAGCTCGGCCAGCCGGTGCCGCTGTCGAACTTGGTCTTGGACGAGAACAGCGGCTGGTCACAGCCCTTGCAGCTGAAGGTGCCGGCGCGATGCTCGTTGTTGAGCGGACTGGAGAAAGGTCGCTCGGTGCTTTCGTGGCGCAGTACCGCCCAGGCCTGATCGCCGAGCTTCTTGCGCCAGGCGGCGTCGCTCATCTGAACCGGATAGGTGGCGGCGTCGGCCGGGGCGGCACGGCAGCCCCACAGAATCGCGCCGGCAACGCCGGTGGCGGCGAGCGACAATAGCGAACGGCGGGTCGGATCCTGCATCATGGGATGGATATGGGGAGGCGGCGCTTCGTCATCCATCCCCATCGATCATATTGATTCAGGTTGGCATTGCCGCGCGGCGACGTGATCGGCCATGCGGCCGTGCATCCCCGCCGGCTTGGCGGCGACCTGCCGCAGCCTGGCCCTTGGCGGCAGGGGCGGCGTCAGAGCAGGCCGCACGCGCGGAAGCTGGTCGTCTCCTCTGCCGTCAGGATCAGATGGTCGATCAGGTCGAGATCGAGCGGATCGCAGACCCTGGACAAAGCGGCGGTGAAAACGACGTCCGCCTGGCTCGGCTCGGCATGGCCGCTGGGATGATTGTGGACGAGGATCAGTCCGGCAGCGTCCTGCGCCAGTGCCGCCCCGACAATCGCGCGCAGCGACGGCGTGACGCTGTCTTGGCCGCCGGTGAACAGGGTCGTGCCGAGATATCTCCATTCCGGATCGAGCAGGACGACCCCCGCATGTTCGATCGAGGCGGTGCGGAACTCGGGAAAGAGCGCCGCGGCGCCGGCCGCGTCGCGGATGTGCGTGGGGGTTCGGCGATCGGACACGGCCGATCCTGCCGGAGCAGCGCGCGCGATGCACCGTCATCTGTCTCCAAAACGGCGGAGCGCTTGGCGATTCGCGTCGGAGGCGATACGCCGCCGGCATGCGCCAATATCTCGACCTGATGGACCGGATCCTCACCAGCGGCAGCCGGCAGGACGACCGTACCGGCACCGGCACGCTGTCGGTCTTCGGTGCGCAGATGCGCTTCGACCTGCGCGCCGGTTTTCCGGTGCTGACTACCAAGAAGCTGCATCTGCGCTCGATCATCGTCGAATTGCTCTGGTTCCTGAGAGGCGACACCAACGTGCGCTGGCTGCACGAGAACAAAGTGAGCATCTGGGACGAATGGGCGGACGCGAACGGCGATCTCGGCCCCGTCTACGGCAAGCAATGGCGCGACTGGCAAACCGCGGACGGGCGGCATATCGATCAGATCACGGACTTGATCGACACGATCCGCCGCAATCCGGCGAGCCGACGACAGATCGTCACCGCCTGGAACCCCGGCGAACTGCGCGCCATGGCGCTAAGCCCCTGCCACTGCCTGTTCCAGACGCATGTCGCCGACGGGCGGCTGAGCCTGCAGCTGTATCAACGGTCGGCGGACGTGTTCCTGGGGGTGCCGTTCAACATCGCCAGCTATGCGCTGCTCACCCATATGCTCGCGCAGCAGGCCGGGCTGGAGGTGGGCGACTTCATCTGGACGGGCGGCGACTGCCACCTTTACCTCAACCATCTCGAGCAGGCGCGCACCCAGCTGACCCGCGATCCAGGGCCGTTGCCGCGCCTGGAGATCCTGCGTCGGCCGGACGCGATCGACGGCTATGCCTATGAGGATTTCGTCCTGCACGACTATGTCGCGCAGCCGCATATCAAGGCGCCGGTCGCGATATGACGGCCATGACGGCGGGGCCGCGCATCGTCTTCCTGCTCGCGCGGGCCGATAATGGCGTGATCGGCCGCGACGGGCAGCTGCCCTGGCACCTGCCGGCGGACCTGAAGCGCTTCAAGGCGCTGACGCTCGGCAAGCCGATGGTGATGGGGCGCAAGACGTTCGACAGCTTTCCCGCGCCGCTGCCGGGGCGGCGGCATATCGTGCTGACCCGCGATACGTCCTGGTCGGCGCCGGGGGCGGAGGCGGCGCATGGGCCGGAGGCGGCGCTGGCGCTGGCCGGCGGCGACGAGGTGGCGGTGATCGGCGGGGCGGAGGTGTTCGCGCTGTTCACGCCCGACCGGATCGAGCTGACCGAGGTGCACGGCAGGTTCGATGGCGACGCCGTGGTGCCGGCCTTCGCCGGCACGCGCGAGGTGGCGCGGGAGGAGCATCCAGCGGCGGACGGGCGACCGGCCTATAGCTTCGTGACCTTGGTTCGGGAATAGCCGACGCGGCGGCGTGGCGGGCCGCGTCTCTGCTACGATGAAGGGAGAACTGCCGTGTCGGTGGCGGTCGGGGGACGGCTATGCTCTATACCAAGCCGGTGTTCGCGCCGGACAGCGAGGAGGCGGTGTTCGCGCTGATCGACCAGCTGCCGCTCGGCACGCTGATCACGGTTCACGACGGCGTGCCGCAGCTGTCGCATCCGGTCTTCGTCGGGGACCGCGCGGGGCGCCGCCTGATCAGCCATGTCGCCCGGAACAACGATCATGCGGCGTTGCTGCAGGACGGGCTGGCCGCGACGGCGATCTTTCTGGATACCGGCGGCTATGTCTCGCCATCCTGGTATCCGGCGGCACCGGTGCGGGATTCGGCACCGACCTGGATCTTCCGCGTCGCGCATGTCCACGGGCGGCTGCGCCTGCTGTCGCGGGCGGAGACGATGCGGCATCTGGTCGATCTCGTCGCGCAGAGGGAGGCGGGGCGCGACCATGGCTGGTCGATCGGCGAGCTGGGGCGCGAGGGCGTGCAGCGGCGGCTGGACGCGATCCAGGGGTTCACGCTGGAGATCGAGCGGATCGAGGCGAGCTTCTGCCTGGGCCAGGACGAGCGGCAGCGCGACATGGCGGCCGCGGTCGCCGCTTATGATGCACTCGGCGAGGACAGGCTGGCCGGGCTGATGCGCGCGGCGCGCGACGACCTGCCGCCGGCGCCCGGCGGTCAAGGCGATTGAGTCGCCCTGCAACCTTCCCTAAAGGCGCGGGATCATGGAGCGGCTGGACGGCGGCTCGGCCATTCCGCCGCATCTGGCCGGCGGCATCGTCGCGCTCGGTAATTTCGATGGATTCCATCTCGGTCACCAGGCGGTGGTCGGGGCGGCGGTGGCGCGGGCGCATGCCGAGGGGCGGCCGGCTCTGGTCGCGACCTTCGATCCGCATCCGGTGCGCCACTTCCGGCCCGACACGCCGCCGTTCCGGCTGACCACGCTCGACCAGCGGCAGCGCTTGTTCGCCGAGGCGGGAGCGGATGCGATGGTGGTGTTCCGCTTCGATGGCGATCTCGCGAGCCTGTCGGCCGAAGCCTTTGTCGCCGAACGGCTGGTCGCCTGCCTCGCCATCGCCGGGGTGGTGACCGGCGCGGATTTCACCTTCGGCAAGGGCAAAAGCGGCGACGTCGCGACGCTGGCGGCGCTGGGCGGACGGCACGGTTTCGTCGCCGACACCGTCGGGCCAGTGACGCTGGACGGCGAGCCGGTCTCGTCGAGCCGCATCCGCGCCGCGCTGCGCCGGGGCGACGCCCGCGAGGCGGCGCGCCTGCTGACCCGGCCGTTCGCAATCGCGGGCGTGGTGCAGCACGGCGACAAGGTCGGCCGGACCATCGGCTATCCGACCGCCAATCTCGACATGGGCAAGTATCTGCGCCCGGCCTACGGCATCTATGCGGTGACCGGGCGGCTGGCCGAAGGGCGGGTGCTGGCGGGCGCCGCCAATCTGGGCATCCGGCCGAGCTTCACGCCGCCGAAGGAATTGCTCGAGCCTTATTTCTTCGACTTTTCCGGCGACCTGTACGGGCAGGCGATCGAGGTCGCGCTGGTCGACTATATCCGTCCGGAAGCGAAGTTCGACGACCTCGACGCCTTGATCCGCCAGATGGAGGCGGATTGCGCACAGGCGCGTGCGATCCTGCACGTATAGACGAGTGACACAGGCGGCGGACTTCCGCTAGAGCGCGCAATTCTATGACCGACGCCTCTGCGCCCGATACCGCCCGCGACGCCGCCCCTGACGCCACCAGGGACTGGCGCGACACCGTCTTCCTGCCGAAGACCGACTTTCCGATGAAGGCGGGCCTCGCCGCCAAGGAACCGGCGATCCTGGAGCGGTGGCAGCGGATCGGCCTGTACGACCGGTTGCGCGCGATCCGTAAGGGGCGCGAGCTGTTCATCCTGCACGACGGGCCGCCCTACGCCAACGGCGACATCCACATGGGCCATGCGATGAACAAGGTCCTGAAGGACATCATCGTGCGCAGCCAGTCGCTGATGGGCAAGGACGCGCCCTATGTGCCCGGCTGGGATTGCCACGGCCTGCCGATCGAATGGAAGGTCGAGGAGGCGTATCGCGCCAAGAAGCAGAACAAGGACGACGTGCCGGTCGCCGACTTCCGCGCCGAATGCCGCGCCTATGCGACGGGTTGGGTCGATGTGCAGCGCGGCCAGTTCCAGCGGCTGGGCGTGATGGGCGATTGGGCCGATCCGTATCTGACCATGAACTATGGTGCCGAAGCGGCGATCGTCGGCGAGCTGCTCAAGTTCGCCGAATCCGGCCAGCTGTATCGCGGCGCCAAGCCGGTGATGTGGTCGCCGGTCGAAAAGACCGCGCTCGCCGAGGCGGAGGTCGAATATGAGGACATCGTCTCGACCCAGATCGACGTCGGGTTCGAGATCGCGTCCGCGCCGGAGGCGGAGATACTGGTCGGCGCGACCGCGGTGATCTGGACGACGACGCCGTGGACGATCCCGGTCAACCAGGCGCTCGCCTACAATCCGGCGCTCGACTACGTCCTGTTCCGTGGCGGCGAGCGGCGGTACCTGGTCGAGGAAAACCTGCTGCCGGCGTTTCTGAAGCGTACCGGACTGGCGATGGACGAGTTCGTCGCGCTGGTGAAGGGCGCGGCGCTGGAGGGCGCGTCCGCGCGGCACCCGATGCACGCGCTGGGCGGTTTCTTCGCCAAGCCGCGGCCGTTCCTGGCCGGCGAGTTCGTGACGCGCGACGCCGGCACCGGCCTGGTCCACATGGCGCCCGACCATGGCGAGGACGACTTCCTGCTGTGCAAGGCCAATGGCATCGAGCCGGTGTTCGCGGTCGACGGCGCCGGCTTCTACCGGGCCGACTGGGCGTGGCTGGGCGGCCAGGGCAGCGTCATCAACAAGAAGTTCGTCGGCGCCGACGGGCCGATCTGCAGCGATTTGCGTGAGGCGGGGGCGCTGCTCTCCGCGTCCGACGATTTCGCGCACAGCTATCCGCACAGCTGGCGGTCGAAGGCGAAGGTGATCTTCCGCGCGACGCCGCAATGGTTCATCCCGATGGACCGCGCGATCCTGCCGCAGGGTGCCGGCGCCCCGAGCAACGGTGCGACGCTGCGCGAAACCGCGCTCGACGCGATCGAACACACCCGCTGGGTGCCGGAGCGAAGCCGCAACCGCATCCGCTCGATGGTCGAGGGGCGGCCGGACTGGGTGATCAGCCGCCAGCGCGCCTGGGGCGTGCCGATCGCGCTCTACGTGCACCGCCAGTCGGGCGAATATCTGGTCGATGCCGAGGTCAACGCCCGCATCGTCGCGGCCTTCGAGGCCGGCGGCGCCGACGCCTGGTTCACCGCCGACCATCAGGCGCTGCTCGGCGCCGACTACGACCTCGCCGATTACGAGGTGGTCGAGGACATCCTTGACGTCTGGTTCGATTCGGGCTCGACGCACGTCTTCACCGTCGAGGCGCGCTATGGCGAGGATGTCCGCGCCAATCTGTACCTCGAAGGCTCCGACCAGCATCGCGGCTGGTTCCAGTCGTCGTTGCTCGAAGGCTGCGGCACGCGCGGGCGGGCGCCCTATGACGCGGTGCTGACGCACGGCTTCGCGCTCGACGACAAGGGGCGCAAGATGTCGAAGAGCCTCGGCAACGTCGTCGATCCGCTGAAGGTGATCGGCGAGAGCGGCGCCGACATCCTGCGCATGTGGGTCGCCTCGACCGACTATTTCGACGACGTGCGGATCGGCAAGGAGGTGCTGGCGACGGCGTCCGACGCCTATCGCAAGCTGCGCAACACCTTCCGCTACCTGCTCGGCGCGCTCGACGGGTTCAGCGACGCCGAGAAGGTGCCGGTCGCCGCGATGCCGGAACTGGAACGCTATGTGCTGACCCTGCTCGGCCGGCTCGACGTCGACCTGCGCGAGGCGGCGGAGGGGTTCGAGCTCAATCGCTACCTGCGCCGGCTGACCGACTTCGCCAACGAGGATCTGTCGGCCTTCTTCTTCGATATTCGCAAGGATTCGCTGTATTGCGACGCGGCGGCGGATCCGAAGCGGCGCGCCTATCGCACCGTGCTCGACCTGCTGTTCCACGCCCTCGTCCGCTATGCCGCGCCGATCCTCTGCTTCACCGCCGAGGAGGTGTGGCAGGCGCGCTTCCCGAGCGAGGACCAGTCGGTGCACTTCCTCGAATGGCCGGAACTGCCCGCCGTCGCCGGGGACGACCCGCTGTCGACCGACTGGGCGGACGTGCGTGCGCTGCGCCAGACGGTGACCGAGGCGATCGAGCCGCTGCGTCGCGAGAAGACCGTACGTTCCAGCCTGGAGGCGGAGGTGACGGTACCCGATCTGCCGCTGCCGGCGGCGGCGCTGGCCGAGACGTTCATCGTCGCGCGCGTCGATGCGGGCGAGGGCGTTGCCGTGCGCCGGACCGACTATCACAAATGCGGCCGATGCTGGCGGCATCTGCCCGAGGTGACGACGGACGACGCGCTGTGCGATCGCTGCGCGGGGGTGGTCAGCGATGCGTAAGCTGCCCGTCGTCGGCCTGGTCACCGCGGCCGTCGTCTTCCTGGTCGACCAGTTGAGCAAGGTCGGCGTCACCCGCGGTCTGGGTCTCAGCGACCTGACCGACGCGCGCTACGTCGCGCCGTTCTTCAACCTGCGCTTCGTCGCCAATCACGGCGTGTCGCTCGGCTATCTGCATGCCGACACCGATGCGATGCGCTGGGCGCTGGTCGCGATGACCGGCGCGATCGCCGCCGCGGTGGCGGTGTGGATGACGCGCGAGACGCAGCGCGCCGACCGGATCGCGCTGGGCGCGATCCTGGGCGGGGCGATCGGCAATATCGTCGATCGCGTGCGGTTCGGCTATGTCGTCGATTTCGCCGACCTTCATTTCGGCGAATGGCGGCCGTTCCTCGTCTTCAACGTCGCGGATGCGGCGATCACCCTCGGCGTGCTGGTGCTGCTTGTCCGCGCGCTCCTGATGCGCGACAAGCGCGACGCAGTTTCGGAGAATCCCCATGCGTAAGTTCGTTGCCGTTGCCACTGGCCTTGCCTGCGTCGCCCTGCTGTCCGGCTGCGGCAAGCGCGGCTACGACCGCGCACGCCCCGACGAATTCGCCGTCGCGCGTCAGGCGCCGCTGGTGATCCCGCCCGATTATTCGCTGGTGCCGCCGCAGCCGGGCGCGGCACGGCCGCAGGACAATGCGTCCACCGCGCAGACGCTGCAGGCGCTGTTCGGCGGCAACCAGCAGCGCAGCCAGGCGGAAAACGGCGTGCTGCAGCAGGCGGGCGACGACGCGGCCGACACCGGCATCCGTTCGTCGGTCGGCGATCCGGGCACCAACGTCGTCGACAAGGGGTCGACCACCCGCGACATCGTCGCCGCGCCGCAGGGCGACGGTCAGGACGCGCGCGCCTCGGCACAGTAAGGTTTGATACCAAGCCCCTCCCGTTCAGGGGAGGGGTAGGGGGTGGGGCGTCGTCCCAAGGAGTTCGCTCGCGGACAGCCCCACCCCAACCCCTCCCCTTCAGGGGAGGAGCTAGACGATTGTCAGAAGGTCGTGCCGATATAGGCGAGCACGGTCGAGCCGCGGCCCAGCCGCGTCGCGAAGCGGTTGCTTTCGCTGATGTCGGTGTCGACGTAGCTGACGCCGACCTTGAACGGGCCGCCGACCGCTTCCGCCGTCGCCGACCAGTCGAGATAGGTGTCGTCGTTGCTGCCGGGCGCGTTCAGCGAGCCGAGCGACCCCTTGGAATAGCCCAGATGCCCCTTGAGCGTGATCGGGGTCGTCGGGATCGCCGCCGCGGCCTCGCCATAGACATAGATATTGTCGTCGTTGCCGCCCTTGACGTCGAAGCCCTTGAGGCCGCTCTGACCGCCCCAGGCATAGGCGGCGCCCGCCTTGGTCGATAGCGGCCCGAGCGTGTAGGTCACCGCGGCATAAGGCTCGAAGAAGTTGGTCCGCTGGCCGTTGTTGTGGCCGTCATAGTCGTAATAGAGCAGGCCGACGTCGACGCCGAGGCCGCTCTTCAGGCTCTTGGTGAAGCCGCCGTACAGATCGATCTCCGCCCGGCCATAGCCGGTCAGCGCGGGCGTGCGGCCCGAACCGTCGATCGTCGACAGGAAGGTGCCGACGTAGAAGCCCGATTTGTGCGTCAGGCTGAGCGTCGTCTGCAATGCGGGATCGCTGTCGGACTGGGTGACGCCGCGGAAGCGATAGTCGCTGATCAGCGTCGTGCCGCCGGACAGCTTCAGCGCCGGCGGCGGCGCGGTTTCGTCCTGCGCCAAGGCCGGCGCGGCTGCCGTCAGCGCGAGGCCGGCGAGCAAGAAATGGGTGAAGCGCATCGTGTCCCTTTCGAGTCGAAGAAGGTCGATGTCCCGGCCTGCCAGGATGGCTGCCCGCGTCTGTTCCCGGTCAGGCGACCGCGCGCGTGGCTTGTGACCAACCTGTGGCCAGGATGGCAGCCGGTGCCGCGGTGCACAAGAGTTGTGAACGGGGTGATGCGCGATTGTAACGGAGTGTTGCGCGCGGGCACCGCTTCGCCGTTTTGAGGCAGGAACCGCCCGGCCGTTCTGCCGACACGAAAAAGGGGAGGCGCCTCGCGGCACCTCCCCCGTGTTCGTCGTCACCGATGGGATCAGGCGGCGAGCTTGCGCAGCACGTACTGCAGGATGCCGCCGTTGAGGAAATATTCCAGCTCGTTGACGGTATCGATCCGGCAGCGCGTCTCGAACGTCTCGGTGCTGCCGTCGGCGCGCTTCAGCGTCACCTCGACGGTCTGGCGCGGCCGCAGATTGGCGACGCCGGTGATCGTGAACGTCTCCGTGCCGTCCAGCTTCAGCGTCTGGCGGGTGACGCCATCGGCGAACTGCAGCGGCAGCACGCCCATGCCGACCAGGTTCGACCGGTGGATACGCTCGAAGCTTTCGGTGATCACCGCGCGGACGCCGAGCAGGTTCGTGCCCTTTGCCGCCCAGTCGCGCGACGAGCCGGTGCCATATTCCTTGCCGGCGACGACGACGAGCGGCGTTCCGTCCGCCTTGTGGCGCATCGCCGCATCGTAGATCGGCATCACCTCGCCGTCATATTGCGTCATGCCGCCTTCGACGCCCGGCACCATCTCGTTCTTGATGCGGATGTTGGCGAAGGTACCGCGGACCATGACATGGTCGTTGCCGCGACGCGCGCCATAGCTGTTGAAGTCCTTGCGCGCGACCTGACGCTCGGTCAGCCACTGGCCGGCGGGGCTGTCGGCCTTGATCGAGCCGGCCGGGCTGATGTGATCGGTGGTGATCGAATCGCCCAGGATCGCCAGCGGCTTGGCCTCGATGATGTCGGTGACCGGCTTCGGGGTCATCTCCATGCCCTCGAAATACGGCGGGTTGGCGACATAGGTCGATCCGGTCGGCCAGCTGTAGGTCGCCGAGCCGGTGACGTCGATCTGGCGCCACTTCTCGTCGCCGGCATAGACGTTGCCGTAGCGGCTGCGGAACATCTCGTCGTCGATGTTCGCCGCCATCACCTCGGCGACTTCCTGGTTCGACGGCCAGACGTCCTTCAGGAACACGTCCTGGCCGTCCTTGCCCTGGCCGAGCGGAGTCTCGACCATGTCCTGCGTCACCGTGCCCTTCAGCGCATAGGCGACGACGAGCGGCGGCGAGGCGAGGAAGTTGGCGCGCACGTCGGGCGAGACGCGGCCCTCGAAGTTGCGGTTGCCCGACAGGACGGAGGCGGCGACGAGGTCGTTCTCGTTGATCGCGGCCGAGATCGGACCCGGCAGCGGGCCGGAATTGCCGATGCAGGTGGTGCAGCCATAGCCGACCAGATTGAAGCCGATCGCGTCGAGGTCCTGGGTCAGGCCGGCCTTGTTGAGATAGTCGGTGACGACCTGCGAACCCGGGGCGAGGCTGGTCTTGACCCAGGGCTTAGGCTTCAGGCCGAGCGCGTTGGCCTTGCGCGCGACGAGGCCGGCGGCAACCAGCACCGACGGGTTCGACGTGTTGGTGCAGCTGGTGATCGCGGCGATGACGACGTCCCCGTCGCCGATGTCATGGCCGCGGTCGGCGACCGCGACGCGCTCGGGCCGATCCTTGTGGTACAGCTTGGCGAGGTCGCCGTTGAACACCTCGTCGACCTTGGTCAGGCTGACGCGGTCCTGCGGACGCTTCGGGCCGGCGAGCGACGCGGTGACGGTGCCCATGTCGAGCTCCAGCGTGTCGGTGAACACGGGATCGGCGGCATCGTCATGGCGCCAGAAGCCGTTCGCCTTGGCATAGGCTTCGGTCAGCGCGATCGTCTCTTCCGGACGCGCGGTCAGGCGCATGTATTCGATCGTCTTGTCGTCGATCGGGAAGAAGCCGCAGGTAGCGCCATATTCGGGCGCCATGTTGGCGATGGTCGCACGGTCGGCGAGCGTCATCGACGACAGGCCCGGGCCGTAGAATTCGACAAAGCGGCCGACGACGCCCTTGGCGCGCAGCATCTGGGTGACGGTGAGCACCAGGTCGGTGGCGGTAATGCCTTCCTTCAGCGCGCCGGTCAGCTTGAACCCGACGACTTCGGGGATCAGCATCGACACCGGCTGGCCGAGCATCGCCGCTTCCGCTTCGATGCCGCCGACGCCCCAGCCGAGCACACCGAGGCCGTTGACCATCGTCGTGTGGCTGTCGGTACCGACCAGCGTGTCGGGATAGGCGATCGCGGCGGTGCCATTGGCGAAGTCGCCGCTTTCGGTCGACGACCAGATCGCCTGGCTGACATATTCCAGGTTCACCTGGTGGCAGATGCCGGTGCCCGGCGGCACGACCTGGAAGTTGTTGAGCGCCTTCGACCCCCATTTCAGGAACTCGTAGCGTTCGCCGTTGCGCTGATATTCGAGGTCGACATTGTCCTCGAACGCCTTGGGCGTGCCGAATTCGTCGACCATGACGCTATGGTCGATGACGAGGTGGACGGGAACCTGCGGGTTGATCTTGGCCGCGTCACCGCCGAGCTTGGTGATCGCGTCGCGCATCGCGGCGAGGTCGACGACGCAGGGCACGCCGGTGAAATCCTGCATCAGCACGCGCGCCGGGCGATACTGGATCTCGCGGTCGCTGCGGCGTTCCTGCTGCCAGTCGACGATCGCCTTGACGTCCTCCTCGGTGACGGTCTTGCCGTCCTCGAAACGCAACATGTTTTCCAGCAGCACCTTCATCGAGAAGGGCAGGCGGCTGATGTCGCCGAACTTTTCCGCCGCCTTGGCGAGGCTGAAATAATCGTAGGCCTTGCCGCCGACGTCGAGCGTCGTGCGGGTCTTGAGGCTGTCCTGGCCGATGGCGGTCATGTCGTGTCCCTTCTGTCTGGCTCGATTTCGCGCCTGGGGCGGCGGCGTCGGGGACACCGCGCGGGCGCGCGAGGAGCGCTTGGCTAAGCCTGTCGTCGCGCGGGCCTTAGCAAGGGGTTACCGGCGGGGAAAGTCTTCACATCGGTGCGAATGGGGTTGCCCGCGCGGACCCGCCGCGCAGGCGCCGGGCACCGGCCGCATCCCGCTGATTTTGGATCGCTATTCGCTCGCCAGCCGAAGCGCGTCGACGTCGACGATGACCTGTTCCAGATGCGCGATCGGCGCGGTCGCGCCGACCTGGTCGAGCGCCGCCCAGGCCTTGGCGAGATAGGCCGACGCCTGGGTCAGCCAGGCTCGGCGATCGGCGGCGGTCGTAGCCGGTTCGTGACCCGATTCGATAAGGTCGCGGCGTAGCTCGAAGGCGGCGACGGTGCGGCGGGCAAGATCCTCCAGCGCCGCGCGTTCCTCGTCGTCCAGCCCTTCGCGTGGCACGACGTCGACGACGCACAGGGTGCCGATCCGCTCGCCGTTGCGCATTTTCAGCGGCGCGCCGGCATAGAAGCGGATGGCGGTGCCGCCGGTGACATTGGGAAAGTCGCGGAAGCGTGCGTCCTGCGTCGCGTCGGGCACGACCAGCATCGCGTCGCTTTCGATGGCGTGCGCACAGAAGGATTCGGACAGCGGCCCTTCCTGCGAATCGAGGCCGAGCCGCGCCTTGAACCACTGCCGCCGTGCGTCGATCAGCGAGATGGTGGAAATCGGCGTGTTAGTGTGCTGGCGGGCCGACTCGACGATCGCGTCGAACTGGCGTTCGGGCGGGGTGTCGAGCAAGCCATATTGGGCCAGTGTGTCCAGCCTGGCGGCGTCCGCGTCTCGCTCGAGCATATTACCTCCAGGCAAAAATAGCGCAGTCCTGCTTACCTTGCCGGAGGTAACCAATCCCATACGACCTGTCTCAATCAAATCACTTTGATTGCATCGAGATCATATAAATGGGTGAAAAACACCTTGCGGTTCAGCGGTTCAGCGGTTCAGCGGTTCAGTGGTTCAGCGGTTCGACGCGGTCAGCACCCGCCCGCGGGTGACAATGACGCGATCGCCGAGCTTGGCGACGGCGAACAGCTTCTTGGCAAACGCCGTCGGCACGCCGACGCAGCCGTGCGTCGCATAGCCCCAAGCGACCTCCGTCCCATGGATCGAGACGCCGTCATTGGTCAGCCGAAGCATATAGGGCATCGGAGCATGATAGAGCGTCGAGACGTGGTCGGCATCCTTCTGGGTGATCGGGAAGGTGCCGAGGGGGGTCGGCTTGTCATCCGTGCCGTACAGAATCGCGGCCGCGCCGATCTCGTACCCGTCCCGGAACACCGACAGCGTCTGTGCGGCGAGATCGACGGTGATGATCAGCGGCCCGTCGGGCACGCCCTCGTCGTCCCAGGCATACTCGCCGAACTTGATTGGACCGATGTCGAGCACGCGCTTGATCGTCATGGCCGCGGCCGGCGTCGGCAGCGTGCTGGGCCGCGGCGACGGTGTCGGTGCGACCGCCACGACGCGCGCCGGTGCCGGCGCGGGTATCGGTGCGGCGGCGGCAGCCACCGAGGCCGGCGCCCGCGACAGCGTCGTGCCGGCCGCAGTCCCGAGCACGGCGATCGCGAGGATGGTCTTGGCAAGCAGGGCGCGGGGCAGGCGGGGCATGATCCGGTTCTCAGGCGGCGGGCGAGCGCGATGGTGCCGGCTTTCCGCGCCGCCCGCCACCCGTGCTTTTCGGCCGTGCCAGCGCGGGACGATGACGCGGCGCGTCAACCGATGTACGATGGCGCGGGGCATGAGGGACAAAGCGCCGGTTTTTGCCGAGCCGGTTAAGCATGTTATCGGGGCCGGCAGGTCAGCGGGATTGGGACATGGCGTGACGAGCGGGGCTGACATTCGGGAAGACGGCGGCGGCGGCCAGGCGCCGTCGGGCGCGGCGGCATCGCCGATCGTGGACGCGCCAGCGGGCGATGACGCGCGATTCGACCGCCTGACCAAACGCCATCGCGAATGCCTGCGCGGCGTTCGCGCCTTGCTGGGGTCCAAGGAGATCGCGGCGGCCCTGGGCGTCGAGAAGTCGACGGTTGACGGCTATCTGACCGAGGCGGTGCGCATCCTGGGCGCGCGCAACCGCCGCGACGCGGCGCTGCTATTGGCGGAACATGAAGCGTCACGTGCCGCGGCCGGCGACTCGACGGCGACGGAGGCTGCCAAGGCGGAATTCGTGCCTGCCGTGACCGCCCCCGACAAAATGGGGGGTGATTCTGCGCGGCTGGCGGCGCTCCCGGCCGACCTGCCATTCCCGACTTCGCCGGACGACACGTTCGCCAGGCAACCGGGGGTGACCGGGGAGCCGTCGCTGACAGCGCGCTCCCCGGGAATTCGGTTGCCCTTCCGGCGGAAAGGGCAACGCGGCAACGACCTGTCGGTCGGCGACCGGTTGATCTGGATGCCGGTCATCGCACTCGGCATTGCCGTCGGTTTCGGCATGCTGATGACGGGCCTCCAGGCGCTGACCGGTCTCATTGAGGCCGTCTCGCGCACCCTTTCCTGACCCTCGAACAGGACCCGGCATCGGGTGGAAAGGTGGCTATGTCTCACGCGAACTCGCAGGCCGCGGCCGAATTGGTGGCGCAGTTGCTGTGGCGGCTGGAAACCCAGCTGGACGAGGCGTTCGCCACCGGCGGCGAATTGCTCGCCGCGCTGCCCCGTGCCCGCGCCGCCGCCAATCTGCCGGCGATCGCGGGGCAGCAGGCGTTCGAAGTGCTCGGCCAGGCGATCCTGGCGATCGGCGCCGCGCGCGGCCACACCGTCGCCGGCCATCGCGTCATCGAAAAGGTCGGCAAGCAGATCGGGTTCGAAACGAGCTTCGGCGACGAAAAGCCGAAGCCCGCTTTCGCCCCGTCGGGTGTCGATGTCGCTCCGCTGCGCATCGCTGCCTAGGGCTCATGGCTTGGCCGGTCCTTGCTTGCTCCATCGATCGGCCGAGCCATGACCCACGTCATCGTCTTCAACCTGACGCTGCTGCTGACTTGCGCCATCGCCTTCTATGCCGGTGGCGCGCCGGAACGCTGGACGGCGCTGGTCTTCATCTTGGGCGCGGCGGCGACCTTCGCCGCCCCCTTTTCCGACGCCTTGCGTCCCTTCGGCCGGCTCGAGCCGATGCTGCTTTTGGTCGATGTCGCCATGCTCGGCGGGCTGGTCGGCATCGCACTGCGGGCGGACCGTTACTGGCCGCTCTACGTCAGCGCGCTGCACTTCCTCGCCATCGCGATCCACGGGGTGAAGGCGATCCAGCCGACACTGGTGCCGTGGATGTACGCCGGCGCCAGCGGCAAGATCGCCTATCCGATGCTGTTGCTGCTCGCCGTGGGGGCGGTCCGTCACCGACGTCGCGTGGCGCGCTTTGGCAGCGACCCGGACTGGTCGCCGCTGCCTTGATCGGATCGAATTACCCATGACTGCCGACATCCGCTTGCTGCGCTGGCCGGAGCGCGACCGCGACGACTTCGAACGGCTGGCCGCCGCGCTGGCGCGGGTGCGCAACGTCGCGCGGCGCGGGCGTGGCGAGATCGTCGCCGAAGTCCCTTCCGGCCCCGAAGAGCCGAGCGACGTCGAGCGCGCACGCGTGCTGTTCGCCCAGCGTCGCGCCCGCGATGCGGCCGCGGGGACGTTGGCCGAACTGTTCGGCGAGCCCAGCTGGGACCTGCTGCTCGCGACCTTCATCGCCTATGAGGAAGGGCGCGAACTGCGGCTCGATGCGGCGGCGGCGGCGGCGGGCATCCGGCCGCTAGTCGCGCAGCGCTGGCTGGCGGTGCTGGTCGAGCACGGTCTGGTCCACGCCGGCGACGATGACGGGCAGAACGGGACGCGGCTGGCACTGACTGGCACCGGCTTCGCTTTGGTCCTGCGCTGCATCGGCGACGTGTGACCCAGACGGCAACGCCCGGCCCCGCCGCGCGTTGGACCGGAACAGGCGGCGATCCGCCTGATCCACGGCATATCTGGAGGACAGCATGGCGGACGATGCGGCGAACGGAAACGGAGAAGCCACCGGCACGACCGAAGATTGGCAGCAGGCTGCCCGGCGCGCGCGCGACGGCTTCGCCGACCATGTCGTCGATCCGGCACGCCGCGCAGGCGAGGCGATGCGGGCATCCGGACAACAGGTCGCCGAAGGCGGCCAGGCGATCGGCCTGAAGATGATCGAACAGGCGGAGCGGAACACGCACGAGGCATTCGCCGCGATGCGCGAGGCGGCACAGGCCCGCGACCTGAGCGACGTGATGCGCATCCAGGGCGAGTATCTGCGCGGTCAGGGCCAGCGTGCGATGGATCAGGCGCGTGAGATCAGCGAGATGATCATGGCGATCGGCCGCGATGCCGTCGCCCCTCTGCGCGGCGGCACCAAGGACTGACCGGACAGGACGGTACGGGACGCCGCGTCCCGTACCAGTTCGGTCACCGCGCCGCCGTGGCCGGTTGCTGCGGTCGGGGAGCGCCGCTCGGCGTCACCGGCCTGGGGCCGTCCGCGGCCGCCTCCAGTGACGAATCGCCGCCGATCGCCTGATACAGCGTGACCCGGTTGGTCGCAGCGGTCAGCTGCGTCGCGACCAGCGTGCGCTGCGCCGAATAGAAGGAGCGCTGCGCATCGAGGCTGGACAGGAAGGTGTCGATGCCGCCCTGATAGCGCGCATTGGTCAGCCGCAGCGTGTCGGCGGCGGCGGCGCGGAAGTTGCTGTTGGCGCGCAGCTGTGCATCGATCGTACCCTGCCGTGCCAGCGCGTCGGCCGTCTCCTGGAAGGCGGTCTGGATCGTCTTCTCATAGGTCGCCAAGGCGGCGTCGCGCTGCGCCTCGGTATAGCGGACGTTGGCGCGCCCGGCGCCCGCCTGGAAGATCGGATAGCTGACCGAGGGCGCGACCGAATAGTTGAACGCGCCGCCGGCGAACAGCGTGCGCAGCGCGTCGCTGGCGAAGCCGACCAGCCCGGTCAGCGAGATGCGCGGGAACAGGGCCGCGCGGGCAGCGCCGATCTGCGCATTGTAGGAACGGAGCGTATATTCCGCCTGGACGACGTCGGGGCGGCGCAGCAGCACGCCGCTGTCGAGCCCGGCGGGCACGTTGACGATGGTCGCGCCGGCGGTGTCGATGCTGTCGGGCAGCAGTGCCGGATCGACCGGGGCGCCGACGAGCAGTTGCAGCGCATTGACGTCCTGCGCGACCAGCGTCGTCTGTTCGGCGAGATCGGCGTTGGCGGTTTCCAGGATCTGCTGCGCCTGGGTGAGATCAGTGCGGGCGCTGACGCCGCCCTCGAGCCGGGCGCGAGTCAGCTGCACCGATTTCTGCGCGCTGGTGGCGGTATCCTGCGCGATCTTGAGCAGGCTGCGATCGGCGGCATAGGTCAGCCAGGCGGAGGCGACCTCGCCGACCAGGGTCAGCCGGGTCGCGCGCGCTGCCGCCTCGGTCGCGAAATAGCGGTCGAGCGCGGCGCGCGACAGCGAGCGGATGCGGCCGAACAGGTCGAGTTCGAAGGCGGTGGTGCCGAGGCTGACCGAATAGGCACTGCCCGATCGGCTGGTGGTGGTGACGGTGCCGGTGCTGCCCGTGCCGCCGGTCGAGGTGCCCGTTCCGGTGCCGCCGGTGCCCGTGCCCGTGCCCGTGCCCGTGCCGGTTCCGACACCGCCGGTGCCGGTGCCGGTGCCGGTGCCGGTGTTGGTGCCGCTGTCGCCGCTGCTTGCGACGGTCGTCGTGCCGTTGCCGCCGCCCGAATAGGTGTAGCGGCCGGTGGCGTTGATCGTCGGCAGCAGATTGGCGCGCTGAATGCGATATTGTTCCCGCGCCGCGACGATATTGGCGGCGGCGGTGCGCAGGTCGCGGTTGTTGGCGAGCGCCTGGTCGATGATCGCCTGCAGCCGCGGATCGCGGAACACGTCGCGATAGCCGAGCGCCGGCAGCGCCGCCTCCGATTGGCGCAGATAGGCATCGCCGACCGGCCAGGACGGCGGCACCGGCAGGTCGGGCCGCACGTACTTCGGCTCCATCGAACAGCCCGACAGCATCGTCGCGCCAATCAGCGAGGACAGGATCAGGCGGCGCATCAGGCGGGCTCCGGCTCGGCGGGGGGCATCGGCGGGGCAGGCGGCTGGTCGTCACGGGCATCGTGATGGCCGGTCGGCTTGCCGCGCAGCTTGGCGAGGCCGTCGCGCACGCCGCGGCGGACGAGCACGAAGAACAGCGGAATGTAGAAGATCGCCAGCACCGTCGCGGTCAGCATGCCGCCGATCACCGCGGTGCCGATCGCGATGCGGCTGTTGGCGCCCGCGCCGGTCGAGATCGCCAGCGGCAGCACGCCGAAGATGAAGGCGAAGCTGGTCATCAGGATCGGGCGGAGACGGATGCGCGCGGCTTCCAGCGCGGCGTCGATGACGCGCTTGCCCTGCTTTTCCGCTTGCTCGGCGAATTCGATCATCAGGATCGCGTTCTTCGCGGCGAGGCCCATCGTCGTCAGCAGGCCGATCTGCAGATAGACGTCGTTGGTCAGGCCGCGCAGCGTGACGAAGGCGATCGCGCCGATCAGGCCGAGCGGGATGATCAGCAGCACCGCGAACGGGATCGACCAGCTTTCGTACAATGCCGCGAGGCAGAGGAAGACGACCGCGATCGACAGCGCATAGAGCAGCGGCGCCTGGCCCGAGGACAGCCGTTCCTGGTAGGACAATCCTGCCCAGGCGACCGACACGCCGGGGATCTTGGCGGCGAGTTCGGCCATCCTCGCCATCGCGTCGCCCGAGCTCTTACCGGCGGCGGCGGAGCCCTGGAATTCGAACGACGGAATGCCGTTGAACCGGGACAGCGTGGTGGGCGCCTGGCCCCAGCTGATCGTCGAGAAGGACGAGAAGGGCGCCATCTGATTGTTCGACCCGCGCACGAACCACTGTTTCAGATCGTCCGGCTCGGCCCGATAGGGCGCATCGCCCTGGACATAGACGCGCTTGACGCGGCCGCGGTCGATGAAGTCGTTGACGTACTGGCCGCCCCAGGCGGTCGACAGCGTCGAATTGGCCTGGCTCTGCGTCAGACCCAGCGCCGCGAGCTTCTGGTTGTCCATATTGACCTGCAGCGTCGCGATGTCCGGCAGCTCGGTCAGGCGCACCGACGTCATCGTCGGGTCGGCATTGGCGGCGGCGAGCAACTGGTCGCGCACCGCCTCGAACTTGTCCTGGCTCATGCCGCTGGTGTTCTGCAGCTCCATGGTGAAGCCGTTCGACTGGCCGAGGCCGCGCACCGCCGGCGGCACCAGCGCATAGACGCGCGCATCGCGCAGGCCGCGGAAGGCGGCAGAGGCGCGGGCGGTGATGGCGTCGGCGGTATTCTCCTTGCCCTTGCGATCGGCCCAGTCGGTGAGGTTGAGGAAGCCCTGGCCGGTGTTCTGGCCGCTGGTGCCGCCGCCGCCGCCGCCGGCGACGGTGAACATCACCGACGTATTGGCGCCTTCATTGTCGGCGAAATATTTCTCGACCTGGCGCTGCACCTCGAGCGTGCGACCCTGGGTCGCGCCCGCGGGCAGCTGGAACTGGACCAGCGCGGCACCCTGGTCCTCGGTCGGCAGGAAGCCCGTCGGCAGGCGCAGGAACAGCACCGCGAGCAGCGCGACGATGCCGACGTAGATCAGCAGGAACAGCCATTTGCGGTCGACAACGTGGCGGACGGCGACGGTGTAGCGCTCGATCCCGCGATCGAACCGGTCGTTGAAGCCGTGCTTGGCGCGATCAAGCGCGTGCGCGACGCGCGGCAGCTTGCGCTCCAGCCAGCCCCCATCCTCGCCCTCCTTCTTCTTCTGCTTGAGCAGGGTCGCGGTCAGGGCGGGCGACAGGATCAGCGCGACCAGCACCGACAGCACCATCGCGGCGACCACGGTTACCGAGAATTGTCGGTAGATGACGCCGGTCGACCCGCCGAAGAACGCCATCGGCAGGAATACCGCCGACAGAACGAGCGCGATCGCGATCAGCGCGACGCTGATCTCGTTCATCGACTCGATCGTCGCCTCGCGCGGCGTCATGTCGGGATTTTCGTCGAGCAGGCGTTCGACGTTCTCGACCACCACGATCGCGTCGTCGACCAGCAGACCGATCGCAAGCACCAACCCGAACAGGGTCAGCGTGTTGATCGAGAAGCCGGCGAACTTGAACACCGCGAAGGTGCCGAGCAGCACCACCGGCACCGCGATCGTCGGGATCAGGGTCGCGCGCCAGCTTTGCAGGAAGACGAACATGACGATGACGACGAGGATGATCGCCTCGACCAGCGTCTTGACCACTTCCTCGATCGACAGCTTGATGAAGGCGGTGGTGTCGTTGGCGTAGGCGACCTTCAGGCCGGCCGGGAAGCCCTTGGCGATCCGGTTGACCTCGGCCTTGACCAGTTCGGCGGTCTTCAGCGCGTCGGCGCCCGGTGCGAGCAGCACCGCGATGCCGGCGCCGGGGTGGCGGTTGACGCGGCTGACCGCGGCATAGCTTTCGGCGCCGAGCTCGATCCGCGCGACGTCGGACAGGCGCACGGTGGCGCCGTTGTTCAGCGTCTTGACGATGATCTCGCGGAATTGCTCTGGCGTCTGCAGGCGCGACTGCGCGGTGACCGTCGCGTTCAGCATCTGCGTCGTCGGCATCGGCAGGCCGCCGACTTCACCGGCCGCGACTTCGGTATTCTGGTTCTGGATCGCGGTGATGACGTCGGACGGCATCAGCTGATAGGAGGCGAGCCGTTCCGGGTTGAGCCAGATGCGCATCGCATATTGCGAGCCGAAGACGTTGGTGTCGCCGACGCCTTGGATACGGCCCAGCGGGTCCTGCAGGTTGGAGACGAGATAGTCGGAGACGTCCTGGTTGGTCATCCGGTCGGTCTCGTCATAGACGCCGGCGATCAGCAGGAAGTCCGGATTCGACTTGCGGACGACGAGGCCCTGTTGCTGCACTTGCTGCGGCAGGCGCGCGACCGATTGCTGGACCTGGTTCTGCACTTGGACCTGGGCGATGTCCGGATCGGTGCCCTTGTCGAAGGTGGCGGTGATCGTCACCGCGCCGCGGCTGGACGAGGAGGACTGGAAATAGAGCAGGCCGTCGATGCCGGTCAGCTGCTGTTCGATGACCTGCGTCACCGAATTCTGCAGCGTCTGTGCCGATGCGCCGGGGAAGGTGGCGCGGATCGACACCTGCGGCGGCGCGACGTCGGGATATTGCGCGATCGGCAGCGACAGGATCGCGCCGATGCCCGCCATCATGGTGATGATCGCCAGCACCCATGCGAAGATGGGGCGATCGATGAAGATGCGGCTGATCATCGGCTCAGCGCCCGCCCTTGCCGGCGGCGCCGCCCTTTTCCTGGGCCTTCTTCATCTCCTCGGGGGAGGGCGGCTTGACCTGTTGCGGGCTGTTCGCCGGCACCGGCTTGATCGCCTGGTTCGGCTTCACGTTGGCAAGGCCCTGGGTGATGATCTTGTCGCCGGCGTTGAGCCCCTTGGTGACGACCCAATTGGTGCCTTGGGTGCGGTCGGCGGTGACGGTGCGCTGCACCGCCTTGTTGTTCGGGCCGACGACGAACAGCGTCGCATTGCCTTTCGGATCGCGTGAGATCGCCTGCTGCGGCACCAGGAAGGCATTGGTGTTGATCGCCTGCGCGAAGCGGGCGCGGACGAACATGCCGGGCAGCAACAGACCCTGCGGATTGGGGAAGCGCGCGCGCAGCGTCACGGTGCCGGTCTGCGTGTCGACCACGGTTTCGGCGAATTCGACGGTGCCGGTCTGGCCATAGTCGCTGCCGTCCTCCAGGATCAGCCGCACCTGCGCCGAGGCGGGCGTGACGCCCCCCTGCGCCAGGCTGCGGCGCAGGCTGAGCAGGTCGGCGGCGGATTGCTGGATGTCGACGAACATCGGATCGAGCCGCTGGATCTGCGCCAGCGGATCGGTCTGGCTGGCGGAAACCAGCGCGCCGACGGTGTAGAGCGAGCGGCCGATCCGTCCGGTGATCGGCGCGGGCACCGTCGTGAAGCTGAGGTTGACGCGCGCCGTTTCCAGCGCGGCCTGGTTCTGCGCGACCGAGGCGGCGGCCTGGCGTGCGGAGGCGACGGCGTTGGTATATTCCTGCTTCGACACCGCCTCGATCTGCGCCAGTGGGCGATAGCGGTCCGCCTGGATGCGCGTCGCTTCGGCATTGGCCTGGGCGCTCAACAGATTGGCGCGCGCCTGGTTGACCGAGGCGCGATACAGGCGCGGATCGATCTCGTAGAGCGGCTGACCCTTGCGGACGATCGTGCCCTCGGTGAAGAAACGGCGACGGATGATGCCGTTGACCTGCGGCCGCACGTCCGAGCTTTCATAGGCGTTGGTCCGCCCGGCGAGTTCGGTGACCATCGCGGCGCTCGACGGCTGTACCACGACATAGCCGACGGTGGCGGGACCGGCTGCGCCGCCGGGGCCGCCCTTGCCCTTCTGTTCGGAGTGACCGCCGCCACAAGCGGAAAGGGTGAACGCCAGGGCGAGGACGGCGGCGCTGGTGGCGACTCCGGCCGACGCTCGGAGCCTGCGATTCGATGATGTGGTCAAGTGGTTCACCCGGCAGTGTCTTCGGTCCGCGCGACCGCGACCGCGCGATAATCCGTCATCGGGGTCTTTGGTTGCATGCACATGTCCAATGCCGGGCAAAACGGCGGAAATGCAAGCCGATGGGGGCGTTATAAGTGTCGCAAATTGTCGCAGTGGGGCAGCAAGGCGGACGTAAATCATGGCGGTACAGACAGATAGCGACGGGGACAAGGATACGGCCGCGGCGGCCGCGATCGAGGAGGTGCGGGACGGCATGCTGATCGGGCTGGGGACCGGATCGACCGCCGCCCATGCGATCCGCCGGCTCGGCGAGCGGGTCGCCGGAGGGCTCGCGATCCGGGCGGTGGCGACCTCGCATGCCAGTGCGACGCTCGCCGAGTCGCTGGGCATCGTCGTCCTCGACTTCGCCGATGTGCCGCGCATCGACCTGACCATCGACGGTGCCGACGAGATCGACGCGCGCCTCTACGCGGTCAAAGGGGCGGGCGGGGCGATGCTGCGGGAGAAGGTGGTCGCCGAAGCGTCCGATCGGATGGTGGTGATCGCGGACGGTAGCAAGCGGGTGGCGGCGATCGGAACGAAGGCACCGGTGCCGGTCGAAATCCTGCCGTTCGCGCGCGCCTTCGTGCTGCGGGAGCTCGGCGAGGCCGCGGTGCTGCGGATGGCGGGCGACCGGCCCTATCTAACGGACAACGGCAATCTGGTCGCGGATTGCCGGTTCGACCTGGCCGACGCGCGCGCCCTGGCGCGCTGGCTCGACGCCATTCCGGGCGTGCTGGGGCACGGCCTGTTCCTCGACCAGGTCGACGCCGCCTATGTCGCCGAGGCCGCAGTCGTTTCGCGGCTGGAACGGGGCGACGGGGCGAGCTAAGGCCGCGCCGAGACAGGCAACCGGATCGGGCGCGCCGCGTTCGACCCGCGACAAGAGCGAGGCCCCTTTTCCATGTCCGACACCATCACCACCGGCGCGCCTGCGCAAGACACCTTTCGCGAGGACGGTTCGATCGAGCGGCTGACGATCGATACGATCCGCACCCTGGCGATGGATGCCGTGCAGAAGGCGAATTCCGGCCACCCCGGCACGCCGATGGCGCTCGCGCCCGTCGGCTATACGCTGTGGTCGCAGTTTCTGCGCTACGATCCGGCGCATCCCGACTGGCCGAACCGCGACCGCTTCGTGCTGTCGGTCGGCCATGCGTCGATGCTGCTGTACAGCCTGATCCACCTGGCCGGGATCGAGGAGATCGACGCGGACGGCAACAAGACGGGCAAGGAGGCGGTCAGCCTCGCCGACATCGAGGGCTTCCGCCAGCTATCGTCGAAGACGCCCGGTCACCCCGAATATCGCCACACCACCGGCGTCGAGACGACCACCGGTCCGCTGGGCGCGGGTGCGGGCAATTCGGTGGGCATGGCGATCGCCGAGCGCTGGCTGGCGGCGCGCTACAACAAGCCGGGCTTCACGCTGTTCGACCATGACGTCTATGCGCTGTGCGGCGACGGCGACATGATGGAGGGCGTCGCGTCCGAGGCGGCGAGCATCGCCGGCCATCTGAAGCTGTCGAACCTGTGCTGGATCTACGACAGCAACCACATCTCGATCGAGGGATCGACCGATCTCGCGTTCGACGAGGATGTCGGCAAGCGGTTCCAGGCCTATGGCTGGAACGTCATCCACGTCGACGACGCCAATGACACCGCCACCTTCGCCAAGGCGATCGAGACGTTCAAGGCGACGAACGACAAGCCGACGTTCATCGTCGTCCATTCCGTCATCGGCTGGGGCAGCCCCAAGGCCGGCAGCGAGAAGGCGCATGGCGAGCCGCTCGGCGTCGACAACGTCAAGGCGACCAAGCGCGCCTATGGCTGGCCGGAAGACAGGGACTTCTACGTTCCCGACGGCGTGCGTGAGCATCTGAACGGCACGTTGAAGGATCGCGGCGGCAAGCTGCGCGACGAGTGGGTCGCGACCTTCGATCGCTATCGCGCCGAGCATGGCGATCTGGCCGCCGAGCTCGACCTGATGCTGAAGGACAAGCTGCCCGCCGACTGGGATGCGGACGTGCCGGTGTTCCCGGCCGACGAGAAGGGCCTCGCCAGCCGCGATTCGGGCGGCAAGGTGCTCAACGCGTTGGTCGGAAAATTGCCGTGGCTGATCGGCGGTTCGGCCGACCTGGCGCCGTCGACCAAGACCGACATCAAGGGCAAGGACAGTTTCGAGGCGTCGAACTACGGCGGTCAGAACTTCCACTTCGGCGTCCGCGAACATGGCATGGGCGCCGTGGTCAACGGCATGTCGCTGTCGCACCTGCGCGCCTATGGCTCCACCTTCCTGGTCTTCGCCGACTATATGCGGCCGCCGATCCGCCTGTCGGCGATCATGGAGCTGGCGAGCATCTGGGTGTTCACCCACGACTCGATCGGCGTCGGCGAGGACGGCCCGACGCACCAGCCGATCGAGCATCTCGCCTCGTTGCGCGCGATCCCCGGCTTGGACACGATCCGCCCGGGCGACGCCAACGAGGTCGCCTATGCCTGGCGCGCCGCGCTGGAGGATGCCAGCCGGCCGACTGCGCTGATCTTCTCGCGCCAGGCGCTGCCGACGCTCGACCGCGAGAAATATGCACCGGCGGACGGCGTGCTGAAGGGCGGCTACGTGCTCGCCGACAGCGACGGGACGCCCGACGTGATCCTCCTCGCGACCGGCAGCGAGCTCGCGCTGGTGGTGCAGGCGCATGAAAAGCTGAAGGCAGAGGGCGTCAACAGCCGCGTCGTCAGCCTGCCGAGCTGGTACCGCTACGAACTCCAGTCGGACGAATATAAGGAAAGCGTGCTGCCCAAGGCGGTCAAGGCGCGCCTCGCCGTCGAACAGGCCGGGCCGATCGGCTGGGACCGCTACGTCGGCTACGAAGGTCGCCAGATCACCATGTCGACGTTCGGCGCCTCCGCCCCCATATCCAAGCTGCAGGACAAATACGGCTTCACCGTCGACAACGTCGTCAAGGTGGCCAAAGAGATGCTGGAGACGAAGTGATGAGCACGCTCAAGGACCTGAGCCAGGCCGGCACCGCGGTGTGGCTGGACTTCGTCGATCGCAAGTTCCTGGAGGCCGGCGGCCTGCAGAAGCTGGTCGACGAGGACGGGCTGACCGGCGTCACCTCCAACCCGTCGATCTTCGAAAAGGCGATGGGTCACGGCGACGCCTATGACCAGACGCTCGCCGAATTCGACAAGAGCCATCCCGGCGCGGCGACGATCGACCGCTACGAGGCGCTGGCGATCCAGGACATCAAGGCCGCGGCCGAGACGCTGAAGCCGGTCTACGACCGGCTCGACGCCAAGGACGGCTATGTCAGCCTTGAGGTCTCGCCCTATATCGCCGACGACACCGATGCGACGATCGCCGAGGCTGAGAAGCTGTGGCACGCGGTCGACCGGCCGAACCTGATGATCAAGATCCCCGGCACGCCGGCTGGCGCACCCGCGATCAGCGCGACGATCGCCAAGGGGATCAACGTCAACGTCACGCTGCTTTTCTCGAAGGACGCGTACATCCGTGTCGCCGAGGCTTATGCGACCGGTCTCGAGGAGCGCGTCCGCCAGGGCCAGCCGATCGACCGGATCGCCAGCGTCGCCAGCTTCTTCGTCAGCCGTATCGATTCGACGATCGACAAGGAGATCGACCGCCGCGTCGCCGAGAACGATCCGGAATCGACGGCGCTCAAGGCGCTGCGCGGCAAGGTCGCGATCGCCAACGCCAAGCTCGCCTATCAATGGTTCCTCGACTTCGAGAAGTCGGACCGCTGGCAGGCGCTCGCCGCCAAGGGTGCGCAGCCGCAGCGGCTGCTGTGGGCGTCGACCGGGGTCAAGGACAAGGCCTATCCCGACACGCTCTACGTCGACACTTTGATCGGCCGCGACACCGTCAACACGATGCCGCCCGCGACGATGGACGCGTTCCGCGACCACGGCACGGTGGCGGAGACGCTGACCGCCGACGTCGACGATGCCCGCCACGTGCTGGCGGAAGTCGAGCGGCTCGGCCTCGACCTGAACGGCGTCACCGATCGGCTGGTCGAGGAGGGTGTCGCCTCCTTTGCCAAAGCGTTCGACGACCTGCTCGGCTCGATCGCGGCGAAGCAGCCGGCCACGGCCTGACGCATCCGGCTCCGCCGCGGCGCAACACTTGAGCCGCGGCGGAGTTTGTCCGTGCATCATCCTTCCCAGCAGGACGTATATTCCATGAAGATCGGTTTGGTCGGACTCGGCCGCATGGGCGGCAACATCGCGCGGCGGCTGATGAAGGCGGGGCATGAGGTCGTCGCCTTCGATCGCGCCAAGGAGGCGGTCGACAAGCTCGCCGCGGACGGCGCGATCGCCGCGACCTCGCTGCAGGACATGCGCGACAAGCTGGACAGTCCGGCGATCTGGTGGGTGATGCTGCCCGCCGGCGGCCCGACCGAGGACACGATCGCGGCGATCGCGGAGGATGCGCGCGAAGGCGACGTCATCATCGACGGCGGCAACACCTTCTACAAGGACGACATCCGCCGCGCGAAGGGGCTGCGCGACAAGGGCGTCCATTATGTCGACGTCGGCACGTCGGGCGGTGTTTGGGGGCTGGAGCGCGGCTATTGCATGATGATCGGCGGCGACGACGACACCGTGACGATGCTCGACCCGATCTTCGAGGCATTGGCGCCGGGCTATGGCTCGATCCCGCGCACGCCGGGCCGCGAGGGCGACGATCCGCGCGCGGAAAAGGGCTATATCCATGCCGGGCCGGCGGGTGCGGGCCACTTCGTCAAGATGATCCACAATGGCATCGAATACGGCCTGATGCAGGCCTATGCCGAGGGCTTCGACATTCTGAAGGGCAAGAGCAGCGACAAGTTGCCCGAGGACGAGCGCTTCGACATCAACCTGACCGACGTGGCTGAAGTATGGCGGCGCGGCAGCGTGATCTCGTCCTGGCTGCTCGACCTGACCGCGATTGCCCTCGCCAAGGACGGCAAGCTCGAACAATTCACCGGCAGCGTCGCCGACTCGGGCGAGGGCCAATGGACGATCGATGCGGCGATGGAGGAGAAGGTGCCGGCCAACGTGCTGACCGCCTCGCTGTTCGCGCGCTATCGCAGCCGCGTCGAGCATACCTTCGGCGACAAGGTGCTGTCGGCGATGCGCTTCGGCTTCGGCGGACACGTCGAGATCCCGCAATGACGCCGATCCGGCTTGTCGTGTCCGACATCGACGGGACCCTGGTCGACAAGAGCAAGCAACTGACCCCGGCGACCACCGATGCCGTGCTGCGACTGGAGCAGGCGGGCGTCGGCTTCACCGTGATCAGCGCGCGTCCCCGGTCGGGGATCATGCCGATCGCCGACACGCTCGGCATCGACGCGCCGATGGCGGCGTTCAACGGCGGCATCATCTTCCGCCGCGACGGTACCGTCGACGAGCATCATGTCGTTGACCCGGAGGTGGTGCGCGGCGTGCTCGATCTGGCGAACGGAGAGGCGGTCGACACCTGGGTGTTCGCCGACGATCGCTGGTATGCCTCGACCGACGAAGGCGAGCATGTCGCCCACGAGCGGCTGGCGTCGAACCAGGACCCCGTCGTCACCGACGATTTCACGCCCTATCTCGAACGCGCCGACAAGATCACCTTCGTCAGCGACGACCACGCGCTGCTCAAGGCGTTGGCGGATAAGTGTGCGCCGGCGTTCGGCGATCGCGCGACGATCGTGCAGAGCCAGGTCTATTATCTCGACGTCACCGCGCTCGCCGGCAACAAGGGCGACGGCATGATCGCGCTGGCCCGCGCCTTCGACCAGCCGCTCGATGCGGTGGCGGCGATCGGCGACCAGTTCAACGACGTGCCGATGCTGGAACGCGCCGGTTTCGCCGTGGCCATGGGCAATGCGCCCGACGGCGTGAAGGCACTGGCCGACGCGGTCACCAGCGGCAATGACGCCGATGGCGTCGCCCATGCGATCGACACCCTGATCTTCCCCCGAATTGGAGTAAGTGCATGAAAGAGCTGGTTGCCTTCGACCTCGACGGAACGCTGGCCGAGAGCAAGCAGCCCTTGCAGGAGCCGATGGGGGAGGCGCTGGCCGACCTGCTCGGCGTCGCGCATGTCGCGGTAATCTCGGGCGGTGACTGGCCGCAGTTCGACAAGCAGGTGGCAAGCCGCCTGCCGCCGCGCGCCGATCTGTCGAAGCTGTGGCTGATGCCGACCACCGGCACCAAGCTCTATACGCATCGCGACGGCGCCTGGTCGCCGGTCTATGCCGAACTGTTCGACGACGAGACCAAGGCCAAGATCCTGAAGGCGTTCGACGAATCGCTCGAGGCGACCGGCTTCGTGCCCGAGAAGACCTGGGGCGAGCGGATCGAGGACCGCGGCAGCCAGATCACCTTCTCGGCGCTCGGCCAGCAGGCGCCGATCGACGCCAAGGAACAGTGGGACCCCAAGTTCGAGAAGCGCAAGGTGATCCAGGCCGACCTAAAAAAGCGATTGCCCGGCCTGTCGATCAACATGGGCGGCGCGACCTCGATCGACATCACTCGCGAGGGCGTCGACAAGGCCTATGGCCTGAAGAAGCTGCGCGATGCGAGCGGCATCCAGCTCGACAAGATGATGTTCATCGGCGACGCGATCTTCCCGGGCGGTAACGACTATCCGGCGAAGGAACTGGGCCTCGACACCGTCAAGGTGCGCGATCCGGAAGAGACGCTGTCGGTAATCGCCGCGATCGTCGCCTGCCAGAAATAGCCGCCGGCCCGATGTTCGGGTCACGATCAAATGCATAAGGGCGCCCGGAACGATCCGGGCGCCCTTATTCTTGGCGTGGCGCTGGGTATGCCGTCGCCGCGCCACTCCTCGCGAGGCCATGGCAGGCGACAGCGTCGGCACGGCCAGGGCCGTACCGACGCGACCGTCTTACATGCTGTAGTACATGTCGTATTCGACCGGCGACGGGGTCATTTCCCAGCGCGCGACCTCTTCCCACTTCAGCTCGATATAGGCCTCGATCTGCTCCTTGGAGAAGACGTCGCCCTTGAGCAGGAAGTCGTGGTCGGCGCCCAGCGACTCGAGCGCCTCGCGCAAGGACGCGCAGACGGTCGGCACCTGCGCCAGTTCCGCCGGCGGCAGGTCGTAGAGGTTCTTGTCCATCGCCTCGCCGGGATGGATCTTGTTCTGGATGCCGTCGAGGCCGGCCATCATCAGCGCCGCATAAGCGAGGTAGGGATTGGCCATCGCGTCGGGGAAGCGGACTTCGACGCGCTTCGACTTGGCGCCCGTGCCGTACGGGATGCGGCACGAGGCCGAGCGGTTGCGCGACGAATAGGCGAGCAGCACCGGCGCTTCGTAACCCGGCACCAGCCGCTTGTAGCTGTTGGTGGTCGGGTTGGTGAAGGCGTTGATCGCCTTGGCATGCTTGATGATGCCGCCGATGAAATACAGGCAGGTGTCCGACAGGCCGGCATAGCCATTGCCGGCGAACAGCGGCTCCTTGCCCTGCCAGATCGAGAAGTGGGTGTGCATGCCCGAGCCGTTATCTTCCTTGATCGGCTTGGGCATGAAGGTCGCCGACTTGCCGTAGGCGTGGGCGACCTGATGCACGACATACTTGTAGATCTGCATGCGGTCGGCGGTGGTGGTCAGCGTGCCGAAGGTCAGGCCCAGCTCGTGCTGCGCGGCGGCGACCTCATGGTGATGCTTGTCGCAGGGCAGGCCCATCTCGAGCATGGTCGAGACCATCTCGCCGCGGATGTCGACCGCGGAGTCGACCGGCGCGACCGGGAAATAGCCGCCCTTGGCGCGTGGACGGTGGCCGAGGTTACCGCCCTCATAGTCGCGGCCAGTGTTCGTCGGCAGCTCGATGTCGTCGATCTTGAAGTAGGAGCCGGCATAGTTCGTGTCGAACTGCACGTTGTCGAACATGAAGAATTCGGCTTCCGGGCCGACATAGACGGTGTCGCCGATGCCCGTGGTCTTGAGGTACGCCTCGGCGCGCTTGGCGGTCGAGCGCGGATCGCGGGCGTAGAGCTCACCGGTCGACGGCTCGACGACGTCGCAGAAGACGATCAGCATCGGGGTGGCCGAGAACGGGTCGGTATAGACCGCGTCCAGATCGGGCTTCAGGATCATGTCCGACTCGTTGATCGCCTTCCAGCCTGCGATCGACGAACCGTCGAACATCAGGCCGTCGGTCAGCTCGTCCTCGCCCAGGATCGAGGCGACCATGGTGAGGTGCTGCCACTTGCCCTTGGGGTCGGTGAAGCGGAGATCGATCCACTCGATCTCCTCGTCCTTGATCTTGCTCAGAATGTCCGAAGCGGTCGTCGCCATGGTCGTCAGTCTTTCTTTCGCCTTGCGTCACCCCAGCGAAAGCTGGGGTCTCGTGGTTTGAAGCAGACCCCAGCTTTCGCTGGGGTGACGGAAATCATTCAGATCGCCGCTTCATCGCGTTCGCCGGTGCGGATGCGCAGCGCGGTTTCGACGGGGATGACGAAGATCTTGCCGTCGCCGATGCGGCCGGTCTGCGCGGCGGCGGCGATCGCCTCGACGACGCGTTCGGCGAGCGAATCGTCGACGACGACCTCCAGCTTCACCTTGGGCAGGAAGTCGACGACATATTCGGCGCCGCGATACAGTTCGGTGTGGCCCTTCTGGCGGCCGAAGCCCTTCGCCTCGGTGACGGTGATGCCGCTGACGCCGATCTCGTGCAGCGCTTCCTTCACCTCATCCAGCTTGAACGGCTTGATGATGGCTTCGACCTTCTTCACCTGTCTACGCCCCTCGCTGGAACCCCGCCCGCAACCCCGCGCGCCGTGGCCCGATTGTGCCAGCAACGGACCCTTGCAAGCAACGGGGAATCTCGCAATTTTACTGCGCGAGAAACGGGCAGACCTTGTCGATCTGCGCGTTTTTTCAGCAGACTAGAGGATGGTGCGCACCCGTTCGGCCGGACGGGCAAGCACCACGCCCTTGTCGGTCTCGACCAGCGGCCGCTGGATGATGATCGGATTGATCGCCATCGCTTCCAGAATGGTAGCATGGTCGGCCCCGGCATCGATCAGCGCCTTGGCGTCCGGTTCGGTCGCGCGCAGCCCGTCGCGCGGGCTGATCCCGGCAAGGCCGTATAGCCGCGACAGTTCGGCGACCGTCGGCGGATGCTTCAGATATTCGACGACGGTGACATCGGCGCCCGCCTCTTCGAGGATGGCGAGTGTGCTGCGCGACGTGCCGCAACGCGGGTTGTGGTAGATGGTGGCTTTCATGCAGCCACCTTAGCAATCCTCCCCGCTAGCGGGGAGGGGGACCGCGCCCGAAGGGGCGTGGTGGAGGGGGGCGGCCACATGCGGTGCGTTTGCGGCCAGCCCCCTCCGTCACCGCTGTCGCGGTGCCACCTCCCCGCGAACGGGGAGGCGTCAGCGTCTCAGGCGTCCTGCCGCGCCAGCCATTCCTCCAGCCACTTGATCGTGTACTGACCGTCCTGGAATTCGGGGTCGTCGAGCAAGGCCTGGTGCAGCGGGATGGTGGTCTTCATCCCTTCGATCACGAACTCCTCCAGCGCGCGGCGCAGGCGGCGCAACGCGCCCTGGCGGGTGGTGCCGTAGACGATCAGCTTGGCGATCATCGAATCGTAATAAGGCGGAACCTTGTAACCCGCGTACAGCCCCGAATCGACGCGCACGTGCATGCCGCCCGGCGCGTGATATTGCTTCACCAAACCTGGCGAGGGCGCGAAGGTGCGTGGGTCCTCGGCATTGATGCGGCATTCGATCGCATGGCCGCGGAACTGCACGTCCTCCTGGCGCAGCGTCAGCGGGTGCCCCTCGGCGACGCGGATCTGCTCACGGACGAGGTCGAGGCCGGTGATCATCTCGGTCACCGGATGCTCGACCTGCAGCCGCGTGTTCATTTCGATGAAGTAGAATTCGCCGTCTTCCCACAGGAACTCGATCGTTCCTGCGCCGCGATAGCCCATGTCGGCCATCGCCTTGGCAACGATGCCGCCCATCCGCGCGCGTTCCTCTGGCGTGATGACGGGGGAGGGCGCCTCCTCCAGCACCTTCTGGTGGCGGCGCTGCAGCGAACAGTCGCGTTCGCCGAGGTGGATGGCGTTGCCGTTGCCGTCGCCGAACACCTGGAATTCGATATGGCGCG
Organism: Sphingomonas benefaciens; assembly: GCF_052907485.1. Classification (NCBI taxonomy): domain Bacteria; kingdom Pseudomonadati; phylum Pseudomonadota; class Alphaproteobacteria; order Sphingomonadales; family Sphingomonadaceae; genus Sphingomonas; species Sphingomonas benefaciens. Next base: position 1,302,231 of record NZ_JBREIC010000001.1, on the reverse strand, counting down.
GATTGCCCAGATACTTTTCGAGATAGACGGTGGCGTCGCCGAACGCCGCCTTCGCCTCGCTGCCCGCCTGCTGCATCAGCGTCTCGAGCTGATCTTCGCTGGTGCACACCTTCATGCCGCGGCCGCCGCCGCCCGACGCCGCCTTGATGATCACCGGATAGCCGATGCGACTGGCCAGCGCCTTCGCTTCGGCGACGTCGCTGATCGCGCCGTCGGAGCCCGGGACGAGCGGCAGGCCGAGCGCGCCGGCGGTGCGCTTCGCCTCCACCTTGTCGCCCATGGTGCGGATATGCTCCGGCTTCGGGCCGACGAAGATCAGGTTATGCAGCTCGACGATCTCGGCAAACTTGGCGTTCTCGCTCAAGAAACCGTAGCCGGGATGGATCGCGTCCGCGCCGGAGATTTCGGCGGCGGAGATGATGTTGGGGATGTTGAGGTAGCTGTCGGTCGCCGCCGGCGGCCCGATGCACACCGCCTCGTCCGCCAGGCGGACGTGCATCGCATCGGCATCGGCGGTGGAATGGACCGCGACCGTCTGGATGCCCATCTCGTGACAGGCGCGATGGATGCGCAGCGCGATCTCGCCGCGGTTGGCGATCAGCAGCTTCTTGATGGGGCGCATCGCCTTACTCGACGACGACGAGCGGCTGGTCGAATTCGACCGGCTGGCCGTTTTCGACCAGGATCTGCTTGACGGTGCCGGCCGAGGTGGCGGTGATCGGGTTCATCACCTTCATCGCCTCGACGATCAGCAGCGTGTCGCCGGGCGACACGCTCTGGCCGACGCTGACGAACGGCTTGGCGCCCGGTTCCGCGGCAAGGTAGACGGTGCCGACCATCGGCGACTTGACCGCATTGGCAGAGACGGTCGGGGCAGGGGCGCCGGCCTCGGCGGTCGCCGGTGCGCTGGCGGCAGGCGCAGGCGCGGCGGCGGGCGCCGGCGCATAGTGGACGGCGGCCGCGGCCGCGGCGGCCTTGCGCGCGACGCGGATCTTGCGGTCGCCCTCTTCGACCTCGATCTCAGTCAGGTGGGTGGCGTCGAGCAGCTCGGCGAGCTGGCGCACGAGGTTGACATCGACCTGCATCGCGCCTCCCTGGGCGCCGTTCTGGTTGTTATCAGTCATGGCGGAGCCTCCTGTCAGAAGCGCGCGGCTGCTTCAAGCGCGAGGATGTAGCTCAAGGCACCAAAGCCCGCGATGGTTCCCTTGGCGGCCCGCCCGACGAAGCTCTCGTGCCGAAAGCTTTCGCGCGCGTGCGGATTGGACAGATGCACCTCGATCACGGGTGTCGTCACGCTCTTGATCGCATCGTGGATCGCCACCGACGTATGGGTGAAGCCGCCGGCGTTGAGCAGCACCGCCTTCGCCTGCCGCACCTGCGCCTCGTGCAGCCAGTCGACCAGATGCCCCTCGTGATTGGACTGGCGCATGTCGATCTCCAGACCCAGCTCGCGGCCGCGATCCTCCAGCTGCCCGGCGATGTCGTCGAGCGTGTCGTGGCCGTAGATGTCCGGCTCGCGCAGGCCGAGCAGGTTGAGGTTGGGGCCGTTGAGGACGAAGATGGTGTCGGACATGGCGGCGGGCTTACCGCCCTTTGCCGGCGGGTGCAAAACGGCGTGCCCCGCGTTGCGCGAACATCATCCCGCGCAGAGGTGGACACCGGGGCCAAGGCGCCTAGATGGGGCGGCAAGGAGTTCCGATTATGCCCCACACCGATGGCACCGTCTCGATCACCGTCAATGGCGAGCACAAGCGCGTCCCGGCCGGCCTTAGCCTCGCGCAGCTCGCCTCCGAGCTAGGGCTGGTGCCAGAGAAGGTCGCGGTCGAGCGCAATCTCGAGGTGGTGCCGCGCTCGACGCTGGCCGAAGTGTGCGTCGAGGATGGCGACGATATCGAGATCGTGCATTTCGTGGGTGGTGGCGATCACGCGCGGCCGATCGACGACGACAGCTGGACGGTGGCAGGCCGCACCTTCCGCTCGCGATTGATCGTCGGCACCGGCAAGTACAAGGACTTTGCGCAGAATGCCGCCGCGCTGGCGGCGAGCGGCGCCGAGATCGTCACCGTGGCGGTGCGGCGGGTCAACGTCAGCGATCCCAAGGCGCCGATGCTGACCGATTATATCGACCCCAAGAAAGTCACCTATCTGCCCAACACCGCCGGCTGCTTCACCGCGGACGAGGCGATCCGCACGCTGCGCCTGGCGCGCGAGGCCGGCGGCTGGGATCTCGTCAAGCTGGAGGTGCTGGGCGAGGCGAAGACGCTCTACCCCGACATGCGCGAGACGCTGAAGGCGACCGAGGTGCTGGTCCGCGAGGGCTTCAAGCCGATGGTCTATTGCGTCGACGATCCGATCGCGGCGAAGCAGCTGGAAGAGGCGGGTGCGGTGGCGATCATGCCGCTCGGCGCGCCGATCGGCTCCGGCCTCGGCATCCAGAACCGCGTCACCATCCGCCTGATCGTCGAGGGCGCCAAGGTGCCGGTGCTGGTCGATGCCGGCGTCGGCACCGCCTCCGATGCGGCGGTCGCGATGGAGCTGGGCTGCGACGGCGTGCTGATGAACACCGCGATCGCCGAGGCGAAGGATCCGGTGATGATGGCCGCCGCGATGCGCGCCGCGATCGAGGCCGGGCGGCTGAGCTATCGGGCCGGCCGCATGGGCCAGCGTCGCTACGCCGACCCGTCCAGTCCGCTCGCCGGCCTGATCTGAGCCGGCCCGCCGACGTTTCGTCGCAAATGGACGCTGTCTGTCGAGTTTGTCACGGAACCGGTACGAGGTCGAACCCGTTGTTCTTGCGGTAGATCAAGCGGTCCGATCCCCGGTCCGCATCAAGCGCAGGAGGCCGTGATGGGCGAGCTGACCGACAAGATCAAGGGCAACATCAACGAAGCGATCGGCAACGTCAAGGAAGCCATCGGCAACCACAACAACGACGCCGACATGGCCGCCGAGGGCAAGGCCCAGCAGGTCGAAGGCAAGGGCGAGCAGTTCAAGGGCAAGGTCAAGGGCGCGCTCGGCGACGACATCTGACCGTCCTGCCGGGCAACCGGATCAAGGGTCGTCCCGCCAGGCGCGGGGCGGCCCTTTTTCACACCAGACATCAAACAGGGGAAGAGACATGAAGAAGACGATGGCTGCGGCCGTGCTGGGTGCCATGGCGCTGTCGCTGGCCGCTTGCGGCGGCAACGGCGACGACAAACTCGCGAAGAACGTCGAAAAGGCCTATGACAATCGCGCCGACGCGATGGAGCAGGCGGCCGACAATATGAAGGATCAGGCCAAGCAGATCCGCAAGAGCGGCGAGCAGCAGGCCGATGCGATCGACGACGCCGACGTCAACGCCGCGGCGATGACCGATGCGCAGAAGACGGCGCTGATGAACGGGACCGAGAAGCTGCGCTAAGACCGCGGCCGGGCGGCGATCGTCGCGGCGTTTAGTTGCGTTGCGCGATCGCGCTCAACGTGGTGCCGGCGGTGATCACCTCGACATCGGTCTTGAGGTGGAGCAGGCGCACACCCGGCTCCGCCTGCGCGCGGCCCAGCGCTGCGGCGAAATCCTCCGTCCGCGTCACCGTCTCGGCCCAGCAGCCATAGGCGCGGGCGAGGGCGGCGAAATCCGGGTTGGCAAGCTGCGTCGCGGCGATCCGGCCGGGGAATTCCCGCTCCTGATGCATGCGGATCGTGCCATAGGCGCCATTGTCGACGACCAGCACGAGCAGCCGCACGTCGTGCTGGACCGCGGTCGCCAGTTCCTGCCCGTTCATCAGGAAGCAGCCGTCGCCCGCCAGCGCGACGACGCTGCGCTCGGGATGACGCAGCGCCGCGGCGATCGCGGCGGGCAGGCCATAGCCCATCGCACCGGCGGTCGGCGCCAGCTGCGTGCCTGGCGCCGCATAGGGCCAATAGCGATGCCACCAGCCGCTGTAATTGCCCGCGCCGTTGCAGATGATCGTATCGGCGGGCAATTGCTCGCACATCGTCGCGACACAGCGGCCGAGGTCCATCGCGACGCCGTCGCGCGCCGCCGGCGTCGACCAGGCGCGCCAGTCGGCATGCGCCTCCGCGCCGCCGGGATGCGGCGGTCCGTCCAGCGCGACCAGCGCCTCGGCGAATTCGGTCATGCCGGCGCAGATCGCCAGATCGGTCCGATAGGTGCGGCCCAGTTCCTCGGGATCGGGATGGACGTGGATCAGCCGTTGGCCGGGATGGTCCGGCGTGATCAGCGCATAGCCGTCGGTCGTCGCCTCACCGAGCCGTGGCCCGACGACGAGCAGCAGATCCGCCGCCTTGATACGGTCGACCAGCTGCGGATTGGGGCCATAGCCAAGGTTGCCCGCATAGCTCGGGCAGGCGTTCGGAATGGCGTCCTGCCGCCGGAATGCCGCCGCCACGGGCACGCCGGTCCGATCCGCCCACGCCGCAAAATCCTGCGCGGCGACGCTGTCCCAACCGGCGCCGCCGACGATCGCCACCGGCCGTTCGGCGGTGGCGAGCAGGTCGCCGAGCCGCTCGATCGTGTCCTCGTCACAGCCCTGACGGGTACGCTCGACCCGCGGGCGGTCGACCGCCTCGACCTCATCGAGCAGCATGTCCTCGGGCAGTGCGAGCACGACCGGCCCCGGCCGGCCGTTCATCGCGGTGGCATAGGCGCGCGCGACATATTCCGGGATGCGGCGCGCGTCGTCAATCCGCGCCGCCCATTTGGCGAGCGGCGCGAACATCGCCGCGAAATCGACCTCCTGAAACGCTTCGCGATCGCGGGTGCCGCGATCGACGTCGCCGATGAACAGGATCATCGACTGCGAATCCTGCATTGCGACATGAACGCCGATCGACGCGTTGGTCGCGCCCGGCCCGCGTGTGACGAAGGCGATGCCCGGCCGATGGCTGAGCGCGCCGTCGGCGCAGGCCATGAACGCCGCGCCACCCTCTTGCCGGCAGGTGACCGTGTCGATCTCCGGCGTATCGTGCAGCGCGTCGAGCACGGCGAGGAAGCTCTCGCCGGGCACGGTGAAGACGCGCTCGCATCCGTTCGCCAGCAATTGGTCGACGAGGATGCGGCCGCCGGTGCGAAGAGGCTGGGTCATGACGCGACCTTGACCGCTTTGCCGGCCCAAGTCGAGCGAGGTCAGCGCCAGTCGAACCAGCCGCGGTTGGCGTCACGCGGGGCGAAGGCCGGACGGGCGGCCCGCGCGGCCACCGGTTGCCGGCCGGTCAGCCGATCGGTCAGGGTCGGCCGTTCGGCGACGGCGCCATCCGTGGTCGTCACCACCGGCGCGGCGACCGGCTGCGCCTTGGCCAGGCGGCTGTTTTCCGCCTCCAGCTCGGCGATGCGGCGATTGGCCTCGGCGACCCGGGTATCAGTGTCGCGGCGATAGCCGGCATGCGCATCACGCTCGGTGGCGTAGCGCGTCTTCCACTTGCGGCCACCGGGATGGCTGGCGAGGCCGAACAGCCAGCCGGCGAACAGCGCCAGCGCGAGCGCGGCGAACTGGGTCGGGGTGGTGAAGAGCATCATGGTCCTCCCTGTTACGGGACGACAACGACGACCGGCGAGGTTGGTTCAAGCGCGACCCTCCCCGCACGCGGGGAGGATGCCGTGTGATGGGTTCGCCGTGACGGTGTTTAGAAGGCGTCGCTGATCGAACAGGCCGCCGGGCCCAGGATGACGATGAACAGCGTCGGCAGGATGAAGAGGATCAGCGGCACCGTCATGATCGCGGGCAGGCGCGCCGCCTTTTCCTCCGCGCGCATCATCCGCTCGTTGCGGAATTCCGCCGACAGGACGCGAAGGGCGGAGGCCAGCGGCGTGCCGTATTTCTCCGTCTGGATCATCGTCGTCGTGACGCCCTTCACCGCGTCCAGGTTGACGCGCATGGCGAGATTCTCAAACGCCTGCCGCCGTTCGGTCAGGAAGCCGAGCTCGATCGCGGTCAGGGTGAATTCGTCGCCCAGCTCGGGAAAGCCGCGGCCCAGTTCCTTGGCGACACGGTTGAACGCGGCGTCGACGGTCAGGCCCGCCTCGGCGCAGATCACCAGCAGATCGAGCGCGTCGGGCAGCCCCTTGCGGATCGCGTCCGATCGCTTGTTGATCTTGTTCTTGAGATAGATGTCGGGCGCTTTGTACGACAGCAGGAAGGTGACCGCGACGATCGCATAGCGTTTGAACGGCGAGTAATCGGCGAAGGTGTCGGTGCCGTAGACGAGAAAGACCGCGAGGCCGCCGAACACGATCGGCAGCGCCAGCCGGCCGAAGATCACCGCGACCGCCCAATCCTTCGACCGGATGCCGGCCTGCATCAGCTTGACCTGCGCGGTCTTGACCTGGCTGTCCTGCAGCACCTTCAGCGACGACAGGAAGCTGCGCATCTTGTCGGCAGTGTCGTTGCGCTGCACCAGCTTGGCGCGGCGCCGGGTCGAGGCGGTGATGCCCGCCTTCAGCTGTTCGCGCCGGTCGTTCAGCGCCTTGACACGCTTCGCCATCGGGTCGCTGACCGTCGTCGCCGCATAGATCGCGACCATCACCGCGAAGGCGGCGACGCCCGACAGGATCGTAGCGACCCACATGACGTCGACGCCGAGAAGGGTAGGGCCGGGTGCTTGCATGATGCGTCTCTTTCCAGCCCGTCAGATTTCGAAATTGACCATCTTGGCCATGATGAAGGCGCCGATGCTCATCCAGATCAGCCCGCCGATGCCGGCGATCATCAGCCGCTGGTCGACGAAGAAGTTCTGCATGTAGCTGGAATTGATCATCCAGATCATGCCGAAGACGATGAACGGCAGCGAGCCCACGATATAGGCCGAGGCCTTCGATTCCGACGACATCGCCTTGATCTTGAGCTTCATCTGGCTGCGCTGGCGGAGCACCGTCGCCAGATTGGCGAGGGTTTCCGCCAGATTGCCGCCGGTCTCGCGCTGAATGGCCAGCGTGATGACGAAGAACTGGAATTCCGGCGTGCCGAGCCGGTCGGCGGTGTCCTGCAGCGCGCCGTCCATCGATCGGCCGATCTTCATCTTGTCGGACACCATGCGGAATTCCTCGCCGACCGGACCATCGACCTCCTGACCGACGACGGTCATGGTCTCAGTCACCGGCAGGCCGGAGCGCAGACCGCGCACCAGCAGCTCGATCGCGTCGGGGAATTTGGCGGTGAACTTGGCGATGCGGCGCTGGATGAACTTGCCGACGACGAAGTGCGGAATGCCGCCGCCGACGATCGTGCCGATGAACAGGCCCAGGATGAGCGGCGCGCCGCGCAGCCATAACAGGCCGGCGGTCACCACCAGCAGGCCGACGCTGGCCATGCCATATTGGCCGACGGTCCAGTCCTTGCCGGTCATCGCCAGCCGCTTGGCGAGTTGCGCCGGATTCGGCAGCAGCTTGCCGAAGGCGATGTCGGTCTTGGTCTGTTCGCGACCGGCGGTGATGCGGCGCATCTGGGCATCGGCGATCGCCGCGCCCTCACCATGGCGCTCGCGCAACGCGGCGATGCGGCGGGATTGCGCCCGCTGCGGCGACGGGCCCGCGAACGCAAAGGCGAGCAGGCCGAGCACCGCCGCCGCGCCAAGCGCGATCAACAGCAGGGGCATCATGGTCATGGTCCCGTTCCGCGCTCCCTAAAGCCGATGCCGGCGGACGATCACTTGGCCGGGCGCTTGTTGAGCAGCGAGGCGATCAGCGACTTGCCCTTGGCGTTCTTGCCGCCCTTGGCCGGGCCAATGCTGTCGGCGATTTCGTCGTTCGCATTCAGCAGGCTGCCCGCCAGATCGACCAGCGGCGCCACCGTCTTCGAATTCTTGCCGGCCTCGGCCAGCGGCTTGCCGAGCTTCGCCGCCTGTGCCGCAAGTTTCTGGTCGAAGGGGACGACGTGATCGATCTTGCGCTCGATCGATCCTTCGAAATCCTTGCGGCTGATTTCGATCTGCGCGGTTGGATGCATGCGGTTGCAGACGACGGTGACCCGCGTCTGCGGCGCGTTCGTCTTCAGCCAGGACAGGATGCGGATCGTGTCGCGCGCCGCGGCAAGGGTCAGTTCGGTGACGATCACCGCGGTCTGGATGTCGCTGATCAGATGCGGGTGCTGGACCAGCATCGCGCGCGGCAGATCGACGACGGTGCATTCGAACGCGGCGCGCATCTCCTCCTGCAGTTGGTAGAAGGCGGCGCCGTCGGTCATCAGCGGGGCGTTGATCGGCGCTTCCGCCGAGAGCACGGCGAGCTTCTCCGACGCCTTGACCATCGCCCGCTCGATGAACAGGCCGTCGATGCGGCTCGGATTCTCGATCGCGTCGGTCAGGCCGCGGCCGGGCTCGAGGTCGAGCGCCAGCGCGCCGGTACCGAAGTGCACGTCCAGATCGAGCAACGCGGTCGACCGCTTCTCCTTTTCGCTGAGCAGCCAGGCGAGCGAGGTCGCCAGCGTCGAAGCGCCGACACCGCCGCGCGTGCCGATCACCGCGGTCGCGAGGTGCGGCCGGTCGGGTTCGGCGTCGATCGGCTTGGGCGCGTTGAGCATCGCCTGCGCATGGCCCAACGCCTCGCGCAGCATGTCCGGATGCACCGGCTTCAGCAGATAATCCTGGATGCCGCTGGCGACGAGGTCGCGGTACAGGCGCACGTCGTTGACCTGACCGGCGGCGATCACCACCGTGCCCGGTTCGCAGACCTCGGCGAGGGCGTTGATGTCGTTGAGCGGGTCGCCCGATTCGGCGAGGTCGACGAACAGGATCTGCGGGCTTGCCGACACGGACAGCGACTGCACCGCATTGCGCAGACCGCCCTTGTGGACCTTCTCGACCGCCCAGCCCAGTTCGGCGACGACCGGACGCAGCGTCTCGGCGGTGGTCTCGTCGCAGACATAGGCGGCGAACGGGTCGCGCAGGCCGGTGCTGCCGGGTTTCCAGGGTGCGTTCATCTTACTTCCCTCCCGCGCTGGCGGCCTGCAGGCCGCCGGCACCGGTCGGTGCCTTCTTGCGATAGGCGTCGACCGCCTTGCTGGTCAGCATCGGATCGGTGACCGGGCCGCTGTCGGCGCCGTGAACCAGATCGCTCGGCCGCGCGATCATCGCGGCGAGGTTGCTGTTGACCGCGCAACCATAATTGGACGAGGCATTGGCATCGAATTCGTTGCTGCTGTTGCGGCTCCAGTCCGGACAGCCCGGCACCGAAGCGCGCATCCGCGTCACCACCACGCGCACCGCGCCGGCCGCGACGGGGGCATTGGTGACGGGCGTGTCGGTCGACAGCAGCAGGCCGTAGCGCGCGACGACGCCGGCGACCTGGTCATGCGCGACGGGGGCGGCATAGCCCGGATCGTCGACGGCGACCACGTCGCCGAAGCCGAGGCGCATGCCGTCCATCCAGCCGGCGAGCCGGCGGTCCTCGCCGGGCGCCAGGGCGCTGCCGCGCACCGCCAGATCGAGGGCGTAGCTGGCGCGATCGACCACCGGCTGGTGGACCGACTCGACGCCGCGGTTTTCGGTGCCCATGCAGCCGCCGACGAGCAGCGCCGGGACCGCGAGGGACGCGAGGAGGAGCGAGCGGATCATGATGCGAGTGTCCTTCGCGCGCTTAGTTGGAGAAGCCGGGGGCGGGCACGGTGGCCGCCGCCTTTGACTTGCGGGTGGTGCGGGGATCGGCCGTCGCCGCCGCCGGGTCGCGTTGCGGCGTCGCCGGCACGCTGGCCGCCGCGCCGATCGTGGGGGCAGGGGCATAGCGGCCGGTCGCCATGGTCGGCACGGGTCGGCGGCCACCGCTGACGCCGGTGCCGACCTCACCCATCAGGATGCGCTGAGCGTCGGTGGGCGCGCGATAGCCGTCGCTGGGCAGCGCGACGTCGGCGGCGTTGTTGATCGGCTTGACCAGATAGGGGGTGATGATGATCACCAATTCGGTTTCGCTGCGCTGGAAGTTGTTCGAGCGGAACAGCGAGCCGATGATCGGCAGGTCACCGAGGAACGGCGTCTTGTCGATCGAATTGTTGTGACTGTTCTGCAGCAGGCCGCCGATCATCATGCTCTGACCCGAGCCGAGCTCGAGCGTGGTCTCCGCACGGCGGGTCGACAGGCCCGGCACGCGCGTGCCGTTCAGCGTCACCGCGTTTGAATAGTCGAGCTGCGACACCTCAGGCCGGACGCGCAGCGAGATGCGCCCGTCGGCAAGCACGGTCGGCGTGTAGGCAAGGCTGACACCATATTGCTTGTATTCGACCGACACGGTGCCGAGCGCCTGCGCGATCGGGATCGGCACCTCGCCACCGGCGAGGAACGTCCCCGTCTCACCCGACAGCGCGGTGAGATTGGGATTGGCGAGCGTCGTCACCTGGCCGAGCGTCTCGCCCAGGTCGATCGCCGACAGGATGTCGGTGCCGAGCAGGCGGCCGGCGATGCCAAGCGTCGTGCGATTCGCGCCCGTGGTGAAGGTCGAGGTCTTCGCGCCCGTCGTCGCATCGTAGCTGATCGTGCCGGCCGACGCGGTTGACGAGTCGCTGCCGAACAGGAAGCCGCCGCCTGGACGGTCGCTGGTCGTCAGGCGGACGCCGACGTTCTTGATGAAGGTGCGGCTGACCTCGGCGAAGCGGACCTGCAGATTAACCTGCAGCGGCGTCGCGGTCTTCAGCCGCGACAGGACCTTGGTGCTGTCGCCGACATAGGCCTGGACCAGCCGTTCCGCCTCCGCCGCGTCGCCGGGGCTGGCGATCGTGCCGGTCAGCAGGACGAGGCCGTTCATCGGCGTCGCGACGATCTGCGCCTCGGGCATCGCCAGCCGCAGCATCGCGCCGATCGAGTCGTAATTGTTCCCGACGCGGACCGTGCTGGCATAGACGACGGCGCCGCCCTTGGTGGTCGCCGAGATCGTCGTCTCGCCGGGCTTCTTGCCGAAGATGTACAATTGGGTGGGCGAGCGGACCTGCACGTCGGCGACGCCGTCGTCGGCGACGAAGACGTCGGTCATCGGCCGGGGCAGCGTCACCAGCCGGCCGCGGCCGGTGTTGACCTGCACCAGACCCGAACCGGTCACCGGGGCGGGCGTCGTCGGCCGCGCGCCGGTCGGGGCCGCTGCCGCGCCGGCCAGCGCGATCGTCAGCGGAATGAAGAGCGTGCGCATGTTACTTGTTCCCCCCGACCGGCACCACGGTCACAGAATTGCCGCGCGCGACGCGCACCACCGGCCCCGTCGGGACGCCGGCGGCGGCACCGCCCGCCACGGTCGCATTGGGCGCCCCCGGGGCGCCGCCGGGCATCGGCACGCCCGCGGTATTGACGCCGCCGGCAACGGCGGAGCCGGACGCCTTGGCCGGCACGGTCGACCGCTGGAAGCGCGACACGTCACCGCCGGTGGCGAAGGTCGAATTGCCGACCTGCGGCTGGCTGGCGACGGCAAGCATCATCGCCTTTTCGGCCTTGGCATCGCCGTTCGCCGGCACCTTGACGCCGCCGTTGGCGATCGCTTCCTCGAGCTCGGCGGGGCTGTCCGCCAGGCTGCGCAGCGACAGTGACAGGTCGCCTAGTGTCTTGGCCACCGCGATCTGCTCCGCCATCTTGGGCGTCGCTTCGAAGGTGACGTTGGAATAGTTGCTGACCTTGGTCTTGCCGTCCTCGCCGACGACATTGTCGGTGCGCTGGTCGGTGGCGAGCACGCGGATATTGCGCATGATCGTTTCCGACACCTTCAGCGGGGCGCCATCGCCGCCGCCGGCCACCGACTGGGTGAGGACGAGGTCGACGCGGTCGCCCGGGAAGACGAAGCCCGCCACCGCCGCCTGGCCCGACACGCTGACCGTCACGGCGCGCATGCCTGGCCCGAGCGCCGCGGCGAGAAAGCCGCGATCGCCCGGCTTGACCAGCGCGCCGGTGGTCACCGGCTGGCCTGCGGTGATGGCATTGCGCACCACCGTGCCCTGCAGCGTTTTGAGATCGGTCGTGCCCTTGATATAATAAGCACCGTCGACCAGGTCCTTCGGCCATGGCTGGAACTTCAGCGCGGTGGCGTCGAGGATCGTGCCGACGGGCAGGGCGCGGGTCGCGACCAGCACTTCGGGGCCATCGATCACGGGCGCCGGCTGACCCATGGCGGATGCCTGGGGCGTGGCGGCGCCGCTGATCAGCGTCTTGGCGAAGAATGCCGTGATGCCGGCGACCAGCAAGGCGCCCACCAGCAAAACGAGCTTGCGACTATCCATTGTACTTGGGGCCTTTCAGCGCACCGGCAGTTGAACCGGCATCACATTGCATTGGAACGGTTAAAATCCGGTTGGCGATATTGTGAGCAGCGCCGCGGCGGCGATGGCGACGCCATAGGGCACCTCCACCGCACCCGACCGGCGGCGCAATTTGCTGTCGACGAGCATCAGCGCGGTGATTACGCCCCCGGCCAGCGCCATCAGCATCAGCATGTTGAGCAGCGCGCCCGCCGGCAGCCAGAGCGCCAGCGCGGCGATCATCTTGACGTCGCCGCCGCCCATCCAGCCGGCCGCGAAGACGCCCGCGAAGATCAAGAAGACGGCGAGGCCGATACCCAGCTGCCAGGCGACGTCGCCCAAGCCGAGGCCGTTGGCATACCACCAGAGCGGCGCGGCGAGCGCGATGGCGGCATTCTTCCAATTGGCGATCTCGCGCCGGCGTGCATCCTCGACACCCGCCGCGATCAGCAGCAGAGCGAGCGCGCCGGCCAGCGCCACGGCAAGAAGTTGATGCCACCCCATGACCCGTGACAGGTAGATGATATGGCTTGCGAAAACGTAACCACGACGCGCCGCCGATGAACCGGACCCGGACGATCGCCGATGCGGACGTCGATTCGGCCCGCGCGCTGCGGCGATCATGGCCGGCGGGATCGACCCTGTCGTGCTGGACCGCGCCCGACGGCTGGGCGCACCGCCGCTTCGACTGGCCCCATCCCGATCCGCGCGGCCGCGTGCTGGTGCAGGGCGGGCGCGCGGACATCATCGAGAAGTTCCTCGAGGTGATCCACCATCTTCACGACCGCGGCTGGTCGGTAACCGCGTTCGACTGGCGCGGGCAGGGCGGGTCCGGGCGGCTCGCCGCCGATCCGCGCGTCGGCCATGCCGCCAGCTTCCTGCCGTGGATCGCCGATCTCGATGACTTCTGGCGGCAATGGCGCGCGGAAGCGGACGGGCCGGCGGCGCTGCTCGGCCATTCGATGGGCGGGCATCTCGCCTTGCGGGCGCTGATTGAGCGACGGATCGATCCCGATTCGCTGGTGCTGGTCGCGCCGATGCTCGGCGTCCGCTCGCCGGTCGGCGCGCGGATCGGCGGCTGGCTGGCGCGACTGATGACCATGGCCGGCGATCCGGCCCGCCCCGCCTGGAAGGTACGCGAGGATGCGCGCTCGAGCGGCCATCGCCAGCGGCTGCTGACCCATTCGGCCGATCGCTACGCCGACGAGGCCTTCTGGTACGGCCAAGCACCCGATCTGCTGCTCGGCCCGCCGAGCTGGGCCTGGGTGCGCGAGGCGCTGGACGCCTGCGCGCGGCTGCAGCGCGACCCACGGTTGGCGCAGGTGACGACGCCGACGCTGATGCTGGTGGCGGAGGCGGACGGGCTGGTCGACGCGGCGGCGGCGATCCGCGTCGCGGCGAAGCTGCCCGATTGCCGGCTGGAGCGGTTCGGCGCCGAATCGGCGCACGAGATATTGCGCGAGGATGACGCGGTGCGCCGGCGCGCCTATGGCCTGATCGATGCCTTCCTCGCCGACCCCCATTCGTTGACCGTGCCGCATGATCCATGACGTCGCGATCGTCGGTGCGGGCATCGCCGGGGCCAGCCTTGCTGCGGCGATCGGCGATGCCGCGCGCGTGCTGCTACTCGAGGCGGAGGACCGACCGGGCTATCATGCCACCGGCCGCTCCGCGGCCTTCTGGTCGGAAACCTATGGCGGCCCGGCGATTCAGCCGCTGACCAGCGCGTCGGGCGCGACGCTGCGCGACGGCGGTTACCTCGATCCGCTCGGCTCGCTGCACATCGGCCGGGCGCAGGACGCGGCGGCGGCCGAGGCCTTTCTCACCGCCTTTGCCGGATCGGGCGTCGCGCTCGACACGGTCGATCCGGCCGGCGTCGTGCCGCGGCTGCGACCCGGCTGGACGATCGGCATCGCCGAGCCGACCTGCGCCTATATCGACGTCGCGGCATTGCATGGCGATTACCTCGCCGCCGCGCGACGGAGCGGCGGCACCCTGGTCACCTCGGCCGTCCTTCGTGGCGCCGCGCGGCAGGACGGCGTCTGGCGACTCGACACGGCGGCCGGTCCTTTCGCCGCGCGACTGCTGGTCGACGCGGCAGGTGCCTGGGCCGATGGAATCGCCCGACTCGCCGGCGTGCCGCCGCTCGGCATCACGCCGCACCGGCGCACGATGGTGCAATTGCGCACCGATCCTGCACCGCCGCCACGCCTGCCCCTGGTCGAGGACATCGCCGGCAGCTTCTATTTCAAGCCGGAGGCGGGTGGCCGGCTGTGGCTGACCCCCAGCGACGAAACGCCGAGCGACCCGTGCGACGCCGCGGCGGAGGAGATCGACGTCGCGGTCGCGATCGACCGGTTCGAAGGCGCGGTCGACTGGCGCGTCGCCGGACTGGAACGGCGCTGGGCCGGGCTGCGCAGTTTCGCGCCCGACCGGTTGCCGGTCTATGGGTTCGATCCCCGCATGCCGGGCTTCTTCTGGTTCGCCGGTCAGGGTGGCTTCGGCATTCAGACCGCGCCGGCAGCGGCAGCGCTGGCGGCGGCGCTGCTGCTCGACCGGGCGCCACCCGCCTTCGTCGGTGCGATCGACGTCGACCGCTACGCGCCGACCCGCTTCACGGATGTGTCCGGCTGATCGATCGGACTCGTCCGGGATCGGGCGGCGCCCTTAAGCCGTCATCCGCCGGCCCGACGTGTCAGGCCGCAAAGATCAGGCGGCTGGCTTCCCCGCCGCGATCGCCGCGTCACTCGCCAATTTGTCGGCGCGTTCATTGTCGGGATGGCCGGCATGGCCCTTCACCCAGATCCATTCGATCTCGTGCCGCTGGGTCGCGGCGAACAGGGCCTGCCATAGTTCGGCATTCTTCACCGGCTTCTTGTCCGCGGTCTTCCAGCCGTTCTTGCGCCAGCCGTGGATCCAGCGTGTCAGGCCGTCCATCACATATTTGCTGTCGGTCGACAGCTTGACGTGGCAGGGGCGGGTCAGCAGTTCCAGCGCCTTGATCGCGGCGGTCAGCTCCATGCGGTTGTTGGTGGTCATCGGCTCGCCGCCGGACAGTTCCTTTTCATGGCTGCCGAAGCGCAGCACCGCGCCCCAGCCGCCGGGCCCCGGATTGCCCTTGCACGCGCCGTCGGTGGCGATCTCGACCAGGCTGGTCGGCGTCGTCATGCGAACGCCTCCGGATGGGCGTCGTACCAGTCGAGCCGGCGCAGGTAGGCGAGCGGGTCCTTACGCGTCACCAGCGCATCGGCGGGCGTGTTGAGCCAGTCCCAGGCGCGGGTCAGCAGGAAGCGGATGCAGGCGCCGCGTGCCAGCACCGGCAGTGCGGCGCGCTCTTCCGTCAGCAGGCGCGGGCCGTAGCCGGTCATCAGTGAGGCGCCGACACCGGGAAGTGGCGTGCCGACGGGATCGAAAGCCCAGGAGGTGTGCATCACGGCGACGTCATAGGCTCGCAAGTCGCGGCAGGCGAAGTAGAAATCGATGAGCCCGGTGACCTGTGCGGCGAGCATCAGCACATTGTCGGGGAACAGGTCGGCATGGATGACGCAGGCGGGCAGGTCGTGCGGCCATGCCGCCTCGACGTCCGCCAGCGCGGCATCGACGCGGGCGAACAGACCGGGCGCGATGGTGTCGAGGTCGCCGCCGCAGCGGTCGAGCAGCGGCCGCCAGGCGGCGACCCCCAGGCTGTTGGGCCGCCCGCCGTCGAAATCGGCGACCGCGGCGTGCAGATCGGCGAGCGCGGCGCCGGCGGTACGGGCCTGGGCGGGGGTGGGGCGGGTCACCGACACCCCGGGCAGGAACTGGATCAGGCAGGCCGGCCGGCCCTCCAGCGTCTGGATCGCGATGCCGTCGCGGTCGCGGATCGCCGGCGGCACCGGCAGCCCGCACGCCGCGAGATGGTCGAGCAGCGCCATGAAGAAGGGCAGGTCGCCGGCATCGACGCGCTTCTCGTAGAGCGTCAGGATGAACCGGCCATCACTGGTGTCGACCAGATAATTGCTGTTCTCGACGCCCTCGGCGATGCCCTTGGCCGACACCAGGGCGCCGACGTCATAGCGTTCCAGAAAGCGGCCGAGCGCCTCCGCCGAGACCTGCGTATAGACTGCCATGCCACTCCCTGCCCCGATCCTGCACCTCCTGCCCGCCGCCGCGCCGGAAGGAAAGGGCAGGATGACGCGCTATTCACTGGCGCCTTGGATTGTCCCCTGCCTACAAGCCCTTGGTCGTCCACGACACGAAGGAAGCCGCCATGCCGATCGCGTTCCTGCTCGCCACGCTCGCCGCTCAGACCGCCGCCGCACCTGCGGTGCTCGATCCGCCCGCCGCGATCGCTCTGGCGGAGGCGCATCCCGAACGGGCGAACAGCGGCACCTTCCGCATGACGGTCGCCGCCACCGATCGCAATTTGAAGGCGGTGTTCCTGAACTCCGCCCCCGACTATCGCGGGGCCGACGACGTCACCTTCTCGATGCGACCGATCGTCGCGAAGATGCTGGAGAAAAAATACGGCCAGCCGCCCGAAACCTATCTCAAAGGCAAGACGGTGACGGTGCGTGGTCGCATCCGCGCGCGGCCGATCGCCAATCTCGTGGTCGGACGGCCGCGTTCGCTGGCGCGCTACCAGCACAGTGTCGAGATCGACACCATCGACCAGATCGTCGCCATCGACTGACCCGGATCCGCCACCTCAAGCCGCTGCTTCGAGCCCGCGCGGCAGCTTGAAGGCGATCGTCTCCCGCGTCGTCTCCTCTTCCCGTTCCGTGACGTCGAAGCGGGTGGCGAGACGGTCGACCAGTTCGCGGACCAGCAGTTCGGGCGCGGAGGCGCCGGCGGTGATGCCGAGCGTGCCGACCCCGTCGAGGAACGCCCAGTCGAGATCGTCGGCGCGCTGGATCAGCCGTGCCGGCGTCCCCTCGCGCTCCGCCACCTCGACCAGCCGCAGCGAGTTGGACGAATTGGGCGCGCCGATGACCAGCAAGGCGTCGCACGATGCCGCGATCACCTTCACCGCTGCCTGACGGTTCGATGTGGCGTAGCAGATGTCCTCGCCCCGCGGGCCCTGGATAGACGGGAACTTATGCTGCAGTGCAGCAACAACCGCCGCCGTGTCGTCCACCGATAGCGTTGTTTGCGTGAGGAATGCGAGGTTTGACGGATCGACCGGGGTGAAGGCGGCGACGTCCTCGACCGTCTCGATCAGCGACATGGCGCCAGCCGGCACCTGACCCAGCGTGCCGATCACCTCCGGATGGCCGGCGTGGCCGATGAACACGATGTGCCGGCCTGCATCGACATGCCGTTCCGCCTGGCGATGCACCTTGGAGACCAGCGGGCAGGTAGCGTCGAGATAGTCGAGGCCACGATCTTGCGCCGCGGCGGGTACCGACTTGGGCACGCCGTGCGCGGAAAAGACCACCGGCTTGCCGTCGGGCACCTGATCCAGTTCCTCGACGAACACGGCGCCCTTCGCCTTCAGCGTGTCGACGACGAACTTGTTGTGGACGATCTCGTGACGGACATAGACCGGCGCGCCATGCTTCTCGATCGCCAGTTCGACGATGCGGATGGCGCGGTCGACACCGGCGCAGAAGCCGCGCGGCGCCGCGATCAGCAGTTCGAGCGCGGGTTTGTCGCCGGCGGGCGCCGGAGCGGTCGGAACGATGGAGGCCATGGCGCACGCTCTACGCGATTGCTTGCGTGCACGAAAGGCGCTTCCTATGGTGCGCGCCGCTTGGCCGGGGCGACCCGGTCTGATGTGTCGCCCGTTCGAAAAGGTACGCGTTCACCGTGAAAAGCTCGCTTCTCGCCCCTTGCGCCCTCGCGCTCGTCCTCGGCGGCTGCGCCGGCAAGGGCGAGGTGGTGGAAGGCGGAATCTCGGCCGTGCGCTCGGCCTGTCCGACCGTCGGCGTCGCCGCGGGGACCGGCGACGTCACGCTGTTCGATCCGGCGACCAGCCAGGATGCCAGCGCGATCGATGTCGTTGCCGACATGACCAACGTCCGCGGCACGTGCAACGATGCTGGCGAGCAGATCGCGACGACGGTGACGTTCGAGGTGCTCGCCCGCCGCACCCGCACCGACTCGGCGCGCGACGTCACGCTGCCCTTCTACATTGCGGTGGTGCGTGGCGGGACGCAGGTGACGGCGAAGCGGATCGGCCAGGTCCGCGTCCACTTCGACGCCGGGCAGGCGCGCGCGCAGGCGACCGGGCAGGCCTCGACCCAGGTGGCGCGTGCCGCCGCGACGCTGTCCGACGACGTGCGCCGCGAGCTGACCAAGAAGCGCAAGGCCGGTGAAGAGGATGCGGCGACCGATCCGTTGAGCCGGCCCGATATCCGCCAGGCGGTGCTGAGCGCCTCGTTCGAGGCCTTGGTCGGGTTCCAGTTGACGAACGACCAGCTGAAATACAACGCACAACGCTGAACCGTCGATCGGTCGTTTGCCGATTGACTTGGCACGGGCGCGCAGTCAGAGCGGGGCCAAGTCGATGCGGGTCAACCCGCATAGGCGCGCGCGGGAGAGAGCCTTCGTGAAGGGGGCCGCCGAAGGAGCAACCACCCCGGAATCTCTCAGGCACACGGGACCGCGCGACCGCCATCGACACTCTGGAAAGCGCCCCTTTCAGGGGCCACCGAAGGGGTAAGCCCGCACGGCGCGCCGGCGCGGGTCAAAGCTCTCAGGTTCCGTGACAGAGGGGGTTTCCGACAGGACGCGGCACGTCGCCGCGGCCTGTTGCCCTTTTGAAAGGCCCGGGTGATGAGCGACGCGGTGATCGAACAGGCGCAGGACGCCGAACTGGAACGGCTCGACGGCGAAGCGGACGAGCCCGCGATCCAGCATCTTCCCCTCGACGGCTGGCATCGCGCCCGCGGCGGCCGCATGGTGCCCTTCGCTGGCTATGAGATGCCCGTCCAATATGAGGGCATCATGGCCGAGCATCTGTGGACGCGTGAGAATGCAGGCCTGTTCGATGTCAGCCACATGGGGCAGGTCGGCCTGACCGGTGACGGCGTGGCTCAGGCGCTCGAGACGGTGCTGCCGGGCGACGTGGCCGGACTCGCGGCGGGCAAGATGCGCTATTCGCTGCTGCTCAACAGCGAGGGCGGCATCCTCGACGACCTGATGGTCACGACGCTGCCCGAAGGGCATCCGTTCGGCGAGGCGAGCCATTACATGGTCGTCAACGGCGCGACCAAATATGATGACGTTGCCTATTTGCTCGACGTGCTGCCCGAGGACGTCGTCATCAACCTCATGGACGAGCAGGCGCTGCTCGCGTTGCAGGGGCCGAAGGCAGTCGACGCTCTGGTGCGCGTTGTGCCCGGCGTAAATACGCTGGTGTTCATGACCGCCGGCGCGTTCAGCTGGAACGGCACGCCGCTGTGGATCAGCCGTTCGGGCTATACGGGGGAGGACGGTTTCGAGATCTCGCTGCCGGCCGACAGCGCGGAAGGCTTCGCCACC
Organism: Sphingomonas benefaciens; assembly: GCF_052907485.1. Classification (NCBI taxonomy): domain Bacteria; kingdom Pseudomonadati; phylum Pseudomonadota; class Alphaproteobacteria; order Sphingomonadales; family Sphingomonadaceae; genus Sphingomonas; species Sphingomonas benefaciens. The sequence continues at coordinate 1,282,567 of NZ_JBREIC010000001.1, read as the reverse complement.
GCGGTCTGCGCGCAGCCAGAGGTCAAGCCGATCGGCCTGGGCGCGCGCGACTCGCTGCGTCTCGAGGCCGGCTTGCCGCTCTATGGCCACGATCTCGATCCGGAGACGACGCCGGTGATGGCCGATCTCGGATTCGCGCTATCCAAGCGGCGTCGCGAGGCGGCGGACTTCGCTGGCGCCGCACGCATCCTCGACGAGCGGGCGAGCGGCCCGGCGGTGAAGCGCGTCGGCCTGTCCGTCGCCGGGCGCCAGCCGGTCCGCGAGGGCGCGAGCGTCGTCGACGCCGACGGCGCCATCATCGGCCGTGTCACCTCGGGCGGCTTTGCGCCGAGCGTTGGCGCGCCGATCGGCATGGCCTATGTGCCCGCCGTGCTCGCCACGCCGGGCACCCAGCTCAAATTGATCCAGCGGGGTAAGCTCCACGACGCTACCGTCGCGGCGATGCCCTTCGTTCCCCACCGCTATATCCGTGCAGGAGCCAAGTGAGATGAGCCGTTACTTCACCGAAGACCATGAGTGGATCGACGTCGACGGCGAGACCGGGACGGTCGGCATTTCGGATTACGCCCAGGGCCAGCTCGGCGACATCGTGTTCGTCGACGTGCCTGAAGAGGGCAAGCAACTGAGCAAGGGCGACGAGGCCGCGGTGGTCGAGTCGGTCAAGGCCGCGTCGGACGTCTATTCGCCGGTGTCGGGTCATGTCATCGAGGGCAATGCCGCGCTCGGCGACGATCCGTCGCTGGTCAATTCCGATCCGGAAGGCGACGGCTGGTTCTTCAAGATCACGCTGACCGATTCGTCGGAGCTCGAGGATCTGATGGACGAGACCGCCTACGAGGCGTTCGTCGCGAAGCTGTGATTGATCAAGCCCCTCCCCATCAGGGGAGGGATTGGGGTGGGGCGCCTCCACGGGCGATGGCGTTCGGGGCGAAACCCCACCCCTTGCTCCTCCCCTGAAGGGGAGGGGTTGAGGAGTAACGAATGCGCTACCTGCCCCTGACGTCCCCTGACCGCGAGGCGATGCTCGCGACGATCGGTGTCCATCACATCGACGAACTGTTCGTCGACGTGCCCGAGGCGGCGCGCCTGGACGGGCCGATCGCCGGCCTGCCGCTGCATGCCAGCGAATTGTCGGTCGAGCGGCACATGACCGCGCTTGCCCGCAAGAACATGGTCGCTGGCGAAGTGCCCTTCTTCCTCGGCTGCGGCGCCTATCGGCACCATGTGCCAGCCTCGGTCGACCATCTGATCCAGCGTGGCGAGTTCCTCACCGCCTACACGCCCTACCAGCCGGAGATCGCGCAGGGCACGCTGCAGATGCTGTTCGAGTTCCAGACGCAGGTCGCGCGGCTGCTCGGCACCGACGTTGCCAACGCCAGCATGTACGACGGCTCGACCTCCTGCTGGGAGGCGATCGGCATGGCGCGGCGCATCACCAAGCGGGCCAAGGCGATCCTGTCGAGCGGGTTGCATCCGCATTACGTCAGCGTCGCCAAGACCATGGCGAAGTACACTGGCGATGCGCTGGAAACCGCCTTGCCGACCCTGAGCGCGGATGCTGACGTCGATGCGCTGGTCGCGGCGATCGACGACGACACCAGCTGCGTCGTGGTGCAATATCCCGACATCCTCGGCCGCATCGCCGACCTGCAGCCGCTCGCCGACGCCTGTCATGCCAAGAAGGCGCTGCTGATCGCGGTCGTCACCGAGCCGGTGGCGATGGGGGCGGTCAAGGCGCCGGGCGAGATGGACGCGGACATCGTCGTCGGCGAGGGCCAGTCACTGGGCGTCGGCCTGCAGTTCGGCGGCCCCTATGTCGGCCTGTTCGGCTGCAAGGACAAATATGTCCGCCAGATGCCCGGCCGTTTGTGCGGCGAGACGGTCGATGCCGACGGCAAGCGCGGCTTCGTGCTGACGCTGTCGACGCGCGAGCAGCATATCCGCCGCGAGAAGGCGACCAGCAACATCTGCACCAACTCGGGCCTGTGCGCGCTGGCCTTCTCCATCCACATGACGCTGCTCGGCGAGGCGGGGCTGCGCCGACTGGCGGGGATCAACCATGCGCAGGCGTGCCGCGCCGCGGAGCGGCTGGCGCAGGTGCCCGGCGTGCGGGTGGTCAACGACACCTTCTTCAACGAGTTCACGCTCGACCTCGGCAAGGAGGCGCGGCCGATCGTGCGGACGCTCGCCGACCGCGGCGTGCTGGCCGGCGTCTCGCTCGGCCGGCTCTATCCGGGCGAGGCCAGCCTGGCCAACGGACTGGTGGTCGCGGTGACGGAGACGGTGACCGACGAGGATATCGAGGCGCTGGCCACGGCGCTTGAGGAGGTGCTGGCATGACGATCAACCAGAGCGGCTGGAAGCCGACCGCGCCCGAGGCAAAGGACGGCGGGGCGCCGGCGACCTTCACCGGCAATCGCGCGCTGATGCTGGAAGAGGCGCTGATCTTCGAGATCGGTGACGACAAGACGACCGGCGTCGACTTCCCGGCCGGCGACGTGGCCGGATCGCGGCTCGGCGATCTGACGCGCAAGGCGCCGATCGGCCTCCCCGGCCTGTCGGAGCCGGAGACGATTCGTCACTACACCCGCCTCAGCCGCCAGAATTACGCGATCGACCTCGGCCTGTTTCCGCTCGGCTCGTGCACGATGAAGCACAACCCGCGGCATAACGAGAAGATGGCGCGGCTGCCCGGATTTGCCGACGTTCACCCGCTGCAGCCGGTCGACACCGTGCAGGGTGCGCTGGGCGTGATCAACGAGCTCGCCTTCTGGCTGATCGAACTGACCGGCATGGAAGGCGTCGCGATGAGCCCCAAGGCGGGCGCGCATGGCGAGTTGTGCGGCATACTGTGCATCAAGGCGGCGCTGGAGAAGCGGGGCGAGGGGCATCGCAAGGTGGTGCTGGTGCCGGAGAGCGCGCATGGCACTAACCCCGCCACCGCCGCCTTCGCCGGCTTCACGGTCGAGGACATTCCGGCGACGGCCGACGGCCGGGTCGACCTGGCGGCGCTGGAGGCGCGGCTGGGTCCCGACGTGGCGGCGGTGATGATCACCAACCCGAACACCTGCGGCCTGTTCGAGCGCGACCTCAAGAAGATCAGCGATGCGGTGCATGCCGCGGGCGGCTACGTCTATTGCGACGGCGCCAACTTCAACGCGATCGTCGGACGGGTGCGGCCGGGCGACCTCGGCGTCGACGCGATGCACATCAACCTGCACAAGACCTTCTCCACCCCGCACGGCGGCGGCGGGCCGGGGTCGGGGCCGGTGGTTTTGTCCAAGGCACTGGCACCGTTCGGGCCGCTGCCGTTCACCGCGCGCCATGGCGACGGCCATATCCAGCTAGTCGAGGAGGAGACGGCCGGCGACGATCATCCCGATACGTTCGGGCGGATGACCGCCTTCCACGGCCAGATGGGCATGTTCACCCGCGCGCTGACCTATATCCTCAGCCACGGTGCCGACGGCCTGCGCCAGGTCGCCGAGGATGCGGTGCTCAACGCCAATTACATCCTGCGCAGCCTCGAGGACACGCTCGACGCGCCGTTTGCAGGCAGCGGCCCGTGCATGCACGAGGCGATCTTCAGCGATGCCGGCCTAGCCGAGGGCTTCTCGACGATCGACATCGCCAAGGCGCTGATCGACGAAGGCTTCCACCCGATGACCATGTATTTCCCGCTGGTCGTCCACGGCGCGATGCTGGTCGAGCCGACGGAGACCGAGTCGAAGGCGGGGATCGACCAGTTCGTCGGTGCACTGCGATCGGTGGCGGAACGGGCCAAGGCGGGCGACCAGAGCCTGAAGACCGCGCCGCATTTCGCACCACGGGCCCGGCTGGACGAGACGCTGGCGGCGCGCAAGCCGGTGCTGGTATGGAAGGAACGGCCGCTGGCGCAAGCCGCGGAGTGACGCTAGCCTCCACCCCGGTAACAGGGGTGGGGACTCATGCAGACACACGATACGCAAGGATGGATCAGCTACGCCGTCACCGCCGTGATCATCGCGGTGGTGATGGCGCTGCGCTGGCGGCGCATGCAGCGGGTGAAGCCGCTGAAGCTGGAGCGGCTGTGGATCGTGCCCGCCCTCTATGCCGTGGCGCTGGTCGCGACCTTCTCCGCCAAGCCGCCGCATGGCCTCGCCTGGCTGTTCTGCCTGATCGCGCTCGGCCTCGGCGCGGCATTGGGCTGGCAGCGCGGCAAGATGATGCGGCTGACCGTCGACCCGGAGACGCATAGCCTCAACCAGACGGGATCGCCGGCGGCGATGCTGTTCCTGCTGGCGCTGGTCGCGGTGCGCACCGGCGCGCGGCAGGTCGCCGGCGTCGAGGGCGCGGCGATGGGCTTCGATCCGATGGCGGTGACCGACATGCTGATGGCGCTGGCGCTCGGCCTGTTCACCGCGACCCGGATCGAGATGTACCTGCGCGGCAAGCGGCTGCTCGCCGAGGCTGTGCGCCCCTGACCGCACATCGCTCGGTGACGGCGCCTGCCGTCGGGCCGGGGCGGCGAGCAAAGTTGACGAAGTTCGCGCATAGACGCGGGGGCACCGGCCGGCGGCCGGGGGGGCGGCGCGCGCCCATCGCTGCCTTTCGACTGATCTAAGTCACTGTAATTGCTGGGAACGAGAGACGCTCGGGCCGGTTGATGCCGTCCTTCCAGCGGAGTGACGGCGATGGCTCAGAAAGGTGCGGGCGGGAATCCGGGTGCGGTGACTGCGAAAGGTGGCGACCATGCGCGGGGCAGCTTGGGAACCGGGCGTGGCGGCGGCACGCGGACGGGCGCGAAGAAGACCGCGACCGATCATGCCGCCGACGAGGGCGAGAGCGACAACATGGGTCAGAAGATCAACGGCGCCTGACCGCTCCGCGGGCCGGCCGGATCAGGGCCGCGCCGGCAGTCGGTAGATCTGCTCGCCGTGTCGGACCATCGTCAGCGAGGGACCGTCCTCGTCCATGCCGAGGTCGAGGCGGTCGCGGGTATCGCCGTTGAACAGGCGCAGGGTGGTCGCGCCGGTTGGTTCGGCGATGAACATGGCGTGCTGCCGCATCTTGTCATCGAGCGTCAGCAGCACGTTGGAATAGCCGTGGTCGACGGTGGCATAGCCGCTGCGCTCCTGCCCCTCGGCATCGAACAGCAGCATGCCCGACATCGTGTCTTCCGGACGGCCGCCGCGGCTGCGAAGCTGACGTCCAGCAACGATCGCGTGCGGCAGCGGCGCGGCGATCTTCACCCTAGTGATGCCATGCGCGTCGACGACATCGAGTGTGCGGACGCGCAGTACGTCGTGGATCGCCGCTTCGTCGGATCCGGCGGCCGCCCGCCCGGTGATGGCTGCGCCGAACGCGGCGACCGTGCTGATCGTGGCGATCGCCGCGACGAAGCGGTTGCGGCGCTCGAGCCGTGCAATGCGCTGGCTCAAGTGGATCGTGGCGTCGTCCATGCTGACTCCCTGTTCTGTGTTATCGGCATAGCACACTTAGGTCCCGCTTGCGACCCCGACCGGGGCCGCCCATTCCATTCTATGATGGGAGAGGGGCACAGCGAACGGGGCACAGGATGTTCTTCATCACCTGGGGCGCGAAGACGGTGGTCATCGCGCTCGGATCGGTCGGCGTGTTCTACTGCCCGACATGCGAGAAGGATCGCACCTTCATCCGCTGGCTGTCCTATCGGCTGTGGCACATCCTGTGGCTGTGCCGCTGGCCGGTCAGCAAGACCTACCGTCAGGACTGTGAACTCTGCGGCCGCGGCCAGGAGCTCGACCCAGCGGAGGTCGAGGCCGAACTCGGCGGCTCACCGATCCCGCTGATCGACCGCTTCGGCTGGACCGTCGCGGTCGCGATCGTAATCGCCCTGTTCGTCATCGGCCATTTAAATCCCCGGCCGCGTCCCGTGCCGGCCGACTATCGCGTCGCGCGTCCGCTGTCAGACGGCAGCAGCGATCGCACCGCAGGGGGGTGACGGGTCGGGTGGCTTTGGCTAGGCGGGCGGCATGAAGCACGCCCTGTCCGTCACCCGCGCCGCCGACTTCGCCGCCTGGTATCAGTCCGTCATCGCCGAGGCCGACATGGCCGAAGAGTCCGGGGTGCGCGGCTGCATGGTGATGCGGCCGTGGGGCTATGGCATCTGGGAGCGGATGCAGCGACTGCTCGACGACCGCATCCGCGGCCTCGGCTATGACAACACCTATTTCCCGCTGTTCATCCCGCTGTCCTATTTTGAAAAGGAGGCGGAGCATGTGGAGGGCTTCGCCAAGGAGATGGCGGTCGTCACGCACCATCGGCTGGTGCCGGACGGCAAGGGCGGGCTGATGCCCGATCCGGAGGCGAAGCTGGAGGAGCCGCTGATCGTCCGGCCGACGTCGGAGACGGTGATCGGCGCCGCCTTCGCGCGCTGGGTGCAATCGTGGCGCGACCTGCCGGTGCAGATCAACCAATGGGCCAATGTCGTGCGTTGGGAGATGCGCACGCGCATGTTCCTGCGCACCGCCGAATTCCTGTGGCAGGAAGGCCATGCGGCCTATGCCAGCGCCGACCAGGCGCGTGCCGAGACGATGAAGGCGCTGGAACTCTACCGTAGCTTCGCCGAGGAATGTGCGGCGATGCCGGTGATCGCGGGCGAGAAGCCGGAGAATGAGCGCTTCCCCGGCGCCGTCGAGACCTGGTCGATCGAGGCGATGATGCAGGATGGCAAGGCGCTGCAGGCCGGCACCAGCCATTTCCTCGGCACGCATTTCGCCGAGGCGCAGAACATCCGCTTTCAGAACGCGGAAGGCGGGCTGGAACCGGCGCAGACGATCAGCTGGGGCATGTCGACGCGGATGATCGGCGGGCTGATCATGACCCACGGCGACGACGACGGGCTGCGCGTGCCGCCGCGGCTGGCGCCGTGGCAGGTGGTGATCGTGCCGATGCTGCGCGACCAGCCGGAGGATGCGGCGCTGCTCGATTATGCGCGCGACATCCAGGCGGAACTGGCCAAGCTGAGCGCGTTCGGCGAGCCGTTGCGCGTGCTGGTCGACGTCAAGGCGACCAAGGCGGCGACCAAGCGCTGGGGCTGGGTCAAGAAGGGCGCGCCGGTGGTGATCGAGATCGGCGGCCGCGACATGGCCGGCGGCAACGTCTCGGTGATCCGCCGCGACCGGCTGTATCGCGAGGACGGCAAGCTCGACAGCCAGGTGCAGGCGCGCGGCGACTTCGTCGGCGCGGTCGCCGATCTGCTCGTCGCGATCCAGCGCGGGCTGCACGAGGAGGCGACGGCGCGGTTGAAGGCGGCGATCACGCCGGTCGACGACTGGGCGGCGGTCGAGGCGCATTTCGCCGAGACCGTGAAGAATCCGGGCTGGGTCGACGTGCGCTGGTCGAAACCGACGGGTGCCGCGTTGGACGCGGTGGTCGAGCGGCTGAAGGCACTGAAGCTGACGATCCGCAACGCGCCGCACGGGCAGGGCGCGATCGAGGGGGCGTGCGTGTTCACCGGCGCACCGGCGGTCGAGCGGGTGCTGCTGGCGCGGGCTTACTGACGGCCGTTCCGCCCCACCCTCACCCTATCGGTCGCTGTGCGACCTCTTCCCTCTCCCATTGGGAGAGGGATGGAGCGGCGAAGCCGCGGAAGGGTGAGGATCGTCAGTCCTGGTACCTGGCCCCGACGTGCGCCTCGCCCCGTTCGGCGGCGAGCGTGACCTGGCGGTGGCGTTCCGCCGCGCGTGCCTTCGCCTCGGTGTCCCGGCTAGCGTGGCAATGGGGACAACTGACGCCCTCCTCGTAGAGCGGCGAGGCGCGATCAGCCGGGCTGACCGGCATGCGGCAGCCGCGGCACAGGCTGTGGCTGCCCGGCCCCAGGCCGTGACCGACCGCGACACGCTCGTCGAAGACGAAACATTCGCCCTGCCAGCGGCTGTCCTGCGCCGAAGTCTCCTCCAGATATTTGAGGATGCCGCCCTTCAGGTGGAAGACGTCCTCCACCCCTTCGGCTTTCAGGAAAGCGGTCGCCTTCTCGCAGCGGATGCCGCCGGTGCAGAACATCGCGACGCGCGCCTTGCCGGCGAGCAACTCGTCGCGATGGGTGCGGAACCATTCGGGGAAATCGCGGAAGGATGCGGTATGCGGATCGACCGCCCCGGCGAACGTCCCCACCGCGACCTCGTAATCGTTGCGCGTGTCGATCAGCAGCGTCGCCGGATCGGCGATCAGCGCGTTCCATTCCGCCGGAGCGACATAGGTGCCGGTGTCGGTCGGGTCGATGTCCGGCTGGCCCATGGTGACGATCTCGTTCTTTAGCCGGACCTTGGTGCGGTGGAAGGGCAGGGTCGCGGCGGCGGAGAATTTGACGTCGAGATCGGCGCATCCGGGCAGGGCGCGGATGTGGGCGAGGACGGTGTCGACGCCGCTCTGCGGGCCGGCGATGGTGCCGTTGATGCCTTCGCGGGCGAGGAGCAGGGTGCCGCGCACGCCGTGCGCCTCGCACAGACCGAGCAGCGGCGCGCGGAGGGCGGCGGGGTCTTCGAAACGGGTGAAGTGGTAGAGGGCGGCGACGGTGACGGGCATCGGCGGGGCTTTACGGGATTCGCACGGAGACGCGAAGACGCGAAGTTTATGGTTCGCGCGGAGGCGCGGAGGCGCGGAGGGGCATGCACCTGGTCGGATCATGCGGTTTTACCGGCATGACGGGGGTGTCGTCACCCCCGCGAGCAAACCTTCTTCGCGGCTTCGCGTCTTCGCGCGAACAAACCCATGACGAACCGTGCCCGCCACCCTATCTCCGTCCCGTGGCGAAGAAACCCAGACTCGGCCTGCCGACGCGGCAGCAGATCCTCGACTTCATTGAACAGTCGGACGTTCCCGCAGGCAAGCGCGAGATCGCGCGCGCCTTCGGCCTCAGCGCGCAGGACAAGATCGCGCTGAAGGCGCTGCTCAAGGACATGGGCGACGAGGGGCTGATCGATTCCGCCCCCGGTCGCGCCTTCCACAAGATGGGTGGGGTGCCGAAGGTGACGGTGCTGCGCATCGCCGACGTCGACGATGGCGGCAACGTCTGGGCGGTGCCGGAACGCTGGGAAGCGGACGGCCCGCCGCCGCGGCTGCGGGTGCGCGAACGCAAGCGTGGCTCGCTCGGCGTCGGCGAACGTATCCTCGCGCGTACCGAGGAGGCGGGCAACGGCTGGATCGCGCATCCGATGAAGACGCTGGCGCGCGCGTCGGAGCAGATGCTGGGCGTGCTGCGCGAGGAAGCCGGTCGCTTCTGGCTGACGGCGGTCGACAAGAAGGAACGGCGCGAGGTCGCGGTGTCCGACGCGGGCGGGGCCGAGGCGGGCGATCTGGTGCTGGCGGAAAAGGCGGGACGGCCGCCGCGGATCACCGCCAAGGTGGTGCAGCGGCTGGGCGACCCGTTCGCGCCGAAGAGCTTTTCGCTGATCGCGATCCACAAGCACGACATTCCCGATACCTTCATGGCGGAGACGCTGGACGAGGCGGCGCGGGTCGCGACGCAGCCGCTCGGCGACGACCGCGAGGACCTGCGCCATCTGCCCATCGTCGCGATCGATCCGGCGGATGCGCGCGACCATGACGATGCGGTCTGGGCGACGCCCGACGATGATCCGGCGAACGAGGGCGGCTGGCAGGCGGTGGTCGCGATCGCCGACGTCAGTTTCTACGTCCGTCCCGGTTCGGCGCTCGACCGCGACGCGCGGCGACGGGGCAATTCGGTCTATTTCCCCGACCGCGTCGTGCCGATGCTGCCGGAGGTGCTGTCCGCCGACGTCTGTTCGCTGAAGCAGGGCGTCGATCGCGCGGCTCTGGTCTGTCACCTGCAGGTCAGCCGTGCCGGCGCGCTGAAGAGCTGGCGGTTCAGCCGTGCGGTGGTGCGGATCGCGGCGAACATCGCCTATGAGGATGCCCAGGCGACGATCGATGCGGGCGAAGGCGCGATGATCGATGCGCTGCGCCCGCTCTGGGACTGCTGGCGCGCGCTGGCGGCGGCGCGGGACAAGCGCGAGCCACTCGAGCTCGACCTGCCGGAACGACGCGTCGTGCTCGACGAGAAGGGGCGGCTGCTCTCGGTCGCGCCGCGCGAGCGGCTCGATGCGCACCGGCTGATCGAGGATTACATGATCGCCGCCAATGTCGCCGCCGCCAAGGCGCTGGAGGCGAAGAAGGCGCCGGTGATGTACCGCGTCCACGAGCCGCCGGCCCGGGAGAAACTGGTCGCGCTCAAGGACTATCTGGAGACGTTCGGCGTACCGTTCGCGCTGGGCCAGGTGATCCGCCCGGCGACGTTCAACCATATCCTCGACCGGGTTGGCGAGGCGGATTTCCGCCCGCAGGTGATGGAGCAGGTGCTGCGCACGCAGACCCAGGCCTATTATGCGCCGGCCAGTCAGGGGCATTTCGGGCTGGCGCTCGGTTCCTACGCGCATTTTACCTCGCCGATCCGGCGCTACGCGGACCTGCTGGTGCATCGATCGCTGGTCGGCGCTTATGGCCTGGGGCCGGGGGCGCTGACGCCGGAGGATGCGGCGGGCATGGAGCGGATCGGCGAAACGATCAGCGGGCTGGAGCGCCGGGCGATGGAGGCGGAGCGCGAGACGCTCGACCGCTATGTCGCCGCCTTCCTCGCCGAGCGGGTCGGGCAGGTGATGGAGACGCGGATCACCGGCGTCGCCAATTTCGGCTTCTTCGCGACGGTCGAGGGGATCGGCGGCGACGGCCTCGTCCCGGTGCGCGACCTCGGCGGCGAATATTTCCGCTTCGACGAGGCGGCGCGGCAATTGGTCGGCGAGGATAGCGGCGACGTCTATGCGCTCGGCCAGCGGCTGGAGCTGAAGCTGGCGGAGGCGAACCCGGTGTCCGGCGCGCTGCGCTTCGAGTTGCCGGGTGGCAAGGGCGCGCCGCTGGTTCGGCGTGGGCCAGGTCGTGGCGGCGGCGGGCCGGTGCGCAAGGACCGGGTGCTCGGCAAGCGCGGCCGGCCGGGCAACATCCGTCATCAAGGCCGGCGACGGTGAGCTCGCTGCGTATCGTGCCGCCGCCGGCGCCGGCGGTGCGGACGCGCTACCTCGTCCACGGGTCGATCGCGCCGCGCTTCGTCGGGTCAGGGGCGCTGAGCATGGCGGAGGCGATCCCGTTCGTGCCGGCCGATCCGCGCGAGGCGCGGACGCTGGCGGCGATGATCGCGGACGGGTCGATCCGCACGCTGGGCGGCGGGCGGTTCTGGTTCGACATGGATGCGTATGAGGCGGCGCGCGAGGCGCGGCGCCGGCGACGGTTGCCGGTGATGCTGCTGGTGGCGCTGCTGATCGCTGGCGTAATGCTGTTCTTCTATCGCGGCTGAGGGCGTCAGCCGGCGGTGAAGCGCAGCCCCGCCTTGGCCTGCAATCGGTCCCGCAGCGTCGTGCCGAGCAGCGCGCCCGGCGTCCAGATGCCGCCGTCGCCCTCGGTCTCGACCAGGCAGCGCGCGGTTTCCGCGATCATCTTGCTGGTCGAGCCATAGCCCGGATCGCGATCGCCGGTGACCACCGCGTCGAAGCGGGCGCCGTCGGGCATCAGGCCGACGAACAGCAGGTCGTAATGGCCGCTGTCGCGCTCCTCCTTGCTGGGCCCTTCGCCGGGCTTGGGGCCCTTGTCGTTGCTGAGCGGATTGAGCTTGGCGATCGCCTCCGCCGCGGCCTTGCCCATCTCGCCGAGGCCGGCGACCATCATCTCGTCATAGACGAAGTCGGTGCCATAGGGATGGCCGCGCAGGAAGTTGGTGCGGTGGACGTTCTTGGTGTTGATCGCCGCCATGATGAACGGCGCGACCCAGGTGTTGAGTGTCGGGTCGAACTCCGGAAGCAGGCCGACCGGCTGGTGCGGGCCGCTGAAGCCGGGGGTCAGCGCGAAGGGGTTGGTGAGCAGGCCGACGATCGACGGATCGCGCGCCGCGGCGGCGAGCGTCGCGCGGAAGCTCGCCGCGGTGCCGCCGGAGAAGCTGCCCTGCATCGTCCGTACCCGGCCCTTCACGCGCGGCGCGGGTCGGCCGTATTTGGCGCGGGCGCAGTCCTGCAGCGTCAGTACACCGAGATCGAAGGGGATCGAATCGAAGCCGCAGGAGAAGACGATGCGCGCGCCGGTGCGCTGCGCCTCGGCCTGATGGGCGTCGATCATGTGGCGCATCCAGGCGGGCTCGCCGCACAGGTCGACATAGCCGGTGCCGGTGGCGGCGCAGGCGGCGACGAGGTCGCTGCCGTAAAGCTGGTAGGGGCCGACGGTGGTCAGCACGACCTGCGTGCGTTCGGCGAGCGAGCGGAGGGCGGCGGGATCGTCGGAGTCGGCGACGAGCAGCGGCAGGTCGGCGGGCGCGCCGATCGCGTCGCGCACTTCCTGCAGCTTGGTCAGGTTGCGGCCCGCCATCGCCCAGCGCGGCGCGCCCTCCGCGACGAGATATTCGGCGACGAGCCGGCCGGTGAAGCCGGTAGCGCCGTACACGATGATGTCGAAGTCGCGCATGGAAGCTCCTGCCTTTTGACCCGATGATGGGCGTCTATGGGCAGGGGATCAAGCAGGCTTGCCGGTCGTGCGCCGTCTCAAACCTCGCTTGTCATCCCGGCGAAAGCCGGGACCCACGGATACGGCGCGGCAGGCGATGGCGCGCAACATCAGCGTCCCGCATCCATGAATTCCGGCTTTCGCCGGAATGACGAATTGAACATGCTATGCCGCTTCGTGGAACTGCAGGCTCGCAAGCCGCGCGTAGAGGCCGCCGCGGCCGATCAGGGCGCCGTGCGGGCCTTCCTCGACGATGCGGCCCTGATCCATCACGACGATGCGCTGCGCCGCGCGGACGGTGGCGAGCCGGTGGGCGATGACGAGGGTGGTGCGGTTTTCCATCAGCCGCTCCAGCGCCTGCTGGACGAGTCGTTCGCTCTCCGCGTCGAGGGCGCTGGTCGCCTCGTCGAGCAAGAGGATCGGCGCGTCGCGCAGCAGCGCGCGGGCGATGGTGATCCGCTGACGCTGGCCACCCGACAGCCGGGCGCCCCCTTCACCCAGGAAGGTGTCGAGCCCCTCCGGCAGCGCGCGCAGGAAGTCGGCGGCATTGGCCGCCTCCGCGGCGGCCCAAAGCAGATCGTCGTCCGCCTGCCAGTCGCCGTAGCGCAGATTGTCGCGCGCCGTTGCGCCGAAGATCACGGTTTCCTGCGGCACCATCGCGATCTGGGCGCGGATCGCGGCGGGATCGGCCTCGGTCAGGTCGACGCCGTCGAGCAGGATGCGGCCCGCCGCCGGATCGTAGAAACGCTCGGCGAGCTGGAACAGGGTCGACTTGCCCGCACCCGACGGGCCGACCACCGCCACCGTTTCGCCGGCACGGATGGCGAGGCTGAGGCCGTCGAGCGCCGCGACCTCGGGCCGGGTAGGATAGCGGAAGTGCACGTCGTCGAAGGTCAGTGCGCCGCGAACCGGCACGGGCAGCGGGATCGGCGCGGCGGGGCGGGCGATCTCCGGCCGTTCGTGGAGCAGTTCGGCGATACGGCTCGCCGCGCCCGCGCCGCGCAGCAGGTCGCCATAGACTTCGGTCAGCGCGCCGAACGCCCCGGCGACGATGCCGCCGGTCAGCACGAAGGCGAACAGGCCGCCGCCGGACAGACGCCCGGCGGTGACGTCGGCGACGCCTTCCCAGACGACCAGGGTGATCGAGCCGAAGATCAGCGCGATCATGATCGCGGTCATGATTGCACGCAGGCCGATGCGGCGCTTGGCAGCAGCGAAGGTGGCGTCGACCGCGCCGCCGAAGCGATTTGCCTCGCGATCCTCTTGGCCGAAGGCCTGGACGATCTTCATCGCGCCCAGTGTCTCGGTGATCATCGCGCCGACATCCGCGACGCGATCCTGCGACGTGCGCGAATGGGCACGGATGCGGCGGCCGAAGATGGTGACCGGCAGGATGATCAACGGGATGCCGAGCAGCAGCATGCCGGCGAGCTTCGGCGACAGCCAGAACAGATAGACCGTGCCGCCGATCGCGGTGAAGGTGTTGCGCAGCGCGATCGACACGGTGCTGCCGACCACGGTTTCAATCAGCGTCGTATCGGAGGTCAGGCGCGAGGCGATCTCCGACGGGCGGTTCTCTTCGAAGAAGCGCGGGCTGAGGCCAAGCAGATGGCGTTGCACCTGCAGCCGCAGGTCGGCGACGACGCGCTCGCCGAGCCAGGAGACGAAGTAGAAGCGGACCGCCGTGGCAAGCGCGAGCACGCCGACGATCATCAGCAGATAATGGAACGACGCCGCTACCGACCCGTGCGCGTCGGGGCCGAAGCCGCGATCGATCACCCGCTTGAAGCCGGCGGGGATCGCGACCGTCGCGGCAGAGGTGGTGGCGAGCGCGGCAAGGGCGAAGGCGAGCTCGCGCGGGTAGCGCAGCACGCGGTCCCAGACGAGGCGGAGGTCGCCGAGACGGCGGCCCGGAGGGGGCGGGGATGCGGCCATGATCGTCAGGCGCCTAGCAGTGCGTATCGGTCCGCTCAACGTCGCTGCCCTGCTGATCGACGCGGCTGCTCACCGTAAGCGCAACGTTTCGTCGCAATCCGCCGTTTAGGTCAAAGTGTTTACGGACACGGCAACCGACATGGGATAGAAGCGCGCCATGCTGTACGATGCCTATGAATTTCAGCGTTCGATGCTCGCCGGTGCCAGTGCGATGGCGACCTTCAGTGCCGGACTGCTCCAGAACCCTGCCAATCCCTGGGCTTATCTTGGCGGCGGATCGGTGGTGGCGAGCGCGCTGGAGGTCTTCGCCCATGCCGCCGCACCGCGGGGGAAGCCGGCGTTCGGCCTGACCCACACGGTGATCGAGGGTGTCGAGGTGCCGATCCACGAAGAGATCGTGCTGCAAAAGCCGTTCGGCCAGCTCAAGCGCTTCCGCCGCGAGGGCGTGGAGGGCGGGCCGCGGCTGCTGATCGTCGCGCCGATGTCGGGCCATTTCGCGACGTTGCTGCGCGGCACGGTGGAGCGGATGCTGCCGGTCGCCGACGTCTACATCACCGACTGGCGCGACGCGAAGCTGGTTCCCCTGTGGGAGGGGCGCTTCGATCTCGACGATTATATCGACTATCTGATCGCCTTCCTCGAGGCGATCGGTCCGGACGCCGGCGGCCGCGGGGCCAACATGCTCGCCGTCTGCCAGCCGTCGGTGCCCTGCTATGCCGCGACCGCCCTGATGTGCGCCGACGGCAATCCATGCCGGCCGCGGACGCTGACGATGATGGGCGGCCCGATCGACACGCGTGAGGCGCCGACCGCGGTCAACACGTTGGCCACGGAGCGGCCGCACGCCTGGTTCGAGCAGAATGCGATCGCGACCGTGCCGATGACCTACCCGGGTGCAGGCCGAAAGGTCTATCCCGGCTTCCTCCAGCTCGCCGGCTTCATGTCGATGAACCTCGGCAACCACATGATGAGCCATTGGGAGATGTTCAAACACCTCGTCCAGGGCGACGGCGAGGGCGCGGCGTCGACCAAGGCCTTCTACGAGGAATATCGGTCGGTCTGCGACATGACTGCAGAATTCTATCTGCAGACGGTCGACCTCGTCTTCCAGACCCATGCCCTGCCGCGCGGCGAGATGACGCATCGCGGCCGCCGGGTCGATCCCGGCGCGATCACCGACGTC
Organism: Sphingomonas benefaciens; assembly: GCF_052907485.1. Lineage (NCBI taxonomy): Bacteria > Pseudomonadati > Pseudomonadota > Alphaproteobacteria > Sphingomonadales > Sphingomonadaceae > Sphingomonas > Sphingomonas benefaciens. The sequence goes on along the minus strand of NZ_JBREIC010000001.1, from coordinate 1,266,927 downwards.
GGCCTGTTGGCGATCGAGGGCGAGCGGGACGATATCTCCGGGCTCGGCCAGACCAAGGCGGCGCTGACGCTGGCGACTGCGCTGGCGGAGGACAAGAAGCGCTATCTGATGGTTGAGGGCGCCGGCCATTACGGCATCTTCAACGGGTCTAAGTGGCGCAACCGCGTCGCGCCCGTCGTCGAGGAATGGATGGCCGCCAACGCCGGATAAGCGAAGGGGCGCGAGCGCCGTCGCGCCGCGCCCCTCATCGTGCCGGATCAGGCTCAGGCGACCGAGTCGACCACCGCGTGGCTGCTCGACTCGTCGCCACGGATCGTGCCGCCGAACAGCATCTTGACCCGGCCCGACAGCGAGATGTCGGTTTCCCATAGTTCGGCGCTGTCGATGTCGAAGCGCAGCAGCGTCAGGTTGGGGTCTTCCTTGCCGCCCGGGAACCAGGCCTCGACCTGATTATTCCACAGCCGGTCGATCTGCGCGTGATCTTTCGCCTGCGACACGGTGCCGGCGAGGCAGGCGAAGAAGTCGTGGCCCTTGCCGACGAACTGCGCCATCGCATCGCCGCCCCTGGCGATGCGATTGTCCTTGCCGGCGAAGAAGAACAGCGTGTTGGGCTGGCTGTCGTCGAGCTGCGCGGTCATCGGCTCGCTGTGTTCGCCGTTGGTCAGGCCGATCATCACGAATGGGCTGTCGTGCAGCTTGGACAGGAACTTGTCGGCGATCTCCTGGGGATTGTCTTGGTCGGCCACGGCACGTCTCCTGATGCGAGGGGTTTGCCGGAGAACGAGCGCGCCGGGGGTTGGTTGCGCGATAGGGCCGCGGCGGCCACGATCGCTGGCGGCGGCAATCCTGCCGCTTTAGCAGAAAGGACGACGCATGACCGTTGCCGATCTGTGCCTGATCCTGGGCGTGCTCTTTGCCTTCGGGACCCTGGTCCTGAAGATCATCGAAGTGGCGCGAAACAGATAAGGTGCACGGGCGGGGCTCGGGCTGCAACCCGAGCCCCAAACGTTTGAGCCCCGGTCGCTGCAACGACCGGGGCTCGGCAGAAAGGCGCTCATGACATCGCCGACCCCGTTTATACCGTTTCGGCCTTAACGCTTCAACCTCACAGCACCTCGAACAGCCCCGCCGCGCCCATGCCGCCGCCGACGCACATCGTCACGACGACGTATTTGGCACCGCGGCGCTTGCCCTCGATGAGCGCGTGACCGGTCATGCGGGCGCCCGACATGCCATAGGGATGGCCGATCGAGATCGCACCGCCGTTGACGTTGAGCAGCTCGTCCGGGATGCCGAGCGTGTCGCGGCAGTAGAGGACCTGGACCGCAAACGCCTCGTTGAGCTCCCACAGGCCGATGTCGTCGATCGTCAGGCCGTTCTTCTCGAGGAGCTTGGGCACCGCGAAGACCGGACCGATGCCCATCTCGTCGGGCTTGGTGCCCGCAACGGCCATACCGACATAGCGCCCAAGCGGCTTCAGGCCGCGCGCGGCGGCGACGCTTTCCTCCATCAGCACGCTGGCCGAGGCGCCGTCGGACAGCTGGCTGGCGTTGCCGGCGGTGATGTGACCGTCCGGGCCGACGACGGGCTTGAGCGACTGCAGCCCTTCCAGCGTCGTGTCGGCGCGGTTGCCCTCGTCCTTCGACAGGGTGACCTGCTTCTTGGTCACCTCCTTGGTCTCTTTGTTGACGAGGTCCATCTCCGCGTCGAGCGCGACGATCTCGTCGTCGAACTTGCCGGCGGCCTGCGCCGCGGCGGTGCGCTGCTGCGACTGCAGGCCATAGGCGTCCTGCGCGTCGCGGCCGATGCCGTAGCGCTTCGACACGACCTCGGCGGTCTGCAGCATCGGCATGTAGATGTCGGCGTGCATTGCGATCAGCTGCTTGTCGGGCGCGACGCGCATCTGCGGGGTCTGCACCATGCTGATGCTCTCGACGCCGCCGCCGACGGCAATGTCCATGCCGTCCTGGACGATCTGCTTGGCGGCGGTGGCGATCGCCATCAGGCCGCTGGCGCACTGGCGGTCGAGCGACATGCCCGGCACCGAGGTCGGCAGGCCGGCGCGGAGCAGCGCCTGGCGGGCGATGTTGGTCGACTGGTGCCCCTGCTGCAGCGCGGCGCCGAACACCACGTCCTCGACCTCGCCGCCGTCGAGGCCGGCGCGCTTGACCGCATGGGCGATGGCGTGGCCGGCCAGCGCCTGCGGCGTGGTGGCGTTGAAGGCGCCGCGATAGGCGCGGCCGATCGGGGTGCGGGCGGTGGAGACGATGACGGCGGAGCGCATGGGTCGTTCTTCCCTAACTTCACGCACAGACGCGTGGGTTTAAAACCAACAATCGTGATTATACAAAGGCTTGGCTGATCCACTCGGCGATCAGGGCGGGCTTGTCCTGCCCCTCGATCTCGACGATGAACTGGGTGGTCTGCTGGAACTGGCCGGGACGCTTTTCCTCGAAGGCGAGCAGGAGGAAGCGGCCGCGCACGCGGCTGCCCGCGCGCACCGGGGTGAGGAAGCGAACCTTGTTGCCGCCGTAGTTGACGCCCATCCGCACGCCGGCGAGCCGCGGCGCGTCGGGCACCTTGCTGGCGAGCAGCGGCATCAGCGACAGGGTGAGGAAACCGTGCGCGATCGTGCCGCCGAACGGCGTCGCGGCCGCCGCGACCGGATCGACGTGGATGAACTGGTGGTCGCCGGTCGCATCGGCGAACAGATCGATCATCGCCTGCGTCACCTCGACCCAGTCGGACACGGTCTCGCTGCCGACCCGCGCCTGCATCTCCGCCAGCGTCACTTCCGCCACGCCATTCCCCTCGACCATCATTTGGCGCTAGACGCGCGAGCATCCTGTAGGCGCGGCGGACCGTTCCCCGCAAGCCTTGCCAGACCGAAAGCGCGAACATGTCCACCACCGTAACGTCAACAGCCCGCGAAACCATGGCTCGGCTGCACCGTGCCAGCGAACCCGATGTTCTAAAGCCGCTGCTCGACCGCGCCGCCGCGTCGCCCGATTCGAGGGAGCGGATCATGGCGCACGCCTCCGGCCTGCTCGCCGACCTGCGCGCGGCGCAGAATCGCGGCTGGGTGAACCAGTTCCTGCAGGAATATCGGCTCAACTCGTCGGAGGGCGTGGCGCTGCTCAGCCTGGCGGAGGCGTTCCTGCGCGTCCCCGATCCGGAGACGGCGGACCTGCTGATCGCGGACAAATTGGGCGAGGCGGACTGGCGCGCGCACACCGGCAAATCGTCGTCCAAGCTGGTCAATTCGGCGACCTGGGGGCTGGTGGTCGGCCGGGCGCTGGTCGGCGAGGGGGAGGCGGGGCCGCTCAAGCGGCTGATCAGCCGCGCCGGCGAACCGTTCGTGCGCCAGGCGGTGGGCGCGGCGATGAAGATGATGGGCGAGATCTTCGTCATGGGCCGCACCATCGACGAGGCGATGCGTCGGATGAAGCGGGGTGAGAACAAGGGCTTCACCGCCAGCTTCGACATGCTGGGCGAGGCGGCGCGGACCTTCGACGACGCGGATCGCTATTTCCGGGCCTATGTCGGCGCGATCGACGCGGTCGGCAGCGATCCGGCGGCGGGCCATTCGGTGTCGGTCAAGCTGTCGGCGCTGCATCCGCGCTACGAGGTCGCGCGCTGGGACGAATGCGTGCCGGCACTGACCGCGATGCTGGAGGCGCTGGCGGTGCAGGCGGCGGCCAAGAACATCGCGCTGACCGTCGATGCCGAGGAATCCGAGCGGCTGGAGATGAGCCTCGACATCATCGGCAACGTCGCCAGCCTGCCGTCGCTCAAGGGTTGGGACGGCTTCGGCATGGCGGTACAGGCCTATGGCAAGCGCGCGCGGCCCGTCGTCGCCTGGGCCAACGGGCTCGACCGGATCATGAACGTCCGGCTGGTCAAGGGTGCCTATTGGGACAGCGAGATCAAGCGGACGCAGGTCGAGGGCCTGTCCGATTACCCCCTGTTCACGCGCAAGGCGGCGACCGACGTCTCCTATCTGGCGGTCGCCAAGGACATGCTGGCGGCGGAGAACATCCGCCCTGCCTTTGCCAGCCACAATGCGTTGACCGTCGCCACCATCCTGGAATGGGCGGGCAACAGCCGCGATTTCGAGTTCCAGCGCCTGCACGGCATGGGTGACGGCCTGTACGAGCGGCTGGTCCGCGAACAGGGCTATCATTGCCGCATCTATGCGCCGGTCGGCGGCCATCGCGACCTGCTCGCCTATCTCGTCCGGCGCCTGCTGGAGAATGGCGCCAATTCGAGCTTCGTGCACCAGCTTGCGGATGCGCGGCTGAGCGAGGACGAGATCCTGGCGGACCCGGTGGCGAAGATCGCGGCGCTGGGCGGCAGCCGGCATCCGTCGATCCCGCTGCCCAAGGATCTGTTCGCGCCGGGGCATCGCAATTCGGAAGGACTCGACCTGGCGGATCGGGCGGTGCTGGAGCGGACGGTGAAGGCGGTCAACGCGCCTGTTGCGGGGCTAGGTCGCCCTCACCCTTCGCCGGCTGCGCCGTCTTTTCCCTCTCCCGACGGGAGAGGGAAGGGGCCCGCTGCCGAAGGCAGTGGGAAGGGTGAGGGTGATGCGGTGGTCGCCGATGCCGTCACCCGCGCTGCCGCCGCCTTCCCGGCCTGGTCGACCACCCCGGTCGACCATCGCGCCGAAATCCTGGAGCGGCTAGCCGACCTGCTCGAGGAGAATCGCGATCAGCTGATGGCGATCTGCGTGCAGGAGGCGTTCAAGACGATCCCCGACGCGATCGGCGAGGTACGCGAGGCGGCGGATTTCTGTCGCTATTATGCGGGCGAAGCGCGCGCGCGGCTGCGCCCCGTGGAACTACCGGGGCCGACCGGCGAACGCAACACGCTGCATATCGAGGGGCGCGGCGTCTGGGCGACGGTGGCGCCGTGGAATTTCCCGCTGGCGATCTTCCTGGGCCAGACGGTGGCGGCGCTGGTCGCGGGCAACACCGTCGTCGCCAAGCCGGCGCCGCAGACGCCCGAGATCGCGCGCGCCGCGGTCGCCCTCGCACACCGGGCTGGTGTGCCGACCGATGCGCTGATCCTGGTCACCGGCGGGCCGGAGGTCGGCGCGGCGCTGACCGGCGACGTGCGCATCGCTGGCGTCGCCTTCACCGGATCGACCGCCACCGCCAAGCGGATCGCGCGTACTCTGGTGGCCGACGACGAGCGGCCGATCGTGCCGCTGATCGCGGAGACCGGCGGGATCAACGCGATGATCGTCGATTCAACCGCGCTGCCCGAACAGGTGGTGGCGGATGTCGTCACCTCGTCCTTCCGCTCGGCGGGGCAGCGCTGTTCGGCCCTGCGCCTGCTACTGGTGCAGGAGGACGTCGCCGATGGCGTGATCGCGATGCTCAAAGGAGCGATGGACACGCTGCGGCTCGGCGACCCCGGTGATCCGCGCACCGATGTCGGCCCGGTGATCGACCGCGCCGCCTATGACAAGTTGATGGCCTATCGCGCCGCGGCGGGCGAGCGGGTGATCAAGACTCTGGATGCGCCGGCAGACGGCCTGTTCGTGCCGCCGACGCTGATCCGGCTCGACCGGATCGAGGATCTGGATCGCGAATGGTTCGGCCCGATCCTGCACGTTGCGACCTGGGAGGCGGGCAAGCTTTCGGAGACGATCGCGCGGGTCAACGCCAAGGGTTATGGCCTGACCATGGGGCTGCACAGCCGCATCGCACGGGCGGCGGAAGTCGCCGAGGGCGAGGCGGCGGTCGGCAACCTCTATATTAACCGCTCGATGATCGGCGCGGTGGTCGGCAGCCAGCCGTTCGGCGGCGAGGGCCTGTCCGGCACCGGCCCGAAGGCGGGTGGGCCGCATTATCTCTATCGTTTCTGCGCGGAGCGGGCGGTGTCGGTGGATACGACCAGCGCGGGTGGCAATGCGACGTTGCTGAGCCTGGATGAAGGGGGGATTTGAGGGGACAACTGGCTATCCGTCACCCCAGCGCAAGCTGGGGTCTCGTGCCGCGGGGCGAGCACTCGCCGATCAACCCGTTCGCCTGCGGTGGAGACACCGCCGTTAGAGGTTTCAGGAGAGTTCGTCGTACAGATCGCGCCAGTCAGGGTTAGCGGCTTCGATCAGATAGATCTTCCACGCGCGCTTCCAGGCCTTCAGCGCTTTTTCCCGCACGATCGCGTCTTCGATCGTGGCATGGGGCTCGATCAGAACGAGCGTCTTGATGCCGTAGCGTCGGCAATAGGCAGAGCCGACGTCGCGGCGGTGCTGGTCGATCCGCTCGGCGAGGTGTGAGGTGACGCCGATATAAAGCATACCTCGGGGTTTGCTGGCCAGTAGATAGGTGTAGCCGCCGGCCATAGGCTCAAGACTAACTACGTGGCGGCGGCGTTTCAACGCAGGTCGACAGCCTTTCCATTATCCTCGGAAAAATCACGACTTTGTGCCATCGCGAGTGCTTGAGGCTGAAGACCCCAGCTTTCGCTGGGGTGACGAGGTAGAGCGGTTGGCGGACGTTTTAGCATTGACTCTCAACTCCGCGGCCCATCCGCATAGGGCATAACGAGCTTGCCATCCGGCGCGGCGGTGTAGGTGGTCTGGGTCGGATAGGCGATGCCGATGCCTTCGGCGGCGAAGCGACGGATGATCGCGACCATGATGCGGTCGCGCATCGGATGCGCGGTCGCCCAGTCGTTGCCGGGGATGTCGAATTGCAGCGCATAGTCGAGGCTGGAGGCGCCGAACGTCTCGAAGCCGGACCGCGCGACCTTGCCGCCTTCGCCCTCGACGATCTCGCGCAGGATCGCGGGCACCTGTTCCAGCTTTTCCGGCGCGGTTTCGTAGGTGACGCCGATGGTGAACGATAGCCGGATATGGTCACGCACCGCGGTGTTGAGGATTTCCTTGTCGAGCAACTGGCGGTTGGAGATGATGCGCAACTCGCCGGTGAAGGCGCGGATGCGGGTGGATTTGAGGCCGATGGATTCGATCGTGCCGCTGCTCGAGCCGTAGCTGATCGTGTCGCCGCGGCGGAACGGACGGTCGAAGATGATCGCCAAGGCGGCGAACAGATCGGCGAAGATGCCCTGCGCGGCGAGGCCGATGGCGATACCGCCGACGCCGAGTCCGGCAACCAAGCCGGTGACGTTGACGCCGAGATTGTCGAGCACGACGACGAGCGCGACCGCGAACAGCGCGACGGTGATCAGCAGACGGATCAGGCCGAGCGCCGACAGCAGCGCCTCGCCCGAATAATTTTCGGCGCTGGTGCGATGCTCGATCGCGCCGAGAATCAGTTCGCGCGCCCAGATCGCCGCCTGGAAGACGGAGGCGACTGTCCACAGGAAGTTGATCGTGGTGGCGACCCCCTCCGGCGCGCCGGCATAGCCGGCGACCAGCTTGGCGGCGAGCATCACGATGAAGAAGTTGTTGGTGCGCGCGATGGTGCGGCCGAGGACATGGCCCCAGCCGCGCAGCCGCTGATCATGCTGGCACAAGCGATCACCCAGGCGGCGCAGGCCGTGCAGCGCAAGGACGATGACCGTGCCGGCGGCGAAGGCGATCAGGATCTGCAGCCAATGCTGCTGCAGCCACCATTGGCTCTCCCGCACGAGGCTGCCGGTCTGCTGTTGAATCGACTCGGTGTCGATCAGGGGGCCCTTTGGGGCGGAGGAATTGGCCATGAGATCCTCTTTAACTGATGTCTCGAGCCCCTTCCGCTTCAGGGAAGGGTTTGAGGTGGGGCGTTCCCACAGGCGCCGCGTTCGCGGAGAAGCCCCATTCCCGACCCCTCTCCTGAAGGGGAGGGGCTATTTCAGCGCTACGCTGCCTTGGCCAGCACTGGCGCGAGGTCGGCAGGGGCGCCGGCTTCGAGAAAGGCGATCAGTCCACGCTCCTCGCGGCTGAGATAGCGCGCGGCGCGGGGCAGGCGCAACGCACGGCGAAAGGCGCCCTGGCCCTTCTTGACCAGGGCGATCAGCGACGGGTGGACGTAGCTCTTGCGGGCGATCGCCGGCGTGTTGCCGAGCCGCGCGACGACCGGCTCGAGCAGGGCCTTGAGGCTGAGGTCCGCCTCGGCACGGGCGAGCGCGTCGAAGGCGCAGACACTGGCGCCCCAGGTGCGGAAATGCTTGGCGGAGAAGTCGCCGCCGGTCACCGCCTTGATATAGGCGTTGACGTCCGACGAGGTGACGGGATGCGCCTCGCCTTCGGCGTCGAGCCAGGCGAAGAGATGCTGTTCGTCGAGGTCCTGCATCTTCTTGACCGTGGCGGCGAGCCGTTTGTCGGTGACCGCGCAGTCGCGCTCCTTGCCCGATTTGCCCTTGTAGCGCAGGCGCAGCGTGCTGCCGCGGACGGTACCGTGGCGTTTGCGCAGGGTGGTGGCGCCGAAGCTCTTGTTCGCCTCCGCATAGGCCTCGTTGCCGACGCGGATGTTGGTCTCGTCGAGCAGGCGGACGACCGCGGCGATGGCGCGTTCGCGGGTCAGGCCGCGCTGCGCCAGATCCTTCTCGACCCGGACTCGCAGGGCGGGGAGGGCACGGCCGAATTCGGCGCAGCGTTCGTATTTCGCCGCCTCCTGCGCCTCGCGAAATTGCGTGTGATAGCGATATTGCTTGCGGCCCTTCTCGTCCCAGCCGACCGCCTGGATATGGCCGTTGGGCTTGGGGCAGAACCAGGCGTCACGATAGGCGGGGGGCAGGCCGATCGCGTTCAGCCGGTCAATCTCGTCGCGATCGGTGATGCGGTCCCCCTTGGCGTCATAATAGGCCCAGCCGTTCCGCACTTTCCTGCGGGTGATGCCGGGCTTGGAATCGTCGCAATAGACGATGCGGGTCGCCACGCGTGTCTCCGTTTTGAAACAATGGGTTGGCTGTCTTCGAAAATGCGCCGTCCGTCGCTTCGTTCCGGAACGGCCGGGGCGGGCGCGTGTTGGGCCCTGGCGATCCCCCTTCGCGACGTCCCAATCAGGAGTAACCCGACATGGCCGATCTCAGCCAAGCCCGCGTCCTCATGCTCGCCACCGACGGTTTCGAGCAGGACGAATTGTTCAAGCCTCGCCAGGCGCTGCTCGACGCTGGCGTGCAGGTGACGCTGGCGTCGATCAAGACCGACGCGATCCAGGGCATGGTCCACGACAGCGAGAAGGGCGAGACGATCACGCCCGACCTCACGCTGGACCAGGTCGACACCGACGATTACGACGCGCTGGTGCTGCCGGGCGGCGTCGGCAACCCCGACAAGATGCGGCTGCAGGAGCGCGCGGTCGAGATCGTCACCGAATTCATGGAGGACGACAAGATCGTCGCGGCGATCTGCCACGCGCCGTGGCTGCTGGTCGAGGCGGACGTGGTCGACGGTCGCCGCGTGACGAGCTGGCCGTCGGTGCGCACCGACCTGGAGAATGCCGGCGCCGAGGTGGAGGACGATCAGGTCGTCGTCGACGGCAATCTGATCACCAGCCGCAAGCCGGACGACATCCCCGCCTTCAACGACGCGATCCTGAAGGCGCTGGAGGAAGAACTGACCGACGCCTGAGGCGCTACTCAGCCCCCCCTTTGAAGGGAGGGATAGGGGGTGGGGCGTCGCCTCGTACGCTCCGCGTGCGGAAAGGCCCCACCCCAAACCCATCCCTGCAGGGCAGGGGCCCTACAGCGTTCAGCCAGCGCTGCGCCGGGCGTTCCCACAGATGGTAGAGCCCGACCGAGGCGATCAGCACCAGCAGCAGATAGGCGGCGATCGTCACGGGCGGCACCTGATCGCCGTGCACGAAGACGAGCTTGAACGCCTTCCACAGCAGGAAGTGCGACAGATAGGTCGCGAAGCTGATCTCGCCGAGATAATGAACGATGGCGAGCTCCAGCGGATGGCGCGGCCGGCCGGCGGTCTGCGCGAGCAGCATCAGCAGCGCGGCGAAACCGGCGGGAACGGTGAGTGTCTCCGGCGCGCCGAGCGATCGGGCCGTGGCGGCGACAACGGCCACTGCGAGTGACCAGCCGAGCGGCGGGCACCGGAGATACAGCGCGGCGAGGATCGTGCCGCAGCCGAATTCGGTCAGGCAACGAAGCAGCCCGAAGCGCGGGATGTCGGCGCCGAGGCCGGGCTGGTCCGCCATGCCCCAGGCAAGCACGCCGAGCAGCGCCAATGCCGATGCCAGCAATGCCGGCGTCGGCCAGCGCCGCCAGTCGAGCGCGCAGGCGCATATCGGGAACAGCAGATAGGCCGCCGCCTCGCAACTGATCGACCAGGCCGGGTCGTTCCACGTCAGCCGGTTCGTGAAACCCCAATTCTGGACGAGCAGCAGGTGCAACGGCAGCTCCGCCCATGGAAAGGCGGGATCATGCCGCCCCGTCGCTGCGAGCAGCGCGGCAAGCAGCACACCGAACGCCAGCATGGCGACGTGCAGCGGCCAGATCCGTGCCACCCGCTTGCGCCAGAAGCCGGGCACGGCGGCGACACCGCCGTCGTGCAGCCGCGGCCCCCAGGTCAGCCAGATGACGAAGCCGGACAGCAGGAAGAAGAAATCGACCGCCAGATAGCCGTGCGCGAACGCCGCCTCCACCGACGGCGGCAGGCCGGCGATGCTGACGCGGACATGGTAGAGCACCACCGCCCAGGCGGCGAGGCCGCGGGCGCCGGTAAGCGCGCGCAATTCGCTCATGCCGGCAGCGGCGGGGCCGGATCGGGCGGCGATGCGGCGGTGGCGCGGCGGACGAAGCCGGTGTCGCCCGTTTCGGCGCGGCGGCGCGACAGATAGGTGTCGAGGCCGATCTGCGCGCCCAGCAGCATGTAGACGAACGGCTGGAAGGCGATGGCGACGAAGGCCGCACCGAGCAGATAGACACAATGCGCGGTCTGCAGCGCGGCGGCGAGCGGCCCGGCCCAGCCGAACTCACCCTCCGGATCGCGGTAGCGCCGGCGCAGCACCTCCATGCGGATCAACCCGATCAGGCTGATCGACAGCCACAGCGCGAGGCCGGGATAGCCCTGTTCGCCGAGCGTCTCGAAATAGGCGCTGTGATAGCCGCGCGCCTTGTCGGTCACCGCCATGTCGGCGACAACGGGGGCGGGGCCGCTGCCGTCCGTCTTCTTGATCTCGTAGCGGATGCGGTTGCCGCGATAGGCCTCGAACCCGCCGCCGAACGGGTGCGACTTGGCATAGTCGATCGTCCACTTCCACACGGCGACGCGGGTCGAGGCGGATTCGTCGGCGTCATGGTTCTTGATCGTGCTCATCCGGTCGGTGAACGAGGCCGGGAGGAAGGGCACCGACAGCACCGCCAGGCCGCCAATCAGCGACAGATAGAGGAACTTGCGGCGGGTGTTGCGCAGCGACAGCAGCGCGACGAGCACGATGCAGACCAGGCCGGTACGCGTCGACGTGCCGATCGGGATCAGCAGACAGGCGAAGATCAGTGCCAGGCCATAGCTCTTCATCCGCCAGTCCGGGGGGAAGATCGTGCCCCAGCGCATGAACCAGGCGATCAGCGGCACGATCGCGATCGCGACGGTGGAGATAGTCGAACCCTCATACAGGCCCGAATTGTTGTTGACCATCAGGTCGAGCTGGCCATAGCCGCCGCCGCCGGCCAGCGTCTTGATGCCCCCGACGATGATGATCGCGCCCGCCGAAACGATCATGAACAGCAGCAGCGCCTCGATACGCAACCGCGTGCGCAGGGTCAGCGGCAGGAAGGCGGCGAAGGCCAGGCATTTCCACACCCAGTCCCATTTGTCCTTGGCGTCGAGGGGGAAATCGGCGCCGAGCGTCGTCGCCCAGCAATAGAGCAGCAGCAGCACGATCAGGCCTTGCCGGGGGGCGAAGCGGCTGTCGCTCTTGTCGTCGGCGATCAGCCAGCCGCCGACCGCCATCGCCACCGCGATCAGCGAGATCGGGATGCTGTTGAGCAGCAAATAGGTCAGCCGCTGCGGCGAGACGATGTCGATGTAGACATAGGCCAGCACGAGCAGGAACGGCCGGCGCAGCCCCATGCCGAACAAAGCGACGAGAAAGCCGATGAAGGCGAGGTCGCGCATCAGTCGCGCGAGCGCCAATGACGCGGCGGCGGCGCTTCGGAATCGAGGTCGGGCCGGCGCAGCAGCCGCCATGCGGCGAGGAGCAGCAGCGCATGCGTCAGGCCGAGCGCGAAATTGTCGATCATGGCTGCCCGGCGCTCCTTCCCGCCATCGCGCTGCCTAGCGACCAGCGGTTGACGGAGGCTTAAACATGATACGGGCGGCAGCGCGAGAAGGGTGCGGCTGCCGCCAAGACGTAGGATGGAGCATCCTGACAGGTGCATGAGCAATCCGCGCTATCCGCCGGTCCGGAATGCTTCGCACGTTCGCGAGCCGACCATCCGCCACCATCGCTGACGCGGCGTTAACGGGGATCGTGGCAAGGCGTGCATCATGCGCATCCTCCACGTCCTCGATCACGGCCTGCCGCTGCAGAGCGGCTATACCTTTCGCACGCGCGCGATCCTGAAGGCGCAGCAGGCGCGCGGCTGGCAGGTGGCGGCGGTCACCGGGCCGCGGCAGGGTGCCTGCGCCGATGCGGTCGAATCGGTCGACGGCATCACCTTTCACCGGACGCCGCCGGTCGGCGGCACCGGGCCGGTCGGCGAGGCGCGCGGCATCCGCGCCTTCGCGCGGCGGATTGACGCGGCGGTGGAGTCGTTCCGTCCGGACGTGCTGCATGCGCATTCGCCCGCGCTGGACGCGGTCGCCGCCTGGCTGGTCGCGCGGCGGCGGGGCTTGCCGCTGGTCTATGAGATCCGCGCCTTCTGGGAGGATGCGGCGGTCGGCAACGGCACCGGGCGCGAGGGATCGGCCCGGTATCGCGCGACGCGGGCGATGGAAAATTGGGCGGTGGCGCGCGCCGACGCGGTGACGGTGATCTGCGAGGGCCTGCGCGGCGACCTTATCGCGCGCGGCGTGCCGGCCGATAAGGTCACCGTATCGCCCAATGGCGTCGACCTGTCGCTGTTCGGCGAACCCGTGCCGCGCGATCCGGCGCTGGCCGCGGCGCTCGACCTGGTCGGGGCGGAGACGATCGGCTTCATCGGCAGCTTCTACGATTACGAAGGGCTCGACGATCTGATCGCGGCGATGCCGGCGCTGGTCGCGGCGCGGCCGCGGGCGCGGCTGCTGCTGGTCGGCGGTGGGCCGATGGAGGCGGCGTTACGCGCACAGGCGGCGGCGTCGCCGGCGGCGCAGGCGATCCGCTTCGTCGGCCGGGTGCCGCACACCGAGGTGGAGCGCTATTATGCGCTGGTGGACGTGCTCGCCTATCCCCGCAAACGGATGCGACTGACCGACCTCGTCACGCCGCTTAAACCGCTGGAGGCGATGGCGCAGGGGCGGCTGGTCGCGGCGTCCGACGTCGGCGGGCATCGCGAGCTGATCCGTTTTGGCGGTGACGGGGGCGGCGCGGGGGCCGGCGAGGGCGATACAGGCACGCTGTTCGCACCCGACGATCCCGCGGCGATCGCCACCGCGCTCGCCGGCCTGCTCGCCGACCGAACGGACTGGGAGGCGCGCCGCGGCCGGGCGCGCCGCTTCGTCGAGGAGGAGCGTAACTGGTCGTCAAATATTTGGCGTTACGAACCGATTTACCAAAGGCTCACCGCCGCAAGACTGGATCGATCATGGCCGCGTTCTTCCGCCCGCACCTGACCCTCTCTGCCGTCGCCCCCTGGATCGCGCCCGTCGGTGGCGCGATCGCGGGCGGGGCGGTGGCGGCGCTGTTCCTGCTGGTGCCGGGCGGGACGCTGGAGGATTGGGTGTGGCGAAGCGGCGTCGCCGCGCTGGTGCCGGTGGCGCAGCCGCCACTCGGCACCACCGCGCGGATGGTGCTGGCACTGGGCACGGGCTGCGTCGCCGCTGCGGTGAGCTGGTCGGCGCTGTTCCTGCTGTTCGGCGTGGGCGGGGTGTTCGGCCGCAAGGACACGCCGGGCGAGGCGGGCGCGCCGGTGCTGCGCCGCGCCGATGCGCATCCCGACGCGCCGTCGCGCCGGCCGCTGTCCGCCGCCGATCTCGGTGCGCCGCTGCCGCCACCGACTCCGGCATCGGCCGAGGTCGTGGACGCGACGCCTGCTGCCGTGGTGGCGGAGGCCCTGACGCAGGCAGTCGAGATCCTGCCGGCGCCGCTCGCCACCTCGCCGTCGCCGCCCGTACCGCCGGTCGAGCGCGCCTTGCCCGCCGACCTCGATCAGCCGCTCGCCGCCTTCCACCCCGAAGCGGTGCCGGATGCGCCGCGCGAACCGATTCGTCCGGTCGCCCCGCTCCGCACGCCGGTGGCGCTCGGCCAGGGGGAGCGGATCGCCACCGTCGAACTGCCGGTCCGTCCGGAGACGAACGAACCGCCGTCGATCGAGGCGCTGCTCCGCCGCCTGGAACAGGGCGCCCGCCGCCAGGCGCGGGCCTGATCCCATAAAAAGGCCGGCCCCGCGGTGATGCGGGACCGGCAGTGTGGCCGATGGCAGCGAGGGATAACGCAGCCGCTCGGAACTCTGAATTTAGAAGTCGAACGACAGCTGGAGGCGCGCGTTGCGCGGGGTCTGATAACCGTTGATCGTCCTGTAATAGGGCGACGCGCGACCCTGACTGTCGGTGCCATACTCGCTGCGGCTGACGACCGCCTGGCGGTTCAGCACGTTGAACACCGTACCGCGCAGCGTCATCGCCGCCTTGCCGACGTTGAACTTGTAGCTGATGTCCAGATCGTTGGTGATCAGCCAGTCGCTCTTGAACACGGAGCCGCGCTGGATCAGCTGAACGGGCGCGGTCACCGACGGGTCGGTATTGATCGAGCCATCCGCATTGACCTGGCAATAAAGGCCGCCGGCGCCATAGGCATAAGCATAGGGATCGACCGACTTGGGCACGCGACCAAGGCAACCGAACCGCCGCGGCGCATAGGCCTGGACGTTGAGGCCGACATTGAGGCTGTCAAAGAACAGGTAGCTGCCCGCCAGCTTGATCACGTGGCGCTTATCGTTCGGGGAATAGCCGTAGGTGCCGTTGACCAGGCCGGGCTGGTCGAAGTCGGTGGTCAGGCCGGTGTCGCTCTGGCCGTTGTCGGTCTTCACGCCACCTTCGTAATTCCCGATCGTCTTCGAATAGGTGTACGAGCCGTCGAAGCTCCACACGCCATCGAACTCACGATGAGCTTCGAAGGTGATGCCCTTGTAGGTGCGCACCGCCCTCGGATAGCCGAGTTGCGCCGCAGTGAACGAGACGGTGCGTGGCGTGCTTTCACCGTTGATCGGATAGGCGAGCTGGACGGTGGCGCCACTGCCCGGATTGATCAGCACATATTGATCGAACCCGCCCCAGAGCGACGAACAACCGCTGATCTTCTGCTGGACGCAGTAATTGTTGATCGCGCCGTCGATGGCGGCGTCCTCCAATACTTCGTTCAGCTTGGTGTAGGTGAAGAAGGCACCGATCCGCCAGCGTGCGCCGATCCGCTTCTCGTATCCGAGGATATACTCATCCGCCGACTGCGGTTTCAGCGTCGAGGACACGGTGGAGGCTGCCTCCTTCGGCTGACCGTTTCCGGTGACCGAGCAATTGAGCACCTTGTCGTCAGGGCAGGCCGCCGCACCGGAATAGAGCACTGGCGCACCGAGAATCGGAATGTTGCTGCTGTTCAATCCGGCGTACAGGTTGGTTCGGATGAAATAGGTTTCACCACCGGTCAGACGGATGTTGGTGTTCGACGCAACGGGGATAAACAGGCGGCCAAAGCTGCCGTAGATCTTGTCACGCTGGTCACCGATCGGATCGAAGGTGAACCCAAGACGCGGCCCCCATTGATTGCCCGATCGGTAGAAGGTCTGGTTGAGCGCGTTGTTGTTGGTGAAGCGGTCGTTGCGCAGGCCAAGATTGAGGTTGAGTCGATTCGAGAACAACGACCAGCTGTCCTCGATATAGTAGGCGCTATTGAGCGACTTGAAGACGCCGGACTGCCGATAGACGCTCTGCTGAACATAGTCGGTGCCAACGGCGAGGCCGTAGCTGTTGCTCGCGTCCGCACGGTAGATGCTGTAGCCGATGCCATTGCCCGACGGCAGGTAGAGCGAGTTCGACGACAGCTCCTCGCGATCGTAACCGCCCTTGACGTGATGCGAACCGAGCAGGTTGAAGTAGAGATCGGCGTCGCCGCGGTAGAACTTCCGCGTATCCTCGCTGATTCCCTGGCTGCCGCCGGCAACGGTCAGCGTCTTGCTGACGAGCGGATCGCGATAGTCGCCGGCGCCCGGCACGATCGTGTTGGTCGCGTTGAACGACTGATAATTGTAGTTGTTCTCGTTACGTCCATAGGCGGCCGACAGCGTCAGCCACTTCGTCATCACGCCGGTATAGCGTGCGACATAGTTGTTGCCGCCGTAGGTCGACAGGGTGCGTCCGCTGTATGGGCCATCGGTGTTGGTCAGGTAGTTGTACCGGTTCGCGGCGGTGACGGTGTTGCCGTAGGTGCTGTTGACGTCGTTGCCCACGGTGCTGAAATAGGTGAAGTCGAGGCGCTGTCCGTCGGTGACCACGAGGTCGACCTTGCCCGCCCAGAACGGCGAGTGCGTCGAGTAATAGCTGCGGCTGGTCCCGAGATACTTTGCCGGATTGGACACGTCGCTGGTCCGCGGATCGCCGAGGAACTGGCGGCCGGCACCGCTGCTCGTATTGTCGCGGGCCTGGTACAGGCCGTAGAAGAACAGATGGTCCTTCCAGATCGGGCCGGACAATTGAAAAATCGTCGAGCGTGAATCGCTGGTGCCGCCGTCATTGTCCGATCCGAAGGTGTCGCGGCCGTATGAGCGCAGCTTGTTCGGATTCCAGGTGAACAGGACGCCGCCGTGGAAGTCGTTCGAACCCGACTTGGTGGTCGCGCTGGTGAAGCCGCCGGTGGTGCGACCGAATTCAGCGGCAAAGCCGCCGGTCTTCACTTCCACCGTCTGATACAACTCGAATGGGACACCCGCCGGCGACAGGCTCTTGCGGAAATCGGAGATGTTGAGGCCGTTGACGAAATAGGCATTTTCCGAAACCGCCGACCCGTTGACCGAGGGTAAGCCGCCGAAGGCGCCCGAACCTGCCGCCGTCCCCGGCGCCTGTAGAATGATGGCGGTCAGGCTACGCGCGATCGGCAGGCGTGTGGCAATGTCCGCAACGTTGATGATCTGGCCGGTGGTGGTCAGGTCGAAGTCGGTCGTCTTGATGCGCTTGCTGGTGATGGTGATGTCGCCACCTGCCGCGCCCAGGCGAAACTGGTTGGACGATGCGCCGGCGGCGAGCCGAACCGCCGATTCGGCATAAGCGTCGAAGCCAGGTGCCTCGACCGTGAAGTCATAGTCGCCGTTCTGCAATTCGGGGATCAGATAAGCACCGCCCTTTGTCGTGGTTGCGGAGCGGGTGAAACCCTGGCCGACCGAACGGATCGTGACCGTCGCGCCTTCGATCGGCTTGCCATTGGTGTCGACGACCGTGCCGGTCGCCGCAAAGCTGGTGAATCCCTGCGCTGACGCACTGGGTGCGAGCGCGACCAGGCCGGTCGTTGTCATCAGGCCGCAGAGCGCTGATGCGAGAAGCCCCTTGCGGAGGCCCCGCTTGATGTTCGTCATCCTTGTTCCCCTCTTTGACGCTCCCCAGCGTCTGAAAAGACCAACCGTATACGGTAGGCGGAACAACTATGTTTCAGATTTGCGAGAGTGCAAGGAAGATTTTGCCGTTTGGACGATTCCGGTCAGAATCGCAGCCGATGCGGCCTTTGTGCAACACTGACGTGCTTTCGCGGCGCGAAATGAGCAATGATGTGTCGAACCAGACGTTCGCTGCAAAAGGTTGCTGCGTCCGGCGACTCGCACGTCCAGGCATCCGCGACCGGCTGGCGCGCGGGTGAGGCAATTTTACGGCTGTAGTTGGGTCGGCCGTCCCTCGCGATGGCCGACCGTCCGAACGGTCAGGCCGGGGCGAACACGCCGCAGGCGATGCGGCCGCCGCTGTTGCCCGACGGATCGGTCATCAGATCGTCGGGGCCGGCATGGACGACGATCGCCGCGCCGTCGGCGTCGAGCAGGCCGGCCAGCGTCTGGCCGGGAATGGTGACGCCCAGCGTGCCGCGGCCATCCGTGCCGACCGTCAGATTGGGCAGGTCGCCCTCGTGCGGCCCCTGCGGGTTCATCGTGCCGTGCTTCTTCTGGTCGGGATTCCAATGACCGCCCGCGGTGGTGAAGTCAGGCGCGTCGCAACGGCCGGTCATGTGGATATGGGCGCCGTGCGTGCCCGCCGGCAGACCCTTGACGTCGAGCGTGTAGCGCAACCCGCCGGTCACTTCCGTCACGGTGGCGCGGCCGGCGTCGGCGCCGGTCGCGGTGTGCAGCATCGCCGTCGCGCGGGCGCCGCCGGCCATCGGCGTGCCGGTCACCATGTCATGGCCCTTGTCACAGGCGGAAAGCGTCAGGGCGGCACAACCGGCCAGGAACAGCGCGCGCATGGTCGAAACTCCCGAGATGATCCTTACGAACCCGTCATGACCCGGCGGGTTCCCGAAAGCTACCCCGCAAGCGGCCAGCGCATGACGGCGTCGTAGCGCGCACCCTCATGCCCGAGGTGACTTTCGTAGAGGATGAGGTGACCGGCAGTGAAAGGCGGGCAGGACAGTCCGGCGTGGACCGACAGCCAGGCCTCGATCTCCGGCGCGGTGCCGGCGCTCCGCCCGAAGCGCGCCAGCGTGACATGCGGGAGGAAGGCGCGCCGTTCCGGCGGCAGGCCGGCGCGGACACATGCCTGATCGGTCTTGCGCTGCAGATGGTGGAGCGGATCCGACGGCGCCACCGTCGCCAGCAAGGTGTCGGTGCGGCCGCGATGAGCGAAGCAACCGACCCCGGCGATCGTCACCGTCGGCGCCGGTGCGTGTACGGCGGCGAGGGCGGCGGCGACGTCTTCGGCCAGCGGCCGATCGACATCGCCGATGAACCGCAGCGTGAGGTGAAGTTGCTCGTCATCCTGCCAGCGTGCGCCGGGAATGCCGCCGGCCAGGGTCAGCAGTCGGGCACGAATCTCGGGGGGCGGGCGCAGCGCGACGAAGAGGCGGGGCATGACGGACCGGCGGCAAGAGGCGAGGGACTGGCCGTGTGTGCCCAAGCCCGCCGGCGGTGGCAATCGCCGGAGCACGCGCGGCGCCGGCGGGTCTGTAACATTCTGTTGCGGGCGACTGCGCGCCGCTCAGCCACCGCTTGAAAAGCGGCCGCCCGGGGGCGATATTCCGGGTTAACCGGCATCATGCCGGGCAAAGGAGTTTTGGATACCATGGCTAACTGGTCCGACCCCCGGCAGAGCGCCGCGCCGTTCGGCGCCCCGCGCGCAGGGGCCGCGCGCAGCGGCGCCTATGACGCGGGTCTGCGCTCGTACATGCTGTCGGTCTACAATTACATGACGTCGGGCGTGCTGCTGACCGGCATCGTCGCGCTCGGCTTCGCCTATTCGGGCGCGGCGGAGGCGGTGTTCGCCAATGGCGCGTTGCGCATGATCCTGATGCTGGCGCCGCTCGGCGTGGTGTTCGCGATGAGCTTCGGCCAGGGCCGTTTCTCGACCGGCACGCTGCAGCTGCTGTTCTGGGCGTTCGCGGTGCTGATGGGCCTGTCGCTGTCGACGATCTTCCTGGTGTACAGCGGCACCTCGATCGCCGGCGCGTTCTTCGCCACGGCGGCGGGCTTCGCGGCGCTGAGCCTGTACGGCTATACCACCAAGAAGGATCTGTCGGCGCTCGGCACCTTCCTGATCGTCGGTCTGGTCGGCCTGATCGTCGCCAGCCTGATCAACCTGTTCGTCCAGTCGGGCCCGCTCGCGCTGGTGATCAGCATCGTCGGCGTGCTGCTGTTCGCGGGGCTGACCGCCTATGACACGCAGCGCACCAAGAGCCTGTATTTTCAGGTGGCTGGCACCGACATGGTCGGCAAGGCGGTGATCCTGTCGGCGCTGTCGCTGTACCTCGACTTCATCAACATGTTCCTGTTCGTGCTGCGGCTGTTCGGTTCGCAGCGCAACTGATCCGCGGCATCGCGGTGATCCCTTGCGAAGGCCCGGCGGCGATCCGCCGGGCCTTTTGTTTCGCCCGTCCTCACTAAAGGGAGCGCGTCATGCGCCTGACGATCGCCGCCGACCTGGACTATGCCATCGTCGGCGGACCGACCGACGTGCTGCTGCAGATCGAGGTCGCGGCGATGCCCGACCAGCGCTTGGCCGAGCAGGCGCTGACGGTGTGGAGCGACCTGCCCATCGCCGCGGTGCGCGGCGAGGACGGCATCGGCCAGCGCTGCTGGGCGCAAGTCGAAGGACGGCTGACCGCGGAATATCGGGCGGTGGTGGAGATCGCGCGGCAGGCCGACGATCTCGCCACGCTGCCGGCGACACCGGTGCGCATGCTCCCTGGCGAGCTGGTGCCGTATCTGTTGCCGAGCCGGTATTGCCAGGCCGAGAAGTTCGAGGGGTTCGTCCGCGGCGAATTCCCCGTTCTGGCGGGAGGGGCGCTGGCGGCGGCATTGGTCGATTGGGTCGGCGGCGCGCTGACCTATCGCGCCGGTTCGAGTCAGGGGACGACGACGGCGCTCGACACGTTCGCCAGCCGCAACGGTGTCTGCCGCGATTATGCGCATCTGCTGGTCGCGCTGGCGCGGGCGGGGGAGATACCGGCACGCTGCGTCGCCGCTTATGCACCGGGCGTCGATCCGCCCGATTTCCATGCGGTCGCCGAATTATGGCTGGGCGGCGCGTGGCGGTTGGTCGACGCGACCGGCATGGCGACGCCGGAGTCGATCGCCCGCGTCTGCGTCGGCCGAGACGCGACCGACATCGCCTTCCTGACCATCTTCGGCGAGGCGTTCCTGCAGCGGCAGAGCGTCACGGTGACGGCGGGCTGAGCAGATCCTGGGAGGCGTGCGGGACAGGCCGCCGATTACGGGATGACGTCGCGCCCTTCCATATGCTCCAGGCATTTCTTGGCGCTGGCATCGGGCTCGCGAGCAGCGGCGCATCACGCCCTTTGTACGGGAACACGATACGGAAAAGCCGTCGCCATTTCCCATGGCGACGGCTTCGATCCGTCCGTCAGCCAGGCCTTCAGCCCGGCAACCGGCCTATGCGTGCTTACTTCTTGTCCGTATCGCCATTGGTCACGCCGACGACCGGCACCGAGATGCTCTTCTTCTCGGTTTCGACCTTGGGGACGTCGACGGTGGTCTGCTTCGTGCCGGCGACGATCTTCTTCGAGTCGAGATCGACTTTCGGTAACGAGCCGCCCTTTGTCGACACATAGACCTCCGGCAGCGAGCCCGTCTTGGTGACCTTGGCGCTCCAGAATCCGGTCGCGAACAGCACGATGACGATGAGCGCGATGATGCCCACGATGGCGGCGACGATACGGCCGCTGCCGCCACGGCGATGGACTACCGTGGCGTCGGTGTCGGTGCGATAATCAGACATTTGCATCTCCTCCCTGGTAGATAACTACCTATGATCGCCTATCCCGGGGGATTTGTTCCAAGGCCGTAATAAGCATCCCTCTGCCATCAGGAGGCGTATTGCGCTGAGCGGAACGGAAATGATCTCGGCATCGTTTTTGCCTGCGTACGCCATCTGAGGAGGATGACATGACCGGTATCGACGACAAGGCGCTGGACAGCCTGGCGGTTACCCCGCCCAATGCCGGCAACCAGGAGCGCGACGAGCGGCAGGACGCGGGCCAGGATCGGTCGATCAGCGAGCGGCTGGAGCGTAACCCCGAAAATCCTGATGCGCGGCTAGACAATGCGCTCGACGAATCGATGGACGCCAGCGATCCGCCCGCATCCACGCAGCCGGTGCATAACAACGGCCCAGCCCCTTCCTCGGGCTATGACGAGGAAGCGGAAAAGCGTTTGCAGCAATAAGCTTTATCGAATCGAGGTAAGGAGGCGGTTGCCCGGAGGGGCGGCCGCCTCTCTCATTATGGGCAATATATTCCGGCAGCTTTGCCCACCATCTGTGGCGGGAAATCACCACCCGGCGACATTTGCGACGAGCTGCACTCGGTTCGTCGTATCGAATGTTGCGCCGCAACAGGGTTTCGTGATCCTTTTATGACGTCGACCGAGGTCTGTTCAGCACCCTGTTAACCATGTGCGGGCATGATCGCGATCGACGGACAGGCAGCGGGCGGGGTGACGGCGATGAGTGCAAGCAGAAGACCGGCAGAAGGCGCGATGACGCTGGCCGAAATGAAGGAGTTCGCGGGGTTCGCGTCGTCGACGCAGCGCTATATCCGGCGCAGCCTCGACATCGGACTGGACCGCGACGATGCGATGGCGCGCTGGTCGCGCGACGTCGTCGAGGCGGCGAGCATCCGGGCGCAGGCGCGTCTGTACCGCGCCCTGCCCGAACTGCGCCAGCGTGTGCCCGACGACGCCGACCTGACCCAGATGGAGCCGTTTCTGGCGCCGCTGGTCACGATCGCGGCCTTCGACCTGGGGCAGGGGCGGCTGACCAGCTTCTCCGCCTTCCGCTTCCTGTACGAGCGGCTGGTCGGGGCGGAGGTGCGGCCGTGGCTGCCGAGCGCCTTCTGCGCGGCGGCGGCGCTGCCGCATCTGCATCCGGAACTGCGGCGCAAGCTGTTGCAGTCGATCAGCGAGGCGGCGGCGACCGCGTCGGGCTGGTCGAACCGCCAGCCGGCGTTCTTCCCAAAATGGGTCGAGAAGGTCGACACGGGATCGGCGACGCTGTCGCATTGAGGATGCGATCGATCGCCTGCCGGGGGGCGGCGATCGATCAGCGGCAGGCGCGCCAGCCGATCGCGCCGCGATCCGCCTGGTCGAGATGAAGATGATCGCGGTGCGCGGCGTTGTAATCCGGTGACAGGGTCGTGGCGAACAGGCCGCAGGCGCCGTCCCTGACCTCGCGCAGAAAGGCGGCGCGTTGTGGATCGTCGCCGGTCCAGTCGCGCAGTACCGTGATGCGGCGTCCATCGGCGAGGCGGAAGCCGGCGATATCGACGGCATTGGCATGGGCGTGTTCGCTCCAATTGCCGCTGTCGCGCCCGTAGAGGCGGCGGCAGGCGTAGCTGCCGAAATGGTCGATCCCGACGACGCGGCTGCCGAAGCGGCGGCGGGCGGCGGGCTGGACGACATCCCATTCCCATACGGCCAATGCGGCGGCGACGGCGCAGCTGGTGCCGAGGCCGGCGGGTCGGAAGGCGATCGTCCGCGCCCCGCCGGCGACGAAGCGCACCGCTTCGTCATAGCCGCAGCTGGCGCCATCGCGCCGTGTTGGCAAATTAGTGAAGCGGACGCCGGCGTCGGTGAGCAACGCGCGGCATTGCGGTGCATCGCGCCCGAGCGCGGTGAGCTTGCGTCCGGTCGACAGGCCGATCGGCGCGCCGAGATCGAGCTTTGTCCACGGCAGATCCTGTGGCCGGCCGCGCGCCAGCGCCCAGATCAGCAACGCGGCGGCGGCCAGCAGCAGCAGGATGGCGAGCGCCGCGATCGTCCGGCGCAGCGCGCGCATCAGCCGCGACTGGCCTGGTCGAGCGGCTCGGCGGTGACCGGGAAGCCGAGATCGTCGGGGATGCAGAGATGAGCGACCCCGTCGCGGCTGGCGATGAACGGGGTGATCGCCCGGATCGGATGCGCGGCGGCGTCGGCGACGGCCTGCTCATAGGTCGCAAAGCGCGCCAACCGTTCGAGCGTGCGGCGGGTGGGGTAGATGATCGTCGCGCGGCCGGCATCGGCGGCGGCGAGCATCGCCGCGGCGGTCGTCCAGGTCAGCCGACGATTCTCCGTACCGTCGACCTGTGCCTGCGCCGACAGGGGCGCACGGGCGAGGAAGAAGAGCGTGTCAAACAGGCGGGTGGTGCGATGGTTGGGGCGCCAGCGCGCGAACGGGGTGAGCGTCGAGAGGTCGAGCGTCATCCCGGCCGCGGCCAGCGCCGCGGCGAACGGCCGGCCAGCGTGGAGCGCGGCGCGCAGCTGTCCGATCGCCGTCGCGTCGGGCGAGGGAGAAAGGCCGATGGCGACGCCAGCCTCTTCGATCGTCTCGCGGATCGCGGCGAGCCGTGCCGCCGCGTCGTCGCTTCGGCCCTGCGCCTCGGCGAGGGCATGATCACCCGGATCGATCCGGCCGCCGGGAAAGACCATGGCACCAGGCGCGAAGGCCATCGCTGCGGCGCGCTCGACCATCAATATCTCGGGTGGTCCGGCCGCCGCCTCGCGGAACAGGATCAGCGTCGCGGCGGGGATCGGAACGGCGGTCATCGCCCCTGTAACGCGCGGGCGTGGCACCGGGTCAATCGCATGATGGCGGGAGTCATCGATGGGGTATTGCGCGCGGTCGACGCGGCGTCGTCGGAGTGGGTGGTGGAGCTGAGGGGAATCGAACCCCTGACCTCTGCAGTGCGATTGCAGCGCTCTCCCATCTGAGCTACAGCCCCGCACTCCGAACCCGGCATGGCCGGGAGCGACGCCCTTAGCGGGCCTTTTCCGGCGTTGCAACAGCGCCCGAGCCGTCCTCCCAAATAATCGACCGCCAGACATCGCGACGAAACGCCGCAATTCTGCGGCGCAGTTTGTCGCTACGCGCCCGGAACGACAGGAACGAAGGTCCGCTTTGATGCTTGTTAACCCTCGGACGCAGGGGTGCAGATCGATGCCCCGCAACCGCAGGATGCTCTATTTCAAGGAGACGATCATGGGCTACGAACGCTACCCGCGGAACAGCAATCCGCAGGGCGACTATTACGGCCGCTCCGACACGCAGGATTACGGACACGATTACGGCTCGGGCCGCTCGTACAGCTATTCCAGCGCGCGCGACTATCAGGCGAGCGGCGCCTATGACGACGACCGCAACGACCGTAACGATCGCAACAGCGGTCAGGATTATGGTCGTCGCGAATACGGCAACCAGCGCTACGACAGCCGTGAGCGGTTCAACCGCGACCGCGACAACTATGGCGCGCAGGGCGGTTACGGCCGCAACGACAGCTATCAGAGCGGCAGCTATCGCGGCAATTCGGACAACCGCTACGTCCAGCAGAACCGCTACGAACAGGGTCGCTACGAGCAGGGCCGCAGCGGCGGCTACGATCAGAACCGCTACGGCGGCGGCAACGACCAGAACCGCTACGGTGGCGGCAACGAGCAGAACCGCTACGGCGGTGAGCGTCAAGAATATCACGGCAGCTATTCGCACGACGGCCGTCGCTTCCTCGACGTCGGCAACTACAGCCATGCCGATGACGACAACCAGCGCGGCCGTTACGAGAATCGCAGCGGCTATGGCCAGCAGTCCGGCCAGCGCGACCAGAACCGCCAGCAGGGCTATGGCCGCCAGCCGCAGGGCTATGACTATGAAGAGCGCGGCTTCTTCGCGCGCGCCGGCGACGAGGTCCGCTCGTGGTTCGGTGACGAGGATGCCGAGCGTCGCCGCGAGCAGGATGCGCGCTACGACGAGAACAGCTATGGCAACCGCGACAGCGAGCGCAGCTATGGCCATCGCGACGAGGATTACGGCCACTGGCGCCGTGGCCAGATCGCCGCGCTGGACCGCGACTATGACGAATATCGCAACGAGAACCGCACCAAGTTCGAGAATGAATTCTCGTCGTGGCGCACCAACCGGCAGGGCCAGCGCGACCTGCTGAATAAGGTCGAAGAGCATCAGGACGTCGTCGGATCGGACGGCGAACATGTCGGCACCGTCGACAAGGTGCGCGGCGATCGCATCCTGCTGACCAAGAACGATGCCGATGCCGGCGGCCGTCACCACTCGATCCCGTCGAGCTGGCTGAAGAGCGTCGACGGCAAGGTGACGCTGTCGAAGACCGCGAGCGAGGCCAAATCGGCGTGGCGCGACGAGGAGCGCAACCAGGCGATGTTCGGCTATGGCGACAACACCGACGGCAGCAACCGCGGCACGTCGGCGACCAACCAGTCGTCGCTGAACCGTTCGACCTCGACCAGCGGCCAGTCGACCACCGGCGGTATGTCCTCGACCGGCACCACCTCTTCGACCGGCGCCACGTCGACCGCGGGGCAGACCGAGCAGAAGAGTGGTGACAGCACCACGCTGAACCGGAGCGGCACGGGCAGCATCTGAGCCCGCGACTGCGCGACGCGGCCCTAGGGCCGCCGGAAAGGCCCGGGTGCGACCCGGGCCTTTTTCGTTTCAAACCGAAACCCTGTTGCCATCGGACCGGCCGCCGCGCCACGATGCGCCATCGCTTTGCAAGGAGATCATGATGCCCCGCGCCTGGACCCTGACGTCGCGTCCGCAAGGCATGCCGACGCCCGACAATTTCGCGCTGGTCGACCTCGATCCGCGCCCGCTCGAGGACGGTGAGGTGCGCATCGCCAACCAATGGCTGTCGGTGGATCCCTATATGCGCGGCCGGATGAACGACGTGAGAAGCTACACGCCGCCCTTCGCGCTGGGCAAGCCGATGGAGGGCGGCGCGATCGGCACGGTGGTGGAGAGCCGCTCCGACCAGTTCAAGCCGGGCGACACGGTGCAGCATTTCGCCGGCTGGCGCGACGAGGCCGCGCTGCCCGACACACAGGTGCAGCCGCTGCCGCAGCTCGACGTCGACCCGCAGGCCTATCTCGGGCAGCTCGGCATGCCGGGGATGACCGCCTATTTCGGCCTGATCGAGGTCGCGCAGCTGAAGGAGGGGGACACGGTCTTCGTCTCCGCGGCGGCGGGGGCGGTCGGATCGACGGTGGTGCAGATCGCCAAGGCCAAGGGCTGCCATGTCATCGGATCGGCAGGCGGGGCGGACAAATGCGCCTGGGTCCAGTCGCTCGGCGCCGATGCGGTGATCGACTATAAGGGCGACGTGCCGGTGGTGAAGGCGCTGGGCGAGGTCGCGCGCAACGGCATCGACGTCTATTTCGACAATGTCGGCGGCGACCATCTCGACGCGGCGCTGGCGCATGCCAATCTCCACGCCCGCTTCGCGATCTGCGGCATGATCGATGTCTACAACAGTGCTGAACCGACCTGCCTGCGGTACCTGGCGCGGCTGATCGGCAATCGCGTGCGGATGCAGGGCTTCATCGTCAGCGACTATGTCGACCGCGCGGCCGATTTCTATCGCGACATGGGTGGCTGGCTGCAGGACGGCAAGCTGAAGCGGCAGGAGACGGTGGTCGAGGGGCTGGAGCGGATGCCGGAGGCGTTCCTGGGGCTGTTCTCGGGCGGCAACACCGGGAAGATGCTCGTCCGCGTATAAGTGACATCGCAGCCCCTCCCCCGACAAGGAGGGGCTGGCGGCCGTCAGCGTTGCGTCAGACGCCGCCGTTGAACGTGTCGCACTGCGCGGGGTCGCCGGTCTCGAAGCCATGCTTCAGCCAGTAGACGCGCTGCGCCGAAGTGCCGTGGGTAAAGCTGTCGGGCACGACCCGGCCCTGCGCCTCCTTCTGCAACGTGTCGTCGCCGATCGCATTGGCGGCGGTCAGCCCTTCCTGCAGGTCGCCGGCGTCCATTCGGTCACGGTTCTTCGCCGCCCAGACACCGGCGTAGCAATCGGCCTGGAGTTCGAGACGGACCGAGGCGGCATTGCCCTCCGCCTCGCCCGACGAGCGCTGGATCCGCTGCACCTGATCCGACGTGCCGAGCAGGTTCTGGATGTGATGGCCGAATTCGTGTGCGATCACGTAATCTTGGGCAAAATCGCCCTTAGCGCCGAAGCGGTTGGCGAGTTCGTTGAAGAAGCTGGTGTCGAGATAGATGCGCTGGTCGGTCGGGCAGTAGAAGGGCCCCATCGCCGACTGCGCGGCGCCGCAGCCCGACCGGCCGTTCTGATCGAAGAAGGTCAGGCCGGGCGCGCGGAATTGTTGGCCCGACTGGGCGAAGATCGCCTGCCACGTCTTGTCGGCGGAGCTGAACGCGTTGCAGGCGGCGCGCTTGTCGGGCTCGGACGAGCAGACGGCGGTCGCGCCCTTGCCTTCTGACGGGGCGCTGCGCGTCACCTGCGTACCGCTACCCCCGCCGCCGCCCAGAATGCTGCCGAGGTTGCCGAGCCCGCCGAACACCGCCAGCAACAGCAACACGACGACGATACCGCCGCAGCCGAATCGGCTGCCGATCAGCGGCAGCAGGCCGAAGAGCAGACCGCCCCCGCCGCCGCCACCGAAGCCGCCGCCACCGGTGTTGCCCTGATCCTCGACGTCAATGTTGGGATCGAAATCGTCGAGGCGCATGGGGCATGTCTCCGTTCTGCTCGCGTTACGAAATGCGCGGAACGCCTCACGGTTGCAACGCGCCGCCCGGAACGGGCATGGAGCGGGGCATAAAGAGGAGAAGCGCCATGTTCCTGAAGGGCAAGACCGCCGTCATCACCGGTTCCACCTCCGGCATCGGCCTCGCCTATGCGCGCGCCTTCGCAGCGGAAGGGGCGTCGGTGGTGATCAATGGCTTCGGCGATGCGGCGGCGATCGAGACGACCCGCGGCGAGCTGGCGGCGGCGAGCGGTGCGGCGGCGCTGTACGATGCGGCGGACATGACCCAGCCGGATGCGATCGTGGCGATGATCGAGCGAGCGGCGCGCGAGACGGGGTCGGTCGACATCCTCGTCAACAATGCCGGCGTCCAGCACGTCGCGCCGATCGACCAGTTCCCCGACGACAAGATGCTCGCGATCGTCCAGATCAATCTGCTGAGCGCCTGGTATGCGATGAAGGCGGCGGTGCCGCACATGAATGCGGCGGGCTGGGGCCGGATCATCTCCACTGCCAGTGCGCACAGCCTGGTCGCGAGCCCGAACAAATCGGCCTATGTGATGGCCAAGCACGGCCTTGCCGGACTGACCAAGACGGTGGCGCTGGAGGTCGCGCAGGCCGGCGTGACGGTCAATTGCATCTCGCCCGGCTATGTCTGGACGCCGCTGGTCGAGGCGCAGATCCCCGACACGATGGCGGCACGCGGCCTGACCCGCGAGCAGGTGATGAACGACGTGCTGCTCGCCGCGCAACCGACCAAGGCGTTCGTCACACCCGAACAGGTGGCGGCGCTGGCGCTGTTCCTGTGCCGTGACGAAGCCAAGGCGATCACCGGCGCCAATTTGTCGGTCGACGGCGGCTGGACGGCGATGTGAGCCGTGGCCGAGGCCGCCGCGGTCAGTGCGCCGGCAGCGGCTGCACCACGGCGGTCGCGGCGCTCGGCGCCGGCATCGCGGCCGGCGGCGCAACGACCGCAGCGGGGCCGGTCGGACCCGGCGCCGCGACCAGCGGCGTGGCGGCGAGCGGCGGCAGCGAGGCGAGATAGGCCTTGCCGTGCATGTTGACCGGTGTGATCGCCGTGGCATTGGCGGCGGCGACCGCCTGCAGATAGGAACGCGGCTTCTTCATCAGCTTGGGCTGGTCGAGCCCGGTCAGGCCGGCGATGCGCGCCGCCTCCTTGACGAAGTGGATGCAGTTGCGCGTGTTGAGATTGTACCGACCGTCGCCGGTCTTGTCGTCCCAGGCGGCGATCAGCTTCAGCTCCTCGGCATATTGCGCGTCGCTCAGCGTGACCGAGAATTGCGCATCGCTGCCGTTGATATAGCCGGGCTTGGCGATGTCGAGCCGACCCGCGACGGTGCCCATCAGGATGGCGGGGGTCACCGCCTTGGCGGTGAAGCCGTAATTGGCGTCGACCGGCGCGCCGCCGGCATCGGGCACGCCGCGCAGGGTGAAGAAGGCGTGCGGAAAGCTGTTGCCGAATTCGTGGCTCCAGAAGGTGATCGTCACCTTCGCCCAGGCCGGCGCGGCGCCCAGCACCCCGGCAAGCGTCAGGAACAGGGCGAGCAGCGGGCGGAGCAATCTAGGAGCCATGGCGGCCAGTCTAGCGCGGCGCCGGCGCGACGTCAGCCCGCCAGACCGCGATCGGTCGCGGTGCTCACCGCATTCTCGTGCTTCTCCGGGCGAATGTAGATCGAACTCAGCGTCGGTACCGCGGTCCGCAGCTGATCCTCCAGCTCCTCGATCAGCGTCTCGCCTTCACCCATCGTCACGCTGTCGACGAAATCGGCACTGACCGCGGCGAACACTGATTCGGGTGCGGTGTGGATAGTGCGGACGTGATTGACCGACGTGACGGCGGGATGCGCGGCGACGATCCGCCGAACCGTCTCGACCACCTGCGGGTCGGCACGCTCACCGATCAGCAACCCCTTTGCCTCGCGCGCCAGCAGCATGGCGACCAGGCCGAGGATCAGGCCGATCACGATCGAGGCGATGCCGTCGATGCGCGGATCGGCGAAGGCGTGGCTGGCCCAGACGCCGATCGCGGCGATGACGAGGCCGGCGAGCGCCGCCGAATCCTCGAACAGGACGATGAAGCCCGCCGGATCCTTCGATCGGCGGATCGCCTGCCACCAGCCCAGCCGGCCCTTCGATTGGCGGAATTCGCGCATCGCCAGGAGCCACGACGATCCCTCGAGCAGCGCCGCAATCGCAAGGACGATGTAGTTGACCAGGGGGTCGGTCAGTTCCTCCGGCTCGATGATATGGAGATAGCCTTCGTAGACCGATACGCCGGCGCCGACCGCGAAGATCAGGATCGCGACCACGAAGGCCCAGAAATAGAGTTCGCGGCCGTAGCCGAACGGGTGGACCTCGTCGGGCGGGCGCTTCGCCCGATGCTGGCCGTAGAGCAGCAGGATTTGGTTACCACTGTCGACGCAGCTGTGCACGCCCTCGGTCAGCATCGACGACGATCCCGTGATCGCTGCCGCGACGAACTTGGCGATGCCGATGCCGAGATTCGCCGCCAGCGCGCCGTAAAGAACGATATTGTCGCGGATGCGCTGCACGAAGCCGTGGGTCATGCGCTGCCTAACGCGGCGGCGGCATGGTGGTGCCACACGCCGCATCGCTGGCCCCAGAACGGGAATGCCCGCCGGTGGCAATCCACCGGCGGGCACCTTTCCTCCCCAGGAAACTTTCTTCGCCGCTGATAGCCGGGCGGCGCGCGGCGGCCAGCCGGGGGGTGCGGATCGGTACGGTCACGATGTGTACGCCGCTGGTGTCACGATGGGTGCATTTGTGAGGAATTGACAAAAGCGTGCCAGAAGGCGACGCGGGGCTCGTCAAAGGGGAGGACGAATGGCGGAGCGCAAGTTGTTCGCAGGCCATGCGGTGCGGCGGCTGCGGCGGCAGGCCGGGCTGACGCAGGCGGCGATGGCGGAAGCGATGGCGATTTCGCCGAGCTATCTCAATCTGGTGGAGCGCAACCAGCGGCCGTTGTCGGCGGCGCTGCTGGTCAAGCTCGCCGAATCGTACGATTTCGATCCCCGCGCGCTGACGGCGGGCGAGCCGGGCGGCGGCGAGGCGGCGCTGCGCCGGCGGCTTGCCGACCCGATGTTCGCGGACTTGGAGATCGACCGCAACGAGCTATCCGAATGGATCGCCGGCGCGCCGGGCGGGGCGGAGGCCTTCGCCCGCGTCTACGACCGGCTCGGCGCCGGCGGCGGCAGCGGTGTCGCGCCGGAGGGGCTCGACCCGGTCGGCGAGGTGCGGCGCGAGATCGAGCGCTGGCGCGGCCATTTCCCCGACCTGGACAGCGCGGCCGAGTCGCTGGCCGACGAACTGCGACTGGGGGCGGGGGACCTGTATGGCGCGATCGCCGAACGGCTGCGCGTCAAGCACCAGCTGACGATCCGCATCCTGCCGGTCGACGTCATGCCCGATCTGCTCCACCGGCTCGACCTGCACGCGCGGCAACTGCAGTTGAGCGAGACGCTCGACCCGGCGTCGCGGACCTTCGCCGCGGGCTACCAGCTGGCGCTGATCGAGGCGCGCAACGAGATCGACGCGCTCGCCAAGGGGGCGGGCTTCGCCGATCGTGCATCGGAGCGACTGTTCCGCCGCCACCTCGCCAGTTATTTCGCGGCGGCGGTGATGATGCCCTACACGCGTTTCCTGCGCGCCTGCGAGGCGACGGGCTATGACTTCGAACTGTTGCAGCGACGCTTCGGCGCGGGCTTCGAGCAGGTTGCGCACCGGCTGACGACGTTGCACCGCGTCGGCGCGCGCGGCCTGCCGTTCTTCCTGATCCGAATCGATCGCGCCGGGCAATGTTCGAAACGCTTCGCCGGGTCGAGCGCGTCGCCGCTGGCGGAGGCGCGCGGACGCTGCCCATTGTGGCGGGTGCACCACGCCTTTGATCGTCCCGGCGATCTGGCGGTGCAGCTGGTCGAACTGGAGGATCAGGCGCGTTGGCTTACCGTGTCATGCACGGTGACGCCGCAACGTCGCCGTTATGGCGCCGTGGTCGCCGAGTTCGCGATCGGGCTTGGCGTGCCGGCAGAGGTGGCGGGCGGGCTCGCGGTAGCGCGAGGCATCGACCTGAAGGGCGATGCGACGCCGATCGGCCTTGGCTGTCGGGCCTGCCACCGCAGCGATTGCCCGCAGCGATCGGCGCCTCCGGCCGGTCGGCCGCTGCTGATCAACGAGCGCGACCGCGGTCTTTCCGGCTTTACCTTCGCCGGGGATTGAGTGGAATCATGACAAAACGACAAGATGATTTCTGATCTAGTGACACTATGACCATCATCGATGCAGGTGGTCAGGTCGAGACGCTTGTAAATCAGGGTACAAAGAACGCGTTCCAACACACAGAGGGCGCGGACATGAGCTATCATCAAACGATCGGTGCGGCGGTTCAGGCGATCGGCGATCGGCCGACATGGGCCGGGATCGATGGCGAGGCGGTCGCGCGTATGCGGTTGCAGAACCGTTTCCGCACCGGCCTTGACATCGCGCGCTACACCGCCGCGATCATGCGGCGCGATATGGCAGCCTATGACGCCGATCCGTCCGCCTACACCCAGTCGCTCGGCTGCTGGCACGGCTTCATCGGCCAGCAGAAGCTGATCGCGATCAAGAAGCATTTCGGCACCACCAAGAGGCGCTATTTGTACCTGTCCGGCTGGATGATCGCGGCGCTGCGCAGCGAATTCGGGCCGCTGCCCGACCAGTCGATGCACGAGAAGACCAGCGTGCCGGCACTGATCGAGGAACTCTACACCTTCCTGCGACAGGCAGATGCGCGCGAACTGTCGCTGCTGTTCCGCGATCTCGACGCGGCCAAGGCGGCGGGTGATGCGGTCAACACGCATCGCCTGCTGCACAAGATCGATGCATACGAAACCCATGTCGTGCCGATCATCGCCGACATCGACGCCGGCTTCGGCAATGCCGAGGCGACCTATTTACTCGCCAAGAAGATGATTGAGGCGGGCGCCTGCGCCCTGCAGATCGAGAACCAGGTCAGCGACGAGAAGCAATGCGGCCACCAGGATGGCAAGGTCACCGTGCCGCACGAGGATTTCCTGCAGAAGATCCGTGCGATCCGCTACGCCTTCCTCGAACTGGGCGTCGAGGACGGCATCATCGTCGCCCGTACCGACTCGCTGGGCGCGGGCCTGACCAAGCAGATCGCCTTTTCGCGCGAGCCGGGCGATCTCGGCGACCAGTACAACGCCTTCCTGGACTGCGAGGAGGTGGTCGATCCGTCGACGTTGCGCGGCGACGTCGTGCTCGCGCGCAACGGCAAGCTGCTGCGGCCGAAGCGGCTGCCGTCCAACCTGTTCCAGTTCCGCGAGGGGACGGGGGCCGACCGCTGCGTGCTCGACTGCATCACCGCGCTCCAGCACGGCGCCGACCTGCTGTGGATCGAGACGGAGAAACCGCATATCGAGCAGATCGCGTCGATGGTCGATCGGATCCGCGCCGTCGTGCCCGATGCCAAGCTGGTCTACAACAATTCGCCCAGCTTCAACTGGACGCTCAACTTCCGTCAGCAGGTCTACGACCGCTGGGCCGGCGAGGGGCGCGACGTATCCGGCTATGACCGGGCTGGGCTGATGAGCGCCAGCTACGACGCCACCGATCTGGCCGCCGAGGCGGACGAGCGCATCCGCACCTTCCAGAAGGATGCGAGCGCGCGGGCGGGC
Source organism: Sphingomonas benefaciens (assembly GCF_052907485.1). NCBI lineage: Bacteria > Pseudomonadati > Pseudomonadota > Alphaproteobacteria > Sphingomonadales > Sphingomonadaceae > Sphingomonas > Sphingomonas benefaciens. The sequence goes on along the minus strand of NZ_JBREIC010000001.1, from coordinate 1,232,977 downwards.
ATCTTCCACCATCTCATCACGCTGCCGACCTATCACACGGCGGCGCTGTCGACCGACAATCTCGCGCGCGACTATTTCGGCGACGCGGGCATGCTCGGCTATGTCGCCGGCGTGCAGCGGCGCGAGATCCGCGAAGGTATCGCCTGCGTCCGCCACCAGAATATGTCGGGCAGCGACATCGGTGACGATCACAAGGAGTATTTCGCCGGTGAGGCGGCGCTGAAGGCTGGCGGCGCCCACAATACGATGAACCAATTCGCCGCCTGAACTTCCTGCGCGGGCCGATTGCGAGATCGTGCCCGCGCATCATTCGTATTGACCCGTATCAATCGAACCGATTTGGCAGGTGATATCTCTTTACCACGCCAGATCAGACAGAGTAGGTTACGCAACGAGTAAGATGCGGACCGCCAGGCGTATCATTGCGGTATTCGGCCGAGGAATGCCAAGATGCATGAATTCAATCGGCAGATTAATACGTTCACGGCGGTGCTGGTCGTCGAGGATCATCCCCTCGTCCTGATGACAGCGGTTGCGATGATCGAAGAGGCGGGTCTCGTCGCCTTCGCTGCTCGAGACGCCGACGAGGCGTTGGCGATCCTGTCATCCGAACCGGACATCGGCGCGATGCTAACCGACCTCGACATGCCCGGCAGCATGGACGGCCTCGCCCTGGTGCTGACGGTGCAGCAGCGCTGGCCGCACATTCGCACATTGATCACCAGCGGCGGGCGCGCGCCCGACGAGCCGGCGCTGGCGCCGACGGTCGCCTTCTACCAGAAGCCGTACAATCCGAGGCTGGTGATCGACGCCTTGCGCGCCGCCTAGCCGTCGCCCTTCGGCGGGGAAGGGGCTCAGGCTCCCGCGGCGTCAAGACGGCCGATCTGATCCTTGCTGAGTTCCAGCGTCATCGCGGGCAGCAGGTCGTGCAGCTGCTCGACTGACGTCGCGCTGGCGATCGGCGCGGTGATCCCTTCTTGCGCGATCAGCCAGGCAAGGGCGATCTGGGCAAGACTCGCGCCCGTCTCGCCTGCGATCTCGTCCATCGCGGCGAGCACGTCCGCGCCCTTGCCCTCGAGCAGGTCGCCCATGCGGTTGCCGCGCACGCTCTTCGACAGGTCGTCGCGGCTGCGGTACTTGCCCGTCAGGAAGCCGGACGCGAGCCCGTAATAGGGCAGCACGCCGATATTTTCGGCGATGCAATAATCCTCCAGCTCGCCTTCGTATTTATGGCGGCTGACGAGGTTATATTCGGGCTGCAGGACATGGTAACGCGGCAGACCCGCCGCCTTGGCCGCGTCGTTCGCCGATTTGAGCCGGGCGGCGTGGAAGTTGGATGCGCCAATGACACGCACCTTGCCGGCGTCGATCAACTTGGCGAAGGCATCCAGTACCGCCTCCTGCGGCACGCTGTCGTCGTCCTGGTGCGCATAATAGAGATCGATACGATCGGTGCCGAGCCGCTGCAGCGATGCCTCGGCCGCGGCGGCGATGCGGGCCGGCGCCAGCTTCTCGCCGCCCTCACCGGGCAGCATGCCGACCTTGGTCGCGATCAGCACCTGGTCGCGCTTGCCGCTCGCCTTCAGCCATTCGCCGATCATGGTTTCGGATTCGCCGCCGCGATGGCCGTCGACCCAGGCGGAATAGACGTCCGCGGTGTCGATCATCGTGCCGCCACCGTCGACGAAGGCGTCGAGTACCGCAAAGCTGGCGGCGCGATCCGCGGTCCAGCCGAAGACGTTGCCGCCGAGGACGAGCGGAGCGATGCGCAGATCGGTGGAGCCGAGGCGGCGAAGGGGAGCGGTCATGACGGGTCGGTTCCGTTGCTGGTGGAGTCGAGGGCGTTGAGATCAACGCTGTTAGCGTCGAGCATCTCCGCCGCCTCGTTCAATTGTCGCGATTCATCGGCGGTGACTGCGCCTGGCTGGTCATCCGCAGAGCGCGAACAGCCGGCCGGAACGACGGCAGCCAACGCAGCCACAAACGGAAAGATGCGCGTCATGACAGCCCCTTCGTGACGATGCCCGGACCCGGATTAGCCAGGTATCGACTGGCCGAGCAAGGCCGGGCCACTGCCGCCAGTCCGATCCATGGGGACTGGCGGCGGCGAGGCGCTTAGTCCTTCAGCGCGCGGCCGGCTTTTTCGAGCGCATTGCCGGTGGCATCGGCGGCACGGTCCGCACCATTGCTGATCGCACGGCCGGCACGGTCGGCGGCATTCTCGATCTTCTCGCCGGTATGATCGGCGGCATTGTCGATCCGGTCGCCGGCGCGATCCATCTTGCGCTCGGCCGAACCGAAGGCATCGTTGGTCGCAGCCGATACGTCGTCGGCGGCATTGTCGGCAGTGGCGCGCGTGTCGGCGGCGATGGCATTGCCGGCGTCGGCGGTCTTGTCCTGCGCGTTCTGGCTGCATGCGGCGAGCGCCAGCGCGGGGACCGCGGCGAGGACGAGGATGCGCTTCATGATCTGTTCTCCCTTGTGATTGGCCTGCGTCGTCTACCGGGACATTGATCCAGGTATGACGGAGTGCAACGCGACGATCCCGTTTCGGCTCCGCGTTGACCACATATAAAGATTTCTTTATATGTTGATCTCGTGAGCCACGCCCTCGACATATTCCGCGCCCTTGCCGATGCGACGCGCCTGCGCATCTTCTCGCTGTTGCGCACGATGGAACTGTCCGTCGGCGAACTGGCGCAGGTGCTGGGGCAAAGCCAGCCGCGCGTGTCGCGCCACGTGAAGATCCTGTGCGACGCCGGTCTCGCCGAGCGGCGCAAGGAAGGCAGCTGGGTGTTTGTTGCACTGGGCAAGCAGGCCGCGACCGCACCCGTTGCCGCCGCGCTGGACCAATGGCACGCCAGCGCGCCGGATCATTGGGCGGTCGCCGACGCGGCTCGCCTTGCCGCGGTGCGTGCCGATCGGGCGGCCAGCGCAGCGCAATGGTTCGAAGGGCATGCCGACGAATGGGATGCGATCCGCTCCCTCTATATTGCCGAGGAGCAGGTGGAGGCGGCGATGGCGGCCTTGATCGGACCGGCACCGATCGGTCAACTGATCGACATCGGTACCGGCACCGGCCGCATGCTGGAATTGTTCGCCGGGCAGGCGGAGCTGGCCTTGGGCATCGATCGGTCGTCGGAGATGCTGCGGCTGGCACGCGCCAAGCTGCACGACCGGACCAACACCGAATTGCGCCAGGCGGACCTGTATGCGCTACCGCTCGGTGACGGGGCCGCGGATGTCGCGATCCTGCACCACGTGCTGCATTTCGCGCAGCAGCCGGGCGCGGCGATCGCCGAGGCAGCGCGCGTATTGGGGCCGGGCGGGCGGCTGCTGATCGCCGATTTCGCGCCGCATGATCGCGAGGAATTGCGCACCCGCGATGCCCACACGCGGCTCGGTTTCGGGGATCAGCAGATCGCCGGCTGGTTCGCCAAGGCGGGGCTCGCATTGGCCGAGACACGGACGCTGGAGGGCGGGGAATTGACGGTGACCTTGTGGCTGGGCGCGCGCCCCGGTGCACGATTGCGTGAGGTGAAAGCGGCATGACAATTTCGGTGAACCAGCTCGAAGAGGCGCAGATCGCACTGAAGGCGCCGCTCTATGCCGACGTTGCGGGCGACCTCGACGTCTCCTTTGAATTCTTCCCGCCCAAGACGGAGAAGATGGACGCGCAATTGTGGGAGGCGATCCGCACGCTCGAACCGTTGGGGCCGAGCTTCGTGTCGGTGACCTACGGCGCCGGCGGATCGACGCGGGAACGCACGCACGCAACGGTGGCGCGCATCCAGCGCGAGACGTCGCTGGCGGCGGCGGCGCATCTCACCTGTGTCGAGGCGACGCGCGAGGAGATCGATCAGGTCGCGCAGGAATATTGGGCGGCGGGCGTGCGCCACATCGTCGCGCTGCGCGGCGATCCGCCGGCGGCCGGCGCGCGCTTCCAGAGCCATCCGGGCGGCTATGAGAATGCGGCGGCCTTGGTTGCCGGGCTCAAGCGGCTGCATCCGTTCGAGATTTCGGTCGCGGCCTATCCGGAAAGCCATCCGGATTCGGCCAATCCGGCTGCCGATCTGGACAACCTCAAGCGCAAGATCGACGCCGGCGCGGCGCGGGCGATCACCCAATTCTTCTTCGAGCCGGAAACCTTTTTCCGGTTCCGCGACGCGGTGGCGGCGGCGGGAATCACCGCGGAGATCGTGCCGGGGATCATGCCGGTGACCAATTTCGCGAGCGTGCAGCGGATGAGCGCGATGTGCGGCACCGCCGTGCCCGCGTGGATGGCGCGTTTGTTTGAGGGGCTCGACGACCATCCCGGATCGCGCCAGCTGGTCGCCGCGACGCTGGCCGCGGAACTGAGCCGCAAGCTCTATGCCGGCGGGGTCAAGTCGCTGCACTTCTACACGCTCAACCGGGCTGAATTGGCGTTTGCGATCTGCCACCTGCTGGGCGTGCGGGCGAAGGACCGCACTGTCGAGGCGGCGGCGTAGACCCCCCTCCCGCTTGCGGGAGGGGATGGGGGAGGGCCTGTCCTCCACCGCGCCGCTCGCGACTTCCCTCCCCCGACCCCTCCCGCAAGCGGGAGGGGAGGAGATGACCATGACCACACGCGACATCTTCCTTGCCGAAGCGGCCAAGCGCATCCTGATCACCGACGGCGCGTTCGGCACCGAAATCCAGAACTGGAAGCTTTCCGAAGCAGACTATGCCGGATCGCTGGGCCTGTCCCACGACCAGAAAGGCAATAACGATATCCTCGCGCTGACCAAGCCCGAGGTGCCGGCGTCGATCCACCGCGCCTATTTCGAGGCGGGGGCGGACATTGCCGAAACCAATACCTTCTCGGCGAACAGCATCAGCCAGGCCGATTACGGGGCCGAACATCTCGTGCGTGAGATCAACTACGAGAGCGCCAAGATGGCGCGGGCGATCGCCGATGAATTCGCCGCTCGCGATGGCCGGCCGCGCTTCGTCGCCGGCGCGATCGGGCCGACCAACAAGACGCTGTCGCTATCGCCCGATGTCAACGATCCGGGCTATCGTGAGATCGATTTCGACTATCTGAAAGGCGTCTATCGCGAGCAGACCGATGCGCTGCTCGATGGCGGCGCCGACTTCATCCTGATCGAGACGGTGTTCGACACGCTGAATGCCAAGGCGGGGATCATGGCGGCGCTCGATGCGGCGCGCGATCGCGGGCATGACGTGCCGATCATGCTGTCGATGACGCTGACCGACCTGTCGGGGCGCAACCTGTCGGGCCATACCGTCGAGGCATTCTGGCATGCGGTGCGTCATGCCCGGCCGCTGACGATCGGGCTCAATTGCTCGTTCGGCGCCGAGCAGCTCCGTCCGCACGTCAAGACGCTCAGCGAAATCTGCGACACACTGATCATGGTCTATCCCAATGCCGGCTTGCCCAACGAGCTGGGCGCCTATGACGAGGCGCCGGCGACGACCGCGGCGCTGGTCTACGAATGGGCCGGGGCAGGCCAGGTCAACGTGCTCGGCGGCTGCTGCGGATCGACGCCGGCGCATATCGCCGCGATCGCCGAGCGGGTGCGCGGGGTGCCGCCGCGCGCGATCCCGACGCCGCCGGTGCGGACGCGGCTCGCCGGGCTGGAGCCGTTCACGATGGCGGCATAGCGTTTATCCTCCCCGCTTGGGGGAGGGGGACCATGCGCAGCATGGTGGAGGGGGTTCTCCACGACGGTAATCGCTGGTGGAGAGCCCCCTCCACCCCTCGGCTTCGCCGAGCAGTCCCCCTCCCCGCGAGCGGGGAGGATTTGAAGAAGAATCGATGACCAGCACTTCCTCCACCCAGTTCGTCAACATCGGCGAGCGCACCAACGTCACCGGATCGGCGGCGTTCAAGAAGATGATCATGGCGGGCGACTATGCCCGCGCGGTCGAGGTCGCGCGCCAGCAGGTGGAGAATGGCGCGCAGGTCGTCGACGTCAACATGGACGAAGGCCTGCTCGACGCGCATTACGCGATGACCACCTTCCTCAAGCTGATCGCCGCCGAGCCCGACATCGCGCGCGTGCCGATCATGATCGACAGCTCCAAGTGGAGCGTGATCGAGGCGGGGCTGAAGTGCGTGTCGGGTAAGCCGATCGTCAATTCGATCAGCATGAAGGAAGGCGAGGCGCAGTTCCTGGAACAGGCGCGCCTCTGCATGGCCTATGGCGCCGCCGTCGTCGTGATGGCGTTCGACGAGGTCGGGCAAGCCGACACGCAGGCGCGCAAGGTCGAGATCTGCGAGCGCGCGTACAAGCTGCTGACCGGCATCGGTTTCCCGCCGGAAGATATCATCTTCGACCCCAACGTCTTCGCGGTCGCGACCGGGATCGAGGAGCACAACAATTACGGTGTCGACTTCATCGAGGCGTGCAAGGAGATAAAGGCGCGCTGCCCGCACGTCCATATCTCGGGCGGTCTGTCGAACCTGTCGTTCAGCTTCCGCGGCAACGAGCCGGTGCGGCGGGCGATGCACTCGGTGTTCCTCTACCATGCGATTCCCGCGGGCATGGACATGGGCATCGTCAATGCCGGCCAGCTCGACGTCTACGACACGATCGATCCCGAACTGCGCACGGCGTGCGAGGACGTCATCCTCAACCGCGATCCCGAAGCGGGCGACCGGCTGGTCGCGCTGGCGGAGCGCTTCCGCGGCACCGATGCGGTGGCGGAGAAACAGGCGGCGGAATGGCGCGGCCTCGATGTCGTCAAGCGGCTGGAATATGCGCTGGTCAAGGGCATCGACGCGCATGTCGTCGAGGATACGGAGGAGGCGCGGCAAGAGATTTTCGCGCGCGGCGGGCGGCCGATCGAGGTGATCGAGGGCCCGCTGATGCAGGGCATGAATGTCGTCGGCGACCTGTTCGGCAGCGGCAAGATGTTCCTGCCTCAGGTGGTCAAGTCGGCGCGGGTGATGAAGAAGGCGGTGGCACACCTGCTGCCCTTCATCGAGGCGGAGAAAGCGGCGGGCGCCCGCGCCAAGGGACGGGTCATCATGGCGACCGTCAAGGGCGACGTGCACGATATCGGCAAGAACATCGTCGGCGTCGTGCTCCAGTGCAACGGCTTCGAGGTCGTCGATCTGGGCGTGATGGTGCCTTGGGCGAAGATCATCGAGGCGGCGAACGAGAATGATGCCGACATGATCGGCCTGTCGGGGCTGATCACCCCGTCGCTCGACGAGATGGTGACGGTCGCCGAGGAGATGCAGCGCGCGCAGATGCGCATGCCGCTGCTCATCGGCGGCGCGACGACGTCGAAGGTGCACACCGCGCTGCGCATCGCGCCGGCCTATCAAGGGCCGGTGGTGCATGTGCTCGACGCGAGCCGCGCCGTCGGCGTCGCCACGACCCTGGTGTCGGACACGCAACGCGATCCTTATGTTGCCGATGTCGCCGCCGAATATCAGAAGGTGCGCGATGCGCGCGCGGGCAAGGGGCAGAACGACCTGCTGCCGCTGGCGGAGGCGCGCGCGCGCGGCTTTCAGGCGGACATGATCCTGAAGGCACCGGCGCCGGACCAGCCGGGCGTGCATGTGTTCGACGACTGGAGTCTCGAGGACCTGCGGCATTATATCGACTGGACGCCGTTCTTCCGCGCCTGGGAACTGGCCGGCAACTTCCCGGCGATCCTCGACGATGCGGTGGTCGGGGAAAGCGCGCGGTCGCTCTATGCCGACGCACAGGCGATGCTCGACCGGATCGTTGCAGAGAAGTGGCTGACCGCCAAGGGCGTCGCGGCGCTGTGGCCGTGCCGGCGCGAGGGGGACGACGTGGTGCTGGACACAGGCACGCGCCTGCCGTTCCTCCGCCAGCAGATCGCCAAGCGCGAGGGCCGCGCCAATATGTGCCTCGCCGACTTCATCGACCCGGCCGGAGACTGGATTGGCGGCTTCGCGGTCGGGATCCACGGCATCGAGCCGCATCTCGCGGCGTTCAAGGCTGGGCACGACGATTACAACGACATCCTGCTGAAGGCGCTGGCAGACCGTCTAGCCGAGGCGTTCGCGGAACGGCTGCACGCGCATGTGCGCACCGATCTATGGGGCTATGCCGCGGGCGAGCAGCTGACCAACGAGGCGCTGATCCGCGAGCAATATCGCGGCATCCGCCCCGCGCCCGGCTATCCGGCCTGCCCGGAGCATAGCCTGAAGCGGACGCTGTTCGACCTGCTCGGTGCCGAGAAGGCGGTCGGCATCGAGCTGACCGAGAGTTTCGCGATGCTGCCCACCGCGGCGGTGAGTGGCTTCTACTTCGGCCATGCCCAGGCCGAATATTTCGGCGTCGCGCGGATCGGCGAGGATCAGGTGGCGGACTATGCCGCGCGCCGCGGGGTGGATGTCGCGCAGGCGACGCGCTGGCTGCGCCCGAATCTGGATTGAGGTGAAAAGCCCCTCCCCCGAGGGGAGGGGGAGTGGCTAGAACCCGCGTTTCGCCATCCCGGGGTCGCGGCGCAACATCGGGGCGACCATCGGGATCGTCAGCATCGTGCTGGCTACCGCCATCAACAGCAAGGCGGTGAACGTCTCGTTCGTGATGATCTGCTTATCCAACAGGATGTTGGCGAAGATGATCATGATCAGCGCTTTGGTCTGCAGCAGCCAGCCGATCGTCCGTGCCTCGCCCTTGGGCCATCTCAGGATACGGCCCGCGAGCGCAAGGCCGCCGAGCTTGCCGCCGACGCTGGCGACGAGCAGCAGCGCCGCGGCCGCGAAGACCGCGGGACCGCCGACGCCCCATTGCGTCTTGAGGCCGGTCGACAGGAAGAAGACGGGCATGACGGCGAGCAGGACCGTCTGGCGGAAACGGTCCATCCGCGCCTCGCCGAACCAATGCGCGTCGAGCACCGCGCCGGCGAGGAACGCGCCGACCATGAAGTGCAGGCCCGACCAGTCGGCGGCGAAGGCACAGGCGGCGAGCCAGATCAGCCCGACATACCAGCGATCGTTTTCCGGAATGGCGCGCATCAGCCGCCGCACCGCCCAGGTCGCGACGGCAAAGCCGACAAGGAAGCCGACCTGGCGCGTCACGCGCTCCCAATCGAGCAGGATCAGCGCGAGCACGCCCCAGATCGCGATGTCGTCGAGACTGGCGTAGCGTAGCACGCGCTGGCCGAGGGGACTGCGCAGGATGCTGAGCTTTTCCAGCAGCAGGACGAGGATCGGCAAGGCGGTGACCGCGCAAGCCATGCCGATGCCGAGCACGACCTGCCATTCGGCGCCTGCCGTTCCGCGCCAGCCGGGAAAGTGCAGCATGACGAGCGCCGCGAGGCTGCCCGCGACCAACGGCATGCCCAGCGCCAGACCCGCGGTGACGCCCGTCTCGCCGCGGCGGCGCCAAGCCTCGGTGACGTCGAGCTCGAGCCCTGCGACCCAGACGAACAGCATCACCGCCCACCAGGCGATGCCGTTCAGCGCCGCCATTGTCGACGGCTGGAAGACGAAGGCATAATAATCGGGCATCAGCGCGCCGAGCACGCCTGGGCCGAGCAGGATGCCGCCGATGATCTGCACCACGACCAAAGGCGCCCAGTAATCGGTGCGCCCCAACCGCCAGACCAGATACGGCCCGGTGAAGATGATCAGGATCGCGAGGAGGAATACCTCCGTCGGCGACATATGCATCGGTGAACCTCCCCCTTGTGTGCCAGGCGGTTAGCAAAGCCGCCGGCACTCCTGCAATCACCCGCGCACTGTCCCGGCGCGGGACGGCACCGCCCCTCGTTCATGTCCTGCCGTGGCCGCCGCAGCGGTTAACCGCGATTGGCCCTTCCGTCGCGGCAACCGCGCGCGGCATGGCGGGGCGAGCCAGAAGGAATATCGATCCATGCGCGCCGCCCTTCCTGTCATTCTTGCCGCGCTGCTTGCCTCCCCATCCCCCGCGGCGGAGAAGCGCGCCCCCTTCACCGTCGCCGAGACCGGCCAGGGCTTTACCGACCTGCAGGAGGCGGTGTCGTCGATCCGCATGGGCACGGGCACGATCTTGATCGCTCCCGGCGTCTACCGCCAGTGCGCGGTGCAGCAGGGCGGGCGGATCACCTTCAAGGCGGTGCGGCCGGGCACCGCGATCTTCGAGAAGGAAGCGTGCGAGGACAAGGCCGCGCTGGTGCTGCGGGGGCAGGGATCAACGGTCGATGGACTGGTGTTCCGCGGCTACAGCGTGTCGGACGGCAATGGCGCCGGCATCCGCACCGAGATGGGCGACCTGACCGTCACCAATGCGATGTTCCTCGACAGCCAGGAAGGCATCCTGGGCGGCGAGCCGACGCGGCAGCGGATCGTGATCGACCGGTCGACCTTCTCCGGCCTCGGCCAGTGCGACGAGGCGGTGAACTGTTCGCACGCCATCTATCTGTCCAACCGCGGCAGCGTGACGGTGACGCATTCGCGGTTCGAGGCGGGAACCGGCGGCCACTACGTCAAGCTGCGCGTGCCCAATGCGACGATTACCGACAACAGCTTCGACGACAGTGCCGGGCGCAAGACCAATTACATGATCGACCTGTCGGAGGGCGGCACCGGCACGATCGCGCGCAACGTCTTCGTCCAGGGCCGCAACAAGGAAAATGCGTCGGCGCTGATCGTCATCGCCGCGGAAGCGAAGACGTTTCCGGCGACCGGGCTGGTGATCGCCGACAATGACGCGCGGCTGGCGCCGGGGGCGAGTGGCAGTCCGGCGTTCGTGGCGGATTTCACCCGCCAGCGGCTGGCGATCGGGGCAAACCGGCTGGGGAGGAACATCCGGCCGTTCGAACTGCGCTAGGGCGTGCCAGCCGCTCCGTTACGGGCAGCGGCCCTGCGGATCACCGTTCCGGCGGGGGCAGCGTGAGCTTGAGCTTGGCACGCGGGGGGGCCGTGGTGCGCGCAGCGGAGGGTTTCGGCGTCGCCGTCGCGATCGGCGTCGGCGTGGCGGCGGGCGGTTCGGCGGCGTAGACGCGCTGCTCGACCGCCGTCAGCCGTTGTGAGAGCAACTGCGTGTCGATCGCCTGCCTGCCGTCCTTCAATTCGGACAGTTCCGCCTCCAGCCGGTCGACCTGCGCCTGCAACGTCTTGATGCGGACGTCCGTCTCGATCCCCGCGATCGCCTTGCGCTCCTGCGCCTCAGCTGCCTGGCGTTGTCCGTCGTCGGTACGCTCCGGAACGGTGCGCTGCTGGTCGCAGGCGGCGAGAATGGCGAGGGGGAGCAGCAGGAGCGAGCGGTGCATGCCATCGCCTTAAAGTGGGATCGGAGCGGCTTGAAGCATCCTCTTTCGGCCTGCGGCGGGGGAAGATGAGATGAGGTCGACGCCACGGCACGCCACGTCCCGCCCCGCGAGTCTTGACACAATTGACGCCTGAACGTGTCGGAAAATCGCCCTGTCGCGAACGATCCTTACAACGATGAGAAAGAGCGCATCATGCTGTCGGCACCATGCGCTCCTTTTGCCGTGTAGGACAGCGGGTTTTGGCAAGCCGCCCCGCTACTGGGCGCAGGTGGTCGCCGCCCCCGGATCGAGGTCAAGGCAGCGGCCGTCGAGGCCGTGGACGGGCAGGCGGATCGTCGCGGCGAGCGTCGGGGCGATATCGACCGTTTCGACCGACAGCGGCTGTTCGAAGCCGGTCATGCCCTTGCGCCAGAACAGGATCGGCACCCGGCGGTCATAGTCCCACGGGCTGCCGTGGGTTTCGACATAACCGGGGCCCGGCTTTTCGATCGTCGTCACCCGCGGCTTGAGCAGGACGAGCAGATCGCCCGAGACGTCGGGATTGAACGACGCCCGTGCGCGCTCTGCCAGCGTCCAGGTTTCGGGCGGCGTGGTGGCGAAGGGCGTGGCCGCGATCTGGTCGCGGGTCAGCGCGACGGCGACCTGCGGCAGCGCGGCAAAACGCCGTTGCGCCTCCGCCAGCACGCGGGCGCGGGTGGCGGCGGGCAGGTCGCGATCGACATAGACGTCGCCTTCGGCGCCGAGCAGCACCGGCCCGGACAGATGCAGGTCGGCAGCGATGGCGGCGGCGATGTGCTTGATCGATGCGTCGGCGGCGACATGCTGTTCCATCGGCATCGCGCGCTGTTGCTGCCGTTCGGTCATGTCGTGCGCGCCATGGTCGGCGGTCAGCATCACCTCATAATCAAGGCCCCAGCTGTCGAGCGTGTCGAAGAAGCTGCCCAAAGTCTGATCGAGCTGGTCCATCTGGATGCACATCTCGGTACCCTGGGTGCCGAGCGAATGGCCGATATAGTCGGTGGCGGAGGCGCCGATGTCGATGATGTCGGTCTGTGGTCCGCGGCCCAGCTTCATGTCCTGGATCAGGCCGGCGGCGATCGCGAACACGGCGGCGTCGCTGGCCGGCGAGGCGCGGAATGCCTTCAGGTCGCCTGCGGCGCGTTCGAACCGCCCCTGGCCATAGGCCGTGCCGGCGACGTTGATCGGCCGGTCGAGCGGCTTGCAGAAACCGGGCAGCGGCAACGCCGGCTGCGGCTGCGCGATCAGCCGGGCGACGGCATCACGGCCGCGCTGCACGGCGGCGGGCACGGGCCGGCCGGCGTAGCTGACGTAGGTCTTGCCGTCCCACCACCACAGTTCGTCGACCTTGTGGCCGCCCATCATCACCGCGGCGCGATCCTTGCCCGCGACCGAGACGACGCGGGTCGTCGGATTGGCCGCCTTCATCATCTCGCCCAGCGTCGGCACCTTCAGGTGCATGTCCGACACGGTATAGGTGTCGTGCGTCATGCCGGGCACGCGCTCGTCCTCCGAACAATAGACGATCTTGTCGGCGCGTGGCGCGCGCTGGTCGATCCAATTGTTGGCGACGATGCCGGTATGGGCGGGGCGCATGCCGGTGAGGATCGTCGAATGGCCGGGGCAGGTCTCCGTCGCGGCATGGCTCTGGTAACTGGAGGGGAAGACCGCGCCGGTCAGCAGCCGCGCGAAGCCGCCGGTGAAATGATTACGATATTGCTGGAACAGGTCGGCGGAAAATTGGTCGACGGAGATCGCGACGATCAGCTTCGGCGGCGTGGTCGGGAACAGCGGCGTCGTCGGCGTCGGCGCAGCGGGCTGCGCGGCCGCAGCGGGGGCGGTGTCGACCGCACGCGGCGAGGATTGCTGGGCGGCGAGCGGCGCGGCGACGGCGGCGGACGCGAACAGGGCGGCGGCGAACAGAGCCTTCATCGTAGAACATCAACCTCGTGTTGCGGCGGCTCGTATTGCTACGGCGGTGCGGCTATGGCGTGACCCGATGGGACGGGCAAGAACCGCAATGCGCGCGCTCTGTTGCGCAATCATGACCTTGTTCGCGGCAATCGCCGCGGGACCGGCGCTGGCCGACGCGCTGCCGCCGGCGGGGGGTGCGCCGCACCTCGCGATGCGCCTGGTCGCCGACACCGCCGCGCCGCGCGCAGGGCAGGTGGTGACGCTGGCGCTCGACACCCGGCCCGAGAAGGGCTGGCACGGATATTGGCGCAACACCGGCGACGCCGGCTTCCCGCCGAGCTTCGACTGGACCTTGGCCAAAGGCGCACGCGCCGATGCGCCGCAATGGCCAGTGCCGACGACGCTGGTCGTCGCGGGGCTGATGAACTACGTCTATGATACGCCGTATGCGCCTCTCGTCGCGCTGCACGTGCCGGCCGGTCTGGCGCCGGGAACGCATCTGCCGGTGCGGCTGCACACCAGCTACCTGGTCTGCACCGACACGATCTGCGTGCCGGAACAGCAGGACCTGCGCATCGACCTGACGGTCGGCGACGGCGGGCCCGCCGATACCGCGGCGTTCGACCGCTGGCGCGCGGCGATCCCCAAGCCGCTCGACGCCCCCGCCGCCTATCAGGTGCAGGATGGCAAGCTGACCATCGCGGTGCCGCTGCCGGCGAGCGCGAAGGTGGCCAACGCCTATTTCTTCGCCGGCACGCCGGGCAGCCTGACCTATGCCGCGCCGCAGACCGTGACGCGCGAGGGCGACCGGCTGCTGATCGCGACGCAGGGCAGCCCGCGCGGCGCGATCGAGGGCGTGCTGCGCATCGGCAAGGATCTCGGCCTGGCGGTGCGGGCGGCGCCGGGCGCGGTCGCTGCGACCGGATCGGGCGGCGCCGGCTTCGGCTGGGCGGCGGTACTCGCGGCCTTTGCCGGCGCCGTGCTCGGCGGCCTAATCCTCAACGTCATGCCCTGCGTCTTCCCGATCCTCAGCCTGAAGGCGCTGCATCTGGCCAAGGGCGGGGCGGACGAGCGCGAGGCGCGCACCGATGCGTTGGGCTACATGCTGGGGGCGGTGCTGACCTGCGTAGCACTGGGGGGCCTGATCCTGGCGCTGCGCGCCGGGGGATCGGCGATCGGCTGGGCGTTCCAGCTGCAGGACCCGCGCGTCATCGTGCTGCTCGTCGCCCTGACCTTCGCGATCGCGCTCAATTTGCTCGGGCGGTTCGAGGTGCCGGCGCCGCGCTTCGCGACCGGTGGCGGTGCGCTGGGCTCGGTGGCGACGGGCGCACTGGCGGCCTTCGTCGCGACGCCGTGCACGGGGCCGTTCATGGGGGCGGCCCTGGGTGCGGCGCTGGTGCTGCCCTGGCCGGCGGCGCTGGCGGTGTTCGGCGGCCTCGGCCTCGGGCTGGCGCTGCCGTTCCTGGCGATCGGGTTCGTGCCGGCGCTCAGGCGGCGGTTGCCGCGACCGGGAATGTGGATGGAGCGGCTGCGCCGGATTCTGGCGGTGCCGATGCTGCTGACCACGCTGGCGCTGCTGTGGTTGTTGTGGCGGCAGGCGGGCTCGCTCGGTCTGGTCGTCGGCGTGGTAACGATGCTGGCGACGGCGGCGCTGCTGATCGCAGGGGGGCGCCGGCAAAGGCGCGGGCAGGGCTTCGGCTGGTCGCTGGCGGTGGGCGCGGTCGGCGCCTCGGTCGTGCTCGCCGCGGCGCTGACCGGAACGGCGATCGTCAAGCCGGCGAGCGCTGATGCCTTCAGCGAGGCGAAGCTGGCGCAGTTGCGGCGTGAGGGGCGGCCGGTGTTCGCCTATTTCACCGCCGACTGGTGCCTGACCTGCAAGGTCAACGAGCGCGCCGCGATCGACACCGCCGCCACCCGTACCGCCTTCGCGCAGCACAAGGTCGCGGTGCTGGTCGGTGACTGGACCGACGGCGACCCGGTGCTCGGCCGCTTCATCCAGGCGCACAACCGTGCCGGCGTGCCGCTCTACCTCTATTACGCGCCGGGCGCCGCGACGCCGCAGGTGTTGCCGCAGGTGCTGACGCCCGGGATGCTCGCCGCGCTGAAATAACGGACCGAATCCGCTCGCCAATTTTCCAACGCCCTCTTGTGCGCCGCATCAAAGCTGTCAGCATGGAACTTGCGACAGGCGGGGGGCTTTACCGTTCCGATGGGGAAACGACCGGCGTTCGACGAAATCATGGGGCTTTCGGGAGAGGCGCCGCCGCGTCCCGCGCTGGCCGCCATAGGACGCTGGCTCGACGCTACGCCCACGGACGAACTGCGCCGCCGCCAGGCCGCGGCCGAAGCGACCTTCCGCCAGCTCGGCATCACCTTCGCGGTCTATGGTGATGCCGCGGCACGCGAACGGATCATCCCATTCGACATCGTGCCGCGCGTCTTCCTGCACGACGAATGGACGCGCCTGTCGGAAGGGCTGGTGCAGCGGGTCGAGGCGATCAACGCCTTCCTCGAAGACATCTACGGCGAACGGCGCATCCTGAAGGACGGCGTGTTGCCGCCCGATCTGATCTTCGGCAATCCGCAATTCCGGCCGGAGATCGCGGGGATGCGGCCGCCGCACGGCATCTGGGCACATATCTGCGGCATCGATCTGGTGCGCACCGGCCCCGACGAATTCTACGTACTGGAGGACAATGCCCGCACGCCGTCCGGCGTCAGCTACATGATCGAGAATCGCGAGGCGATGGTGCGGCTGTGCCCGGAACTGTTCCGCCAGTATCGCGTCGCGCCGGTCGACAGCTATCCCGACCGGCTGCTCGAGACGATGAAATCGGTCGCGCCGCCGGGCCGCGCCGGCCAGCCGACCTGCGTCGTGCTGACCCCCGGCCACTATAATTCGGCCTATTACGAGCACAGCTTCCTGGCCGATTCGATGGGCATCGAACTGGTCGAGGCGGCCGATCTGGTCGTCGACGACGACATCGTGTGGATGCGCACCATCGCGGGGCTGGTTCGGGTCGACGTCATCTATCGCCGGATCGACGACGATTTCCTCGATCCCCTGATCTTCCGTCCCGATTCGATGCTCGGCGTGCCGGGGCTGATCGCAGCCTATGCCGCCGGCAACGTCGCGATCATCAACGCGCCCGGCAACGGCATCGCCGACGACAAAGCGATCTACAGCTATATGCCGGAGATCGTCCGCTTCTATTCCGGCGGCGAGGCGAAGCTGCCCAATGTCGAGACGTGGCGCTGCCGCGAACCGCAAGCGTTGCGCTACGTGCTCGACCATCTCGACGAATTGGTCGTCAAGCTGGTCGACGGGTCGGGTGGCTATGGCATGCTGGTCGGACCGACCGCCAGCCGCGACGAGATCGAGACCTTTCGCGCGGCGCTGATCGCCGAACCGCACCGCTACATCGCCCAGCCGACGCTGGCGCTGTCGACGGTGCCGACGCTCGCCGACAGCGGCCTGTCGCCGCGCCATGTCGACTTCCGCCCCTTCGTGCTGACCGGGGCCAAGGGTGTGCAGGTGGTGCCGGGTGGCCTCACGCGCGTCGCGTTGAAGGAGGGCTCGCTGGTGGTCAATTCCAGCCAAGGCGGCGGCACCAAGGACAGTTTTGTGCTGCTGCCCGATGCGGGCGGCATGCAGAGTCAGACGCTGGGCGGCATGACGCAGCGGCAGGGCGACGGCGCATGATGCTGTCGCGGACCGCCTCGTCGCTCTACTGGCTCGGCCGTTATCTCGAGCGGGCGGACTTCATCGCGCGGCTGATTGAGGCGACGGTGCGGCTCGACGTCATGTCGTCGCGGCCGGCGGGCGAGATCGCCTGGTCGTCGGCACTGGCGGTGATCGAAGCGGAGGCGGATTTCGCCGCCAGCGGCGCGGAGCTGCGCCAGCGCAATGTCGTGCGCTTCCTGACGCTCGACACCAGCCACCCCGGTTCGCTGGTCCGCTGCCTCGACCGGGCACGCGACAATGCCCGCGCGGTCCGCATCGCGCTGAGCCGCGAGGCGTGGACCGCGATCAACCGCGCCTGGCTGGTGTTCGAAAACCGCGCCGGCGTCGGCGACACGCGTGCGACGCTGGCACTGGTCGAGGCGGTGAAGAACGAGACGCGCGGCTTCGAAGGCGCGGTGCACCAGATGCTGCGCAACCAGGCGCATTGGTTCATCCGGCTCGGCCAGGCGATCGAGCGCGCGGACAACACCGCGCGGCTGCTCGACGTCAAATACCATATCCTGCTGCCGGAAGGCGAGCGGGTCGGCGGCGTGGTCGATCGCGATCAGTGGACGACATTGCTGCAGACGGTGTCGGCGGTGACCGCCTATCGCTGGCTCTATTCGGACGGGCTGACCCCGGCGAACGTTATCGATCTGCTGATCGCCAAGGGCGAATTGCCACGCAGCCTGGTGGCGTCCGCCGAGGTGACGGTCGACATTCTCGGTCTGCTCGCCGAACGGGTCGGCACGCATGGCGAGGCGGACCGGATGGCGCGTGCGCGGGCCAATCGGATGGCACGGACGCGGTCCGGCGACGTCATCCTGGGCGGCCTGCACCAATATCTGCAGGCCTTCATCGCCGAGAACGGCCGCCTGCACGAGGCGATCGGCCGGCAATTCCGGTTCGGCTGATGCGACTGTCGATCGATCATCGCACCGTCTACCGGTTCAGCGCGCCGCAGACGCGCATCGTCCAGATGCTGCGCCTGACGCCGGAGAATAGTCACGATCAGACCGTGGCGCGCTGGCGCATCGACGTCGATTGCGATGCGCGGATGCGTCGCAGCCGCGACGGTTTCGGCAATGCCGTCACCATGCTCTACGCCGACGGGCCGATCGATTCGCTGGAGATCGCCGTGCGCGGCGAAGTGTTGACCAGCCATGCCAGCGGCGTGGTGCGCGGGGTCGCCGACGTGCTGCCGCCGGCGCTGTTCCTGCGTACGACGGAGACGACGGCGGCGGACGCGGCGCTGGCCGCATTCGCGCGGGAGGCGCGGGGGAGCGACGGCCAGCTTGGCGCCCTGCATCGGTTCAACCGCGCCCTGCACGCGCGGTTCGCGCCCGACTGCGGCCGTCCGCAGCCCGGCCTGACCGCTGCCGCGGCCTTTGCCCGACCCAGCGCGACGACCCGTGATATGGCGCAGATGTTCCTGGCGGGTGCACGCGCGCTCGGCGCGCCGGCGCGCTACGTGTCCGGCTACAGCCTCGCCGACGGCGCGCACCGGCCGACGCCCCATGGCTGGGCGGAAGTCCATGTCGATGGGCTTGGCTGGATCGCCTTCGACCCGTCGGCCGGCCGATCGCCCGAGGAGGAAGTGGTGCGGGTGGCGATCGCGCTCGACGCGGCGGGCGCCGCGCCGGTGGCGGGATCGCGGCTGGGCGAGGGCGAAGAGGAATTGGCGGTCGACGTCACCGTGCGCGAGCAATAGCGGCACGGCCCGCCGCCCTTCACGTTTAACCGCTTCCTAAGCACTTAGCCCCTAGGGCGGCCATGTGGGGTCGTCACGCAATTCCTTGTCTGTCCGGCTGTCGCTCGGCATCGTGCTGTTCGCGGCATCGTCGTGTACGCCGGGCGGCCCGCATGGCGCGCATGTCAGTCAGACGGTGCCGGCGGCGTCGCCGCGCCAGTTGCTGCGCGACCTGGCGCTCGACGTGCCCGAAGTCGCGGCATTGCCGCGCAACCTGACCGCGTCGGCGGCCGACGATGCCGCACCGGCCTTCGCCCAAGCAGCACCGGCGTTCTTCGCACAGGCGCGCAGCGACGAGGATGCGCGACGCGCGGCCGAATGCCTGACCGCGGCGGTCTATTACGAGGCGCGGTCGGAACCGCTCGACGGCCAGCGCGCCGTGGCGCAGGTGGTGCTCAACCGCGTCCGCGACCGCGCGTTTCCGCACAGCGTCTGCGGCGTCGTCTATCAGGGATCGCAGCGCCGCACCGGTTGCCAATTCTCCTTCACCTGCGACGGGTCGATGGCCTTCCGCCGCGATCCGATCGCCTGGAGCCGCGCGGCGCAGGTCGCCGCCGCCGCGCTCGCCGGCCAGGTCTATGCGCCGATCGGTTCGGCGACCTTCTACCATGCCAATTACGTGCTGCCCTGGTGGGCTTCCAGCCTGACCCGCATCGGTGCGGTCGGCGCGCATATCTTCTATCGGTGGCGCGGCGCGATGGAACAGGCGCTGAGCTTCCGCGCCAGCTATGTCGGGGTCGAGCCGGGCATTGCTTCGGCCGTGCCGCTGGCCCCGGCACCGGCGAGCGAGGTCGCTACCGTCTATCGCGATGCAATCGATGACAGCGGCGTCACCGTCCACCGTGGCCGCGCCAAGGACCTTGCCGCCGCGGCGCCGGTTGCCAAGATGGTCACCGCAGGCGGCGTCCGCGTCCACTTCGGGCGGCAGGGTCCCGATCGCGAGGTCAGCGCCGACGGCGTGGTCGTCGAGGCGGAGAGCGACCCGATCTGATCGTCAGGCGGCGACGGCGTCGCTGGTCCCGCCGTCCGTCTCGTCCTCCAGCAGCCGCCAGCCGTTCGGGCCGAGCACTTCGATCGGCCGATAGCGCGTCTTATACGCCATCCGCTGCGATCCCTTCACCCAATAGCCGAGATAGACATAGGGCAGCCCCGCATCGCGCGCGCGCATGATATGGTCCATGATGATGAAATTGCCGAGGCCGGGGGGCGAATCCGCGCCGGCGTCGAAGAAGCTGTAGATCATCGACAGACCGTCCACCTGCCGATCGGTCAGGCAGGCGCCGATCAGTCGCCCGCGCTGCCCATCCTTGGCGGGCAGGCGATATTCGATGACCAGCGACTGGACCGGCGAATGCTCGACCATGTCGGCATAATCATCTTCGTCCATTCCCGCCATGCCGCCACCGGGGTGGCGCGCCGCGAGATAGCGGCGGAGCAGCTGAAATTGCTCGTCGGTCGCCCAGGGGCGACAGGCGGTGACCTCGATGCCGTCGTGGCGCTTGAGCAATTTGCGCTGGGTCGCATTGGGGATGAAGTCGCTGGTGACGACGCGTACCGACAGGCAGGCGGTGCAGCCGGCACATGACGGGCGATAGGCGACGCCCTGCGAGCGACGGAACCCGATCCGGCTCAGCGCATCGTTGAGCTCGGTGGCATGGGGCCCGCTGAGTTCAGTGAACACCTTCCGCTCCTGCCGGCCCGGCAGATAGGGGCAGGGGGCGGGGCTGGTGACGAAGAAGCGCGGGAAACGAAAGGGCGCAGTCACCGCCGGCGGACTCCTGATGGATGAAAGTGACACCTGATGCGCGGCGCCACGTCTATATGAATCACGTAAGCCGCTCTGAGAAGGAGCTTTACCATCATTGTTGGTTAATTTCGCCTAAGCCGGTCGTAACCATAAAATGCGACGAGCCGAACGATCATCTTGCTGCGCTGCGGAACCATCGGTGTGGGTTCCTGTTACAATGGGCGAATTGACCATTGGAGTATTCCCTATGACCAAGTTGCTTTCCGGTTCGATGGCCGCCCTCGCTCTCGTCGCGTCGCCGATCGCCGCGGCGCCGGCTTTCGCCGCCCCGGCTAATCCGGCGGCATCGCTGTCGGTCGCCAAGTCGGTCCGCGCCGGCGCGCCGACCAGCGGCAAGAGCAAGCTCGGCGCCGGTGGCGGCGGCATCCTGGCGGCGATCATCGCCGCGGGCGTGGTGGCGATCGGCGTCGTCGCGATCGTGCAGGACGATAACGCCAGCAGCAACTGATCCACGTCACGTGGATGACGAAGGGGCGTCGCGGCCTGACCGCGGCGCCCTTTTCGCGCCTGATGCGATTCGCCGCCACGGCGGATCGACGATCGGCACGGCCGCGACCGGGCAAAGCTCGCCCGGCCCGGTCCGCCGATGACTTAGGCCTGCTCGACCATGCTGGTTTCGTAACCGCTGGCCCGCAGCGCCGCGATCAGCCGATCGAGATGCGCGGCGTCGCGCGTCTCGCATTCGATATCGGTGATCAGGCCCTTTGCCGGCAGCGTCGTGAAGATGCGCTGGTGATAGACTTCGATGATGTTGACCCGCTGCTGGTCGAAGATGCGGGCGACATTGTACAGGGCGCCAGGCTGATCCTGCAGCCGCACGCGCAGACGCGCCAGCCGGCCCGAGCGGGCGAGGTCGCGCAACAACACGTTGGCGAGCAGCCGCGTGTCGATATTGCCGCCGCACAGCACCACGCCGACATGACGGCCGCGGAACCGCTCGGGGAAGGCGAGCAACGCCGCGAGACCGGCAGCGCCCGCGCCCTCGACCACCGTCTTCTCGATCTGCAGCAGCAGGCTGACCGCTTCCTCCAGATTGCGCTCGCCGACCAGGACGATGTCGTCGACCAGCGCGGCGACCATCTGAGCCGTCAGGCCGCCCGGCTCCTTGACGGCGATGCCCTCGGCCAGCGTATCGCCGGCGCAGGGCAGATGCGTGCCGCGGATGCGGTTGTACATCGAGGGATAGAGTTCGGCCTGCACGCCGACCACCTCGACCCGATGCGGCTGGGCGTGCGCGACCGTCGCCATCCCGGAGATCAAGCCGCCGCCGCCGATCGGCGTCAGCAAGGTATCGAGTTGCGGCACGTCCTCGAACATTTCGAGCGCGACGGTACCCTGACCGGCGATGACGCGCGGATCGTCGAAGGGGTGGACGAAGGTGAAACCGCGTTCCGCCTCCAGCACGCGGGCGTGGGCATAAGCGGCGTCGAACGTCTCGCCCTCCAGCACGACCGTGGCGCCGTGGCTTTCGGTCTGCACCACCTTCACCGTCGGCGTGGTGCGCGGCATCACGATGGTCGAGGGAATGCCCAGCCGGTTGGCGTGATAGGCGACGCCCTGCGCATGGTTGCCGGCCGAGGCGGCGATCACGCCCTTCGCCCGCGCCGCGTCGGACAGTTGCAGCAGGGTGTTGAGCGCGCCGCGTTCCTTGTAGGCGGCGGTGAACTGCAGATTCTCGAATTTCAGGAAGACCTGCGCGCCCGTCATGCCCGACAGGGTGCGGCTGATCAGCGTCGGCGTCCGGACGATCGAATCGCGAATACGGGCATGCGCCTCGCGCACGTCGGCGAGCGAGACGGGCAGGGCGGATGCATCAACGCGTTGGGAGGCCATGCCGGACCGCTAGCCGATAAAGGCGACGTGGGGAACCGGCGGATGCAGCGGCGTATCGGTCGCGACCTTCCCGACCTTTCCCGTCTCCCGGTGGAACGGAACGCCGTTGCGCGCGGCATCGATGCGCTCGGCGGACACGCTGCGCGCGGTGCGGCAAGCGCAGCCTCTCTCCGTCTGCATCCAATCACCGGCGCAGCGTCGGCAGGCGTTCCTCGACCATCGGGTAGGTGTGAGTGAAGCGGTAATCGCCGACCATCGGCGCCGGTGCCGCGGCGGCGATCGCGATCAGTAGGCCAAACGGCACGGCTGACCTCTCGCCAATCGCGTGTCGCCGCCATATGGCAGGCGCATGTCCGAACCCGCAACTCGGCGCACTGCCCGCCGTTCCGCCGCCGCCATCCTCGCTTGTTTCGGCCTGCTGCCCGGCGCGGCGGCGGCTGACGCGATCGTCGACAACGTCAACGGCATGGCGCTCGACGCGCAGCAGCATGTCGTCCGCTTCCGCGCGATCATCGTCGATGCAAAGGGGCGCGTCGTGCGGCTCGTGCCGCTCGGCGAGAAGACGCCGGAGCCGACCAAGAAGAACCCCGGGCCGCGCTATGCATGGCGTGCGGACATGAAGGGGCGGGTCGTCGTGCCGGGCATGTTCGACGCGCACGGCCATGTCATGGAGCAAGGTTTCCGCACGCTCGAGCTTGACCTGTCCAGCGCCCGCAGCCTGGCGGAGGCGCAGGCGCGTATCGGCGCCTATGTTCAGGGCAATCCGGACCGGCGCTGGATTCTCGGCGGCGGCTGGAACCAGGAAAGCTGGGGCCTGGGCCGCTTCCCCACCGCGGCCGAACTCGATCAGGTGACGGGCGACCACCCGGTGTGGTTGGAGCGTGCCGATGGCCATGCCGCCTGGGCCAATAGCGCCGCTATGAAGGCCGCGGGCATCACGGCACAGACGGTGTCGCCGGCGGGCGGGCGGATCGAGAAGGCGGGCGGCCGGCCGACCGGCGTGTTCGTCGATGCGGCGATGGAGCTGGTGCGGAAGGTGGTGCCGGCGCCGCTCGCCAAGGATCGTAACGCCGCCTTCCTGCGCGCGCAGGACTTGCTGCTCGGCTATGGCGTCACCGCGGTCGCCGACATGGGCAGCAGCCTCGACGACTGGATGACTTATCGCCGGATGGGCGACAAGGACTCGCTGCGCGTCCGCATCGTCAGCTACGGCATGGGCGTCGACACCACGTTGATGATCGGCGGCACCGGGCCGACGCCGTGGCTGTACGACGGCCGGTTGAAGCTGGCCGGGGTCAAGCTCTATGCCGATGGCGCGCTCGGCTCGCGCGGGGCCTGGCTGAAACAGCCCTATGCCGATGCGCCCGGCCAGTCCGGCGCGGGCTTCATGTCCGACACGCTGATCCGCAACCTGATGAGCCGCGCGGCGATGGACAATTATCAGGTCGCCGTGCACGCGATCGGCGACGCCGCCAATGCGCAGGTGCTCGGCGCCATTGAGGAACTGTCCGATACCTACAAGGGCGACCGCCGCTGGCGGATCGAGCATGCGCAGATCGTCGCGCCGGCCGACCTGCCGCGTTTCGGCCGCAACGGCATCGTCGCCTCGATGCAGCCGGTGCACGAGACCAGCGACCGGCTGATGGCGGAGGCGCGGCTGGGGCCGCAGCGGCTGGCCGGCGCCTATGCCTGGGCGTCGATGCTGAAGAACGGCGCCCACCTCGCCTTCGGATCGGACTTTCCGGTCGAGAAGCCGGATCCCTGGGCCGGCTGGGCCGCCGCCTTCACCCGCCAGGGACCGGACGGCGAGCCCGCTGACGGCTGGCAGCCGCAGGAGCGCATCACCCGGGAGCAGGCATGGTGGGCCTATACCGGCGGTGCGGCCTATGCGGCCTTCGCCGAAAAGGATTTCGGCTCGCTCCAGCCGGGGCAGCTCGCCGATTTCATCGTCCTCGACCGCGATCCGCTCGCCGCCTCGCCGGCGGATCTGCGCGCGACCAAGGTGCTGGAAACCTGGATCGGCGCGCAGAAGGTCTGGGAACGCAAGTAACCGCGGGGGCGGGAGGGGGCCGCATGATCGTCCGCAATGCACCGCGCTTCGCCGACGTGCTGTTCGCGATGCGTGGTTCGATCTTGCCACGAATCGCCGGGCGACTGGCCTTCATCGGGGCGCTGTCGATCGGCGCCGTGCTGCTGGTCGGGGCGCGGCCGGCGATGGTCGGGCATCTGTCGGCGATGCCGTTTACCTTGCTCGGCCTCTCGCTGTCGATCTTCATGAGCTTCCGCAACACCGCCTGTTACGACCGGTGGTGGGAGGGGCGTCGGCTGTGGGGCCAGCTGGTGATCGCGGCGCGCGGCTTCGCCCGCCAGACCGCGACATTGCCCATCGCAGAGCGCGCGCCGATGCTCGAGATGGTGTGCGGCTTCGCCGGCGGGCTGGGCGCGCGGCTGCGCGATCGCGACGAGGCGGCGGCGATCCGCCCCTGGTGGCCCGCTTTGCCCGACGGTCTGCCCAATCCAACGGACGCCGTGCTGCGCGAGGTCGGGCGGCGCTGCCTGTCGCTGCTCGAGTCCGGCATTATCGATTCAATCCGCTATTCGGTGCTGGAGGGTACGCTGACCGAACTCGCGCATGTCCAGGGCGGCTGCGAGCGCATCACGACGACGCCGCTGCCGTTCAGCTATTCGCTGCTGCTGCACCGCATCGTCTATCTGTTCTGCTGCCTGTTACCGTTCGCGCTCGCTCCCGAACTCGGCTGGTGGGTGCCGCTGCCGACCTTGGTCATCGCTTATGCCTTCTTCGGCCTCGACGCCCTGGGTGACGAATTGTCGGACCCGTTCGGCGACGACGACAACGACCTGCCGCTCGACGCGCTGGTCCGCACCGTCGAGCGTGATCTGCTGGCCGCGACGGGTCGACACGACCTGCCGCCGGCGATCCAGCCCGAAGGTTTTGTGCTACGCTGACGGACGGGGTGGCGGATGTGCCGTTTGATCCCTATATAACACATATCACGATCAAATCGTCCTGTAGGCGATCGTGACTGAGAGACCGAGTGTGCTCCCGCTTACGGAACGGGAGACCTGTCATGGGCCTCAACTATCTTCTCCATCGCCATCAGGTCGCCCTGATGATGGCCGACGCCGCCGCCAGCGTCGAGGCGCGCCTCTGTCACCGCCAGCTCGCCCGCGGCTATGCTCGCCGGATCGAGACGATGACGCAGGTCGCGCGCGGCAATGCCACCCCACTGGTGCCCCTGGCATGAGCGACACGCCCCGTCAGACGCAGCGCTTTCGACCGGTGCAGCCGCGCGTCAAGCTCGACGATGGCCAGAAGCGGCGGCAGGCGGTCGTCGCGGACGCAGCATGGCGCGCCTTCCGCGACCGTGACCGGGTCATCGCCTTCCTCAACACGCCGGACGACGCGCTCGGCGGTCGGCCGATCGATCTGGCGATCGACGGCGAGCCGGGGCTCGCTGCCGTCATCGCCGAACTCAATCGGAGCGACGGTCGGTGAGCGACGCCCCGTCCAAATCCGCTGCCTTCTACCGTCATCAGGCGGCGGAACAGCATCGCGCCGCCGGCGAAGCGGTGCTCGAGAACGTCCGCGAGCGCTGCAGTCGTGCCGCCGCCTCTTGGGAAGCGATGGCGGCCCGCGCCGATCTTGCCGAGCGGCGCCGTGAGTCGCAGCGCACCCCGCCGGTAATCGTCGAGCGGCCGCGATGATGCGGCGGGCGAAGTCCTGATCGACCGTCGTTATCAGACGCTGACGCGGGCGGCGGGGTTTCTCGCCGACGGCGGGCCGCGCCTGTTGCCCGGCGGCGGCCGATCGTCGCCGCGCGCCGCGGAGGTGCGCCGGCGCTACATCGCCAATTGTCTGGGGGAGCTCGACCGCTTCCTGCACCTGCTGATCGACGAGGCGACGGGCCATGCCCCGGCCGTCACGGTCCAGCGCAACATGGCGAACAAGATCGCGCCCTTTTCGCAAGGCACCGACCAGCGGCGATTGCGCGCACTTGGCCGTACCCGTGCCTGCCTGATCCACACCGGCGGTGTCGTGTCGCGCGCCGACGAACGCGACGGGCGCTGGATGACGGCGGGCTGGTATTGCCCGGTGTCCGAGGATCTGCAGACCTTCCCGCTCGGCGCGGAGTTGCGGCCGGCGGGGCGGGAGCTGGCCGACATCGGCCTGTTTTACCGGATGCTGGCCGACCGGATCGTCGCCTGAGCCTCCGCCGGATGGCGGGGGCCGCAGGCGTTACGCAACCGCCGTGATTTCCTCGGGTTCGCGGAGCACATAGCCGCGGCCCCACACCGTCTCGATATAATTGTCGCCTTCGCAGGCCAGGCTGAGCTTCTTGCGCAGCTTGCAGATGAAGACGTCGATGATCTTCAGTTCCGGCTCATCCATCCCGCCATACAGGTGGTTGAGGAACATTTCCTTGGTCAGCGTGGTGCCCTTGCGGAGCGAGAGCAGCTCCAGCATCGCATATTCCTTGCCGGTCAGGTGCACGCGGGCGCCGTCGACCTCGACGGTCTTGGCGTCGAGATTGACCGCCAGCTTGCCAGTGCGGATGACGCTCTGCGAATGACCCTTCGACCGGCGCACCACGGCGTGGATGCGCGCGACCAGCTCCTCGCGGTGGAAGGGTTTGGTGACGTAATCGTCGGCACCGAAGCCGAAGCTGCGTACCTTCGAATCCATCTCGTTGACGCCAGACAGGATCAGCACCGGCGTCTGCACCCGCGCGACACGCAGCTTCTTCAGCACGTCATAGCCGTGCATGTCCGGCAGATTGAGGTCGAGAAGGATGATGTCGTAGTCGTAGAGCTTGCCGAGGTCCAAGCCCTCTTCGCCCAAGTCGGTGGTGTAGACGTTGAAACCTTCCGTCCCGAGCATCAGCTCGATAGCCTTGGCCGTCGTCGGCTCGTCCTCGATCAGCAGCACCCGCATCGCGTCGTCCCCTGTTGGCGCGGACGGGCACACCCTGCTGTGCCCGGACGGCCCGGATTCATTAACCAAATCACCTCTGAACGACAAAGGTTAATTTGCGCTTAAAAGGGATTAAGCGGCTGATTACCGCGCGTCGGACGCGGCTTCCTCTCCGTCGGGGTCGATCGGGGTAAGATCGGGGCCGAGCAACGTCTGATGCCGGCTGCGGGGAATGTCTTCGCCCAGCACCTCACGCAGGTACAGGCTGCGCACCAGCGTGAAGATCACGACGAGCAACGCGGCGGAAAAGAACAGGCCGAAGATACCGAAGATGACGCCGATGCCGATGATGGCGAAGACGGTGATCGCCGGCGGGATCGAGATTACCCGCGCCTGGACGTAGGGGGTGATGAAATTGGTCTGGATCAGCCGCACCACGGCATAGGTGGCAAGGGCGCCGATCAGCGGCCCGGTGCCCTGAGTCGCGGCCAGGCCGAGCGCGGGCACCATCGCCGCGGTCGGGCCGATATAGGGGATGAATTCGCTCAAGCCCGCCAGCAGGCCAAGCGCGGCGGCGGAGGGCACGCCGCTGATCCACAGGCCGATGCCGATCAGCGTGCCCATGCTGGTCATCAGGATCAGCGAGGATTGCAGCCACAGCCGCAGCGTCGAACCGACGTCGAATAGCGCATCCTCGATCGCCGGCCGCTTCGACGGCGGCATCAGGAATAGGAAGCCCCGCTGGTAGATGCCGGGGTCGGCGGCGAAGAACAGCGCGCCGACCAGCAGCAGGATGCAATTGAGCAGCAGCTCGCCCGCTCCGGTCACCAGGCCGCCGACGTCGCGCGCCGCCTGCGACCCGGCATAGGCCTGCCGCACCGCGTCGACGATCTTGGCACCGACCGGGCTCTGCGACGCCCAGGCGGCAAGCTGGTCGAGCAGCCCCGGCGCGCGGGTGACCAGCACGTTGACCTGTTCGCGGAACTGCACGCCGAACAGCCACACCAGGAAACCGACGATGCCGATCGCGGTGATCATGCCGAGCGGCAGCGCCGCCTTGTCCGGCACCTTCGCCCGCGTCCGCCACAAATCGGCGATGGCGTGGATCGCGATCGCGCCTAGCATCGAGCCGAAGGCCAGGATCAGCAAATTGCCCGCCTTGAACAGCGCGGCGGCGAGCGCGGCGATGATCAGGACATAGAGGACGCGCCGGATGAATCGCGAATCGCTCTCGTCGGGCGCGAGGCGGGCCTTGGGCGGGCTCATGCGGCGCGCGCGGGACGAACGAGGGGACGGATCGGCATCCCGTGCTTAATGAGCGATGGTCCGTTTTGCTCCCCGTTCCCGGCCAGGTGCGAAATGCTGCCTGGCACGGGGAGCAGTGTCACGCCCCCGCCGCCTCGCACGGATCGCGCAGGCGGGCGGAGAGGAAGGCGATCAGCGCCTCGACCCGCGCCGGGCGCAAGGCGCTGGGCGGCGTCAGCAGATGCAGCCCGATCGGTCCGGGCGCCCAATCCTCCAGCACTTCGACCACCGCGCCGCTGGCGACATGCGGCCCGATGATGAAGCCGGGCAGGCGGGCTATGCCCAGCCCCGCGATCAGGGTCGGCACCAGCGCCTCGCCCGAATTGGCGGCGAGCGGCCCTTCCTGGCGGACGGTCACCTCCGCCTTGCCGGGTGCGCGGAAACGCCACGGGCCGGTGACGTTGGAATAGCCGAGCAGCCGGTGCCCGGCCAGGTCGCTGGGATGCGCCGGCGTGCCGTGTTGCGCGAGATAGGAGGGCGCCGCGACGGTATGGACGCGGATGCCGCACAGCCGCCGCGCCCGCAGGCTCGAATCGGGCAGGTCGGCAATGCGCAGCGCAACGTCGAATCCTTCCGCGACGATGTCGATCTTGGCGTCCGAACAGTGCAGGTCGATCTCCACCCCCGGATGCGCGGCGAGGAATTCCGGCAGGATCGGCGCGACGTTGGAGATGCCGAAGCTCATCGGTGCGGCGAGCCGGACGCGCCCGGTCGGCGCGCTGGCGCCGTCGCGCGCCGTCTCCTCCGCGGCGCGCGCCTCGGCGAGGATCCGCGCGGCATGTTCGGCCAGCGGCTTGCCCGCTTCGGTCAGCGCGAGCCGGCGCGAGGTGCGGTGGAACAGCGACTGGCCCAGCTTCGCCTCGAGCCGCGAGATCGCCTTGGACACGGTCGCCTTGCTCAGCCCGATCGCCTCGGCCGCGGCGCTGAACGAGCGATGCTCCGCCACCGCGGCAAAGATCGCCCAGGCCTCCAGATCGGGTAATCGCATCAGCCGCCCTCTTCTTGACGCGGCGTATCCCGAGAAACGATAGGTTTCCAGCGTTTCCGTTTACGCGCTGCCGGCCCGTCGCCATCTTTGGTTCCGCACTGAACCTATTCCCCGCCGCCCGGTTCTGGGCGGGCAGCCTTTGCGGAGTTGAACATGACCAAGGTCCTCGTCCTGTATTATTCGTCCTACGGCCATATCGAGCAGATGGCCGATGCCGTCGCCGAAGGCGCCCGTGCCGGCGGCGCCGAAGTCGACATCCGCCGCGTCGCCGAGACCGCGCCGGCCGAGGTGATCGCGGCGGCCCATTTCAAGACCGACACCGCGCATCCCGAGATCGAAGGGCCGGACGCGCTGACCCAATATGACGCGATCATTGTCGGCGCGCCGACCCGCTATGGCCGCATGCCCAGCCAGATGGCGGCCTTCTGGGATACGACCGGCGGCGTGTGGATGCGCGGCGGCCTGGTCGGCAAGGTCGGCGGCGCCTTCACCTCCACCGCCAGCCAGCATGGCGGGCAGGAGACGACGCTGTTCTCGATCATCACCAATCTGCTCCACCACGGCATGACGATCGTCGGCCTAGACTATGGCTATCAGGGCCAGATGGGCGTCAAGGAAGTGCATGGCGGCACGCCCTATGGCGCCTCGACGCTCGCCGACGGCGACGGCAGCCGCCAGCCGAGCCAGGTCGACCTCGACGGCGCCCGCTATCAGGGCAAGCGCATCGCCGAAACCGCGGCGAAGCTGTTCGGCTAAGGCCATGCCCCTCCCGCTTGCGGGAGGGGCACATCCAACTCCCCTCCCGCTTGCGGGAGGGGTTGGGGGAGGGCGGTCGCGGCGGTCGTCATTCTCACGACCCCGCTCTTCTTCCGTCCCCTGACCCTTCCGCAAAGCGGGAGGCGGATCAGCGCCGCCGTTTCGGCGTCCTGGGCGCCACCCACGTCGGCACCCGCACGAAGGCGACCGGCAACACCCCGTCGATCACCCGCACCGGATCGACCGCCGGCTGCGCCGGGAACAGGTCCCGCGCCTTGCCGAACAGGAAGCGCGCCCGGGCCGCCCCCGGTGCCGCCGCGCTCGTCCCCACCCAGCGCCAGTGCCACGGTTCCCACTTCACCTGCTGGCGGTTGCCACCGGGGAAGGACAGTTCGAAGCCGTAGCGCGGCGCGTTGCGGACCAGCCAGCGCGCCGCCGGCGTCGCCGCCATACATGCCTCCGCGTCGGGGCAGCCGTTGGCCGGCCGGACCGCGAAATCGACGACATAGCCGGTGGCATGTTCGCTATGCCCCGGCGGCGCGACGGAGATCGCGCGCTCCGCCGCCGCATTGGGATGCTCGCGGCAGAACACCTCCGCCTGCGACACGATCGAGCGGTGGCACGACAGACCGCGCAGCGTCCCCATCACCGCCGGGTCGCCCGCCGCCGCGGCGAGCAGCCGGGTCAGGTCGGGCAGCATATCGCGGTGAACCAGGCAGCGATTGAGCGCGAAGCCGGCAGGCGCCGGGACGAGGTCGCCCGGCGCGACGTCGCCATAGGGGAGATGGCCGTAGACCCGCCCCGGATCGCTCATGCTCGATCGCGCGGCGGGACAGATGTCGGCCAGCGCCGGCGTCGCCAGCGTGAGCAGAGGAAGGATCAGGGCGGCACGCATCGCGCCGCCGCCTCTGGCGCGAAGCGGCATCCGGTGGCAAGGGCCGATGCCATGCACGGCGACAGGGTCCTCTTCATCGACGGCGAAGCGTTGGTCATCGACAAGCCCGCCGGGCTGCCCGTCGATCGCCCCCGCGACGGTAGTCTCAGCCTCGAAAACCATCTGGAATCACTGCGCTTCGGCTTCCAGCGCTGGCCGCAGCCGGTGCATCGGCTCGACCGCGACACCAGCGGTTGCCTGCTGTTGTCGCGCAACCCCAAGGCGCAGGCGCGCTTCCAGCAGGCGTTCGAGCAGGGACTGGTCGAGAAACGCTATCTCGCCATCCTCGACGGCGTTCCGGACGGGGAGGGCGGCACGATCGACCTGCCGCTCGGCAAGGTATCGACGCTGGAGCAGGGCTGGCGGATGGTCGCCGATCCGAAGGGCAAGGCGGCCCGCACCGACTGGCGGCTGGTCGCCGTCCGCGACGGCCGTGCCCTGGTCGAATTCCGGCCGGCGACCGGGCGCACCCATCAGATCCGCGTCCATGCCGCGACGGGTCTCGGCGTGGCGGTCGTCGGCGACCCGGTCTACGGCCGTGGCGAGCCGGGCGGCATGATGCTCCACGCCGCGGCACTGATCGTTCCGCGCGCGAACAAGGACCCGATCGTGGCGGAGGCGCCGCTGCCCGCGCGGTTCGGCGACTGGCCGCTATGATGGCCGCAGCCGGGCGCTTACCGTGATCCAGGTGCCGGAAGACGCGATCGAGGAACGCTTCCTGGCCGCGTCCGGCCCCGGTGGCCAGAACGTCAACAAGGTCGCCACCGCCTGCCAGTTACGCTGCGACGTCTTCCGGCTCGGCCTGCATCCCGAAAGCTACCGCCGACTGAAGCTGCTCGCCGGCAGCCGGCTGTCGGCCAGCGGCCAATTGGTCATCACCGCGCGCCGCTACCGCACGCAGGAGGCGAACCGCGCCGACGCGCGCGAGCGGCTCGCCGAATTGCTCGCCAAGGCGGAGGAGCGCGAGGCGCGCCGGGTCAAGACCAAGCCGTCGCGCGCCGCCAAGGCGAAGCGGGTCGACGCCAAGAAGGGCCGCAGCGCCGTCAAGGCGGGTCGCGGCAAGGTGCGCCTCGACTGACAACGGGCCTTCCGACCCGCGCCGAACCGCCCTACATCGCGCGCCATGTACCAGTTCGACATCCAGGCCGGCAGCAAGGCCGAACTCTATCGCGAGCTCCACGCCGCGCTCGACGCGCTGACCGCTGACGAGCCGGACGGCATCGCCAACATGGCCAATGCCGCGGCGCTGATCTGGCAATATCTGCCGGATCTCAACTGGGCGGGCTTCTACCGCAACGTCGCCGACGAACTTGTTCTCGGGCCATTCCAGGGCAAGGCGGCGTGCATCCGCATTCCGTTCGGCAAGGGAGTCTGCGGCACCGCCGCCGCGACCCGCACGCCGCAGGTCGTCGCCGACGTCCACGCCTTCCCCGGCCATATCGCCTGCGATGCGGCCAGCCGCTCCGAATTGGTCGTGCCAATCGTCCACGACGACCGCCTGCTCGGCGTGCTCGACCTCGACAGTCCGCAGGCTGACCGCTTCGATGGCGAAGATGAAGCCGGCTGCGTCGCGCTGATGACGCTGCTCGCGCCGCGCCTGGTGTGATCCTAATCGGGACACAGGCCATGCTTCCGGGACCGGGGTCGGCTTGGTAAGCAACCTGTTAAGTAGATCGGCGTTGCGCAACCGTAACGTCGAGTCGCCGACAGGAGGTCAAGGGGAATGCGCAAGGTCATGCTGGCGGGCGCCGTGCTCGCACTGGTCGCCGCAGATGGAGCCGATGCCCAGCAGCGCGTCGTGATGCACGGCCCGGCGCCGCAGGTCGGCGGTGGCTATGCGCGCCCCGGCTTCGCGCCGCGTCCCGGCTATCAAGGGCGCTGGGGCAGCAAGGTCGGCGGCCATTGGTGGGGCGGGGTTAACGCTCCAGGCGGTTGGAATGCCTATCGCCGCCCGGTGCGCGGCTGGACGCTGCCCCGTTATTGGGTCGCCCCGCGCTTCTATGTCAGCGACTGGTCGACCTATGGCCTGGTGCAGCCGCCGCAGGGCTATACCTGGGTCCGTTACTATGACGACGCGGTGCTCGTCGACGGGCGCGGCGCGGTCTACGACAGTGTCTCCGACGTCGACTGGGACCAGTATGACGACGGCGCCTATGCCGACGATCGCGGCGTCTATGCCGACAGCCGCGACGCCTATTACCAACGCCGCGACAGCGGCGTCGGCGGCGCGGTCGCCGGCGCGGTGGTCGGCGGTGCCGCCGGCAACGTCATCGCCGGGCGCGGCAACCGCCTGGGTGGCACGCTGATCGGGGCCGGCGTCGGCGCCGCGGCCGGCTATGCGATCGACCGGGCCGGCGATCGCCGTCGCGACGGCTATGGCGCCGACTACGGCCGCCCCGGTCGCGTGCCGGTGGCGCCGGACTATCCGCCGCCGCCGCCCGCCGACTACGCACCGCCGCCACCGCCGCCGCCGGTCTACGCCCCGCCAGCGCCGGTGGTGCAGCCGCTGCCCGGGCCGGGCTGGCGTTCCGCCGATGGCCGGACGACGGTGACCACGACCAGCGGCGCCGGCTATGCCAGCGGCGGCTATTATTATCCTGGTGCGACGACCACGACGGTCGTCGTGCAGACCCAGCCGGTGGTCACCACCACGACCACTGAGATTTACGAGGACGCCGTCACCTACACGCGCCGCGCGCCACTGCGCACCAAGACCAAGCGCGTCTGGCGCCCCGCGCCGAAATGCTATTGCCGCTGAGGCGATAGCGATCCGGGCTGGCCGCAAGGCCCGATGCCGTCCCGCATGAACTCCCGCGGGGCGGCATCGCTTTTTCGGGGCCGGGCGGGGGCGGCCTGATGCAGGTGAACCGAAGCCGCGCTCCCTTCGTCCTGCCCGCGCTTGACCCGGTGGCGCCCGTCCGGTCGGACCGGGGGCCGTGATCAAGGCCCGGCAGTTCCGCCGGGTCGCCGGTGCGGCTGACCGCACCGACGCCCCAGCCGGAGACCGCCGATGTCCGCCACCACAGCCCCAAACCACGGTCGCGTCCGCCGCTGGTGGTCGCATTGGGCGACCGGCGGCGTCGACCATGATGCGGTGCTGCGCCAGATCGCCGAGGACAGCGGCTGGTCCGGTCGTTACGCCTTCCTGATCGTCATCTCGGCGGCGATCTCGCTGCTCGGCCTGCTGATGCCGTCGGTGGCGGTGCTGATCGGTGCGATGCTGCTGTCGCCACTGATGATGCCGATCATCGGCCTGGGCTTCGCGATCGCGACCGTCGACCCGCGCGAGATGCGCCGCGCCGCCACCGCGCTGATCGCCGGCGCCCTGCTCGCGATCGCCCTGTCGGTGGTCTGCGTCACGCTGTCGCCGATCCAGACGATCACCAGCGAGATCGCCGCCCGCACCCGGCCGACGCTGTTCGACCTGCTCGTCGCATTGCTGTCCGCGGTCGCCGGCGGCTATGCGCTGATCCGCGGGCGGGGCGGCACGGTGGTCGGCGTCGCGATCGCGATCGCGTTGATGCCGCCGCTGGTCGTCGTCGGCTTCGGCATCGCGACGCTCAACTGGACGGTGTTCGCCGGCTCGCTGCTGCTGTTCGTCACCAATGCGATCACCATCGCGCTCACCGCCGCACTGGTCGCGCGCGTCTACGGCTTCGGCGCGCATCTGTCGCCGCAACATACCGGCTGGCAGCTGGTGCTGTTCGTCGTCGCCGTCGGCCTGCTCGCGGTGCCGCTCGGCGCAGCGCTGCGCCAGATCGCGTTCGAGGCGGTGGCCCAGCGCCAGGTGCGCGAGACGATCAGCGATCGCTTTCCCGACGCCTCTCGCCTCGGCCAGCTCGACATCGACTATGATGCGCAGCCGATCCGCATCCGCGCGGTGGTGCTGACGCCACGGCTCGATCCCGCCGCCGACCGGGTCCTGGCCGCGGACCTGCGCGCGCGGCTCGACCGGCCGATCGACGTCCACGTCGATCAATTGCGCGTCGCGCCGGAGGACAATGGCGTCGAGGCGGCGCAGATCGCCCGCGCCAGCAGCACTGCCGCGACCCGCGATGCCGATCGCCAGCGCCGCGCGATCGCCGATCTTGCCCTCGTCGCCGGTGTCGATGCCGTCAGCGTCCGCGCCGACGCCGGCGCGCGGACGCTGGCCGCGACGACGGCGGCGCTGCCCGGACTGACGCTGGCGGGGTATCGGGCGATCGAGGCGCGGGCCGCAGCCGCCCTTCCGCAATGGACGGTGCGGCTCGCCCCGCCGGCGGAGGTCGCGCCCCCGGCCGTGCCGATCGTCGCGGGGGTCGTCGACGATGAAGCGCTGGGCGACGCGGCGTGGAGTTCGGCGCGGCGCGGTCAGGCGCTGCTGGTCGACGGCGGCAGTGCCGTGCAGCGCGAGGCGGTCGCCACCGCGATCGCCCGGCGGGGCGGCGCGGCTACGGCCGGCAGCGCGGGTGGCGCGTTGCGGTTGCGTTGGAGCGACGAGGCACCCGCGGCGGCCGGTGCATCACCGCCCGATCGGGACCGGACCGACCCCGGACGCGGGGCGGGCGGGCGTTGAGCGATCAGCGCCGCACGGCACGACCGCCGAACGTCACCAGGCTCTCCGCCCCGTCCGCCGCCACGGCCGCCACGCCGATGAAGGTGTCGTCGACCGGCACCTGCTTCAGCACCGTCTGCGTTCCGGTGACGTCGCGCGATTCGCGCCACGTCGCGCTGTCGTTCGGCCGCCAGCGCACACGATAGCGCGCTGCGCCCGGCACCGCCGGCCACGACACCTGCGTGTCGCGCGACAGGTCGCCCGACAGCGTCACGCTGGCCGGTGCGGCGGGGGCGGCGGCCAGGCGGGCGAGGGTGGCGACGTTGATCGCGGTCACCTTGGCCAGATAGGCGAAGTCCATCCGGTCGATCGTGTCGCCGTAAACCACGCCCTTATCGGTGCGCAGGTCCTGATGCTGGGCGTCCCAATTCTCCGCGCCGACCGAGAAGCGCACCGCCGGATAGCCGCGCTTGAGGAAGGGTTCGTGATCGCCGCCGCGGCCGAATCGGTCCGGTCGCCGTTCGACCACGACGTCGAGCCCGCCGGGGATCGTGCCGGCGATGCCATCGATCGCCTTGGCCAGCGCGCGGCTCGGGCCATCGTCCTCCCCGCCGTCGCCACGCCTGCGCATCGCCTGCGCCAGATCCTCAGAGGCGCGAATGCCCTCGGAAAAGACGCGGACGCGGCCGGCATCGACCACGCCGCCCTGGCCGATCGTGTTGCCGACGATGTCGTTGTTGAGCATCGCGCTGACCTGCCAGCCGCGCTGCTGCGCCGTATCCGCGAGCAATTCCGACCCCCACAGGCCCTGTTCCTCGGCAGAGAAGGCGACATAGACGATCGTCGCATCGAATTTTCTCTGTGACAGCAGGCGGGCGGCCTCCAGCACCAGAGCGACGCCGGACGCATCGTCATTGGCGCCGGGCGCGTCATGAGTCGCATCCATGACGTCGGTGACGCGACTGTCGATATGGCCGCCGACGATGACGACACGATTGGGATCGCGGCCCGGCTGGATGCCCAGCACGTCCTCGACCACGACGCCGTTTGGCGCGCGCGGCCCGTCGAAGCGGCGGCTGATCCGCTCGACCTTGATGCAGCCACCGCAGGCGCGCGACAGCACCTCGAACCGCTGCGCCGCCCAGCTCCGCGCCGCGCCGATGCCGCGCTTGGGATCCGTCGCTGACGACAGCGTATGGCGGGTCCCGAACCCGACCAGCAAGGCGACATCGGCCTTCAGCCGTGTGACGCTGGGTTGTTGGGAAGAGGCGGAAGCGGCCGCGGCCACAAGCAGGAGAGGA
The DNA here is from genome assembly GCF_052907485.1 of Sphingomonas benefaciens. NCBI lineage: Bacteria > Pseudomonadati > Pseudomonadota > Alphaproteobacteria > Sphingomonadales > Sphingomonadaceae > Sphingomonas > Sphingomonas benefaciens. The sequence continues at coordinate 1,195,957 of NZ_JBREIC010000001.1, read as the reverse complement.
AGCATGGCGACAGTGTGGCGGCGAAGTGCGCCGTCCTCAAGCAGCGATCGCCGTTATCCCATCAATGCGGCCGTACGCAGTCCTGCACCATGTGTCGATCGAGCTGATCAATCACTCCGCAAACGTTGGCGGCGGCGATGGTCTCGCCCAAATTGTCGAGCAATACCAACGTCTCGCTCAGCATCGCAATGGCGCGCATTAAATCGAGATCAAGCGTGGCGTTTCGGTGCATGACGATCGTATTCATAATACATATTGGCCAGACGCGCAAGTCGAATCGCCAATTAATTGGCCTGGCCAAATTACCCTAGCTCAGTCGGTCGATCGCCTCTGCATTCAACGATCCGGGCACGATCATGATCGGCACCGCTAGTGTGCCGGCGTCCGTGCCCGTGAAATGGCTGACCAGCTTTCCCGGCGCGCCGCTCGCGGCAGCGCCGAGCACCAAGGCCGCGATGTTGGGGTCGGCCGCGATGATCTCGCGGATGATCTTCGGGCCCTCGCCCTCGCGCACCGTGATCGCCGGCTTCAGTCCCGATTCCTGCATCAGCGCGCCCGCCGCCGCGGTGACCAGTCCCTCCGCATGCAGCCGGGCTTCTTCCTCGATCGTCGCCTGGACGCCGCCGAAGGCGATGAATTCCTGCGGTGGGATCAGCGTCAGTATCTCGACCCCGCCACCGGTCTTCACCGCGCGCCGCGCCGCAAAGCGCAGTGCGATCGCCGCTTCCGGACTTTCGTCGACCACCACCAGATAGATGCGCATATTCGCCCCTTTTTCCGTTAGGTGACGCCTGACCCGGGGCAGTGCAAGAGCGACCCTGGGGTTGACCCTGCGGCACGGGGGCGCGAAGGAGCGGCCACTCCCCAGGCAAGAGGACCTGCATGTCGATCGAGATCAAGATGCCCGCGCTGTCGCCGACGATGGAGGAGGGCACCCTCGCCAAATGGCTCGTCAAGGAAGGCGACACCGTCAAGTCCGGCGACATCATGGCCGAGATCGAGACCGACAAGGCGACGATGGAGTTTGAGGCGGTTGATGAAGGGACGATCGCCAAGATCCTCGTTGCCGAGGGCACGGACAACGTGAAGGTGGGCGCTGTGATCGCGATTCTCGCCGAAGAGGGCGAGGATGCGGCCGCGGTGCAGGCGCCGACCAAGTCGGAGACGCCCGAGCCGACCGATCCCGAGTTCAAGGGCCGGCCCGATCCGACCGACCCGAACAAGACCGGCAGCGAGGCGAAGCCCGCCGAGCGCACGCTGACGCAGGCCGAGGACCACGGCCGCCCGGCGACGCAGGACGCGCAGCCCGCATCGGGCGGCCGGATCAAGGCCAGCCCGCTCGCCCGCCGCATCGCCGCCGACAAGGGCATCGACCTTAACGCCGTGTCGGGCACCGGCCCCAACGGCCGCATCGTCAAGGCCGACGTCGAGGGCGCCAAGCCCGGCGCCGCTGCCCCTGCCGCGACCGCGCCGGCCGCGACGGATACGGCTGCCGCCGCGGCACCCGCCGCCGCCGCCAAGCCCGCCGCCGTGCCGGACATCCCGCACGAGGCGACCAAACTGTCGAACATGCGCAAGACGATCGCGCGCCGCCTGACCGAATCGAAGCAGACCGTGCCGCACATCTACCTGACGGTGGACGTGCAGCTCGACGCCTTGCTCAAGCTCCGCACCGAGCTCAACGCCAGCCTCGAGAGCCGCGGCGTCAAGCTGTCGGTCAACGACATGCTGGTGAAGGCGCTGGCCGCGGCGCTGATCGCGGTGCCGAAGTGCAACGTCATGTACACGCCGGACCAGCTGATCAGCTTCAAGCGCGCCGACATTTCGGTCGCGGTGTCGACGCCGGCCGGCCTGATCACGCCGATCGTCGTCGGCGCCGACACCAAGAGCCTGTCGACCATCTCGACCGAGGTGAAGGATCTTGCCGCGCGAGCCCGCGACAACAAGCTGAAGCCGGAGGAATTCCAGGGCGGCACCGCCTCGATCAGCAACATGGGCATGTTCGGGATCAAGCAGTTCGAGGCGGTGATCAATCCGCCGCAGGGCATGATCCTGGCGATCGGCGCGGGCGAGAAGCGGCCGTACATCGTCGACGGCCAGCTCGGCATCGCCACGGTGATGTCGGCCACCGGCAGCTTCGATCACCGCGCGATCGACGGTGCCGACGGCGCCGAGCTGATGAAGGCGTTCAAGGAGCTGGTCGAGCGTCCGCTCGGCATGCTCGCCTGAACGCAAGCGACGCCGCGCCGATGCGCACCCTGGTCGAACTGTTCCACCTCGTCGCCGGGCTCACCGCCGCCGCGCTGCTGACCGCGGCGGCGGCCTGGGCCTATCCGTTGGGGCGCGAGGTGATCTGGTGGTGCGGCGGGGTGGCGATGGCGGCCACCGCGATGATGGGCATCGGTCCGTTGCGTCGCGCGCGCGCCGCCGATCGGAGACGCTGACATGACCGACCTTCCGCCCGCCCTTCTGCCGCAGGACGCGCCGACGATCCGCGTCTCCGCCATGCCGGCGGATGCCAATGCCTATGGCGATATCTTCGGCGGCTGGCTGATGAGCCTGATGGACTCGGCCGCCGGCCTGGTCGCCGCCCGCCGGGCGAAGGGGCGCGCGGTGACGATCGCGATGGACGGCATGCAATTCCATGCGCCCGTCCATGTCGGCGACGAAGTCTCGGTCTATGCCCGGCTGATCACGGTCGGCCGCACCTCGATGGCGATCGCGGTCGAAAGCTGGGCGCGCGACCGGCATGGCGAGGAGGTGCGCAAGGTGACCGAGGCGCGCTTCACCTTCGTGGCGATCGACGAGGATCGCAAGCCGCGGCCGGTACCGGCCGCCTGAACTTTCCCTATTCCCCAGGTAAGGACCTTTCCGCGTGGCTGACACCTACGATCTCATCATCCTCGGTTCCGGCCCCGGCGGCTATGTCGCGGCGATCCGCGCCAGCCAGCTCGGCATGAAGGTCGCGATCGTCGAGCGCGAACGGCTGGGCGGCATCTGCCTCAACTGGGGCTGTATCCCGACCAAGGCGCTGCTCCGCACGTCGGAGATCTACCATTACATGACCCATGCCGACGCCTACGGGCTGAAGGCGGACAATGTCGGCTTCGACCTCGGCAAGATCGTCGACCGCAGCCGCAAGGTCGCGGGCCAGCTCAACGCCGGCGTCAAGGGCCTGATGAAGAAGAACAAGGTCACCGTCGTCGAGGGTGTCGGCACGGTCACCGGAAAGGGCAAGCTGTCGGTCAAGCAGGGCGACCAGACCGTCGAGCTCGCCGGCAAGCATATCCTGATCGCCACCGGCGCCCGCGCCCGCGACCTGCCCTTCGCCAAGGCGGACGGCGAGCGTATCTGGACCTATCGCCATGCGATGGTGCCGCAGGTCATGCCGACCAAGCTGCTGGTCATCGGCTCGGGCGCGATCGGCGTCGAATTCGCCAGCTTCTACAACGACATGGGCGCGGACGTGACGATCGTCGAGATGCTGCCGCGCATCCTGCCTGTCGAGGATGCCGAGGTCAGCGAGTTCATGACCAAGGCGCTGACCAAGCAGGGCATCAAGATCGTCACCGGCGCCGCGTTGGAGAAGATCGAGACCGGCAAGGACAAGGTGACGGCATCGATTAAGGGCGCCGACGGCAAGGTCGCGGCTGAGGAATACAGCCACGTCATCGTCGCGATCGGCATCGTCCCCAATACCGAGAATATCGGGCTGGAGGCCCTGGGCGTCGAGACCGAGCGTGGCCACATCAAGGTCGACGGCTTCGGCCGCACCAACGTCGAGGGGATCTATGCGATCGGCGACGTCACCGGCGCGCCCTGGCTGGCGCACAAGGCGAGCCACGAGGGCATCGTCTGCGTCGAGAAGATCGCCGGCGAGAACCCGCATCCCTTCGAGACGTGGAACATCCCGGGCTGCACCTACAGCCGGCCGCAAGTCGCCAGCGTCGGCCTGACCGAGGCCAAGGCCAAGGAGGCCGGGCATGAGGTGAAGGTCGGCAAATTCCCCTTCATCGGCAACGGCAAGGCGATCGCGCTCGGCGAGGCGGAGGGCTTCATCAAGACGGTGTTCGACGCCAAGACCGGCGAGCTGCTCGGCGCGCACATGGTCGGCGCGGAAGTCACCGAGCTGATCCAGGGCTATGTCGTCGCCCGCCAGCTCGAGACCACCGAGCATGAGCTGATGGAAACGGTGTTCGCGCATCCGACGCTGTCGGAGATGATGCACGAGAGCGTGCTGAGCGCCTACGGCCGCGCGCTGCACTTTTAGCATGGTGGTCGCACCGCCGGCCCTCACCCTCACGGCGCCGCGCGGAGGGCGCCGCCTCCCGGCAAAGGCAGGGGGAAGGGTGAGGGCAGCGGCTGCTAGAATAGAGTGATGATCCACCGCACCACCCGCCTCGCCATCGGCATGGCGCTGCTGTTCCTGGCCAGCGCCACGCTGTTCTGGCCGGGCTATGTCCAGTACGATAGCCTCGCTCAATATGAGCAGGCGTTGTCGGGCCGCTACGAGGACTGGCACCCGCCGATCATGGCGCATCTGTGGGCGCTGTTCGGCACGCGCGGCCAGGCGCCGATGATGCTGCTCCAGCTCGCCGGCTATTGGCTCGGCTTCGGCGTCCTGATCGTGGTGCTCGCCGCCATCGGCCGTCGCGTCGCGGCGCTCGCGCTGCTGGTCGTCGCGCTGTGGCCGCCGTTCCTCGGCTGGCAGCCGGTGGTGCTCAAGGACACGCAGATGCTCGCGGCGCTGCTCGCCGCGACCGGCCTGGTCGCGATGTGGCGGCTGCGCGAGCGGCGGCTACCCGTCGGCGTCTGGATCGTCGTCGCGCTGCTGCTCGGCTATGCCATGCTGGTCCGCGCGAACGCGGTCTTCGCCGTGGTGCCCTTCGTCGTCATGCTGGCGTGGCGCCGGCCGCGGCCGACGCCGCCGATCCGCATCGTGCTCGCCGCCCTGTTGGCGCTGGTCGCCATCCTGGCGGTGATCGGCATCGCCGGTCCGATCAACCATCGCCTGCTCGCCGCCACGCCCAGCGGGGTCGAGCGCACCCAGCCGACCTACGACCTTGCCGGCATCGCCGTGCGCAGCGGCGACCCCGCCACCGGCCTGTCACCGCGGGCGATCGTCGCGTTGCGCCGCAAGGCCTGCGTCCGCCCCTATTTCTGGGACCCGCTCGGCGAGCCGCGCCGCTGCCAAGCGGAGGTCGCGACGCTCGCGACGCTGTCGCCCGGCCAGCTCTATCTGCGCTGGGCGGCCGCCGCGGTGACCCATCCGATCGCCTATGCCGGCCATCGCCTCGCCCATCTCAATTCGACCATGCGCTGGCTGGTGCCGTTCCGCTGGCCCGGCGCGGCGCCGCCGCAGGCGAACGAGCCCAATCGCCTCGGCCTCGCATCGCCGGCCGCGCGCGCGACGCGGTGGCAGACGGTCGCCGCCACGCTGGTCGAAACGCCCTTTGGCTGGCCGATCGTCTGGTTCGTCCTGGCATTGATCCGGCTGCCCGCGGCCTGGCGGCGGGGGGACGGGGCAGGGCGGCTCGCCGCGGCGCTGCTCGTCTCGGCGCTCGCGCTGGAGGGCAGCTTCGCCGTGCTCAGCATCGCCTCCGACCTGCGCTACCATCTCTGGCCGATGATCGCGACGGCGATCGCTTGGGTACTCGTCGGCCGTATCCGCGTCGCCCGGCCGGCGCTGGTGCTGCTCGCGCTGGTCCTGTTCGCCGGCCTGATCGCCCGCGTCGTGCTGCCCGCGCCGCCGCAAACCTATGTCGGGATGTTGGGCTGACCACCGGCAACCGTCCAGCCGGCGAGCGCGTTGCCGCTGCTGGATGACCGGAGCAGATCATGGCCAAGCAAGACGATCACGACGCGATCTACAAGGAATTCGCCGAGGCGGTGAACATGACCCCCGCTACGCTGGAGAAGTTCCTCGACACCGACGACAGCAAGCGCGTCGGCTGGAAGGGCGAGGATGGCAAGGGATCGGGCGAGAGCGTCGGTCATAAGTCCGGCAAGCGGATCGTCGAGATCAAGCACAAGAAGAAGGCCGACCTTACCGACGACGATTATGCGCACATGAAGAAGGTGACGTCCTACGTCCACCGGCACCTGGCGCAGGGCGGGCCGAAGGACGACGTCGAGCACAGCGACTGGCGCTATTCCCTGATGAACTGGGGGCACGATCCACTGAAGGATTGAGCCCGGTCGATCGGATGGACCGGTCGAGGCGGGGTCGCGTGTCGGGTCGCCGCGATCCCACCCTAGCATCGCAAGCATGAGGTCCCTAAGTCGCACGCTATGCTGACTCCTGATCAGGCGCGTGATCGCGCCGCCGACATCGTCGCCCGTGCTCGTGCTGCAGGCGCCGATGCCGCCGATGCCGTCTTCGCCGCCGATTCCTCGCTCGACGTTTCCGTGCGCCTCGGCGCCCTGGAGGACGTCGGCCGGTCCGAAAGCGAAGAACTGGGCCTGCGCGTCTTCGTCGGCCAACGCTCGGCAAGCGTCTCCACCTCCGATCTGTCGAGCGACGCGGTCGCCGCCTTGGTCGAGCGCGCGGTAGCGATGGCGCGCGAGGCGCCGGAGGATCGCTGGGCGGGGCTTGCCCCGGCGGACCGGCTGATGCACGGCGCGCCGCCGCTGCTCGACCTCGACGACCGGGGCGAGGCGGAACCGGCCGAGCTCAAGGCGCTGGCGCTCGAAGCCGAGGAGGCGGCGCGTGCGGTCGCCGGTATTTCGAACAGCGAAGGCGCCGGCGCCAGCGCCTCCCGCTCGGTCTGGGCGCTCGCCACCAGCCACGGTTTCGCCGGAGCCTATGCCGCCACCGCCTATGGCCTGTCGGCGAGCGTGCTGGCTGGCGACGTCGCCAGCGGCATGGAGCGCGATTACTGGCATCACGCCGCCCGCCACCGCAGCCATCTCGAATCGGCGGCCGAGATCGGCCGGCGCGCGGGCGAGCGGGCGGTCGCGCGGCTCAACCCGGGGCGGATCGCCAGCGGGCCGATGCCGGTGGTCTTCGATCCTCGCGTCGGCGCCTCGTTGCTCGGCCACCTGACCGGCGCCATCGCGGGGCAGGCGATCACCCGCCGGACCAGCTTCCTGCTCGACGCGCTCGGCACGCAGGTGTTCGCGGCGGGCGTGTCGGTGCATGACGATCCGCATCGCCCGCACGGCCTGCGCTCGCGCCCGTTCGACGGCGAGGGTCTGCCGGTGTCGCCGGTCGCGCTGGTCGAGGACGGCATGCTCGAAACCTGGCTGCTGGACAGCGGCTCTGCCCGGCAATTGGGTCTGGAGCCGACCGGCCATGCCGCGCGCGGCGTCGGCGGCGGGCCGGGCGTGTCGCCGAGCAACCTCTACATGGCGGCGGGCGCGGTGCCGGTGGAAACTTTGATCGGCGACATCGTCCGCGGTGTCTATGTCACGGAACTGATCGGTCAGGGCGTCAATCCGGTCACCGGCGACTATAGCCGCGGTGCCGCCGGCTTCCTGATCGACAACGGCGCAATCGCCGGCCCGGTCGCCGAATTCACCGTCGCCGGCAACCTCAAGGACATGTTCCTGCAGCTGACGCCGGCGAACGATCTGGAATTCCGCTATGGCACCAACGTGCCGACGCTGCGCATCGACGGGATGACGGTCGCCGGTGGCTGACCCGCGCGCCGCCCTCTGCCGCGCCGTCGCCCAGGCGGCGGCTGATGCCGGGCAGATGGCTCTGGCGCGCTGGCGGACCGATTTCCGCCAATGGGAAAAGACGCCGGGCAGCCCGGTCTGCGAAGTCGACATCGACGTTGACCGGATGCTCCGTGCGCGCCTCGCCGCCCTGCTGCCGGAGGCGGGCTGGCTGTCGGAGGAAAGCGCCGACAGTCCCGAGCGCCTGGCTCACCATTGCGTCTGGGTGGTCGATCCGATCGACGGCACGCGCGACTATATCCGCGGGCGTGAGGGCTGGGCGGTGTCGGTCGCTCTGGTCGAGGACGGGCACGTGACGATCGCGGTGCTCGACGCGCCCGCGCGACGCGAGCGCTGGACCGCCGTCGCGGGGCAGGGGGCGTGGCGCAACGGCGTGCGGCTGCGGGCGGGCGGTCGTACCGCGCTGCCCGGAGCGCGCGTGCCGACCGACGCTCTGCCCAAGGCGGACCGCGATCTGTCGCCGGTCGCCAAGCCCAATTCGATCGCGCTGCGCATCGCCATGGTCGCCGCCGACGAGGCCGATCTGGTCGCGACGCTGCGTTGGGGCAACGAATGGGACATCGCCGCCGCAGTGCTGATCGCGGCGGAGGCGGGCGCGGGGATCGGCGATGCCACCGGTGCCGCGCTGCGCTTCAACAAGGCCGATCCGACCGCATTCGGCGTCGTCGCCGCGGCGCCCGGCATCCATGCCGCGGCGGTCGACCGGCTCGCCGACCGGGCCCGTGCGATCCTCGGCCCGCCACCTACGTCATCCTGAAAAAGGCTGTGATCTGAATTAGGTGCGCCGCTGAGGCACCGGAACCCTGACGCCTGCGTAACGTTTTGTTGCCGATCGATGCCATTGGGGGCGTCGACCGACACAAAGGGACCATCCGATGCTCTGGACCATCGCCGTCATCCTGCTCATCCTGTGGCTGCTCGGCTTCTCGCTCCACATCGCCGGTGGCCTGATCCACATCCTGCTCGTCATCGCGATCATCGTCGGCCTGATCCAGCTGTTCACCGGCCGCCGCGCCATCTAGGCGACCGGCCCCACGGTTCGCCGCGTTAACCACTGATTCTGATCGTAAAACTGGAACGTGGCGAGCCGGGGGCGGTTGATCTGCCGATGACCACTATCGACCGACCTCTGGTTCTCGTCGTCGAGGATCAACCCCTGTTGCGCGTCCACGCCCATCTTGCCCTAGAAGAAGCGGGGTTCGCCGTAATCGAAGCCGCCGATGCCGAGGAGGCGATGCTGCGCATGGCGCAGCCGCCCTATCCCGTTGCCGTCTTCACCGACATCCGGATGCCGGGGGCGATCGACGGGCTGCAATTGGCGCACCGGTTGCGGCAGGCGCGACCGGATCTGACGATCGTCATCACCTCCGGCGCTGGCAGCGTCGACGACGATGCCCTGCCCGTCGGCAGCGTCTTCCTGCCCAAACCCTATACGGCCGCACAGGTGGCGCGCCTGCTCGGCGACGGCCTGCTCCCGCCGGCCGCAGCGAGCGGGGCAAGTCGTCGCCTCGCCCCGTCGCTGGCGATCAGTGGACGAAGCGGGCGACCACGTCACGATAGCTGCGGCTGACCTTCACGCTCGCGCCCGAATCGAGGACGAGGAAGCATTCGCCGTTGGTGTGCGGCTTGACCTGCTTGACCAGGTCGAGGTTGACGATCGTCGACCGGTGGACGCGCTGGAACCGGCGCGGGTCGAGCCGCTTTTCCAGGTCCTTCATCGTCTCGCGCAGGATCAGCGTATTGTCGCCGGTGTAGATGCACATATAGTCGCCGGCGGCGTCGATCCGCTCGATCGTGTCGACGTCGACGCGGAAGATCTGGCCGCGATCCTTGATGTTGATGAGCTTTTCAAAGCGGTTCGCCGCGACACCATCGCTGCCGTCGGCCATGTCGGCCGCAGCTTCGGGCGCGTGCTCGGCAAGCACCTCCTTCAGCTTTTCGACCTCCTCGACGCCGCGCTTTTCGCTGAGCCTTTGCCGCACCCGGTCGAGTGTGTCGGCGAGGCGCGCTTCCTCGACGGGCTTCATCAGATAGTCGACCGCCTGCGCCTCGAACGCGCGCAACGCATGATCGGAATAAGCGGTGACGAAGACGAAGAGCGGCGGCTCCACCTCCATCAGCCCCTGCACCACCGAAAAGCCGTCGAAGCCCGGCATCTGGATGTCGAGAAAGACGAGATCGGGCTTGTGCGTCTTGATCGCGCGGATCGCCTCGCGCCCGTTGGAGCATTTCTCGATGATCTCGACATCATCGTGCGCCTGGAGCCGAAGCTCCAATCCCTGGATCGCGAGCGGTTCGTCGTCCACCAGGATGGTTCTGATCGTCATGCGGCCTCTCTACTCACATCGTCGAGCTGGAAGGGAATCTCGATATCCACCGAAAACCCGCCAGCCGGCGTGGTACGCGTCTCGAAGCGCTGATCCGGGCCATAGGCCTGCACCAGCCTCTCCCTGATATTGGTAAGACCCACGCCGGTTGAAAGGCTGGGCGTGATGCGGGTCTCGTGCAAGCCCGGCCCGGTGTCGGACACGCCGATCTGCACCCGGTCCCCGGCGAGCCGCACGCGCACGCAGATCTCCGCGCCATCCTCCTGCGGGCTGACCGCATATTTGATCGCATTCTCGACCAGGGGCTGGAGCAGCAGCGACGGCAGGCGGGCACGTTCGGCGCGCGGATCGATGTCGAACACCGGGCGCAACCGCTCCTCGAAGCGCATCTTTTCGATCTCGAGGTACAGTTTCAACGTCTCCACCTCCTGCGCGACCGTGACGTGCGCGGTCGGTTCGTTGGCGAGCGTGTAACGCAGGAAGGACGATAAACGGCTCAACATCGCATTCGCCCGTTCCGTCTGCTTGAGCAGGACGAGCGTCGAGATCGAGTTGAGCGTGTTGAACAGGAAGTGCGGGTTGAGCTGGTAGCGCAGCATCGCCAGCTGCGCCGACGACGCCTGATTTTCCAGCACGTGCATCTCGTCGATCTGCTGTTCGACGATCAGGTAGAAGTTGATGCCGAAATAGAGCGCCGACCAGCCGGTCAGGACGATGAAGGCGACATAGAGCGCGCCGAACATGCCGACGATCGTCACCGCGGCGCGATCGTCGCGCACCAGCGAGAAGGCGATGGAGACGATCAGCGCATAGAACAGCACCGCGCCGAGCAGCGTCAGCACGGTCAGCAGCACCCCGCCAAGGCGCGGCAGCGAGCGATAATAGCCGTACAGCGTCGAGAGCAGCAGGGTGATGCAATAGCCGACGATCGCCTCGACGATCGCGGGGATCACCGCCTTGACCGACAGGTTCGACAGCGTCGAGGCGCCGCGGAGCAGCAGATAGCCGGTCCAGCCGACGGCCTGCAGCGTCCAGAAGGCGCGGGCCTTGTCCTCGAAGAAGGGGCGTACGTTGAGCGCGGGGCGCTGCGGGGCGGGAAGGGTCGCCATGTCGCCCCGCCTCTACACGGGAGCGGCGCGTCGCGCAAAAGAGAAGGGCCGCCGCTTGCCCGAAGGAAGCGGCGGCCCTGGAGTTCGAACCGTCAGGCGGTTCCCGTTCGCCTTAGAAGGAGAAGCGGGCGCCGAGGCGGATCTGGTACAGCGACTGCGTGAAGTTCAGCGACTTGGTGTTCGGCGACGCGAACGAGCTGTAGCGATACTGGGCGCATGGCTGCGACGAGCTGGTGTTGACCACACCCGTCCCCGGCGTGGTCCCGGTCGGCGTCGCCACGCTCAGGCACTGCACGTTGACCAACGAGGCGCCATACGGGAAGCCGAACTGGCGCAGACCGCCCCAGTTCTTGTTGAGCAGGTTCGGCAGGTTGTTGATGTCCGCGAAGATCGACAGGCGGGACTTGCCGAGGAACGTCGGAATTTCCTGCTCGACGTGCAGATCGATGCGGGTGAACGCCCGGTTGCGTGCGGTGTTCTTGGCGATGATCTGGCCACGATACTTGGCGAGATCGGGGTTGGCATTGATGTAGGCGTCGAGCGCGGTCTGCGTGGTCGTGCTGTCGTAGCTGACCTTAGCATCGCCGGTACCGGTCGGCACGTAGAGCAGGTTGGTCGGCGTGTTGCCGGTCAGCACGGTGCCGAACACGGTCGAACGGGTCGAGACGTTGTCCTGCATCGTGTAGCTGAACGGACGGCCCGCGCGGGTTTCACCGAACAGCTGGAACACGGTGCGATAGTCGCCGAAGAACGCGTGATCGTAGCCGACCGAATACTTGAACTGCCACTTGATCTGGTCGCTCGACGTTCCATACGACGGGACGTTCGGATCGGCGAAGAACTGGTTGCGGTAGTTCGAGTTGATCGTCGACGAAGTCGCGTTGCCGACATCCTTCACCCATTGGCGGGTGTAGCTACCCGACAGGCTCAGACCCCAATCAAAGTCCTTGCTGGCGCGAACGACGATGATGTGGCTGTGGCCCTGATGGCTGTTGCCCGTGATGATGTCGTAATTGGCATCGGCAAAGGTACCGGTCGCGGCACCGTAGCGGACGCGACCGTCCGGCAGCAGGCCGATCGGCACCGACCGCGCGTCGGTGAAGATCACGCCGTCGACGACCTTAGAGTAGTAATAATCGGCACCCAGGTTGAAGCCCTGGAAGCGGTAATCACCCGAAATCGTCGCCTTCAGCGACCGCGGCAGATGGAAGTTCGGTGCCAGGGCGCCGGTGTTGGTGCGCGCGACGTTTGCGGCTGCCGCGGGATTGGCAGCTGCGTTGGCGGCAAAGGCTGCCACCGACGACGGCACGTTGCCGGTGACGTTGTTGAGCGCCGCGGTGCAGATGTCGGTCGGCACGGTGATGCTCGAGGTGCAGGTGTTGGAACCCTGCGCCGCGCGCGTGATCGTGATCGCGCTGGTGGTGATCGTGTTCGAGAAGCTGTTCGACTCGTAGATGTCGGGCGAACCGCCACCGAAGATGCCGGCGCCGCCGCGCAGCTTCAGCCCACCGAGGAAGTTGTCGGGCTTCCAATCGAAGCTGATGCGCGGCTCGAACTGATCGAGGCCGTTGTAGGTATTCGTGTTCGGATAGCCGTAGCGGGTGTTAAAATAGGGATTGTAGACCGGGCGCTCACCCTGGGCATACATGCTGTACCGCGCGCCATAAGTGACGGCGAGGGTGTCGGTAACCTGCCACTCGTCCTGCATGCCGAAGGTGAACTGGGTATAGCGGAAGTCGGCTGCCGCGCTCACGCCGGGGATCGGCGCTGCATAGATGAGCTGGTTGGCGTTGCCGGCCTGGAAGTCAGCCAGCGAGTCGAAGTAATAGGTGCCGAGGCTATTCTGCACGAAGTTGTTGAACGTGCGGTTCTGCGTCACGTCGACCAGCGCCTGGATCTGGTGCTGACCGGCGGTGTAGCGGCCGAGCAGCGAGCCTTCCCAGGTGTCGAAGAACAGCTGGTTCGTCTGACGCGAATTGTCCGGACCGAAATAGATCCGCGGTACGCCCGTCGAACAGCCGGTCGTGCTGCCGCTCGACGTCGCATCGGCGCAGACGCCGAGCTGGCCGATGCCACGGCCGAGCAGCGGCTCCTGGCCACGCAGATTGTACTTGTAGATCGCGCGCGCTTCGGTCGAGAACTTGTCCGTCCAGTCCGAGTTCAGCTGAACGATGCCCGCCTTCAGCAGCTCGGTCAGCGCATAGGCGTTGGAGCTGAGGCCATAGGTCGGGTTGGCGGCGTTGGTGCTGGTGTTGTTCTGGCTGACCAGCGAATCATATGCGTTGATGTACGACACCGACAGGCGCTGGCCGTCCATGATGTTCCAGTCGATCCGACCGGTAATCTTTTCGTCCTTGCGCGGGTTGATCGTCAGTACGCTGCCGACGTTGGCGCCGAGATTGCGACCGTTGGCCACGCCGATCACCGAGTTGATCTGGCTGTTGAGCAGCGTCGGGTTGGCATATGAGCCGAGCAGCGTCGAAAACGGGCGCGGATCGGTGTTGCGCTCAGCCGAGACCATGAAGAACAGCTTGTCGGCGATCAGCGGACCGCGCAGCGTCGCGCCATAGGTTTCCGACTTGTACTTCGGCGTCACCTGCGTCGAGCTGCCGATGCGATCACCGGTCAGGCCGTCGGTGTTCTGCGAATAGAAGCCGGTGCCGTGGAATTCGTTGGTACCGGACAGCAGAACCGTGTCGATCGTGCCGCCCTGGAAGCCCGACTGACGGAAGTCATAGGGCGCAATCGAAACCGACACCTGCGAGATCGCGTCGAACGGCACCGGACCACGGTTGGTCGGGCTGGCGTCCTGGTTCAGACCGAAGGTGTCGCCGACGGTCACGCCGTTGATGGTGAAGCGGTTGTAGCGCGGATTGACGCCGGCAAAGCTGACCGCGCCGCCGCGGTCGCCGCTGTTCGACAGGTCGAGCGTCGCAAAGGGGTCACGGCGCTGGATGTCGCGGATGTCGCGGTTGACCGAGGCGACCTTGCTGATCGTCTCCTGGGTCAGCACCGTCTGCGGACCGTCCGAGGTCGTGCCGGCGCCACGGATCGACGATGCGCGAACGACGATGTCGCCAGCTTCGTCGCCGGCAGCCGGCGTCAGGTCGATCGGCAGGGAGAAGGGCTGCTGAACGACGGTGTAGATGTCGGTGACGGTGCGGTTACCCTGCGGGCTCGCGATCTCAACGGTGTAGGGACCGCCGACAGGCAGGCCGCTGGCGTTGAACGTGCCGTCCGGGCCCGTCGCCGTGTTGATGCGGGCGTTGGTCGTGGTGTTGGTGATCGTCACCGTCGCGCCCGCCACCGGAGCGCCGCTGGCCGTCACCGAGCCTCGAATCGCTGACGTCGTCTCCTGCGCGGACACGGCCGCCGGTGCGATGAGCGCGACCGCGGCCACACCCAGGAAAAGGTTGTTTCGCATCAGAAAAATGTCCCCTTTGAGCTTCAGCTCGGAATCGCGGCCAGCGTTGTGCCGTCTCCGCGCGCCCTGCCCGTGGGATATTTCTATTCTGTGACAATCGCGAGTCGTGGTTGCTACGCGGGTTACGTTCGCGCTGCTGCGTTGCAAAAACGCAACGCTTCCAAGGGTTTTAGGTCCGCCTCGTCACCAACTCGGAACCAAGTCAGTCCAGCGTGACGGCGCCGGCCACCAGCCCGTTCCACGTCGCCTCGTCAATGACGCGGACGCCCAGATCCGCGGCCTTTTTCAGCTTCGAGCCGGCGTCCGCCCCGGCGATGACCAGATCGGTCTTCGCCGACACCGATCCGGCGACCCGCGCGCCCAGCGCCTCCGCCTGCGCCTTGGCTTCGTCGCGGCTCAGCGTCTCCAGCTTGCCGGTGAACACTAGCGTCTGGCCGCTGACCGCCGATTCGCGGGTCTGCCAGACCAGATCGGCCGGCGTTACCTGGCTGAGCAGGTCGTCGACCGCGGCGCGATTGTGCGGTTCCGCGAAAAAGTCGATCAGCGCCAGCGCCACCTCCGGTCCGACCTGCTTGGTGTCGACCACCGCAGCCAGCGCCTTGGCGAGGCGGGCGAGGTGCTTGTCGTCGCTCTCGCCGATCGCCGCCGGCGTCGCGTCGCGCAGCGCGATGCCCTGGTCGATCATCGCCATCAGCCCGGCCCAGCTCGTCCACCGCCGCGCCAGATCGCGCGCGGTGACCTCGCCGACGTGGCGGATGCCGAGCGCGAACAGGAAGCGGTCGAGCGGCGGCGTGCGCCGCGCGTCGATCGCCGCGATCAGGTTGCGCGCCGACACCTCGGCCCAGCGTTCGCGCGCGAGCAACGTCTCCTCGGTCAGCCGGAAGATGTCCGCCGGCGTCTGGATCAGACCGTCGCGGAAGAAGCTTTCGATATTGGTGATGCCGAGGCCGTCGATATCGAGCGCGTGGCGCGAGACGAAATGGCGCAATCGCTCAACGCGCTGCGCCGGGCAGATCAGGCCCCCCGAACAGCGCCAGTCGACCTCGCCGGGCGCGCGCTCCGCCGCCGATCCGCATTCGGGGCAATGGGTGGGGAAGGGCCATGGCGGGCGGCTGTCGTCGCGCGACAGATTGTCGACGATCTGCGGGATGACGTCGCCGGCACGCTGCAGCACGACGCGGTCGCCGGGCCGGACGCCTAGCCGCGCGATCTCGTCGGCATTGTGCAGCGTCGCGTTGGTGACGACGACGCCGCCGACGGTCACCGGCTCCAGCCGCGCGACCGGGGTCAGCTTGCCGGTGCGGCCGACCTGGATGTCGATCGCGTTGAGCGTCGTCTGCGCCTGCTGCGCCGGGAATTTGTGGGCGATCGCCCAGCGCGGCGCGCGCGCGACCTGGCCGAGCCGCTGCTGCCAGTCGAGCCGGTCGACCTTGTAGACGACGCCGTCGATGTCGAAGGGCAGGTCGGCGCGGCGTGCCTCGATCGCGCGATAGGCGGCGATCGCCGCCTCCACCGTATCGGCACGGGTGAAGCCCTCCGCGATCGGCAGTCCCCACTGCTGTAAGGCGGCGACGACCCCGCTCTGCGTCTCGGCGGGCAAGGCGAACACCTCGCCCCAACCGTGCGCGAAGAAGCGCAGCGGGCGGCTGGCGGTGACGCCGGCGTCCTTCTGGCGCAGCGAGCCGGCGGCGGCATTGCGCGGATTGGCGAACTGGCGGGCCGCCTTGCCGCTCGCCTCGGCCTCGTCGGCGAGCCGGCGGTTGAGCGCGGCGAAATCCGCCTTGGCCATATAGACCTCGCCCCGGATCTCGAACACCGCCGGCGCTTCCGCGGGCAGCGTGGCGGGGATGTCGGCGATGGTGCGGACATTCTCCGTGACGTCCTCGCCGACCTGCCCGTCGCCGCGGGTCAGCGCCTGGACGAGCCGACGGTCCTCGTAGCGCAGCGAACAGGACAGGCCGTCGATCTTGGTCTCCGCGGTCAGCGCCACCGGCTCGTCATCGGCGAGGCGCAGGAAGCGGCGAACGCGGGCGACGAATTCGGCCACCTCCTCGTCCGAGAAGGCGTTGTCGAGGCTCATCATCGGCCGGGCATGGGCGACCTTGGCAAGATGGCCGGCGGGCGTCGCCCCGAGCTGGCGACTGGGCGAATCGGCGCGGACCAGATGCGGGAAGGCCGTTTCGAGTGCGGCGTTGCGGCGGATCAGCGCGTCATAGTCGGCGTCGCTGATCTCCGGCGCATCCTCCGTATGATACAGGCGATTGTGATGGGCGATCTCGGCGGCGAGCGCTTCCAGCTCGGCGGCAGCCTGGGTCTCGGTCTCGGGCAGATCGGTCATGCGCATGGCGGTAGGGGAGGCGGGCGCGATCGGGCAAGCCCCGCGCTACAACCACCAGCTGGGATAGACGGCGACGATCGCCATCGACAGCGCCAGCACCGGCAGCGCGGTGCGCCATTCGAAGCTCGCCAGCGTCTCCAGCGATCGTCGTGTATTCCACGCGGCGATCATGGCCGCGACCAGGCACCAGGCCAGCCACCAGCCGGTGCCCGCCGGCCGCCGGATGATCACGTCGATCGCCAGCGCCAGCACCGCGACGCCGCCGATGGCGGAGAGCAGGCTGAGCAGCGTCCCGACAGGCAGCATCGCCAGCGCGACGCGCGATTCGACATCCCGGATGGCCATCGCTGTTTCGTCGCGGCTGGACCGCGGCGGCGCAAGTCCCATCGCCGCGTAAAATTCCTCACGCGCCGTGAACCAACCTCGTCCGCGCGCGCTTTCGTCTGCAAAGGCAGGGAGATAGCGCGTGACCGATCAGACCAATCGCCGTGACCTGTTCAAGGGCGCGGCCGCGGCCGGAGTCACCGCGGCGGCCGCGCCGGCACTGGCCCAGGCGGGTACCGTGCCCGTATCCGACCCGAAGACGAAATACCCCAGCCAACCCTTTGCGGAACAGCGGCAGAAATGGCCGGCCCTGCAGCGCGAGATGAAGCCGGTGCCGGATTGCGGCGAGGCGAGCTATCGCGGCTCCGGCCGGCTCGCCGGGCGCAAGGCGCTGGTCACCGGCGGTGATTCGGGCATCGGCCGCGCCGCGGTGATCGCCTTCGCACGCGAGGGGGCGGACGTCGCGATCAATTATTATCCGACCGAGGAGCCGGACGCGCAGGACGTCGCCCGCCTGTTGCGCGGCGAGGGCCGCAAGGTGGTGCTGATCCCCGGCGACCTGACCGACGAAAAATTCTGCCGCGACCTGATCGGGCGCGCCAATCGCGAACTCGGCGGGCTCGACATCCTGGTCAACAACGCCGCCTATCAGCAGAGCAAGGCGTCGATCATGGAGATCAGCGCCGAACAGTTCGACCGGACGATGAAGACCAACCTCTATGCGATGTTCCACCTGACCAAGGCGGCGATCCCGTTGATGAAGCCAGGCGCGGCGATCATCAACACTGCCTCGGTCAATTCGGTTAGTCCGGAAAAGGAATTGCTCGATTACGCGACGACCAAGGCGGGCATCCTGATCTTCACCAAGGCGCTGGCCAAGCAGATCGCCAGCAAGGGCATCCGCGTCAATGCGGTGGCGCCGGGGCCGATCTGGACGCCGCTGCAGGTCGCCGGCGGGCAATTGCCGGGCGAGATGGACAAGTTCGGCCAGGACACGCCGTTGGGACGCGCCGGCCAGCCGGCGGAGCTGGCCGGCCTCTACGTCAGCCTGGCCGATCCGACCAACAGCTTCACCACCGGCAGCGCCTTTGGCGCGAACGGCGGGACGGGGGCGATCTGATCGCCCGTGAGGGCGGCGGCCAAGTCCTTGATGATCGCGCGTTTCGCCGCGAGTCTTGACAGAATTGACGCCTGAACGGGGTTTCTCGCCCCCTCCACGATGCCGGGCTCGACCCGAGCGCCTCACGGGCGTGGACGGGGGAGGCGGTGCTGAGGCCGCTCGTGACCATCGCCATTTGGACCACGATGAGAAAGAGCCGTTAACCCGCCCGCATCATGCCCCCATCCGGCCGTGTAGGACAGCGCCTTATGCGGTCTCCAACAGGCGGTCGGCCTGGGCGCGCGCCTCGTCCGTCACCGTCGCGCCGGACAGCATGCGGGCGATCTCCTCGCGCCGCTCGGCCTCGTCGAGGAGGCGCACGCCGGTGCGGGTGACGGTGCCGTCATGGCTCTTGGCGATCAGCAGATGTTCGGCGCCGCGGGCCGCGACCTGCGGCGAATGGGTGACGACCAGCAGCTGCGTCCGCTCCGCCAGTCGCGCCAGCCGATCGCCGATCGCGCTCGCCACCGCGCCGCCGACGCCACGGTCGATCTCGTCGAAGATCATCGTCGCCGCGCCGCCTTCCTCGGCCAGCGCGACCTTGAGCGCCAGGATGAAGCGCGACAATTCGCCGCCGCTGGCGATCTTGGCGAGCGGGGCGAAGGGCGCGCCGGGGTTGGTCGCGATCTCGAACTCGACGCGATCCTTGCCATGCGCCGACCAGCCTTCGGCACCGACCGTCTGCACCACCGTGCGGAAGCGCGCCGCATCGAGCTTGAGCGGCGCCAGCTCGCCCGCCACCGCCGCATCGAGCCGCTCCGCCGCGGCCCGTCGACGTGTCGAAAGAATGTCGGCGGCGGCATCGTAATCGGCCCGCGCCGCCGCGACCGTCGCTTCCAGCACCGCAATGCCGTCCTCGCCCGCCTCCAGTCGGTCGAGGCGCTCGCGCAATTCGCTGGCGAGTGCGGGGAGATCATCGGGCTGAACGCGATGCTTGCGCGCCATGCCGCGCAGCTCGAACAGCCGCGCCTCGTCATCCTCCAGCGCGCGCGGATCGAAGGCAAGCGCGCCATGCGCCTCGCGCAACCGCTCCTCCGCAGCCGATGCCTCGATCACCGCGCGGTCGATCGCCGCCAGCGCCTCGGCCAGGGCAGGGTGATCCTCGGCGATCCGCTCCAGCACCCGCGCCGCCTGGCGCAATTGCGACAGGCCGCCGTCCGATCCGTCGAGATGCGCGTCGATCGCCGCCAGTTCGCTGGCGATCTTTTCGGCACGCTGCATGCCGCGACGCTTTTCGGCCAACGCCTCTTCCTCGCCCGGCTCGGCGGCGAGCGCGGTCAGTTCGCCGACCGCATGTTCCAGCCATTCGCGGTCGCGCGCCGCCGTCTCGATCTCCGCGCGCGCCGCGGCGAGCTTGGCCTCGGCGTCGCGGAACGCTGCCCAGGCCCGCGCCGTGTCGGCGGTGTCGATCCGGCCGAAGGCGTCGAGCAGCGCACGATGGCCGCGCGGGTTGAGCAGGCCACGATCATCGTGCTGGCCGTGGATCTCGACCAGCATCGGCGCCATCTCGCGCAGCAGCGCCGCGCCCGCCGGCTGATTGTTGACGAAGCCGCGGCTGCCGCCGTCCGCCTTGACCAGGCGGCGGACGAGCAGCGGCTCGCCCGGCTCGACCTCGATGCCATTGTCGTCGAGCAGCGCGCGCAGCGATCCGGTCGGCGGGTCGAAGGTCGCGGTCACCGTCGCCTGCGCCGCGCCATGGCGCACCAGCCCGCTCTCGCCGCGCGCACCCAGCGCCAGGCCGAGCGCGTCGAGCAGGATCGACTTGCCCGCGCCGGTTTCACCGGTCAGCACGTCGAGCCCGGACCCGAATTCGAGATCCAGCGCCTCGATCAGCACCACGTCGCGGATGGAAAGCGCAGTCAGCATCGTCGGCCGATATAGCGCGGCGGCGCGGCGATGTTGATCCCTCAATGTTCTGTTTTTTCGAGACGGGCGGCGCGGTCCGGCGGATGGCGTCTGCCGCCCAGATGCAGACGTTGCGCTCCTTCTTAATCGGCATATTGTCCGGGCATGGACGACAGCGTCTTTTTTGCCGCTGCGATATCCGCACTGGCATTTTACGGTATCTGGGCGATCAGGCGTGATCTTCGCCGAGGGGTCGCATCAGCCCGAGGCTTCTCGCTTACAAAGGACGCTCAGCCAAAGCGTTATCGATGGCTGATGACATTCAACGTGTTGGCGGTCAGCCTGATATGCATTGGCGCAATCATCCAACTCGCCCAAACGATCGGCAAACTGTAGAGCGGTGTGCGGCGACCGCTCACGCCCATTAGCGGATAGTAGCGCGCGCAGCCTAGCTTGGAACGTGGCCACGCCAACTAACCGCGGCCGGACCTTCCTTGGCCCGGTGATTGCCGGAGCGATCATGCTCATTCTCTTCGGCGGGTATGTCCTATTCGCGTGGCTTGCGGGCGATGCTTGAGGCCCGCTTTCGCCCAATTGCGGACGCAACCAATCGGATGATATTTATCGCGCAAACTTGAACGACAGGGCGGATATATGAACGTCTATCAAATTATCGTGATCCTATTCGCTGCGCTCGTTATAGCAACCAGCATCGGGTCGATATTGATGATAATCCGGCACGCCTTATTCAAGCTGAAGGTATTGTGGATAATTGGATGCCTATTTGGCTTCATAGGCCTTGGTATCAATTGGACAATGCCTAACGATCTGATCCTGCTTTTTGGAATATCAGTACCGGTCGTCATGGTGTTTAAAGTCATGATGACAGGACAGGTAATAGTGAAAACTGGCTTCCCGATAGTCTCCCTTGTCGCCTTTGTTAAAGCGAGTAGAGCGGGGATGTCCGAAGTCCGCTAACCCCCCAAAAGCGGACGCACCGCTCCAACTGCCGGAGCGTTGTTGCGTCGCCTCGATCTCAAGGGTGGGGTAAACGCAGGGAAGGACGCGGTACCCCGGCGCTCTGGCCGGGGCGACCGTCAGACTTCGATCAAGCCGCGCGTTGTCCCGCGTGCGTCAGTTGGTCGGTCGACCCGCGCTCGTGCTGCCGGCCGGACCCACCGGCGCCGGGCCGGTGCTGGTCGCGCTCGGCGCGCCGCCGCTCTTGGTCGAGGCGCCGGGCAGGGTGGGCGCGGCGCCGGGGGTGCCGACCGGCACGATAGGCTGGCCCGGCGCGACCGCCGCGACCTTCTGCACCGGATGCTCCTGCATCAGCTTGTAGGCATGGCTGTACCAGTCAGTGCCGGGATAATTGGCGCCGAGCACCGCGGTCGCCTTCTGCGCCTCTTCGGGCAGGCCGAGGGCGAGATAGCTTTCGGTCAGGCGCATCAGCGCTTCTGGAATATGCGTCGTCGTCTGGAACTTGTCGACCACGGTGCGGAAGCGCAGCGTCGCCGCCAGCCACTGGCCGCGCGTTTCGTAGAAGCGGCCGATCTCCATTTCCTTGCCGGCCAGATGGTCGTTGACCAGGTCGATCTTCAGCCGCGCATCCGACGCGTAGCGCGTGTTGGGATAGCGGCGGGTCAGCTCGCCGAGCGCACTGAGCGCCTGCAGCGTGATCTTCTGGTCGCGGGTGACGTCGCGGATCTGTTCGTAGTAGCTCAGCGCGACGAGGTAATAGGCATAGGGCGCGTCGCGATTGCCGGGGTGGACGGAGATGAAGCGCTGCGCCGACTGGATCGACTTGGTGTAGTCACGGTCGAGATAATAGCTGAACGCGCTCATCAGCTGCGCGCGGCGGGCCCAGATCGAATAGGGGTGCTGGCGCTCGACCTCGTCGAACAGTTGCGCCGCCTCCTTGTAGCGGTGCTGGTCGAGCCGCGTCTTGGCGGTGGAATAGAGCGTGCCGACGTCGCGCGCGACATAGGGCAGGTCGCTCTTCGCGCGGTTGCGGGCGCAACCCGCCATCGGCAGGACGAGGGCGGCGAGCAGAGCGGCGGTCAGCGCCTTGGACTGGGGGATACGCATCGGCTACGGCTCTTAGCGTAAGGGGGTTGGCGCGAACAATCCCCCACGTCATTCGTTGCACCCCGGATTTGTTCCCCTCCCGAAAGGTCTCTCGATGCCCGCCACGTTGCTCCACACCCACCGCGTCGAAAAGCCCTGGGGGCGGCACGATCTGGGCTTCGGCTTCGAGGATGCGCCGGCGAGCGGCGATCCCGTCGGCGAGATCTGGTTTCAGGAGCCGGGCGACACGACCCCGGACTTGCTGATCAAATATCTGTTTACCGGCCAGAAATTGTCCGTGCAGGTGCATCCGGACGATGAGCAGGCGCATGCCCGTGGCCTGCCGCGCGGCAAGGACGAATGCTGGACGATCCTGAGCGCTCGGCCCGATTCGACGATCGCGCTCGGCCCCAAACAGCCGATCGGTAAGGACCAACTGCGCGCCGACGCGCAGAACGGCACGATCGAATCGGATCTCGACTGGGTGCCGGTGAAGGCGGGCGATTTCTATTACGCACCGTCGGGCACGATCCACGCGATCGGCGGCGGGCTGACGCTGATCGAGGTGCAGCAGAACAGCGAGACGACCTATCGTCTGTATGACTATGGCAGCGACCGCGAATTGCACCTGAAGGACGGCGTCGACGTCGCGCATCTCGAACCGTATCGGCCGATCACCTCGCCGGGCGAGGTCGAGCCCGGCCGGACGATCCTGGTGGAAGGGCCGAAGTTCGTGCTGGAGCGCTGGTCGCACGGCCGCGACGTGGCGCTGCCGGAGGGGACGACGGGCTGGCTGGTGCCGATCAGCGGATCGGGCCGCGTCGCCGGCGTCGCGTTCAAGGCGGGCGAATGCGTCACCGTCACCGGCACAGAGACGGTGGAGGTCGACGGGGACGCCGACCTGCTGTTCGCCTATCCGGGCACGCAGCGGCGATAAGGGCCGAAGCGGGGCGGTGGATCACCGCCCCTTAACGTCTGGTAGGGTAGAGCCGCGCGCATGTTGCGCGTGCTGACGCTTTCGACGCTGTTTCCCGATGCGAGCCGGCCCAATTTCGGCCAGTTCGTCGCCCGCCAGACGCAGGCGTTGGCGGCGGTGCCAGGGGTCGAGGTGCGCGTCGTCGCGCCGATCGGGACGCCGCCGGGCCCGCTCGCCTGGCTCGCCCCCGCCGGGCGGCAGACGGTGCCGTTGCGCGACCGCTGGCTCGGCCTGGCCGTCGAGCGGCCGCGTTTCGTGGCGCTGCCGCGGGTCGGCGGCCCCCGCAACGCCGCCAGTCTGCAACGCGCACTGAGGCCGGTGATCGATCGACTGCGCGATGAATTCCGCTTCGACGTGATCGACGCCTCCTTCTTCTACCCCGACGGGCCGGCGGCGGTGGCGCTCGGCGCGCGCTATGGCGTGCCGGTGTCGATCAAGGCGCGCGGCGCCGACATCCACCACTGGGGCACGGCGCGCGCCACCGCGGAACAGGTACGGGCGGCGGCCGTGGCGGCGGACGGCATGCTCGCGGTCAGCGCGACGATGCGGGACGACATGATCGCGCTCGGCATGCCGGCAGGGCGGATCCACGTCCACTATACGGGCGTCGACCAGGATCGCTTCCGCCCCGGCGACCGGGCAACACAGAAGGCGGCGCTGGGCGTCGCCGGGCCGTTGGTGTTGTCGCTCGGCGCGCTGATCCCGCGCAAGGGGCATGACATCGTCATCGACGCGGTCGCCGGACTGCCGGGCGTGACGCTGATCATCGCCGGCGAGGGGCCGGAGCGCGACCGCCTTGCCGCGCGTGCCGCACAGCACGGCATCACCGATCGGGTCCGGCTGATCGGCGGCGTCCCGCACGACGACCTGCCCGCGCTGATCGGCGCCGCGGACGTCATGGCGCTCGCGTCGCGCTCGGAAGGGCTCGCCAACGCCTGGGTGGAGGCGATCGCCTGCGGTACCCCGGTGGTGATTTCCGACGCCGGCGGCGCGCGCGAAGTGGTGATCGGGCCGGACGCGGGGCGGATCGTGCCGCGGACGGCGGCCGGATTCGCCGGCGGCATCGCCGCGATCCTCGCCGACCCGCCGGCGGCCGAGGCGACCCGCGCGATGGCGGCGCCCTTCACCTGGGCCGCCAATGGCGCGGCGCTGTTCGTCCATCTCGCCGGGCTGGTCGCCCGGGGGCGCGGCGCGGCCGCGGATCGAAGCGCCGCCGCGTCCTGAACGGATTTAAGCGAAGCCGCTCAGGCGTCGAGCGGGTAGAGGGCGGCGGCGATCTGGCGACCCTCGCCACGCAGCACGCCCCAGGCACGGGCGGCGGCGCGGCTGTCCATCGCCTCGACGCCGATACCCTGCGCGTCCAACGCCGCGACCAGCGCGGCAGGGGGGCGGGTCAGCGTCGCGCCGGTGCCGATCAGCACGAATTCCGGCGCCGGATCGAGCAGCGGCGCCAGCGCGTCGACGTCGAGCGTGGCGAGCGGCGGCGGCGTCCAGCCGGACGCCGCGGTCACCGTCAGCAGCAGCGCGCGATAGGCGCCGTCGTCGACCCGGAAGCCGGTGCCGGCGAAGCCCCGTACGATCGGGCCGCCGGCCTGCTGCTCGCGCTCCATCCGCATGATCGGCTCAGCGGTCGCGCGGCGCGACGCGCTCGGCATTGTCGATCGGGCTGGTGCCGATCTTCTCCGCCTTGGGCTCGGCGCGCAGGCCCAGGCTGATCAGCAGCGACGACGACACGTAGATCGACGAATAGGTGCCGACGACGATGCCGAGGATCATCGCCGCGGTGAAGCCGCGCAGCACGTGCCCGCCGAGCAGCAGCATCGCGACCAGCGCCAGCAGGATGGTCACCGAGGTCATTACCGTGCGCGGCAGCGTCTCGTTGACCGACAGATTGATGATCTCGCGCATGTCCATCTTGCGATAGCGGCGCATGTTCTCGCGGATGCGGTCGTCGATGACGATCTTGTCGTTGATCGAATAGCCGATGATGGTCAGCACCGCGGCGACGATGTTGAGGTCGAATTCGAACCGCGTGATCGCGAAGAAGCCGAGGGTCATCAACAGGTCGTGGACGATCGCGACGATCGTCGAGACGCCGAACTGCCATTCGAAGCGGAAGATCGCGAACAGGCCGATGCCGATGATCGCCAGCACGACGGCGAGCACGCCGTTGCGGATCAGCTCGCCCGACACCTTGCCCGACACGGTCGAATAGCGGCTGAACGTCGCGCCGGGGAAGGCCTGCGCCAGCGCGGTCTCGACCTTCTTGACCACCGCGTTGGTCGCACCCTCGTCGGCGCTTTCCTGCGCGGGGAGCAGGATGGTCAGCGACCGCGGATCGCTGAGCTGCTGGAGCGAGGCTTCGCCGACGCCGAGGCCGTTGACGACGCTGCGCACCTTGTCCTCCGCCGGCGGCGTGACGAAGCGTTCCTCGATCGAGAGGCCGCCGGCGAAATCGACGCCGAAGTTGAGGCCGCGCACCAGAGTGACGCCGACCGCCAGCACGCTGAGCAGCAGCGTCAGGCCGAACGCCCAGCCGCGCAGCCGGACAAAGTCGATGTTGGTGTTGTCGGGGACGATTTTCAGGAGTTTCATGGTTCAGGTCCCCGATCAGATGTTGATCGTCTTGGGCTTGTTGCGCCGGATCCACAGTGCGACGAGCATGCGGGTGAAGGTGACGGCGGTGAACACCGAGGTGCAGATGCCGATCAGCAGCACCACCGCGAAGCCCTTCACCGGGCCCGAGCCGAGCACGAACATGATGATGCCCGAGATGGCATGGGTGACGTTCGCCTCGAAGATCGTGCGGCTCGCCTCCTTGTAGCCGAGCTCGACCGCCTGGACGACGCTGCGCCCGCGCCGGCGTTCCTCGCGGATGCGCTCGTTGATCAGCACGTTGGCGTCGACCGCGGTGCCGATGGTCAGCACGAAGCCGGCGATGCCCGGCAGCGTCAGCGTGCCGTGCAGCACGGCGAGCACGCCGAGGATGACGAACACGTTGATGACCACCGCGAGGTTCGCGTAGAGCCCGAAGCGGCCGTAGGTCAGGAACATGAAGGCGATGACCAGCGCCACCGCGACGGCGCAGGCGATGATGCCGTTGTGGATCGAGTCCTTGCCGAGGCTGGCCGAGATGGTCGATTCCTCGATCACCTTGAGGTTCACCGACAGCTTGCCCGAACGCAGCGCGATGGCGAGCTGGTTGGCGCTGTCGACCGTGAAGCCGCCGCCGCTGATCGTCGCGGTACCGCCCAGGATCGCGGTCTGGATGTTCGGCGCCGAGATCACCTTGTTGTCGACGATGATCGCGAACGGCTTGCCGATGTTCGCCTGGGTGACGCGGGCGAAGCGGCTGCCGCCGATGGCGTTGAACGTCATTTCGACGTTGGGCTGATTGGTCTGCTGGTCGAAGGCCTGGCGCGCGTCGGCGAGCATGTCGCCGGAGATGATCACCTCGCGCTTGACCGCGATCGGCGGCAGGCCGGGCGTCGCATAGGGCAGGATCTGGCTGCCGATCGGCGCGATGCCCTTGGCGAGGTCGGCGGGATTGGCGGTGGTGTCGACCAGCTTGAATTCGAGCTTGGCGGTCTTGCCGAGCAGGTCCTTCAGCGCCTGCGGGTTGTTGAGGCCCGGCACCTGCACGACGATGCGATTGTCGCCCTGGCGGACGATCGTCGGCTCGCGCGTGCCGAGCGCGTCGATCCGCTTGCGCACCACGTCGGTGGTGTCGTTCATCGCGGTCTTCACCGCCTGGTCGAGCCCGGCCTTGGTCGGGGTGACGATGAAGCGGCTGGTGTCGACGACCTGGATATCCCATTCGCGCTGGCCGGACATGCCGGCGCCGCTGCCGGTGATGCCGAGCAGCCGCTCGCGCGCCGCATCGACCTGCGTCGGATCGCGCAGCATGAAGCTGATCTGACCGCCGCGGGTCGAGATGTCGCCGATCGCGATCCGCGGCGTGCCGTTGCGCAGCGAGCCCTGGATCTGGTCGCGCATCGATTCGATGCGGCTGTTGGCGAGATCCTGCGTGTCCGCCTCGAGCAGCAGATAGCTGCCGCCGGCGAGATCGAGACCGAGGTTGATGCGCGGATGCGCCGGCCAGTTGCGGGTCTGTTCCTCCGAGAAGAAGCTCGGGATCGACAGCGCACACAGGGCCGCGAGCAGCGCCCAGATCGCGGTCACCTTCCAGCGGGGAAAGTCCAGCATCAGTCGTTCGCCGGCTTCGCGTTGGCGCTGGTCACCTCGCTCAGCGTCGACTTGACGATGCGGACGCGGGTGTTCGGCGCGATCTCGACCTCGACGAAGCGGTCCTCGACCTTGGTCACCTTGCCGACGATGCCGCCAGCGGTGACGACGGTGTCGTTCTTCTTCACGCCCTCGACCGCCTGCTGCAGCGTCTTCATCCGCTTCTGCTGCGGACGGATCATCAGCACGTAGAAGACGATGAAGACGAGAAACAGCGGGGCGAGGCTGAGGAACGAGGCGATACCGCCCGATTCAGCGGCGCCGCCGGCGGCCTGGGCATAAGCTGGGGAGATGAGCATCGGATCCGTGCATGGCTGGTCGGCGGCGGGAAAGGCTCCCGTCGCACAGGATGCGCCGCGGGCTAGCATCGCTTCGCGAGCCGCGCAATCTTTGCCGCTTTGCGGACAGCTTACGACGAAGACGGCTTGCGCGCCGCGGCGGAGCGGCCTACAGGCCCGCGCTCGGGTCCGTCGCGGCAGTGTCGCCGGGCCCTCGGTCGGGGCGTAGCGCAGCCTGGTAGCGCATCACACTGGGGGTGTGGGGGTCGCAGGTTCGAATCCTGTCGCCCCGACCATTTATCGAACATCACCGTCGGCGAACGCCCTCCCGCAGCGGGACGGCGCGGCGAGCCTCAATCCTCCGGGAAGGCGCAGCGCGCCTCAATCCTCGACGTGTTCGGCGATCGACTGGATGCTGCTGCGCAGCGTGCCCGGTGAACAGGGCTTGCCGCAGACCAGCGCCCCCGGATAGCGGCGCTCGAGCGCCTGCTGGTCGGCATGGCCGGAGTGGAAGATGATCGGCACGCCCGCTGCCTTCAGCCGGTCCGCCGCGGGGAAGACCTCGCCGTCGCGCAGCCGCACGTCGAGCACCGCGCACAGCAGCGCATGCGGGTCGAGCGTGCTCAACGCCGCCTCCGCCTCGGCGAGCGAGGTATAGGGTCCCTCGACCGACAGGCCGGCTTCCTCGATCGTCATCTGCACGTCGAGCGCCACGAACAGCTCGTCCTCGACCAGCATCACCTTGTCAGCCATGGACGAGCACGTCCTGCGGCAGCGTCAGGGTCAGCGCGAACCGGTCGCTGGTGATGGCACGGTCGAGCGTCGCGCCGAGCTGACGGGCCGAGGTGTCGACCAGCAACGTGCCGAAGCCGCGACCCGTGCCGACCGGCGCCGTGCTGCGGCGCTGCTCGCTCCAGTCCAAGACCAACCCCTTGTTTTCCATTCGCCAGCGCACCTCAAGCCGTCCCGCCGGTCCTGCCCCCAGCGCACCGTATTTCACCGAGTTGGTGGCCCATTCGTGCAGCATCAGCGCGAGCGGGGAGAGACAGTTCCGATCCACCAGAACGTCCGGACCGTCCATTACGATCCCGGCATGATCGCGATAGGGGGCGAGCGTCGCGGTGACGAGGCCCTGCAGGTCGATCGCCTGCTGCTCGCCCGTCGGCGAGGCGAGCGAATGGGCGCGGCCCAGGGCGGAGATCCGCTCGCGCAGATCGTCGGCGAAGGTCCGCACGTCGTCGTGGCTGCGCGCGGCGGCGCCGACCATGCCGCCGACGATCGCGAACAGGTTCTTCACGCGGTGGTTCATCTCGCGCAGCATCAGCTCGCGCGTTTCCGCCACCGCATATTCGGGCGACACGTCGATCGACACGCCGATCAGGCGCGGCGGCGCGCTGCCCGCGATCAGCCGGCCGAAGCCCTTGAGCCAGCGCACCGTACCGTCGCCGTGACGGACTCGGAAGCTGGCCTCGAAGTCGCAGGCGCCGGTGGCGGCGCGACGCAGCGATTCTTCCACCGCGCCGCGGTCGTCGGGCTCGATCCGCGCCAGCAGCGGGTCGATCCGTCCCGCATCGGGACCGCTGACCGCGAACAGCGCCTGTTCGACGCCGTCGAGGATCGTCTCGCCGGTCTCCGGGCAATATTCCCAGACGCCGATGCCGCCCGCCTTGATTGCAAGGTCGAGTCGCTCGCGCTCGGAGGCGAGCTGACGTTCCATGTCGAGCGCGTCGGTGATGTCGGTGAGCAGCAGGGTGGCGCCGTCGATCGACCCCGACTGGGTGCGATAGGGCAGCACCCTGAGCGAGAAGACGCGTTCGCCGTCGCGGGTGGCGACCCGTCGCTGCAGCGGCCCGGCGCCGGCCGCGACGTTGCGCGCTTCGTCCAGATAGTCGGTCGTCTCCAGTCGGCTGGCGACATCGGTCAGCGGCCGTCCACGATCCGCCGCCTTGAGCGGGAAGATCGTCGTCGCCCCCTCGGTGAAGCTGCGGATGCGCAGCTCCGCATCGACGACGATCATCGCCAGATCGGTCGATTCGTAGAAATTCTTCAGGTCGGAATTGGCGACGGTGAGCTGGTCGACCTTGCTTTTCAGTTCGTCGTTGACGGTGGACAGCTCCTCGTTGGTCGACTGGAGCTCCTCGTTCATCGACATCATTTCTTCGTTGGAGCTCTTCAGCTCCTCGTTCGCCGTCTCCAGCTCCTCGACGGTCGAGCGCAGCCGATGCCGGGTCAGGCGCAGCTCGTCCTCCAACGCCTCGACATGGTCGTCACCCGATTCCATGTCGGTCAGGTCGTTGGCGTCGGCCGGTCGGAACGGTCCGCTCTCGCGGAAGACGAACAGCAAGGTGCCGTCGGACAGCGGCTCGCACACCACCTCGACCATCTGCGTGCCGAACTCGCCGGTCACCGCGACGTCGCGGGCGACCAGCCGTTTGCGCTGGTCGCGCGCCTGGCGGAGCAGCGGGCCGAGCACGGTGCGCAGGCCGGGGCGGGCGAGGGTGATCGCGCTCGATCCGCCGGTTCGCGTCACCGGAAAGTCGAAATAGCGGCCGAGCTTGCCGAACGCCGACAGGATGCCGCCGTCCTGGTCGAGGATCAGGCTGGGCGGGGCATAGCGATCGACGATGCGGCGGATCGCCGCGCCTTCGTCGCCCATCAGGCTCGACCCGCCGCCGGTGTCGCGCTCGCGCCGCGGCGTACGCTGGCGCAGGCTGCCCGGCAGGTCGATCGGATAGCTCGGCGCCCCCGGCGACCGCTCGAACAGGCGCGCATGCTGGTCGAGGACGGGAAAGAGATGTTCGAAGCGGCCGACGCTTTCCGACGGGCCGAGGAACAGGAAACCGCCGGGCCGCACGGCATAATGGAGCAGCGGCATGATCGATTGCTGCAGCTGGTCGTCGAAATAGATCAGCAGGTTGCGACACGACAGCAGGTCGATGCGCGCGAACGGCGGATCCTTGACCAGGCTGTGGTTGGAAAACCGGATCATGTCGCGGATTGCCGGCGCCATGGTGAAGCGCTCGGCATGCGGCACGGTGTACCGCTCGCGCAGCGGCGGCGGGATGTCGGCCAGCGCCGAGGCGGGATAGGTGCCCTCGCGCGCGATCGCCAGCATCTGTTCGTCGATATCGGTGGCGAAGATCTGCACGGCGAGCGGCTGGCCGGTGGTCCGCGCGGCTTCCGCGAACAGCATCGCGATCGAATAGGCTTCCTCGCCGCTCGAACAGCCGGGAATCCAGACGCGCACGTCCTCGTCGGCGGCACGATCGCGCAGCAGCGGTTCGATGGCACGGCTGCGCAACACCTCGAAATATTCGGCGTCGCGGAAGAAGCGCGTGACGTTGATCAAGAGGTCGCGGAACAGCGCCTCGCATTCCTTGGCATCGTTGCGGACGCGGTTGAGGTAGGCGCGCCCCGTCTCTATGCCGAGCACGTGCATGCGCCGCTCGACGCGGCGGACCAGCGTCGACCGCTTGTAGCCGGAGAAATCGTGGCCGACCGCGGTGCGCAACACCCGGCACAGATCGTCGACATGGTCGGCGACGACCCCCGCTTCCGCTTCGCCGGCCTCGCCGCCGCGACGCGAGAAGAAGCCGTGCAGGCAATGAATGATCTCGCCCGGCGTCTTGACGAAATCGACCAGCCCGGTGCCGACCGCCGACAGCGGCATGCCGTCGTAGCGGGCGGTTTCCGGCTGCTGGACGACGCAGACGCCCCCATTCTCCTTGACCGCGCGCAGGCCGGTGGTGCCGTCGGCGCCGGTGCCCGACAGGATGACGCAGGCGGCGTTACCCTGCTGGTCCGAGGCGAGCGACAGGAAGAAATCGTCGATCGGCCGGCGCAGGCCGCGGGGCTGGGCGAAATCGGTCAGCTCTAGCACGCCGTCGCGCACCACCAGGCCGTGGCCGGGCGGGATGATGTAGACGCGGTCCGCCTCGACCCGCTCGCCACCCTCGCATTGCAGCACGTCGAGGCTGGTGTGGCGGCCGAGCAGCTGCGCCAGCATGCTTTCGTGATTGGGATCGAGATGCTGGACGATGACGAACGCCATGCCGGTCGGCGCGCGGGCGGGCGCCAGCATGTCGCGCAACGCTTCCAGCCCGCCGGCGGAGGCGCCGATGCCGACGATCGGCAACGCCTCTGGTGGCGGGTCGGACGGATCGTCAGCCAAAGGGCTTGGCATCGAGATCGGCGAGCGTCAGCTTGGCCTGGGCGACGGTCGCGGCGGTGTTGGCGATCGTCACCAGCGATCCCTCCAGCACGATGCCGCTTTCCGCGAGCACCGGGCGCAACTGACCCAGGGTGCGGGCGAGCTGGTCGTCATATTCGGCCAGCATGTCGGGCTGCGACCGGCTGATGTCGAATTGCGAGGCAAAGACGTAGCGGACGGTGCGATCGAGCGCGCGCAGCTTCGACATGAAGAGCAGGTTGACGAACGGCGAGCCGTCCTTGCGGAAGTTGATGATCGGGGTGCGTACGTTGCCTTCGCGGTCGTCGGCGAGGAATTCGCGCAGCACCGCGCGCGGCTCGACGTTGGGGGCGTCACCCTGGAGCATGCGGCAATTGCGGCCGATCACATCCTCGTCGCGATAGCCGGTCAGCGCGCGGAACGGCGCGTTGACGAGCAGCAACGGATTGTCGTCCGTCGCCGCGGCCAGCGCGAGCGCGATATGGGATCGGGCGAAATAGTCGCTCAGGTGATTGGGTATGTCGATGGTCACGCGTGCACTTTCGCGGTCACTAAGCACAAGCGGCCGATCGGTTGCAACATAGGTTTGCGGATCGCGGGTTCGCGGATGGGACGGTCCTGATCACGCCGTGGCGCTGAACTGCGCGCGCAAATCGTCCAGCGTGGCCGCCAGATGCCGCGTCATCACCGCCTCCACCGTCGAGCTTTCGCGGCCGAGCCACGCGTCGATCAGTTCGCGATGCTCCAGATGCGCGCGATCCTCACGTCCCGCCGGCTGCAGATGGGTGATGACATAGCGTTCGGCGAGCACCGCCAGCCGCTCGACCAACTGCGTGGTCAGCAACCGGCCGCCCGGACGCACCAACGCGGTATGGAAGTCGCGGTTGCGCACCGCCACCTCGGCCAGATTCTCCGACGCGGCGGTGTCGAGCGCGTGGAAGGCGGCCAGCGCCTCCGCCTGTTCGCGCTGCGTCGCCTCCGCCGCGCCACGCGCCGCGGCGAGCGGCTCGATCGCCAGGCGCAGCGCGTAGATCTCGTCGGCCTGGTCCGCCGACATCGGCCGCACCGTATAGCCGCGGTTGGCCTGGCTGACGAGCAACCCTTCCTGTTCCAGTCGGGCCAGCGCCTCGCGAAGCGGGATCTTGCTGACGCCCAGTTCGGCGGCCAGCGCGTCTTGGCGGATCGGCGCGCTCGTCGGTATCGACCCGGAGACGATCCGTTCGCGAACGATCTCAAATACTTGATCGGACAGCGTACGGACGACGATGGTCATGCAACAGGCTCCTGGGGGACGCACGGGGCAGGACGCCCCGGCGCGCTTAACGCCGCCCTTCCAACATGATGGCGGGCGTAGAGGGTACCGTATATCAGATCCCGGCGACTTGGCGATATGCCTATGTTACTGCGACTTGCGGGCAGCGATCGTATACGATAGGTCGCCGGCGATGAGGTTCCTGGCGTGAAGATCGCGATCCTTGGCGGCGGTATCGTCGGGCGCAGCATCGCACTGGCGCTCGCCGGCCGCGGGGCGCGGGTGGTGCTGGTCGACGACGGCGATATGGCGGCGGCGTCCTGGGGCAATGCCGGTCATATCGCGATCGAACAGGGCGCACCGCTCGCCTCGCTCGCCACCATCGCCTCGGTGCCGCGGCGGCTGTTCCTGCGCGGTGGCGCAGTGGCGCTGCCGCCGCGCATGGCCGGTGCGTGGCTGCCCTTCTCGTTGCGCCTCGCGCTGGCGGCGCGGCCCGCCCGTTTCGCCGCCGGTACGCACGCGCTCGGCACGCTGCTGCGCGCGGCGGCGCCGGCCTGGCAGCGGCTGGCGGCGGCGATCGACGCGCCGACGCTGCTGGCCCTCGATGGCCATGTCGTCGCCTGGGAGAG
Organism: Sphingomonas benefaciens; assembly: GCF_052907485.1. Taxonomy (NCBI): domain Bacteria; kingdom Pseudomonadati; phylum Pseudomonadota; class Alphaproteobacteria; order Sphingomonadales; family Sphingomonadaceae; genus Sphingomonas; species Sphingomonas benefaciens. The sequence continues at coordinate 1,162,118 of NZ_JBREIC010000001.1, read as the reverse complement.
CGGCGCCACCGCCACGGCGGGCCGCGCCGCCTGGGCCGCAGCGCCGATCGGCACGGCGTCGCTGCACGACCTCGCCGCCGGCGAACTGGCGACGCTGCGCGGTCTCGCGCCCGCCGTCGCCGACGCCGTCCGCTTCGACGGCACCGGCCGCATCGCCGATCTCGGCCGGCTCGCCGCCGCGCTCGACGCGGCCCTGGCCCGCGCCGGCGTCGAACGCGTGACGCAGCGCGCGCGGCTGGTCCGCGACGGGCGCCGCGCCGCGATCGAGGGCGTCGCGGCGGACCGTATCGTCGTCGCCGCCGGCATCGGCTCACGTGCGCTGCTCGCCGACATCGGCTGGCGCGTGCCGCTGATCGCGGAGCGCGGCTATCATGTCCGCTTCGCGCCCGGCGACTGGCCGGCGGGGCAGGTGCCCGTCGTTTTCGAGGATCGCTCGCTGATCGTCACCCGCTATGCCGATACCGTTCAGGCCGCCGGCTTCGTCGAGTTCGGCCGCGCCGAGGCGCCCGCCGACCCGCGCAAGTGGCACCGGCTGGAGGCGCATGTCGCCGCGCTCGGCCTGCCGGTCGGACCGGTCGCGAGCCGCTGGATGGGCGTCCGCCCGACGCTGCCCGACTATCTGCCCGCGATCGGCCGGGCGACGCAGGTCGACGACCTCTTTTACGCCTTCGGCCACCAGCATCTCGGCCTGACGCTCGGCCCGCTGACCGGCGAGCTGGTCGCCGATCTCGTCGCCGGCGCGACGCCCGCCGCCGACCTCGCCCCCTTCGCCCTCGAACGCCTGACGGGACGCCTGCCATGATCGCCACCTCCGACGCCGCGACCGAACTCGCCGCGATCCGTCCGCCCGCGACCCGCGCGCCCGCGATCGCCGCCGACGAATATGCCGCCCGGCTCGACAAGGCGCGCGCGCTGACCGAGCGGCTCGGCGCCGATGCCCTGCTCGTCCATGCCGGCGCGTCGTTGCGTTATTTCACCGGTGTGCCCTGGGCGGCGACCGAGCGGATGGTCGCGCTGCTGCTGCCGGTGCGCGGCACGCCGTCGATCGTCTGCCCGCGCTTCGAGGAAGGATCGCTGGTCGCCGCGCTCGTCATCGACGCCGAGCTGCGGCTGTGGGAGGAGGAGGAGGCGCCGACGGCGCTGGTCGCCGACGCGCTGCCGCGCGGCGCGACCGTCGCGATCGACCCGCTGCTGCCCTTCGCCTGGGGCGAGCGGCTGCGCGGCCTCGGCCTGACCGCGATCGACGGCGCCGCGGCGATCGACGGCTGCCGGATGATCAAGTCGCCCGCCGAACTCGCCCTGCTCGCCGAGGCCAAGGCGATGACGTTGGAGGTGCAGGCGCGCGCCGCCCGCATCCTGCGCCCCGGCATCGCCGCCAGCGCGGTCGCGCGCTTCATCGATGAAGCGCATCGTGCGATCGGCGGCACCGGCTCGTTTTTCTGCGCGGTACAGTTCGGCCGCGCCACCGCCTTTCCGCACGGCCTGCCCGGCGACCAGCAGCTGGAGGAGGATCAGCTGGTGTTGATCGACACCGGCACGACGGTGCACGGCTATCATTCCGACATCACCCGCACCTATGCCTTTGGCCGCGTCGAGGACGAGGTCGCGGCGATCTGGCAGATCGAGAAGGAGGCGCAGGCCGCCGCCTTCGCTGCCGTCGCTCCCGGCGTCCCCTGCGAGCAGGTCGATGCCGCCGCGCGGCGGGTGCTGGTCGCGAACGGGCTGGGTCCGGACTATCGCCTGCCCGGCCTGCCGCACCGCACCGGGCATGGAATCGGCCTGTCGATCCACGAGCCGGCCAATCTGGTCCGCGGCGACCGCACGCCGATGGCGCCGGGCATGTGCTTCTCCAACGAGCCGATGATCGTCGTACCGGATCGCTTCGGCGTCCGGCTGGAGGATCACTTCCACGTCACCGAGACGGGCGCCGCCTGGTTCACCGAGCCGCAGCCTGCGGTGGACCGCCCCTTCGGCTGACGATTTCGCTGTCCTACAACGAACCAATATGGTTCGATCCTGACATTCGGGAGGGTAGGATATGGATATCGACGGACTGATCGACCGCCTCATCGCGCGCGAGGGCGGTTATGTGCATGATGCGGCGGACCGGGGTGGCGAGACCTGCTGGGGAATCACCGCCGCGGTCGCGCGTGAAGAAGGCTATGCGGGACCGATGCGGGCGCTGCCGCGTGCCACGGCGGTCGCCATCTACCGGCGGCGCTATTGGATCGCGCCGGGTTGGGACCGGGTGGCGGCGATCGCGCCGATCCTCGCCGCCGAGCTGTTCGACGCGGGCGTCAACATGGGCGTGGCGACGGCGGGCGGCTTTCTGCAGCGGGCGCTCAACGCGCTCAATCGCGGCGGGCACGATTACGCCGACCTGCCGGTCGACGGCCGCGTCGGGGCCCGCACCATCGCGGCGATCGCTGCCTTTCTGAAACGGCGCGGCCCGGCGGGCGAGGGGGTGATGGTCAAGGCGGTGCAGGCGCTGCGCGGCGAGCGCTACGTCCGCCTCGCCGAGCAACGACCGGCGGACGAGGCGTTCCTCTACGGCTGGCTGGCGGGGCGGGTCGGATGAGCGCGATCGACGAGGCCGGTACGCCGACGACCGACCGCTGGGTCACGCGGGCGCGACCCGCGTTCCTGTACGTCATGTACGTACTGCTGCTCTGGTCGATTCCGATGGGGCTGCTCGCCGCCATCCGCCCCGCCGCGGCGGCGGCGATGGCGGCGGGCATGGCCGCCTATCTGCGCGCGATCCCGGAGCCGCTCTACGCGCTCTTCGGCACGGGCTACGTCGGCTACACCGTGGCGCGCAGCATCGGCAAGGCGCGCGGGGTGGAGTAGCGGCTCGAACCTCCCGGCGTGCGGGGAGGATCGAGCCCTTGGCATCCGCCGCCCGCGATCCCTACATGCGGCTCATGAGCGGGAACGATCCTCACGCCATGCCGGTCTGGCATGGCACCACCATCCTGTCGGTACGACGCGGCGGTAAGGTCGTCGTCATCGGCGACGGGCAGGTTTCGATGGGCCAGACGGTGATGAAGCCGAACGCCCGCAAAGTCCGCCGGCTCGGCGCCGACGGCCCGGACGGCAAGGGTGCGGTGATCGGCGGCTTCGCCGGCGCCACCGCCGACGCCTTCACCCTGTTCGAGCGGCTGGAGGCGAAGCTGGAGCGGCATCAGGGCCAGCTGATGCGCGCCGCGGTCGAACTCGCCAAGGACTGGCGCACCGACAAATACCTCCGGAACCTGGAGGCGATGATGATCGTCGCCGACAAGGAGGTGACGCTGATCCTGACCGGCAACGGCGACGTGCTGGAGCCGGAGAACGGCATCGCCGCGATCGGATCGGGCGGCAATTACGCGCTCGCCGCCGCCCGTGCCCTGGTCGACTATGAGGCCGATGCCGAGACGATCTGCCGCAAGGCGATGCAGATCGCTGCCGACGTCTGCGTCTACACCAACGATCGCGTGACGGTGGAGACGCTGGACAGCACGTCCTGATGCGGTCCGTGAACGGGTGCGACCTTTGAGACTTTCCGGACGCGCCCTCGGTGCGACCTTCGTGACGTTCGGCTGTGCCCCTCCTGGGTGCGACCTTTGAGACTTTCCAACTGTGCCGCGCCGGATCGTCCGTGCGGACACCGGGTGACCCGATGAACCAGAACTTGACCCCCAAGGCGATCGTCGCCGCCCTCGACGCCCATATCGTCGGCCAGCGCGACGCCAAGCGCGCCGTTGCCGTGGCGCTGCGCAACCGCTGGCGTCGCCAGCAGCTCGACGCCGAGTTGCGCGACGAGGTGACGCCGAAGAACATCCTGATGATCGGGCCGACCGGCTGCGGCAAGACGGAGATCAGCCGCCGTCTCGCCAAGCTGGCCGACGCGCCCTTCGTCAAGGTCGAGGCGACCAAGTTCACCGAGGTCGGCTATGTCGGCCGCGACGTCGAACAGATCGCCCGCGACCTGGTCGAGGAAGCGATCCGGCTGGAGAAGGAGCGCCGCCGCGTCGCCGTCAAGGACAAGGCCGAGGAGGCGGCGATGAAGCGGCTGCTCGATGCCCTGGTCGGCAAGGATTCGAGTCAGGCGACGCGCGAAAGCTTCAAGCAGCGCTTCGCCGACGGTCATCTCGACACCGCGGAGGTCGAGATCGAGATGGAACAGGCGCCCGCGGCACCGTTCGACATCCCCGGCGCCGGCGCGCAGATGATCAACCTCGGCGAGATGATGAAGTCGTTCGGCGGCGGCCAGCCCTTGAAGCGGCGCAAGCTGACGGTGCGCGCGGCCTGGGACAAGCTGGTCGAGGAAGAGGCCGACAAGCGCCTCGACCAGGACGACGTCAACCGCACGGCGCTGGCCGATGCGGAGGCGAACGGCATCGTCTTCCTCGACGAGATCGACAAGATCGCGGTGTCCGACGTGCGCGGCGGTTCGGTCAGCCGCGAGGGCGTGCAGCGCGACCTGCTGCCGCTGATCGAGGGCACGACGGTGGCGACCAAATACGGGCCGATGAAGACCGACCATATCCTCTTCATTGCCTCCGGCGCCTTCCACGTCGCCAAGCCGAGCGACCTGCTGCCCGAATTGCAGGGTCGCCTGCCGATCCGCGTCGAGCTGAAGGGGCTGACCGAGGAGGATTTCATTGCGATCCTCTCCGACACCAAGGCGTCGCTGCCGGCGCAGTACAAGGCACTGCTTGGCACCGAGGGCGTCGCGGTCGACTTCACCGCCGAAGGCATCGCCGCCATTGCGCGTATCGCCGCGGAGGTGAACGGCCAAGTCGAAAATATCGGCGCGCGCCGCTTGCAGACGGTGATGGAAAAGCTGCTCGAGGACGTCAGCTTCGACGCGGAGGACCGGCGCGAGCCGGTGACGGTCGACGCCGGCTATGTCGAGGCGCAACTGGCGGGGATCGCCCGCAACACCGATCTCAGCCGCTTCGTGCTGTGACCTTCATCCCGCGGCTCCGGCCGCGGGACCGCTGTCTCAGCGCGGCCTCTGATAGGGGGTGAAGGCGGTGAAGCGACAGTAAGCGGACGGGATGCTGACCCCCGGCTCCAGCACGCGGAAGCGGTCGTTGCGACACAGCTGGCCACCGTAGACGTCGATGATCAGCGTGTTGAGCGGCCGCAGCGAGGGGCAGTCGCCGACCGGGCCGGTCTTCCAGATCCGGCGTCCGGCACCCTCGGTGTAGAGGATGGTGTGAGTGTCGATCACCTCCGGTCCGTGCGTCGAACTAAGCGAGATGCACTCGCTCGGCGGACCGGCGACGCGGCCGGCGAGCGGGTCCTTGGCAGCGGCGGTCAGGGCGAGCGGCAGCAGCAGGGCGAGCGGGGCGACATGGCGGGGGATGCGGGATCTCATTTGGCGCTATACTGGGTGAAGGGGCCGAAGGAGCAGCTGCCGGAGAAGGTGCGCGACGTGGTGTCGACGGTCGTCGCGATGTCGCCCTGGCACAATTGCGAGGTGGTGGTGCGCGTGACCAAAGCGTCGCCGCGACCGATCGCCTCGCAACCGCCACTCGTATCGCTGCGATATTTCAGCCGTTGGTTGACGACGTAGACGATCGTCGGGCCATAGCCCTTGGTCTGCTGGGTCGGCAGCAGGGTGATGCAGCTGGTGGTCTCGTGCGGGGTCAGCCCGGCCAGCTCCTTGGCCAGACCCGCGCTGGCCGCGGCGCTGGGCTGCGGTGCCGTCGCCTTGCCGGTGCAGGCGGCGGTTGCACACAGGGCTGCAAGCCCGACGATCCACGCTTTGCCGATCATGCTGCCCCAACGCACCAGTCGCCGATTTTAGCCCCTGAAAGCATCCTTTGCGGCACGGAATTTGGCAAGCGCTTCTGCCGATCCAGCGCGCAGGAACGGATTGGTCGCGCGTTCCAGGCCGATCGTCGTCGGCACCGTCGCCTCGCCCCGCGCTCGCAGCGCCTCGACCTCCGCCAGCCGTTCGGCGATGGCCTGGTTGTCGGGCTCGGCGACGCGCGCATAACGGCCGTTCGACTGGGTATATTCATGGCCGCAATAGACGCGCGTGTCGTCGGGCAACGCGGCATAGCGCCGCATGTTGCCGTACATCTGCGCCGCATCGCCCTCGAACAGCCGGCCGCAACCCATGGCGAACAAGGTGTCGCCGGTGAACACCACGCCGTCGTCGTGCAGGTGAAAGGCGATGTGCCCCGCGGTATGGCCCGGCACGTGCCAGACATCGGCGACGTGATCGCCGATCCGGACCGTATCGCCTTCACCGACCGTGACGTCCAGCGTCGGTATCTTCGCCGCCTCCGCCGCCGGTCCGGTGATGCGCGCCCCGGCGGCCCGCATGTCCGCATTGCCGCCGGTGTGATCGGGATGCCAGTGCGTCGTCCACACCTGGCTGATCGTCCAGCCGCGTTGCGCCGCCGCATCTAGCAGCGGCTGCGCCTCGCCGGGATCGACCGCGACCGTCTCGGCGCTGGCCGGATCGTGGATCAGCCAGGCGTAATTGTCCGCAAGGACGGGGACGCGGACGATCTCCAGCGCGGCGCTCATTCACCAGGTCCCGGTGTTGGGCATCGACGCCCAGGGTTCGGCCGGGGCGAGCGGCTCGCCGAGCTGCAGCAACTCGATCGAGATGCCGTCGGGCGTCTTGACGAAGGCCATGTTGCCGTCGCGCGGCGGGCGGTTGATCGTCACGCCGGCATCCTGCAGCCGCGCGCACATGTCGTAGATGTTGTCGACCCGATAGGCGAGGTGACCGAAGTTGCGACCGCCGGTATAGTGTTCCGGCGCGGAGCCGTCCTCCTCCGGCCAATTGTAGGTCAGCTCGACCTCGGCGCGGCGGTTGCCGATCTTGGCATCCTCCTCGCTGGCCAGGAAGATCAGCGTGAACCGGCCCGCCTCGCTTTCGGTCCTGCGCACTTCCTTCAACCCGAGCAGCTCGAAGAACCGGATCGTCGCATCGGGATCGCTGACGCGGATCATGGTGTGCAGGTAATAGGTCATGGTGATCTCCATTCGTCGCCGTAAATGCACGGTTCATCGGCAGAGGCGCAGCCTTCTGCCGGCTATATGGGAGCGGAGGGCGCGATGGAAAGTCGGCAGATGGCGCGGCGTGAGCTGGGGCTGTGGATCGCGGCGCTGATCCTGGCGGTCGGGATCGTCATCGGCGGCTATCTGCTCGGCAACGGTCTGCTCCGCGCCAAGCAGGCGGATCGCGCCGTCACCGTCCGCGGCCTCGCCGAGCGGAACGTGAATGCCGATCTTGCGGTGTGGACGCTCAATTACTCGGAACAGGGCACCGACGCCGCGGCTGCACAGGCAGCGATCGAACGCGACACGGAGACGTTGCGGCGCTTCTTCGCCGGGCTCGGCTTTCCGGCGTCGGCGCTGGCGCCCGCCGGCGTCGGCGTGAACCAGAATTTCGTCAACAACGTGCCGCACGTGACGATCACCCAGCGGCTGCAGCTGCGCACCACCGATATCCCCCGCGCGCGGGCCGCGGTTGCGCGGCAGTTCGACCTGATCCGCCAGGGCGTGCGGCTGCAGGAAGGGTCGGGGATGACCTACAGCTTCACCCGGCTGAACGACATCAAGCCCGCCATGGTCGCCGCCGCGACCCGCGACGCGCGCGCCGCCGCGGAACAGTTCGCCAAAGACAGCGGCACCGGTGTCGGCGGCATCAAAAGCGCGACCCAGGGCTATTTCTCGGTCGAAGCGCGAGACGGCGAACAGGGTAGCTATGGCGTCGCCGACACGCCCTTCAAGAAGGTCCGGGTGGTGACGACGGTCGAATTCTACCTCGATTGAGCGGGCGGCACCGACGCCGGCGGCGGCGTGGTGGCCGGCGTGTCGAACTGCTGGAGCGCGGCGAGGGCGCTCTTGCCGACGGGGCTGGTCGGGGCAAGACGGGCGGCCTGCGCCCAAGCGGCCCGCGCCCCGGTTTCGTCGCGGGCGAGTGCGGCGATGTTGCCCGCCTCGAGCTGGACCGAGGCATCGTCCGGCGACCGGCGCAGCGCCTCGGCGATGTCCTTTCTGGCGCGGGGCACGTCGCCTTCGCGCCGCGCCAGCGTCGCCGACAGCAGCCAGGCGAGCGGATCGTCGCCGGCGGTGGTCAGCGCCAGATCAAGATCGCGGCGCGCCGCGTCATTCTGGCCGGCGGCGACCATCGCGCGCGCGTGGTCGAGCTGTGCCTCGCCGAGCGCCAGCCCGGTCAGCGTGCCGGCGACCAGCGCGGTGTCAAGCGCTGCCCGCGCCTTGCCGGGGTCGCCCGCCGCCAGCCAAGCATTGCCCGCCTGCGCCCAGTAATTGGCGGCGCGGACATTGTGGCCGAGCTCCGCCGCCTTGGCTGCGGCCTCGAACTCGCCGGCGGCGGCGGTCCAGTTGCGCTCCTGCGTATAGGCGAGGCCGGCGCATTGCCGCGCGAACCAGCTGCCGCCGGCCGCCGCCCAGCGCAGTGCCTCGGCTCGTGCCGCGGCGGGATCGCTTTCGGCGGTGACCACGCAGCGCTGGTAGCGGGCTTCCCGCGAATCCTCGGGCAGGGCGGCGGCCCGCGCCGCCGGCGGGGCAGGGGTTGCGGACTGAACGGCGGCGGCGAAGAGCAAGGCGATCATAAGCGGTGGAGCACATCCTCGACCGCCCGGATGACCAGCGCGATATCGGTCTCGCGCGACAGGCGGTGATCGCCGTCCTTGACCAGCCACGTCTGCACGTCGGCTGAACGGATTAGTCCGGCGAGATGCGTGGCGCGGTGCCAGGGCACGTCGGCGTCGCGCTGGCCCTGCACCAGCCGCACCGGCCCGTCGAAGGGAATCTCTCCGAACATCAGCCGGTTCGCCTCGCCACTGGAGAAGAAGGCGCGAGTATAGAGCGTCGGTTCGGGACCATAGGCATTGGGGCGTTCTAGCCGCCCGGTCTGCAGCATCGCGATCTTCTCGTCGGTGGTGAAGCCCCAGTCGGTGAAATCGGGCGCGGGCGCGATGCCGACCAGGCCGACGACCTGTTCCGGTCGCGCCTTGGCCGCGAGCAGCATCAGCCAGCCGCCCATGGACGAGCCGACCAGCACCACCGGACCGGTCGCGACCGAATCCAGCATCGCCAGCACGTCGTCGCGCCAGCCGGCGAGCGTCTGGTCGGCGAACGCACCCTCGCTCTGGCCGCAGCCGGCATAGTCGAAACGCAGGAAGCCGCGGCCGTTCGCCTGTGCCCAGGCCTCCAGCGCCGTCGCCTTGGTCCCCGTCATGTCGGAGGCATAGCCGGGCAGGAAAACGATGGTCGGCCCGGCGCCCGGTGTGTGATGATAGGCGAGGCGGGGGCGGGGCGTGTCGGTCATGCCGCGGTCTAGGGCGGGGCGAGGGGCAGGGCAATGGCGGGTGGACCCACGCGAGTCTTGACAGAATTGACGCCTGAACGCGCAATCTTCGCTCCCCCTGTTGAGGCAGCTTGGGTGTGCGGTTCGGACGGTGAGAAAGAGCTTCGAAGAGCCTAGCTGCGCGCGGGCTTGTAGGACAGGCGTTTGTCGATCCTCGCCGCCTTCGGGAAAGTGGCAGCGCAAGCGGGGAGGATAGGGCCAGCCGCTAGTCGCGCAGGTCCCGCAGCAGGCCGCTTCCGAGCAGCAGCAGCAGCTTGGCGTCGATGCCCAACCCCTCGCGACGCTTGGCGGCGATGAACGCCTCGACCTCGTCGACCGGCACCCGGTGGACGACGATATTCTCGTCCTGGTCGCCGCCGCCGTCGCCGGTGCGGGTCAAATCGCGCGCGACGACGAGCGTGAACGCCTCCGACGTCATCCCCGGCGAGGAATAGAAGCGGCCATATTCCTCGACGAGGGCGGCATGGTAGCCGGTCTCCTCCTCGAGCTCGCGACGCGCCGCGTCGGCGATGGCTTCGCCGGCGTCCAAATCCCCGACAAGGCCGGCCGGCAGTTCGAGGCAGTTGCGCCCGATCGGGATGCGATATTGCTCGACGAGGATCAGCTGCCCCTCGGCATCGACCGCGACGATCACCGCGGCGTCGATGCCGCCACGGCGTTCGGCATATTCCCAGCTGCCCTGCTGGCGCACGGTCAGATATTTGCCTTCCCACATGAGATGGGCGGCGTCGGTCGTCGTCGTGGTGTCGGTCATAGCTCGATCAAACGGTCCGGCAGCTCGTTGGTGTCGTCGGCGCGGGGCGGGAAATGTTCGGCGAGGACGAGGCCGACCTGCTCGACCGCGGCGGCCATGCCGTCGCCGGGCTGGCTATCACGGATGCCGTTGATCAGCGCCGCCATCGCCGCGCCCCATATATCGGGCGTGACGCGGCCGTGGATGGCGCGGTCGGCGATGATTTCCGCGCGACGCTCGTCGGCGGACAGGTAGATCAGCACGCCGGTGGCATCGCGCGTGCGCGCCTCCGCCGCGGCGCGGAACAGCGCCAGCGCGCGGGCGTGGACGCGGCGCGCCTTGGTCCGCCCCGGCGTCAGCGCGATGCGCAGCGGCATCGCGGCGAGCAGGACGCGGACGAGGAGGAAGACGATCGCGAGCTGCACCAGCGCGACGGTGTAGAGGCCGCCGGGGGAGGGCGCACCGGACCACGGGTCGGCGACAAGGCCGTGCGCCCACACCGCCGCCTCCGGCCGCCAGGCGAGCAACGCCAGCACCAGCAGCATCGCCAGCACCGCCCAATGCAGCGCGACGTCGTGATAGGCGTCGGAGCGCTTGGCGACGATCGTGACGATCTCGCCGGCGGTGTTGCGCTCGGCATCCGCCACGGCCTGCGCGACGCGGGCGCGATCGGCATCGGTCAAGTGCATCGGTTCCTCCGCCTCACCAACTGCCCGACGCGCCGCCGCCGCCGAACGATCCACCACCGCCGCCGGTGAAGCCGCCGCCGCCCCAGCTGCCGTCGGAGCCGCCGCCGCCGCCACCCCAACCGCCGCCACCGCCCCAGCCGCCGCGATCGTCGTCGTCGCGGTCGCTGGCGGCGCGGCCGATCTCATTGGCGATCGACCAGAGCACGATCGGCAGCGCGCTGCCGCCGCCGCCATCGTAGCGACGGCCCCATGGGCCTGCATTGCGCCGCCGCCCGACGATCATCGGCACGACCACGAAGAGCAGGATGATCGCCCAGAAGATCAGGCCGATCGGCACGCCGCCGCCGTTGCGCGACGCGGTACGGCGGTGCGTCGCGTCGAATTCCTTCGCGGCGGCATCGGTGCGCGCTTTGGCCTCGTCCGGGCTGGCGCGCAGCTGTGAAATGATCGCGTCGGCACCGGCCGTGACTCCGCCGGGAACGTCACCTGCCTTCAAACGGGGCAGCATCTGTTGATTGATGATGACGCTGGTCAAGGCGTCGGTCAGTACCGGTTCTAGACCGTAGCCGACCTCGATCCTCGCACCCCGCTGCCCCGGTGGTGCATTGGGCGCGATGAACAGGACCACACCGTTGTTAACGTCGCGCAGCCCGACACCCCATTCCCGCCCGAGCTTGTAGCCGTAATCCTCCAGCGCATAGCCTTGAAGATCAGGGATCGTCGCGATCACCAGTTGGCGGTGCGTGTCTCGCTGTAACGCTTCCAGTTTGGCCGTCAGGTCGGCCTCAGTCTGGGCCGGCAGGACATTGGCGGCGTCAACCACCAGGCCGGTAAATTTGGGAAAGGTCTGCGCGCTCGCCGGCGCGAGGCCGAGCAGCAGCGCGCCCGCGAAGGCGAGCAGCGCCGCCGCGAAGCGAACGAGGGGAGGGCGCATCGCCCTCAGCTCGCATTCCCGAAGTTGACCGTCGGCGCCGTCTCCGCTCCCGGCGTGGTCGCGCTGAACGGGGTCAGCGGCTTGGCGCCGTAGAAGATGCGTGCGCCGATCGCGTCGGGGAAGGTGCGGATGCGCGTGTTATAGGCCTGCACCGCCTCGTTGTAATCGCGGCGGGCGATCGCGATCCGGTTCTCCGTGCCCTCCAGCTGGCTCATCAGCGTGGTGTAATTCGCCTGGCTCTTCAGCTCCGGATAAGCCTCCTGCAGCCGCTGCAGCGACATGGTCACGTTGTTCTGCGCGCGCTCATATTGCTGGACCTTGGTCGGGTCGGACAGCTGGCTGGCGGGGACCTGCACCTGCGTCGCGGCGGCGCGCGCCTGCGTCACCTGGACCAGAATGTCCTTTTCCTGCGCGCCGGCGGCCTTCACCGTCGCGACCAGGTTGGGGATCAGGTCGGCGCGGCGCTGATAGTCGTTCTGGACGTCCGCCCAGCGCGCCTTCACATTCTCTTCCGCGGTCGGCACCGCGTTGATGCCGCAGCCAGACAGGCTGGCGACCAGGACGACACCGGCAACGGGAGCAAAAGCGGAACGAAGCGACGGCATGAAATCCTCCAAGCAGGAACCTTCTGGCTCTGTATCAGGCATATAGGACAGTCGTGGCGCTTGGCGAAGGGCAAATCGGCGTCTAACCTCGATCAGCACCGCAATGTCGCACGAAAGGGTGGACGATGTTCAAGGAATTCAGGGCCTTCATCGCGCGAGGCAATGTCCTCGACCTCGCCGTCGCCGTGATCATCGGCGCCGCATTCGGCAAGATCGTCACCTCGCTGACCGAGGACGTGCTGATGCCGATCATCGGCAAGATCTTCGGTGGCCTCGACTTTTCCGGCTATTTCCTGCGCCTGGGGCCGGTGCCGGCGAATTATACGGGCTCGCTGACCGACTATGCCGCGCTCAAGAAGGCGGGTGCACCGCTGCTCGGCTATGGCGAGTTCGTCACCCAGCTGGTCAACTTCCTGATCGTCGCCTTCATCATCTTCATGATCGTCCGCGCGGTGAACCGGGCGAGCGGCCTGATGGAGCGGCAGAAGGCCGAGGCTGCGGCGGCCCCGGCGCCGGAGGCGGCCGAGATCGCGCTGCTGCGCGAGATCCGCGACGAGCTGAAGGCACGCCCCCGCGTCTGAGGCGATCGGGCGGCGGCGCGTGCCGTCGCCCCTCCTAAGACGATGGCGATCCGGAGGATCAGGCCGCGGCCAGATCCTCCGCGGTCGCGTCGGCAAGGCTGGTGCCGTCGAGAATGCGCGCGGTTTCGTCGCGGACGCGCATCATCGCGTGGCGGATCGCGCAATCCGCCTCGCTCTTGCAATCCTTGCAGGGACGGTAGGCGGTGCGGCTGACGCAGGGGACGAGGGCCAGCGGCCCTTCGATGACGCGGATGATCTCCCCCAAAGAGATCAGGTGCGACGGGCGCGACAGTCGATAGCCACCCATCTTGCCACGCGTGCTGTGCAGCAGCCCCGCGTCGCGCAGATCGGCGAGGATCAGTTCGAGGAACTTGCGCGGGACGTTCGCCTCGGCGGCGATGCGGGTCATCGGGATCGGCGGGCTGGCGGCAGGCGCGGTCGCCAGAAACAGCATGGCGCGCAGGGCATAACGGGAACGCTGTGTCAACATGGTTGCGGCGCTATGCGCCGATAATGTGGCAAGCGAAAGGCGATAGTTTCACGCATTGCGGAGCCACGATCGCGCGCCTATATCGTCCGGGTCGGCTTCCAGCCGGCTATGGCGATAAACTGCGGCGTAAAATAGACGCAGCGGACCCGGGGGCGGTACCCGGCGGCTCCACCACTTGCGCCGGTTGGCCACTCTGCGGAAGCGGGAGGCCGAAGCGGCGTAGCTGATGGGGCCGAACTAGGATCGACGTGTGTTGAAAGGCGCTGTTTTCGCTCGGAATGGGACCACCGCAACGGCCCATTACACAAGTGCCAACGATAACGAAGCACTCGCGATTGCGGCGTAACTGACGGCCTAACGGCCTGACGTTACACCAAAATAGCGCGGTTGGACCGCACCGGGCAACAGAAGCGGATTCCAGCGGCCGCCGGAGGGGCCGGGCAACAGAACCCTCCGGACCTTTTCCCGATGCTCGGCCGGTCCGGCGATACGGCCCGCCTGACCGGCGTGATGTCAGGCCTGTCGAAACAAACGCAACCGCGGTCTGATCGCGGGCTGCGCCTCGCGTGTCATTTCCGCATAGCAGCGTGCCAGTTCGAGGTGGACCAGGCGGCCCTCGGCCGATCGTGCCTGATCGGCGAGCACGCGTTCCTGTGCCTCGCGTCGTTCGAAATAGAGGCGGTCACGGTCGGCGTCGCTGGGCATCGTCCTGCTCCCATGGTACGGCGGACCCGGCTCCGCCTTGCCGCAGACCGTTCTACCACGCCGGGATTTTACCGCGATTACAAGGGTTAACCCTGTGTGACGGGGCCATTGCCCACAGCGGCCGCGTGCGATAGCATCGGTAGCAAATCACAACTGGAGAGGTGTCATGGCGACCGCAGCACTGTCCGCCCCGAACGACCATATGGCGCCCGGCGAATGGGAAGCGCGGGTCGATCTGGCGGCGGCCTACCGGCTGGTCGCGCTCTACGGCTGGGACGATTTGATCTTCACCCATCTGTCGGCGCGGGTGCCGGGGCCGGAACATCATTTCCTGATCAACCCCTATGACATGATGTTCGAGGAGATCACCGCGTCGAGCCTAGTCAAGATCGACGTCAACGGCGCGCCGGTCGGGCCATCGAGCCATCCGGTCAATCCGGCGGGCTTCACCATCCACTCCGCCATCCATATGGCGCGGGAGGATGCGGTGGCGGTGATGCATCTGCACACGCCGCACGGCCAAGCGGTGTCGGCGATGGAGTTCGGGCTGCTGCCGCACACGCAGACCGCGATGATCGCCGGCCACGACGTCGCCTACCACGATTATGAGGGGATCGCGACCGATCTGGAAGAGCGCGAGCGGCTCGTCGCCGACCTCGGCACGCGCAACGCGATGATCCTGCGCAATCATGGCACGCTGACCGTCGGCGAGAGCGTCGCGGCCTGTTTCCTCCGGCTCTATTTCCTGGAACGCGCCTGCGAGGCGCAGGTGCTGATGCTGGCGGCCGGCCGCGAGGCGCTCAACGCGCCGCCGCAGGGCGTCGAAGGCAAGGTGGCGCAGCAGTCCAATCCCAAGGGTCTGGGAATGCTGGCGCAAGTGCTGGCCTGGCCGGCCCTGCTGCGCAAGCTGGACCGGATCGATCCGGGCTATCGCGACTGACCGCGCACGGCGGTCAGGATCGCGGCCGGGCGAGGCGACCGCCGTCGATCGGCACGTGAAGCTCGACGCGGAAGCCCGACGCCTCGAACATGACCTCGACGCGGGCGTCGACTTCATAAGGCAAGCTGCGGGTGAGCAGTTCGAGGCCGAAGCCTTCGTGGTCGGGCGCCGTCAGGGGCGGGGCAGAGCCGGGCAAGGTCTCGCGCCAGCTGAAATGCAGCCAGCGATTGGCGTGGTCGCCGGCGAGTTGCCAGGTGGTGTCCAACTTGCCGCCGTCGTTGGACAGCGCGCCGAATTGAACGGCATTGGCGACCAGCTCGTGAAAGGCGAGGCCGAGCAGATCGGCGAGACGCGGCGCCAGCCGTATCTCCGGCCCGGCAAGGGTGACGTCGTCACCCGCGCGGTTGGCGAGGAACTCGTCGGCGAGCAGCGCTTCCAGATCGACGCCACGATCGCTCGCCCGCAGGATATGGCCTTGGGTGCGCGCGAAGGCGGCAAGGCGGCCGTCGAAATGGACGCGATAATCCTCCACCGTCTCGCTGTTCTCGGCGGTGCGTCGCGCGATCGAGCGGATCACCGCCAGCGTGTTGCGGACACGATGCTGCAGGGCGGTGCGCTGCGCCCGTTTGTCCGCCAGGCGCTGGTGCAGATCGTCGACGTCCATGCCGACCGCGCTCCAGCCGGCCTGGGCAGGCTCGCGCATCGTTTCAATTCGATACCAGCGCGGCAAACCGTTGGCGGCGATCAGCCGCACGTCGGTGCGGCCGTGGCCAGCGATGGCGGCGCGGCGCCACATGCGCGCCAGCCGCAGCCGGTCGTCGCCGTGGATGTGCGACAACCAACCGTAGCGCATGGCGCGCAGACCGGTCTGGCCGGTCAGCATCGTCCAGGCCGGCGACACCCAGGTACATTCGCCGTCCGCGGTGCCGCGCCAGCCGGGTTGCGGAAAGGGGAAGGTCGGGCCGCGCGGAATGGTGCCGGCTGCGTCAGTCCTGCGCATCCAGCTCCCGTCCTTCCCGATCCAGATGCAGATAGCTGGGATTGAACATCGCAACGTCGCACAATCCGTCAAGATCGAGCGCCTCGAACTCGCCGCCTTTCCAGCGGATCAGGCCACGGGCGCGCAGATCCTGGATCATCCGGTTGACGTGGACCGGCGTCATGCCCGTCGCCTCGGCCAAGTCGGTCTGGGTCAGCGGTATGTCGCAGCGATTCCCCGACACCAGCCCGACCGCGCGCAGTCGGAAGAACAATTCGCAGAACAGATGCGCCAGCCGTTCGATCGCGTCGCGCTGCCCGAGATTGACGATCCATTCGCGCTGGATCGCCGCCTTGGTCAGCGTGTCCCACCAGAGCGCATGGGTCAACCGCGGGCTGTGCGCACCCAGCGCCTCGATGCGGTCGCGGCTGATCTCCAGATAGCGAACCGCGGTCAAAGCGCCGAGCGAATGGTCCATCTCATCGAGGATATAGCCGTGCAGGTCGCACAGGTCGCCGGGCAGGTGGAAGGCGATGATCTGCCGCCGTCCATCTTCCAGCGTCTTGTAGCGGAACGCCCAGCCTTCGAGGATCAGCGGCACGCCGCGTGGCCGGTCGCCCTCGCGGATCAGGTCGCGGCGTTGCCGCAGCGTCGTCGTCGGACCGGCCAGCGCCTTGTCCAGCATCGCACGTTCGTCGGCCGAGAAGCGGACATAATGACCGAGCCGTGCGATCAGCGGATGGGCTTGGTCGTGGAACATGGCCGCGACTGTGACCATATCCTAATCGCCTTCGTTCATCCATGTTAGCGCTTATCGGAGTGGGTGAATTATTCCTTGCAAGAACAAGGGGTAAAAAATGTCATCTGCTGTTTCATCGCTGCACGGCAAGCGCGTTCTGGTGGTCGAGGACGAGTATCTGATCGCCGATGACCTGGCGCGGGCGCTGGCGTCCGCGGGAGCCGAGGTGATCGGTCCGGCGGCATCGCTGCCGCAGGGGATGCGTCTGACCCAGTCGGAGCCGCGCATCGACGCGGCGGTGCTCGACATCAATCTGCGCGACACGATGGTCTATCCGCTGATCGACCGGCTGATCGGCGACGGCGTCGCGGTGCTGCTGACCACGGGCTACGATCTGGCGACGATCCCCGTCGCCTATCAGGGACTGTCGCGGTGCGAGAAGCCGGTATCGGCGGCAGGGCTGATGCGGGCGGCGGAGGCGCTGTGGGGGTAGGGGGCTGGCTCTGCCACGCCCCGACCATAGCGGCTGACATGTCATGTCGGCGTAAGCCGACAAGGAAAGGGCCCGGTATCGCTACCGGGCCCTTTTTCAATCAGTCGCGATCGCCGGTCAGGAAGGCCGGCGCGAAGTCCGGGGCCGGACCATTGTCGCCACCTTCGCTGCGCTCGCGGCGCGGCCGGTCGCCGCGGTCGCGACGCGGGCCACGGCCCTCGCCGCCGCGGTCGCCGCCGTCACGGCGCGGGCCGCGGTCGCCGCGGTCACCACGCGGACCACGATCGCCGCCCTCACGCGGCGCGCGCGCCGGGCGGGTGTCTTCCAGCTCGGCGCCGGTCTCCTGATCGACGACGCGCATCGACAGGCGAACCTTGCCGCGCGGATCGATCTCGAGGACCTTGACCTTGACCTCCTGGCCCTCCTTGAGGACGTCGGAGACCTTCTCGACGCGCTCGTTCTTGATCTCCGAGACGTGGACGAGGCCGTCCTTGCCGCCCATGAAGTTCACGAACGCGCCGAAGTCGACCAGGTTGACGACCTTGCCGTTGTAGACCTTGCCGACCTCGGCCTCTTCGACGATGCCCTTGATCCAGTTCATCGCCGCCTCGATCTGCGACGCGTCGGACGAGCTGATCTTGATCACGCCTTCGTCGTCGATGTCGACCTTGGCGCCGGTGGTGGCGACGATCTCGCGGATCACCTTGCCGCCGGTGCCGATCACGTCGCGGATCTTCGACTTGTCGATCGACATCGTCTCGATGCGCGGCGCATGCGCCGACAGTTCGGTGCGGGTCTCGCCCAGCGCCTTGTTCATCTCGGCGAGGATGTGGGCACGGCCGTCCTTGGCCTGCGCCAGCGCGACCTTCATGATCTCCTCGGTGATGCCGGCGATCTTGATGTCCATCTGCAGGCTGGTGATGCCCTCGGACGTGCCGGCGACCTTGAAGTCCATGTCGCCCAGGTGATCCTCGTCACCCAGGATGTCGGACAGAACGGCGAAGTCCTTGCCCTCGAGGATCAGGCCCATGGCGATGCCCGACACCGGACGCTTCAGCGGCACGCCCGCGTCCATCAGCGACAGCGAGCCGCCGCAGACGGTGGCCATCGACGACGAGCCGTTCGACTCGGTGATGTCGCTGGTCACGCGGATGGTGTAGGGGAATTCCTCCTTGGTCGGCAGCACCGGGTGCAGCGCGCGCCAGGCCAGCTTGCCATGGCCGATCTCGCGACGGCCCGGCGCGCCGAAGCGGCCGACTTCGCCGACCGAATAGGGCGGGAAGTTATAGTGCAGCATGAAGTGCTGGTAGGTCAGGCCGCCGAGGCCGTCGACCATCTGCTCGGCGTCGCGGGTGCCGAGCGTGGTGGTCGCGATCGTCTGCGTCTCGCCGCGGGTGAACAGCGCCGAACCGTGGGCGCGCGGCAGGAAGTGGACCTCCGACGCGATCGGGCGCACCGTCTTGGTGTCGCGCCCGTCGATACGGCGGCCTTCCTTGAGGATCGCGGTGCGGACGATGTCCGCCTCCAGCTTCTTCACCAGCTTCAGCGTGCCGAGATACTGGGCCGGATCGCTGTCCTTGAGGTCGGCGAACGCCTCACGCGCCTTGGTGCGGGCGGCGTTGAGCGCATTCTGGCGGGCCTGCTTGTCGGTCAGCTTGTAAGCGGCCTCGACATCCTTGCCGATCGCCTTCTTCAGCTTGGCCATCGTCTCCGACTTGTCGGCGACGGGGGCGAGCTCCCACGGATCCTTGGCGGACTGTTCGGCGAGATCGATGATCGCGTCGATCACCTGCTGCGACGCCTTGTGCGCGAACATCACCGCGCCGAGCATGACCTCTTCCGAAAGCTCCTTGGCTTCGGATTCGACCATCATGACGGCGTCGTGCGTGGCGGCGACGACCAGGTCCAGTTCACCCTCGGCGACTTCGCCGTCGGTCGGGTTGAGCTGATACTCGCCGTCCTTGTAGCCGACGCGCGCGCAACCGATCGGGCCCATGAAGGGCACGCCCGAGATGGTCAGGGCGGCGGAGGCGGCGACCATCGCGAGGATGTCGGGCTCGTTCTCGCCATCATACGACAGCACCTGCGCGATGCAGTTAATCTCGTTGTAGAAGCCTTCGGGGAACAGCGGCCGGACCGGACGGTCGATCAGGCGGCTGATCAGCGTCTCACGCTCGGTGGCGCCGCGCTCGCGCTTGAAGAAGCCGCCGGGGATGCGACCCGCTGCCGAATACTTCTCCTGGTAATGGACGGTCAGCGGGAAGAAGTCCTGCCCTTCCTTGACGCTCTTGGCGGCGGTGACGGCGCACAGCACCACCGTTTCGCCGAGGGTCGCGAGCACCGCGCCGTCGGCCTGGCGGGCGACGCGGCCCGTCTCGAGGGTCAGCGTCTTGCCGCCCCACTCGATTTCCACCTTCTTGGTATCGAACATTCTATTTCCTTCACTCCGGCGGGCCTATCCCGTCCGGGGCCTGTCTCGCGGACTAAACCGGTCCGCGGCGGTGCGGGACGTTGCGTCGCCCCTATGCCCGCGACGCCGGATTGCGCGAGGGCAGATGCGAGAAGGGCGGCCCGAGAGCCGCCCTTGCCGGATTACTTGCGAAGGCCGAGCTTCGCGATCAGCGCCAGATACCGATCGCCATCCTTGTGGCGGAGGTAGTCGAGCAGGCTGCGACGCTTGTTGACCAGCATCAGCAGACCGCGGCGCGAGTGATTGTCCTTGGCGTGGCCCTTGAAGTGCTCGGTCAGGTTCTTGATGCGCTCCGACAGGATCGCGACCTGCACCTCGGGAGAACCGGTGTCGCCCTCCTGACGGGCGTGTTCCTTGATGAGCTCCTGGCGGCGCTCTGCAGTGATCGACATCGTCGTCCTTTCTATTACTACAGGTTGAAGCCACGGACGACACGGACGAAACCGTCCTCCACCTCCACCAGCGCGACCGGGACATCCCCCAGCATCGCGAACGCGGAGCCATCGTCTGCGGCGATCCCGGCCAGCACACGCCCCTGACGGAGCGCCCCTGCCTGGTCGGGTTCGAGAGCAAGAGCCGGGATGTCGTCCAGCCCCGCCCTCAGCGGCAGGAGTAGGTGTTCAAGATCGCGGGCCATAGCGGCATCGTGCAATTTGTCCAGCGATATCGCGTGGGAGAGGTCGAACGGCCCCGCCTTCAGCCGGCGCAGCATCGAGACGTGACCGACGGTGCCGAGCGCCAGCGCGATGTCGCGGGCGAGACTGCGGATGTACGTGCCCTTGGAGACATGGGCGACCAGGGTGATTTCGTCGATATCCTCTCCAACCCGGGGAGGGGGACCGCCGGAGGCGGTGGAGGGTGGGCTGCCACAGGCGCCATCACTCGAGGAAAGCCCCCTCCACCATCCTTCGGATGGTCCCGCTCCCCGTGCCGGGGAGGACAGGGAATAGATGGTCACGTCCCGGCTCTTCAGCGCCACCTCCGCGCCCGCCCGCGCGAGGTCGTACGCCCGCTCCCCGTCGACCTTCAGCGCCGAATAGGCCGGCGGCACCTGCGAGATCGGTCCGGTGAAGCGCGGCAGCACCGCCTCGACCTCCGTCATCGTCGGACGCACCGGCGAGGTCGCGATCACCGCGCCTTCGGCATCGAGCGTGTCGGTCTGTTCGCCGAAGCGGATGGTGAAGGCATAGGCCTTGTCGCTGTCGAGCATCCGCCCGGCGAGCTTGGTCGCCTCGCCCAATGCGATCGGCAGCACGCCGGTGGCGAGCGGATCGAGCGTGCCGCCGTGCCCGACCTTGGCCTTGCCATAGCCGCCCTGACGCAGCGCCCGCTTGACCGCCGAAACGCCCTGGGTCGACCCCAGGCCCAGCGGCTTGTCGATGATGATCCAACCGTGCATCGCCGCGCGCCTAGCGGAGCCACGCCGCGATGCAAGCGCGGATCAGCGCGGCGGGTTGACCTTGGGCGCACCCGGCTGGCCCTTCGGCGGCAGGCTGGTGCGGATGCTGGTGACGCCGCAGATCTGGTTCGGATAGCGGGCGAGGCTGACCCGCGAGAAGCGATCGAACGTGCCGTTGACATCGGTGGTGTAGCGCAGCGTGTCGAGCGCGCGATCGCGGGCGCAGGGACCGGTGAGCTGGACGCGATACCAGCTGAGGTTGCGATCGCGGACATAGACGATGCCGCTGTCGGGCGGCCCCGCCTGCCAGTCGCGCAGACCGCCGTTGCCCGCGAAGGTGATGACGGTTTCCTTGCCCGTCGGGGTGCGCTGTTGCGCCGCGGCGGGAAGGGCGATGACGGTGGCGCCGAGCGCCAGGCAGAGCAGGCTTCGCATGACGGTCCTCCTAGGCGACGCCGCTTCAACCGGGGATGAGTGCCGGCGGTTCCGAGGCGATCAGGCGATCGCACCCGCTAGCGACAGGAACCACCCCACCAGCGCCTGCGCCGGTGGCGCGATCAGATGCTGGACGACGTCGAGGCGGGGCGAGATCATCGGCAACACGACCAGCAGGCCGAGCAGCAGCACGATACCGAGCTGATCCAGCCGCGCGTAGCGCGCCGCGAGCGGGCGCGGCAGCACGCCCTCGACGACGTGGCCGCCGTCGAACGGCGGCAGCGGCAACAGGTTGAATAGCGCCAGGAAGACGTTGACCCACAGGAAGCTGATCAGATTGGCGATGATGAAGGCGGCAACCGGTCCCGGCTGGCCCTGGCCGACGCCGACTGCGGTCAGGCCGAGCGCCACGGCGGCGATGGTGGCGAGGATCAGGTTCATCCCCGGGCCGGCGAGCGCCACCGCCACCATGCCCCAGCGCGGATTGCGCAGCCGTGCCGCGACCACCGGCACCGGCTTCGCCCAGCCGAACACCGGCGCACCGGCGATGGCGAGGCCGAGCGGCAGGATCAGCGTGCCGACGGGATCGACGTGACGGATGGGATTGAAGCTCAGCCGCCGCCGTTCCGCGGCGGTCGGATCGCCCAGCCATTTCGCCATCCAGCCGTGCGCGACCTCGTGAAAGACGATCGCGATGATCAGCGGGATGATCCACACGGCGGTGCGGTAGACGATATGGTCCGGGCTCATCACGCCGATATGGCCGGGGCGGGGGCAAAGCGCCAGTGGCTGGCAGGGTCGCGTCGTGCCGAACAGGCGTCGGTCACCCCAGTGCTTCGCTGAAATGTCGCCGGCACAGGGCGACGTAACGGTCGTTGCCGCCGATCTCCGTCTGCTGCCCTTCGGCGATCGCACGGCCGGCGGCGTCGACGCGCAGGTTCATCGTCGCCTTGCGACCGCAGACGCAGACCGACTTGATCTCGACCAAGGCATCGGCGAGCGCGAGCAACCGCGCCGAGCCTTCGAACAGCTGCCCGCGAAAGTCGGTGCGCAGGCCATAAGCGAGCACCGGTATGTTGGTGACGTCGCAGATGCGGGCGAGCTGATCGACCTGCTTGGCGGTCAGGAACTGCGCCTCGTCGACCAGCACACAGGCGAGCGGCTCGCGGGCATGCCGCTCGGCCACACGGGCGGCCATATCGGTCTGCGCGTCGAACGGCGTCGCCTGCGCCTCCAGGCCGATCCGGCTGGTGATCGTGCCGAACGCAAACCGGTCGTCGATCGCGGCGGTGAACAGCATCGTCGCCATGCCGCGCTCGCGATAGTTGAAATCCGCCTGCAGCAGCGTGGTCGATTTGCCCGCATTCATGGAGGCGTAGTAGAAATACAGCTTGGCCATCGCCGTGTCAGACCGCAGGATCAGGGTCTTGTCCAGCCGGCGACGATCGCGTGCCTAACTGATGAGGGCTCGATCGGGCGATGTCACCCGCGGTGTTTGAACGCAGCGACTTGGCTCGGTTCAATCCTCGCCCAAATCGCGGGCCACCTCCGGCTTGCGCAGGATCGCGTCGATATGGCTGCCTTCGTCGAAGCTCTCGTCGCTGAGGAACTTGAGCTTGGCCGCATATTTCATCTTGATGCGGTGCGCGACCTCGCGTTGCAGGTAGGCGGTGTTGGTGCGCAGCGCCTTCAGCACCGCCTCCTCATCCTTGCCGAGCAGTGGTTTCACGAAGACGGTGGCGTGGCGCAGGTCGGGGGACATGCGCACTTCCGTGATGCTGACCATGTGGCTGGCCAGCGTTTCGTCGTGGACGTCGCCGCGCTGCAGGATGTCGGACAGGATGTGACGCACCTGTTCGCCGACGCGCAGGGTGCGGACCGATTTCTCCTGGGGGTCTTTTTGCATATTCCCTCTCCCGACGGGAGAGGGAGGGGCCCGCCGCCGTCAGGCGGTGGGAGGGTGAGGGTGTCAGCACCCTCACGTCACCCTCACCCTTCCGCCGGCTGTGCCGGCTCCCTCCCTCTCCCGAGGGGAGAGGGATTAGGGTGTTACAGCGTGCGTTCGCGCAGCTCGACCTCGAACGTCTCCAGGAAATCGCCGGAGCGAATATCGATGAAGTTGTTCGAGAAGGTGACGCCGCATTCCAGGCCGGCGCGGACTTCCGCCACGTCGTCCTTGAAGCGCCGCAGCGACGCGATCTCGCCGACGTAGATGATGACGTCGTTACGCGTAATGCGGGCCTTGAGCGCCTTGCGGATCGCACCTTCGACCACCAGCAGACCGGCGGCCTTGCCGTGCTTGCCCGCCGAGAAGACCTCGCGGATTTCGGCACGGCCGACGACGGTTTCGAACGCCTCCGGCCCGAGCTCGCCCGCCATGCCGGCGCGGATCTCGTCGATCAGGTCGTAGATCACGTCATAATACTTCAACGCGACCTTGTGACGCTCGGCGATCTGGCGCGCATTGGCGTTGGCGCGGACGTTGAAGCCGATGATCGGCGCTCCGCTTGCCGCCGCGACGTTGACGTCGCTCTCCGTGATGCCGCCGACGCCCGAATGCAGGATGCGCACGCGAATGTCGTCGGTCGACAGCTTGTTGAGCGACGCGACGATCGCCTCGACCGTGCCCTGCGTGTCGGCCTTGACGACGACCGGATATTCGATCGCCTGATTGGCCTTGAGCGCGGAGAACATGCTCTCCAGGCTCGCCGGGGCCGCCGTCGTGCGCTTCTGCGTCAGCACGCCCTGGCGATATTCCGCGACCTCGCGGGCGCGGGCCTCGCTCTCGACGACCTGCAGCGGATCGCCCGCCGAGGGAACGCCGGAGATGCCGAGGATCTCGACCGGCATCGACGGATCGGCGCTCTTGATCTGCCGACCCTTGTCGTCGATCAGCGCGCGCACCTTGCCGCTTTCCGCGCCGACGACGAAGACGTCGCCGACCTTCAGCGTGCCGCGGGTGACCAGCACCGTCGCGACCGGGCCGCGACCCTTGTCCAGCTTCGCCTCGACCACGGTGCCTTCGGCGGCGCGATCGGGGTTGGCCTTCAGCTCGAGGATTTCGGCCTGTAGCTGGATCTTCTCGATCAGCTCGTCGAGACCGGTCTTCTTGAGCGCGGAGACTTCCACTTCCTGGACGTCGCCGCCCATGCTCTCGACCACCACCTCATGCTCGAGCAGACGCTCGCGCACGCGCTGCGGATTCGCCTCGTACTTGTCGATCTTGTTGATCGCAACGATCATCGGCTTGCCGGCCGCCTTGGTGTGGTTGATCGCCTCGATCGTCTGCGGCATCAGCCCGTCGTCCGCCGCGACCACCAGCACGACGATGTCGGTGACATCGGCGCCGCGCGCGCGCATCGCGGTGAAGGCCTCGTGGCCCGGCGTGTCGAGGAAGGTGACCTTCGACTTGTCCTTCAGCGTGACCTGATAGGCGCCGATATGCTGGGTGATGCCGCCGGCCTCGCCGCGCACCACGTCGGTGCCGCGCAGCGCGTCGAGCAGACTGGTCTTGCCATGGTCGACGTGGCCCATGATCGTAACCACCGGCGGACGCGGCTGCAGCTGATCGGTCGCATCCTCGGTCGTGTCGACGGCAAGGTCGATGTCCGAATCGGAGACGCGCACGATGTTGTGCCCGAATTCGGTCACCAGCAGCTCGGCGGTGTCCTGATCGATCGTCGCGTTGAGCGTGACGGGCATGCCCATCTTGAACAGCGCCTTGACCAGGTCCGCACCCTTTTCCGCCATGCGGTTGGCGAGTTCGGAGACGGTGATCGCCTCGGGCACCTGCACGTCGCGGACCTGCTTGGCCTGCTGCTCGCGCGGGCCGCCGAACGCACGCTTTTCCTTCTCGCGCGCGCGCTTCAGCGCGGCGAGGCTGCGGGCGCGGGCGCCACCGTCCTCGTTCAACGCACGGTTGACGGTCAGCTTGCCGCCGCGACGCTCGTCACCCTTGCGGTCGCGCTGCTGCGGACGGCTCGGCGGCGCGTTGCGCGGCGTCGCCTGGCCCGAGGGCATAGGCCGGTTCGGCGCAGCGGCGCTACCGGTCTGGGCCGGGGCGCTCGGTGCGGCGACCGGTGCCGGCGCGGGCTTCGGCGCAGGCTTCGGAATCTCCGGGCGGGCGACCGGCGAAAAGCGGCGCGGCGCCGGCAGCGACGGGTCGCGGCCAAGCTCGACGGTCGGCGCCGTCGGCTCGGGCGCCGCCGGCTGCGGGGCCGGCGTCGGAGCAGGAGCGAGCGCCGCCTCGACCGGTGCGGGCGCAGGCGTCGCAGCCTGGACCGGCTCCGGAGCAGGGGCCTCTTCGGCGATCGGCTGCGGAGCCGGCACCGGCCGCTCGACCGGGCGGAAGCCGCGGCCGGCGGGCGTCGGAACCGACACGGTCGGCGTCGGCGCGGCCGCTTCCGTCACGGGCGCCGGCTGCGGCGCCTCGGGTTCGGGCTGCGGCGCGGGTTCGGGCGCTGCGACGGGTGCGGCCGCACGCTCGGCGGCGCGGGCACGCTCCTCCTCCGCGGCACGGGCACGCTCGGCCTCCTCGCGACGGCGGCCTTCCTCAAGAGCGTGCATCCGCTGCTCTTCCGCCTCGCGCAGCAGGCGGGCCTGGCGCTCCTGCGCGGTCTCACCGGCCGGTGCAGGGCGCGGCGCCGGCGGCGCGGTGCGGGCCTCGGGCGCAGGAGCCGGCGCGGCGACCGGCGTCGGCTCGGGCGCAGCCGCCGGCGTCTCGCCCGGACGGCCGAGCACGCGGCGACGCTTGGTTTCCACGATCACGGTGTTGGAGCGGCCGTGGCTGAAGCTCTGCTTCACCTGGCCGGTCTCGACCGTGCGCTTCAACCCCAAGGGCGCGCGCATTCCGAGCTTCGGCTTGTCGTTGTCGGTCTCGCTCACTCAAAATCCTCGTTTACGTCTACGGCCGGCAGCGCCCCGGAAGAGCCGGAGGGCGATGAACCTCGCGAGGCCGTTTCGCAAGGCGCAGGGGCAGATTCGGTTCCGATAAAATGCAGCCAGCGGTCGAGCGCATCGCTCACCCGCGCGGCGGCAGCGCGGTCGGTCAGGCCTATGTGTACCACATTCTCGCGGCCCAGCGCCAACGACAATATGGGGCGTGCGACAGGCAGTGCCAAGCCCTTGAGGTCGGAACCTTCCTTGTCCGAACCGACGCGCCAGGCCTGAGCCAGCTTGCGCCGTCCGTCGTCGCTCGCATCGGCGGCATGATAGAGCGCGTGGAGCTGGCCGGACCGCGCCGCGGTCTCGATCCGCTCCGATCCGGTCAGCAGCGTGCCGGACTTGGCCTCGAGGCCGAGCCGGTCGAGCGCGTTGCGCTCCAGCGCATCGGCGATCCGCTGCGGCAGGTCGTCGGGGATGATAAGTTCGGCGCCCTTGAATGCACGCAGCAACGCACCGCGCAGCCGCTTCTTGGCGATCGCCTCTTCCAGCTCGGCGCGCGACACGCCGATCCAGGCGCCGCGCCCCGGCGCCTTGGCGCGCACGTCGGGCAGGATCTGGCCGTCGGGGGCGAGCGCGAGACGGACGAGCGAGTCGCGCGCGTCACGTTCCTGCGACAGGATGCACTTGCGGACGGCATCGCTCATACGTGCGCCTCCCGCGAAGCCGTCATGCCGGATTTGTCCCGGCATCCACGGTCCCGCCGACGCAACGTACTCAGGCGCATGTGGACGGGTGGATGCCAGAACAAGTCCGGCATGACGCAATGGGATTGAGGCCGCTTTGGATTCATTGCACCGTGCGGGGCATGCGCGAGCGGCAATCCTGCGTGTACATCCTCAGCAACGGCTTCAACGGCGCCCTTTACACCGACGTTACGTCCAACCTGATCGGCAGGATAATCCAGCATCGCGACGGCACCTTCGACGGTTTCACCAAGCGCTACGGCATCCACCGCCTCGTCTGGTTCGAGATGACCGACACGATGAACGACGCCATCGCCAGCGAAAAACGCATCAAGGCATGGCGCCGCGACTGGAAGAAGAACCTGATCGAACGCGCAAATCCGGAATGGAACGACCTCGCGATCCCACTCGGCCTGCCGCCCATGCCCTGACCCGTCATGCCGGACTCGTTCCGGCATCCACCGTTCCGCGCATGCCGCGGATGTTGTGGGCGCGGAAGAGTGGACCCCGGAACAAGTCCGGGGTGACGACCGTCGGTTTACGAGGTGACCTAGCGCCTCATTGCGAGGGAACCGCATGCGCGTCCTCCCTCGGCTTGGGAGCATCGCGATCGGCGAGCAACTGCCCGCCGGCCGCGTAATTCTCGGTCGAAACCTCCTCGATCACGATCTGGACCGCGGCGGGGTTCTTGCCGAGACGCGCGACCAGCGAGGCCGTCACGTCCGCGACGACACCCGCCTTCTGCTCCTTGGTCGCGGAGCCGGCCAGTCGGATCGAGACGAACGGCATCAGGCCTCCTCGCCCTCTGCGGTTTCGGCGTCGGCGGCCGGCTCTTCGTCCGCGAACCAATGCTGGCGCGCCGCCATGATGATCTCGTTGCCCTGCTCGTCGCTCAGGCCATACTCGCTGAGGATGCCGCCCTTCGGCTCGGGGCGCTTGGGGGCATCGTCATTGCGGCGACGCGGCTCGGCGCGCTTCTTCTCGACCAATTCGTCGGTAGCGAGGTCGGCGAGATCGTCGAGCGTCTTGATGCCCGCCTTGCCGAGCGTGACCAGCATCGCCTCGGTCAGGTACGGCATGTCGGCCAACGCGTCGTCGACGCCGAGCGACCGGCGCTCCTCGCGGGCAGCCTGTTCGCGACGATCGAGCGCTTCCTGCGCACGGCTCTGCAGCTCCTGCGCCAGGTCCTCATCGAAGCCCTCGATCGCGGCGAGCTCGTCGAGCTCGACATAGGCGACCTCTTCCAGTGCGCCGAAGCCCTCGGCGACCAGCAGTTGCGCCAGCGTCTCGTCGACGTCGAGCTCGTTCTGGAACATCTCGGAATTCTGGACGAATTCCTTCTGGCGCTTCTCGGAGGCGTCGGCCTCGGTCAGGATGTCGATCGCCTTGCCGGTCAGCTGGCTGGCGAGGCGGACGTTCTGGCCGCGGCGACCGATGGCCAGGGAGA
Organism: Sphingomonas benefaciens; assembly: GCF_052907485.1. NCBI lineage: Bacteria > Pseudomonadati > Pseudomonadota > Alphaproteobacteria > Sphingomonadales > Sphingomonadaceae > Sphingomonas > Sphingomonas benefaciens. Next base: position 1,133,506 of record NZ_JBREIC010000001.1, on the reverse strand, counting down.
GCTGGTCGTCGGGCACGACCACCTCGATCCGGTCCTCTTCCTCGTCGATGACGACGCGGCTGACCGACGCGGGCTGGAGCGCGTTGACGACGAAGGTCGCGGTGTCGGGCGACCAGGGGATGATGTCGATCTTCTCGCCCTGCATCTCCTGCACGACGGCCTGCACGCGGCTGCCCTTCATGCCGACGCAGGCGCCGACCGGATCGATGCTGCTGTCGCGGCTGATCACGCCGATCTTGGCGCGGCTGCCCGGATCGCGCGCGGCGGCCTGAATGGTGATGATGCCGTCGTAGATCTCGGGCACTTCCTGCGCGAACAGCTTCTTCATGAAGTCGGGATGCGCGCGGCTGAGGAAGATCTGCGGCCCACGGTTCTCGCGGCGGACGTTGAGGATCAGCGACCGGATGCGGTCGTTGACGCGCACCACCTCGCGCGGGATCTGCTGGTCGCGACGGATGACGCCCTCGGCGCGGCCGAGGTCGACGACGATATGGCCGAACTCGACCCGCTTGACGACGCCGGTGATGATCTCGCCCTGGCGGTCCTTGAACTCTTCATACTGACGGTCGCGTTCGGCGTCGCGGACCTTCTGGAAGATGATCTGCTTCGACGCCTGCGCCTGGATGCGGCCGAACTCGATCGGCGGCAGCGGATCGACGATATAGTCGCCGACAGCCGCGCCCTTCTGCAGCTTCTGCGCCTGCGCGACGTCGACCTGCTTGAAGAAGTCGTCGACGGCCTCGACCACCTCGACGACGCGCCACAGGCGCAGGTCGCCGGTCTGCGGGTCGAGCTTGGCGCGGATGTCGTTCTCGATGCCGTAGCGGGTCTTGGCCGCGCGCTGGATCGCTTCCTCCAGCGCCTCGATGACGATCGCCTTGTCGATCATCTTCTCCGACGCGACCGAATTGGCGATCGCGATCAGCTCCGCGCGATTGGCGGTGGCAACACTGGCCATCTTAAGCGTGTCCTTCCTTCAGGGCATCGTTGTCGTTGGTGTCGGCGGTGTCCGCATCGTCGGACACCTCCACGAATTCGTCCGCGCCTTCCGTCGACAGCGGCGCGGTGGCGGCGATCAGCCGGTCGGTGATCGTCAGCTTGGCATCGGCGATCTGCGGCAGCGCCACGGTCATCGGCTGATGGCCGCGGACGTCGATCGTTACGTTCTCGCCATCGATGCCGACCAGATCGCCGGTCAGGATCTTGCGGTTGTCGACCTTGTCGGTCAGCGTGATCTTCGCCTCGTGCCCGAGCCAGTTTGCATAATCCTGGGGGCGGGTGAGGGGGCGGTCGATGCCGGGCGAGGACACTTCGAGCCGATAGGCGTCCGGAATCGGGTCGCGCCCCTCCGCCTCGAGTTCGTCGAGCCGGTCGGAGATGCGGCGCGACAGATCGGCGCAATCGTCGATCGTCAGCTGGCCGGTATCCGGCCGCTCCGCCATCACCTGCAAGGTCGGGTCCGACTTGCCGCCGAACATCTTCACGCGCACGAGATCGAAGCCGAGCGCCTTGGCTTCGGGTTCGATGATCTGCGTGAGGAGGGCGATATCGACCATGGGGACCTTTACGGGATGTGCGTTGTCGGCGCCGCGGAGGGGACCCCGCAGCCTCTTTCACCTGGCGATGTAAGAGAAGACATGCGCCATATACGCTGCATGTCCCTGCGGCGCAAGCGGGCAACCGCCGACGCGGTAAGCGGTTATGACAGGACGCCTTCCTGGGAGAGATCGATGCACCGCGCCGGCCTGCTTGCCCTATCGATGATGGGAACCGCCTGTTCCGCGCAGCCGCAGCAGACGGCGCCCGCTGCACCGCAGGGGCCGCAGGGCCCGCAGCCGGCCGGAGCGAACGCCCCGGTGCCGCGCGACGCACCCGCCGATCCGTCGATCCGCAACGTGCCCGCAACCACCGGCCGGGCCAATTTGCCCAAGACGCCGCCGCCCTTTGCGGTGGCGGAAATCGGTCGGTTCGAGGCGCCGTTCGCCATGGCCTTTCTGCCCGACGGCCAATTGCTGGTCACCGAGAAGGCAGGGCGGCTGATGCTGCGGCGTGCCGATGGCGGCGCGGTGCCGGTCGGCGGCGTGCCGAGCGTCGCGCAGGGCGGGCAGGGCGGCCTGCTCGACGTCGCCATCGCGCCGACCTTTGCGGAGAGCCGCGTCATCTACCTGACCTACGCCGAGCCGCGGCCCAATGGCGGCAGCAGCCTGACGCTGGCCCGCGGCACGCTCGACGCCGCCGGCACCACGCCGGCGCTGCGCGACGTCGCCGTGATCTGGCGTGCCGGATCGGACGGGCCCGGCGGCCAATATGGCGCGACCATCGCCTTCGCGCCGGACGGCCGATCGCTGTTCCTAACCTCGGGCGAGCGGCAGCGCTTCACGCCGGCGCAGGACCCGCAGCAGCTGCTCGGCAAGATCCTGCGCCTGACGCTCGACGGCAAGGCGTGGCCGGGCAATCCGATGTACGCCAGGGGCGGGGTGCAGGCGATGACCTGGACCAGCGGCCATCGCAATCCCTACGGCCTCGTCTTCACCGCCGACGGCCGCCTGTGGGAAGAGGAGATGGGGCCGAAGGGCGGCGACGAGCTCAACCTGATCGAGCCGGGCCGCAACTATGGCTGGCCGGTCGTGTCCAACGGCGACAATTATTCGGGCAAGCCGATCCCCGATCATCCCAGCCGCCCCGACTTCGCCGCGCCGGTGCTGTGGTGGAACCCGTCGATCTCGCCGGGCGGGATGATCGCCTATTCGGGCGCGATGTTCCCGCAATATAAGGGCTCGCTGTTTATCGCGGCGCTGTCGGACGAATCGCTGATCCGCGTCGCGGTCGATGGCGCGCGGGCGGCCGCGAAGGACCAATGGGACATGGGCACCCGCATCCGCGATGTCGCCCAGGCGCCCGACGGGGCGATCTGGTTGCTGGAGGACGGCGGCAAGGGCGCGGGCGGCCGGTTGCTGCGGCTGACCGCCAAATAGTTCTCAATCTTCGCGCATACGAAGGAAGTTCATTCGGGCGCGGGCGATCGGCTTTGCGGGATCGTCCTGCCAGGCGGTCGCATCGACATTGGCGATGCGCGTGCCGAGGCGGCTCACTATGCCCTGAGCGAACGTCGGCTTGTCGCGGCCGCCGCGCATATAGTCGACGGTGACGCCGATCGGCTTGATGCGACCGCCGCCCTCCACCGCCAGCGCGTGGCGCAGCGCGGCGATCGCCGCGATCTCGAGCAGCCCGGCGATCGCGCCGCCATGCAGGAAGCCGGGGCGGCCGAGCACGTCGTCGCCGAACGGCATGACGATCAGCGGCGCGGCATCGGCCTTCGTCTCGACGGTGACGCCGAGCAACCTGGCATAGGGCGGCAGCGTCACGACCAGTTGCTCATCAGCATGAACGTGCCCGCGACCTGGGCGAGCGGGTCGTCGGGGCCCTCGTCATAGGCAACGCCGCGGACGAAAGCGACGGAGCGGGTGATCTTCACGCACTCGCCGCGGCCGATCACGGTTTTGCCGGGCCGCGCCGGGCGCAGATAGTCGACGCGCAGGTCGAGCGTCGCTTGCGGCTGGAACCGGCCCAGCTTCACCCACACGGCCAGGCTGGTGGCGGTATCCATCATCGTCACGATCGGACCGGACGCGACCACTCCCGTCTCGGGCTCGCCGACCAGATCCTCGGCATAGGGCAAGGCCAGCGAAACCCAGTCAGCACCGCTGTCATAATAGGTCAGACCCAAACGTCCGATATGGCCGCCGAAGCCGCGTGCGGTGAACCGCTGGATGTCGAACCCGCTCATGCGCGGTTTGTACACGGCGGCGGAGGTAGCGCAATGCGGCGGCGGTGGTAAGGAAGCGCAAAGCTGGGAGAGAGAGATGAGCGACCGCGTCACCGTCCGGGTCGAGGACCATATCGCCGACGTCCGCCTGTCGCGGCCCGACAAGATGAATGCGCTCGATCCCGCGATGTTCGAGGCGCTGGCCGCGACCATCGACGCCCTGAAGACGCGCCAGGACGTGCGCTGCGTCGTCCTGTCGGGCGAGGGGCGGGCCTTTTGTGCCGGCCTCGACATGGCGGCGATGGCGGGATTGGGCGGCGACGGAGTCGGGATCGACCTGGCGACGCGGCGCCACGGCATCGCCAATCTGGCGCAATATGTCGCCTGGGGCTGGCGCGAGCTACCAATGCCGGTGATCGTCGCGCTGCATGGCGTCGCGCTGGGCGGCGGATTGCAGGTGGCTAGCGGCGGCGATGTCCGGCTGGCCCATCCGGGGACTCGATTGGCGATCCGCGAACTGCATTGGGGCATCGTGCCGGACATGGCGGGAGTGGCCTTGTGGCGAACTCTGGTTCGCGACGACGTGCTGCGCGAGCTGACCTACACCGCGCGCGAATTCGACGCGGCGGAGGCGGCGGGACACGGCTTCGTCACCCGCGTCAGCGAGGATCCGATCGGCGAGGCGCTGGCGCTGGCCCGCGATATCGCAGGCCATAATCCGCATGCGGTGCGCGGCGCCAAGCGACTCTACAATCAGGCGGCGGAGGCGGATGCCGAAACGGTGCTGCGGGCGGAGACGGAGGAGCAGCTGGCACTGATCCGGACGCCGAACCAGATCGAACAGGTCATGGCCAACATGCAGAAGCGTCTGGCGCATTTCGTCGATTGAGGACGGCCGGCCTTTAGAGCCGATCGACATTCGGCATGGCAGGCCATGCTTCGTCATCCCCGCGGAGGCGGGGGTCCAGAACCACTGACGTCACGGCTCTACAAGCCGCCTCCGCGCGTCTGGATTCCCGCCTTCGCGGGAATGACGGCAGGGCGTGTCCAAAGCCTGCGATGCTGAACGTCGATCGGTCCTAGAGAACCACCGTCTCCGGCCTGGATTCGGCGATCGCGGCGAGCACCATCCGCTCCCAGATCGCCGGGTCGCCCGCGGCGGCCATCGCCTGGTCGGGCTCGCGCAGCGTCTTCAGCACCGCGCGGGCATCGGCGAGATAGTCGCGCCACGCGGCATCGACCGCGTCCCCGGCGGATTCGGCGTCGCCGCCGGCATTGGCGCTGATCCGCTGGCCGGCGAGTACGCGGGCGATCCGTTCGGCGATGGGGGTGGTGGACACGTCCATGGCTCTCTCCTTCGCATCGTCAATGCGCGAGCGGGGAGGGAGGTTCAGCGACAAGTGTGTCGAGAACGGCAGTTCGCGCGCGGCGAACGTCATTCCTGGTGTAGCGACGCCGGGACATTGCGAGCTGACGCCATCGCAGGCTTGGAAAATGCCCTGCCGTCATTCCCGCGCAGGCGGGAATCTAGACGCGCGCAGGCTGCTTGTCGAGCCGTGACGTCAGGGAATCTGGATCCCTGCGTCCGTTGGGATGACGAAACATGGCCTGCCATGCCGAATGGCGATCGGCTCTGGCCGAAACGGGCATCGCATGCCCGGCGAAGGCGAAGCGCGAGCATCCGCAAGCGCCAAATGGGGCGGCGGCGGGTGCCTGTCGAGGCACCGCGCCGCCGGTCCGTTTAGCGGCTCGCGCCGGTCCCGGCGCCCGCGCCGCCGCGGCCCTGGCCGCCGCGACCGCGGCCGCGGCCACCGCCGCCGCCGCCGCCGCCACCGCCACCACCGCGCCGGTTACGGCTGGCATTGGCGTAGTCGCGGGTCGAGGTCGGCGCATGCGTCGCGCGCGGCTTCGGGATCTGGCGCTGCCGCGGCAGGTCGACGCGCGGGGCCGGATCGGCGCCGATCGCCTTGACCCGCGCCGTCTTGATCGCCTCCGCCTTGGCGGTGAACTGGTCGGGCAGCGGCCGCACCGCGACCTTCTGGCGGGTCAGCTTCTCAATGTCCTTGAGGTACGGCCGCTCGTCATCGGCGCAGAAGGCGATGGCGATGCCGCTGTTGCCGGCGCGCGCCGTCCGGCCGATGCGGTGGACATATTGCTCCGGCACGTTGGGCAGTTCGAAGTTGACGACATGGCTGACGCCCGAGACGTCGATGCCGCGCGCCGCGATATCGGTGGCGACGAGGATGCGGACCTTGCCGTCCTTGAACTCACCGAGCGCGCGCTCGCGCTGGCCCTGGCTCTTGTTGCCGTGGATCGCATTGGCGGCGATGCCGTTGCCGGCGAGCAGCTTCACGACGCGATCGGCGCCATGTTTGGTGCGGGTGAAGACCAGCGCACGGTCGATCGCCGGATCCTGCAACACCAGGGTCAGCAGCGCCTGCTTCTCCGTCTGGTTGACGAAGGTGACATATTGGTCGACGCGCTCCGCCGTGGTGGAGGCGGGGACCACCGACACCGTCGCGGGATCGGTCAGGAACTTGTCGGCGAGTTCGCGGATCGACGGCGGCATCGTCGCCGAGAAGAACAGCGTCTGGCGCTTCCTCGGCAGCATCTTCACGATGCGCTTCAGCGCGTGGATGAAGCCAAGGTCGAGCATCTGGTCAGCCTCGTCGAGGACCAGGATCTCGATCATCGACAGATTGACGAAGCCCTGCTCGACCAGGTCGATCAGGCGGCCCGGCGTCGCGACCAGGATATCGACGCCGCGCGCCACGTCCTGACGGTTCTTGTTGATGCTGGTGCCGCCGAACACGGTGGCAACGGTCAGCTTCGAGAACTTGCCGTAGCCGCGCGCATTGTCGGCGATCTGGCCGGCGAGCTCGCGCGTCGGGGCGAGCACCAGCATGCGAACATGGGTCGGCAGCACGCGCTTGTTGGCGGCGACGAGGCGCTGGATCGACGGCAGCACGAAGGCCGCGGTCTTGCCGGTGCCGGTCTGCGCGATGCCGAGCAGGTCGCGGCCTTCGAGCAGGGTGGGGATGGAGTCACGCTGGATCGGCGTCGGCTCGGAATAGCCCTTGGCTTCGAGCGCGCGGACCAGCGGCTCGGCGAGGCCGAGATCGGAAAAGGACATGGTATAAACCTCAAACAACGGGCCATGCCCGTGAGCGCCGGCAACGGCGCACGGGTGGCGGGGGAAAACTGACACCCCGCGTGAATAGGGAAGCCCTGAACGGATCGACCGAGGCGGAGCCGGGAGCCAAGCTCCGTTCACGCTGCATGACGCCTCGATGAGCGGCCATGTGCGCGCTACCGGACGAAATGTCAATGATCAGCGGGTGCGGCGCCGATCGCGAGCCCGAGCAAGATCCACAGAGAAGTCTGTTCTTCATGTTTCCCAGGGCGTTAACTATCGCGCAACTCCTGGGGTCTAGGCCGATGGAATGAAGAGGATGCCATTCCGCGCGCTCCGCTGGGCCGTGCCGCAGATCGTCGGCGCGCTCGCGCTGATCGTCATGCTCGGCTTCGCCCCGGCACCGGGCGGCGCCCTGCTGCTCGTGCCGCTCGACGGCAGCGCCGGGCTAGCCCGTGCCGCCGTCGACCGCGGCGCGCTGATCGTCGATCGCGGTCCCGGCTCGACCCTGGTCGTACGCGGCGATCTCGGCATCCTCGACTGGCCCTTGCTGCGCCACGGCGTCCTTACCCTCGGCGCGCCGGCTCTGCTCTGCGGCGACACGGCATGACGATCGAGAGCCTCGACGCGCTGCGTCAGCGCGGCGTGCGCGGACTGGTGGCTGTGTCGCTCGCCGCCGTGCCGACGCTGGCGCTGCTCGGCTGGATCGTCGGCAGCCCGCATGTCCTGCCTGCCACCCTGCTCGCCACGGCGTCGATGATCATCCCGACGATGCTGGCGATCCGGCGGCGATACGACGCCGGCGCACGGCTCGCGGTCGGCAGCCTCGCGGCGGTGCTGCCGGCGCTGTTCGTCTTCCTGCTGTCGGGACAGCCGTGGCAGATGGACGCGCACATGTATTTCTTCTCGGCGCTCGCCGCGCTGACCGTGTTGTGCGACTGGCGGCCGCTGGCGCTCGCCTCGGTGCTGATCGCGGTCCACCATCTTGCCCTCGACTGGCTGATGCCGGGCTGGGTGTTCGAGAACGGCCGCGGCGGCGTCTGGCGCGTCCTGTTCCACGTCGTCGCGGTGGTGCTGCAATTCGCAGCGCTGACCTATGTCACGTTGCAGCTGCGCCAGCTCGTCGCGCACCAGCATGCCGCACGCGCCGAAAGCGAACGGCTCACCGCCGCTGCCGAGGCGGAGCGCGAGGCCGCGCGGGTCGAGCGCGAGCGGGCGGTTAACGCGCTCGCCGCGGCACGCGCCGCGGAGGACCGCTCGGCGACCGACCGCGACGCCCGCCGCGCGGTGGAGGAACGCAGCGAGTCACAGCGCCGCGCCGAACTGGTGGCGCTCGCCGCCGCCTTCGAAGCGACCGTGGTCGAGGTCGCGGTGGCGATCGAAAGCGCCTCGGCACGGCTGGAGGGATCGGCGACGACGCTCAACGGCCTCGCCGCCGACGCCGGCCGTCAGGCCAGCGAGGCGGCATCGGGCGCGACCCAGGCGTCGGACGCGGTGCGCGGCGTCGCCGCCGCGGTCGACCAATTGACCGGGGCGATCGCCAGCGTCGCGGAAAGCGCCGAACAGCAGAGCCGGCTGACCGCCGCCGCGCGGACCAGCGCCAAGAACGGCGACGCCACCGTCCAGACGCTGGCGCGCCGGGCCATCGACATCGGCGGCTTCGTCGGCGAGATCAACGGTATCGCCGCGCAGACCAATCTGCTCGCGCTCAACGCGACGATCGAGGCGGCACGCGCCGGCGATGCCGGCCGCGGCTTTTCGGTGGTGGCGAGCGAGGTCAAGCAACTCGCCGGCGCCACCGGCCGTGCCACCGACAAGATCGCCAGCCTGGTCGCCAGCGTCCAGCAGGGCGTCGATGCCGCCGCCAGCGATCTCGACGCCGCCTCCGCCGCGGTCGGCCAGGTCGAGGGCGCCGCCGAGGACATCCGTGCCGCGGTCGCCGCGCAGGGCGGCACTGCGCACCGCATCGCGCAGAGCGTGCATGAAGCGCGCACCGGTGCCCATATGATCGCGGCGCGGATGGGGCATGTCGCCGAGGCGGTGAATGCCGCCGGCGCGCTGTCGGGCGAGGTGCGCGATGCCGCCACCACCCTGTCCGACCACGCGCGTCGCCTGCGCCGATCGACGGTCGGCTTCGTCGAGCAGCTGCGCGATGCGCAGAACCGCGCCGCCTGACGCGATCCGGTAACGGCTGATACGTTTTCGGGCTGGCAAGCGCCGGCCGGCCATCTATGCTCGCGCTCCAACGAGGAAGAGGATCGCGCATGAAATTGGCCAGCCTGAAGCACGGTCGCGACGGCAAGCTCGTCGTCGTCTCCAACGACCTCGCCTGGTGCGCCGATGCCGGCCATATCGTCCCGACCCTGCAGGCCGCGCTCGACGATTGGGACCGGCTGCTCCCCGACCTGCAGAATCTCGCCACCGATCTCGAGCATGAGACGATCCCGCGGCTGCGCTTCCACGAGCATGACGCGGCGGCGCCGCTGCCGCGCGCCTATCAATGGGCGGACGGCTCGGCCTATGTGAACCACGTCGCCTTGGTGCGGCAGGCGCGCGGGGCGGAGATGCCGGACAGCTTCTGGCACGATCCGCTGATGTACCAGGGCGGCAGCGACGGCTTCCTGGGGCCGCGCGACGCGATTCCGCTCGCCGACGAAAGCTGGGGCTGCGACCTCGAGGCGGAGGTGGTGGTCGTCACCGGCGACGTGCCGCTCGGCGCCAGCCGTGACGAGGCGCTCGCCGCGATCCGCCTCGTCGGGCTGACCAACGACGTCAGCTTGCGCAACCTCATCCCCGGCGAGCTGGCCAAGGGCTTCGGCTTCTTCCAGTCCAAGCCGGCGAGCGCCTTCTCGCCGGTCTTCGTCACGCCCGACGCGCTCGGCGATTGGTGGCGGGACGGCAAGCTGCACCGCACCCTGATGGTCGACCTCAACGGTCAGCCGTTCGGCCGCGTCGCCGCGGGCGAGGACATGACCTTCGACTTCGGCACCTTGGTCGCCCATGCCGCCAAGACCCGGCGGCTCGGCGCCGGCACGATCGTCGGGTCGGGCACGGTCAGCAACCGCGGGCCCGACGGCGGCCCGGGCCAGACGATCGCCGACGGTGGCGTCGGCTATTGCTGCCTGGCCGAATTGCGCACGGTGGAGACGATCGCGGGCGGCAAGCCGGTCACGCCCTTCCTGAAGCAGGGCGACACCGTGCGGATCTGGGCGGAGGACGATCGCCACCATCCGATCTTCGGGGTGATCGAACAGACGGTCGGCTGAGCGGTCGCGGCGACCGGATCGACCCGTCCGGCGCCGCAACAGTCGTAAAGCCGCTTGAAATTAAGTTACGCATCGGCAAGAGCCGGTGCGGACACCGCCGGCGGACGAATCCGGTGGCGAGACGAGGAGAGAGACGTGGCGGCCGAGACCACCCGCGCCAATCTGCAGCCGCTGACGCTGCACGTGCCGGAACCCAAGTTCCGCCCCGGCGATACGGTCGATTTCGCCGCGGTCGACGTGCCGCCGGCGGGCGCGCAGCGCCGCCCCGACACCGCCGAAGAGGCGCGCGCCTTTACCGATCTCGCCTATACGATGGTCCGCGTCCTTGACGAGGACGGGCGTGCCGTCGGCCCCTGGGACCCGAAGCTGTCGCCGGACACGTTGCGCCGGATGCTGTACAATATGGTACGGCTGCGTGCCTTCGACGAGCGGATGTTCCGCGCCCAGCGCCAGGGCAAGACCAGCTTCTACATGAAGGCGACGGGCGAGGAGGCGGTGGCGATCGCCGCGGCGCAGGCGCTCGACCGCGACGACATGTGCTTCCCCTCCTATCGCCAGCAGGGCTTGCTCATCGCCCGCGATTATCCGCTGATCGAGATGATGAACCAGATCTACTCGAACCGCGGCGACAAGCTCGGCGGCAAGCAGCTGCCGATCATGTATTCGGCGAAGGACTACGGCTTCTTCTCGATCTCCGGCAATCTGACCACGCAATATCCGCAGGCGGTCGGCTGGGCGATGGCATCGGCGGCGAAGGGCGACACGCGTATCGCCGCCGCCTGGTGCGGCGAGGGTTCGACCGCGGAGGGCGACTTCCACTCGGCCTGCACCTTCGCCGCGGTCTATCGCGCGCCGGTGATCTTCAACGTCGTCAACAACCAGTGGGCGATCAGCAGCTTCTCGGGCTTCGCCGGGGCGGAGGCGACGACCTTCGCGGCGCGCGCGATCGGCTATGGCATCGCCGGGCTGCGGGTCGACGGCAATGACGCGCTGGCGGTCTATGCCGCGACGTTGTGGGCGGCGGAGCGCGCGCGCACCAACCAGGGCGCGACGCTGATCGAGCATTTCACCTACCGCGCGGAAGGCCATTCGACCTCCGACGACCCGTCGCAATATCGCAGCGCGGGCGAACCGACCGCCTGGCCGCTGGGCGACCCGATTGCACGCCTGAAGCAGCATCTGATCGTGATCGGCGAATGGGACGAGGATCGCCACGCCGCTCAGGACAAGGCGATCGCCGAAGAAGTGCGCGCCATCCAGAAGGAGGCCGAGAAGAACGGCATCCTCGGCCACGGCCTGCACCAGCCGCTCGATTCCTTGTTCGACGGCGTGTTCGAGGAGATGCCCTGGCATCTGCGCGAGCAGCGCCAGATGATGCTGGACGAGGAAGAAGCGTCGGGACGGCCATGGGCGCGGAAGTGATGGCGATGGCCGTCCGCCCCTCCGGCATTCCCGCGAAGGCGGGAGTCCAGAGCCGCAGCGCCGGCGGCTCCATCGATCACCTGCGCGTCTGGATCCCCGCCTGCGCGGGGATGACGAGGATTGTGGAATGACTGACACTGCGCGTCCCCCTGCATTGGCGGAAGGCGACACCCCCGCCACCAGCCGGATGAACATGATCCAGGCGATCAACTCCGCGCTCGACGTCGCGATGGCGCGCGATGCGGACGTGATGGTGATGGGCGAGGACGTCGGCTATTTCGGCGGCGTGTTCCGCGCCACCGCCGGTCTGCAAGCGAAATACGGCAAGACGCGCGTGTTCGACACGCCGATCACCGAGATCGGCATCATCGGCGTCGCGATCGGCATGGGCGCCTATGGCCTACGGCCGGTGCCGGAGATCCAGTTCGCCGACTATATCTATCCCGCGCTCGACCAGCTCGTCTCCGAGGCGGCGCGCTTGCGCTATCGCTCGGCGGGCGACTTCACCGCGCCGATCACGGTGCGTTCGCCCTATGGCGGCGGCATCTTCGGCGGCCAGACGCACTCGCAGTCGCCGGAAGGGATCTTCACCCACGTTTCCGGCATAAAGACGGTGATCCCGGCGACGCCCTACGACGCCAAGGGGCTGTTGATCGCGGCGATCGAGGACAACGACCCCGTCCTCTTCCTCGAACCGAAGCGCATCTACAACGGCCCGTTCAACGGCCATTGGGACAAGCCGGCGGAGAATTGGTCGAAGCATCCGGGCGGCGAGGTGCCGACCGGCCATTACACCGTGCCGCTCGGCAAAGCAGCGATCGTCCGCCCCGGCGAGGCGCTGACCATCCTCTGCTACGGCACGATGGTCCATGTCTGCGAGCGCGTCGTCGCCGACCACGGCGTGGATGCCGAGATCGTCGACCTGCGCACGCTCGTGCCGCTCGACATCGAAGCGATCGAGGCGTCGGTGAAGAAGACCGGCCGCTGCATGATCGTCCACGAGGCGACACGCACCTCCGGCTTCGGCGCCGAACTGTCGGCGCTGGTGCAGGAACGCTGCTTCTACCACCTGGAGGCGCCGATCGAGCGCGTCACCGGGTTCGACACGCCTTATCCCCACAGCCTCGAATGGGCCTATTTCCCGGGCCCGGTCCGCATCGGCGAGGCGCTCAAGAAGATCATGAAGGACGCCTGACGCATGGCCCGCTTCTCCTTCCGCCTGCCCGACATCGGTGAAGGCATCGCCGAAGCCGAAATCGTCGCCTGGCACGTCGCCGTCGGCGACCGTGTCGAGGAGGACCAGAACCTCGCCGACATGATGACCGACAAGGCCACCGTCGAGATGGAAAGCCCCGTCGCGGGCACCGTCGTCGAACTGGCCGGCGAGGTCGGCGACCAGGTGGCGATCGGTTCGACCTTGGTGGTCATCGAGACCGAGGGCGAAGGGGAGGGCGAGGCCGAGGTGATCGCCGCACCCCCGACGCCCGCGCAGGCCGAGACGGCGGAACAGTATGAGGCGGAGAATCCCGGGGTGGAGGAGGCACAAACCTCCTCTCCCCTTGTGGGAGAGGAAGGGGCCCGCTCGGCGCAGCCGAGTGGGAAGGTGAGAGGGAGTGATGAAGCGTTACGCTCGCCGCAGACACCCCCTCACCCTTCCGCCGCCTCCGGCGGCTCCCTCCCTCTCCCACAAGGGGAGAGGGACAGTGCACCCATCCTCGCCTCGCCGGCGGTTCGCGCCCGTGCGCGCGACCTCGGCATCGAGTTGAGCCAGGTCCGCGTCGCGGAGGGCGACCGCATCCGCCACGCCGACCTCGATGCCTTCCTGCGTTACGGCAGCGCGCAGGGCTATCAGGCGCCGCAGGCGAGCCGGGCGCGGCCCGACGAGCAGGTCCGCGTCATCGGCATGCGCCGTCGTATCGCCGAGAACATGGCCGCGGCGAAGCGGCACATTCCGCACTTCACCTATGTCGACGAGATCGACGTGACCGCGCTGGAAAAGATGCGCGCCGATCTCAACGACCATCGCGGTGGCCGGCCGAAGCTGACGCTGCTGCCGCTGATGATCGTCGCGATCTGCCGGACGCTGCCGCAATTCCCGATGCTCAACGCGCGCTACGATGACGAGGCGGGCGTGGTGACGCGGTCGGGTCGCGTCCACCTCGGCATGGCGGCACAGACCGACGCGGGGCTGACCGTGCCGGTGATCCGCGACGCACAGGACAAGAACGTCTGGCAGCTCGCGACCGAAATCGGCCGCCTCGCCGACGCTGCGCGCGCCGGCAAGCTGAAGTCGGAGGAACTGGGCAACGGCACGATCACCGTGACCAGCCTGGGGCCGCTCGGCGGCATCGCGACGACGCCGGTGATCAACCGGCCCGAGGTCGCGATCATCGGTCCGAACAAGATCGTCGAGCGGCCGGTGTTCACCGGACGAGGCGACGAGATCCGCCGCGCCAAGCTGATGAACCTGTCGATCAGCTGCGACCATCGCGTCGTCGACGGTTGGGACGCCGCCAGCTACGTGCAGGCACTGAAGGCGGTGCTGGAAACCCCGGTGCTGCTGTTCGCCGACTGACGGCTCAGCGCCGGGCGACGAGCGTAAGCTGCGGCGCGCGTTCCGCCTGGGCGCGGGCCAGCTTGCGCGCGACCTGGCCCAGCGAGGCGGTATAGCTGCGCTCTTCGGCGGGGCTGAGATAGCCTTGGACGCGCAGGATCGCGGCGATGCCGGTGGCGACGCGGGCGAGGTCCTGGCGCATGAAGGCGGCGCGTCCTTCAGGCAGGCCCAGCGCGCGCTGCCGGTCGATCTGCATCGCCAGCAGTTCCAGCCGCCGTTCGAAGCGAAGCCGCTGCTGTTCGCCGAGCTGCAGCCGACCCGTGGCGGCGGCGGCCGCGGCAACGGGGGCAGCGGTCGTCGCGGCCGGGACGATCAGGCCGGCGAGAAGCAGGGCGGGCAGCAGCATGGGATCGGTCGTATACGATTCGATTATTAACAAGCCCGCTTCGGTATCATCAAAATGGCGGATCGGTTGGATTGGAACCGATGGTCACGCTATGGCCACGGCATGACCGCTTCCGTTCATGTCGCGCATGACGATCACGTCGCCATCATCACCTTCGCCAGGCCGCCGCACAATCCTGCCGACCTTGCCCTGATCGAGGGGATCGGCGCGGCCTTTACCGCGGCGGATGTCGATCCCGCGGTGCGGGCGATCGTGCTCCAGTCCGACGGGCGGGTCTTCTGCGCCGGGGCCGATCTGGCCCGCGACAATCCCGTCGCCGATCCGCAGCCCGAAGGGACGCGCAATCCCTTCTACGTCGCGGCGGCACGTCTGTACGCCGTCACCAAGCCGGTCGTCGCGGCCATCCAAGGTTCCGCCGTCGGCGCCGGCCTCGGCCTGGCATTGGCCGCGGACTTCCGGATCGCGTCGCCCGAAGCGCGGTTCGTCGCCAATTTCGTCCAATTGGGGCTGCACCCCGGCTTCGGCATCTCCGCCGTGCTCGAACGCGTGGTGGGCCGACAGCGTGCGGCGCTGATGCTGCTGACCGGCCGTCGCATCAAGGCGGAGCAGGCGGAAGCCTGGGGATTGGTCGATCAGATCGTGGCGCAGGACCAGCTTCGCCCGGCGGCGCTGGCGTTGGCGCAGGAGATCGCCGCGGCGGCGCCGCTCGCGGTGCAATCGACGCGGGCGACGATCCGCGGCGACCTGTCCGGTCTCGTCCAGCGCCAGACCGATCACGAACTCGCCGAACAGGCATGGCTGCAGCGCACGCAGGATTTCGCCGAAGGGGTGAGGGCGGTGAACGAACGCCGCCCCGGCCGCTACATCGGCGCCTGAGCGGTCAGCGCATCAGGACCAGTTCCTCCGCCATCGTGGGGTGCAAAGCGACGGTCGCGTCGAACTGCGCCTTGGTCAGCCCTGCCTTCACCGCGACGGCGGCGGCCTGCAGGATTTCCGGCACGTCGGGCCCGATCATGTGGAGGCCGACGATCCGCCCGGTCTCGCCGTCGCACACCATCTTGTAGAGCGCCCGCTCGTTGCGGCCGGCCAGCACGTTCTTCATCGGCCGGAAGTCGGACGAATAGACGGCCACCGAGCCGAGCTTCTGCTTCGCCTCGCTCTCGGTCATGCCGACGCCGGCGAGCGGCGGGTGGCTGAACACCGCACTCGGAATATTCTCGTAATCGACGGTCGTCGGCTTATCGCCGTAGAAGGTGTCGGCGAAGGCCTGCCCCTCGCGGATCGCAACGGGAGTGAGCTGGACGCGGTTGGTGACATCGCCGATCGCGAAGATGCTGTCGCAGGTCGAGCGGCTCTGCGCGTCGACCTTGACCGCGCCCTTGTCGTCCAGCTCGACGCCCGCCGTCTCCAGCCCGAGGTCGCGCGTATTGGGGACGCGGCCGGTGGCGAACATCACCATGTCGACGGTGACCGGCTCGTGGTTCGACATCTTGACGGTCAGGCAGCCGTCCTCGCCCTTGTCGATCCCCTCGAAGGCGGCATCGAAGCGGAACTCCAGGCCCTTCATCATGCTGATCTGCAACAACCGGTCGCGGATCGACAGGTCGTAGCCGCGCAGGATGTCCTGCGTCCGGTTCATGATGATGACGTGGGCGCCGAACTGGTGGAAGACGCCGGCGAATTCGTTGGCGATATAGCCGGCGCCGGCGATCAGGATACGCTTGGGGATGGCGTCGAGGTGGAAGGCCTCGTTGCTGGTGATGCCGTGTTCGTGGCCCGGGCAGGACGGTACCGCCGGATGCGCGCCGACCGCGACGAGGATGCGCGCCGCGGTCTTCTCGGTGCCGTCGGCAAGCCGGACGCTGTTGGGACCGGTCACCACGGCGCGCTGCGGGATGATCTCGACGCCGTTGTTCTCCAGCGTCTGCTTGTAGGCGCCGTTGATCCTGTCGACTTCGGCCAGCACGTTGTCGCGCAGCCGCTTCCAATCGAAGGCGCAAGGCTGCGGCACGTCCCAGCCGAACTGGCCGGCGTCGCGCAGATCCTCGGCGAAATGCGCCCCGTAGACGAGCAGCTTCTTGGGCACGCAGCCGCGGATCACGCAGGTGCCGCCAACGCGGTATTCCTCCGCCACCGCGACCTTGGCGCCATGCGCGGAGGCGACGCGGCTGGCACGCGTGCCGCCGGAGCCCGCCCCGATGACGAAGAGGTCGTAGTCGTATTGGGGCATTGGGATCACTCCAAGGGCAGCGCGAGCGCCGGTCGCAGGCCGAGATGCCGGACGAACGGATCGAAGTCGCGGTCGCTGTATAACAAGGGAAGGTCGTCGAGGATGCAGCGGGTGGCGATCAGCGTGTCGATCGTCTTGCGGACCGTGATGCCGAGGCGGCGCAGGTGACGATAGTTTCGGGCGGCTTCGACAGCGACGCGGTGGTCGGAGATGGTCAGGGGGGTGGCTAGGCTCAGCAGGTCGCGGGCGATCCCGAAGCGGCGATCGTCCCGAGCCCCCTGCAGTACCTCGGCGACGATGAGATCGCCGGCGGACACCTCTTCACGGCCGAGGCAGCTATGCAGATACTCGGTCTGGAGGGTCCGTGTCGCACGAAGATAATCGATCCAGACGCTGGAATCGACGACTACCATTCGGCAGGAAGGTGCTTGCTGGTCCTCATGTCGTCGAGATCGCCATCCCAACCCAACCCGCGCAGGCCGCGAATCGCCTCCTGCTGCCGAACCGTGATCAGCCGGCGCAGCGCTTCGTTGACGGCGTCACTTTCGCTGTCGATGTCTAGCGCCTTCATCACCTTGGACAAAAGGGCTTCGTCGATATCGATATTGGTCCGCATGTGTATGGCTCCGCAGAGCCATACACATAGCGGTCGGGCAGGCATCAATCCAGACCGGCGCGGCGGATCAGGTCTTCGGTGGAGGGGTCGAAGCTCTGTCCGCCCTGGTCGGCGGCCTTGGCCATTTCTTTGCCCAGCTCGACGCCGAACTGGTCGAAGCTGTTGATGCCGAGCAGCACGCCGTTCACGAAGACGCGGTGCTCGTAGAAGGCGATCAGCGCGCCGAGCGTGCGCGGGTCGAGCGTGTCGAGCAGCAGCGTCGACGACGGCCGGTCGCCGCTGTACGAGCGCGCCGGATCGTCGACCTGCTTGCCCTTCATCAGCGCCGCGCCCTGGGCAAAGGCGTTGAGCAGCAGCTGGCGATGATGGTCTTCCGCCAGCGTATCGCCCGGTTCGATCACCGCGATGAACTCGACGGGGACGAGGTGCGTACCCTGGTGGAGCAGCTGGAACACCGCATGCTGCGCATCGGTGCCGACGCCGCCCCAGGTGATCGCCGCGGTCGGGCGCCTTACGGGCTGGCCGTCGATCGTGACGCCCTTGCCGTTCGACTCCATCTCCAGCTGCTGCAGGTAGCTCGGCAGCAGGCGCAGCCGCTCGTCATAGGCGAAGGGCGCACGCGTCTCGGCGTGACGGACCTGCGTGTAATAGAGGTCGGCAAAGGCGGCGAGCGCCGGCGCGTTCTGACGCAGCGCGGTCAGGCGGAAGTGGCGGTCCATCTCGGCCGCGCCCTCCAGCAGCTCCTCGAACGCCGCCCAGCCGAGCGCCACCGCCGCCGGGAAGCCAATCGACGACCAGAGCGAATAGCGGCCGCCGACACCTTCGCTGAACGGCAGGATGCGCGTCTCGTCGACGCCCCATTCGATCGCCTTTTCGGGGCTGGCGGTGAGCGCGATCACCTTGCCATAGGGATCCTCGACGCCATGCTCCTGCATCCATTGCAGCGCGGAGGTGGCGTTGAGCATCGTCTCGGTGGTGGTGAAGGTCTTGGACGCCACGACCAGCAAGGTGGCGGCGGGATCGAAATCCTTGATCGCGTCTTCCAGGGCGACGCCGTCGACGTTGGAGACGATCGCGACGTCGTAGCGCTTCTCTTCGCGACCCAGCGCGTCGACGAGCAGGTCCGGGCCGAGTGCGGACCCGCCGATGCCGATGTGGAGCACGTGGCGGATGTCGCCGAGCGCGCCGGCCTCGATCGCGTCGATTAGCGCGCGCATCCGCTCGTGCAGCTGGCGGGCGCGGGCGACGCTGTCGGCATTACCCTCGCCGCGCTCGGCGGTGTGCTCGACCGGGCGGTCCTCGGTGACGTTGACGTGTTCGCCGCCGAACATCGCATCGCGCTTCGCCGCCAGGCCCTTGGCGTCCGCCAGCGCGACGAAGGCGTCGACCGCCTCGCGCGTCAGATGCGTCTTCGACCAGTCGAAATGGATCCCCGCCACGTCGAGGCTGAAGGTCGCCAGCCGCTCCGGATCGGCATCGAACAGTTCGAGAAGCTTGGGGGAGGGCAGGGCCTCGATGGCAGACCAGTCGCTCATGTGCATCATCCTGAAGGGAAGTTGGCGATCGTTTCCGTAGCGAACCAATGTAATACCGCAAGGGGCGTCGCCCGCATGCTCGGCAGGAGACGGCTACTCAGGACGCACGAGCCCGGCTAAGGCTCCCGTCATGGCCACTTCCAACCCCTCTTCCGCGAAGCCGACGTCCGAATGGGCCGACATGCTGCGCTTCCTGCTCAAGCTCGCGCTGGCGGTGTTCCTGTTGCGCAGCCTGGTGTTCGCACCCTTCTCGATCCCGTCCGAATCGATGCTGCCACGGTTGCTGATCGGCGATTATCTGTTCGTCACCAAGTGGAACTACGGCTATTCGCGCTGGTCCTTTCCCTGGGGTATCCCGCCCGTCCCGGGCCGTCTTCTCGGCCGCGACCCGACCCGAGGCGACGTGGTCGTGTTCCGGTCGCCGGGGTCGGACGACCATGACGTCATCAAGCGGGTGATCGGCCTGCCGGGCGACACGATCCAGGTCACGCATGGCGTGGTGATCCTCAACGGCAAGCCGATCCCGAAGCAGCGCGTCGCCGACTTCGTATTGCCGATTTCGCCCAATTTCGACGAGAGCCATTGCGGCGCGCCGTTCCTCGACACCGATGCGCAGGGCCATGCGATCTGCCGCTACCCGCGCTTCCGCGAGACGCTGCCGAACGGACGGAGCTATTTCGTCCTCGATCAGGCCGAACTGCCCGATCGCGACGACACCGGCCTGTACACCGTGCCGGCCGGCGACGTCTTCCTGATGGGCGACAATCGCGACGACAGCGCCGACAGTCGTTTCCCTTATCCCGCCGGCATGGGCTATATCCCGATGGAGCGGATCGAGGGCAAGGCGGTCGTCACCTTCGCTTCCAACGACGGTTCGGCCTCGCTGTGGCGGCCCTGGACGTGGCTGTCCGGCTGGCGCTTCTCGCGGGTGGGAGAGGGCTTCTGAGCGGCACGATCGAAAACTGGCTCGGCGCGACCTTCGGCCGGGCGCCCCGCGACCTTGCCGCCTTCACCCGCGCGTTGACCCACGGCAGCCAGGCGGCGGACAATTACGAGCGGCTCGAGTTCCTCGGCGATCGCGTGCTCGGCCTGGTCATGGCGGAATGGCTGTGGGAGCTGTTCCCCGAGGAGCCGGAAGGGCAATTGTCGAAGCGGCTCAACGCGCTGGTCACCGGCCATGTCTGTGCCGAGGTGGCCCGCGAACTCGGCGTGCGCGATCACCTGCGCTTGGGCAAGCAGGCGCGCGACGACGGCGCGTCGGACAGCGACAATATCCTGGGCGACGTGATGGAGGCGCTGATCGGCGCCTTCTACCGCGAGGCGGGGCTGGATGCGGCGCGCGGCTTCATCCGGCACGCCTGGGCCGATCGCGTCCATCGTACCGACAAAGCGCCACAGCACCCCAAGTCGGCGTTGCAGGAATGGGCCGCGGCGCATAATCGCAAGCCACCGGAATATAGCGTCGTCGAACGGTCCGGCCCGCATCACGCGCCGCGCTTCACCGTCCAGGTCCGGGTCGGCCGCCAGCTCGAGGCGAGCGCCACCGGCACCAGCAAACAGGATGCGGAGACGGCGGCGGCCAAGGCGATGCTGGCGCAGGTGAAGGGGTAAGACGCTTGCCCAACGCGGCGCGCCTCCCCAAAGGATGATGATGACCCAGACCCAACATTGCGGCCTCGTCGCCGTCGTCGGTGCGCCCAATGCCGGCAAGTCGACGCTGGTCAATGCGCTCGTCGGCCAGAAGGTTGCGATCGTCAGCCCCAAGGCGCAAACGACGCGCACCAAATTGCTCGGCGTCGCCCTCCAGGATCAGGCGCAGATCCTGCTGGTCGACACGCCCGGCATCTTCGAACCGCAGCGGCGGCTCGATCGCGCGATGGTCGCCGCCGCCTGGGGCGGAACGGAGGGCGCGGATCTGATCGCCCTGGTCGTCGACGGCAAGGGTGGCATCGGGCCCAAGGTCGAGGGGATCGTCGACGCGCTGAAACACCGGACCGAGCCGAAGATCCTGGTGCTCAACAAGGTCGACGTTGCGGACAAGCCCAAGCTGCTGATCCACGCGGAGAAGCTCAATGCGATGATGACCTTCGCCGACACCTGGTTCGTGTCCGCGCAGACCGGCGACGGGCTGCCCGAGCTCAAGAGCGCGCTGGCGGCGGCGATGCCGGCCGGGCCGTGGCATTATCCGGAAGACCAGGTGTCCGACGCGACCGAGCGGGCGTTGGCCAGCGAGGTGACGCGCGAGCAGCTGTATCTGCAGCTCCACGCCGAACTGCCCTATGCCAGCGCGGTCGAGACAGAGGCCTATACCGAACGGCCCGACGGATCGGTCGAGATCCATCAGCAGATCCTGGTCGAACGGCCGACCCAGCGCGCGATCGTGCTGGGCAAGGGCGGCCAGCGCATCCGCGAGATCGGCGCGCGCGCGCGTACGGAACTGGCGGCGATCATGGGCTGCCCGGTCCACCTCTACCTGCACGTCAAGGTCAAGCAGGGCTGGGACGAAGACCGCGAAGTCTATCGCGACATGGGACTCGACTGGGTCGATTGAGCGGCGAGCACGGTGTCGACCCAGGCCGGCACCAGCTCTCCCGCCGCGCCCAGCTCAGACCGGGCGAAGAAGCCGCTGCCGGCGGATCGCTCCAGGTTGAGTTCCAGCGTGTCGGCGCCATAGGCGTCCGCCATCTGGACGAAGCCGGCGGCCGGATAGACGGCCCCGGACGTGCCCATCGACACGAACAGGTCGGCGGCGGCGAGCGCGGCCTCGATCCGGTCCATGTGGTAGGGCATCTCACCGAAGAAGACGATGTCGGGACGCAGGGCGAAGGTGCCGCAATTGGGGCATTCCGTCGCCGGCGGCAGTGCGTCCGTCCACCGTTCGCGCACGCCGCAGGCGGCGCACAGGGCGGATTGCAATTCGCCATGCATGTGGACCAGCCGCTCCGCCCCGGCGCGTTCGTGAAGGTCGTCGACATTCTGCGTCACGATCAGCAGGTCGCCCGTCCATTCGCGGTCGAGGCGGGCGAGCGCAGTGTGCGCGGCATTGGGCCGAACGTCCCTGAGCGCGGCGCGTCGCAGATCGTAGAAGCGATGGACCAGAGCGGGGTCGTGCGCCAGCGCCTCGGGCGTGCACACGTCCTCGACCCGGTGGCCTTCCCATAGGCCGCCCGGTCCGCGGAACGTCGCGATGCCCGATTCCGCAGAGACGCCGGCGCCAGTCAGGATGACGATATTCCGGATCCCGCCCATCGTCCCGACCTCCATGCGCGCGCTTAGCGCCCCTTGGCGCTGACCCGCCAGACCATGTTGCCGACGTCGTCGGCAATCAGCAAGGCGCCGGTGCGGTCGAAGGCGACGGTGACCGGCCGGCCGCGCGCCTTGCCGGATGCGTCGATGAAGCCGGTCACGACGTCGACCGCCTTGCCGCTGGGCCGGCCGTTGGCGAAGGGGACGTAGACGACCTTGTAGCCGTTGAGGTGGCCGCGGTTCCAGCTGCCGTGTTCGGCGATGAAGGCGCCGCCGGCGAAGCGTGCGGGCAGGCCGGTGCCGGTGTTGAACGCCATGCCGAGCGGCGCGACATGCGAGCTGAGGCTGTAATCCGGCAGGATCGCGCGGGCAACCAGATCCGGCCGCTGCGGCTGCACGCGCGGGTCGCGATGCTGGCCCCAATAGCTGTATGGCCAGCCGTAGAAAGCGCCCGGCGTCACCGCCGTCATATAATCCGGAACGAGATCGGGGCCGAGTTCGTCGCGCTCGTTGACCACCGTCCACAGTTGCCCGGTCTGCGGGTGGAAGGTCAGGCCGTTCGGGTTGCGCAGGCCGGTCGCATAGGGGCGATGGGCGCCGCTCGCGCGATCCACTTCCCAGATGCGCGCCCGCTCCTGTTCGGCCTCGATGCCGTTTTCGGTGATGTTGCTGTTGGAACCGATGCCAACGTACAGCTTGCTGCCGTCGGGACTGGCGGTCAGGCTCTTGGTCCAATGGTGATCGATCGGTCCGCCGGGAAGCTGCGTCAGGATCGTGCCCGGCGCCGTGATGCGGGTCTGGCCGGGGGTGAAGGGGAAGCGGACGATCGCATCGGTGTTGGCGACATAAAGGTCGCCGCCGACCTGCACGACGCCGAAGGGCGCATGGAGATGGTCGACCAGCACGCTGCGCTGGTCGACGCGGCCGTCGCCATCGCTGTCCCGCAGCAGCGTGATCCGGTCCGCGCCGCCCGTCTTGGCATGGCCGAAGCCCTGCACCCAGTTGACGATGATGTCCTTGGGCCGTTGCACCGGCTCGCTCGGCCCCTTGGGCTCGACGGCGAGGACGTCGCCGTTGGACAGCGTGTAGAGCTGGCGCACGTTGCGGAAATCGCCGGCATAGGGGCGCACGGTCAGGTCGCGCGGCACTGTCGGCACCGCGCCGTTCCGGGCGGTGACGCCGGCGACGTGCATCGGTGGCATGACATATTGGTTGATCGCCGGCAGCCGCGGATTGGGACCCAATTGCGTCGAGGGATCGCCGCCGCCGCGGGCGCCGCAACCGGCGAGCAGGGCGGCGGTGCCGGCGAGAAGGAGAAGCGCGCGCATCAGACCGTCTCCACCGTCGGTGCCGGCTCTGCGGCATAGCCGAGCCAGCTGGTCACCACGACCAGGGCCGCGACAATCGCGGACAGGATCAGCCCGGTCGGCACCACCGAGGTCCAGCCGTCGCGGCTGTGAATGAAGCCGTTGAGGATCGCCAGCACCAGCATCACCACGGTGAGCACACCGTGCAGCGCGCTGGCCCGTCGCCGCGTTCGCCCGCGATGGCGGATCGCGTCGACGATGCCGACGAGCGCCGCGAGCACCGCCATCACGCAGCCGCCCGCGATCAGCCAGACCGAGAAATTGGCCCATTGCATCCACGCGGTATTGGCATAGGCAATATCGCTGACGAGCGCCGCAGTGAAGAAAGCGAGCGGATAGGCGGCCAGCATCCCGTGGATGGGATGCGCCGTTCCGGCGGCGGTTAGGGTACGAGCCATGGGCATAGGTCCTCACCGGCTGCTGCTGGTCACAGCCTGACCACCCTTACGCACGAGCCGGCGTTACGGGTCCGGTCCGATCAGGGCGCTTCGGCGCGTGACGGGGTGTCGCCCCCTGTCGCCGCCGTCGATTCTCTGCCAAGGATGAGCCATGACCTACCGCCACCGCCTGCCCGCCCGGACCGCCGCATGACCGCGATCGGCATCTACGGCAGCGGCGGCCGCATGGGCCGCGCCATCGCCGATCTCGCCGAGGCGGAGGGCGCAACGCTCGCCGGCGGCACGGGGGCGGGCGGCGATCCGCTCGCGCTGGCCCGTCGTGCCGACGTGCTGGTCGATTTCTCGGTCGCCGCCGCGCTGGAGCCGCATCTCGCCGCGGCGCGCGCCACCGGGACGCCGATCGTGATCGGCACGACCGGCCTGTCCGCCGCGCAGCATGCGCTGATCGACGCCGCCGCGCAGGACGTCGCCGTGCTGCAGACCGGCAATACCTCGCTCGGTGTCGTGCTGCTCGCCCAGTTGGTGCGCGAGACGGCGACGCGCCTGGGCAGCGACTGGGACATCGAGATCGTCGAGAGTCATCATCGCCACAAGGTCGATGCACCCTCGGGCACCGCGCTGATGCTCGGCGAAGCGGCGGCCAGCGGGCGGGGCACGACGCTGGGCGAGGTGCGCGTCGACGGCCGCGCCGGGCTGACCGGCGCGCGCATGGAGGGGACGATCGGCCTCGCCTCGCTGCGCGGCGGCTCGGTCATCGGCGACCATACCGTCGTCTTCGCCAGCGAGGGGGAGCGGATCGAGCTGTCGCATCTGGCGCAGGACCGTTCGATCTTCGCCAAGGGCGCGGTGCGGGCGGCGCTATGGCTCGCGCCGCAGCGGCCCGGCCGATACCGGATGGCGGACGTGCTCGGCCTGTGAGGACGACGGCCGGGATCGTGCCGGCGGGGCAGGGGGCGGGATGAAGAAGGCGGACGTCTTCGAATTCTATCGGCGGCTGGCCGAGGTGAATCCGCATCCGGAAACCGAGCTCGAATCGAGCAATGCCTATCAATTGCTGGTCGCGGTGGTGCTGTCGGCACAGGCGACCGACGCCGGCGTCAACAAGGCGACGCGCCGCCTGTTCGAACAGGTGACGACGCCGGCAGAGATGGTCGCGCTCGGCGAGGCGGCGCTGAAGCAGCACATCAAGACGATCGGCCTGTTCAACACGAAGGCGAAAAACGTCATCGCTTTGTCCGAAGCGCTGGTCGCCGACCATGACGGCCAGGTGCCGGACGATCGCGCCGCGCTGGAGGCGCTGCCCGGGGTCGGGCGCAAGACGGCCAATGTCGTGCTCAACGTCGCCTTCGGCGCGGAGACCTTCGCGGTCGACACGCATATCTTCCGGGTCGGCAACCGCACCGGCCTCGCCCGCGGCAAGACGCCGCTGGCGGTCGAACTGAAGCTCGACAAGGCGACGCCGCAGCCGTTCCGCCTGCACGCGCATCATTGGCTGATCCTGCACGGCCGCTACGTCTGCAAGGCGCGCAAGCCGGAATGCTGGCGCTGCGTCGTCGCGGACCTGTGCGCGTTCAAGCCGAAGACGCCACCGCCGAAAGGTTCGTCGGCGGATGCGGCCGACGATCCGACGGCGTAAACAAAGGCTGGCGCAGCCGTCGCGCCTTTGCTAGGCGGGCGCTCCACGCACCCGTAGCTCAGCTGGATAGAGCGCTGCCCTCCGAAGGCAGAGGCCACAGGTTCGAATCCTGTCGGGTGCGCCAGCTTCCTTCATCGGTCCCGCCAAGCGCGCGTCAGAAGCGGACGCGCGTCGTGAAGCCGTAGCTGCGCGGGTTGCCGGGATAGCCCTGCACGATGCCGGTCGATTTGGTATAGCCGAGCAGGTTGATGAAATAGGCCTTGTTGAACAGATTCTCGACCCATAGCTGCAAATCCAGCCGCTCGTTGTCGAGCAACAGGCCGGCGCGCGTACTGGCGAGTGCATAGGCCGGGATCTCCGCCGCTGGATCGAGCGTGATCGTCGTATTCTGGCGCGAGCGCCAATTGACGTCGACGAGGCCATAGGCCTTGGTCGTCTCGTCCAGCCGTTGCGTATAATCGACCGTCAGGTCGCTGGTCCACACCGGTGCCCAGGCGACCTGCCGCCCGGTCAGGTCGCAGGTCGGCGTGGTTAATTGCCCCGGGCAGACTGAATTGGGGAAGGACGAATAGGTCGCCTTGTCATAGGCGATGAAGCCCTTGGTATGCAGGCCGGGAACCAGCCACGTCTCATTTTCCAGCTCGATGCCGCGCGAGGTCAGCGACCCGACGTTGGCGAGGAACTTGAGCGCGGTGTTGCCGACGCCGACCGCCTGGTTCGCCTGATAGTTGCGCACCTTGGTGTGGAAGGCGGTGAGATTGAGCAGGATGCGCCGGTCGAGGAACAACGATTTGATCCCCGCCTCGAAATTGTCCGCGGTTTCGCCCTTCACCGTCTGCGCCGCGCCGAGTGCGATCGCCGAGGCGACGCCGCTGTCGGGATTGCTGCTATTGTAGGGCAACAGGTTGAAGCCCGCCGATTTGTTGCCGCGGGCATATTTGCCGTAGACGAAGACGTCGCGGCCCGCCTGATAGCTGACGCCCGCCTCGCCGGACAGGGCGCGATCCCTCAGGCTGGTGTCGACCTGCCCCAGCTGCGCATTTGCGCCGGCGGGCGACAGGGCGCGGATCTGGGCGCTGGTGAGATTACCAAGGTTGGCGGCGACGACGCCGTTATAGGTCTGCGAACGACGTTCCCAGGTCTGGCGCAGGCCGATGTCGAAGGCCAGCCGGCGTGCGGCATCGGGGTGCCAGGTGGCGTTGCCGAACAGCGCCTCGGTATCGGTATGGAAGACCGCCTGGCTGCGGATGCCGAAGCCGGCAACGCGGTCGGCATAGGCGCCCAGCGCCCAGCTGCGGCCGCCAATCGTCGGGAAGGCATTGGTCGACGGATTGGCCGCCCAGATATTGTACTGGCGCCCGAAGCGGATGCGCGAATCGACCTGGAGCCGCTGGCGGCTGAGGAAGGCGCCGAACGTCGCCTCGACCGTGCGGCCGCGCGGCGTCTCCCAGCGCAATTCCTGCGAGACCTGCCGCTCGACGTTGCACGAGCCGTAGTCGGTGATCGCGTCGAGCTGCGTGTAATCGTTGTCATTGTTGGTGAAGCAGCTCCACCGCTGCCAGCCGGTGATCGAGGTGAAGGTGCCGAGGTCGCCGGGCGACCAGTCGATCTGGCCGCTGGCGCTGTCAAGGCTGGTGCGCGCGTCGAGCCGGCCATCGATGTTGATCAACCGGTTGCTGGCGGTGCCGGTGTTCAGCGTATAGCCCGCCGCCGCCATCCGCGCCTGCAGCGCCGCGGGATTGTAGATCGACAGGATGACCGGCGAAATGGTCGGGAAGGACTGGCGCGCATGCGTGCCGATCAGGCGGATGCTGAGGTCGTCGGCCGGCGTTGCGAGCAGCTGGCCGCGTAGACCCGAACCCTGGCGCGCATTCTGATACCGGTTGTTGTAGAGGTTGCGATAGGTGCCGTCGCGATCGCTATAGAAGGCCGACAGGCGCAACGCGAGCAGTCCGTCGACCAGCGGACCGGTGGCGCTGCCCTTGATCTCGGTGAAGCCGAAATTGCCGGTGCTTGCCTCGGCGGTCGCGCCCGGCGTGAAGCTGGGCTTCAGCGTGTTGATCAGCACCGCCCCGGCGGTGGTGTTCTTGCCGAACAGCGTTCCCTGCGGCCCGCGCAGCACCTCGACGTCGGCGAGGTCGTTGAAGTCATTCGACACCATGCCCTGCCGGCCGGTGTAGACGCCGTCGACGAAGACGCCGACGGATCCGTCTATGCCATCGGTGTTGAAGCCGTTGTTGCCGATGCCGCGGATGCCGAGGTTGAGCTGCTTCGGATTGGTCAGATAGACCGAGAAGGCCGGGATCTTGAACTGAAAGTTGGTGAAATTGGTGAGGTTCTGCCGGGTCAGCGTGGCGGCGCCGATCACCGTCACCGGGATCGGCACCTCCTGCACGTTTTCGCTGGTCTTGCGTGCGACGACGGTGATGTCGCGGCTGTCCTCGTCTCCAGCCGACGTGACAGGAGCGGTCGTGTCCGCTGCTGGCCCGGGGTTTTGCGGTGCGACGGTCTGCGCCAGTGCCGGCGCAGCGAATAGCGCGGCGCCGGCGAGCGAGGCGGCGATAACCCCGCGACGCGCGGTCGCATGAACCCAATCATTCATGTCTTGCCCCCCGGCAGCCGTCGTGCCCGCTGATCGAGCCGGTCGGCATCATCGTGCCCGGCGAGCCGATGCCGCCGGATGCCGAGGCGGCTAGACACGGTTCGTGACACGATGGTGACGGTTCGGCCCCATGGATGGCGCTGGCCAACCCGCCTTGCGAGGCAAAAGCACCGAACCTATAGCTTGCCGCCGCTGTTGAACCGGACACCCCGGCTGGCGCCCGCGATCCGTCGTGCGGCCGAAACAACGGGGAGGAGAGGCCATGTCATCGACCATCCAGGAACTCGAACGTCGTCGTGAAGCTGCACGGATGGGCGGTGGTGAGAAGCGTGTCGCCGCGCAGCACGCCAAGGGCAAGCTGACCGCGCGCGAGCGGCTCGACGTGCTGCTCGACGAGGGCAGTTTCGAAGAGGTCGACATGTTCGTCGAGCACAATTGCGTCGATTTCGGCATGGCGGATCAGGTGATCCCGGGCGACGGCGTGGTGACCGGATCGGGCACGATCAACGGCCGGCTGGTCTTCGTGTTCAGCCAGGACTTCACCGTGTTCGGCGGCTCGCTGTCCGAGCGGCATGCGCAGAAGATCTGCAAGGTCATGGACATGGCGATGAAGGTCGGCGCGCCCGTCATCGGCCTGAACGATTCCGGCGGCGCGCGCATTCAGGAAGGCGTGGCGTCGCTGGGGGGCTATGCCGAGGTGTTCCAGCGCAACGTGCTCGCTTCGGGCGTGGTGCCGCAGCTCAGCCTGATCATGGGGCCTTGCGCGGGCGGCGCGGTCTATTCGCCGGCGATGACCGACTTCATCTTCATGGTGAAGGATTCGAGCTATATGTTCGTCACCGGCCCGGACGTGGTGAAGACGGTGACCAACGAGGTGGTGACGCAAGAGGCGCTGGGCGGCGCGGTGACGCACACCACCAAGACCAGCGTCGCCGACGTCGCCTTCGAGGACGACATCGAGACGCTGCTGGCGGCGCGCGACTTCATCGACTTCCTGCCCGCGTCGAACCGAGAGGCGGCGCCAGAGCGGCCGACCGCCGACGCCTGGGACCGGATCGAGCCGAGCCTCGACACGCTGGTGCCGGCCAATGCCAACCAGCCGTACGACATGCACGAGCTGATCCGGAAGACCGTCGACGAAGGCGACTTCTTCGAGGTGCAGCCGGCGCATGCGGCCAACATCATCTGCGGCTTCGGCCGGATCGAGGGGCGCACCGTCGGCATCGTCGCCAACCAGCCGATGGTGCTGGCCGGCGTGCTCGACATCAATTCATCGAAGAAGGCGGCGCGCTTCGTCCGCTTCTGCGACGCCTTCGACATTCCGATCGTGACCTTCGTCGACGTGCCCGGCTTCCTGCCCGGCACGGCGCAGGAGCATAACGGCATCATCAAGCACGGCGCCAAGCTGCTGTTCGCTTATGCCGAGGCGACCGTGCCCAAGATCACCGTCATCACGCGCAAGGCCTATGGCGGCGCGTACGACGTGATGGCGTCCAAGCATCTGCGCGGCGACTTGAACTATGCCTGGCCGACCGCCGAGATCGCGGTGATGGGCGCCAAGGGCGCGGTGGAGATCATCTTCCGGGGGAAGACGCCGGAAGAGATCGCCGAACGCACCGCCGAATACGAGGCGCGCTTCGCGAACCCCTTCGTCGCGGCGAGCAAGGGCTTCATCGACGAGGTGATCCAGCCGCACTCCACCCGGCGGCGGATCGCGCTCGGGCTTCGCAAGCTACGGGGCAAACAGCTGGAAAACCCGTGGAAGAAGCACGACAATATTCCGTTGTGAGCCCTGCCCCTGCACATTATAAGGTCATGTGAAGGAGGCGCTGCATGCAGACTGAACGCGTGACCTTTCTGACCACCCCCGAACACAAGGCGTCACTCGACGCATTTGCCGCGAGCCAGGGCAAATCCGTTGGTCATGTCATGCGCGAGGCTTCGGCTATCTACATTGCGCAAGCCACCGCGGATGAGGACGAGCAGCAGCTGGCGACGCTTGTTCGTGAAGTGAACGCCGCCGTTCCGCGGATGCGTGCCGACATCAAGGAAGCGATTGCGAGCATGAGCCGTGCAAACGCCGTCGTGGATGCGGTCCTTGCCGGCGAAGGAGCAGGCGTATGAGCTTCCTTGGCGAGACGATGACGGCGCTTCGTAACGTCCTTCTGCTGCAAGAAGACGTTCGTCAGCTCAAGGATATGGCTACCAGTCAGAGCGGTCGGCTGGCCGCCCTCGCTGAAGCGCACGCCGCATTGCGCGACCGCGTCAGCCGGCTCGAAGGTGTGATCGAAGGCGCCGCGATGGCGACGCGGCAACGGCGGATCGAGGATTGACCAATCAGATGACCCTAGGCCGCCTCAATCATGTCGGCGTCGCGACGCCGTCGATCGCCCAATCGATCGAGACCTATCGCTCCCTGCTCGGCGCGACCGCGATCGGCGAGCCGTTCGACTTGCCCGCGCAGGGTGTCAAAGTGTGCTTCATCGACGCGCCCAACACCCAGATCGAGCTGATCCAGCCCTATGACGACAGCTCGCCGATCGCCGGTTTCCTGAAGAAGAACCCCGCCGGTGGACAGCATCATGTCTGTTTCGAGGTGCCGGACATCCACGCCGCCGTCGCCGGCTTCAAGGCGAAGGGCGCAACCGTGCTCGGCGAGCCGCGGATCGGTGCGCACGGCACGCCGATCGTCTTCGTGCACCCGCGCGACATGGGCGGGATGCTGGTCGAACTGATGGAAAGCCCGCGCGGGGACCATCACGGCTGATCCCCTTGAACCGCGCGCGCCGCCGGTCCATGGCCTCCGCAACGATGCGGACGGGCACGTTCCCTCCGCGATGCTGAGAGACGAGGGAGAGGCGGACATGGCCGTCGACCAATTGCTGACCGAGCGGCGCGGCGACGTGCTCGTGCTGACGCTCAACCGGCCGGAGCGGCTCAATGCCGCGCCGCCGTCGCTGTTCGAGGAGATCACGGCCGCACTGGCCGATCTGGGCGGCGCGCGGGCGATATTGATCCAGGGGGCGGGGCGCGCCTTCTGTTCGGGCGCCGATGTCGGTGCCGGTGCGCTGAGCTCCGCCGACCCCGGCGCGGCGACGCATGCGGCGCTGACCGACAGCTACAATCCCGCCATCCTCGCCGTCGCCGAGGCGCGGGTGCCGGTGGTCAGCGCGGTGCGCGGACCGGCCGCCGGCATCGGCTGCAGCCTCGCGCTCGCCGCCGATTTCTGCGTGGCGAGCGAGGGCGCCTATTTCCTGCAGGCATTCGTCAACATCGGCCTGGTGCCCGACGGCGGCGCGAGCTGGCTGCTGCCGCGGCTGATCGGCCGCGCGCGGGCAGCGGAGATGATGCTGCTCGGCGAGCGGGTGCCGGCCGCCAAGGCGCTCGACTGGGGCATGATCCACAAGGTCGTCGCCGACGAGGCGCTCGAGGCGGAGGCGTTCGAGCTGGCGGCCCGGCTGGCGGCGGGGCCAACGATGACGTTGGGGACGATCCGTCGCGGGCTGCACGCCGCGCTCGAAAGCGATCTCGCCACCGCTCTGGCGCGCGAGGCCGACGATCAGCGCGCGATGCGCGGCACCGCCGACGCGATGGAGGGCGGCATGGCCTTCCTCCAGAAGCGCGCGCCCGCATTCAAGGGGGCCTGACATGGCCGAGATCGAAACCAATATCGGCGAGGATGCCGGCAGCACCCGCGCACCCGCCGCTGCTCTGGAGCCGACACCACGGCCGAGCCATGCCGACTGGCAGGCCGCCGCCGCCAGGGAGGTGAAGGGCAAGGACCTGACCTGGCGCACGCCTGAGGGGATCGACGTCAAGCCGCTGTACACCGAGGCCGATGTCGAGGGCTGGGACCCCGGTCTGCCCGGTTTCGCGCCGTTCGCGCGCGGCGTGCGCGCGTCGATGTACGCGGGCCGGCCGTGGACGATCCGCCAATATGCCGGCTTCTCCACCGCCGAGGAATCGAACGCTTTCTATCGGCGCAACCTCGCCGCGGGGCAGAAGGGGTTGTCGGTCGCTTTCGATCTCGCCACGCACCGCGGTTACGACAGCGACCACCCGCGCGTCACCGGCGACGTCGGCAAGGCGGGCGTCGCGATCGACAGCGTCGAGGACATGAAGATCCTTTTCGACGGCATTCCGCTCGACCAGATGAGCGTCAGCATGACGATGAACGGCGCGGTGATCCCGATCCTCGCCTTCTTCATCGTCGCCGGCGAGGAACAGGGGGTCGAGCGCGCCAAGCTCGACGGGACCATCCAGAACGACATCCTCAAGGAGTTCATGGTCCGCAACACCTACATCTATCCGCCCGAGCCGAGCATGCGGATCATCTCGGACATCTTCGCCTATACGTCACGCGAGATGCCCAAGTTCAACAGCATCTCGATCAGCGGCTATCACATGCAGGAGGCGGGGGCGACGCAGCTCCACGAGCTCGCCTTCACCATCGCCGATGGCATCGACTATGTGAAATACGGCGTCGCCAGCGGGCTCGACATCGACAAGTTCGCAGGGCGTTTGAGCTTCTTCTTCGCGATCGGCATGAACTTCTTCATGGAAGTGGCGAAGCTGCGCGCCGCGCGGGTGCTGTGGCATCGCGCGATGACGCAGCTCGGCGCAAAGGACGAGCGCTCGAAGATGCTGCGCACCCATTGCCAGACGAGCGGTGTGTCGCTGACCGAGCAGGACCCGTACAACAACGTCATGCGCACGACGATCGAGGCGATGGCGGCGATGCTGGGCGGCACCCAGTCGCTCCACACCAACGCGCTCGACGAGGCGATCGCGCTGCCCACCGACTTTTCCGCGCGGATCGCGCGCAACACGCAGATCGTGCTGCAGGAAGAGACGGGGATGACCAAGGTCGTCGATCCGCTCGGCGGCAGCTATTATGTCGAGAGCCTGACGCAATCGCTCGTGGACGGCGCCTGGGCGTTGATCGAACGGATCGAGGCGGAAGGCGGCATGGCCAAGGCGGTCGCCGCCGGCTGGCCCAAGGCGATGATCGAGGAGGCCGCCGCCGCGCGGGCGGCGCGCGTCGATCGCGGCGAGGACGTGATCGTCGGCGTCAACAAATACCGGCTGCCCGGCGAGGCGCCGATCGATATCCTCAACGTCGATAATGTCGCGGTGCGTGAGGCGCAGGTACGGTGCATCCGGGCCGTCAAGGCCGCCCGCGACGAGGCCGCCTGCCAGCGCGCGCTTAGCGAATTGCGGGAGGGCGCGCGGGGCAACGCCAACCTGCTCGCCCTTGCGGTCGAGGCGGCGCGGGCGCGCGCGACGCTCGGCGAGATTTCGTCCGCGATGGAGGACGTGTTCGGCCGTTTCGGCACGCATCCGAAACCGGTCAAAGGCGTCTACGGTGGTGCCTATACCGATGACGAGCGCTGGGCGCGGCTGGTGCGTGGCGTCGAGGCAACCGAGCGGCGGCTCGGCCGCAAGCCGCGCATGCTGGTCGCCAAGATGGGGCAGGACGGCCACGACCGGGGCGCCAATCTGGTCAGCAGCATGTTCGGCGATCTCGGCTTCGAGGTCGTGCCCGGCCCGCTGTTCCAGACGCCGAAGGAGGCGAGCGCGCTCGCCCTGGAGAAGGAGGTCGACGTGGTCGGTGCCTCCAGCCTCGCCGCCGGGCACAAGACGCTGATCCCGGAGCTGATCGGCCATCTGAAGGACGCCGGGCGGCCCGACATCAAGGTGATCGCCGGCGGCGTCATTCCCGCGCAGGACTATCAGGCGCTGCGCGACGCGGGGGTGCAGGCGATCTTCGGCCCCGGCACCAATCTGATCAGGGCGGCGGAGGAGGTGCTGCGCCTGCTCGGCCACAATATGCCGCCGGAGGAGGACGCCGCGTGAACACGCTGCTACAGCCTTCGAGCGCGACGATGGACAAGGACGTGAATAGACCAATGACGGGCGTACGTAACGACTGGACCCGCGACGAGATCGCCGCATTGTTCGACCTGCCGTTCGACGAGCTGATGTGGCAGGCGCAGACCGTTCATCGCGCGCATCACGCGCCTGGCCAGGTGCAGCTCTCCACATTGTTGTCGATCAAGACCGGCGGCTGTCCGGAGGATTGCGGCTATTGCTCGCAGTCGGTCAGTGCGGACAGCGGCGTCAAGGCGACCAAGCTGATGGACGTGCGCGCGGTGCTGCAGGCGGCGGCGCAGGCCAAGGACAATGGCTCGACGCGTTTCTGCATGGGCGCGGCGTGGCGCAATCCCAAGGACCGCGACATGGACGCGATCGTCGCGATGGTCGAGGGCGTCCGCGGCATGGGCATGGAGACGTGCATGACGCTCGGCATGCTCGAGCCGCATCAGGCCGATCGCCTCGCCGCGGCGGGGCTCGACTATTACAACCACAATATCGACACCTCGCCGGAGCGGTACGGCGACGTGATCACGACGCGGACCTTTCAGGAGCGACTCGATACGCTCGATGCGGTGCGTTCGGCCGGGATCAACGTCTGCTGCGGCGGTATCGTCGGCATGGGCGAGACGCGGGAGGATCGTGTCGGCTTCGTCCACGCGCTGGCGACGCTGCCGGAGCATCCGGGCAGCGTGCCGGTCAACGCCCTGGTGCCGGTCAAGGGCACGGTGCTCGGCGACATGCTGGCCGACACGCCGCTCGCCAAGATCGACGAGATCGAGTTCGTCCGCACCGTCGCGGTGGCGCGGATCACGATGCCGGCCAGCATGGTGCGCCTGTCGGCGGGGCGCGAGAGCATGTCGGACTCGACCCAGGCGCTGTGCTTCATGGCGGGCGCCAATTCGATCTTCACCGGCGACAAATTGCTGACCGCGGGCAATGCCGGCGACGACAAGGACGCCGCGCTGTTCGCCAAGCTGGGCGTGACGCCGATGGCGGCGGAGTGCCGGCTGGCCGAGGCGGCGGAGTAAGTCCCCCCTCCCGCGTGCGGGAGGGGCTAGGGGGAGGGGCCGCCCTCCCCACCATCAGAACGATGCCCGCATGCGGACAGGCCCTCCTCCGGCCCCTCCCGCAAACGGGAGGGGAGAAGAGGATGTTCAAGAAAATCCTGGTCGCCAATCGCGGCGAGATCGCCTGCCGCGTGTTCCGCACCGCCAAGCGGATGGGGATCAAGACGGTCGCCGTCTATTCCGACGCCGATGCGCGCGCCCCGCACGTGCTGATGGCGGACGAGGCGGTGCGGCTCGGGCCGGCGCCCGCCGCGGAGAGCTATCTCAAGGCGGAGCTGATCCTGCTGGCGGCCAAGGAAACCGGCGCCGACTGCATCCACCCCGGATACGGCTTCCTGTCTGAGCGCGAGAGCTTCGCGCGTGCCTGTGCCGAAGCGGGCATCGCCTTCGTCGGGCCGCCGCCGAACGCGATCGCGGCGATGGGCGACAAGATCGAATCGAAGAAGCTCGCGAAGCAGGCCGGCGTCAACGTCGTGCCCGGCTATCTCGGCGAGATCGCCGACACCGACGAGGCGGTGCGGATCGCGGGCGAGATCGGCTATCCGGTGATGATGAAGGCCTCGGCCGGCGGCGGCGGCAAGGGCATGCGGCTTGCCTGGAGCGAGCAGGACGTGCGCGAGGGGTTCGAGGCGACCAAGCGCGAGGGGCTCGCGTCCTTCGGCGACGACCGCGTCTTCATCGAGAAGTTCATCGAGAGCCCGCGCCACATCGAGATCCAGGTGCTCGGCGACCAGCACGGCAATATCGTCTACCTCAACGAGCGCGAATGTTCGGTGCAGCGCCGCCACCAGAAGGTGGTCGAGGAGGCGCCGTCGCCGTTCGTCACGCCGAAGATGCGCGCGGCGATGGGCGAACAGGCGGTCGCGCTGGCACGGGCGGTCGGCTATTATTCGGCCGGCACGGTGGAGCTGATCGTTTCCGGTGCGGATACGACCGGCGAGAGCTTCTACTTCCTCGAGATGAACACCCGGCTGCAGGTCGAGCATCCGGTGACCGAGGAGATCACCGGGCTCGATCTGGTCGAGCAAATGATCCGCGTTGCGGCCGGGGAGCCGCTGGCCTTCGGGCAAGGCGACGTCGGGATCAACGGCTGGTCGATCGAGAACCGCATCTATGCCGAGGACCCGTATCGCGGCTTCCTGCCGAGCATCGGGCGATTGGTGCGCTACAATCCGCCGCAAGCTATCGATGCCGCGGCCCAACTGCCGTCATCCCCGCGGAGGCGGGGATCCATAACCCATGTCGCCGATGGAGCCGCCGACGTCGCGTCTCTGGATCCCCGCCTCCGCGGGGATGACGGTGAGGGGGGCAGGGACTTTGAACCCCAAGCCATCGTCCGTGTCGACGACGGCGTCGCCGAGGGCGGCGAAGTCAGCATGTTCTACGATCCGATGATCGCCAAGCTGATCACCTGGGCGCCGACGCGCGAGGCGGCGATCGATGCCCAGATCGCGGCACTCGACGCCTTCGAGATCGAGGGGCCGGGCACCAACATCGACTTCCTGTCGGCGCTGATGCAGCATCCGCGCTTCCGCGAGGGCCGGCTGACCACCGGCTTCATCGCCGAGGAATATCCCGACGGCTTCCACGGCGCCCCCGCTTCCGCTGAGCTGCTGCGCGATCTCGCCGCCATCGCCGCCTTCGCCGCGACGGCGCAGGCGGATCGCGCACGGCGCATCAACGGTCAGCTCGGCCACCGGCTCCGGCCGCCCGCCGACTGGGTCGTGCGGATCGGCGGCGTCGATCACGCGGTCAGCATCTCGACCGAGGCGATCGATGTCGACGGTCAACCGCTGGACATCGGCATCGAATATACCCCGGGCGATCGCCTGATCGAGGCGGAGCTTGCGGACGAGGCGCGTCTGTCGGTGCGGATCGCGCCGACCCGCACCGGCTTCCGGCTGACGGCGCGCGGCGCCAGCCATGTCGCGCGCGTCCTGCCCGCCCGCGTCGCGCCCTATGCGCGGCATCTGCTCGAAAAGGTGCCGCCCGACCTGTCCAAGTTCCTGATCGCGCCGATGCCGGGCCTGCTTGTCCGGCTCGACGTCGCGGCGGGCGACAAGGTCGAGGCCGGCCAGCCGCTCGCGGTGGTCGAGGCGATGAAGATGGAGAACATCCTGCGCGCCGAGAAGAGTGCGACGGTGAAGGCGGTCAACGCGGCGGCGGGCGACAGCCTGGCCGTCGATCAGGTGATCCTGGAACTGGAATGATCCGCGGCCGGCGGGCCGGTTCGCATCGTCCCCGCCGGTGCAAGTGGCACACTCTGCGACATAATAAGACTGGACAGGCCCCGGGTGTATTGACCACACACCACGCCATGGCTCGTGTTCCCGCCCTTCTGCTCGTCACCGCGGCGCTGGCCGGCTGCACCGTCGGCCCGAATTACCGACCGAAGGCTGCCGCCGAGCTTGGCGTGCCCGCGGCCTATTCCGTACCTGCGGCGGCAACGCCGGAGGATCTGACCCGCTGGTGGGCCAATTTCGACGATCCGGCGCTCGGCCAGCTGATCGAGCAGGCGCGGCTCGCCAATACCGACGTTGCGCAGGCGGTGGCCCGGCTGCGTCAGGCCCGCGAAGCGCTGATCCAAAGCCGCGCCCGACTGCTGCCGACCGTGTCGGGATCGGCGGGCTATCAGCGCAATGAGAATCTGCGGGGCGGCGGCCGGTCGTTCACGCTGCCCGACGGCACTGTCGTCGATACCGGCGGCGGCGGCACCAACAGCTTTTCCGCCGGCCTGTCGGCGAGCTACCAGCTCGGTCTGTTCGGCGAATTGCGGCGCACCGTCGAATCGAGCCGCGCGCAATATCAGGCCTCGGGCTTCGACTATGCCACGGCGCTGCTGACCGTCGAGAGCGAGGTCGCGTCCAACTACATCCTCGCGCGCGCCTATCAGGCGCAGCTCGCCAATGCGCGCGCCAGCCTGGCGATCCAGGACGACAATCTGGAGATCGCGGGTTTCCGGGTGCAGGCCGGCCTGGTCTCCTCCGTCGATGCCGAGCAGGCGCGGGCGCAGCGCGCCCAGACCGCCGCCACCGTGCCGCAGATCGAGCAGCAATATGCCGCCGCCGTCGCACGCATCGGCGTGCTGACCGGGCAGGCGCCGGGCGCGTTGCGCAGCCAATTGGCCGTGGTGCGCCCGATCCCGCGCGGGCCGGAGACGGTCGGGGTCGGTATTCCCGCCGACACCTTGCGCCGTCGCCCCGACGTCCGTTCCGCCGAGCGCGCGCTCGCCGCCGCCACCGCGCAGATCGGGGTCGCCAAGGCGGCGCTCTATCCGGCGCTGGCGATCACCGGCAACGTCAACACCAACGCCAGTGCGCTGGGCAGCCTGGGCAATGCGATCACCGGCAGCCTGTTCGCCGGCCTGACCCAGGCGATCTTCAACGGCGGCCGCCTGCGCAGCGTCGTCCGCGCCAACGAAGCCGCCACCGACGCGGCCTTGGCGGCCTACAAGGGCACGGTGCTGACCGCGCTCGAGGATATCGAGAATGCCATCGTCGCGCTCGATTCGGCACGGCAGCGCGAGATCCAATTTCGCATCGCCTACCAAGCCGCCAGCAACAGCGCGATCCTGGCCCGCAGCCAATATCGTACCGGCCTGACCGACTTCACGACGCTCAACACGCAGGAGGCGGCGCTGCTCTCGGCGCAGAACGGCTTGACCCAGGCGCAGTCCGACAAGGCGACCGCGCTGGTCGCGCTGTACAATGCGCTCGGCGGCGGCTGGGATCCGAACCTCATCCCAGAGGCGCCGCCACGCGGCGCCGTCGTTCCGACCGGCACGCCCGCTACCGACCCCCTTTCTTCCGGCACAGAGACCCGCTGATGGCCCAGGACACGGCAATGCAGACGACCGACGAGTTCCTGGGGGTGAAGCCGGTGCCGGCGTGGCGGCGCTACCTGAAATGGGTGCTGATCGTCGTCGGCGTCGTCCTGCTCGGCCTGCTGGTCAGCCGCTGCTTCGGCGGCAAGAAGGGCGCGGACTATGCCACCCAGGCGGCCGACCGCGGCGATTTGACCGTCAGCGTGTCGGCAACGGGCAAGCTCGCCCCGACGACTCAGGTGACGGTCGGCTCGCAGCTGTCGGGCCTGGTCACCAAGGTCGTCGTCGACGTCAACGATCGCGTCACCGCCGGCCAGCCGCTCGCGCTGATCGATCCGCAGCAAATCGACGACCAGATCAAGCAGCAGCAGGCGCAGATCGCGGCCAATGTCGCGCAGGTGAACCAGGCGCAGGCGACCGTGGCGGAGAGCCGCGCCCAGCTCGCCCGGCTGGAGGAAGTCTACAAGCTGTCGGGCGGTCGCGTGCCGTCGGGTACCGAATTGCAGACCGGCCGGGCCGATTATCAGCGTGCGGTCGCCGCCGCCAAGACCGCGCAGGCGAACGTCGCCGCGGCGCGCGCGCTGCTGGCGCAGAGCCAGACGCAGCGGGCGCGTTCGGTCATCCGCTCGCCGGTCAACGGCGTCGTGCTGGCGCGGCAGGTCGATCCCGGCCAGACCGTCGCCGCCTCGTTCAACACGCCGACGCTGTTCGTCATCGCCGAGGACTTGTCGAAGATGAAGCTGGAGGTGGCGATCGACGAGGCCGATGTCGGCGGCGTCAAGGTCGGCCAGAAGGCCAGCTTCACCGTCGACGCCTTCCCGGGCAAGACCTTCCCGGCGACGATCACCCGCGTCGACCTGGGCTCCAACCTGACGGTCAGCGCGGCGAGCACCTCCTCCTCGTCGACGACCAGCGCGACCTCGACCAGCAATCAGGTCGTTTCCTACGCCGCCGATCTGACCGTGGCCAATCCGACGCTCCAGCTGCGTCCCGGCATGACCGCGACGGCGGACATCATCACTTCCGAGAAGAAGGACGTGCTGCTCGTTCCCAACGCCGCCCTGCGCTTCAAGCCGTCGAGCGGCAACGCCTCGCAGAACGATGGCATTGCGGGTTCGCTGACCATGCGGCGTCCGCGTGGCGGCAACCAGCGCCAGGCGACGCTGGCGCGCGGCGCGACCCAGACCGTCTACGTCAAGGGTGCTGATGGCCAGCCGCAGCCGGTGCAGATCACCACCGGCGATACCAACGGCCAGATGACCGAGGTGCTGAGCGGCGGCCTGAAGCCGGGGATGCAGGTCATCACCGGCCAGCTCGCGGGCGGCGACTCGGGCTCCGGCGGTGGCGGCCGCTCGGGCGGCCGGCGCGCAGCGGGCGGGGCAGGCGGGGGCCAGCGTGGCCAGTAACCCGCCGCGCCCCGGCGGCGGCCCGGATCTGGCGGCGCCGCCGCTGATCCGGCTGCGCGGCATCACCAAGACCTATGGCGAGGGGGCAACCGCCTTCCAGGCGCTGAAGGGCATCGACCTCGACATCCACGCGCGCGACTTCATCGCGGTGATGGGCGCGTCGGGATCGGGCAAATCGACGACGATGAACATACTCGGCTGTCTCGACGTGCCGACCGGGGGCGAGTTCCTGTTCCGCGGCCATCACGTCGAGGCGCTCGACCGCGATCAGCGCGCGCTGTTGCGGCGGAAATATCTCGGCTTCGTGTTCCAGGGGTTCAACCTGCTCGCGCGCACCACCGCGCTGGAGAATGTCGAGCTGCCGCTGCTCTACCGCGGCGACAACAAGCAGGCGCGGCGTGAGGCGTCGATGGCGGCGCTCGCCAAGGTCGGCCTGGAGAAATGGTGGGACCATACGCCCGCCGAACTGTCCGGCGGCCAGCAGCAGCGCGTCGCTATCGCGCGGGCGATCGTCACCCAACCCGACGTGCTGCTCGCCGACGAACCGACCGGCAACCTCGACAGCGAACGGTCGGTGGAGATCATGGAATTGCTGTCCGACCTCAACGCCAACAGCGGCATCACCGTGTTGATGGTGACGCACGAGCCCGACATGGCGGCATTCGCGCACACGGTGGTGCACTTCAAGGATGGCCTGGTCGAACGAATCGAACGCAACCATCACGCCGGGGAGCCGGTGGCGTGAGGGGGGCTATCGCCCGTCATGCCGGACCCGTTCCGGTATCCACCCGTCCACGCACGTTGCGGGCGCGGCGTCTGCGGATCCGTGGATGCCGGAACCAGTCCGGCATGACGATTGGGGGTGAGGCTGGCCTTTACCACTGCCGTCAGCCCCGCGGAGGCGGGGATCCAGGCGCGTTGGCGTCTGCGATGGAGCCGCGACGCCAGCATCTCTGGATTCCCGCCTTCGCGGGAATGACGTGGGATGCGTCTGGCGGCATGCCCTTCGGGACGGCTCAATAAATGCTCGGCACCACGCTCCTCCTCGCCCTGCGCTCGATCGCGCGGCACAAGCTGCGCTCGTTCCTGACCACGCTCGGCATCATCATCGGCGTCGCCGCGGTGGTCACGATGGTGACGCTCGGCCGTGCCACCACCGCGCAGGTGCAGAAGAACATCTCGTCGCTCGGCACCAACATCCTGCAGGTCCGTCCCGGCCAGGGCTTCGGTCGCGGCGGAGGCGGCCCACCGCCGGCGCCGTTCAAGCCGGAGGACGTCACCGCGATTGCGCAGCAGATCGCCGGCGTCTCGGCGGTCGCGCCGCAGGCGCAGGCCAGTGCCACCGCGATCTATGAAGGCGCCAACTGGCAGACGACGATCAACGGCACGACCAACGCCTATTTCCAGGTGCAGGCCTGGCCGCTGACCGCCGGCCGCTACTGGACCGGGCAGGAGGAAAGCGCGGGCAAGGCGGTGTGCATCATCGGCAACACCGTGCGCCAGAATCTGTGGCGCGGCGGCGACGCGGTCGGCACCCGCTTCCGCATCGGCAGCATCAGCTGCGACGTGATCGGCGTGTTGTCGACGCGCGGTCAGGCGGGCTTTGGCGGCGATCAGGACGATGTCGTCATCATGCCGATCAAGGCAGTGCAGCGCCGTTTCACTGGCAATCGCGACATCCGGTTGATGCTGGTCGGCGTCGACCAGGCCTATTCGACCAGCACCGTGCAGGCCGGAATCACCGACCTGCTGCGCGAGCGGCGCAATATCACCGCCGGCAAGGACGACGATTTCAACATCTTCGACACCAAGCAGATCAGCGACACGCTCTCCAGCACGACGACGCTGCTGACCCGGATCGTCACCGCGGTGGCGGCGATCAGCCTGGTGGTCGGTGGCATCGGCATCATGAACATCATGCTGGTGTCGGTGACCGAGCGGACGCGCGAGATCGGCATCCGCCTGGCGATCGGCGCGGTTGCCAGCGAGGTGCTGACCCAGTTCCTGGTCGAGGCGGTGGCCCTGTCGATGCTGGGCGGACTGATCGGGCTGGTCATTGCCCAGGCCGCGGTGGGGCTGTTGTCCTATCTCGGCAGCCTGCCGTTCCTGTTCGTGCCGGAGATCAACGTCATCGCCTTCGCCATCTCGGCGATCATCGGCGTCGTCTTCGGCTATTTCCCGGCGCGGCGCGCGGCGGCGCTCAATCCGATCGACGCGCTGCGGCACGAGTGATCGATCCCCTCCCGCCCGCGGGCGGGGGGCGCTAGCGCCAGCGCGTCCGTGCCTCCGGCGCGTGGACCAGCCGGCGCAGTTCCTCCAGCTCTTCGGGCGTGTCGACGTCGATCAGTTCCGCGGGGACGGTGACGACGTGCTTGCCGGCCAGGATCAGCGCACGCGCACCGGCATCGCCTTCCAGATCGCACAAAGCGTCGAACCGGTCGCGGCCGAAGACGCACGGCGGTTTCGGACTGCGGCCGTCGCTCGACGCGACCACCGCATCGTCGCCATCTGCCGCCTCGAGCAGCGCGTAGATATGGGTCGCCGTCACCCGCGGCATGTCGGCGAGCGCCAGCACGATTGCCCGCGCGCCCACGGCCCGCGCACGCTCGACGCCGAGCCGCACCGAATGCGACA
Organism: Sphingomonas benefaciens; assembly: GCF_052907485.1. Taxonomy (NCBI): domain Bacteria; kingdom Pseudomonadati; phylum Pseudomonadota; class Alphaproteobacteria; order Sphingomonadales; family Sphingomonadaceae; genus Sphingomonas; species Sphingomonas benefaciens. The sequence continues at coordinate 1,090,522 of NZ_JBREIC010000001.1, read as the reverse complement.
GGCCCTGATCCGGATCCTCGTTGCGGACGACGGAGAAGCCGTGCTGCGCATAATCGCATTCCGCGCCGCCGCACACTGCGACGCGCTCGCGGAACGGCATGTCCTCCAGCGCGACGGCGACATGCAGGCCAAGCGGCCGGCCGAGGAACAATTGGTCGAGCTTGCTGCCGATGTCGCCCATCCGCGACGATCGGCCCGCGGCGAGCAGGACCAGCACGCAATCCTCAGCGCGGATCATGGAAGGCCTTCACCATTGCGGCGGCGATCGACAGCGCGATCTCCGACGGGCCGATCGCGCCGATGTCGAGGCCGACGGGGCCGTCGATCCGATCGATCTGTTCGGCGCTGAGCCCGGCCTGCGCCAGCCGCTCGCGCCGCGCGGCATGGCTGCGCCGGCTGCCGAGCGCGCCGACATAGGGGGCGTCGCTGGCCAACGCGGCGATCAGCGCCGGATCGTCGATCTTGATGTCGTGACTCAACGTCACCACCGCCGTCGACGGGCCGGGATTCAGTGCGGTCACCGCCTCGTCCGGCCAGCGATCGTCCAGCGTCGTGCCGGGGAAGCGCTCCTCGGTCAGGAAACGGGCGCGCGGGTCGATCACCACCGTCTCGATGCCGAGCGTGGTCGACAGCTGCGCCAGCGCCTGGGCGATCTGCACCGCGCCGACGATCAGCAGACGGCGCGGCGGATCGTAGCGATTGATGAAGACCTCGCCTGTCTCCTGCGGGCGCAGGTCGCTGTGACCGGTGGCGAGGTCGGTGATGACGGTCAGCGCCCGTCCGTCGTCGCGCGCCTCGCCGATCCGGTCGAACAATTCGGGGTCGAAGCCCGCCGCCGACACCGGCTGCACCATCACCGCGATCTCGCCGCCGCAGGGCAAGCCGACCTCCCAGGCAGAGGCGTCGGCGACGCCGTATGTTTTGACCTGGAAAGGTGCGCCGGCGATCACTTCGGCCGCGGTCTGCAGGATGTCGCTTTCGACGCAGCCGCCAGATACCGATCCTTCAAACCGGCCATCGGCATGAACCAGCATGTGGCTGCCGCGCGGTCGCGGTGCCGAACCCCAGGTCGACACCACGGTCGCCAGCGCCATTGGCTCCCCCGCCCAGGATCTTGCGGCGGCTATGACGCTGTCGTTCTCGGCCATGTCGTTCTCTCTTCATCCTCCCGGCACGGGGAGGGGACCAGCGAAGCTGGTGGAGGGGGCTATCCACCAACGGTTACGTTTGAGGAAGCCCGCTGCCACCGTCTGCGACGGTCCCGCTCCCCGCAAGCGGGGAGACTATGCTAGACGGCCGGCAAGCCGTCGAGCAGCTTGTCGAGGGTCAGCGGGAAGTCGCGAGCCCGCACGCCGGTGGCATTATAGATAGCGTTCGCCACGGCCGCACCGGCACCGGAAATGCCCAATTCGCCTAGCCCCTTTGCATGCATCGGATTGGCGTGGATGTCGCGCTCCGACAGGAATTCCACGTCGATTTGCGGAATGTCGGCATTCACCGGCACGTGATATTCGGCAAGGTCGCGATTCACCACCTTGCCGTTGCGGGGATCGTGCACCAGCTCCTCCGACAGCGCCGCGCCGATCCCGAACGTCACGCCGCCGAGGATCTGCGACCGCGCGGTCTTGGCGTTGAGGATGCGACCGCCGGCGAAGACGCCGAGCATGCGCTTGATCCGCACCTCGCCGGTCACCGCATTGACCGCAACTTCGCAGAAATGGGCGCCGTAGCTCGACTGCAGCGTCTCCTTCTCCTGCTTGCCGGGGGCGACCTGCCCGGTCGCCTCGATCCCGTCGCCGACCAATTCGGCAAGCGGCACCGAGCGGTTGTCGCCGATCGCGCGGCCGTCCTTCAGCGTCAGCGCATCGGTGGCGACGCCCATCTTTTCGGCGATCTGTCCGCGCAGCGCCTCGCAGGCGAGATAGACGGAGGTCCCGCTCGACCCCGCGCCGAACGATCCGCCCGAACCGGCGGCGGGCGGGAACGCGGTGTCGCCCAGCTTCACCGTCACGTCGGCGATCGGCAGGCCCAGGATCTCGGCGGTGATCTGCGCCAGGATCGTATAGGTGCCGGTGCCGATGTCGGTCATGTCGGTTTCGACCGTGGCATGGCCCTGACCGTCGATCGACACCTTGGCGCTCGACTTCTGCAGCATGTTCGATCGGGCCGAGGCCGCCATGCCCATGCCGTAGAGCCATTCGCCGCGGCGATCGCTCGCCGGCTTCGCCTGCCGCTTGCTCCATCCGAACAGCGCGGCACCGCGGTCCATGCACGGCACCAGTTGCCGGGTGGAGAAGGGGATATGATCGATCGGATGTTCGGTCGGCTCGTTGCGCTTGCGCAGCTCGATCGGGTCGATCCCGACCGCCTCCGCCAGCTCGTCCATCGCGCATTCCAGCGCGATCATGCCGACCGCCTCGCCCGGAGCGCGCATCGACGCCGCGAGCAACCAGTCGAGCCGTACGATGTCGTGCGTGATGGTGATGTTGGGGGCGGCGTAGAGGAACTGAGTCGCCTGACCGCACGGCTCGAAGAAGCCCTCTTCGGGGAGGTTCGAGACGAGGCAATTGTGCCCGAGCATCGACAGCTTGCCGTCAGTATCCGCGCCGAGCCGCACGCGCTGCTCGGTGTTGGAGCGGCGCACTGTCGCGTCGAACACCTGCTGCCGCGCCATGGCGCATTTGACCGGGCGGCCGATCTGCTTCGCCGCCACCGCCGCGGCGACGCTCTCCGGCGCGATGCCCAGCTTGGAGCCGAAGCCGCCGCCGACGAAGCGCGCGACGATCCGCACCTTGTCGGGCTTCATCCCCAAGGCCTTGGCGAGCTGGATGCGGTCGGTCGACAGCATCTGGTAGGCGCCGTAGAGGTGCAGCTCATCGTCCTGCCACAGCGCGATGCTGGCATGCGGCTCCATCGCCGCCGAATTCTGGCTGGGCGTCGTATAGGTCGCGTCGATCTTGATCGCCGCCGCGTCGAATGCGGCGTCGGGATCGCCGGTGCCGGTATAGGGCGGCATCACACCCTCGGGCGGCTTGTCGTGTTCGTCGCGATAGGCGGCGAAGTCGTAACGCCCGTCCTTCTCTTCGTATTCGACGGTGAGCTGCTGCGCGGCATCGCGTGCCGCCTCGTAGCTGTCGGCAACGACGATCGCGATCGGTTCGCCGAAATAGGCAACGTCGTCGACGCCTTGCTGCGGCTTCTTGCGGTCGCCGCCCTGGCCGGGATTGCGAATAAATGTCTTGTAGTCGGTGATGACGTCGATCACGCCCGGCAGGCCGCGCACGGCGTCGGCGTTGATGTCGACGACCTTGCCCGAGCCGACCGTCGCACGGACCAGGAAGCCGTAGGCGAGGTTGGGAATGTCGTATTCCGCCGCATAGGTGGCGCGGCCCGACACCTTCAGCGGGCCGTCGATCCGGTCGATCGGCTTGCCGATCACATCCTGCGCGCCCGTGTCGAGCAGGCTGTCCGGATGCGGCTTGTCCATGGTCAGCGCGTTGGTGTCGCTCTTGCCGAAACCGAACATGTTATTCTCCCGTCAGCTCGCGCAGGGTGGCGATCAGGACCCGGCGCGCGAGCGGGATCTTGAAGTCGTTGCTGCCGTAGCCTTTGGCGTCGGCGAGCAAGGCGTCGGCGGCCGCGGCGAAGGCGGTATCGGACGGCGCCTGGCCGACCAGCGCCGCCTCCACCGCCGGATTGCGCCACGGCATCGGCCCCAGGCCGCCGAAGGCGAGTGACGCGGCTTCGATCTTGCCGTCCGCCACCTTGACCACGCCCGCGACCGAGACGAGCGCGAAGGCGTAGGAGGCGCGGTCGCGGACCTTGCGGTAGACCTGCTTGCCCTCTGGCGGTGCCGGCAATTCGACATGGGTGATCAGCTCGCCCGGCTCCAACACCGTCTCGATGTCCGGGCGGTCGCCCGGCAGGCGGTAGAAGTCATGAATGCTGATCCGTCGCTTGTCGCCGTCCGTCTTGAGCGTGATGATCGTCGCGTCGAGCGCGCGCATTGCCACCGGCATGTCGCCCGGATGCGTCGCGATGCAATGATCCGACGTGCCGAGCACCGCGAGCACGCGGTTGAAGCCGCCGATGGCCGAGCAGCCCGCACCGGGGTTGCGCTTGTTGCAGGGCATCGCAGTGTCGTAGAAATAATAGCAGCGGGTCCGCTGCAGCAAATTGCCGCCCGTGGTCGCCTTGTTGCGCAGCTGGCCGCTGGCACCGGCGAGCAGGGCGCGGCTCAGTACCTCATATTTGGCGATGACGCGCGGATCGGCGGCGAGGTCGCTGTTCGGCACCAGCGCGCCGATGGTCAGCCCGCCGTCCTCGCGCTCTTCGATCTCGCCGAGGGGCAGGCGGCTGATGTCGACCAGTTTGTCCGGCGTCTCGACCTGCAGCTTCATCAAGTCGAGCAAATTGGTGCCGCCGGCGATGAACTTGGCCCCGACATGGTCGATGTCGCGCACCGCGTCGTTGGCGGTCGTCGCCTTTTCGTAGGTGAAGGTCTTCATGCGCCCGCCTCCGCCGGCTCGCGGGGCGTCGGCGCCGTCTTCGCGTCGCCCGACGACGACGCCACCTCGCGGATCGCGTCGACGATATTGGGATAGGCGGCGCATCGGCACAGATTGCCGCTCATCCGCTCGCTTATCTCCTCGTCGCCGAATTCCGGCGCGGTCAGGTCGTCGCTGACGTAGCTCGGCCAGCCCTTCTTCACCTCGTCGAGCATGCCCGCCGCCGAGCAGATCTGCCCGGGGGTGCAATAGCCGCACTGATAGCCGTCGTGACGGACGAAGGCGGATTGCAGCGGGTGGAGCTGATCCGGCGTGCCCAGCCCCTCGATCGTCACGATCTCGTCATCCTGATGCATCACGGCGAGCGACAGGCAGCTGTTCACGCGGCGTCCGTTGACCAGCATGGTGCACGCACCGCACTGGCCGTGGTCGCACCCTTTCTTGCTGCCGGTCAGGCCGAGATGCTCGCGGCACAGGTCGAGCAGGGAAGTGCGGATGTCGACGTCCGCCTGATGGGATTGCCCGTTGATGGTAAAGCGCATGTGGCGGAGCCCCTGGTTGATCCGCAGCTTAACGTCTTGTTTGCTGATCGTTTCCGGATGCGAATCGGTCTCACTGGCCCGTACGGTTGCGGACGGGCACAAGGGCGGCATGACCACACCCCTGTCGCCTCCGATCGTCATCGCGCACCGCGGCGCGAGCGGCTATCGCCCCGAGCATACCCTGGCCGCTTATGAACTGGCGATCGAACAGGGTGCCGACGTGATCGAGCCCGATCTGGTGCCGACCCGGGACGACGTGCTGGTCGCTCGTCACGAGAACGAGATCGGCGGCACCACCGATGTCGCGCAGCACCCCGAATTCGCCAAGCGCCGGACGACGAAGACGATCGACGGGCAGCAGGTGACGGGCTGGTTCACCGAGGATTTCACCCTCGCCGAACTGAAGACGCTCCGCGCGCGCGAGCGCCTGCCCGAGGTGCGGCGTGCCAATGCCGCCTATGACGGCCAATTCGAGGTGCCGACGCTGGCGGAGATCATCGCGCTCGCCAAACGCCGCTCGCGGGACCTGGGGCGGACGATCGCCATTTATCCCGAAACCAAGCATCCGACCTATTTCGCCGGCATCGGCCATCCCACCGACGTCCTGCTGGTCGACCAGCTCAAGGCGGCAGGGTGGAGCAGCGCAGACGCGCCGGTCTTCATCCAGTCATTCGAGGTCGCCAACTTGCGGCGTATCCACGATCTGACCGGTATCCGCCTGATCCAATTGGTCGACGGGGAGGGCGGGCCGGCCGATCGCGCCGCGGCTTCCTATGCCGCGATGCTGACGCCGGCGGGGCTGCGGCAGATCGCGACCTATGCCTGGGGCATAGGGCCGAACAAGGCGCAGCTGTGGCGTGGGGAGCAGCCGTCGACTTTAGTCGCCGATGCCCATGCCGCCGGCTTGCGCGTCCACCCCTGGACCTATCGCGCGGAGAACCAGTTCCTGCGGGCACCCTTTCGTCGTGGCGACGACCCAAGTGCGCAGGGCGACGTGCGGGGCGAAATCCGCGCCGCGCTGAACCAGGGTATCGACGGATTCTTCACCGATTTTCCGCTAGAAGGGGTGGAGGCGCGTAATGCCGCCAGGGAACATCCGTAATGCGTAAGGCCTGTTTGCTTCTTCCCCTGCTCGCCCTCGCCACGAGCGGCTGCGTCAGCACCGCGACCTCGATCGTCAAGGCGCCGTTTCAGGTGGTCGGCAAGGCGGTCGACTGGACCACGACCAGCCAATCGGAGGCCGATCGCAACTACGGCCGGAAGATGCGCAAGCAGGAGGCGAAGGAAGGCCGCGAGCGCAAGAAGGCGGCGGAGCGCTGCCGCAAGCATCCCGACGACCAGGATGCTTGCCAATATTCGGGGTACCGCGCGGGATATTGAGCTCCGCGCAGCGCTTTGCATTCCTTCCCGCAAACGCGGGGGGGGGCGGGGGCTGGCCGCCTGACCTGTCCGCTAGAGCCGATCGACCTTCCGCATGGCAGGCCATGGTTCGTCATCCCCGCGTAGGCGGGGATCCAGAACCCCTGACGTCGCGGCTCTACAAGTAGCCTCCGCGCGTCTGGATTCCCGCCTTCGCGGGAATGACGGCAGGGCGTTTCCAAAGCCTGTGATGCTGAATGTCGATCAATCCTAGCGTTATTTCCCCAACGCCTCGGCAATCGCGATCAGCACCTCTGGATGGATGTGCGCGCCAAGGTGTCCGCTCGACACCTCGACGCAGGTCGCGCTCGGGTCATGACAGATGCGACCGTTGACGATACCGTCGTGGCGGCTCCAGATCGCGGTTGCCGGCACGGGCAGGGGGGCGGCGATCTCCTCGCAACGGGCGACCACTGCCGGATCGTCGAGCCGCTCGCCCGTCGCCCATTCGAAGGCGCGCCAGACGTTGGTCGCCCTGCCGCTGCCCGCATAGGGCGAACTGACGGTGATCACCCGGGACACGAGATCGGGTCGGCGATGCGCGACCAGACGCGCCATCAGCCCACCCAGGCTGACGCCGACCAGCGCGACCGGGCCGGCCTCCGCTGCGAGCGCCTCGACCCGCGCGATCAGCCGGCTGGCATCGCCGTCGGCGCTGCGCGCGCCAAGGTTGCGACCGAGGCCCCAACCCTGCGCCCGGTAACCGAGGCCGCCCAGAAACCGTCGCAGCACGAGGCTAGACCCATCCGAGTCGAACAGGCCGGGCAGCACCATCACGGCACCGCCGCGTCCGGGCGGCACCGCCGCCAAGGCCTCGCGATGCCGCCAGCGCGTCGCCAGCATCCAAGCGACCCTCGGCAACTCCGCGGCGAACAACGATGGCGGCGGCGCGGCCAGGGTCTCGTCCGCCGCATCGTGCCGCGGGCGACGCGCCAGGGCATCGCTCAGCAGACGACGGAATGGCGCTAAGCCGTCGTGGGTGGAAACCAGCCTGTCACGGTGACCGGAAAAGGTGTCCATCGGCCTATCCGCACGCCGGCGTGGCGCAACGCTTCCCCGACCCAGCTGTTGCATGTCCGCAACGCGCTATAGCGGCCCCGCGCCGGATAGAAGGCATCGTTGTTGTCATATCCCTGAAATATACGACCGTCGCGCTTGAAGGTTGCCTGAACGAATGTCGCTAGCCGACGATATTCGTCGGGGCGAAGCATGATCTCCCGCGCACCCTCGATCGGGCCGGGGACGTGCTCGATATGCAACAGTGTCGTGTCGCTGCCGATCGCCGCCGCCATGATCGTGCGAAGCCGGACGTCCGCCCAATGCGGCGTGCCGAGGTAGAAGTCCTTTTCTCCCCAACCGATCGCGAGATGGTCGTACGCGGCGTAGCGCGGGTCACGCAGATCCGCGCCCGGCGCAAAGGGCGCGAGATCCACGCCGGCCGCGCTTTTCGGCAGAACCAGGCCGACGTGGACGCCGTTCGATTCGATCCAAACGGGGATGCCGCGGGCGGCGGGACGCCAGTCCGCATGGACCGGGATGGCACCGCCGATCAGCCCCGCGGCGGCATAGACGCCAAGCGCCAACGCCAACCCCAGCAGGCCTTGGCCGGTGATCCGCATCAACCTCCACGCGTATAGTTTCATCGGATACCTTCTGTTAGGATGACGCATGGCCGACGATACCCACATGCTCGACTCGCCCCCGCCGGGCGCTGCCGCCGACTGGACGATCCCCCAGGATTGGCAGCATTATACGGCCGAGGACCATGCCACCTGGGATACGTTGTTCGCGCGGCAATCCAAGCTGCTTCCCGGCCGCGCGTCGGAGGCCTATCTGCGCGGGCTCGACGTGCTGAAGCTGTCGAAGCCGGGCATTCCCGACTTCGAGGAACTGTCGGAGCGGCTAATGGCACTGACCGGCTGGCAGGTCGTCGCCGTGCCGGGACTGGTGCCCGACGACGTCTTCTTCGACCATATGGCGAACCGCCGTTTCGTTGCCGGCAATTTCATCCGGCGCCCGGACCAGCTCGACTATCTGCAGGAGCCGGACGTCTTTCACGACGTGTTCGGTCATGTGCCGATGCTTGCCGACCCGGTGTTCGCCGACTATCTGGAGGCCTATGGCCGCGGCGGACAGCGCGCGCTCGGGCTCGACGCGCTGAAATATCTCGGCCGCCTGTACTGGTATACCGTCGAGTTCGGGCTGGTGCAGGAAGGGGGCGACCTGCGCATCTACGGCTCGGGCATCGTCTCCAGCTATGCCGAAAGCCGCTTCGCGCTCGACGATCCGAGCCCCAATCGCATCGGCTTCGACATCGCGCGGGTGATGCGGACCGAATATCGCATCGACGATTTCCAGCAGAATTATTTCGTCATCCCCAGCTTCGACGAACTGCTGAGGATCACGGTCGAGACGGACTTTGCCCCGCTGTACGCGCAGCTCAAGGCACAGCCCGACATTCCGGTCGCCGAGATCCTGCCCGACGACAGGGTGATGACCCGCGGCACCCAGGCTTATGCCCTTGCCAAGGCTAACGGTTGACGCGTCGCTAGAAGGTCATAGAGGCGGCGCGAACCGTTCGCGGCCCGGTTCGCCGGCGGATGGCGGACCATAGAGCTCGATTCGCAGGGACCTTGCATGCCGACGACGCTGGTTACCGGAGCTGCCGGCTTCATCGGCATGAGCGTCGCAGCGGCGCTGCTGGCCCGCGGCGATCGGGTGATCGGGATCGATTCGCTCAACGATTACTACGATCCGGCGCTCAAGCACGCACGGCTTGCCCAATTACGGGCGGCATTCGGTGATCGTTTTGCATTCCACCGTCTCGACTTCGCCGATCCCGGCGAGCTGACCGCCGCGCTGAAAGGCCGGGAGTTTGAGCGCATCGTCCATCTCGGTGCGCAGGCCGGTGTGCGCTATTCCGTCGAGCGGCCGGAGGTCTATGGCCAGGCGAACCTCGTCGGCCACCTCAACCTGCTCGAACTGGCCCGCGCACGACGGGTCGAGCATCTGGTCTATGCCTCGTCCTCGTCCATATATGGCGGCAATGCCGCAGTCCCGTTTTGCGTCGAAGATCGTGTCGACCGACCGCTCTCACTCTATGCGGCGACCAAACGCGCCAATGAACTGATGAGCGAGAGCTATGCGCATCTCTTCCGTCTGCCGCAGACGGGGCTGCGCTTCTTCACCGTCTATGGCCCATGGGGCCGGCCCGATATGATGATGTGGATCTTCACCGGCAAGATTCTGCGCGGCGAGCCGATCCCGGTTTTCAACCAGGGGCGGATGGAGCGCGACTTCACCTTCATCGACGATATCGTCGCCGGCGTCCTCGCCGCGCATGACCGGGCACCGGCTGATGACGGCAAGGCCAAGTCCGGCGGCAGCGTTGGCCCGCACGCCCTCTACAATCTCGGCAACCACCGTTGCGAACCGCTGGGCCGCGTCATCGCTCTGCTGGAACAGGCGATCGGTCGGCGTGCGGTTCGGGAAGACCTGCCGATACAGCCCGGCGACGTGGTGCGCACCTTTGCCGATATCGATTCGGCGACCCGTGATTTGGGCTATCGTCCCACGACGACGATCGACGACGGTGTGCCGCGCTTCGTTGCCTGGTTCCGGGAGTGGGCCGACCGCTGACCGTCAGGCCCGCGCGTCGGCGCACAAGGCGTCGACCTCACGATCGACCAGGCTGATCAGCATCGTCGTCAGCGCATCCATATTGTCCGGCCGGTGAAGCAGCTGGAAATACATTAGCCCCAGCGACAGCGACATGATCATGTCCGCGATCAGCTGTCGCCGCTCCGCAAAGGCATCGCCCGGCGCCAGCATCACCAGCGCGGCGTGCAGCTTGCCCTGGAACTCGCCACGCAGTTCGTGAAAGATCGACGCGATCCGATCGTTGCGGGTCGCCTCGGCGACGATTTCGGCGAACAGCCGGTCATCGTCCTCCGGATCCTCCGCGTCGAGGAAGTGGCGCAACCAGGCGCGAACCCCCTCCGAGTCGTCCGACTCGATCGCCTGTCGCAGCTGCCGGTCGAGCATATATTCGCGACAATCGGCGTTGCAGATCGCCGCGACGATATCTTCCTTGGACGCGAAGTCGCGATAGATTTGACCCACCGCAACACCCGATTCCTTGGCGAGCTGGGCCATGCCGGTGGCATGAAAGCCGTGATCCATGAATAACTTGCGCGCAGTTTGGATCACCAACCGGCGGCGCTGTTCGGCCCGGCTCGGGGGCAGGGGGCAACCACCAACGCTATCGTTCATCGTAGTTTATCTTCATCTCGACGCTTGACGCTCCGTCCGTCTTCGCAGTAGCAGCAAAAATGAGAGTGAACGATCACTCACATATTGTCTAGCGGATTACAGCATGATGAATGGCCGACACAGGGTGGTGGCGTTGGCGCTGGTGCTTGCCGGTTGCGGAAGCAATGGCGGCGGTCAACCGGCGCAGCAGCAGCAAGGGCCGGCGGAAGTCGGCTATGTCGAAATGAAGACCCAGCCGGTCTCGGTCACCACCGAGCTGCCCGGGCGCACCGCCGCCTATGAGACATCGGACGTCCGGCCTCAGGTCAATGGCCTGATCCTGGCGCGGCTCTTCACCGAGGGCGACATGGTCCGTGCCGGCCAGCCGCTCTACCGCATCGATTCCTCGCCCTATCAGGCGCAGGTCGCCAATGCGCGCGCCGCACTGGCCCGCGCCCGCGCCGCGATCGCGTCGAGCGAGGCGCTCGCCCGCCGCTATGGCGAACTGGTCAAGATCAACGCGATCGCGCGCCAGGAATATGAGAATGCGCAGACCTCGGCCGCGCAGGCGCGCGCCGACGTCGCCGCGCAGCAGGCCGCGGTGCGCACGGCGCAGATCGACCTCGCGCGGACGACGATCCGCGCGCCGATCACCGGCCGCATCGGTCGCTCGCTGTTCACCACCGGAGCTTTGGTGTCGGCCGCGCAGACGCAGGCGCTGGCGACGATCCAGCGGCTCGACCCGATCTATGTCGACATTCAGCAGTCGAGCGCCGACCTGCTCAAGCTGCGCCAGCAGATCATCGCCGGCCAGGTCGCGCGCGACGGCAATGCGCGGGTCAAGCTGTTGCTCGAGGACGGCACGACCTATCCGATCGAGGGCACGCTGCGCTTCGCGGACGTCACCGTCGATCCGTCGACCGGTTCGCAGACGATTCGGGCGCTGTTCGGCAATCCGCGCGGGCTGTTGCTGCCCGGCATGTTCGTCCGCGCCCAGCTGATCCAGGGTACGCAGGCGGATGCGATCCTCGTCCCGCAACGCGCGGTCAGTCGCGACGAGCGCGGCAAGGCGACGGTGATGGTCATCGGCCAGGGCGGCAAGGTCGAACCTCGCGTGCTCGAAACCAACCGGACGGAGGGCGAGAATTGGGTCGTCACCTCCGGGCTGAAGCCGGGTGACAAGGTCATCGTCGAGGGCGGCATGATGCTGCGGCCGGGCATGCCGGTGAAGGGCCATGTCTGGGATCCCAATGCGAAGCCGGCGGCCGGGCAACCCGGCCAGCCAGCGCAGGCACAGGCGAAGTAAGAATCCATGTCGCGCTATTTCATCGATCGCCCGATCTTTGCCTATGTGCTGGCGATCGTCACGATGCTCGCGGGCATCCTGGCGATCCGCAGCCTGCCGATCGCGCAGTTTCCGGCCATCGCACCGCCCGCGGTGTCGATCACCGCGACCTATCCGGGCGCGGACGCCCAGACGCTCGAAAATACGACGACGCAGATCATCGAGCAGCAGCTGAAGGGCATTGATAACCTTCGCTACTTCTCCTCGTCCTCGTCCTCGGCCGGGCAAGTGACGATCACGTTGACGTTCGAACAGGGCACCGATCCCGACATCGCGCAGGTGCAGGTGCAGAACAAGCTGCAGGCGGCGACGCCGCTGTTGCCGCAGGAAGTCCAGCGCCAGGGGCTGATCGTCGCGAAGGCGACGCAGAACTTCCTGATGTTCGTCGGCCTCTATTCGGCGGACGGCAGCCACAATGGTGCCGACCTGTCGGACTATATCGTGTCCAAGATCCAGGACCCGCTCGCGCGCGTCAACGGCGTCGGCGACACGATCGTGTTCGGCTCGCAATATGCGATGCGCGTCTGGGTCGATCCGCTGAAGCTTAACAACTACGCGCTGACCATGGCGGACGTGACCTCCGCGATCACCGCGCAGAACGCGCAGGTGTCCGCCGGCCAGATCGGTGCGCAGCCGGCGCCCAAGGAGCAGATGCTCAACGCCACCGTGTCGGTCGAGTCGCGACTGACCTCGCCCGAACAATTCGGCGCGATCCGGCTGAAGAGCGGCACCGACGGGGCCGTGGTCCGGCTACGCGATGTCGCGCGGGTGGAGATCGGCGCAGAAAATTACGGCTTTCAGTCGGAATGGAACGGCAAGCCCGCCTCCGGCATCGGCATCAAGCTCGCGCCGGGGGCCAACGCGCTGACCACGGTCACCGCCGTCAAGGAGCGCGTCAACGCCATCGCCAAGCAGTTTCCGTCCGACGTCAAGGTGATCTATCCCTATGACACGTCGCCGTTCGTGCGGCTGTCGGTGGAGCAGGTCGTCCATACTTTGATCGAGGCGGTGATCCTCGTCTTCCTCGTCATGTTCCTGTTCCTGCAGAACTGGCGCGCGACGCTGATCCCGACGATCGCAGTGCCGGTGGTGCTGCTCGGCACCTTCGGCATCCTCGCCGCGGCGGGCTATTCGATCAACACGCTGACCCTGTTCGGCATGGTGCTGGCCATCGGCCTGCTGGTCGACGACGCGATCGTCGTCGTCGAGAACGTCGAACGCCTGATCACCACCGAGCATCTGTCGCCCAAGGAGGCGGCGCGGAAGTCGATGGACGAGATCACCGGCGCGCTGATCGGCATCGCGCTGGTGCTGTCGGCGGTGTTCCTGCCGATGGCGTTCTTCGGCGGCTCGACCGGCGTCATCTATCGCCAGTTCTCGATCACGATCGTCTCGGCGATGGTGCTGTCGATCGCGGTCGCGCTGATCCTGACGCCGGCGCTATGCGCTACGATCCTGAAGCCGCACGAGGCCAATAAGGTCGAAGGCAACGGCATTTTCGCCCGCTTCTTCCGTTGGTTCAACGACAAGTTCGAGCGGGGCCAGGTCCGCTACGAGCATGGCGTGGTGCGGACGGCACGCAGCTGGAAGCGCTCGATGCTGGTCTATCTGCTGCTCGTGCTGGGCATGGGCTTCCTGTTCATGCGCCTGCCGACGGGCTTCCTGCCCGACGAGGATCAGGGGATCATGATCGCACTGGTGCAGGGACCGCCGGGCGCCACCACCGCCCGTACCCAAAAGGGCCTCGACACGATCCGCGATCACTTCCTGCAAAAGGAAGGCGGAAACGTCCAGGGTGTCTTCACCGTCAACGGCTTCAGCTTCGCCGGCCAGGGCCAGAACAGCGGCATCGCCTTTATCCCGCTCAAGCAGTGGGATGAACGCAAGGGCGCGGCCAACAAGGCGCAGGCGATCGCCGGCCGGGCGATGGGAGCCTTGTCGCAGTTCAAGGACGCGATGATCTTCGCGGTCATCCCGCCCGCCGTGCAGGAGCTCGGCAATGCCACCGGCTTCGACCTGCAACTGGTCGATGAATCCGGTATCGGCCATGAAAAGCTGCTTGCCGCGCGCAACATGATGTTGGGCATGGCGATGCAGGACAAGTCGCTGGTCGGCGTGCGTCCCAACGCCCTTGACGACGCGCCGCAGCTCAAGATCGACGTCGATCAGGACAAGGCGCGTGCGCTCGGCCTCGACCTGTCGACGGTCAACAGCACGATCTCGACCGCTTGGGGCGGCAGCTACGTCAACGACTTCATCGATCGTGGCCGCGTCAAGCGCGTCTACATCCAGGCCGATGAACCCTACCGCCAGAAGCCCGAGGACGTCGGCAATTTCTACGTCCGCGGCGACAGCGGCCAGATGGCGCCTTTCACCGCTTTCTCGACCCTGTCGTGGAAGCAGGCGCCGGCGCAGCTGACCCGGTACAACGGTCTGCCGTCGATGGAACTGCTCGGCGCTCCCGCGCCCGGTGTCTCGTCCGGTGCGGCGATGAAGGCGATGGAGGCGATCCACGCCAAACTGCCGCCGGGCACGGCGCTGGAATGGACCGGCCTCAGCTACGAGGAACGTCTGTCGGGCGGCCAGGCGCCGGCACTGTACGGCCTGTCGCTGCTGATCGTCTTCCTCTGCCTCGCCGCGCTGTATGAAAGCTGGTCGGTGCCGATCTCGGTGATGCTGGTGGTGCCGCTTGGCGTGCTCGGCGCGGTGCTCGCCGCGACGCTGACCGGGCTCAACAACGACATCTACCTCCAGGTCGGTCTGATCACCACGATCGGCGTGTCGGCGAAGAACGCGATCCTGATCGTCGAATTCGCCGAGGAGAAGATGCGCGACGGGCTGAAGCCGTTCGACGCGGCGGTTGCGGCGGCGAAGCTGCGCCTCCGGCCGATCCTGATGACCAGCCTCGCCTTTGTCTTCGGCGTGTTGCCGCTGGCGATCTCGACTGGGGCGGGCGCGGGCGGCCAGAATGCGATCGGCCGTGCCGTGGTCGGCGGCATGCTGTCGGCGACGATCCTCGCGATCTTCTTCGTGCCGATGTTCTTCGTCGTAGTCCTGCGCCTGTTCGGTCAGGGCGGCCACGCCGAGCCGGCGGCCCATGACGATCCCCACGGCGCGCCGCCGCACGACGGCGGTGCTCATGACGAACCGCAGGGCCGTCCGGCCCCGCAGGGAGCGTAAGTTCGATGACCCGTAAGTCCCTCATCGTGGCGCTGGTGGCGAGCGCGTCGCTCGCCGGCTGCAACATGGCGCCGAAATACGTCCGCCCGGCGGGCGCGGTGCCGGCGACGCTGCCGCAGGGCGGCGTCTATCCCGCCGCCGCGACCGACGCCCCCGACGTGACCAAGATCGGCTGGCGCAGCTTCTTCACCGATCCGAAGCTGCAACAGGTGATCGCGCTCGGCCTCGACAACAACCGCGACCTGCGCGTCGCGGCGGCGAACGTGTTGCAGGCTCGTGCCCAATATCGCGTCCAGCGCGCCGATCTGGTGCCGAGCACGACGATCAGCGGCTCTGGCACCTATACCAACAATCTGTTCGGCGCGGCGAGCACCACAGGTGCCGCGAGCGGATCGGGCACCGGTGGCACTGGCACGGGCGGCACCGGCACCGGCGGAACCACGGGTGGTACGACCGGTGGTACCGGTACGGGGGTCGGCGGCAGCGTCGGAAGCAGCTCCTCGTCCAATCTCCAATTCTATTCGGTCAATGCCGGTTTCTCGGCGTTCGAACTCGATCTGTTCGGCCGAGTCCGCAACCTCAGCCGCGCCGCGCTGGAACAATATTTCGCCAGCGAAGAGGCGCAGCGCTCGACGCGGATCAGCCTGATCGCGGAAATCGCCACCGCCTGGCTGACGCTCGCGTCGGATCAGGACCAGCTGCGCATCTCGCAGGATTCGCTGAAGACGTTCCAGCAGACGCTCGAACTGACCCAGGCGCAGTTCCGCATCGGCGTCGCTTCCGAGCTGGAGGCGCGGCAGGCGGAAACCAATTATCAGGCCGCGCGCAACGACATCGCGGCGCTGAAGACACGCGTCGCGCAGGATCAGAATGCGCTCAACCTGCTTGTCGGCACCACGGTAACCGCCGATCTGCTGCCCGCCAGCCTAGGGAATGGTGACGCAACCATCCCGACGTTGCCGGCCGGCGTGTCATCGGAGGTCTTGCTGCGCCGGCCGGACGTGTTGCAGGCGGAGCATCAACTGATCGCGCAGAACGCCAATATCGGTGCGGCGCGTGCCGCGTTGTTCCCGCGTATCTCGCTGACCGCGACGCTCGGCACGATCAGCACCGCGCTGAGCGGCCTGTTCGGTGGGGGCAGCTTCACCTACACCGGCACGCCGTCGATCGGCGTGCCGCTGTTCGACGGCGGGCGCCTGCGCGGCAATCTCGATTATGCCAAGGCCTCGCAGCAGGCGGCGGTCGCCACCTATGAGAAGACGGTGCAGACCGCCTTCCGCGAGGTCGCCGATGCGCTGGCGCAGCGAGGCACGATTGACGAGCAGGTTTCGGCGCAAACCGCACGCGCCAACGCAGCCGCGGTCGCCGCGCGTCTCTCCGACGCGCGCTATCGGGCGGGCGTGGAAAGCTTCCTCAACACGCTCGACACCCAGCGCACGTCCTACACGGCGCAGCAGCAGCTCGTCACCACCCGGCTGGCGCGGGGCAGCAACCTGATCGAACTGTACCGGTCGCTCGGCGGCGGGCTGCAGTAATCGCAGACACGTCGGGTGGTGCGCCCACCCGACGCGGCCGGGTCGCAGCAAGAGAGAGGATCGGCCACGGGCCGATCGTCGCCGACCTCGTATTGGCGACGCTTGAAAAGCTCGCGGCGATCCGGCCTACTCCGCCGTGATGGGGGTTGAGAAACACGGCTCGAATCGTCTGTTCGATCACGATCGGCGGCTGCTCGGTCGCGCGGTCGCCACGAATTTGCGCGGCTGGCACGATCGGCTGATCGCTGCGGTGATGCTGGTGTTCGTGTTGGCGCTGGCCCGCCATGCGCTGCTCGACCAGCCGGCCGAACGGGCAAGGTGGATCGCTATCGGAGCCGCCGGTGCGGCGGCATGGGGCATGGAGCGCCTCGTCGCGGAGCGCTTGCGCTTCCACGACGCCGATGGCGTGCTGGCGGCCCTATCTCTCGATCGAATAGGTCGCGTTCATTACCGTCTTCGCTGCTACGGCGTCGCGCTACTGACGATCGTACTGGCGATGCTGGTCATCCGGTCGGACCTCGTGATGACCGCGGCGCCCGCCTATCTGGGGTTTGCGGCGGCCGGTGTGGCCGTGGCGAGATATCGAGTCCGGCCATGGCATGGGGGCGGCATGACTCCGCGGCAGGCTTTCGCCTCGCTCTCGCGGCGGCCCCTTGCCGGACTGGCTGCCGCGACGCTCCTGCTCGTCGTCCTGCTGGTGGTCCGTCCCGCCGATGCGGGCGCGCAACTTGTCGAAACCGGTGTCGTCACGCTGGGGCTGGCGGCGTCGCTTACGGCCATCGATCCGGCCGTCGTGCGATACATGGCGATGGCGGGTCACGGCCTAGGTACCGTGCTGCGGCGGCAGCTCCCCGCGGCTTTGGTCTTCCTGTGTCTCTCGCCCTTGGCTGCGGGGTTGGCCATAGGGCTGAGCGCGGGAATCGTGGCGGCGCTGACCGCGTCGGTGCTGTTGCTGATCCTGACGCTGCGTATCCAGGCCTATCGGCTCTACCGCCGGCGGCAGGCGGATATGCTCGTCGCCGTCCTGATCGGCGTCGTCGCTCTGGTCGCGGTGATGGTCCCGTTCGCCGCGCCGGTGGTCGCGCTGATCAGCCTCTGGCGGATGTCGCGAGGCGCCGCACGCCAGCTTTGGATGATCCCATGATCGCGATTCACCTCGCCGAGGCGATCGTCGCACGGGAGGGGCAGAGGGTCGTCCACGGCATCGACCTGTCGGTCGCCCCAGGAACATGGTTCGGCATCGTTGGCGCGAACGGTTCGGGCAAGACGAGCCTGCTGCGCGCGGTGAGCGGTCGCTTGCCGTTTGTGGGCGGCACCTGCCGGATCGACGGGCGCGATCTTACCGACGATCGCGCCGCCCGCGCACGTGCCATCGGCTTCGCCCCGCCGGCGGACCGCCTGCCCGATCTGCTGCGGGGCCGGGAGCTGCTCGATTACGCTCGCGGCGACGCGCCGCTCGATGCGGCGCGCCTGGCGGATCTGTGGGCGGCGCTCGGGATTCCGGCACTGCTCGATCGCTGGATCGGGGAATGTTCGGCGGGGATGCGTCAGCGTCTGGCTATCGCCGCCGCCTTCGCGGGAGGGCATCGCTGCATCGTCCTCGACGAACCGTTCAACTGGCTCGATCCAGTCGCCGCCTATGACGTTCGGCAGGTGCTGCGCCGCATGGCCGACGACGGGCTGACGCTCGTCACCGCGCTGCATGATTTGGGCACGCTGGCGGGGGCGTGTGACGCGGGTCTGATGCTTGCGAACGGGCGTGTCGCAGCGGTGCTGGATCGCGCCGCTTTATGCCAAGCCGCGGACGACCCCCGGCAGTTCGAACGCGAGATGATCGATCGCCTCCGGCGCGGGGGATGATGCCGTTGTTTCAGGCCGCCATGCGCGCGACGAAGCGGATCGGTGCCAGCGCGTGCAGGAATTGCGTGGCACTGGCGGTCCAGCTGAACCCCTTGGCATAATCCGCACAGACGGTGCGGTCCCTCGCCAGCGCCGCCGCGATCCCCAGGTCGAGCGACGGATCGATCGCCCCCACGTCCGCCGACAGCACGTCCACCGGACCCGGTGCGCGCAAGGCCGCGACGGGCGTGCCGCAGGCGAGCGCCTCGACCATCACCAGTCCAAAGGTGTCGGTGCGACTGGGGAAGACGAAGACGTCGGCGCTGCGATAGGCGGCCGCCAGCGCCTCGCCGTAAAGGGCGCCGCGGAAATGCGCCTGCGGGTAACGCGCTGCCAGGGCATCGCGCGCCGGGCCGTCGCCGACCACGACCTTGCTGCCCGGTTGCTTCGTGGCAAGGAACGCCTCGACGTTCTTTTCTACGGCGACCCGGCCAACGTAGAGCTGGATCGGCCCCGGCAGGGTCGCCATGACCGGATCGCGCGGCCCGTCCGGCGTGAACAGCGTCAGGTCGACCCCGCGGCCCCAGCGCCGCAAATGGGTCAGGCCATGGTCGCGCAACACGTCGTCGACCGACGCCGTCGATGTCAGAATGGCCTCCGCCGGCCGATGAAACCAGCAGATGTAGCGCCAGAACCATTCCGCACTGACGCCGGTGCGTGCTGCCAGATAGTCCGGGAATTGCGTGTGATAGGCGGTGGTGAAGCGCAATCCGCGCGCCAGGCACCAGCGCCGCGCCGCCAGGCCCAGCGGCCCTTCCGTCGAGATATGGATCGCGTCGGGGTCGAAGGCGCGGATCAGCCGCCCGACGCCGCTGCGCCCGGTCAGCGCCAGCCGTATTTCCGGATAGGTCGGGCACGGCAGGGTGGTGAACCGGTCGGGCGAGACGACCATCACCTCATGCCCCATCGCTTCGAGTTCGCGTCGCGTCGCCCCCAGCGTACGGACGACGCCGTTCACCTGCGGCTGCCAGGCGTCGGTGATCAGTGCGATGCGCATCGGGAGTTCAGGCGGCGAGGGTGACGCTGCGGGCGGCGGCGCGATCTGCCGCGGTACGTGCCTCGATCTCGTCCGCCCAGTGCAGCACTTCCATCGTACCGTCGAAATGCTCGACCAGTGCGGTGCAGCCTTCGACCCAGTCGCCATCGTTATAATAGGCGACATCGCCGATCTGGCGGATCTCGGCGGTATGGATATGCCCGCATACCACGCCGTCGACCCCCCGCGAGCCGGCGGCATGCGCGACGACCTCTTCGAACTTGGAGATGAAGGCGACGGCGTTCTTGACCTTCGCCTTGGCATGTTTCGACAGCGACCAATAGGGTCGGCCGAGCTTGCGCCGCACCACGTTGGTCCAGCGGTTCAGCGTCATTAACGCGGTATAGGCGCTGTCGCCGAGCAGCGCGATCCAGCGATGGCCAAGCGTGATCGCATCGAATTCGTCACCATGCAGCACCAGCAGGCGGCGGCCATCGGCGGTGCGATGGATCGCCTTGCGGCGGATCGCGACGCCGCCGAAGTTCATGCCGGCGAACTGGCGGAACATCTCGTCGTGATTGCCGGGGATGTAGGTGACCTGCGTGCCGCGCTTGGCCCGCTTGAGCAGCCGCCCGACCACGTCATTGTGGGCCGCCGGCCAGTAGAAGCGCTTCTTCAGCTGCCAGCCGTCGACGATGTCACCGACCAGGTAGAGGATGTCGCTGTCGACATGATCGAGGAAGTCGATCAGCATGTCCGCATTGCAGCCGCGGGTGCCGAGATGGACGTCGCTGATCCAGATCGTGCGGTAGCGGCGGCGCTGGATCGCGGGCTTGTCCGGGGTGCGATTCGGCGCGGCTGGGCGGCCCTGGGTCGCGAAGGCCAGGATGGCGGCCCCAAGCTGATCCTGATCCTGATCGAAGGCGGTGGCGGGACGATCGTCGAACATGGCGTCGGTCATGGCGGAACCCCTCGGGGGCCCTCTTCCCCCGTCCGATTCCCATGCACGTCCAGTATGACGCTGCCGTCTCGTTCCGGTTACGGCTTTGTTGCGGCCGGGCCGTCCGCCCTATCCGGCGTAGAGGCGGATTCCGGTCAGCAGCGCCCAGTAGAGCAGGCCCGCCAGCAGCATCGCAACGGGCAAGGTCAGGAACCATGCCATCGCCATGTTGCGCACGGTGCGCCACTGCAGTCCGGCGCCATTGCCGACCGACGCACCCGCGACGCCGGACGACAGCACATGCGTCGTCGACACTGGCATGCCGAGCCGGTCGGCGAGCAGGATCGTGCTCGCCGCCATCAATTCCGCCGACGCGCCCATGCCATAGGTAAGGTGGCTCTTGCCGATACGTTCGCCGACGGTGACGACGATCCGCTTCCATCCGACCATCGTGCCAAGCCCGAGCGCGATCGCGAGCGTCACCTTGACCCACAGGGGGATGTAGCGCGTGCCCTGTTCCAGGCTGCCGCCATAACCCTTGATCTGTTCGAGTTCGCGTGCGGAGAAGCGCGCCTTGGCGCCCTCGTCGGCGACGATCTGCTTGCTGGCGTCGAGCACCAGATACATGTCGGCGCGCAGGTTCGGCGTCGCCGCCGCCGGCACGTTGCTCAGCGCGCCGTAATTGCCGATCCGCTTGCCCACGTCGGCGGAGAGTGCGGCGAGGGCGCCGTAGATGTCGGGATTGTCGACGTGACGGGTCGACAAGCCCTTGGTGATCGTCGCGCGCGCCGCGTCGATCGACGCGGGCCGGGCATCGCCGTGTGCGGCGAACGTCGCCTCCGCCGCGCGCGCCTGCGCGACATAAGCGGGGGTGGCGCTCGACGGTACGGTGCGGTTGAGCGCATAGGCGGTGGGGGCGCAGCCGATCAGGATCAGCATGATCAGGCCCATGCCCTTCTGTCCGTCGTTGCTGCCGTGCGCGAAGCTGACCGCGGTGCAGGTGAAAACGAGCAGGCCACGGATGCCTTTGGGCGGCGGCGCGTCGGCGGGCGGCTCGCGATACAGCTTGGGGTCGCGGAAGAAGCGCTTCATCACCAGGATCAGCACCAGTGCGCCGGCGAAGCCGACCAGCGGGCTGACCAGCAGCGTGATCAGCACCTTTTCCGCCTGGTGCCAATCGACCCCCGACGTGCCGCCGATCCCCTGCGACAGCAGCTGGTTGGCGAGGCCGACACCCAGGATCGATCCGATCAGTGCGTGGCTCGACGAATTGGGCAGGCCGACCGCCCAGGTCGCGAGGTTCCAGATCACCGCAGCGAGCAGCAATGCAAAGATCATCGCGAAGCCGCCGGCGGATCCGACGTGCAGGATCAGATCGACCGGCAGCAGCGTGACGATCGAATAGGCGACCGCCCCCGACGAGGTGACGACGCCCAGGAAGTTGAAGAACCCTGACCACACCACCGCGATCGGCGCGGGCAGGGAATGCGTATAGATCACCGTCGCCACCGCATTGGCGGTGTCGTGGAAGCCGTTGACGAATTCGAAGCCCAAAGCGATCAGCAGCGCCAGGCCCAGGAACAGGAAGACGCCGGTCGCCAGTTGCTCGCCGACCTGTGCGGTGTCGCTGATGACGCTGAAACCGGCATAACCGAGCGCGCCGACCAGCACCGCAAGGAAGATCCAGCGTCCGGCGGGATGCAACTGCGCATCGAGATGCGGACCGCGTGAGGATGAGGATCCTTCGTGCGGGGCGGAAGCGACGGTAGCCATGGCGTGCCGGTGCACCCTCGATGTGACGAGTTCGTGACAGACCTGTGACGGCCTATCCCATCGTCGCGCCCAACGCACGCCATTGATCCAGGTTGCAGCGGCGATGCTCCCGGTCGAAGCGGCAGAAGCGAAAGCGCCCCCAAATTTACGGTCATTCCGGCGCAGGCGGGAATCCAGATGCGCAGGCGCCAACGATGGAGCCGCACCGTCGGCGTCTTTGGATCCCCGCCTGCGCGGGGATGACGCAGCAGGCGCGCCGGAGGGCGCGCGACAAACCCCTACATATACCGCTTCAACCGCACCCCCAGCCGGCTTACCCTCACCGAAAACGATCCAAGGAGAGGCGCCCATGGCCTATGGCGATTACCAGAATTTGATCTACGGCGCGGGCCTACAAGGCATCCAGCCGCGCTGGCCCGTCGACTTCGCGACGCTGGAGGCGCGCGCCGCCGCGGCGATGGAGCCCAGCGTGCTCGGCTATGTGCAGGGCGGCTGCGGCGACGAGACCACCCAGCGGCGCAACGCAGAGGCCTTCGCGCATTGGGGCATGGTGCCGCGGATGCTGGTCGATTGCAGCACGCGCGACCTGTCGGTCGAGCTGTTCGGCCTGACGCTGCCAAGCCCTTTGTTCATGGCGCCGATCGGCGTCACCGGTATGTGTACGCAGGACGGGCACGGTGATCTCGCCGCCGCGCGCGCGGCGGCCGCCACTGGCGTGCCGCTCTGCGCCTCGACCCTGTCGAACGATCCGCTGGAAGCGGTGGCGGGCGCGATGGGCCAGACGCCCGGCTTCTTCCAGCTTTATACGCCGCGCGATCCGGAACTCGCCGCCAGCCTCGTCTCGCGCGCGGAAGGAGCGGGTTACAAGGCGATCGTCGTGACGCTCGACACTTGGGTCACCGGCTGGCGACCACGCGACCTCAACGTCGCCAATTTCCCTCAGCTTCGCGGCCACGTACTGACCAATTATTTCAGCGATCCCGTCTTCCAGCGCTTACTTGGCAAGCCGCCCGCGCACGCGCCTTCGGAGGCCGTCGGGCTGTGGACACGCCTCTTCGGTAAGGTACTGACCTGGGACGATCTCGGCTGGTTGCGGTCGCTGACCAGCCTGCCGATCGTGCTCAAGGGCATCTGTCACCCCGACGACGCGCGCCGCGCCGCCGATGTCGGGATCGACGCGATCTACTGCTCGAACCACGGCGGCCGCCAGGCGAATGGCGGGATCGCCGCGATCGACCTGCTGCCGGATGTCGTCGCGGCAGCTGGCGACCTACCGGTGCTGTTCGACTCGGGTGTGCGTTCGGGCACCGACGTCATCAAGGCCATCGCGCTCGGTGCGCGCATGGTCGGGGTGGGGCGTCCGTACAGCTACGGCCTCGCACTCGGCGGTGTGGACGGTGCCGCGCACGTCCTGCGCTGCCTGCTGGCGGAGGCGGACCTGCTGATGGCGGTCAACGGCTACCCGACATTGGCCGCGGTGCGCGAGGCCGGCGCGCAGCGGGTATAGAGCCCCCAAATCCTCCCCTGCAAGGGGAAGGGGATTAGCGTGGCGGGTGGAGGGGGGTGTCCCTACTCGAGCAGGGGCGTGGCAATGTCGCGACAGGCAATACTTCCTCAGCCGGGCTGTGACCTGCAACCTCCCTTGCAGGGGAGGACGAAGATCCTGTCCTACAAGCTTCGGCACGCGTATATCGTTCGCGATCTGTGCTCTGGTCGGAACGATGGGCGGGGACTCGTTCCATCTATGCTCTTTCTCATCGCGCAATAACCGAAAAGCCGGAGAGGCAGAAGACGCAACGTTCAGGCGTCAAATCTGTCAAGACTCGCGTGCCGAGGGGTGACGGTCGGACCCTTTCGCCGACTGATGCGTGTTAGCGCGCGATGCGCATCCCCTATGCCGATCTCGATCTGCCCGGCTGGGCCACCCGGCTGCTCGGCCTTGTCGGCCTCGTCGTGCTGGTGGTGCTGCTGCATCGCCTGCTGTTCGCCATCCTGAAACGGATCGCGGGGCGGACGGCGACCAAGGCCGATGACATTCTCGTCCTCCGGCTGCGGCGGCCGAGCTTCTGGCTGCTGGTCGGGCTTGCGATGGCCGCGGCGACCCCGACGCTCGACTTGCCGCGTTTCTGGGAGACGGTCTGGCAGCGCCTCCTCGGCATCGCCGCGCCGGGCCTGTTCGGCTGGATGCTGCTCGCGGCGCTGACCGCCTATCGCGACATCAGCGAGGTGCGCTTCGACATCAGCGGCCCCGACAATCTGCGCGCGAGGCGGCGGCGGACGCGGATTTCGATCCTGCACCGTATCGGCGTGTTCGTGCTGGTCATGCTGACCGCGATGATGATGCTGATGAGCATCCCGTCGGTGCGCACGATCGGCGTCACGCTCGCCGCCTCCGCCGGCGTCGCGGGCCTCGCGATCGGCGCCGCCGCGCAACCCGCGCTGAAGAACGTCATCGCCGGCATCCAGATGGCCTTCACTGAACCGATCCGCATCGACGACGTCGTCATCATCGACAACGAATGGGGGCGGATCGAGGACATCCGCCTGACCTATGTCGTGGTGCGCATCTGGGACGACCGCCGCCTTGTCGTGCCGGTGTCGAAGTTCCTCGAGAACAGCTTCCAGAACTGGACGCGGGAAACCAGCGCGTTGCTCGGCTCGGTCTTCTGGTACGTCGATCCCGCCGCCGACGTGCCGCGGCTCCGGGAGAAGCTGGAGGAGGTGGTGCGCGCATCGCCGCGCTGGGATGGCCGCTTCTACAACCTGCAGGTCACCGACTCGAAGCCCGACGGAACGATGGAGTTGCGTGGGTTGATGACCGCTAAGGATGCCTCGACGGCCTTCGACCTGCGTTGCGAGGTGCGCGAGGCGCTTTATGCCTTCATCCGCACCGACATGCCGGAGGCGCTGCCGAAGACGCGGCTTATGCCGGCTCCGTCTCCGGCAACGGCACCTGCATCAGCGCCTCGGTGAAGGTACGGCGCCACCAGCCGATATCCTCGCGGTTGATCACCGCCATCATCTTCTGCCAGCGCTCGATACGCTCCTCGCGCGGCATGCGCAGCGCCAGCATGATCGCATCGGCCATCTCCTCGGCCGAATAGGGGTTGATCAGCACCGCGTCGGTCAGCTGGCACGCCGCCCCGGCGAAGCGCGACAGGATCAGCACACCGGGATCCTCCGGGTTCTGCGCGGCGACATATTCCTTCGCGACGAGGTTCATGCCGTCGCGCAACGGCGTGACCAGGCCGATCTTGGCGGCGCGGTAGATGCCGGCCAGGACGTCGCGCGGATAGCCTTGGTTGACGTAGCGGATCGGCGTCCAGTCGATGTCGGAATAGGCGCCGTTGATCCGCCCCGCGATGCCTTCCAGGCTGGTACGGATGCGCTGGTAGCTGCCGACGGTCGCCCGGCTGGGCGGCGCGATCTGAAGAAGGAAGACCTCCTTCCGCTCTTCGGGATGTTCGGTGAGGAAGCGTTCGTAGCCGAGGAACCGCTCTTCCAGCCCCTTGGAATAGTCGAGCCGGTCGACGCCGACGATCATGTCGCGCCCGACCGCGCTGTCGCGCATCTGCCGGAAGGCGAGGCGGCCGCGCGTGCTGGTGGCAAGGCCGGCGAATTCCTCGGCGTCGATGCCGATGGGTACCGCCATCACCTTCACATGCCGCTCACCAAGCCGCAGCGTGTCGCCGTCGAGTATGGCGCCAAGCTCGTGACAGGCATAGTCGACGAACGAGCTCAGCCATTCTTCGGTGTGGAAGCCGATCACGTCATAGGCGAACATGGTGCGCACCAGCGCCTCCGCCTCGGGCAGGATCGACAGCAGACGGCGCGGCGGCCAGGGAATGTGCAGGAAGAAGCCGATGCGGTTCTTGAGGCCCAGCTTGCGCAGTTCCTCGCCGAGCGGGAACATGTGATAGTCCTGGATCCAGACCGCGTCGCCTTCCTCGATCAAGGGGCGGACCGTCTCGGCGAAGCGGACGTTGACCCGCTGGTAGCCGCCGGCGAACTCGCGCTCATATTCCGCCAGGTCGACGCGATAATGGAACAGCGGCCACAGCGTGCGATTGGCGTAGCCGTTGTAATATTCCTCGACATCCTGTTCTTCCAGGTCGACCGTGGCGGTGGTCACACCCTCGTTGCGGGCGAAGGTGATCTGGCCGGAATATTCCTCGGTCTGCTCGCCCGACCAGCCGAACCAGATCCCCTTATATTCGCGCAAGGCAGAGGTGAGCGCGACGGCGAGCCCGCCCTGCGACCCGGAATGTGAGCCAGTAGGTGCAGATACACGATTCGAAATGATGACGAGACGGTTCAGCGGATCGAACTCCATGGTTTCGACAACAGGGCGGCGCAGTTGATCATGCCGACCAGCGAATAGGTCTGTGGGTAATTTCCCCACAATTCGCCGCTACTTGGATCAATGTCCTCGGACAGCAAGCCCGCTGCGGTGCGGCGTGCGAGCATCTCGTCGAACAACGCGCGCGCGTCCTCCGACCGGCCGGTGAAGTGCAGCGCCTCGATCAGCCAAAAGGTGCAGACGTTGAACGCCGTCTCCGGCAGGCCGAAATCGTCCTCCGTGTCGTAGCGTAGCATGTGGCTGCCGCGGCGCAGGCCCTTCTCGACTGCCTCCAGCGTGCCGATGAAGCGCGGATCGTTGGGTTGGAAGAACCTGAGGTCGAGCAGCTGGATCAGGCTGGCATCGAGGTCGTCGCCGGAGAAGGTCGCCGACATCCGGTTGGTCTCCGGCCGCCAGGCGCGCGTCTCGATCTCGCGACGGATCGTGTCGGCGCGATCCTGCCAGAAGGCGCGGCGGTCCTCGAGCCCCAGGGCCTGCGCGGCGTTGGCCAGCCGATCGCAGGCCGCCCAGCACATCGCGCTCGAATAGGTGTGGACGCTCTGCCGCGTGCGCAGCTCCCACAGGCCGGCGTCGGGCTGGTCGTGGAATTTCCACGCGCGCTCGCCGACCCGCTCCAGGCTCTCGAAATCCTCGCGGCCGGATTGGCGGAACAGCCGCTGGTCGAAGAAGGCGTGGACGCTGCACAAGACGATCTGGCCATAGGCGTCGTGCTGGACCTGCTCATAGGCCTGGTTGCCGACGCGGACCGGCCCCATGCCGCGATAGCCGGGCAGGGCGGGGGCGAACCGTTCCTCCAGCGTCGCCTCGCCCAGCACGCCATAGAGCGGCTGGATATGGCCACCCCGCGCGCTGTCGACGATGTTGCGCAGATAGCCGAGATAGCCCTCCAGTACGTCGAGTGCCCCGAGCCGGTTGAGCGCCTGCACCGTGTAATAAGCGTCACGTACCCAGCAGTAACGGTAATCCCAGTTGCGCTCGGACCCGGCATGTTCGGGGATCGAGGTGGTCAGCGCCGCGACGATCGCGCCTGTCTCCTCGTGCTGGCACAGCTTCAGCGTGATCGCCGACCGGATCACCACGTCCTGCCATTCCAGCGGTACGGCGAGGCCGCGGACCCATTCCTGCCACTCCGCCGTGGTCTGGGCGAGCATCGCCTCGACCGTTTCAGCGAGGTCGCCGGCGAAGCCCTCGTCAGGCCCGAGGAAGAAGTGCAGGGGGCGCTCGATCCGGAACGGCCGCTCTTCCTCGACCATGCCGATCGGCGCGGTGGTGGTCAGCCGCATCGCCATCGAGTCGAGCAGGACGCGCAGATGGTTCGACCCGCCGACCTGTTCGCGGCACATGCCGCCCCAGCCGCAGGTGGTGCGCATCTTGACCCGGATCCGCGGCGATCCCGCGACCGGCCGTACGATGCGGGCAAAAGCGACCGGGCGATAGGTGCGGCCGTGACGCGAGAAGCGCGGGCAGAAGTCGATTACCTCGATCGCGTTGCCGGCCGTGTCGGTGTGCAGGCTGACCAGGATCGGCGTGTTGCGGACGTAATATTGCTCGACGCTGGCCGAATCCTCGAGGTCGATCGACCAATAGCCGCCCTCCGGCTCCTTGCCGCCAACCAATGCAGAAAACAGCGGATCGCCATCGACCCGCGGCACGCAGGCCCAGACGAAGCGGCCGGCACGATCGATCAGGGCGCTGACCTGGCAATTGCCGATCGGCCAGAGGTCGACGCTACTCATGCCTGCGCCCGCGCGGCGGCGGCCTCCAACCAGTCGAGCGCCGCGGCGACGCCGTCGAGCCGATAGGCCGCGGCACTGGCGCGGGCGGCGCCGATCAGAATGCCGGCGCCGCCCATGTTGGCGGCGGCCACCATCGCCGGTTCGTCGGTATCGTCATCGCCGAGGAAAACCGGCCGGAAACCCGCCATCGGCGCCGAGTCCATCAGCTTGACCAGCGCACTGCCCTTGTCGGCGCCCGGAACGCGCACTTCGATCATCATCTTGCCGGTCTGCAGGTGCAGACCTGCTTCCGCGGCGAGGTCGCGCGCCAATGCGCCGCTGTCGGCGGCGGCGTCCGGAGCGGATCGGTAGTGGAGCGCCGCACCGAGCGGCTTTTGTTCGACGAGCACGCCGGGGCGTGTAGAGGCGAAGGATGTCATCTCGGCGACAATACGGTCGAGAGCGGCGGGTCGTTCCGCCATCGTTTCCTTGCCGTCGGGCCAGGCCAGTTCGAGGCCATGGCTGCCGGAAACGGCGAAACCGGGATCGCCGAACAAGGCGCGGATGCCGGCGACGGGCCGCCCGCTGATAATGGCGACGCGGCCGTCGAGCGCGCGTGACAGTCGCTCGACCAAGGCTTTGAGCCGATCATCCACGCACACGGCGTCGGGGCGTTCCTGCAGTTCGACGAGGGTGCCGTCGAAGTCGAGGAACAGCGCGGCGTCACGCAGCAGGTTGAGCGGGGGAGGGGGTAGATCGGTCACGAGGCGCTGCGTCTCCGATAGGATGGCTCCGCGTCAATCCCTCATCGGGCGGCGCTGGTTCCCGCGACACGCGATGCATGGGGTTGTCGGCACGAAGCGGTATACGGTTGCGGCTTGCCCCGCTAACACAGCGGCGAATTGATGATTGAGGGGGATGCCTGATGCGTTCAATAACTTTGCTGGCCGCCCTGGCCGCGATCGCGACGCCGGCACTGGTCTGGTCGCAGGTCACGCCGGTGCCGGAGGCGCCGGTCCAGCGCGGGCGTGCGCCGGTTGCGGCGGCGTCGCAGGGGTATCGGCCGCTGACCGTCGAGCGCATCTTCGGCCAGGACGCGATCCGCGGCGACAGTTTCGACGGCGGCGAATGGACCGAGGATAGCCGCGGCTATATCGCGATCGAGCCCGCCAAGGGCGCCGGCGGCGGCAGCGACATCGTCCGCTACGAGATCGCCGGCGGCGCGCGCACCGTGCTGGTCCCGGCGGCGCTGCTCGTGCCCAAGGGAGGCACGCCGATCGGGGTGGAGGGCTATGCCTTCTCGCCCGATCGGCGCAAGGTGCTGATCTTCACCAACGGCCAGCCATTCCGGCGGACGCGCGCACTCGGCGACTATTGGCTGCTCGACCTCGACAGCAAGGCGCTGCGCCGGGTCGGCGGCAGCGGCGTCGCGCCGTCGACGACCATGTATGCCGAATTCTCGCCGGACGGCACCCGCATCGCCTATGTCCGCGCCAACAACCTCTACGTCGAACCCGTCGCCGGGGGCGCGCCGCAGCAGCTCACTCGCGACGGCAGCGACCTGATCGTCAACGGTCTGGGCGACTGGGTGTATGAAGAAGAATTCGGCCTCCGCAAGGCGTGGAGCTGGAGCCCGGATTCACGACGCATCGCCTTCTGGCGGTTCGACACGTCGGGGGTCGGCACCTTCTACATGGTCAAGAACACCGACGGCCAATATTCCAAGGTGATCCCGCTGCAATATCCCAAGGCGGGGACGACCAATTCGGCGGTGCAGGTCGGCACCGTCGACGTCGGCAGCGGCGAGACACGCTGGTTCAGGCTGCAGGGCGATCCGCGCCAGAATTACGTGCCGCAAATGGGCTGGGCGGGCAAGTCGGGCCGCGTGCTCATCCAATATGCCAACCGGTTGCAGAACACCTATCAGGTGCTGAGCGGCGATCCCGCCACCGGCGCCGTCGCCCCCCTGTTCGTCGAGCGTGACAAGGCCTGGGTCGAGGCGAACGACCAGGTCCAGTGGCTGGCCAACGACCGTGGCTTCACCTGGATGAGCGAGCGTGACGGCTGGCGCCATCTCTATCTCGTCTCGCGCGACGGCAAGAAATCGGACCTGCGCACGCCGGGCAATTACGACGTCATCGACCTGCTGCAGGTCGACGAGAAGGGCGGCTATGCCTATTTCATCGCCTCGCCTGACAATCCGACGCAGCGCTATCTGTATCGCGCGACGCTGACCGGCACGCCCCGCGTCGAGCGGGTCACGCCAGAGGGGCTGGCCGGGACGCACGGCTACGATCTGGCGCCCGGCGCGCATTGGGCGCGTCATACCTATTCCAGCTTCGACCGCGCGCCCGTCACCGACCTGCTCGACATGACCACCGGCACGTCGCTGCGGGTGCTGGCGCGCAACCAGGCGTTCCAGGACGTCGTCAGCCAGGGGCCGTTGCCGCCTACTGAATTCTTCCGGGTCGATATCGGTGGCGGGACACAGCTCGACGCCTGGTTGATCAAGCCCGCCAATTTCGATCCCAGCAAACGCTATCCGATCCTGTTCCAGGTCTATGGCGAACCCGCCGGCCAGACGGTGGCGGATCGCTGGGGCGGCCGCGGCGCGCTTTGGCATCGGATGCTGGCCGAACACGGCTATCTGGTCGCCAGCATCGATCCCCGCGGCGTCGCAAGCCCGCGCGGGCGCGAATGGCGCAAGACGATCTATCGGCGGATCGGCATCATCGGCCCGGAGGATATCGCCGCCGGCGTGCGTAAGATGCTCGCGACGCGTCCCTATATCGACCCGGCGCGGGTCGGCATCTGGGGGTGGAGCGGCGGCGGCTCGACCACGCTCCATTCGATGTTCCGC
Source organism: Sphingomonas benefaciens (assembly GCF_052907485.1). Classification (NCBI taxonomy): domain Bacteria; kingdom Pseudomonadati; phylum Pseudomonadota; class Alphaproteobacteria; order Sphingomonadales; family Sphingomonadaceae; genus Sphingomonas; species Sphingomonas benefaciens. The sequence goes on along the minus strand of NZ_JBREIC010000001.1, from coordinate 1,059,219 downwards.
TTCCCCGACCTCTATTCCACCGGCATCGCGGTGGCGGGCGTCGCCGACCAGAAGCTGTACGATTCCATCTATCAGGAACGCTACATGGGGCTGCCGGAGGACAATGTGGACGGCTTTCGCAAGGGCTCGCCCATCACCTATGCGTCGGGGCTCAGGGGCAATCTGCTGATGGTCCACGGCACCGGCGACGACAACGTCCACTATCAGAACATGGAGCAGATGGCCGATGCCCTGATCGCCGCCGGCAAGCCGTTTTCGATGATGGCCTATCCGGATCGCACGCACGGCATCTACGAAAAGCCGGGGACGAGCGTGCATCTGTACAATCTGCTGACGCGCTATCTGGAGACCAATTTGCCGGCGGGCGCGCGGTGAGGGGGATGCGCTCCCGTCTGGGCGGCGCGATCCCGTTGCGAAACAAGGACGATATCGCGAGTCTTGACAGAATTGACGCCTGCACGCGTCATTGCCTTCTGTGCCGCGGCGATGTGATGGCACGATGAGAAAGAGCGGGGCGTCGCCCGGTCGCGATGCCTCGATCCTTCTACGGCGCTGAAACCTTGTAGGACAGCGGATACGAAAAAGGCCGGTCGGGTCGCCCCGCCGGCCTGTTTCATATCCGCAAAGGATCCGCTTACTTCGAGCGTTCGACCTGCTCGAAGTCGAGCTCGACCGGCGTCGCGCGGCCGAAGATCGAGACGCTGACCTTGACCTTCGACTTGTCGAAATCGAGTTCCTCGACCACGCCGTTGAAGCTGGCGAAGGGACCTTCCAGCACCTTGACCGCGTCGCCGATCTCGTAATCGACCTTGACCTTGGTCTTCGGCGCGGCGGCGGCTTCCTCCTTGGAATTGAGCATCCGCGCGGCTTCCGCCTCGCTGATCGCCTGCGGCTTGCCCTGCGAGCCCAGGAAGCCGGTCACCTTGGGGGTGTTCTTGACGAGGTGGTAGACGTCGTCGTTCATGCTGAGCTTGGCGAGCACGTAGCCCGGCATGAACTTGCGCTCGACGGCGATCTTCTTGCCGCGACGCGCCTCGGTGACGGTCTCGGTCGGCACCTCGATCTGCTCGACCAGCTGCTCGAGGCCCAGGCGGGTCGCCTCGGCCATGATGGCGTCGCGGACCTTGCCCTCGAAGCCGGAATAGGCGTGAATGATGTACCAGCGCGCCATGTAATGAGGCCCTTTTACTTCGCGAGCTTCAGCAGCGCCTGGACGATGGCGTTGAACACCGAATCGACGCCCAGGAAGAACAGCGCGAGGATGGTCGTCATGATGACCACCATGACGCCCGTCATGATCGTTTCGCGCCGGGTCGGCCACACGACCTTCTTGGTCTCGGCCTGCACCTGTCGGATGAATTCGATAGGGGTCGTCTTCGCCACTGTTTTTCGAAGCCCGCTGGAATCAGAAAATACCGATCTGAAGGACATGGCTTTTCCGCCGCTTCCCGTGAAGGGAACCGGCGTTTGCCCGTCCTCGCTGTCGGATGGGATCAGGCAGATAGCGGCGTGATGCCGTGAAGGCAAGAGCGTGGGAGGCGGTGGGTCGTCCGATCGTCGTCGCGGTTGATCAGGGCCGGCGGATCAATGCCCGTAGGTCTTGATGCCCCGTCGCCGCAGCTTCTCCCGGCGGCGGCGGCGCAGGATGACGACCGATGACGGGACACCGATCACCAGCAATATCGCCACGATGGTGTAGACAATCAGGTAACGCGTGCTTTCATCCATAGCGGCCTCGGCGATAGTGACGCCGCACGGCGTCGTCACTCCCCATTCACACTCAAAATGACAATTGAGTCATTTTCGGTGATGTCGTCGTGCATGTGGATCAAGGGCGGGGATGCGGCCCATCCATAGCATCGGGGGGAAGGATGTTGGCAGGAGTGGAGGGACTCGAACCCACGGCCCTCGGTTTTGGAGACCGATGCTCTACCAACTGAGCTACACTCCTGCGGTGGCGGGGCCTCTAGCCGGTCGGATCGGCGAGGGCAAGCGTGTCGTTGCCGCCTCAGCCGGTTGCGTCGACCAGCCGCAGCGGCGCCTCCGCCGCGGAGCCTTCCGGCGTCATCCGCCCGTCGACCTGCGCGCCGGTGGCGATCGTCAGCATGTGATAGTGGCTGTCACCCGTGATGCGGGCGCCGCCTTCGATCGTCAGCCGCTCGGCATGGATCGTGCCCTCGATCGCGCCGGCGATGCGTGCTTCACGGGCCCGCAGCGTGCCGACGATGCGGCCGCTGCCGCCCTGGATCAGCGAGCCGCAGTTGATGTCGCCCTCGACCAGCCCGTCGACGTGAAGATCGCCCTCGGTGGTGATGTCGCCGCGAATCGTCATGTCGGCGCCGATCACGGAAAGTCCGCTGGTGCGCTCGCGCCTTACCTCAACCTTGCTGCCGCCGAACATTGGTCCCTCCACCCGTCGTCCCAATCATTATAGCAACGCGCCATCGCCGCCGCGAGCGGGGAGGGCGGCTGCAGGCCGCGCGGCAGCCGCAGGTTGTCGTTCGCCGCGACGGGCGGGCGGCTCAGCGGGTAGGAGCGGATCGCCGCGATCATCGCGATCGCCTGCACCGCGGCCGCGCAGCCGGCGACCCAGTCGGTGCCGGTCACGGCGACCAGCAGGACCAGCAGCGCCGTGCCGGTCTGGCGGCGGCGGTGCGGAGCGGCGGTGCGCATTAGGCGGATGAGCGTCGGCATCGTTCCGGCCATAGCCGTCGTCGGTTGCGGCGCGGTTAAGCCCGCCCGTTGACGATCGTCCGCCCGCGACGTATAGGGCCGCGCGTCCGCTGCCCGAAAGTGGCGGACAAGCTTGAACATTGCTGGATGCAAGATGTGTGGGTCGGGGCAGCGCTAGCGCGTGGCCTTCGCCCCTTTTTGTATTCCGAAGTGCTGTGATGGCTCCAGCAAAGTAACCCTATCAAGAGGTGAAGGCTTCATGCCGACGATCAACCAGCTGGTCCGCAAGGGCCGCGAACCGCAGAAGGCCAAGTCCAAGGTCCCTGCGATGGAGCAGAACCCGCAGAAGCGCGGCGTCTGCACCCGTGTGTACACGACGACCCCGAAGAAGCCGAACTCGGCGCTGCGCAAGGTGGCCAAGGTCCGCCTGACCAACCAGCGCGAAGTGATCAGCTACATCCCGGGCGAAGGCCACAACCTGCAGGAGCACTCGGTGGTGCTGATCCGCGGCGGCCGTGTGCGCGACCTTCCGGGCGTGCGCTACCACGTGCTGCGCGGCGTGCTCGATACGCAGGGCGTCAAGGACCGTCGCCAGTCGCGTTCGAAGTACGGCGCCAAGCGGCCGAAGTGATGTGAGGCGATGCCTCACGTCATCCCGGCGAAGGCCGGGATCTCGTGCGGCTCGGAGCGACCTCGACCGGGGTCGCGTGCAACAACGACCTCCATCGCGTCCATGGGTCCCGGCATTCGCCGGGATGACGGATGGGGGAGCTGGTTAGAAGGAATTCCAAATGGCGCGTCGTCGTCGTCCCGAAAAGCGGGTCATCCTGCCTGATCCCAAGTTCGGGGATGAGGTTCTCTCCAAGTTCATGAATTCGGTGATGCTGGACGGCAAGAAGTCCACCGCCGAATCGATCGTCTATGGTGCGCTCGAAACCGTCGAGACCCGCGCGAAGCGCGAGCCGATCGGCGTGTTCCACGACGCGCTGAACAACATCAAGCCGGGCATCGAGGTCCGCAGCCGCCGCGTCGGCGGTGCGACCTACCAGGTCCCCGTCGAAGTACGTCCGGAGCGTGCGCAGGCGCTGGCGATCCGCTGGCTGATCGCCGCGGCTCGTGCCCGCAGCGAGAACACGATGTCGGCGCGCCTGTCGGGCGAGCTGCTCGATGCCTCGAACAACCGCGGCAACGCGGTGAAGAAGCGCGAAGACACCCACCGCATGGCGGAAGCGAACCGCGCTTTCTCGCACTATCGCTGGTAATCCATTGCGGACGCGGCCTGTCTTGGAAGCGTCCTCAATCTGACCTATATCGTGGGGAGCCGGCCGAGTGCTGAGCTCCCCACATCGCTAAGGAAGCCCGATCATGGCCCGCAGCCATCCGCTCGAACTCTACCGCAATATCGGCATCATGGCGCACATCGACGCCGGCAAGACCACGACGACCGAGCGCATCCTCTATTACACCGGCAAGTCCTACAAGATCGGCGAAGTGCACGAAGGCACTGCGACGATGGACTGGATGGAGCAGGAGCAGGAGCGCGGGATCACGATCACCTCGGCGGCCACCACCTGCAAGTGGAAGGCCGAAGAGGGCAAGGGCCCCGAGCATCTGATCAACATCATCGACACGCCGGGCCACGTCGACTTCACGATCGAAGTCGAGCGCTCGCTGCGCGTGCTGGACGGCGCGGTCGCCTGCTTCGACGGCGTCGCCGGCGTCGAGCCGCAGTCGGAGACCGTGTGGCGTCAGGCCGACAAGTACGGCGTGCCGCGGATGTGCTTCGTCAACAAGCTCGACCGCACCGGTGCCGACTTCTACTTCTGCGTGCAGTCGATCATCGACCGCCTGGGCGCGAAGCCGGCCGTGCTGTATCTGCCGATCGGCATCGAGGGCGGCTTCAAGGGTCTCGTCGACCTGGTCGAGAACCGCGCGATCATCTGGCTCGAAGAGTCGCTCGGCGCGAAGTTCGAATATCAGCCGATCCCCGACGACATGGCCGAGAAGGCGGCGAAGTATCGCAACGACCTGATCGAGCTCGCCGTCGAGCAGGACGACGAGGCGATGGAGGCGTATCTCGAGGGCAACGAGCCCGACGCCAAGACGCTGAAGGCGCTGCTCCGCAAGGGCACGCTCAACATGGCGTTCGTGCCGGTCGTCTGCGGTTCGGCGTTCAAGAACAAGGGCGTGCAGCCGCTGCTCGACGCCGTCGTCGACTATCTGCCGAGCCCGCTCGACGTGCCGGCGATCAAGGGCGTCAAGCTCGACGGCGAGACGCCGGACGAGCGCCCCTCGTCGGACACTGCGCCCTTCTCGGCGCTGGCGTTCAAGATCATGAACGACCCGTTCGTCGGTTCGCTCACCTTCGCCCGCATCTATTCGGGCGTGCTCACCAAGGGCAGCTACCTGAACTCGGTGAAGGACAAGAAGGAAAAGATCGGCCGCATGCTCCTCATGCACGCGAACTCGCGTGAGGACATCGAAGAGGCGCGTGCCGGCGACATCGTCGCGCTCGCGGGTCTCAAGGAGACGACGACCGGCGACACTTTGTGCGATCCGGCGCATCCGATCATCCTTGAGCGGATGGAATTCCCGGAGCCGGTGATCGAGCTGTCGGTGGAGCCGAAGACCAAGGCCGACCAGGAGAAGATGGGCATCGCGCTCAACCGCCTGGCTGCCGAGGACCCCTCGTTCCGCGTGTCGACCGACCACGAATCGGGCCAGACGATCATCAAGGGGATGGGCGAGCTCCACCTCGAGATCCTCGTCGACCGCATGCGTCGCGAGTTCAAGGTCGAGGCGAACGTCGGTGCGCCGCAGGTCGCGTATCGCGAATACCTGAAGAAGGCCGTCGACATCGACTATACGCACAAGAAGCAGTCGGGCGGCACCGGCCAGTTCGGTCGTGTGAAGGTGAAGCTGACGCCGGGCGAGCGCGGCGCTGGCATCATCTTCAAGGATGAGATCAAGGGCGGTAACATCCCCCGCGAATACATCCCGGCGATCGAGAAGGGCTTCCGCGAGACGGCGGCTACGGGCTCGCTGGTCGGCTTCCCGATCATCGACTTCGAGATCTCGCTGTACGACGGCGCGTATCACGACGTCGACTCGTCGGCGCTGGCGTTCGAAATCACCGCGCGCGGTGCGATGCGTGAGGCGGCCCAGAAGGCCGGCATCACGCTGCTCGAGCCGGTGATGAAGGTCGAGGTCGTGACGCCGGAGGATTATCTCGGCGACGTGATCGGCGACATGAACAGCCGCCGCGGCCAGATCCAGGGCACCGACACGCGCGGCAACGCGCAGGCGGTGACCGCGATGGTGCCGCTCGCCAACATGTTCGGCTACGTCAACTCGCTGCGCTCCTTCACCCAGGGCCGCGCCAGCTACTCGATGCAGTTCTCGCACTATGACGAAGTGCCGCAGAACGTCGCGGACGAGGTCAAGGCGAAGCTGGCGTAAGCCGGGTACCTCCCGTCATTCAGGCCGCCTTCCGGGGCGGTCTGGTCGGGAGGGGCTGGCAAAGGGTGAAAACAGCCGCTATGGGGCCGCCTTCACGGCGAGTCCTCAGTGCGGCTCAAGTGGAAATCCAGAAGGTAGGGAATCAATGGCTAAGGCTAAGTTTGAGCGGACCAAGCCGCACCTGAACATCGGCACCATCGGTCACGTCGACCATGGCAAGACCTCGCTGACCGCAGCGATCACCAAGGTGCTGGCGGAAAACGTCGCCGGCAACGCGGCGGTCGACTTCGCCAACATCGACAAGGCGCCGGAAGAGCGTGAGCGCGGCATCACCATCTCGACCGCGCACGTCGAGTACGAGACCGCGAACCGTCACTATGCGCACGTCGACTGCCCGGGTCACGCCGACTACGTCAAGAACATGATCACCGGTGCCGCCCAGATGGACGGCGCGATCCTGGTCGTGTCGGCGACCGACGGCCCGATGCCGCAGACCCGCGAGCACATCCTGCTCGCCCGTCAGGTCGGCGTGCCGGCGATGGTCGTGTTCATGAACAAGGTCGACCTGGTCGACGACGAGGAAATTCTCGAGCTGGTCGAGCTGGAAGTCCGCGAGCTGCTGAGCTCGTACGAGTTCCCGGGCGACGACATTCCGATCATCAAGGGTTCGGCGACCTGCGCGCTGTCGGGTTCGAACCAGAAGCTCGGCACCGACGCGGTGATGGAGCTGATGAAGGCAGTCGACGAGTACATCCCGCAGCCGGAGCGTCCGCTCGACAAGCCGTTCATGATGCCGATCGAAGACGTGTTCTCGATCTCGGGTCGCGGCACCGTCGTCACCGGCCGCGTCGAGACCGGCATCATCAAGGTCGGTGAGGAAGTCGAGATCGTCGGCATCCACCCGGAGGTCCGCAAGACCACCGTCACCGGCGTCGAGATGTTCCGCAAGCTGCTCGACCAGGGCCAGGCCGGCGACAACGTCGGCGCGCTGATCCGTGGCGTCGCTCGTGACGAGGTCGAGCGTGGCCAGGTGCTCTGCAAGCCCGGCTCGATCAAGCCGCACACCGACTTCAAGTCGGAAGTGTACGTGCTGTCGAAGGACGAGGGTGGCCGTCACACGCCGTTCTTCGCCAACTATCGTCCGCAGTTCTACTTCCGCACCACGGACGTGACCGGCACCGTCGAGCTGCCCGAGGGCACCGAGATGGTGATGCCGGGCGACAACATCGCCCTCGGCATCAAGCTGATCGCGCCGATCGCGATGGACGTCGGCCAGCGCTTCACCATCCGTGAGGGCGGTCGTACCGTCGGCGCGGGCGTCGTGAGCTCGATCGACAAGTAAGAGGTCTTCGGCGCGCCGAGTGCGCCGACGACATCGCAAGGTTTTTCGCCCGGTACCCCCAAAAAGGGGTGCCGGGCGATTGCCTTTTTATAGGAGCGCCTGTAAGGGCGCCCCTTCAGTTTTCGAGTGACGGCTCTTTCTCGTCGTCCCGGGCGTCGCCCCGGGATCTCATCCCGCCGGCCTGCGGCCTGCGGCACGAGCCCCCGACCCCGGACCGGGTGTCGGGGTGACGGCCGGGGTTGTGCTCAAGTAGCATCGGTAGGGATCATGGACAGCAACATCCGCATCCGCCTCAAGGCGTTCGACCATCGCGTTCTCGACCAGGCGACCGGCGACATCGCCGACACCGCGCGTCGCACCGGCGCGCTCATCCGCGGCCCGATTCCGCTGCCGACCCGTATCGAGAAGTTCACCGTCAACCGCGGCCCGCACATCGACAAGAAGTCGCGCGAGCAGTTCGAGGTGCGCACCTACAAGCGCATGCTCGACATCGTGCAGCCGACCCCGCAGACGGTCGACGCGCTGATGAAGCTCGACCTCGCCGCCGGCGTTGACGTCGAGATCAAGCTCGCGTAAGGGCTGCCCACGCGCTGCGGTCGACTCCGGTCCCGCGGCGCGATGGCATTTGAGATACCGCTGACCGCTTCGGCAGTCAGGGCAGCGTCTCCCGTCATGTTCTTGAGCATAGTGCTGTGAGGACAACCGGCCCGGGACGGGGGCACGCTTCGCATTTCCGGGTCGACACGCACGTCCGAATGGTTCGGGCGTGCCTCTGTGAGGAGTGTGGATCATGCGCACCGGCGTGATCGCGAAGAAGATGGGGATGACCCGCCTGTTCCAGGATGACGGCCGCCACGTGCCGGTCACCGTCCTGCAACTCGAAGGCCTGCAGGTCATCGCCCGCCGCGAGATGAATACCGACGGCTACACCGCCGTCCAGCTTGGCGCAGGCGTCGCCAAGGCCAAGAATGTCGCCAAGCCGCAGCGCGGCCACTTCGGCAAGGCCGAGGTCGAGCCGAAGGCGGTGGTCGCCGAATTCCGCGTCACCGAGGACAATCTCCTCGACGTCGGCGCCGAACTGTCGGCCGACCACTTCGTCGCCGGCCAGCTGGTCGACATCCAGGGTCGTACCCAGGGTAAGGGTTTCGCCGGCGCGATGAAGCGCTGGAACTTCGGCGGTCTGCGCGCGACGCACGGCGTGTCGGTGTCGCATCGCTCGCACGGTTCGACCGGTAACCGCCAGGACCCGGGTCGCGTCTTCAAGAACAAGAAGATGGCCGGCCACATGGGCGACAAGAACCGCACCCAGCAGAACCTCGAGATCGTCGGCACCGACGTCGAGCGCGGCCTGATCTTCGTCAAGGGCTCGGTCCCCGGCTCGAAGGGCGGCTGGCTGTTCGTCAAGGACGCGGTCAAGGTCGCCCATCACGCCGATGCGCCGATGCCTGCCGGGCTGAAGAGCGCCGCAAACAACAATGTCGCTTCTGCCGAGCCCGCTCCGGAAGCCACCGCTGGCCAGGAGGGCTAAGAAGTGAAGGTCGCAGTCAAGTCCTTCGCCGGTTCCGCCGCGGCGGATGTCGAGCTCAACGACGAGGTCTTCGGCCTCGATCCGCGCGCTGACGTCCTGCATCGCGTCGTCACCTGGCAGCTAGAAAAGCGTCGCGCCACCGCGCGCGGCACCCGCGAGCGTGCCGATGTCGCCCGCTCGGGCAAGAAGCTGGGTCGCCAGAAGGGCGGCGGTGTCGCCCGTCACGGCGATCGTCGCGCTCCCGTCTTCATCGGCGGTGGTAAGGCTCACGGTGCCCGCGTTCGCGACTTCAATCCGTCGCTGAACAAGAAGATCCGCGCGCTGGGTCTGAAGATGGCGCTGTCGAGCCATGCCAAGGCCGGCTCGCTGATCGTCATGGACAGCCTGGTGGTCGACGGCAACAAGACCAAGACGCTGAAGGGCGATCTGGCCAAGCTCGGCTTCGGCAAGACCGCGCTCGTCATCGATGGCGACGCCGTCGAGACCAGCTTCGCGCTCGCCGCCGGCAACCTCCGCGAGGTCAACGTCCTCCCGGCGATCGGTGCCAACGTCTATGACATCCTGAAGGCTGACACGCTGGTGCTGACCCGCGCCGCGGTCGAAAAGCTGGAGGCCCGCTTCAATGGCTAAGCAGCAGAAGGCTGTCGACAACCGTCACTATGACGTGATCGTCGCGCCGCACATCACCGAGAAGGCGACCCTGCTCAGCGAGCAGAACGCCGTCGTGTTCAAGGTCGCCAACGACGCGACCAAGCCGCAGATCAAGGCTGCCGTCGAAGCTCTGTTCGACGTCACCGTGACCGGCGTCAACACGATCGTCCAGAAGGGCAAGACCAAGCGTTGGAAGGGTGCTCCCTACCAGCGTTCGGACATGAAGAAGGCGATCGTCACCCTCAAGGATGGCCAGTCCATCGACGTGACGACGGGGATCTAAGGGCCATGGCACTTAAGCATTATAACCCGACGAGCCCGGCCCGCCGCGGCCTCATCCTCGTCGACAAGTCGGCGCTCTATAAGGGCAAGCCGGTCAAGGCGCTGACCGAAGGCAAGCGCAAGACCGGTGGCCGCAACAACAAGGGCCATGTGACCAGCCGCGGCATCGCGGGCGGTCACAAGCAGAAGTACCGCTACGTCGACTTCAAGCGTCGCAAGTGGGACGTCGAGGGCACCGTCGAGCGGCTCGAGTACGATCCGAACCGCACCGCGTTCATCGCGCTGGTCAAGTATGCCGACGACGAGCTGGCCTACATCCTGGCGCCGCAGCGTCTCGCGCCCGGCGACAAGGTCGTCGCGGGCAAGAAGACCGACGTGAAGCCGGGCAACGCCATGGAGCTGGGCCAGATGCCGGTCGGCACCATCGTCCACAACGTGGAGATGAAGCCGATGAAGGGTGGCCAGATCGCCCGTTCGGCCGGCACCTATGTGCAGGTCGTCGGCCGCGATCGCGGCATGGTGATCGTTCGCCTGAACTCGGGCGAGCAGCGCTACATCCACGGCGAGTGCATGGCGACGGTCGGCGCGGTGTCCAATCCGGACAACCAGAACCAGAACCTCGGCAAGGCCGGGCGTTCGCGCTGGATGGGTAAGCGCCCGCTGACCCGCGGCGTCGCCAAGAACCCGGTCGACCACCCGCACGGCGGTGGTGAAGGCCGGACCTCGGGCGGCCGTCATCCGGTCACCCCGTGGGGCAAGCCGACGAAGGGTGCGCGCACCCGTCACAACAAGGCGACGGACAAGATGATCATCCGCAGCCGTCACGCGAAGAAGAAGGGCTGATAGATGGCTCGTTCTGTTTGGAAGGGCCCGTTCGTCGAACTGAGCCTGCTCAAGAAGGCCGAAGCCGCGCAGGATGCCGGTGGCCGTGCGCCGATCAAGACCTGGTCGCGTCGCTCCACCATCCTGCCGCAGTTCGTCGGTCTGACGTTCTCGGTCTACAACGGCCGCAAGTTTGTGCCCGTCTCGGTCAACGAGGACATGGTCGGCATGAAGCTCGGCGAGTTCGCGCCGACCCGCTATTTCCCGGGTCACGCGGCTGACAAGAAGGGCAAGCGCTGATGAGCAAGCCTCAGTCCCCCCGCAAGGTCGACGACAAGTCGGCCCTGTCCGTCGGCACCCAGATCCGTGGGTCGGCGCAGAAGCTGAACCTGGTCGCGGGCCTGATCCGCGGCAAGAAGGCCGGCGACGCGCTCAACATCCTCGCCTTCTCGAAGAAGGCGATGGCGGTGGACGCGCGCAAGGTGCTCGCTTCGGCGATCGCCAATGCCGAGAACAACCACAACCTCGACGTCGACGCGCTCGTCGTCGCCGAGGCGTCGGTCGGCAAGTCGATCACCATGAAGCGCTTCGCCACGCGTGGCCGCGGCAAGTCGACGCGCATCCTGAAGCCGTTCAGCCGTCTGCGCATCGTCGTGCGCGAGCAGGAAGAAGCATAATGGGTCAGAAGAGCAACCCGATCGGTCTGCGCCTGCAGATCAACCGCACCTGGGACAGCCGCTGGTTCGCGGAAGGCCATGACTATGGCCGGCTGCTGCTGGAGGATCTCAAGATCCGTCAGTACATCATGAAGACGCTGCCGCAGGCGGCGATCTCCAAGGTGGTGATCGAGCGTCCGGCCAAGCTGTGCCGCATCTCGATCTTCGCCGCCCGTCCCGGTGTCATCATCGGCAAGAAGGGCTCGGACATCGAGAAGCTGCGCAAGACGCTCGGCGCGATGACCAGCTCGGACGTGTCGCTGAACATCGTCGAAATCCGCAAGCCGGAAGTCGATGCGCGTCTCGTCGCGCAGGGCATCGCCGACCAGCTGGAGCGTCGTATCGCGTTCCGCCGCGCCATGAAGCGCGCGGTGCAGTCGGCGCTGCGTCTGGGTGCCGAGGGCATCCGCGTGCAGTGCGGCGGCCGTCTGGGCGGCGCCGAGATCGCGCGCACCGAGAGCTATCGTGAGGGCCGCGTGCCGCTGCACACGCTCCGCGCGAACATCGATTATGCCGAGGCCGAAGCGCACACGTCCTACGGCGTCTGCGGCGTCAAGGTCTGGGTGTTCAAGGGCGAGATCCTGGGTCACGACCCGATGGCGACCGACCGGCTGATGATGGAGGCTCAGACCTCCGGCGTTCGCCCGGCGCGCGACGACCGCCGTTAAGGACGAGAAGAGATGCTGCAACCAAAGCGCACCAAGTTCCGCAAGGCCTTCAAGGGCCGCATCCACGGCGATGCGAAGGGCGGCACCACGCTGAACTTCGGCGCCTATGGCCTGAAGGCCATGGAGCCGGAGCGGATCACCGCCCGCCAGATCGAGGCGGCCCGCCGCGCGATCACGCGTCACATCAAGCGCCAGGGGCGTTTGTGGATCCGCGTGTTCCCGGACGTGCCGGTGTCGACCAAGCCTGCCGAAGTCCGCATGGGCTCGGGCAAGGGCTCGCCCGAATATTGGGCGGCGCGCGTCAAGCCGGGCCGTATCCTGTTCGAGCTCGACGGCGTCGAAGGCAAGATCGCCGCGGAGGCGTTCGAGCGCGCCGCGATGAAGCTCCCCATCAAGACCAAGGTCGTTGCCCGCCTGGGCGACACCTCGCACCTCGGAGGCGAGTAATGGCCCAGAGCAAGAAGAACGGGACCGATTTCAACGGCCAGAGCGACGACCAGCTCGTCGAGAGCCTGGGCAACCTGAAGCGCGAGCAGTTCAACCTGCGCTTCCAGGCTGCGACCAACCAGCTCGAGAAGCCGAGCCGCGTGAAGGAAGTCCGCCGCGACATCGCGCGGATCAAGACCCTGCAGGCCAAGCGCACCAGCGCTTCGGCCGCCAAGTAAAGGACCAAGGCACATGCCGAAGCGCGTGCTGACCGGGCTGATCGTCTCCGACAAGGGCGACAAGACGGTGGTGGTGAACGTCGAGCGTAAGGTGAAGCACCCGCTCTACGGCAAGATCATCCGCCGTTCGAAGAAGTATCACGCCCATGACGAGGCGAATGAGTACAAGCAGGGCGAGACCGTGCGCATCGAAGAGATCGCGCCGATGTCGAAGCTCAAGACCTGGAAGGTGCTCGATCGGGTGAACACCCATGCGACGCCGGAGCGGGTCGACGTCGACGCGTAATCGGCCGTCGTCCCGGCATCGACCGGGATGACCCGATTGTGATCGGCGGGCAGGGGGCTTGCCCTCTGCCACCGGGGCGGCTATGGGGCCGCTCCCCCTGGCGCGGGTTCGCCCGCCGCCGGGGTCGTTTTTTTTAGGCCGGGCTGGGTCGGAATCCAGCCCAAGAAGAGAAGGAAGCAGGATCGATGATCCAGATGCAGTCCAATCTCGACGTCGCTGACAATAGCGGCGCGAAGCGGGTGCAGTGCATCAAGGTGCTGGGCGGCTCGAAGCGTCGCACGGCATCGGTCGGCGACATCATCGTCGTCAGCATCAAGGAAGCGCAGCCGCGCGGTCGCGTGAAGAAGGGTGACGTGCACCGCGCCGTCATCGTCCGCACCGCCAAGGACATCCACCGTGCCGATGGCTCGACCATCCGCTTCGACAGCAACGCTGCCGTTCTGGTCAACAAGAACGAGGAGCCGATCGGCACCCGTATCTTCGGCCCGGTGGTGCGCGAGCTGCGTGGCAAGAAGCACATGAAGATCATCTCTCTCGCTCCCGAGGTGCTGTAATGGCCGCCGCGAAGATCAAGAAGGGTGACCAGGTCATCGTCCTGTCCGGCAAGGACAAGGGCAAGACCGGCACCGTGACCCAGGCGATGCCGAAGGACGGCAAGGTCGTCGTCGGCGGCGTCAACGTTGCGACGCGCCACCGCAAGCCGACCCAGGCGAACCCGCAGGGTGGCCTGGAGCGCGTCGAAGCGCCGCTGCATATCTCGAAGGTCGCGCACGTGACCGCCGACGGCAAGCCGACCCGCGTCCGTTTCGAGATGCAGGATGGCAAGAAGGTCCGCGTGGCCGTGAAGTCCGGGGAGAAGATCGATGGCTGATGCCTACAAGCCCCGGATGAAGGGGATCTACGAGGACACGATCGTCAAGGCGATGGTCGAGAAGTTCGGGTACAAGAACGTCAACGAGATCCCGCGGATCGAGAAGATCGTGCTCAACATGGGCGTCGGCGAGGCGACCCAGGACAAGAAGCGCGTCGACCAGGCCGCGTCCGAGATGGAGCTGATCGCGGGCCAGAAGCCGGTGATCACCAAGGCGAAGAAGTCGATCGCGCAGTTCAAGCTGCGTGAAGGCATGCCGATCGGCGTGAAGGTCACCCTTCGCCGCGAGCGCATGTACGAGTTCCTCGACCGCTTCATCACCATCGCGCTGCCCCGCGTGCGCGACTTCCGTGGTCTGAACCCGAAGAGCTTTGACGGTCGCGGCAACTATGCCTGCGGCATCAAGGAGCAGATCATTTTCCCCGAGATCAGCTATGATCGCGTCGACAAGGTGCGCGGCATGGACGTGATCGTCACCACCACGGCGAAGACCGACGACGAGGCGCGCGAGCTGCTCCGTCTGTTCGGCTTCCCGTTCCCGCAGCCCGAGGCCGCCGAAGAGAAGAAGGCGGCATAAGGGTTCCCCTCCCGCTTGCGGGAGGGGCTAGGGGAGGGGCTCAGCGAGCGTAGTTCGTGTCGGTCCTTCCCTCCCCCGACCTCTCCCGCAAGCGGGAGGGGAGTTACATAGGAAGAGCTTAAGTCCATGGCGAAACTGAGTTCGATCAACAAGAACGAGCGTCGCAAGAAGCTGGTGAAGCAATATGCCGGCAAATATGCGAAGCTGAAAGCCCAGGCTAACGATGAGAGCCTGGACGAAAGCGAGCGCCTGATCGCCCGCCTCAAGATGGCGGAACTGCCGCGCAACGCGAACCCGACCCGGATCCGCAACCGCTGCGAGATCACCGGCCGTCCCCGCGCTTATTACCGCAAGTTCCGTCTTGCTCGCGTCATGCTGCGCGATCTTGCCAACAAGGGCATGATCCCCGGCCTCACGAAGTCGAGCTGGTAAGGATTAGATCATGGCAGTGACCGATCCCCTGGGTGACCTGCTCACCCGCATCCGCAATGGCCAGCGCGCGCGCAAGGACTCCGTCCTGACGCCGGCGTCGAAGCTGCGCGTCCGCGTGCTCGACGTTCTGCAGCGCGAAGGCTATATCCGTGGCTACAGCGAAGAGCAGATGGGCCCCGCGGCCGGCATCCGCGTCGAGCTGAAGTATTTCGAGGGCCAGCCGGCGATCAAGCACGTCGCGCGCGTCTCGAAGCCCGGCCGTCGCATCTATTCGGGCGCGCAGGACCTGCCGCGCGTGCGCAACGGCCTGGGCATCACCATCGTGTCGACCCCGCGCGGTGTTCTCTCGGACGCGGAAGCGCGCGAGCAGAACGTCGGCGGCGAAGTGCTGGCGGAGGTGTTCTGATGAGCCGCATCGGTAAGAAGTCCGTCGCGATCCCCGCGGGCGTGACCGCGACCGTCGCCGACAAGGTGCTGAGCGTGAAGGGGCCCAAGGGCACCCTGTCGATGCCGCTCGCCGACGAGATCGCCTATGACGTCCAGTCGGACGCCATCGGCGTGCAGCCGGCGAACGACACCAAGCGCGCCCGCGCCTTCTGGGGCATGCAGCGCACGCTGGTGCAGAACCTGGTGACCGGCGTCACCACCGGCTTCTCAAAGAAGCTGGTCATCACCGGCGTCGGCTACCGCGCCGCGGCGCAGGGCAAGACCCTGAAGCTGCAGCTCGGCTACAGCCACGACGTCAACATCGACGTGCCGGAAGGCATCGAGGTGAAGACGCCGGACGCCACCACCGTCGAGATCAGCGGTTCGGACAAGCAGAAGGTCGGCCAGCTGGCCGCCGAGATCCGTCGCTGGCGCAAGCCGGAGCCGTACAAGGGTAAGGGCATCAAGTACGACGGCGAGTTCATCTTCCGCAAGGAAGGGAAGAAGAAGTAATGACCAAGGGTCTCTCTCTGTTCGAGAAGCGCCGTCGGCGCAATCGTACCGCGCTGAAGGCGCGTGCCGGT
Source organism: Sphingomonas benefaciens (assembly GCF_052907485.1). Classification (NCBI taxonomy): domain Bacteria; kingdom Pseudomonadati; phylum Pseudomonadota; class Alphaproteobacteria; order Sphingomonadales; family Sphingomonadaceae; genus Sphingomonas; species Sphingomonas benefaciens. The sequence goes on along the minus strand of NZ_JBREIC010000001.1, from coordinate 1,043,237 downwards.
GGCCGTGCGCGGCTCTCGGTGCATCGTTCGGGCAAGCACATCTACGCCCAGGTGATCGACGACGAGGCGGGCAAGACCGTCGCCTCGGCCTCGACGCTGGAAAAGGGTGCGCGCGACACGTCGGGCGCCAACGTCGCTGCGGCGACCGAGGTCGGCAAGCGCGTCGCGGAAGCGGCGAAGGCGGCCGGTGTCACGCAGGTCGTGTTCGACCGCGGTGGCTTCCTGTTCCACGGCCGCGTCAAGGCGCTCGCCGAAGCGGCTCGTGAAGCCGGACTGGAGTTCTAAAGATGGCTGACGACAACAACGTGCAGCCCGCAGCGGCTGAAGGCGCGCCGCAGGATGCGCAGCAGGGCCAGAGCGGCTTCGGCGGTCCGGGCGGCGGTCGCGGTCCGCGTGGCGGTCGTGGCGGCGGTCGCGGTCCGGGTGGTCCGGGCGGCAATCGTGGCGGCCGTGACGGCAACCGCGGTCGTCGCGACGACCGTCGTGGCGGTCAGGACGATGGCGGCGAAGAGCTGATCGAGAAGCTGGTCCACATCAACCGCGTCTCGAAGACGGTGAAGGGCGGCAAGCGCTTCGGCTTCGCGGCACTGGTCGTCGTCGGCGACGGCAAGGGCCGGGTCGGCTTCGGTCATGGCAAGGCACGCGAAGTGCCGGAAGCCATTTCCAAGGCGACCGCTTCGGCGAAGAAGGCGATGGTCCGCGTGCCGCTGCGCGAGGGTCGTACCTTGCACCATGACGGCAACGGCCACTTCGGTGCCGGCCGCGTCACCGTCCGCTCGGCGCCGCAGGGCACCGGCATCATCGCGGGTGGCCCGATGCGCGCCATCTTCGAGAGCCTGGGCGTCGCCGACGTGGTGACCAAGTCGATCGGGACCTCGAACCCGTACAACATGATCCGCGCCACCTTCGAGGCGCTGACCGACCAGACTTCGCCGAAGGCGGTCGCTCAGCGTCGTGGCAAGAAGATCGCCGACCTGCTCGGTCGCGGTGGTGCCGACAAGGGCGTCGCCGAGGCCGAAGCCGCGGCCGTCACGGAGTAACGCACGATGGCGACGATCAAGATCAAGCAGACCGGTTCGCCGATCCGCCGCACCAAGGACCAGCGCGCGACGCTGGTCGGCCTTGGCCTCAACAAGATGCACAAGGTGTCGGAGCTCGAGGATACCCCCGAGGTCCGCGGCATGATCCGCAAGGTCCAGCACATGGTTGAGGTTCAGGGCTAAACACCCGTATCCGACCTAGTGACAAATACGGGGAAGGGGGCTAACCAGCCCCCTTCCTTTTTCCGATTTTTCCACCACCCGGCCTAGTCGCCGGGAGCGCGACAAAAGCGAAAGCGAGTGCATATCATGAAGCTCAATGAACTCCGCGACAACCAGGGTGCCCGCAAGTCCAAGATCCGCGTCGGCCGCGGCATCGGCTCGGGCAAGGGCAAGACCGGCGGCCGCGGCGTCAAGGGTCAGAAGAGCCGCGAGGGCGTCAGCATCGCCGGCTTCGAGGGCGGCCAGATGCCGCTCCACATGCGTCTGCCGAAGCGCGGCTTCAACAACATCTTTGCCAAGGATTATGCGACGGTGAACACCGGCGCGATCCAGAAGGCGATCGATTCGGGCAAGCTGAAGGCCGAGGGCACGATCGACCAGGCGGCGCTGAAGGCGGCCGGTCTGGTGCGTGGCGGCAAGGACGGCGTCCGTCTGCTCGGCAAGGGCGATCTGACCGCCAAGCTGGCGTTCACCGTCGCCGGCGTCTCCGCCTCGGCGCGCGAGATGATCGAGAAGGCCGGCGGCTCGGTCGACGTGCCGACGATCGTCCCGGCGTCGGAGAAGGCTGCCGCCAAGAAGGGCGTGCAGTACAAGGCGCGCCAGGAAAAGAAGGCGTCGTTCAAGGCCTGACCTGCTTCCCGCCGTCGTTCTTTCTGCGTCATGCCGGACGTGTTTCGGCATCCACCCGTCCTCCTCAGCGTCGGTCGCGGCGCATGCGGAACGGTGGACCCCGGAACAAGTCCGGGGTGACGGATGGGAGCGACGGCATGCCTGCCTGCAGGCAAGGACAACGCCGGGCATTAGACAAGGCGCATCAAGCGCCTATATGAGCGGCGGGGGCGGACACACGCTTACCCGCCGTTTCTGTTTCCAGGACACCGACACGCATGGCATCCGCAGCCGACCAGATGGCGCAAAGCATCAGCCTGGCGAAGTTCGCCCAGGCCACCGACCTCAAGAAGCGGCTTTGGTTTACGATCGGCGCGCTGATCGTCTTCCGCCTGCTCAGCTACGTGCCGCTGCCGGGTATCGACCCGACGGTGCTCGGCCAGCTGTCGCAGCGGACCAGCGGCGGTGTGCTCGACTTCTTCAACACCTTCTCGGGCGGCGCGCTGACCCGCATGTCGCTGATCGCGCTGGGCGTGATGCCGTACATCACCGCCTCGATCGTCGTGCAGCTCGCGACCTCGCTGTCGCCGCAGCTCGCCGCGATCAAGAAGGAAGGCGAATCGGGGCGCAAGAAGCTCAACCAATATACCCGCTACGGCACGGTCGCGCTGACCGCAGTGCAGGGCTATTTCATCGCCGTCGGCCTGGAGGCGTTCGGCGCCAGCCAGGGCGTGCAGGCGGTGATCGAGCCGGGCATGACCTTCCGCATCGCGGCGGTCATCTCGCTGATCGGCGGCACCATGTTCCTGATGTGGCTGGGCGAGCAGATCACCAGCCGCGGCATTGGCAACGGCACCAGCCTGATCATCATGGCCGGCATCGTCGCCCATCTGCCGACCACATTGGTCAATTTGCTCGAGGGCGGGCGGTCGGGGTCGATCGATGCGGTGCGCCTGATCGGCATCATCGCCGCGGTCGTCTTCCTGGTCCTGTTCATCTGCTTCATGGAGCGGGCGCAGCGCCGCATCCTGATCCAATATCCCAAGCGCCAGACGCAACGCGGCATGCAGGCGGATCGCAGCCATCTGCCGCTGAAGCTCAACACCGCGGGCGTGATCCCGCCGATCTTCGCCTCGTCGCTGCTGCTGATGCCGCTGACGATCAGCCAGTTCGCCGGCCAGCACGTCGCGGGCGAGAGCAAATGGGGTGACTTCATCATCACCCTCAACCAGTATCTGCAGCACGGCAGCCCGGTGTACATGGCGCTCTACGCCGCGGGCATCATCTTCTTCTCGTTCTTCTACACCGCCGTCGTCTTCAATCCGGAAGAGACTGCGGACAATCTGAAGCGCTACGGCGGCTTCATCCCCGGCATCCGGCCGGGCAAGAACACCGAGACCTATTTCGATTATGTCCTGACGCGCATCACCGTGATCGGTGCCGCCTATCTGGTCATCATCTGCCTCCTCCCCGAATATCTCGTTTCGGCCTTGTCGATTCCCTTCTATCTCGGCGGCACCAGCCTGCTCATCGTCGTCAACGTGACGATGGACACGGTGACGCAGATCCAGAGCCACCTGCTCGCCCACCAATATGGCGACCTGATCAAGAAGGCGAAGCTGAAGGGCGGACGCCTGCGCTGAGCGGGTCATCGACGGAAAAGGGGATCAACGCGTGAACATCATCCTTCTCGGGCCGCCGGGGGCGGGCAAGGGCACCCAGGCGCAGCGGCTGATGACGACCCGCGGCATGGTGCAGCTGTCGACCGGCGACATGCTGCGCGCCGCGGTCAAGGCGGGCTCGCCGGTCGGCCAGCAGGCGAAGGCGGTGATGGACGCCGGTCAGCTCGTCTCCGACGCGATCGTCTCCGCACTGATCGGCGAGCGGCTCGATCAGGGCATCGGTGGCGGCGCGATCTTCGACGGCTATCCGCGGACCGCGGCGCAGGCGGCGTCGCTCGACGGCCTCCTCGACGAGCGCGACCAGACGCTCGACTTCGTCATCGAACTGGAGGTCGACGAGGCGGCCCTGATCGAACGCGTCGAGGGGCGCTACACCTGCGCGGTGTGCGGCACCGGCTATCACGACCGGTTCAAGCTGCCCAAGGTGGCGGGCGTCTGCGACGTCTGCGGATCGACCGAATTCAAGCGCCGGCCGGACGACAATGCCGAAACCGTGCGCACGCGCATGGCCGAATATCGCGCCAAGACCGCGCCGATCCTGCCGATCTACGAAAGCCGCGGGTTGGTCCATCGCGTCAACGGCATGGCCGACATCGACCATGTCGCGCAGGCGATCGACACGATCCTCGACGGTCGCGGCTGAGCCCGCGACCGCTTCCGGCACGCGCCGGCGGGGCCGGTCGCGGCCCGGCTGTGACGCGAACATGACACCTTTTTCATATTGATTTCATCGCGATGGCAGGCAGTTCCGACTAGAGGTCGCAACTAGGCCGTTCCGGCCGACGCAGTTTCGACAGGATCGGTGCCCGACACTCCCGGGGGTGCCGTGGGGGGCCGGCGGAGAGTTGCTTTCCGCCGGCCTTTCCCGTCATAGGTTGCGGCACGAGGGGAAGGACGCGTGACCCGGAAGATCCTGATCGTCGAAGATGACAGCTCGACCTCCGCTTATCTGGCCAAGGGACTGTCGGAAGCCGGCTATACCGTCGAGACGGCGCACGATGGCCGCGACGGGCTGTTCCTGGCGAGCGAAGGCATCTTCGACCTGGTCATCGCCGACCGCATGCTGCCGGGCATCGACGGACTGTCGATGGTGAGCGCGATCCGCGCCGCCGGCATCGCGACGCCGGTGCTGGTTCTGTCCGCGCTCGCCGCCGTCGACGACCGGGTCGATGGGCTCAAGGCCGGCGCGGACGACTATCTCTGCAAGCCCTTCTCCTTCGCCGAACTGTCGGCGCGGATCGAAGCGCTGGTCCGCCGCACCGATCGCGCCGCAGCCGAACCGACGCGCACGCGGCTGGCGGTCGGCGACCTCGAGATCGACCTGCTCGCCCGGCATGTCACACGGGCGGGCCGCACGATCCCGCTCGGCGCGCGCGAATTCAACCTGCTCGAATTCCTCGCTCGCCACGCCGGACAGGTGGTGACGCGGACGATGATGCTGGAGAAGATCTGGAACTACCATTTCGATCCCGGCTCCAACGTCGTCGACGTGCATATCGGCCGGCTGCGTCGCAAGCTGGAGGACGGCTTCGGTTCGCCGATCCTCCATACCGTGCGCGGTGCTGGCTACCGGCTGGCGGCGGACTGATCGTCCGGCCGGATGATCGTCGCTGCGCGCCGGTCGGTTGCATGACGGGCCCGGCGCCGACGTCGCGCGGGTTTCGGCCATGACCCTTGGCCATGGCATGCGCCTGTCGGTCACCGCGCGCATCGCCCTGCTGTCGATCGCGCTGGCGGTTGTCTCCAATCTCGTCCTCGTCGGCTTCGTCTGGAAGCAAACGCACGATGCCGCGATCGGCACGGTGCGCCGCGAGACGATCGAGAAGTCCGATGCGATGCGCGCGCTCTACCGCACCGGCGGCATGGACGCGGTGCGCGAGGCGATCGGCGACGGTCGCGCCCCCGGCGACACCTCGCTGCTGCTCGCGGTCTTCGACGCCCGCTCGCGGCGCGTGTTCGGTTACGGCCCGGCCCGGCTTCCCGTTCCCCTGACGGCCGCCACCTTCCGGGTCGCCGATCTCGACGGTTCGGACGCGACCAGCGACGTCGGCTATGCGCTGCACCGGATCGGTGATGACTGGCTGATCGTCGGACGCAGCCTCGATCTCGTGCAGGCGGAGCAGCATGCGATCGAGCGGGCGCTGGCGGTCGCCATCCTGCTGTCGCTGCTGCTCGGCATCGGTGCGGGTCTCGTCCTGGCGCAATATGTCGGCAGGCGGCTCGGCCGGATCGCGGCGGTGATCGAGGCAGCGGGGGAGGGCGACCTGTCGCGCCGCGTGCCGGTGGGCGGCGGCCATGGCGATGGTTTCGACCGGCTGGCCGAACAGCTCAACCGCATGCTTCAGAAGCTGGAGCGCGTCATGGTCGAGCTGCGCGTCGTCACCGACAGCATGGCACACGATTTGCGGTCGCCGCTCGCCCGATTGCGCACCAAGACGGAACAGGCGGTGTTGATCGCCGATCCGGCGCAACGCGAGGCGGCGCTCGGCGGCTTGCTGGTCGAGACCGATCTGGTGATGCGGATGCTGACCATGGTCATCGAGATCAGCCGGTCCGAATCGGTGTCGCGTGATCGCTTCACCCTGGTCGAGCCGCTCGAGCTGATCGAGGAGATCGCCGACCTGTACGGCCCGGTCGCCGAGGAGGCCGGCTGGGCGTTCACCGTGACGATCGACGCCGAGCCGCCGGCGATGCCGTTGCACCGCGAATTGCTCAGCCAGGCGATCACCAATCTGATCGACAATGCCTTGAAGCATGCGGCCGCGGGACGGCAATTGGTGCTGCGCCTGAGCGGCGATGCGACGCAGATCGTCATCCAGGTCGAGGATCGCGGCAATGGCATCGCCGAGCAGGATCGCGCCCAGGCGCTGAAGCGGTTCGGGCGGCTGGATGCGGCGCGGACGACTCCGGGCGCCGGATTGGGCATGGCGCTGATCGAGGCGGTGGCGCGATTGCACAACGGCCGGTTCGAGCTCGCCGACAATGCCCCAGGGCTGATCGCACGCATCGTGCTGCCACGCTGACCCGGCGTCGCCGGATTTGGTCGCGCTTTCCGGGCGATTGGCAGTTAACCGTTTGTCAGGGCGCCGCGATTAGGCTTTTGGCGACAGTGCGGCCGGGGGGCCGCGGGGGCTTTGGACCGTTAGCGGGAAGAAGGGGCATTATGCTCGGCGCGATCGTTTTCACTTATGGGATGCTGACCAGTTTCGTGTTGCAGGGGGCGTCGCGCAACCGCCGGCTGCAACGGGCCAATCCCCCGATGCTCGAATATATCGGCTATGTGCTGTGCGGCCTGTCGGCCGGCCTGTCGGCGATGCTGCTGCTGATGGCGTTGACCGCACCCGGCACGATCGTCCTGCAATGATCGGGCGCGACCGTCGGCGCCGCTGAGCGGCGGGCGGCTGCGCATTCCGATTCACGCCACGCGCGTTGCGTAACAGCGTCAGTGCAACGTGACATTCGCGCTGCCTGTAGGCGACTTAGGGCGTGGCGGCGCGGTCTTGCGCCCATAATACCGGACGGCCTTGGGCGCAGCGCTCAGGCGGCGCGACGGGTTTCCAGCGCGGCATCGATCCGCGCGATCAGTTCGACCAAATCGGGTGCGCGCCACGGACCGGTCTGCGCCGGCAGCGGCGACTGCATCTTGGTGGCAATACGACGGCTGGCGACAAGCGAGTCGGACATGCGGCTTCTCATGCAATGAACGAGCGTGTTCTGCCGTCACCCGCCTAAAGAATGGTTAATGCGGCAGAATGGGGCCCGTCCCGGCATCATCGGCGGCTGCGGTCCTTGCCGTCGCGGGCTAGGGGCGCCACGTCGGGCGTCATGGATCCGCTGTCGCTCTTCGGCCTGTTCGCCATTCTCTTCATGCTGCTCTGTTATCTGATGGAGGCGCGTTCGCCTTGGTGGACGCTGGGCTTCGCCTTCGGATGCTTGCTCAGTTCCTGCTACGGCTTCCTGCAAGGCGCTTGGCCGTTCGGCGCGGTGGAACTCTTATGGACTGCGGTCGCGTTACGTCGCTGGTGGCAGGCGCTTACGAAGCTGCGCGCAGCGGAACCGATCGCTTGACACGACGTTTGCGCGCGCCTACCTGCCTGTCCTTCCGAAACACCGGTCCCGGCGGCGCTGTCTGGCGCGCGCCGCGCGCGTGCGTATCAGGGTCGGTGGCGGTTCGGATGTAATGCGACGAGATGGGGGCCGTGCGGCCATGCCGGCCCCTGTGGAGCAAGGAGAAACGTTTCATGGCACGTATCGCGGGTGTCAATCTCCCGACCAACAAGCGCGTGGTGATCGCGCTGACCTATATCCACGGCATCGGCCCGGCTAAGGCGAAGGAAATCACCGGCAAGCTGAACATCGCCGCGGAGCGTCGCGTGCAGGACCTGAGCGATCAGGAAGTGCTGCAGATCCGTGAGACGATCGACGCCGACCACACGGTCGAGGGTGACCTTCGTCGCGAGACCGCGATGAACATCAAGCGCCTGATGGACCTGGCCTGCTACCGCGGCCTGCGTCACCGTAAGGGCCTGCCGGTCCGCGGCCAGCGCACGCACACCAACGCGCGCACCCGCAAGGGCAAGGCGAAGCCGATCGCGGGCAAGAAGAAGTAAGCGCGGGGCGCTTACTTCTCCGCCGGAGGCAGGCTGGAGGCTGACAGCCGCCGCGGCTTCCGCATCAGAGATTCAGGTCAGGATTACCAACAATGGCACGTGAACCGCAGCGCATTCGCCGTCGCGAGCGCAAGAACATCACCGCCGGCGTCGCGCACGTGAACGCCAGCTTCAACAACACCATGATCACCATCACCGACGCGCAGGGCAATGCCATCTCGTGGTCGTCCGCCGGCATGATGGGCTTCAAGGGCAGCCGTAAGTCGACTCCTTATGCAGCGCAGGTCGCCGCCGAGGACGCCGGCAAGAAGGCCGCCGAACACGGCGTCCGCACCCTCGAAGTCGAGGTCAAGGGCCCGGGTTCGGGCCGCGAGTCGGCGCTGCGCGCGCTGCAGGCGGTCGGTTTCCAGATCACCTCGATCCGCGACGTGACGTCGATCCCGCACAATGGCGTGCGCCCGTCGAAGCGTCGCCGCGTCTAATCAGGCGCTCCACGCGCCGGCTGACGAGTCGGCGCGTCTCTTTCCCGGCTGGAACCGCCCCCGTTCCGGCCCCAAATTAGGGGACACACGTGTCTGTCAACGCAAAGAACTGGCAGGAACTGAAGAAGCCCAACGGCCTTGAGAAGAAGGGCGGCGATGGCAAGCGCAAGGCGACCTTCATCGCCGAGCCGCTGGAGCGTGGCTTCGGCCTGACGCTCGGTAACGCGCTGCGTCGTGTGCTGCTGTCGTCGCTGCAAGGTGCGGCGGTGACCTCGATCAAGATCGAGAACGTGCTGCACGAGTTCAGCAGCCTGGCCGGCGTGCGCGAGGACGTCACGGACATCGTCCTCAACGTCAAGCAGATCGCGCTGAAGATGCAGGGCGAAGGCCCGAAGCGTCTGCAGCTGTCGGCGACCGGTCCGGCCGAGGTCAAGGCCGGCGACATCGCAGTGTCGGGCGACATCGAGGTGATGAATCCCGAGTTGGTCATCTGCCACCTCGACGAAGGCGCGACGTTCAACATGGAACTGACCGCCGACATCGGTAAGGGCTATGTCCCGGCGACCGCCAACCGTCCGGCCGACGCGCCGATCGGCCTGATCCCGGTCGACGCGCTCTACTCGCCGGTGCGCCAGGTGTCGTACAAGGTCGACCCGACCCGCGTCGGTCAGGACCTCGACTATGACAAGCTGACGCTGACCATCGAGACCGACGGCACGGTGACCCCGGACGATGCGGTGGCCTATGCCGCGCGTATCCTGCAGGACCAGCTGGCGCTGTTCGTTCACTTCGACGATTCGGCGATCACCCGTTCGTCGGCGCCGATCGGCCAGGCCGCTGTGCCGGCTACCGGTGGCGAGGTCGCGGGCGACACGCAGCAGATCAACCGTTACCTGCTCAAGAAGGTCGACGAGCTGGAACTGTCGGTGCGTTCGGCGAACTGCCTGAAGAACGACAACATCATCTATATCGGCGATCTGGTCGGCAAGACCGAGGCCGAGATGCTGCGGACCCCGAACTTCGGTCGCAAGTCGCTGAACGAGATCAAGGAAGTGCTCTCGTCCATGGGCCTGCGCCTCGGCATGGAAATCCCGGGCTGGCCGCCCGAGAACATCGAGGAAATGGCCAAGAAGCTCGAGCAGGAGATCATGGGCTGAGCCGCGCGGAGATAGCGAAAGCTATCTCCGAGACGGCGTCAGCCCGGCCGACGGATCGGGAAGCGACGCAGTCGCGACCCGATCCCGATCGACGTGCTCGGTGCGGCTCCGCCGCACCGCCACCCGGCGGCCAGGGAAGCATGCGATGCGTGCGACCTTTGAGACTTTTCAGACGGGGTGAACGGCGGTCCCCGGGTCGTAAACCGCCAGCTCTGGGGTTCCGTGACACGGCCCCTTAACGAACGAAGGAAGTGAATCATGCGTCATCGCGTCGGCGGCCGTAAGCTGCAGCGTACCTCGGCCCATCGTCTGGCCCTGTTCCGCAACATGTCGGCCGCGCTCATCAAGCACGAGCATATCACCACCACTGTCGCCAAGGCGAAGGAACTGCGTCCCTACGTCGAGAAGCTGATCACGCTGGCGAAGAAGGGTGGCCTGTCCAACCGTCGTCTCGCCCATGCGCGCCTGCTCGACAATGCGCAGCTGGTGAAGCTGTTCGACGTCCTGGCGTCGCGCTACGCCGACCGCAACGGCGGTTACACCCGCATCATCAAGGCCGGCATCCGCGCCTCGGACGCCTCGCCGATGGCGATCATCGAGTTCGTCGACCGCGACGTGTCGGCCAAGGGCCAGGATTCGGGCCCGGTGATGACCGACGAGGAGTTCGACGAAGCCGCCTGATCGGTATCGTCGCCGGTTCCGGCAATACAGGGGCGCGTCGGCAACGGCGCGCCCTTCGTGCGTTCAGCATCAGGTCAACTATGGACTGATAGGGCTCCTCCCGGTGATCGAGCCGATCGCCCGATCCGGGGGGACGATGCGACATACACTGGTATTGGGTCTGATTGCGCGGGCGGTCTCGGGCTGTACCGAACGCTATCAGCCGCAACGCACCGCCGTATCGACGCCCACCGCGGAATGGCTGAAGTTCAACCGGGAACAGGCGCGGCGGCGCGACCAAGCGATCGCCGCTTATGCCGGTGGCGCGACGATCCTCGGCGTTCGTCCGTCCGGCGCGCCCCGATTGGGGCCCGATGATCTGCATCGCCACGGCGACCGGTTCCGCAATCTCGGCCGGACCGATGCGAGCATCGTTGCGTTGGATCCTTCCCGGCCGGCACAAGTCGACGCTAGCCCACCAGCGACGGTGCCGTTGGTGTTGAAACTTCCGCCGGGCATGGAGTGAGGGCAGGCGGTGGAGACCTTCCGGTCGGGCTTGGCCTCGTCTGGCTGCACCGCTAAGGCCGGCGCCATGCAGCACAGCGACAGCATCCTCATCATCGACTTCGGCAGTCAGGTCACCCAGCTCATCGCGCGGCGAGTGCGTGAGGCGGGCGTCTATTCGGAGATCGCACCTTTCCAGTCGGCGGAGGAGGCGTTCGACCGGATCAAGCCGGCCGGGATCATCCTGTCCGGCGGCCCTGCCTCCGTCACCGCGGAGAACAGCCCGCGCGCGCCGCAGCGCTTCTTCGAGGCGGGGGTGCCGATCCTCGGCATCTGCTACGGACAGCAGTTGATGAGCGCGCAGCTCGGCGGCAATGTCGTCGTCTCGGGCGACGGCGGCGAATTCGGCAAGGCGTTCGTCGACATCAAGTCGGAATGCGCGCTGTTCGACGGGCTCTGGGCGAGCGGCGAGCGCCATCAGGTGTGGATGAGCCACGGCGACAAGGTCGACTCGCTCGCTCCCGGTTTCGTCCCCGTCGCGACCTCCGAAGGCGCACCCTATGCGATCGTCGCTGACGAGGCGCGCCGCTTCTATGGCGTGCAATTCCATCCGGAAGTCGTCCACACGCCGGACGGCGGCAAGCTGATCGCCAATTTCGCGCGTCACGTTTGCGGACTGGCGGGCGACTGGACGATGGCGGAATTCCGCGAGGCGAAGATCGCTGACATCCGCGCCCAGGTCGGCAGCGGCAAGGTGATCTGCGGCCTGTCCGGCGGGGTCGACTCGGCGGTCGCGGCGCTGCTGATCCACGAGGCGATCGGCGACCAGCTGACCTGCGTCTTTGTCGACGGCGGCATCCTGCGCGCGGGCGAGGCCGAGCAGGTCGTCGGCCTGTTCCGCGGCCACTACAATATCCCGCTCGTCCACGTCGAGGCGCAGGACCTGTTCATGGACGGCCTCGCCGGCGTCACCGACCCGGAGGCGAAGCGCAAGTTCATCGGCAAGACCTTCATCGACGTGTTCGAGGCGGAGGCGAAGAAGATTGGCGGGGCAGAGTTCCTCGCCCAAGGCACGCTCTATCCCGACGTGATCGAGAGCGTCAGCTTCACCGGCGGCCCGTCGGTGACGATCAAGAGCCATCACAATGTCGGCGGCCTGCCCGAGCGGATGAACATGAAGCTCGTCGAGCCGCTGCGCGAGCTGTTCAAGGACGAAGTCCGCGTCCTCGGTCGCGAGCTGGGCCTGCCGGAGATCTTCGTCGGTCGCCATCCCTTCCCCGGACCCGGCCTCGCCATCCGCATTCCCGGCGAGGTAACCCGCGAGCGCTGCGACATCCTCCGCAAGGCGGATGCCATCTACCTCGAGGAGATCCGCAACGCCGGCCTGTACGATGCGATCTGGCAGGCCTTCGCGGTGCTGCTGCCGGTGCGCACCGTGGGGGTGATGGGCGACGGCCGCACCTATGATTCGGTGCTGGCCCTGCGCGCCGTCACGTCCACCGATGGCATGACGGCAGAGGTATTCGACTTCCCCGGAGACTTCCTGCCCCGAGTCGCGACTCGCATCGTCAACGAGGTGAAGGGCGTCAACCGGGTGGTCTACGACTATACCTCCAAGCCGCCTGGCACGATCGAATGGGAATGATGGCCATGACGAACGGTCGATTGGAGGTCTGACCGCGCGGTTTTTAGGTTGATTCGAATGTCGGAGCGATGGCTGCGAGGGCAGGACACGGCACTGACCATGAGTGCTGCCTTCTCGGTTCGCGAGGGTGCGGCACTGGAGAATGCCGCGCCAATTTGGCCAGCGTGAGCCTTGCCTTGCATGGTTGCGACATGCATTTCCGATAGGGCGGGTCGGCAGCAGGGGCGCCGGCATCGGGTGCCATCTCCTGCCGATGCCATGGACGATTGTGTGCCCTGCAATGTTGAAGAACCGACTTGCATTTGCCGCAACCGCCGTACCTCGCCACATGGAGATCATGCTGCATTGCGGCAAAGCATGAAAGACCTCCCCATGTTCAGCTTGATCGCCCTGTTCTTCGAATACCGTCGCCTTGCCACCCAGACGCCTGCCATCACGGCGCCGCGTCCCGTGACGGCTAACGACCGCGCCGCCACGCCGGTTCGCCTCGCTGCCTGATCGCGTCCTCAACGCGGGGTGAGCTGGATCAGCGCCCCGCCGCTGCCGTCGCGTAGCACCCATAAGGTGCCGTTCGGTCCTTCCGCCACGTCGCGGATCCGGTCGCCCAACCCGATCCGGGCGACTTCGGTGGCGGTGTTGCCGCTGACCCGAACACGCACGATGCCCTGCTGCACCAGGCCAGCCAGCAGGAAATCTCCCGTCCAGCCCCCGAACGCACTGCCGCGATACTGGATCATGCCGCCCGGCGCGATCACCGGCGTCCAACTGACCAGCGGCGGTGTATAGGCCGTATTGGTGCTGTGGCGCGGTATCGGCGTGCCGTCGTAATTGTCGCCCTCCGAGACGCGCGGCCAGCCATAATTGCGGCCCGGCTCGATCATGTTGAACTCGTCGCCGCCCGCCGGACCCATCTCGCTTTCGAACAGCCGGCCGTCGCTGGCGAAGACCAGGCCGTAGGGATTGCGGTGGCCGAGCGTCCAGATCTCCGGCCGGGCGTTGGCGGTTGCTGCGTAGGGATTGCCGGCCGCCGCGCTGCCGTCCAGGTTCAGCCGGACGATCTTGCCCAAAGTGCCGGACAAATCCTGTGCCGGCGTACCCTGTTGGCGTTCGCCGCTGGTAACGAAGAGATAGCGGCCGTCGGGCGAAAAGGCGAGGCGCGCGCCGAGCTGCCCGCCGGTGGTCGTCGGCGTCGCGCGCCACACTATCGTCAGGTCATCGAGGCGGTTTGCCGTCAGGTTGAGCGTACCGCGTGCTACGGCCAGTCGCTGACCGCCGGTCGCGGGCTCTGCATAGCTCAGCCACACGCGCCCGTTGCTGGCATAGCCTGGGTCGAGATCGACGTCCTGCAGCCCGAGTTGCCCAGAATAGAAGACATTGGGCACACCGGCGATGGCGGTCTTTGCGCCGCCGGTGGTCACCAGTTGCAGCCGCCCCGGCTTCTCGGTGACCAGCATGCGCCCGTCGGGCAAGACCGCGATCGCCCAGGGATTGTCGAGGCTGGCGACGACGCGCTGGTCGACCGCCGTAACCGCGATTGCCGGCGTGGTGGCGGAGGGCGAGGGACTCGGCGTCGGCGAGACGCTGGGGGTCGGCGATGGTGTCGAACCGATCGCACCGCCGCTATCGTCGCTACCGCATCCGCTCACCGCGAGCGCCGCGAAGAGTGCCATTCCCCATCGGGTCGTCATGGCGCCTTCCTTCCTTCGCTGTGCGGCGATCAACGATCGAACGATGCTGAAGATGCGTGGCGACCAGCGAAGGGACATTGGCGCGCCCGGCTGGATTCGAACCAGCGGCCCCAAGCTTAGAAGGCTCGTGCTCTATCCAACTGAGCTACGGGCGCGCACCAGAGGGGGGACTAGCGCGGATTGTGCGGCAGCGGAACCGGGATATGATGCCAGGCCGATGACCGAGCCAGCCGAACGCCCCGTCGATGCCGCCGCCATGCAAGGGGCGGCGTTCCGCTATTACGATTTCGTCATGGCGGCGTTCGTCGCGCTGCTGCTGCTGTCCAACGTCATCGGTGCGGGCAAGGTCGCCGTAATCCATCTGCCGGGGATCGGCGACTGGCCGTTCGGCGCGGGCATCCTGTTCTTTCCGATCAGCTATGTGATCGGCGACGTGCTGACCGAGGTCTATGGCTATGCCCGTGCGCGGCGGGTGATCTGGGCGGGGTTCGCGGCGGTGGTGTTCATGGCGTTCATGAGCTGGGTGGTGGTGGCGTTGCCGCCGGCGCCGAGCTGGACCAACCAGGCCGCCTATGAGACGATCTTCGGCCAAGTGCCGCGCATCGTGCTGGCCAGCGTGTGCGCCTTTTGGGCGGGGGAGTTCGTCAACTCCTACGTCATGGCGCGGATGAAGGTGTGGAGCGAGGGGCGGCATCTGTGGATGCGCACCATCGGATCGACGGTCGTCGGCGAGGGCGTCGACAGCCTGATCTTCTACCCGCTCGCCTTCCTGGGTGCGACCGGGTGGACGCCCGCGCTGGTCGTCACCGTACTGTTCACGCAATGGGCGCTGAAGGTCTGCTGGGAGGTGCTGCTGACGCCGGTCACCTATGCGGTGGTCGGCTGGCTCAAGCGCGCGGAGGGCGTCGACGTGTTCGATCGGGCCACCGACTTCTCGCCGTTCCGGACCCGGCTCTAGCCAGCGCGGTCAGGCGCCGACCGTCTCCAGCACACCCTCGAACAGACGACGGCCATCGGTGCCGCCGTGCGCCGTCTCGATCCGGCGTTCCGGGTGCGGCATCATGCCGAGCACGTTGCCGGCGGCGTTGACGATGCCGGCGATGTTGCGCGCCGAGCCATTGACCGCCTCGCCGTAGCGGAAGGCGATGCGGCCTTCGCCCTCGAGCCGGTCGAGCGTATCGGCATCGGCGAAGTAATTGCCGTCGTGGTGCGCGACCGGCACCGAGAGCGTCTCGCCCGCGTCATAGCGGCTGGTGAAGGCGGTCTGCGCATTCTCGACGGTCAGCGCGACGTCGCGGCAGACGAAGTTGAGGCCGGCGTTGCGCATCAGCGCGCCGGGGAGCAGCCCCGCCTCGGTCAGCACCTGGAAGCCATTGCACACGCCGAACACGGGCAGGCCGCGGCCCGCCTGTTCGACCACCGCGCACATGATCGGCGAGCGGGCGGCGATCGCGCCGGAACGGAGATAGTCGCCGTAGGAGAAGCCGCCGGGCACCGCGACGAAGCCAATGCCGTCCGGCAGTTCGGTTTCGGCATGCCAGACCATCGCCGGCTTGACGCCGGTCACCGCCTCCAGCGCGACGGCGAGGTCGCGGTCGCAGTTCGATCCCGGAAAGACGATGACGGCGGTCTTCATCTCAAACGCGCTCCACCCGGTAGTTTTCGATCACGGTATTGGCGAGCAATTGGCGGCACATGCCGTCGATCGCCGCATCGTCGGTCGAGTCGGCGACCTCCAGCTCGAACATCTTGCCGGCGCGGACGTCCTCGACGCCCTGGAAGCCGAGGCTGCCCAGTGCGTGGTGGATCGCACGGCCTTGGGGGTCGAGCACGCCGGGCTTGAGCGTCACGAAGATACGCAGCTTCATCGGTGACTTCTCCCTGCCTTACTTGCCACGCCGCTTGCGATGGCTGTCGAGGTCGAGCACCGCATTGTCCTCGCCCTCGGGCATCAGGCCGAGCCGGCGGGCGACCTCCTGATAGGCCTCCGCCTCGCCGCCCAGGTCGCGGCGGAAACGATCCTTGTCGAGCTTCTCGCCGCTGGTCATGTCCCACAGGCGGCAGCCGTCGGGGCTGATCTCGTCCGCCAGGATGATCCGGCCATAGTCATTGTCCCAGATCCGGCCGAATTCAAGTTTGAAGTCGACCAGGCGGATGCCGATGCCGGCGAACAGGCCGGTGAGAAAGTCGTTCACGCGGATCGCGAGGTCGGCGATGTCGTGCATCTCCTCCTGGCTTGCCCAGCCGAAGGCCGCGATATGCTCGTCGGTGATCATCGGATCGCCGAGCGCGTCGTCCTTGTAATAATATTCGATGATCGTGCGCGGCAGCTTGGTGCCTTCCTCGATCCCGAGGCGCTTCGACAGCGAGCCGGCGGCGACGTTGCGCACGACGACCTCGATCGGCACGATCTCGACCTGGCGGATCAGCTGTTCGCGCATGTTGAGGCGGCGGATGAAATGCGTCGGTACGCCGATCGCGTCGAGCAGGGTGAAGACATGCTCGCTGATCCGGTTGTTGAGCACGCCCTTGCCGTTGATCGTGCCCTTCTTCTGGGCGTTGAACGCGGTGGCGTCGTCCTTGAAATATTGGATCAGGGTGCCCGGCTCCGGGCCCTCGTAGAGGATCTTGGCCTTGCCCTCGTAGATCTGGCGGCGGCGAGCCATGTGCGCAGTCCCCTGGAAACGGTGCGCCCCGGCGACGCCCTTGACGTGGCCGGGGCAGGATCGAGGCGCCTATAGGGGAAGGGGGGCGGGGGTGCAATCTTCCCGCTCGGCGCGGAAAGTCTCAAAAGTCTCACCCAAAGGGGCGCGCGATGCCCGCAGTTCGCTGGGCCGCCAACCTCGAAAGGTCGCAAAGGTCCCACCCGTGCATGGGGGCACGCGGCAGATGGTCTGGACGAATCAAAGAGCGGGGCGATGCGAGCGTAGCGGGCGACGGCGTTGTAGGACAGCGGCTGAGCGAACCGGTGCGGCCCGCCCAAATGAGCCTGCCGCATCGCCGCGGACCGACGGCGGGTCGGGCAGCGACGGCGTCATCCGGCCGGCGGCGGCGGGAAGAGCCGGCGATGGAGCGGGCGGCCGACGCGGTGCCAGAACAAAGCGACCAGGAACAGCAGCACGAACGGCGGAATGCCGTAGGCCAGCAGCGTCAGCGCGTTGCCCAGCGTCCAGTTCAGCGAGGCATAGCCGGCCGCCGCGGCCTCGCCGAGGCGCGCGCGCAGCCCGACGCCGGCGCCCGCGACATAGGTGAAGCGGATCGGCGTGGTGGCGACGTTCGCCGGCACGACGGACGCGGCCGGTGTCCGTCCGGCGGGCTGCGTCTCGGCGTCGTTCCTGTCGGCCGCATCGGCCGCCTGAGCCTTCGCATCGGTGGGATCGGTGCCGCTGATCTCCGCCTGCGCCAGGACGCCGCCCGCTTGCTCGACCTGTTGGACGCTGCGGCGCCCGAAGGCGCGGGCGCCAGAAGACGCGACGCGGAGGTCGAGGCTGGCGGAAACCCGGGCGGCGTCGTCGACGCGATAGGTCATGCCGGTGATCCGGCAGCCCACGCCGAGCCGTTCGCATGCCTGGGCTGCCGCCTCCTGCGCATCGGCGATGCGCGCGGACGGCAAGCGGAAGGTGAATTGATAGGCGAAGGCGAGCGTGCCGGCGCGCGCCGTCACCTCGCCGGGGCCGTCGGGTGCCTTGCTGCAGCCTGCCAACAGGACGCAGGCCAATCCGATCACCAGCCACCGCATCGCGTTGTCTCCCGCCAACACGATTATCTACGCAGCTAGTAGGAATTGCGTCAAGCCGGTGAAGATTCTGGCACGTTCAGCGGCCGACGGGGTGATCAGCCGCGCGTCAGGCCATCGCCCTCAACGATCAGGGCAATGCCGATTGGATTGCGCAGCGCGCCGGGCACATCGACCTCGACCGCCTCGGACGTGCGGCGGAAGGGCAGCGGCACCGTCGAGCCCGGCACGGTGACCCGCCGTACCTCGCCCTGCGCCGCCAGCGCGGGCAGGCGGACGATGCCGTCGTCCGGCCAGCCGAGCGCAAAGGCGTGGACGGCGCTGCCCTTGCGCGCATAGCGGATGTCGCGCGCGGTGAAGGGGCTGTCGCGGCCGCCTTCGTTGAAGTCGCCGCCGGCCGGGCGGGTCGGGCCGTCGCCGGACCGATGCCAGGGGCGGGTGCCGTAGATGGCACTGCCGTATCGGCCCATCCACGCCGCGATCGCCTCGACGATCGCCTCCTCCTTCTCGTCGATCGTACCGTCGCCACGCATCGGCACCGACAGCATCAGATTGCCGTTTTTCGCCATCACGTCGCACAAGGTGTGGATCACCTTGGCCGGCGTCTTGTAGCCGTCGCGTTCGTAAAGATCGCGGTCGTAATGCCAGTTGCCGAGGCAGGTGTCGGTCTGGAACGGATAGGGCTGGATGTCGTCATGGACGCCGCGCTCGACATCGTCGACGATGCCGGCGCGCCGGTCGGCCGGCGTGCCCTTGGCGGTGACCACCGCCTCGTTGCGGCCGCCGTGCCAGCGCATCGACTGGTTGTAGAAATGGGCGGTGACATCCAGCCCCACCTGACCGAGCGGCAGCGCGAAATTGTCGAAATAGATCATGTCCGGCCGGTAGACGTCGATCAGCTCGCGGCAGCGCAGCGACCAGTTGCGGGTGAAGCCGGGATTGGCCGCGGGCGGCGTTTCGATCCAGAGGCGGTCGTTCTTCTCGTGCCAGGCGTTGGCGGCGGCGATCGAGCGCAGGCCGTCCGGCATCGGCATGGTGGGGCCGGTGTAGAGCTGTTGCGGGTCGAGCCCCTGCCACCATTGGCCGCGCCCCTGCGCCCGGGTCAGGACGGCGGCGTCGTAACGCTGGCCGGCGCGCGGCCCTTCGGGATCGTAGCCATAGGCCGGCTGCAGCCAGTGCCAGGCATGGGCGGAATGGTTGGAGACGGCGAAGCGCAGGCCGCGCGCCCGCGCCAGCCGGCTCCATTCGCCGATGATGTCGCGCTTCGGACCGATGCGGGTGCTGTTCCACGCATGATGGGTCGAGGCATAGCTGTCGAAATTGTCGTGGTGGTTGGCCAGCGCCATGAAATAGCGCGCGCCGGCGCGCTGATAGAGGTCTAGCAGCCGTTCCGGGTGCCATCGCGCCGCCGTCCAGCGCGGATACATCTGCATGAAGCCGACCTGCGAGGGGTGGCCGTAATGGTCGAGATGGTGGCGGTAGGCACGCGTGCCCTGCAGATACATCTCGCGCGCATACCAGTCGCCCGCCTCGGGCACGCATTGCGCCGACCAATGCGCCCAGATGCCGAACTTGGCGTCGCGGAACCAGTCCGGCGCCCGATAGCCGGCGACCAACGACGACCACTCGGGCTGGAACGGGCCCGACGCGGCGGCAGGGCCGGTGCGGGACCGGGCCGCCCGGTCGATCAGCGTCGCGGCGCCGGTGGCGGTCGCGCCGTACAGAAACGATCGCCGGTCCACCGAATCCCTCCCGATATGTCAGACGAAAGACTATGGGACGAATGGGGCGCTGTCGAGCGCTATCGACTGGTATGCGGGGCAGCGAGGCAGGTGGCATAGCGGTGCCAGAGCCACGCCGTCGACAGCGGGAACAGCAGATATTTGGAGGTGATGGCGATCAGTTCCGCCGGCATGCCGTAGCTGCCGCCCGCGGCATCGCCGACGAAGAAGACGAAGAACCAATAGCCGGTCAGCGCGATCAGCACGACGGCCCTACCGGGCGTGGCGCGGGCAATGCCGGCAATGACCGGACCGCACATCCGACCGAAGAAATGCAGGATGACGCCCAGCGACGGGACCAGCAGGAAGGGCAATTGCAGCCACGGCGCCACGCCGAAGCCCTTCGCCGCCAGGGCGATGTCGGCATGAGTGGCGAGGGCGCGCACCGGCACGTAGCTCCACACGTTGCCCGCCGACATCAGCGCGAGCCAGAAGACGATCGACAGCCGCATCGGATGGCCGGCGATCCACGGCCGGGTGGCGAGGCGGGCGAGCAGGACATAGGCTGCGACGTTGCCGATCGTCATGCCGGCCAGCGCGATGACCGCCGCCTGCAGGCCGCGCCCCTGCGCGAAGATCGCGTCATAGGGCACGTTGTCGCCGACATCGCCAAGGAACAGGATGTTGTTGAGCGTCGCCGGGCCATAATCGAGCGCGAAGGGGTCGGCCATCCAGCCCAGCGCCCAGGCGACGATGCTGTGCGCATATTCATGCGCGAGATAGGCGATGGCGTGGGCGAGCACCACCAGCAGCGCGGATGTCAGGGCGAAGGCCAGGGTTGCGCCGGGGTTCGGCGCGAAACCGGCGATGCGCGAAGGCGTGGTGGTCACGGGCTGTACCTCACGAGGCGAATAGGCGAAGCTGGCGGCGGGATTCGACCACGTCCAGCATCCGGTGGTCAATCATCGGCGGGGGCGGCGTCTCGCCATGGATCCGCCAGCAGCCACGCCATGGCATCCGTCTCATGTTCGAACAGGCGGCAGCGATCGTCGATGAACCGCTTCACCTGCAACCGGTGGAGCGCACCGGAGGCGAGCAGGGCGATCCGCTTCGACGGGCCGCCGGGACGGATCAGGCGGGTGAAATGCGCCGCCGCCTGCTGCGGGAGCACCATCTTCTCGCGCATGTCGATCAGCGTGCGCAGCTCGCCATGCCGGACGCCATCGGCCAGCATCATGCGCAGCCGTTCGGCGACGTCGGTCGCGAAGCGTTCGGACGTGGCGGCATCCCAGTCGCCTGACAGCGTCAGCCGCAGAAACTGCGCGTCCGCATCCGGCCGAATGTCATAACGCGGTGGAGCCATCAGGCCATTATGGACTGATATTTAAAAAATTCCGTTACCGTACCAAAGTCGTCATGGCCGGCGACGCCCCGCCGCCGCGCCGCTTACCGCCAGCCGGCATCGATCCAGTAATTGTGACCGGTGCATAGGCGCGCGTCGTCCGAGGCGAGGAACAGCGCGAGCGCGGCGACGTCGGCAGGCTGGATGCGGGCGTCGAGACATTGCGCGGCGACGATCTCCGCCTCGCCCTCCGGCGTGTACCATTTCTCCTGACGCGGCGTCTGGACGTTGCCGGGGACGATGGCGTTGCAGCGGATGCCCTTGCGGCCGAGATCGCGGGCGAGGCTGCGCGTCAGGCCCTCGATCGCGGCCTTGGCGGTCTGGTAGAGGATGAGGTCTTCGAGCGCGAGATGCCAGCTGATCGAGCCGAAGTTGAGGATCGACCCGCCGCCCGCCGCGGTCATCGCCGGTACCACCGCCTGGGCAGCGAAGAACTGGTGGCGCAGATTGACGTTCATCCGCTCGTCCCAATAGGCCGGGGTGACGTCGGCGATCGCGTGGCGATCGTCGTTGGCGGCATTGTTGATCAGCACGTCGCAGCCGCCGAGTTGCGCGATCAGTTCGGCGAACACCGTCTTCAGCGCGTCGAGGTCGGTGAGGTCGAGCGGCCGGAACAGCGGCGGATGCGCAGCCTCGTGCGACAGGCGCGCGACCAGCGCCTCGCTGTCGGACACCGCGACATCGACGAAGGCGACGCGCGCACCCTGCGCGACGAAGGCCTCGACCAGGCCGGCGCCGATGCCCGACCCGCCGCCGGTGACGATGACGCGCTTGCCGCGGAGCGAGGGGTAGATGGCGCGGCGGTCGGCGGCGGGCAGGTCGGTCATGTGGGTGCTTTCAAAGGATCGAGGGGGCCGCCGATCAGGCGGCGAGCAGGCCGCGGCCGGCGAGATTGCGCATCAGCGCAAGCGTGCCGAAGGTCCACGGCGCGGCATCCTTCGACGTGGTGACGCGGTTGACCAGCTCGCCGAGGCCGGGGCTGGCGATGGTGACGGTGTCGCCGACCTTGTGGGTGAAGCCGCGGCCGGGCTCGTCGCGATCCTGGATCGGCGCGAACAGCGTGCCGAGGTAGAGGACGAAGCCGTCGGGATAGTGATGCTCGCTCAGCGCCTGGCGGACGAGCTCGAGCGGATCGCGGCTGATCTCGCGCATCGAGCTGTGGCCGTCGAGGCGATAGCCGTCCTCGCCGACGATGGTCAGCGTCACCTGCGCATCGCGGACGTGATCGATCGTATAGCCGTCGTCGAACAGGCGGACCAAGGGGCCGAGCGCGGCCGAGGCGTTGTTGTCCTTCGCCTTGCCGAGCAGCAGCGCCGAACGTCCTTCGAAATCGCGCAGGTTGACGTCGTTGCCGAGGCAGGCGCCGACCGCGCGGCCGTCCGGTGCGACGAGCAGCGCCACCTCCGGCTCCGGATTGTTCCAGGTCGAGTCGGAGCGGATGCCGACCTCCGCGCCCCAGCCGACCGTCGCGAGCACCGGCGCCTTGGTGAAGATTTCCGCATCCGGGCCGATCGCGACCTCGAGATATTGCGACCACAGGCCTTCGTCGATCAGCGCGGCCTTGAGCGCGGCGGCCTCCGCCGAGCCGGGCACGACCTGGCGCAGGCCGCCGCCGACCCGCTGTTCGAGCCGGCCGCGCAGCCCCGCCGCGGCGGTGGCATCGCCGCGCGCGCGCTCTTCGATCACGCGTTCCAGCGCGGAGGTGGCGAAGGTGACGCCCGCCGCCTTGACGCATTGCAGGTCGATCGGGCTGAGCAGCCGCGGCATGCCGTCGGCCGACAGGCCGAGCGTCGCGAGATCGCCGACCGGCGTGCCCGCGGCGGGGTCGAACGCCTGCCGCGCGACCAGTTCGGCGACGGTCGGCGCGACGCGGCTCATGTCGTGGACGATGCCGTCGACGACGAAGATAGGCGAGGGCCCGTCGCCGCGATCGATTCGCCCGAGCCAGCGGCCCCGGCGCCAATCCGCGCCGAGCGCCGTGGCAGGATCAAAATAGGCGGGCATGCCGAACCTCTCTGTCGCTGGATTGCCGGTGAATTTGTCGGGCAATAGCAGGCGACCGGGGCGGTTCAAGGCCGATCCGCCCGGTCAGGACGGCGAGGGTGGCAGCGGGCGGCCGTGTCGCGACCGGCCACTGCCAATCGCATCAACCCTCGACCTGATCCAGATAGTCGCCATAGCCCTGTGCCGTCATCTCCGCCTTGGGGACGAAGCGCAGCGCCGCGGAGTTGATGCAATAGCGCAGACCACCGCGATCGCGCGGACCGTCGTCGAAGACGTGGCCGAGGTGACTGTCGCCGCCGGCGGAGCGCACCTCGGTCCGCACCATGCCGTGACTGCGGTCGGAGAGTTCCTGCACCCGCGCGGGCTCGATCGGCTTGGTGAAGCTCGGCCAGCCGCAATGCGAATCGAACTTGTCGGCGGAGGCGAACAACGGCTCCCCCGACACGATGTCGACGTAGATGCCGGGCTCCTTGTTGTAGAGATATTCGCCGGTGCCGGGGCGCTCCGTGCCGCTCTGTTGCGTCACGTAGAATTGCTCCGGCGTCAGCTTGGCGATCGCCTCGTCGGTCTTGCGATAGTCGGTCATCATCGGGTCCTTCAGCTCAGCGGTGGCTGGCCGTTCGAGGCGGACAGGCCGCCGTCGACCGGCAGGTTGACCCCGGTGATATAGTGCGCGTCCTCGCTCGCCAAAAAGGCCACCGCCCCGGCGATGTCGGCGGGCTCGGCGCCGCGGCCCATCGGGATGCGCTCCTCGAACTTGGCGATCAGCTCCGGCTGCTCCTTCATCCCCGCGGTCAGCGCGGTATAGGTCAGCGACGGGTTGACCGCGTTGACGCGCACGCCGTTCTTCGCCTCGTCCATCGCCAGCGCGCGGGTGAAATTGGTCACCGCGCCCTTGGCGGCGCAATAGAAGCTGTGGTTCCAGTCGCCGCCGAGGCCGGAGACGGACGAGATGTTGACGATGCAGCCGCGGCTCTGGCGCAACGCGGCGATCGCGGCGCGGCTCATCTGGACGACGCCGTACAGGTCAGTTTCGATGACCTTGGTGAATTTCTCTAGGCCGCCCTCGTCGAGCTTGCCGAGGTGGTCGACGCCGGCATCGTTAACCAGCACGTCGATGCGGCCGAACCGTTCCACCGCGCGCGCCGCCAGCGTCTCGCAATCGGCGTTGACCGAGACGTCGACGATCACCGTCTCGACCTGGCCGCCCAGTTCGGCGGCGAGCCGCTCCAGCCCGTCGCGATCCTTGTCGCCGAGCACCAGCCGGGCGCCGTCCTGCGCGAAGCGACGCGCGGCGCCTTCGCCGATGCCGGAGGCTGCTCCGGTCACCACCACCACCTTGTCCGCAAATCGCGCCACGCGTCTCTCCTGTCTGTCCGAGCGGTGCGGGTGAACGGCCCATGCTGGCCTTGGTTGCGGTGCGGTCGCGGTCCGAGCGGCAACACTCCGTATCGATCGCGCAACCTTTCCTAAATTGGGTAGGCCGCGATCATCGGCTAACCCCACGATCCGGAAGGGGAGACTATGCGGGGGATCGCGATTTTGGCCGCCACGGCGGCGCTCGGCTCGGCAGCGTCTGCGACGGCGCAGACGGTGACGCCACTGGCGGAGGGTCGGCTGCGCTACGAACGAGTCGAGCAGGACGGTCTGCCGCAGGACAGCGACGCGGTGACGGTGCGACTGCGCACCGGTGTGCAGGTTGCAGAGGGACCGTGGTCGGCGCTGGTGCAGGCGCAGGGCAATCTGGCGATCGTGCCTGATTATTTCGACGGCCTGCACGGCACGGCGACGCGGCCACTGATTGCCGATCCTCAGAATATCGCGATCTTCCGCGCACAGGCGCGCTATGCCAGCGCACCGCTGACGGTGACGGCGGGGCGGCAGGTCATCGCGCTCGACGACGAGCGTTTCGTCGGCCAGGGCACGATCCGCAACAACGGGCAGAGTTTCGACGCGGTGCGGGCGGAAGTCGTGCCGCTGCGGGGCGTCAAGGCGGACGTCAGCTACGTCTGGTCGATCCGCACGGTGAATGGCATCGACGGACGCGGCGCGCGCCCGCGGTCGATCGGCGGCGATACCGTGCTCGCCAATCTCGGCTGGGATTCGCCGGTCGGGCGGCTGACCGGCTTCGCCTATCTGATCGACGAGGACGAGGCGGCGGTCCAGGGCTTCCGGCTGTCCAGCCAGACCTATGGTGCCCGGCTGGCGGGAATGCGGCCGATCGGGCCGGTGAAGGTGAGCTACCAGCTGAGCTATGCGCGCCAGTCGGACTATCACCGCAACCCCAATCGCTATGCGGCCGGCTACGGCCTGGCCGATGTCGGCGTGGATTTCGGCGGCCCGCGCCTCGGCGCCGGTTACGAGGTGCTCGGCGCCAGCGACGGCAGCGCGCTGACCAGCTTCCAGACGCCGCTCGCCTCGATCTTCAAGTTCCAGGGCTGGGCCGACAAATTCACCACCACCCCCGCCGACGGCATCCGCGACCTCTATGCCAGCGCAGGATGGGGCTGGACGACGCTCGGCCCGGCGAAGGCGGTCGGGCTGACCGCAGTCTACCACCGGTTCGAGAGCGACCGGCTGGTCCGGCACTATGGCAATGAGATCGACCTGCTGGCGAGCGCCAAATTCGGCCGCACGACGGCGAGCGTCCGCTATGCCGATTATCGCGCCGACCGGTTGCTGACCAACACCCGCAAGCTGTGGTTGCAGCTGGACTGGGCGCTGTAGGCCGCGCCGCGCGATCGTGTGGAAGTGGCACCGCCATCGCCCCAGTCCGTCATCCCCGCGTAGGCGGGGATCCAGACGCGCAGGTCTTCGCAAGGGCCGCTACGTCAGCGTTTCTGGATTCCCGCCTGCGCGGGAATGACGGCGGGGGCAGGTTGACGGCGGCGCGTATCGTTATGCCGACCGGCTGCTGGCAGACACCCGCAAGCTGTCGTGGCAGTTTGACCGTGTGGCAGGTTGCGCCGAGGGACCATGCGGACATCGCGTCGCCGTCGCCATAGTCCGTCGTCCCCGCGGAGGCGGGGATCCAGACGCGGCGGTCGTCGCAAGGGCCGCTATGCCAGCGTTTCTGGATTCCCGCCTCCGCGAGAATAACGGGGGTGATGGCGGCACGCTCCGTCCGTCAGCCGGACGGATCGCGCCTTCCGCTCACCGGGCGATCAGCCTCGTCGCCTCGTAGCAGAGCGCGCCGATCAGGCCGGCCGCCGGCAGCGTCACGATCCAGGCGACGACGATGCGGCTGGCGACGTTCCAGCGCACCGCCGACAGGCGCCGCGCCGAGCCGACGCCGACGATCGCGCCGGTGATGGTGTGCGTCGACGACACCGGAATGCCACCGACATTGGCGAGGAACAGCGTGATCGCGCCGCCGGTCTCGGCGCAGAAGCCCTGTGCGGGGGTCAGCCGCGTGATCTTCGAGCCCATGGTGTGGACGATCTTCCAGCCGCCCGACATCGTGCCTGCCGCCATGGCGGCCTGGCACGCCAGGATCACCCAGAAGGGGATGTGGAACTCGCCGCCGAGCATACCCTGCGAATAGAGCAGCACGGCGATGATCCCCATCGTCTTCTGCGCGTCGTTGCCGCCGTGGCCGAGGCTGTACAGCGCCGCGGAGACGAGCTGCAGCTTGCGGTAGCGGCGGTCGACGCCCATCGGCGTCAGGCGGAGCGAGGTCCAGGCGACGACCAGGACCAGCGCCAGCGCGAGGATCAGGCCGACCGCGGGCGACACGAAGATGCCCGCGATCGTGTTGCGTACGCCCGACCAGACGATCGCCGAGGGGCCGACCTTGGCGATGCCGGCGCCGAGCAGCCCGCCGATAAGCGCGTGGCTGGACGAGGACGGGATGCCGAAGCGCCAAGTGATGACGTTCCAGCTGATCGCCCCCATCAGCGCGCCGAAGATCACCTGCGGGTCGATCACCTGCGCATCGACGATGCCCTTGCCGACCGTGTTGGCGACGTGCAGCCCGAACACCGTGAAGGCGATGAAGTTGAAGAAGGCCGCCCACAGCACCGCATGATGCGGCTTCAGCACGCGGGTCGAGACGACGGTGGCGATCGAGTTCGCCGCATCGTGCAGGCCGTTCAGGAAATCGAACAGCAGCGCCACGCCGATCAGCAGGACCAGCACGGTGAAGGAGATGGTCATGTCGCGCGCGCCTCAGGCGTGGTCGATCACGAGACCCTGGATCTCGTTGGCGATGTCCTCGAACCGGTCTGCGATCCGTTCGAGATGGCTGTAGATCTCGCGATCGACGATGAAGCGCATCGGCTGATTGTCGCCGCACGCCTTGAACAGCGCCTTCAGCCCGGCGGCGTGATGCTCGTCGACGCGGCCCTCGATCGCGACCAGCCGCGCGGTCAGATCGTGCAGCTGCGCCGCATTGCGATCGAGATGGCGGAGCAGCGGGATCGCCTGCGCGGTGACCCGCGCCGCCTCGACCGCCAGGTCCGCCATGGCGCGCATGTCGGGGGCGAAGGTGGTTACTTCATACAGCTCGATCGTATTGGCGGTCTGGTTCATCTGGTCGATCGAATCGTCCATCACCCCGATCAGGTCGGTGATCGCCGAACGGTCGAATGGCGTCACGAAGACGCGGCGCACGTCCTGCAGCACGTCGCGGGTGATGTCGTCCGCCTCATGCTCGCGGCGCACGATCTCGGCGATATGCTGCGCGGTCGTGCCCTCGCTGGCGAACAGCCGCTGCAGCGCCTCGGCCCCGGCGACCAACGTCGCCGCATGCGCCTCGAACTGCTCGAAGAAACGCCCCTGCTTGGGCATCAGCGCCTGGAACCAGGCAACCATGGCGAGACCTTTCGTCTGGATGAACATGTCGGTGGTAGGCGGGGCGGCGCATGGCGGGCGCGGGGCCGCGGTGCAAGCCGAAAGTGCGCTGGCGGGCGTCTCGCCGGGGGATCGCACGGCGGCGCGTCGCGTTCGGAGCGGTCGAGACAGGATAGGAAGGACACAGCGATCATGGCCACCGACAATCCCATGCGCGAGTCGGAAACGCCCGAGACGGCGCCGCGCAGCGGCCGTGCGCTGGTGATCCCGCGCTTCGGCGGACCCGAGGTGATGGAGGTCCGCGACCTGCCCTTACCTGTGCCGCAGGACGACGAGGTTTTGGTCCGCGTCCATGCCGCCAGCGTCAACCCGGTCGACTACAAGACCCGCGAAGGCCAATTCCCGCCGGTCGGCGAGGCGCAGCTTCCGGCGGTGCTTGGCCGCGACCTCGCCGGCACGATCGAGACGTTCGGGACGCGGGCGCATTACATGGTGCGCCATGGCGACCCGGTCTTCGCCTTCATCGATTTCGACCGCGGGGCGCAGGCCGATTACGTCATCGTCAAGGCGATCGAATTGTGCGCCATTCCCGACGGGTTGGACATGACGACCGCCGCGGCGATCCCGTTGGCGGCGATGACTGCGTGGCAGGGGCTGTTCGATCACGGCGGGCTGCAGTCGGGGCAGCGCGTGCTGATCCACGGCGGTGCCGGCGGCGTCGGTCAGTTCGCGGTGCAGCTCGCCCGCTGGAAGGGGGCGGAGGTGTTCGCCACGGCCGGTCCCGACGACCAGGAGTTGCTCCGCGATTTCGGCGTCGATCGCGCGATCGATCACACCAGCGAGCGGTTCGAGGAGATCGCCCGCGACGTCGACCTGGTGTTCGATCTGATCGATGGCGAGACGCGGGCGCGGTCGTGGGGGACGTTGCGCCAGGGCGGCATCCTGGTGTCGACGGTCAGCGAACCGGACCAGGCCGAGGCGGCGCGTCACGGCGTGCGCGCGGCGCCACGCTGGCTCGCCCGGCCCAATGCCGCGCAGCTGGGAGAGATCGGGGATCTCGTCGCCAACGGCACCGTCAAGGTCCGGGTGGTGCAGACCTTTCCCCTTGATCAGGCGGCCGCGGCGCAGCAGGCGCAGGCCGAGGGGCACGTCAGCGGCAAGATCGTGCTGACGCTGGTCTGACGCCCCCTCGACAGGCGGCGGTGCAGGCGTCAGGGGCGTGCGGATGTCCTTTGTCCAGACGCTCCGCACCGAGACCGCCGCCGATCATGACGCGGTCGATGCCCGGTTCGGCGCGTTGCGTCTCGACCGGACGGCGGACTATCTGCGCTTTCTGATCGCGCACGGCCGCGCGCTGCCGGCGGTCGAAGCGGCGCTGGCCAATCATGACGATCTGCCGGTCTGGCGGCCGCGCGCCGACGCACTTGCCGCCGATCTCGCCGCACTCGGGCGGCCGCTGCCGGCGGCGCTGCCGTTCGTGCTCGACAACGAGGGTGCGCGTTGGGGCGCGCTCTATGTCATCGAGGGATCGCGGCTGGGCGGGCAGCTTCTGGCCCGCGGCCTGCCGCCGGACGCTCCGTCCGCCTATCTCGGTGCGGTCCACCAGCGGGGCGAGTGGCGGGCGTTGCTCGACGCCCTCGAGCGGCAGGCGGCAGCGCGAGACGATCGCTGGCGCGCAGCGGCGCTGCACGGCGCGCGACAGACATTCGCTCTCTATCGGGGTGCGCTCGGCGACTGAAGTGCCGGTGAAGTCCGAAATGGACAAATGCTCAAACTGGCGGAATACGCGTCCTTTTTCTGCCCAAAACGGGTGATCCGTGGCAAACGAACGACTTCGTCGGGGCGTTTGCAAACGGAGAGACGGTTGAAGCTGTTGAGCATGACACGGCTGCTCGCCGACATGCAGACAAGGGTCAATGCTGCGGGGCTGCGATGCTTCGACGGCGATATCGACCGTTTCGCGATCTTCTCTCTGATCACGCGCGAAAGCATTCGTGGCGGCGCCCGCAACTCGGGTATCTCGACCCATTCGGCAGCGATCTCTCTCGGGCGATCGTTTGAAACCGTCCGCCGCCACGTCAACGCCCTGATCGCGGCGGGGCTGTGCGTACGGCTGCACGGCGGGGTCGTGGTCGATCCCGAGGTCCTGACGCGTCCCGACATCGCCGGGCTGATCGCACTCACCCACGACAGCTTCGTCTGTTTCGTCCAAGCCCTGTACGATGCGGGCGAGCTGCCGGTGCTGCGCCCCAGCGCGGTGCGCTACGACAGGACGGTCGGGGTGCAGGCGGCCGTCGACGTGATGCTGGCGACCGCGGACAGCAATCAGGCAATCCACGGCAACTGGCTCGATCTGGTGATCTTCTCGACGATCCTGGCGGGCAATCTGCATCGCGCGCCGCTGCCGCCGCGGCGGCCGGTCGAGGGCGTCCGCTTCGGCCCGGACCATGCCGTGCGCGCGAGCGTGCTGGCGCGGGTGCTCAACCTGTCGGAAACCACGGTGCGGCGGCGGCTGGGGCGTCTGGGCCATGCCGGCGGGCCGGTGGTGCGCCTGCGCCAGGGCTATATCATCTCATCCGACTGGATGAAGCGGCCTGACGCGATCGAGACGAGCCAGCGCACCGCGACCTCGGTCCGGCTGGCGATCGCCGCGGCGGCGGCGCAGGGTTTCCCCTTCGACGCGCCGCACACCGCCTATCAGGTCGGACCGCCGCCACCGATCGTCTTCTAGACTCCTCGACCAGCCTGAACGGCCGGCGCTGCCGGCAAATTCAGGCGCCGCGCTCCGCTACGGCCACCCGGTTCTTGCCGTCCCGCTTCGCCCCGTACAAGGCGGCGTCGGCCCGGCGCATCGCCCTGACCGGGTCGTCGGCCACCGCCGCCAGGCCGATCGATATGGTCAGCGAGCCGATCGGCTCGCCAGTGTCCTGATTGACCAGCGAGCGCGCGGCGATCGAGCGGCGCACCGCGTCGAGCTTGGCAAAGGCGGTATCGACGTCGGCATGGGCGAACAGGCAGGCGAACTCCTCGCCGCCGTGCCGGGCGACGATGGCGTCGGGGGCAAGCTCGGTCTTCAGCAGCCGTGCGACCAGCTTGAGCACGCGATCGCCCGCATCGTGGCCATGGCGATCGTTGATCCGTTTGAAATCGTCGATGTCGCACACCGCGACGCACCAATCGGCGGGCTCGCCCGCGTGCTTGCGCGCCTGCAGCCGGGCGTCGAAGCCGCGGCGATTGATCAGTCCGGTGAGGTGATCCTGTTCGGCCGCGCGGCGGGCGCGATCGAGATTGTCGCGCAGGCGCGTCGTCTCGCGGCGCTTTTCCTCCAGCCGCTCCGCCATCTGGCGCGAGGTGGCGACCGCCTGCATCGTCAGGTCGATCAGCCGGCTCATGGCATCGCCGCCGCCGGCCGGACTGTCGAGCTGTTCGACCTCGCGGTCGAGCGCGTCGCCATATTCCGTCGCCGACGTGCAGGATTCGCCGAGCAGCGCCAGACATTGCGCCAGCTGCGCGGCGAGCGTGTCGGCCATGCGGGCGATCGTCGTCGGGCGGATGCCGCCGCTGCGCATCTCCGCCAGCTGACGCAGGAAGTCGGCATCGAGCCGGCCTTCGGTGCGCAACCGCTCGCGGATGGTCAGCGTCAGCTCGCGATCCTCACCGCCGAGATAGGCGAGGGCGACGCCAAAAATGTCGGGCGCGAGCGGCAGGTCGTGCGTGAACAGAAATTCGCCGACCTCGTCATACAGGCGCGCGGCGGTGTTCTCGCGCACCGGGGCCGGGGCGGGGGACGGCATGCCGCCGGCCGGGGCGGGGGCCTGCGACAGCCATCCCCCCAGCCGCAGCCGGCGCCGCGGCGCGCTGTGTAGCGCAGTGCTCATGCCCGTGCCTCCTGCCGGACGCCATCGGGCAGCGGGGCACCGTCACCCATCACCGCCGTATGCACCGCGGTCCAGCGCGCGCCGAACCAATATTCGCCGCGCTCGCTGCGGATGATCGCGTCCTGGGCACTCGGGACATCGATCGGCGCGAATTCGCATTGCCGCTCGACGTCGAAGAAGACCCGGACGATCGGGGCCTGCGGGCTGTCGCCGTCGGCGACGACCAGGCCGAGCCGGTTGGAATGCAGCCGCACCAGCGCGCCGAACGGCTGAATGCCGAGGCTGACGATGAAGGGGCGGAGCAGGTCGGGGTCGAAATGCCCTTGACACGCCTGCATCCGGGCGAGGGCGGTATGCGGCGACCAGGCGGGCTTATACGCCCTGATCGAGGTGACCGCGTCATAGACGTCGCAGATCGCCGAGATGCGCGCGAACGGCGACAGCGCCTCTGCCGACAGCGCATCCGGATAGCCGGTGCCATCGACCTTCTCGTGATGGTGACGGCAGACGTCGAGGATGCGGGGATCGAGTTCCGCGATCGCGGTCAGCGTGCCGTGGCCCCGTGCCGGATGGGTGCGCATCACCTCCAGCTCCTCTGGCGTCAGTCTGCCCGGCTTGCCGACGATCGCCGACGGAACCGCCATCTTGCCGATGTCGTGCAGCAGCCCGGCCATGCCGGCGACGCGCACGTCCGCCTCGTCATAGCCGAGGTGGCGGGTCAGCCCCATCATCAGCGCGCCGACCGCGACCGAATGGATGTAGGTGTAGCGATCGGTGTCCTTGAGCCGGGTCACCGTGATCATCGCCGCCGCGTCGCGGGTCATGGCGTCGGCCAGGTCGTCGACCGTGGTGTTGAGTGTCTCGACCCCGATCGCCCGGCCGAGCCGGGCTTCCTCGAACAGGTCGGTGATCGCCTGGGTCGCCTGTTCGACGCTGGCACGTGCCCGGTCGAGGCTGTTGGAGGGACGCCGCCGGATCAGCTTTGGCACGGCGGCGGGCGGCAGATCGCGATGCTCCTCCGCCGCCGGCAGGAAGCGGCCGGTGGTCTTGACCAGGGTCAGCCCGCGGCCCTTGGACAGATCGATGGTGACGGCGGGTACCGATTGCCGCACGCCATCGCGGTCGGCCACGTCGGTCAGCAGAAAGCTCTTACGCCAGAACGGGTTGTCCAACCACGAACAATGCAGTTCGTGAATGTACATGCCCAGTTCGACTTGCCGCCCGTCGATCCGCAGCAGCTTGTTGTGTCCCCGTCCGCCCGTCATGCAACCGAGATGGCTGACACAGGTGAAGATTTCGCTGAAAGTTACCCGATACGGCGGAATCGGGTATAATAACCTTCCACTATAGGGTAGATTCTGCGCCGATCGGTGCGGTCATGATGGCCCTGACGCCAGGATCATTGTCGAGGTAGGCGATCTCGCCGTCGAGCCGCTGGACCATCGCCGCCATCATCCGGCTGCCGAATCCTTCGCCTTGACCCTTGCCGCGGCCCTGGTCGGCGACGATCAGCCGGAGCAGCGCGCCATGCTGTTCGAGCGCGATCGACAGCGGTCCGGGCCGGCCGTCATAGGCATATTTGCTGGCGTTGATGACGAGTTCGGTGAGGATGAGCCCGATGTTCACCGCGCGATCGGTCGGGACCAGCACCGGAGCGAGATCGAGCCGCATCTGTGCGCCCCAGTCGGCGCCCAGCGAAGTGCGCATGTCGGCGACCAGCTCCTCGACATAGCGCGACAGATCGACACTTTCGACCTGGTCGTCGCGGTACAGCCGGCGGTGGACCAATGCGACCGCAGCGAGACGTGCCTGCGCTTCGGCAAGATGGTCGGCGACCGCGCCGTCGCCCGCGGTCTTGGCCTGGAGCCGCAGGAACGAGGCGACCAGCTGCAGGCTGTTCTGCACCCGATGGTTGACCTCCTTCATCAGGACGTCCTTCTGCGC
This sequence comes from Sphingomonas benefaciens, assembly GCF_052907485.1. Taxonomy (NCBI): domain Bacteria; kingdom Pseudomonadati; phylum Pseudomonadota; class Alphaproteobacteria; order Sphingomonadales; family Sphingomonadaceae; genus Sphingomonas; species Sphingomonas benefaciens. The sequence goes on along the minus strand of NZ_JBREIC010000001.1, from coordinate 1,009,462 downwards.
GAGCAGGGCGTCCTTCTCGACCAGTGCGAGATTGAGGTCGTGGTTCAGCGCCCGCAATTGCTGACCCTGCCGCGCCTCGTGGAAGCGGCGGCGCAGGCGGTGCGCGGCCTCGATCTCCTCGAGCGACCACCGTCGCGAACGGCCGCGCACCGTCTCGCTCCACGTCTCGAACGACGCCCGTGGCGACAGCCGTTCGCCGGGGGCCAGCGACACCGACTTGTGCGGATTGCCCGCCCATTCGATCTCCTGAATGCGCTCGGCGCGCAGCCAGATCAGCGTCGCGTCATCGTCGCGCAAGGGCAGCGCGATCATCCCGCTGGCCAGGGCGCGATGCTCCGCCGCGCCCGGCATCATCGTCGACAGCATGTGGGTCGCCACCGGTTCGCCGCCGCGGCTCCGCGCCCAATCGGCGAATTTGCCGAGCACCTTGGGGGACGGACAGCGGCCGTCGGTCACCACCGCGGTGCGCGTCACCACGGCGAAACCGTCGGCGTTGAGCATCGCCCTGAGATCGCCCTTCATGCCGGCGATCGCCTCGTGCAGCGGCACGTCGCCCTGCAACCGCGGCGTCACCATGTCCTCGACCACGCGCAGGTTGAGCCGCTCGCGATAGGCCGCCGCCTCCTCCTTCGCCCGGATCTGGCGTGCCAGCCCGCTGGCCAGCGTCGCCGCGGCGCCGCGCACGTCGGGGGGCAGCAGCCGCGGGCTGTTGTGATGGCAGGCGATCAGCCCCCACAGCAGGCCGTCCTTGACGATGGAGATGGAGGCGGATGCCTCGACGCCCATGTTGCGCAGATATTCGAGATGGATCGGCGAGACGCTGCGCAGCGCGACGTCGCTGAGATCGATGTTCGCCAGATGCGCCGGGCGCAGCGGCTGCGGCGCATAGGCCGCGTCGGGGATCGCGCGGGTGCGGTTGCGGATGTAGAGTGCGCGCGCCTGGCGGGGAATGTCGCTCGCCGGGAAATGATGGTTGAGGAACGAGCCGAGTTCGGGATCGCGATCCTCGGCAACGACGCAACCTGCCTCGTCGTCGAGGAAGCGGTAGATCATCACCCGGTCGAAACCGGTCAGCGTGCGGAAGGCCTTGGCGGCGCGTTCGTACAACGTCTGCTTGTCGACCGCGCGTTCGAAGCCGCCGGCGACCGCATCGAGCCACGACAGCATCGCCGCGGCCGTGGTCGGCCGCTCCGCCACCGGCTCCAGTTCGACAAGCAGATAGCCGTCGGTACGGTGCAGCGTCGCGAGAAACGTCTCGTCGCTGCCGGTGACCAGCGGCGGCACGACGACATTGGGATTGGCGGGCAGGGTGCTGCCCAGCAGAGTGGCGACGTCCTGGCCGATCAACTCGGCGAGGGGCCTGCCGAGCCAGTCGGCGGTCAGCCGCGGCTCGATCGCACCGGCGCCGCCGACGATCCGATGATCCCCGTTCGCCGAGGCCACGAGCAAAAGACCATGGGGCTGAATCGCACCCGGCACGTGGATCGGTTCGCGGTCGCAATCGGTCAGATCAACCGCGGGATCGGTGGGAATGGGGGTCGCCATCATTACTCTTGCACGCAGATGGCTATGACCATGGGCCTCGTTTCAGGGGTTTACAATGCGTCCATTGCTAATTTCGATCAATCAACGGTGATGACCCAACCGTCGACGTTGCGGTCAGCTGGTGGCTGGACGCGAGCCCGAGCGCCCCTGTAGGACGCATCCGATCGGCGGCTGCGACGTTGCGGGGATGATGATCAAGCTCTTTCATGTCAGCGACGTCCATTTCGGTGCCGAGGATCCCGCCGCGCTCGCCTGGTTTCAGCAATGCGTGGCGGCCGAGTCGCCCGACGCGGTGATCATGACCGGCGACCTGACGATGCGCGCAACGCGCCGCGAATTCGAACGCGGCGGCGCCTGGCTGGGCGCGCTGGGTGTGCCGGTGACGGTGGAGGTCGGCAACCACGACATTCCGTATTACTGGGATCCGTTCCGCCGGCTGTTCGCCCCCTATCAGCGCTATGCGGCGGTGGAGCGGATGATCGAACGCGAGCTGGAACTGCCCGGCATCACCGTCGTGCCGCTGAAGACGATCGCGCGCGCGCAATGGCGCTGGAACTGGTCGAAGGGTCGGGTCAGTGCCGGATCGCTGCGCCGGGCGCTGGCGATGATCGCCGCGGCGCCAAAGGGCAATCTCATCTTCGTCGCGGCGCATCACCCGCTGATCGAGGGCGGCACCAAGGGGACGGCCAAGACCCGTCACGGCGATGCCGCGCTCACCGCACTCGCCGCTGCGGGTGCGCAAGCGGTGCTCAGCGGCCATGTCCACGATCCGTTCGACGTGCCGATCGAGCGGAATGGCTGGACGATCCGCATGATCGGCGCCGGGACGCTGTCGAAGCGTACCCGGCACACGCCAGCCTCGTTCAACGAGATCCGCGTGGCGGACGGCCGCTTCACCACCGTCGCGCGCACGCAATCGGAAGCGCCGGCGGCGGTGATCACCGAGGATGCGGCTGCCGGGCGGGTCGGGCGCTAGGCCGGTGCGAGGGCCGCCGTCGGCCGGGCGGGCGCTTGGCTCAGCCCGGCGACGATGCGCACGCTGAGCGCCGGGATGATGGCGATCAGCAGTCCGACCGTCACCGCATCCGCCGCCAGCATCAGCCAGAGCAGCAGCGTGTCGCGCCCCATCGCCCAGGTACCAAGTCCCTGGTGGACCAGACTGATCGGCAGCCGCCCGACGAAGAACAGCGCGAGCGCCCACGGGTACCAGCGGCCGACCATGTTGGCCGACTGCCAAGGAGTGCGCACCGGGCCGTCGGTCGCCGCGGAGACGATCCAGGGCATCAGCAGCGGCTCGATCGCGATTTGCGTCAGGCCGACGAGGCCGCGCAACGTCATGACGTGCGCCGGCGCCACCAGACGGTCGGCGTAGAAGATTATTGCGAAGACGATCAGTGCGTAGGCGACATAGGGCAGGTAGCGGAGCATCGTGCGAAGCGCCGGACGAAGCACCGCGCGCGACTGGCCGAGCATTAGATATCGGATGGCGAAGAAGCCGCCCACGTAGACCAGGATCATCTTGACCCAGCCGAGCGCCATACGCCCGCCATCCTGAGACACCGCTTTGGCGGCCTCGCGGCTAACGAAGAAGCCGATGCGATATTCCATCACGTGCTGTGCAAATTCCCAGGCGATGATTGCGCCGAACAGCCACGGGAGACCGGCGAGCACGCGTGGGCCGTCGCGGTAGGATTGCCATGCCACGGCCAAGAAGCGCTGGATCGCGGTCATCGTTCGTCTCCTTCAGTGATGGTGAGGATGTCGCCCGGCTGGCAGCCGAGCGTGGTGCAGATCGCTTCCAACGTCGAAAAGCGGATCGCCTTGGCCTTGCCCGTTTTCAGGATCGAGAGATTGGCGAGCGTGATGCCGACCCGCTCGCTGAGTTCGGTTAGCGTCATGCGGCGCGCGTGGAGCAGATCGTCGAGGTGGACGCGGACCGGCATCAGATCGTGCCGTCCAGATCGTCGCGCATCGCCGCACCACGTTCGAAGACCTGCGCGAGCACAAACGCGATCATCACCGCCAGCCAGCCGGTGAAGCTCGGCTGCCATTGAAGATAGTCGATGCGCAGCGCGTTGGCGATCAGCCGGGCGCCGCCGAGCGCCAGGTCGGCGAGTTGGAGCGTCAGCAGCGCCCAGCCGATGATGCGCAGCCTTGCCGCGTTGGCGCGGACGAACGGATCGCCGTGCTCCACCGTACGCAGGATCGCCCGCAATGCCCGCAACAGGCGTTCCGCGGCATAAGCCAGGGGCAGGCCGAGCAAGAGGGTCGCGCGCATGAAGATGATGATGGCGTCGACGTCGGCGGCGGCGCCGTATTTGCGGACAAGCATCGGCTGGACGAATTCGACGCCCGGCAGCGTAGCGATGAGCACCGACAGAGAGAAACACCCGATGACCAGATTGGCGATCCGGAATATTTGGACGGTCGTGATCGAGGTGCGGAGCAGGCGAGGTTGCTGTGGCATCGGATATCCTCCGCAGGGGAGGATGCGGGTCATATCGAAAAACAGCAAGTGATTCGTTGATTATCGATAAGTGCTGTGTCCGCCCCTAGCCGATGACGGATGCGAGGAAATTGCTGCGACACGCCCGGTGGGACGGGGGTACCCTCGCGACGGGGCAGGCGAGGAACCAGTCCACCGCTGCGCTGTGCAAGCGCGCGCCGAGAAACGATCGGCCGCACCCCAACACCGTTCACAACGAAAAACCGCCGTCCGGCATGCCGGACGGCGGTTTCTCATCTCTTCAGGTTCAGGACCCGACCGATCAATCGTTCAGATACTCGCCCGCGGCCGCGTCGCTGCCGTCGCCCGACGGAACGACTTCGGCGAGCGGGTCGGAACCCGTGCCCTGGTCGTCGCGACGCGAGCGCTGCTCTTCCGCGGCGCGCAGTTCCGCGGCCGAGGTCGGGGCGACGATCGCCGCCTGCAGCGCGCGCTGCTGCGCACGGAGCGCCGCATCCCGCGAAGAGGCCGCCACGCGCAGGCGGTTCATGCCGGCGCCGGTACCCGCCGGGATCAGCCGGCCGACGATGACATTCTCCTTGAGGCCCATCAGCGTGTCCTGCTTGCCCTGGACCGCCGCCTCGGTGAGGACGCGGGTGGTCTCCTGGAACGACGCCGCCGAGATGAAGCTGCGGGTCTGCAGCGACGCCTTGGTGATGCCGAGCAGGATCGGCTTGCCGGCTGCCCGCGCCTCGTTCGGCCCGAGCTTCTCGTTGATCGCGTCCATCTCCTCGCGGTCGACCTGCTCGCCGACGAGCAAGGTGGTGTCGCCCGACTCGGTGATCTCGACCTTCTGCAGCATCTGGCGAACGATCACCTCGATGTGCTTGTCGTTGATCTTCACGCCCTGGAGTCGATAGACTTCCTGGATTTCCGAGACGAGATATTCCGCGAGCGGTTCGATGCCGAGCACTTCGAGAATGTCGTGCGGGTCGGGGCTGCCGCCGATCAGGTTGTCGCCACGCTTGACGTAGTCGCCTTCCTGAACGTCGATCACCTTCGACTTGGGCACCAGATACTCGACGACCTCGCCGCCATCCTCGGGCTGGATGCCGATCTTGCGCTTCGCCTTATAGTCCTTGCCGAACACGACGCGGCCGGAGACCTTGGCGATGATCGCATTCTCCTTCGGCTTGCGCGCCTCGAACAGCTCGGCGACGCGCGGCAGACCGCCGGTAATGTCGCGCGTCTTGGCAGCTTCGCGGCTGACGCGGGCGAGCACGTCACCCGCCTGCACCTGCGCACCGTCCTCGACCGACAGCGTCGCGCCGGGGGCGAGCATGTAGCGGCCGGATTCGCCGCTCGTCTCGTCGAGCAGGGTCAGGCGCGGACGCAGATCCTCCTTCGACTTGGACGAGGTGCGATATTCCGTCACGACGCGCTGCGCGATGCCGGTCGCCTCGTCGGTCTGCTCGGTGAGCGTCTTGCCCTCCAGCAGGTCCTGGAAGCGGACGGTACCCGGGTTTTCCGTGATCACCGGCATGGTGAACGGATCCCATTCCGCCATCCGGTCACCCTTCGACACCATATGGCCGTCGTCGAACATGACGTAAGCGCCGTAGGGGATACGGTGCACCGCCAGCTCACGACCGTCCATGTCGACGATCGCGATCTCGCCCGAACGGGAGAGCACGACGCGGCGGCCGCGCTGGTCGCCGATGATGCGCAGGTCGCGGAACTGGATGGTACCGTCGACCGGCGCCTCCAGGTTCGACTGCTCGTTGAGCTGCGCCGCACCACCGATGTGGAAGGTGCGCATCGTCAGCTGCGTGCCCGGCTCGCCGATCGACTGCGCCGCGATGACGCCGACCGCCTCGCCGATGTTGACCGGCGTACCGCGGGCAAGGTCGCGCCCGTAGCACTTGCCGCACACGCCGACCTTGCTCTCGCAGACCAGAGGCGAACGGATCTTCATGCCCTGGATGCCCATGGCCTCGATCTTCGCCACCATCGGCTCGTCGAGCAGGGTACCGGTCGGGATGACGACCGCATTGGTCTTCGGATCGACCACATCCTCGGCCGTGGTACGGCCCAGGATACGCTCGCCGAGCGACGCGATGGTCGAGCCGCCCTGCACGATCGCCTTCATCTCCAGCGCGCGCTCGGTGCCGCAATCGTCCTCGATCACGACGCAATCCTGCGACACGTCGACCAGACGGCGGGTCAGATAACCCGAGTTCGCCGTCTTGAGCGCCGTATCCGCCAGGCCCTTGCGGGCGCCGTGCGTCGAGTTGAAGTATTCAAGAACGGTCAGACCTTCCTTGAAGTTCGAGATGATCGGCGTCTCGATGATCTCGCCGCTCGGCTTGGCCATTAGGCCGCGCATGCCGGCGAGCTGCTTGATCTGCGCCTGCGAACCGCGGGCACCCGAGTGCGCCATCATGTAGATCGAGTTGATCGGCTTCTCGCGGCCGGCATGCTCGCCGTCCTCGTAGCGCTTCACCGCCTTGATCTCGTTCATCATCGCGTTCGCCACCTGGTCGCCGCAGCGGCTCCAGGCGTCGATCACCTTGTTGTACTTCTCCTGCTGCGTGATCAGGCCGTCCTGATACTGCTGCTCGTAATCCTTCACGAGCGTGCGGGTCTCCTCGACCAGCGCGTCCTTCTCGTTCGGGATGATCATGTCGTCCTTGCCGAACGAGATGCCGGCGCGGAACGCGTGGCGGAAGCCGAGGCTCATGATCGCGTCGGCGAACAGCACCGTCTCCTTCTGGCCGGTGTGACGATAGACCTCGTCGATCACGTCGCCCACGTCCTTCTTGGTCAGCAGGCGGTTGACGATCTCGAACGGCACCTTGTGGCTCTTCGGCAGCGTCTCGCCGAGCAGCATGCGGCCCGGGGTCGTCTCGACGCGCTTCAGATACTGGTTGCCGTCCTCGTCGGTCTGCGGAACGCGGCTGACGATCTTGGTGTGCAGCGTCACCGAGCCGGCGTTGAGCGCCTGATGCACCTCCGCCATGTCGGAGATCAGCATGCCCTCGCCAGGCTCGCCTTCCTTCATCATCGACAGATAATAGAGACCCAGCACCATGTCCTGCGACGGCACGATGATCGGCTTGCCGTTGGCGGGCGACAGGATGTTGTTGGTCGACATCATCAGGACGCGCGCTTCCAGCTGGGCCTCGAGGCTCAGCGGCACGTGCACGGCCATCTGGTCGCCGTCGAAGTCGGCGTTGAACGCGGAGCAGACCAGCGGATGCAGCTGGATCGCCTTGCCCTCGATCAGCACCGGCTCGAACGCCTGGATCCCCAGGCGGTGGAGCGTCGGCGCACGGTTCAGCATCACCGGATGCTCGCGGATCACCTCGTCCAGGATGTCCCAGACTTCCTTGCGCTCCTTCTCCACCCACTTCTTCGCCTGCTTCAGCGTCATGCTGAGGCCCTTGGCGTCGAGGCGCGCGTAGATGAACGGCTTGAACAGCTCGAGCGCCATCTTCTTAGGCAGGCCGCACTGGTGCAGCTTGAGCTCCGGACCGGTGACGATGACCGAACGGCCCGAATAGTCGACGCGCTTGCCGAGCAGGTTCTGACGGAAGCGGCCCTGCTTGCCCTTCAGCATGTCGGACAGCGACTTCAGCGGACGCTTGTTGGCACCGGTGATGGTGCGGCCGCGACGGCCGTTGTCGAACAGCGCGTCGACCGCTTCCTGCAGCATGCGCTTTTCGTTGCGGACGATGATGTCCGGCGCGCGCAGCTCCATCAGCCGCTTCAGGCGGTTGTTGCGGTTGATGACGCGGCGGTACAGGTCGTTGAGGTCGGAGGTCGCGAAACGGCCGCCGTCCAGCGGCACCAGCGGGCGCAGCTCGGGCGGGATCACCGGAATGACTTCCAGGATCATCCATTCGGGGCGGTTGCCCGATTCCAGGAAGCTCTCGACGACCTTCAGGCGCTTGATGATCTTCTTGGGCTTCAGCTCCGACTTGGTCGTCGCCAGCTCCTCGAGCAGCGCGACCTTCTCGCCCTCCAGGTCGAGATTCTCGAGCATGACGCGCACGGCCTCGGCGCCGATGCCGGCGGAGAAGGCGTCCTCGCCATATTCGTCCTGCGCCTCGAGCAGCTCATCCTCGGTGAGCAGCTGGAACTTCTCGAGCGGGGTGAGGCCCGGCTCGATGACGATATAGGCTTCGAAGTACAGCACACGCTCGAGCTGCTTCAGCTGCATGTCAAGCAACAGGCCGATCCGGCTCGGCAGCGACTTCAGGAACCAGATGTGCGCGACCGGCGCGGCGAGCTCGATATGGCCCATCCGCTCGCGGCGTACCTTCGACACCGTGACTTCGACACCGCACTTCTCGCAGACAATGCCCTTGTACTTCATGCGCTTGTACTTGCCGCACAAGCATTCGTAATCCTTGATCGGACCGAAGATGCGCGCGCAGAACAGGCCGTCACGTTCCGGCTTGAACGTGCGGTAGTTGATCGTCTCGGGCTTCTTGATCTCGCCGAACGACCACGAACGGATCTTGTCGGGCGAAGCGATGCCGATCTGGATCTGGTCGAACGTCTCGGGCTTGGCGACCGGATTGGCGAAATTGGTCAGTTCGTTCATGTTCTTACCTCTTTTTCCTCTCCCGCTGGGAGAGGAAGGGGCCCGCCCGGCGCAGCCGGGTGGGAAGGTGAGGGTGGGGTGGTGGCGACCGTGTCACCCTCACCCTTCCGCCGCCTGTCGGCGGCTCCCTCCCTCTCCCGGTGGGAGAGGGAGAGCGATGGCTTACTCCGCGGCCTCGGCGAGCCCGTCGTCGTCCTGCGCATCCTCCATGGACCGCAGATCGACGTTGAGGCCGAGCGAGCGCATTTCCTTGACGAGCACGTTGAAGCTCTCCGGAATGCCGGCCTCGAACGTGTCGTCACCCTTGACGATCGCCTCGTAGACCTTGGTGCGGCCGACCACGTCGTCGGACTTCACCGTGAGCATTTCCTGCAGCGTATAGGCGGCGCCATACGCCTGCAGCGCCCAGACCTCCATCTCGCCGAAGCGCTGGCCGCCGAACTGCGCCTTGCCGCCCAGCGGCTGCTGGGTGACGAGCGAGTAGGGGCCGATCGACCGCGCGTGGATCTTGTCATCGACCAGATGGTGCAGCTTCAGCACGTACTTGTAGCCGACGGTGACCTTGCGGTCGAAGGCGTCGCCGGTGCGGCCGTCGAACAGGGTCACCTGACCCGATTCATCCAGCCCGGCGAGCTTCAGCATGTCGGCCACGTCCGATTCCACCGCGCCGTCGAACACCGGGGTGCCCATCGGAACGCCGGTACGGACGTTCTGCGCCAGATCGATCAGCTGCTCGGGCGAACGCTTGTCGAGTTCCTCGACATAGCTGTCGCCATACGCCAGCCGCAGCGCGTCCTTCACCGCCTCCGGCGCCTGACCCGGCGTCGGGTTCGGATTCTCGGCCCGCCACTGGTCGAGCGCCGCACCGATCTTGCGGCCCAGGCCGCGCGCGGCCCAGCCCAGATGCGTCTCGAAGATCTGCCCGACGTTCATGCGCGACGGCACGCCCAGCGGGTTGAGCACGAAGTCGACCGGCGTGCCGTCCTCGAGGAACGGCATGTCCTCCTGCGGCAGGATGCGGCTGATGATGCCCTTGTTGCCGTGGCGGCCGGCCATCTTGTCGCCCGGCTGCAGCTTGCGCTTCACCGCGACGAACACCTTGACCATCTTGAGCACGCCCGGCGGCAGCTCGTCGCCCCGCTCCAGCTTCTCGCGGCGATCCTCGAACTTGTCGCGGATGCGCTTGGTCGCCTCGTCATACTGCTGCTTGACGGCTTCCAGGTTCGCCTGGACCGCATCGTCCTGCACCGCAAACTTCCACCATTCGTGGCGGTCGACGCTGTCGAGCAGGTCCATGTCGATGGTCGAACCCTTCTTCACGCCCTTCGGCGCGCCGGTCGCGACCTGGTCCAGCAGCATCTCGCGCAGGCGGCTCCACGTCGCCCGGTTGAGGATCGTGCGCTCGTCGTCCGAGTCCTTCTTCAGGCGCTCGATCTCCTCGCGCTCGATCGCCATCGCGCGCTCGTCCTTATCGATGCCGTGACGGTTGAAGACGCGCACGTCGACCACCGTGCCGGCAACGCCCGGCGGCAGGCGCAGCGACGTGTCGCGCACGTCCGACGCCTTCTCACCGAAGATCGCGCGCAGCAGCTTCTCTTCCGGCGTCATCGGGCTTTCGCCCTTCGGCGTGATCTTGCCGACCAGGATGTCGCCCGGCTCCACCTCGGCGCCGATGTAGACGATGCCCGCCTCGTCGAGGTTGCGCAAAGCTTCCTCGCCGACATTGGGGATGTCGCGCGTGATGTCCTCCGGCCCGAGCTTGGTGTCGCGAGCCATGACCTCGAACTCGTCGATGTGGATCGACGTGAACACGTCGTCCTTCACGATCCGCTCGTTGATCAGGATCGAATCCTCGTAGTTGTAGCCGTTCCACGGCATGAACGCGACGAGGACGTTGCGGCCCAGCGCCAGCTCGCCGAACTCGGTGGACGGGCCGTCGGCGATCGTGTCGCCGGCCTCGACCACGTCACCCACCTTCACCAGCGGACGCTGGTTGATGCAGGTCGACTGGTTCGAACGCTGGAACTTCATCAGCGTGTAGATGTCGACGCCGCTGACGCTCGCATCCACCTCACCGGTGGCGCGGACGACGATGCGGGTCGCATCGACCTGGTCGACGACGCCGGCGCGCTTGGCCGAGATCGCGGCGCCCGAATCGCGCGCCACCGTCTCTTCCATGCCGGTGCCGACGAACGGCGCCTCGGCCTTGACCAGCGGCACCGCCTGGCGCTGCATGTTCGAACCCATCAGCGCGCGGTTCGCGTCGTCCTTCTCGAGGAAGGGGATCAGCGAGGCGGCGACCGAGACGAGCTGCTTCGGCGACACGTCCATCAGCGTGATCGTCTCGGGCAGCGCCATCAGGAACTCGCCCGCCTGCCGCGCCGAGACCAGATCCTCGGTGAAGCGGCCGTCCGCATCGGTCGCGGCCGATGCCTGCGCGACGGTGTGCTTCTGCTCCTCCATCGCCGACAGATAGACGACCTCGTTGGTCACCTGGCCGTTGTTCACCTTGCGGTACGGCGTCTCGATGAAGCCGTACTTGTTGACGCGGGCGAAGGTCGACAGCGAGTTGATCAGACCGATGTTCGGGCCTTCCGGCGTCTCGATCGGGCAGATGCGGCCATAGTGGGTCGGGTGGACGTCGCGGACCTCGAAGCCCGCGCGTTCACGCGTCAGACCGCCCGGCCCGAGTGCCGAGACGCGACGCTTGTGCGTCACTTCGGACAGCGGGTTGGTCTGGTCCATGAACTGCGACAGCTGCGACGAGCCGAAGAACTCACGCACCGCGGCCACCGCCGGCTTGGCGTTGATCAGGTCGTTCGGCATCACCGTCGACACGTCGACCGACGACATGCGCTCCTTCACGGCGCGCTCCATGCGCAGCAGACCGACGCGATACTGGTTCTCGAGCAGCTCGCCCACCGAACGAACGCGGCGGTTGCCGAGGTTGTCGATGTCGTCGATCTCGCCCTTGCCGTCCTTCAGGCCGACCAAAGTCTTGATCACGGCGAGGATGTCCTCGCTGCGCAGCGTCGTCACCGTGTCCGGCGCGTCGAGGTCGAGGCGCATGTTCAGCTTGACGCGGCCCACCGCGGACAGGTCGTAGCGGTCCGGATCGAAGAACAGGCCGGCGAACAGCGCTTCCGCCGTCTCCAGCGTCGGCGGCTCGCCGGGGCGCATGACGCGATAAATGTCGCTCAGCGCCTGCTCGCGCTCTTCGGCCTTGTCGGCCTTCAGCGTGTTGCGGATCCACGGACCGGTGGTGACGAAGTCGATGTCGAGCAGCTCGATCGTGTCGACGCCCGCCTTGTCGAGGCTTTCCAGATTCTCGGCGGTGATCTCGTCACCGGCCTCGACGTAGATCTCGCCGGTGGTCTCGTTGATCAGGTCGTAGGCGCTGTAGCGGCCGAAGATCTCCTCGGTCGGGATCAGCAGCTCGGTCAGGCCGTCCTTGCCGGCCTTGTTGGCGGCGCGCGGGCTGATCTTCTGGCCGGCGGCGAACACGACCTCGCCCGACTTGGCGTCGACGATGTCGAACATCGGCTTCACGCCGCGCCAGTTCTCGGCCGCGAACGGAATGCGCCAGCCGCCCTCGCCGCGGACGAAGGTCACGCGGTTGTAGAAGTAGTTGAGGATCTCTTCCGAGTTCATGCCGAGCGCATAGAGCAGCGCCGTCACCGGCAGCTTGCGCTTGCGGTCGATACGGACGTTGACGATGTCCTTGGCGTCGAACTCGAAATCCAGCCACGAGCCGCGGTACGGGATGACGCGGGCGGCGAAGAGATACTTGCCCGACGCGTGCGTCTTGCCGCGGTCATGGTCGAAGAGGACGCCCGGGCTGCGGTGCATCTGGCTGACGATGACGCGCTCGGTGCCGTTGATGAAGAAGGTGCCGTTCTCGGTCATGAGCGGCATGTCGCCCATGTAGACGTCCTGCTCCTTGATATCGATGACCGACTTGGCCTCGGTATCTGGATCGACCTCGAACGCGGTCAGGCGCAGCGTGACGCGCATCGGCGCGGCATAGGTGATGCCACGCTGGCGGCATTCCTCGACGTCGAACTTGGGCGGTTCGAGGACGTAATCGTCGAAGTCGAGATAGGCGGTGCCGGCGAAATCCTGGATCGGGAACACCGACCGCAGCGTCTTTTCCAGGCCCGAGACGTGACCGGTGCTCTTGTCGGAGCGCAGGAACTGCTCGTAGCTTTCACGCTGAACCTCGATCAGGTTCGGCATCTGGATGACTTCGTGGATGTCGCCGAAGATCTTGCGGATGCGCCGCTTCGCGGTGCTGGCCTGCTGGATCGCCTTGGTCGCCATGGATCTATTGTGCCTCGTCAGCCGTATATCGTGCCCGGAAAGCCTCCGGACGGGACGCGGATTGGTCAAAGACGCGAAAAAGCCGAGCGCAGCACTGTGCGTCGGCCTTGAAGCGTCTATGGAACCAGCAACTCCCTATTCGTATGCAGGCGCTGCGCGACGGCGCCCCATGTCCCGAAAGCTGTGGTGAGAGGCGGGATATAGGGGCGGGGCGCACGCTTGTCAAAGGGGGGGGGCGCCGCTCGCAGGATGGGCTGGGGACAACAGGCGGGGCGCTGGCAAACCCCCTACGCAATCCCGTCATGCCGGACTTGTTCCGGCATCCACCCGTCCACGTACGCTGCGGCCGCGGGGTATGCGGCTCCGTGGATGCCGGAACGGGTCCGGCATGACGAGATGAGGACCGGTTCCTCCCACCTCACTGCTACGCTAAGACCGTCCCATGCCGTTCGCGTTCCTCGCCGCCGTCGCCCTCGCCGCCACGCCCGCCGACGACCCCGCCGCCACCTTCGCCGCGCTGCGCGAAGTCGACGGGCGCATGGCCGCGATCGCCTATCGGCTAACCACCGCCAATGCCGCCTTGTGCCGCGATCGCCAGCCGACGCCGGGCTGGGCGCTGCACAGCATCGGCCAATATGACGCCCCCTTACGTGCCCAGGCGAAGGTCAGCTTCGGCTTCGAACGCCCGGTCGCGGTCGAGGCGGTGGTGCCCGGCGGGCCGGCGGCACGGGCGGGCATCGCCCCCGGCGACTCGCTGGTGGCGATCGATGGCCAGCCGCTGCCCGACACCGCCCCGCCGGCGCAACCGAGCAGTGCGGCGCGCGACGCGGCGCAGGCGGTGATCGCCGGCGAACCCGCCGATCGCCCGCTCGCCGTCACGCTGCTGCGCGACGGCCGTACCCGCACCGTCACCATCCCGGCATCGGCCGGCTGCCGCAGCGCGTTCGAGGTGCTGCTCGGCAACAAGATGGAGGCCTCGTCCGACGGCCGCATCGTCCAGATCAGCGTGCCCTTCTTCGCCCGCTATACCGACGAGGAACTGGCGGTGGTGATCGGCCACGAGCTCGCCCATACCATATTGCGCCACCGGGCCCGGCTCGATGCGGCGGGCGTCAGCCGCGGCCTGCTCGCCGAGGTCGGCCGCAACGGGCGCCTGTTCCGGACCACCGAGGATCAGGCCGATATCCTCGGCATGTATCTGATCCGCAACGCCGGCTGGAACCCGCAGGCGGCGGTGCGGTTCTGGCGCGAGCATGGCGGCGAGGTCGACGGCGGTCTGTTCCGCAGCCGCACCCACCCCTCGTCCAAGGCGCGCGCCGCCGCGCTGGAGGCGGAGATCGCCAGGATTCCGGCGGATGCCCCGACGCCCTATCTGCCGCCGATCCTCGCCGAGGCGGACAAACCGCTGCAATAAGTCATCACCCTCACCCTTACGGCGCTACGCGCCTCCCTCCCTCTCCCGGTGGGAGAGGGAAGGGGCCCAGCGCCGAAGGCGATGGGAAGGGTGAGGGTGCGCTGACAGGTCAATACCCCGCGTCGAGATCGGCGACGTTCTGCATCGGCTTGCCCGCCATGTATGCTGCCAGGTTCTCCAGAAACAGCGCCGCGCCGCGCTGAAACATCCGGGTCTGGCTGCGCCCCGACAGATGCATCGAGATCATGCAATTGGGCGCGTCCCACAAGGGATGATCCGCCGGCAGCGGCTCCGGCTCGGTCGGGTCGAGGACGGCGCCGCCGATCCGCCGCGCCTTGAGCGCCGCGACCAACGCCTCCTGATCCACCATGTCGCCGCGCGCGATGTTGATCAGCCATGCGTCGCGCCGCATCGCCGCCAGCTCGTCCGCGCCGATCATCGCCTTGGTCGCCTCGGTCGACGGCGCCGCCAGCACCAGCCAGTCATAGTCGCCCAGCCGCGCCCGCCAGTCGTCCGGCCCCAGCGTCCCGTCGCGCCCCGACCGGGTCACGCCGTCGACGCCGACGCCGAACGCCGTCAGCCGCTCGCCGATCAGCCGCCCGATCGTGCCATAGCCGACCACCAGCGCCCGCGTGCCGTCCAGCTCGACCTTGCCCGGCGCATCGCCCAGCCATTCGTGCCGCTGCCCGGCGTGGAGCACGGTGTCGAAGCGCTTCGCAGCGACCAGCATCGCCATCACGGCATATTCCGCCACCGCCACCGCGTTGATCCCGGCGCCGTTCGTCAGCGTCGCGCCCTTGGCGCGCAGCACGTCGAGCGGAAAGGCGTCAAGGCCGGCATAGATGGTCGACACCCATTGGAGGTTCGGTCCAGCCGCGCGGATCGCCTCGGCGACCAGCCGCGTTGGTTGCATGTCGACCCAGGCGATGTCGGCATCGGCGATCATCGCCTTCGCCTCGTCCGGGCTGGCGAACCACGCCACCTCCAGCCCGGCGGGCAGCCGCGGTTCGAGCAGCGGTCGGGCGAGTGCGGGCAGCACCGCCTTCACGACTGCACCTTCCAGTCCCAGCCCATCGGATCGCCGTCCATCACCTCGACTCCCACCGCCGTCAGCTCATCCCGGATCGCGTCGCTGCGCGCGAAGTCCTTGGCCGCGCGCGCCTCGCGCCGCTCCGCCAGCCGCGCCGCAATCCCCGCCTCGTCGATCCCGGCGCTCTCCGGCCGCACCCGCAGATCCTCGCGGGTCAGCGTCAGCAGCTCCAGCCCCAACACCGCGTCGAAGTCCGCGAGCGCCGCCAGCCGGTCCTGCGGGCTGATCCTTTTGTCGGCGAGCAGTTCGTCGAGCACCGGCAGGGCACGCGGCGTGTTGAGGTCGTCCGCCACCGCCGCGGTGAGCCGCTCGCGATAGGGCGATGCCGCCGCCGCACCCTTGCCCTCGCCGCGCGCCTTCAGCGCCGCGACGCTCTGCACCAGCCGCTTCAGCCGGGTCTGCGCCGCCGCCAGATTGTCCCAGCTGAACTCCAGCTCGCTGCGATAATGCGCCTGCAGGCACATCAACCGATAGGCGAGGGGGTGGAAGCCGCGCGCGACCAGCGCCGGCAGGGTCAGGAACTCGCCCGACGATTTCGACATCTTGCCGGTCCGGTCGACCAGGAAGTTGTTGTGCATCCACACCGTGGCGCCGGTGTCGGCGCTGCCCGAATAGGCCTGGTTCTGCGCGATCTCGTTGGGATGGTGGATCTCGCGGTGGTCGATGCCGCCGGTGTGGATGTCGAAGTGGTCGCCGAGATACTGCCGGCTCATCACCGAACATTCGAGGTGCCAGCCGGGCGCGCCGCGGCCCCAGGGGCTGTCCCATTCCATCTGGCGGTTCTCGCCCGGTGCGCTGGTGCGCCAGATCGCAAAGTCGGCGGGGTGACGCTTGCCCTCCACCGTCTCGATCCGCCCCTCCGCCGGGCCGTCCTCGCGCGTGCCGGCGAGCAGGCCGTATTGCGGCACCGTCGTCACGTCGAAATACAGGCCGTCGGGCAGGCGGTAGCAATGCCGGTCGGCGATCTTCTCGCCGAAGGCGATCATCTGTTCGACATGATCGGTAGCCAGGGGAAAGCGCGCGGGGTCGCGGACGTTGAGGTCCTTGAGGTTCTGCTTGAACGCCCGGGTATAATGGTCGGCCACTGCCCAGATGTCCTGGCCGCTCTTCTTCGCCGCCGCCTCCATCTTGTCGTCGCCCGCGTCGGCGTCGCTGGTCAGATGGCCGACATCGGTGATGTTGATGACATGGGTGAGGCCATAGCCCAGCCAGGTCAGCACGCGCCCCAATGTGTCGGTAAACAGATAGGCGCGCAGATTGCCGATATGCGCATAGTGATAGACGGTCGGCCCGCACGAATAGATGCGCACGTTGGCGGGGTCGGCGGGCGCGAAGGTCTCCGTCGCGCGCGTCAGGCTGTTGTAGAGCGTGATCGGCGTCATGGCGCGAGGCTCTAGCGCGCCGGATGCGGCAACGCCAATCCTCCCCTGCGCCGGCAGAGGAGGATGTCGTGGTCAGCGCGCGATGCCGATCACCGCGGAGCCGGTCAGCCCGGCCGCCACCGATCCGCTGATCGTCGGGGTCTGCTGCGCGAGCTGGGCGCTGCTGTTGTCGCCAAACACATTGTCGTTCGACAGCGACACCTTGGCGAAATTGGTCGCGCTCGACGGGTAGGTGGTGGTGTCGGCATAGACCGTCGTGCACCAGCTCGACGGCATCGCCAGCTGCGACGTCAGCACCGCATATTTCCCGCCCAACGCATTGGAGAGGCTCGAGAAGATCTCGAAATGCATATGCGGCCAGCGGCCATCGTAGCAGCCGGGGAAGATGGTGGTGAACGTCACCTGGCCATTGGCGTCGGTCACCTGCACGCCGCGCAGATAGCTCTCGGCCGCCGCGGTATAGAGCGAATAATGGCCCTGCCGATCGCAATGCCATAGATAGACGGCATAGCCGGCCAGCGGCGCACAGGCGGCGTTGACGTTGACCAGGGTCAGCGTGATCGTCAGCTGCACGCCCGTCGCCACGGTCGATGTGCTGATGAAGCTCGACCGTATGTCGCTGCGCACGATGCCGCTGACCGTCAGGATGTTGCTGGTCGAACCCGATGCGCTGTTGGTGCCGTCGGCGGGGTAGGGGCCGGCGGTCTCGGTCGGATCGGCGATGCAGGCGGTGCTGGTCGAGGTGGCGGTGGCGGTCGGCGTCGGTGTCGCGGTGGCGGTCGGCGTGGGCGTCGCGGTCGCGCCGCTGCTCGTCACGCTGACGCTGCTGCTCGACCCGCTTGCATCGCTGCCGCCGCAGCCCGCGACCAGCGCCGCCGTTCCGGCCCCCGCGAACCATTTCAGCGCCCGCCGCCGCGCCAGCAGCGCCTCGATCCGCGGCAGGTCCTCGGCCATGCCGTGGCCGTGGTGGTGATCGTCGTGATTCGTCATGGTCGAAACTCCCCGGATGGATGACGGGGCGGGGATCGTGCCTTCTCGTCGCCAGCCGATGTCGGTCGCCGACACATTGTTGCGACGTGTAACGATGGGTCGCGCGCCGGAATGCCGGCGGCGCAGGGCTTTGCCGATCGGCCATTTCCTCGGCGACGTCGCCCGTGCACACTGCCGCGATGACCCATGCCCTCGTCATCGCCGATCCGCCGACCGATCGGGACCGCGACGCGATCCTCGCGCCGCTTTCCGCTTTCAACGCGCAGAGCGGCTATCCGGCCGATCCGCGGCCGGTGGCCATCCTGCTGCGCGACGATGCGGGGGAGACGGCCGGCAGCCTATGGGGCAAGACGGTCTACGACTGGTTGTTCGTCGACTATCTGGTCGTGCCGGAGGGCGGCAGGGGGCAGGGCTTGGGAACGCGGCTGATGAACGCGGCGGAGGCGATCGCGGCCGAGCGGGGCTGCGTCGGATCGTGGCTGACGACGTTGAGCTTCCAGGCCCGGGGGTTCTACGAAAAGCTCGGCTATGAGGCGTTCGGCGCCTTGGACGGCAGCCCCGGAGACAATGTGCGGTTCTTCCTTCGCAAGCGGTTCGATCGATGATCGCGGGCGGCTGCCTGTGCGGCGCGTGCCGCTATCGGACGGACGGTGAACCGCTCAATGTCCGCGTCTGCCATTGCCGCCGCTGCCAGAAGGCGACCGGCGCCGCTTTTTACGCCCGCGTCATGGTCCCGCTGGCGGCCGTCGCGATCGAGGGGCCGGTCGGCTGGCTGGCTGCCGACAGCGGCATCCGGCGCGGCTTCTGCACGGCATGCGGCACGACGCTGTTTTCGGAACGGCGGAGCGCCGGCACGATCGGCCTGTCGATGGGCAGCCTCGACCATCCCGAATGTTTCAAGCCGACCGAGCATATCTGGACGTCGCGCAAGCAGCCTTGGCTGCAACTTGACGATGGGCTGCCGCACTATCCGGAAGGACCGCCGGCCTAGGACCGATCGACATTCAGCAGCGCAGGCTTCGGAAACGCCCTGCCGAATGTCGATCGGCTCTAATCGCCCCGCGTCACTCCGCCAGCGGCAACGTCACCGTCGCCCGCGCGCCGCCCGCGCCGCTCGCGCCGTTCGCCAGCATCGCGGTGCCGCCGTGCCGTGCGGCGATCGTCCGCACGATCGCCAGTCCCAGGCCGGTGCCGCCGGTCGCGCGGTTGCGCGACGGATCGCCGCGGACGAAGGGTTCGAACAGGCGCTCGACCTGCGCCGGGTCGATCCCCGGCCCGCGATCCTCGACCGTCACCGCGACCCGGGCGCCGTCGATCCGCCAGCCGATCGTCGCCGCCTCGCCATAGCGGACCGCATTGTCGACCAGATTGGCGAACAGCCGCCGCAAGGCGACCGGATCGCCGCGCACCACCGCGCGCTCGCCCGGCGTCAACGTCACGGGCGCGCCGGCGACCTGCATGTCGTCGGCCAGGCTGTCGAGCAGGCTGCCGAGGTCGACGCGCACCGATTCGTGCGGGCCGGTCTCGTCGCGGGCGAAGGCGAGCGCGCCGCGGATCATCGCGCGCATCTCGTCGATGTCGGCGCTGGCGCGCGTCCGCGCCGCCTCGGGCAGTTGCTCGACCCAGAAGGACAGGCGCGACAGCGGCGTGCCGAGGTCGTGCGCGATCGCGCCGAGCATCGCGGTCCGCCCCTCGGCATGGCCGGCGAGCCGCGCATGCATCGTCGCGACGCTGGCGGCGAGTTTGCGCACCTCGCGCGATCCCCGCGTCGGCAGCGGTGGCAGCGCCTCGCCGACCCGCGCCGCATCGGCGGCGGCGGCGAGTTGGCCGAGCGGGCGCGAGATCGCCCGCGCCAATGCCCAGGCCGGCCAGGCGAGGATCAGGATCGCCAGCAGCATCGCCGACAGGCTGATCCAATGCCAGTGTTTGAGCAGCGGCGCGCGCGGCACCGCCGCGATCCGCCAGCCGTCGCCGTGTCGCACCGCGAAGGTAAAATCGTCGACGAACATGCCGCCGGGGCCGCTCGGCGGGCCGGCATAGGCGCGCACCGCCGACGCCGGAACACCCAGGTCGGCGGCGATCCGCTGCGCCGCGCGCCCGTCCGCACGCTGCCCGCGTCCCGGCTGCGGTGCGGCGGCGCTCTGCGTCACGGCCGTATGCGGCCCCGGCCCCTCCGGCGCCGCGCCGGTGCGCAGGGCGTGCGCGATATCGTCCAACGCATGCGGCGGGTCGCGCGGCGGCGGCCCGCGGAAGGTGACGACGAACGAGACGGCGGTGGCGACCAGAACCGCAGCGATGACGAGGGCGAAGATCGGCGCGGCGATCGACCGCACCCGCTCCGCCGGCTCAGCGGACCTCGACATCGGCCGCGAACATATAGCCTTCGTTGCGGATGGTGCGGATCAGCTCGTCGCCGCCCTGTCCGTCGCGGCGCGCCAGTTTGCGGCGCAGGCGGCTGATCTGCACATCGATCGCGCGGTCGAAATGCTCGGCGGTCGGCCCGCGCGCATGATCCAGGATGAAATCGCGGCTCAGCACCCGGCGGGGATGGTCGACCAGCGTCATCAGCAGCCGGAATTCGCCGTCGGACAGGTTGATCAGCACGTCGTCCGGATCGAACAGCTGACGCCCGGCCGCATCGAGCCGCCAGCCGGCGAAGCGCTGATAGGGGCGGGCGGGGAGGCGGGTGCGCGGCTCGCCGCGCGCCTCGTTGCGGCGCAGCACGGACCGGATGCGCGCCAGCAGCTCGCGCGGGTTGGCCGGCTTGGCGATGTAATCGTCGGCGCCCATCTCCAGCCCGACGATCCGGTCGACCTCCTCGCCGATCACCGACAGGATGATCACCGGCGGCGCCGTCGCCCGGTCCAGCGAGCGCAGGATCGTCAGGCCGTCCTCGCCGGGCATCATCACGTCGAGCACGATCAGCGCATAATCGCTGCGCGCCAGCGCGGCGCGCATCGTCGGGCCGTCCTCCGCCGTGTCGACGCGATAGCCGTGCTGGGCCAAGAAGGCGGCGGTCAGCTCGCGGATACCGGGATCGTCGTCGACGATGAGAAGGCGCGTTTCCAGGTCCATGATATCCGCTGTCAGGGGGGCGGCGGTCGGTCGGGCGATGTTCTGCATGGCGTCCGCCACTCGAGCGCAGACGTATCCGCCCGGTTGCAAGGCTGCAACATGGCGCGAAACATCGCGGGCTGTGGTTGCCATGCCACAGTCGGGCGGGGCGGAACCGCGCTGCGGCGAACGGGTTGCCAGCTCGACGAGTCGCTGCTAGGGAGCCCGTTCACACGGCGCGGACCCCGGTTCGCGGCCGCGTTACCTATTTGATTGGAGTGAATCGGTTTTATGCAGATCGTCGTCCGCGACAACAATGTCGACCAGGCTCTTCGCGCACTCAAGAAGAAGCTGCAGCGCGAGGGCGTGTATCGCGAGATGAAGCTGCGCCGTCATTACGAGAAGCCGTCGGAAAAGCGCGCGCGCGAGCGTGCCGCCGCCGTGCGCCGCGCCCGCAAGCTCGAGCGCAAGCGCGCCGAGCGTGACGGTGCCCGGTAAGCAGGTATTGTGATACCCGGCGTCGCCCTTGCGGTGACGCCGGTGCGTGAACTTTGCGAACTTCTCCGGTGACGGCCGGCCCGGCACCACAGCTCCAGGTGCCTTAGCCATGTCGACCGTCACCGCCGTTCCGCTGCGCCCCGTCAAGCGCAGCTATCTCGTCTATCTCTGGGTCGGCATCGCGCTCGCGGTCATTGCCGCCTTTCTGCTCGCGCGCCAGGGCGACGACTTCCTGACCCGCAATGCGCGCCGCTCGAACGTGGTCACCACCGCCTCGGGCTTGCAATATCAGGTGCTCGATCCCGGCAAGCCGGGCGCGGCCAAGCCGACCGACACCGACGTCGCGCTGATCAATTATGAAGGCCGCCTGCTCGACGGCACCGTCTTCGACAAGTCGCGCCAGCCGACGCCGATGCCCGTCGCCGGCGTCGTCCCCGGCTTCTCCGAAGCGATGAAGTTGATGCCCAAGGGGTCGAAGTACCGCGTCTGGATCAAGCCGTCGCTCGGCTATGGCGATACGGCGCAGGGCCCGATCCCGGCCAATTCGACCTTGGTCTTCGACATCGACATGATCGAGTTCCTGCCCGCCGACGTTGTCCGCCAGATCCAGATGCAGCAGCAGATGGGCGGTCGCCCGCAGCTGCCGCAGGGTGCGGAGGTCGCGCCGCCCGCCGGTCGCTGATCGCCGCCGCCGCATATCGAAACGGCCGGGCTTCCCGCGATGGAAGCCCGGCCGTTTTGCATTCGGCGGCAGTCGTGCGCCTCAGCCGAGCAGCTGCTTGGCGAAGCTGCGCACCGACGGCCCGATGTCCTCGCGCGCCAGGCCCAGCGCCAGGTTCGCGGTCAGCCAGCCTGCCTTGTCGCCGCAATCGTAGCGCTGCCCGTCGAAGGTGAAGCCGTGGAACGGCTGGCGTCCGATCAGCTTGGCCATCGCGTCCGTCAGCTGGATCTCGCCGCCCGCACCGGGCTCCTGCGCGTCGAGGATCTGCATCACCTCCGGCTGCAGGATGTAGCGGCCCGGGATCATCAGGTTCGACGGCGCCTTGCCCTTGGGCTTCTCGACCAGCGCGGTGACTTCGGTCAGGCGGCCGTCCTGTTTGCCGGGCGAGATGATGCCGTATTTGTCGGTCTCGCTGTCAGGCACTTCGAGCGCACCGATGACGTTGCCGCCGACCGTGTCATAGGCCTCCACCATCTGCTTCATGAAGCCGCCGACCATCAGCTCGTCGGGCAGCAGCACCGCGAACGGTTCGTCGCCGACGATCTCGCGTGCGCACCATACCGCATGGCCAAGGCCCAGCGGCTCCTGCTGGCGGACGTAGACGGGCGAGCCCGGCTTCTGGCGCACGCCCGCGATCGCGGCGAGCGACTTGCCGCGCGCCTTCATCGTGGCCTCCAACTCGTAGGAGACGTCGAAATGATCTTCCAGCGCGCTCTTGCCGCGCCCGGTGACGAAGATGATCTGCTCGATCCCCGCCTCCAAGGCTTCCTCGACCGCATATTGGATCAGCGGCTTGTCGACGACGGTCAGCATCTCCTTGGGCATGGCCTTGGTGGCCGGGAGAAACCGGGTGCCGAGACCGGCCACCGGCAGAACCGCCTTGCGTACGCGCTTGATCGTCATCGTCATTCCTGGATTGGCAAAGGTGCATGCACCTAGGATGTCCGCGGCGGTGCCGCAACGCGCTTAGTCGGACGTTAAGTCGCGACCGTTACGCATGGGCCATGGCCAGTCCGCCGCATCCCAAAGTTCTCGTCATCTTCGGCACCCGACCGGAGGCGATCAAGTTGTTTCCCGTGGTCCGCGCTCTGCGCCAAGACCCGCGGCTCCACACGGTCACCTGTGTCACTGCCCAACATCGCGGCCTGCTCGACCAGGTGCTCGCCATCGCCGGGCTGACCCCCGATATCGACCTCGACCTGATGGAAGCGGGGCAGACGCTGGACCGGTTGACCGCGCGCCTGCTGATCGGCCTCGGCGAGGTGATGGATGCCGGGCGGCCCGACCGCGTTGTGGTGCAGGGCGACACCGCAACGGCGATGGTCGGCGCGCTGGCGGCCTATTATCGCAAGATCCCGGTCGCGCATGTCGAGGCGGGGCTGCGCTCGGGCGACATCTACCATCCCTGGCCCGAAGAGGTGAACCGCCGCATCGTCGCACCGATCGCCGATCTGCATTTTGCCCCGACCGAGACCGCAGCGGCGGCCCTTGCGCGGGAGGCCGTCACCACCGGCGTCCGCGTCACGGGCAATACCGTCATCGATGCCCTGCACTGGACGCGCGAGCGGATCGCCGCCGCACCTGCGCTCGCCGCGGATCTGGATGCCGTCGCGACCCGGTTCGCCGGCAAGCGACTGATCCTGGTCACGACCCATCGGCGCGAGAATTTCGGTGACGGCATGGCTGCGATCGCCCGCGCCATCGCCCGCATCGCCGACCGCGACGACACGGCTGTGCTGTTCCCGATGCATCCCAATCCCAACGTCGTCGGTGTGATGGATGCGGCGCTCGGCGCCCGCGACAATGTCGCTCGCATCGCGCCGCTGGATTATCCGCATTTCATCCGTGCCCTGGAACTGAGTGATATCGTGCTGACGGACTCGGGCGGTGTGCAGGAGGAGGCGCCGGCGTTGGGCAAGCCGGTGCTGGTGATGCGCGACACGACCGAGCGGCCGGAGGGCGTCGCCGCCGGTACCGCGCGGCTGGTCGGCACCAACGAAGATCGCATCGTTTCCGAAGTCTTCACGCTTCTGGACGACAAGGGCGCCTATTCCGCCATGGCTCGCGCGCACAATCCCTATGGTGACGGCCGGGCCAGCAACAGGATCGCGGGGATCATCGCCGATGCTTTCGGACTCTGAACTCAAGGTCGTCGTTCTCGGCCTCGGCTATATCGGCCTGCCGACCGCCGCGGTGATCGCGCGCAGCGGCGCGCGGGTGCTCGGCATCGATGTGTCGGAAACCGTTGTCGATACCGTCAATTCCGGCCGCGTCCATATCGAGGAGGTCGACCTCGACGGCTTGGTTTCCGGCGTGGTCGCACGCGGCACGCTGCGCGCCGCCACGACGATCGAGCCGGCCGATGTCTTCGTCATCGCCGTGCCGACGCCGTTCGGCGAGGATCATGCCCCCAATATCGGCTATGTGCTGCAAGCCGCGACGACGATCGCGACCGTGCTGAAGGCGGGCGACACGATCATCCTCGAATCGACCTCCCCGGTCGGCACTACGGAGGAGGTGCGGGACCTCCTCGCCAAGCTGCGTCCCGACCTGCGCGTGCCGGGCCGAACCGGCGAGGCGGCGGACGTCGCCATCGCTTATTGCCCGGAGCGCGTGCTGCCCGGCCGTATCCTGGTCGAACTGATCGACAATGATCGCGTCATCGGCGGCATCACGCCGCGCTGCGCCCGCAAGGCACTCGCCTTCTACCGCCGGTTCGTCCGGGGCGCCTGCGTCACCACCACCGCGCGTGCGGCGGAAATGACCAAGCTGACCGAGAATGCCTTCCGCGATGTCAACATCGCCTTCGCCAACGAACTCAGTCTCGTCGCCGACACGATGGGTGTCGACATATGGGAGGTGATCCGCTTGGCCAACCGCCATCCACGGGTCAACATCCTGCAGCCGGGGCCAGGCGTCGGCGGTCACTGCATTGCGGTCGACCCGTGGTTCCTGGTTCACGCCGATCCCCAGAACACGCCGCTGATCCGGACCGCGCGCATGGTCAACGACGGCAAGACCGACCATGTCATCGCCGCCGCGGCTGCGCTGATCGAAGCGCGACCGGGTGTGCCGTTCGCCTGTCTCGGCCTCGCGTTCAAAGCCAACATCGACGATTTCCGTGAAAGTCCTGCGCTCAAGGTGGCACAGGCACTGGCCGAACGGTTCGGCGAGCGGATGCGGGTGGTGGAACCCTATGCCCCAACGCTGCCACCCGCACTGGCGACCACGGGCGCGCGGCTGATCGACATCGATACCGCGATCGAACAATGCCCGATCATGATCGTGCTGGTCGACCACGACATGTTCCGCTCGGTGCCGCTGGAGGAGCGGCGTGACAAGGCCGTGCTGGATACGCGCGGCATCTGGCCGGACCAGCCGCGTTCCGTTGCCGCGGGAATCCCACTGCGCCTCGCCGGTTGACCTCCGCTTCACGCCGAGTTCAGGCGGTTGCGGCAAGGCGCGGCTGAATCTATCACCCCCAGCTCGCTGTCACCCGACCGGATCCATGCTAGCCAATTTGCTGAAAAGCCGCCGAACCCGCACCCAGCCGACGGGATCGATCCCGCCGGGACAGCGTGTCTATGCGATCGGCGACATCCACGGCTGCGACGCGTTGCTCGAACGATTGCTCGCCGCCATCGCCGCCGATGACGAGGCGCGGGGGCCGGCGCGCACGACGCTGGTCTTCCTCGGCGACCTGATCGATCGAGGGCCGGCGTCGGCGGCCGTCGTCGAACGGCTCCGCCAGCTCGCCGCGGTGCGGCCCGACACCCGCTTTCTGCTCGGCAACCATGAAGAAATGTTCCTCGGCGCGCTTGACGGCGAGCCCAAGGCGCTGCGCCTCTTCTGTCGCGTCGGCGGCCGCGAGACCGCGATCAGCTACGGTATCGACGCCGAGGCGTACGACCGGATGGATTACGAGGAGTTCTTGACGGCGCTGCAGCGGCAGGTGCCCGCCGAGCACCGTGCCTTCCTCGCCACCTTCGAGGATCTGATCGTGATCGGCGATTATGTCTTCGTGCATGCCGGCGTGCGTCCCGGCGTCGCGCTGGATGCCCAACGCAGCGGCGACCTGCGGTGGATTCGCGATCCCTTTCTGGATCATGGGCGCCCGCTCGAGAAGGTCGTCGTCCACGGTCATACGATCAGCGACGAACTCGACGTTCAGCCGCATCGCATCGGCGTCGATACCGGCGCCTATTCGACCGGGCGGCTAACCGCGCTCGGGCTGGAGGGCGAAGCGAGCTGGACCGTGCAGGTTGCGTGATCGGCGCGCCAACACCTCTTCCCTAATTCCCTTATCCGCGTTAATACATTTTTTGCGGTTTGTGTTGCACTGCCGCAACTGCTTGGAACCGATTGAGGAACCGGGTTTTAGTCGGGTTGCCGTGCTTACCTAACTGTGGCAGGGCATGTCCGACGAGCACAAGAGGGAGTTCATCATGCGTCTTGGGAAGTATCTCATGGCTGCCGCTGCCGCCACGATGGCGGTCGCTCCGGCCGTTGCGGCTCCGGTCAATCCGGCCGCCAGCCTGTCGGTTTCGAAGTCGGTTCGCACCGGCTCGGCCTCGGCGAAGAAGAATGAGCTCGCCGGTGGTGGCGTGATCATCGCGATCCTGGCGGCGGCTGCGGTCGTTGCGGGCATCGTCGTTGTCGCCGACAGCAACGATTCGCCGTCCAGCAACTAAGCTGACGGATAGCATCTGCTAGGAAATAGCGGCCTTCGGGCCGCTATTTTTTTGTCTAGAGAAGATCGCTCCAATCCGGCCGATATGATCGCATAGCGACGCGAATTTGCGCCACATGCTTGATCGGGCGTGGTCCGGGCTGCACCGAGAGGCCAGAGCAAAATGCGGTCTAACGGGCGCGCCCGCTGCATGCCGGGCAGCCTGGATCCTTGGGCAGGCGGAGGGTGCGGCTGCGCAGCGCCAGTGCGTCGAACATCAGCAACTGACCGGCACTGTCCTCCCCGAACGGCGTGATCGCGCGCATTACCTCGAGCGCGGCAAGACTGCCCATCACCCCCGCCATCGGCCCCAGCACGCCATCCTCGGCGCAGCTGACGCCATCCCGATCGGGAGCGTCGCCGACGAAGCAGCGGTAGCACGGCTTGTCCGGCTCCCAGCCGCGATAGGTGGCGAGTTGACCGTCGAATTGTCCGACCGCTGCGGAAACGAGCGGAATTTGCGCCGCCAGACAGGCGTCGGCGACGAGCAGCCGCGTCGCGAAATTGTCACAGCCGTCGAGCACCACGTCCGCATCGGCGATCAGCCGCGTAACTGATCCGGCATCGGCGCGTGATGCGATCGCGATGGCGACGATGCCGGGGTTGAGCCGCTGTGCCGCTTCAGCGGCGGCCTGTGCCTTGGCCGCACCGATATCCGCGGTGGCGTAGATCGTCTGGCGCTGCAGATTGGAAAGGTCGACCCGATCATCGTCAACGATGGTCAGTCGCCCGATCCCCGCTGCGGCAAGATATTGGATCGCTGGCGAACCGATGCCGCCGGCCCCGATCACCACGACGTGCGCGGCGCGCAGCCGCATCTGCCCGCCGCCGCCGACCTCCTTGAGGACGATGTGCCGGGCATAGCGCGACAGGTCGTCGTCGGAAAGCGTCTCAACCCCGGTCATTGCGTCCAGGCGAAGGTCAGGCTGGTCTTATACCAGCCTTCGGTCTGCAAGGCTCCAGCTGTGCGATTCGCCCTGGCCATGCTGGAGACGAGCCCGGCGGCATATTGTTCGACCGATGGGCATTGGATGGCACGCGGCACGATACGGCGCGGCTGGCCGGCGGGCCCGATCAACACCGCCACGTCGACGCGCAGCGTCCAGCTGCCGCCGGATTGCATCGCCGCGCCGCAGTGTCCGGCCAGTACCTCCGACCGGACGAAGCCAGACACGTTGCCATCGTCCGATGGATCACCGAGCAACGGCAATGTCCGCAGCGCGCTCCAATCCTGCGGCGGCAGCGGCGGGGGTGGCGGAGCGGCCGCCGGCGCACCCTGTAGGGCGAAGAGCAAGGCGACGATCATCGCCCGGTTGACCCAAAGCCGCCATCGCCTCTGGCGGTGGCGTTCAGTTCCACCACCTCCTGCAATGTCGCCCGCAGCACGGGGGCGGGGACGATCTGCGCGATACGGTCGCCCCGTTCGATCGCAAACGGCTCGTGGCCGAGGTTGGCGAGGATCACCTTCACCTCCCCGCGATAGTCGCTGTCGATCGTGCCGGGGGTATTGAGGCAGGTGACGCCATGTTTCAGCGCCAGCCCGGATCGCGGCCGCACCTGCACCTCATAACCTTCGGGTATGGCGATCGCATAGCCGGTGGCGACCGCCGCGCGCGCCCCGGGCGCCAATGTCAGGGATTCGGCGGCGACG
This sequence comes from Sphingomonas benefaciens, assembly GCF_052907485.1. NCBI lineage: Bacteria > Pseudomonadati > Pseudomonadota > Alphaproteobacteria > Sphingomonadales > Sphingomonadaceae > Sphingomonas > Sphingomonas benefaciens. The sequence continues at coordinate 981,013 of NZ_JBREIC010000001.1, read as the reverse complement.
ACGTCCATCCCGGCCGCGCCGGCGGTGGCATAGCCGGGTAGCGGCAAGCCCTGGCCATGGGGCAAGCGGGTGATGGCGATCCGGATGCTGCTCACTGGACGGAGTGTAGCGGAGGTTTAAGCGGATGGGAAATCCGACGCGCCCTACCGGCCCGGCGTTGCGCCGACGTCGGCAGCGAGCGCTGCGGCGATGCGCACAGCAAGCCGCTGCGCGACCGCATCCTTGGACAGGGGTTCCCAGGATTCGACCCCGTCGGCGGTAGCGAGATGCACGGTGTTGCTGTCGCCACCGAAGACGTCGCCCGACACGTCGTTGCCGACGATCCAGTCCGCTTCCTTGCGCAGCCGCTTGCCGGCGGTCCGCTCGATCACCTGCTCCGTCTCCGCCGCGAAGCCGACCACCAGCCGGGGGCGGCGCGGACTGAGTGCCAGCGTGGCCAGGATGTCGATGTTTTCGGTCAGCACCAGAGAGGGGGGCGCATCGCCTTTCTTGACCTTCTGCGGCGCCGGCTCGACCCGCCAGTCGGCCACGGCGGCGACCATCACCGCGGCGTCGGCGGGCAGCGCCGCCTCGACCGCCGCCGCCATCTCCGTGGCGCTGATCACGTCCACGCGTGTCACGCCTACTGGGGTGGGAAGGGTTACGGGACCAGCGACCAGGGTCACCTTGGCGCCCAATGCCGCGAGGGCGCCGGCGATCGCAAAGCCCTGCCGGCCGGACGAGCGATTGGCGATATAGCGAACCGGATCGATCGCTTCATGCGTCGGTCCCGCCGTAACGAGAATATGGCGCCCGGCCAAAGGACGCTGGCGGTCTCGATCGAGCATACGATCGACGGCATCGGCGATCGCTTCCGGTTCGGGCAGTCGGCCGGGGCCGTATTCGCCACAGGCCATGGGCCCCTCGTCCGGTTCCAGTACGGTGATCCCGTCGGCGTGCAGGCGGGCGACGTTGCGCACCGTCGCCGGGTGGGCCCACATCCGGACGTTCATCGCCGGCGCGACGAGCACGGGCGTATCGGTCGCGAGCAAGACGGTCGTGGCGAGATCGTCGGCGATCCCTGCGGCCATCCGCGCCATCAGGTCGGCAGTAGCGGGCGCGACGACGACCAGGTCCGCCTCGCGGCTGAGCTGGATATGGCCCATCTCCGCCTCGTCCTTGAGGTCCCACAGGCTGGTGTAGACCTGGTCCTCGCTGAGCGCGGCGAGCGTCATCGGGGTCACGAAGTGGCCGGCGCCCTCAGTCATCACGCAGCGGACGGCATGGCCGCGCTTCTTCAGCAGGCGGATCAGCTCGCAGGCCTTGTAGGCGGCGATGCCGCCCCCGACGATCAGCAGGATACGCGTCATCGAACCACTCGCGTCACGGTGATGCGGCGCGTATCGAACGCGGCCGACAGAAGATCGCGCCCGCCGTCGAGCGCAAAGGCGAGGCCGACCAGCGACAGCGGCGCGATCAGCATCGCCCAATAGAAGGTGTCCGGCCGCGCGAACAGGCCGAGCAGCGTGGCATAGGCGAGCATCGTTGCCAGCACCCGCATTGCCAGAAGGTCACGCCACGCCGCCCAGCCGAACAGCGACAATCCGATCAGCGGCGCGGCCAGCCAGAGCGGGGCAAGATCGAGCGCGGTCAGCGCGACCAACGCCCGGACGAACAGGCCGATGCCGAGCCGATCCGACCAGCCCGGCGAGGCCGGGTCGAGCGGCCGTACGACCTGGGCGACGGCATGGGCGTGGAGCACGAGCACAGCGGCAAGGATCGCGATCGCGACCAGCCACCCGGCGGTTTCGCGCCGGCGGCCTTCGACAAGGGCGCAGCCGGCCATGATCGCAAGGTACAATCCCGCCGTTTCGCGGATCAGGACGGCGGCGAGACCGAAGGCGACCGATGGTAGCCAGCGATCCGGACGCCACAATCCGAGCGACAGCGCGACGAACAGCCCTGCCCATATCTCGTGGAATGCCGCCAGATCCGGCTGGACGAAGACCATCAGCCCGCCTGCCAGCAGCGCCAGCGCGATCAGTCGCGGCGGAGTACGGGCGAAGGCGGTGCGCAGCCGGAAGCCCCAGGTCGCGGCGACCGCTGCGCAGAGCAGATAGAGCAGTATCGGTGTGGCCAATGGCGGTAGCGCGGCCTGCACCCGAGCGAGCGTCGGCAGCCGGACGGTGACGAACGGCCGCAGCGGATAGCCGCCGGCGCGCTGCGCATCCGCGGCGGCAAGGTAATAGTCGCGTCCGGCACGCACGTTGGCGACGATCGTCTCGTACAGCACGACGTCGGCACGGTCGTCAGCGCGATTCTCCGGTTGACCGCTGGCGACGGGAGGCGCCGGGCTCGCATAGACGAGCAGCGTGGCGAGCATCAGCAGCAGCGCGAGCAGCGCCGCACCGATCCGGCCGCCACGTGGCTGAACGTCGGCGAAGCGCGACGGTCTCGCCAGCCAGATCGGGGTGAGGGCGCGCCGATGCATCGCTCAGCGTGCGATCAATGGATCAGCACCAGCGTCGCTGCGACGCTTGCCGCCGCAGTGACCAGTGCCACCGCAAGATAGCGCCAGCCGCCGCCGATCCGCACCACCTCGATCTCCTTGAGCGGCGGGGCAGGGGGCTCGCCACCCGGGGCGGGATAGCGCGCTTCGATCCGCCGCAGCAGGTCAGGCAGCCGCGCCAGCGTGCGCACGTCCTCGATCAGCCGGTCCGCAATGGCCGCTTCCGGCCCCAGTTCGGTGCGAATCCATTCGCGCACGAACGGGGCGGCCGCTTCCCACAAATTGATGTCGGGATCGAGCCCGGTCGCCACCCCTTCGACCATCACCATCGTCTTCTGAAGCAGCAGCAGATGCGGCTGCGTCACCATGTCGAAATCGCGGGTGATGGAGAACAGGCCATCGAGCATCATGCCGATCGACATGTCCTTGACCGGCAAGCCGCGCATCGGTTCACCGACGGCGCGCAGCGCGGTGGCGAATTCGGCGACATTATGGTGGCTGGGCACGTAGCCCGCTTCGAAATGGATCTCCGCGACGCGGCGGTAATTGCCGGTGATCAGCCCGTAGAGGATCTCCGCCAGCCAGACGCGGGCGCGCCGGTCGATCCGCCCCATGATGCCGAAATCGATCGCCGCGATCCGATTGCCGGGCAGGGCGAACAGATTGCCCTGATGCATGTCGGCATGGAAGAATCCTTCCGCGATCGCCTGGCGCAGGAAGGCCTGGACCAGGGTGTTGGCGAGCTTCGGCAGGTCATAGCCCGCGTCGATCAGCGCCTGGCGGTTCGACAGCTTGATCCCGTCGATCCACTCCATCGTCAGCACGCGCGTCGACGAACGCTGCCAGTCGATCGTCGGCACGACGAAATCGGGTTCGGCGGTCATCGCCTCGGCCAATTCGCTGGCCGAGGCGGCCTCGCGCTGGAAGTTGAGTTCGCGCAGCGTCCAGCGGCGGAAATTTTCCACCGTCAGCCGCGGGCGCAGCCGCTTCGCCTCGCCACCCAGCCCCTCGAGCTGCGCCGCTGCCCATTGATACGTGTCGATCGCGCGCGTGAAATCCGCCTCGACGCCGGGGCGCAGCACCTTGACCGCGACCCGCCGGCCGTCGGTCGTGACCGCACGATGGACCTGGGCGATGGAGGCGGCGCCGACCGGCACCTCCTCGATCTGGCTGAACACCGCGCTGGGCGGACGGCCGAGACCGGTTTCCATCGCCGCGCAGATCGTCTCGAACGGCACCGGCGGCAATTGATCCTGCAGCCGCAACAGATCGTGTGCCGCCGCTTCGCCGACCAGGTCGGGGCGGGTGGCCAGTGTCTGGCCCAGCTTGATCGCCGCCGGGCCGATCGCCTGAAAGGCGTCGGCATAACGCGGCGTCGCCGGCACGCGCGCGCCGAATCGCGCGATCCGTGCCAGACGGCGGACCGGGGCAGGGGTATTGGGATCGCCCTCGATCCCCTTCAGCGCGCCATGACGCGCCAGGATGCGGCCCCATTTCAGGAGTCGCCAGACATGGACGGCGGGCGCGGTCACTGCGTGTCGGCGCCGGGCATCAGATCTTCCACCCCGAATGGATCGCGACCAGGCCGCCGAGCAGCGGCTCGACGCGCGTCGCGGTGAAGCCCGCGTCGCGGATCATCCCCTCGAACGTCGGCATGTCGGGGAAGCGGCGGATCGATTCGATCAGATAGCGATAGCTGTCCGCATCCTGCGCCAGCATCTGGCCGAGCTTCGGCACCAGCTTGTGCGAATAGCTGTCGTAGATTTCCTTGAACCCCGGCCATTGCGTGGTCGAGAATTCCAGGCAGAAGAACCGGCCGCCGCGGCGCAGCACACGATGCGCCTCCTTCAGCGCCGCCGGAATGTCGGTGACGTTCCGGATGCCGAAGGCGATCGTATAGGCGTCGAAGAAGCGGTCGGGGAAGGTCAGCACTTCGGCATTCGCCTCGGTCCAAACCAGTCCGTCGTAGCCGCGCTTGGCCGCCCGCTGCATGCCGACCTCCAGCATGGCAGGATTGATGTCGGCGACCGTCACCGTCGCGCCGCGATCGGCGATCCGGAACGCGATGTCGCCGGTGCCGCCCGCCATGTCGAGGACCTGCTCGCCCGGCCGCGGATTGAGCCGGCGCACGAACCGGTCCTTCCACAGACGGTGCATGCCGCCCGACATGGCGTCGTTCATCAGGTCGTAGCGGCTCGCCACGTTGGTGAACACGCCGCCGACGCGGGCGGTCTTTTCTTCCGGGGTGACGTCTTCGTAGCCGAAGGAGACGGTGTCGCTCATCTGCAACGCCCTAGCCGCGCCTTGTGGCGGGGGCAAACGCAACCTAGCTGATCGGCGTGCCAGAACTTCCCGAAGTCGAAACCACCGTCCGCGGCCTGACGCCCGTGCTGGCGGGACAGCGCCTGACCCGTGTCGAGCCGCGACGCGCCGACCTGCGCAAGGCGATCCCCGTCGATCTGCGCCAGCGGATGACCGGGGCCCTTGTCACGGCGCTCGGCCGGCGCGCCAAATACGGGCTGATCGACACCGATCGCGGCGACACGCTGATCTTCCATCTCGGCATGTCGGGACGCTGGCGAGTCGATCCGGCGGAACCGCTTGCGCACGATCATCTGGTCATCGAGACGGGGGAGGGGCGCAGCCTTGCGCTCAACGATCCGCGGCGATTCGGCTTTCTCGATCTGTGGCGCAGCGACGCGCTCGACTCCTATCCGCCTTTCGCGGCGATGGGGCCGGAACCGCTCGGGCCCGCCTTCACCGGCGCCTATCTGGCGGAGGCGCTCGCCGGTCGGGCGGCGCCGATCAAGGCGATGCTGCTCGACCAGCGGATCGTCGCCGGCCTTGGCAACATCTATGTCTGCGAGGCGCTGCATCTCGCCCGAATCACGCCGACGCGGCCCGCCGGCCAGATCAGCCAGGTGCGGCTGGATCGCCTCGCCGAGGCGGTGCGCGACGTGCTGCTCGCCGCGATCGAGGCCGGCGGCTCGACGCTGCGCAACTATGCCCGGCCCGATGGCGAACTCGGCTATTTCTCGAAGCAATTCCTGGTCTACGGCCGCGAGGGCGAGGCGTGCCACTGCGGAGGTACCGTCAGGCGGCGGGTCGACTCCGGCCGATCGACCTTCTACTGCCCGAAATGCCAGCCGCGCTGAGCAGCCGCGGTTGACCTTGTCGCCCACACTCGTTATGGGCGCCACCTTCGAGAGGGCGTAGGGTGATCCCGGCGCCCCTTTTTCATCGACCGGAACATACTGAGGACCGACCCGAATGGCGAACACGCCGCAAGCCAAGAAGCGTATCCGTCGCAATGAGCGTCGCGCCGAAGTCAATGGTGCGCGCATCGGCCGCATCCGTACCTTCGTGAAGAAGGTCGAGGCTGCGCTGGCGTCGGGCGACAAGGCGGCGGCGACCACGGCACTCGCGGCTGTCCAGCCGGAGCTGGCGCGCGGCGTTGCCAAGGGCGTGCTCCACAAGAACACCGCCAGCCGCAAGTTCGCACGGCTGACGAAGCGCCTTTCCGCGCTCGCCTGATCCACGTCGACAGCGTCGATGGCCAAGGCCCGCCGGGGTTTCCCCGGCGGGCTTTTTGCTGTGCCGTCTGCCGGATTTATTTGCGTCCGAAACGGGGTTCGTGGAACGAAATCGGAACCATCGGAGTCACCGCGATTCGTGTGTGCCGGTTTGGGCGCCGTCGAAGAAAGAGAAGCAATAACAACGACTTGTGATTTTTCTCTACGCAATTCCGCGGCCCGTGGCGTGTCAATCCCGTTTATTTCACATTAGTGACCGGCGCAGGGCTTGATCGACTCAGCCCAGGCTTCATAACTCGCCCCTACCGCGGCGGGATTCACCGTCGCCGGATACTGAACAGTTGGGGAATACCGGACGGCCCGGTGGGCCGTATGGGGGACGTGTCTGTCCTGATGATCGAGCCGCTGCGCGTGACATGCCGTTACGCGAGCAAGGGAGACGTGTGCGTGGTCAAGGTGCAGGCAGTGGCGGAAACCGGGAGCGAGGCGCAACACGCCTGGGCTCGCGTCCGCTCCAACCTGCGCGAATCGGCCGGCGCCCGTTTGTTCGAACAGTGGCTCAAGCCAATGGAACTGATCGAGGACGCGGATGAGCCGGACACGATCCGCCTCGGCCTGCCCTCGGCCTTCATGGCCAATTGGGTCCGCAATCATTATGCCGATCGACTGCTGCTTGAATTTCGTGCCCTGATCCCTGCGGTCAGCAGCGTTGCGATCGAGACGCGCGCTGCCGGTGCTGCCCCGGTCAAGCTGGTCGCGGACGCGCCTGCGCCGAAGCCGGCGACCGTGCAGCCCGTGGCGGCACCGCAGCCCGCGCCGGCCCGGCCGGCGGTCGCCGCCGCTACACCGGGCAAAGCGACCGAACGGCCACCGCTGGATCCGCGTTTCACCTTCGACCGATTCGTCGTCGATACCGCCAATCGCGTCGCCTTCAATGCCGCAAAGGCGCTGGCCGAGCCGGGCCCGCCGCGGTTCAGCCCGTTGTTCCTCCATTCGGGCACCGGGCAGGGCAAGACGCATCTGATGCATGCGATCGGCCATGCCTTCCTCGCAGCGCATCCCGATGCCACCGTGCTGTGCATGTCGGCCGAGCGCTTCATGTTCGACTTCGTCGCCGCCATGCGCGCCCGCGACACGTTCGCGTTCAAGCAGCGGCTGCGCAGCGCCGACCTGCTGCTGATCGACGATCTGCAGTTCATCGCCGGCAAGGATGCGACGCAGGAAGAATTCTTCCACACGGTCAACGAGATCATGAGCGCGGGCAAGCGCCTGGTCATCTCTGCGGATCGGTGCCCGCAGGCACTCGACGGCGTCGAGGCGCGGATCGTCAGCCGCATGGCCGTGGGGCTGGTCGCCGACATCAAGGCGCCAGACCTGACGTTGCGCCGTGCTATACTGGACAGGAAACTCGCCGACCTGCCGGAAGCAGATGTCCCCGCCGAGGTGCTCGACCTGCTGGCCGCGCGCATCCATGCCAATATCCGCGAGCTGGAAGGGGCGCTCAACCGCGTCGTCGCCTATGCGCAGCTGACCGGCGACCGGATCAACCTCGACTTTGCGCTGGCGACGCTGGGCGATGTGCTGCGCGGGGCGCAGCGTCGCGTGACGATCGACGAGATCCAGAAGCTGGTCAGCCAGCATTTCGAGTTGAAGCCGCTCGATCTCGTGTCCGCCCGGCGTAGTCGTGCGGTCGCGCGCCCGCGCCAGATCGCCATGTATCTCGCCAAGCGGCTGACCACCCGTTCGCTGCCGGAGATCGGCCGCAAGTTCGGCGGGCGCGATCACTCGACCGTGATCCACGCCGTGCGCAAGATCGAGGAATTGCGCGACCAGGATCGCGACATCGACGCTGCGGTGCGTACGCTGATGCGCGAGCTCGAAGCCTAGACCCGATCGCGGCTCGTCGGCGAGGCCGGCGGGAGAAGGAGGCCGGGGCGCGGGTGGCAGGGGACGACCGAAGTCGTCCCCGCCGGCAACCTAGCGCAGCAATCCCATCGCAGCCTGCGCGTCGCGCAGCACCGGCGCCGCGAGCAAGCGAGCCTGTTCGGCGCCGCGCTCCAAGATCGCCTCGATCGCCGCCCGATCGTCGAGCAGCCGCACCATCTCGTCGCGGATCGGCCCGAGCTTGGCGACCGCCAGATCGGCCAGCGCCGGCTTGAACGCGCCGAAGCCCTTGCCCGCGAAGTCGTTCAGCACGTCCTGCGGCGTCCGATCCGCCAGCGCGGCGAAGATCGTCAGCAGATTGCGCGCCTCGGGGCGCTCGGCCAATTCGTCGACGCTGGCCGGCAGCAGATCGGGATCGGTCTTCGCCTTCTTGAACTTGTCGGCGATGACCTCGTCGCTGTCGATCAGCTTGACCAACGATTGTTCGGATGGGTTGGACTTGGACATCTTCGCCCCGGCATCGCGCAGGCTCATGATCCGCGGCGCCGCGGCGCTGACCAGCGGCTCGGGCAGGGTGAAGAGATCGGTCGCATAATCGGTGTTGAACTTGGTCGCGATATCGCGCGCCAGCTCGAGATGCTGCTTCTGGTCCTCGCCGACGGGGACGTGGGTGGTGTTGTAGAGCAGCACGTCGGCGGCCATCAGGACGGGATAGTCGTAGAGGCCGACGCTGGCGCCCTCGCGGTTCTTGCCCGCCTTGTCCTTGAACTGCGTCATCCGGTTCAGCCAGCCGACGCGCGCGACGTTGTTGAGCAGCCAGCCGAGCTCGCTGTGCGCGGTCACCCGCGCCTGGTTGAACAGGATCGAGCGCGACGGATCGATGCCAGCGGCGACCAGCGTCGCGGTCATCTCGATGGTGTTGGCGGTCAGATCCGCCGGCGCAATCCATTCGGTCAAGCCGTGCAGATCGGCGATGAAGTAGAGCGTCTCGCCGCCTTCCGCCTGGATCGCGTCCTGCATGGCGACCCATTGCTTCACCGCGCCGAGATAGTTGCCGAGGTGGAGGTTACCGGTCGGCTTGATGCCGGATACGACGCGCTTGGTGGTCATCGGGACGAGGCTCTGCGACGGAGGAGGGAACGGATGTCTTGTAGGCGGAAGGCGCCGGTCGCCACGCAGGCGAGCGCGTAGATCGCCACGCCTGCGCCCACCAGCACGGTGAGCGCCAGGCCGCGGGCGGCCAGAGAATGGGTGAGATACGGCTCAACCCACGGCGTCACCATCAGCAGGGCGCCACCCATCAGCAGCGCCGCGATCGCAAGCCGCGGTACCTTACGGCGCAGTTGCGGATCGAGCGCGAAATGACCGCGGCGGGCAAGCACGATGTAGAGCGAGGCGACGTTGACCGTTGACGCGAGCGCAGTGGCCAGAGGAGGCCCGATCTGGCCGATGTTCCAGTGCGCAAGGGTCGGGATCAGGATCAGATTGCCGATCAGATTGATCGCCACGGAATAGAGCGCCAGCCGGACCGGCGTCTTGGTGTCGGCGCGGGCGTAGAAGCCGGGCGTGAGCACCTTCACTAGCACATAGCTGGGCAGCCCGAGCGAGAAGGCGGCAAGCGCCTGCGCCGCACGCGTCGTATCGGTCGCGTCGAACGCGCCGTGCTGGAACAGGCCGCGCACGATCGGCTCGGCGGCAAAGACGAAGGCGGCCGTCGCCGGCAGCGTCAGGAACAGCGCCAATTCCAAGCCGCGATTTTGCGTCTCCATCGCCTCCGCCTCGCGACCTTCGGACAACAGGCGACTAACGACCGGCAGCAGGATCGTGCCGAGACCGATGCCGATCAGGCCGAGCGGCAACTGATTGAGCCGATCCGCGTAATAGATTGCGGATATTGAGCCGGCGGCAAGCAGATGCCCGGCTAAAGCCGTCGAGATGGCAAGATTGATCTGAGCCGCGCCAGCGCCTGCGGCGGCCGGCACGATCAGCGTCAGCAGGCGTTTGACGTCATCGTCGATGCGCGGGATGCGCAAGGCCAATCGGACGCCGGCCCGGCGGCACGCCCACCATAGCCAGAGCAGCTGCAACGCCCCGCCCGCGGTGACTGATATCGCCTGGGCGCGTGCGGTCGCATAGGGATCGCCGCCGTGGAAGAACAGCAGGGCGCCGACCATCGCCACGTTGAGCAGGATCGGCGCTGCCGCATTCACCCAGAAGCGGTTGAGCGAGTTAAGGATGCCGCCGAGCAGCGACACCAGCGAGATCAGCATCAGATAGGGAATGGTGAAGCGCGACAGCGTCACCGCAAAGGCGAATTGCTCAGGGGTCGGATGCTGACGGTCGAACCCGCCCGATAGCGCCCAGGTGATTGGCCAGGCAGCCAGGATCATCAAGACGGTAAAGCCGAGCAGTACCGGAAACAGGAGTGCAAGTGCCCGCTCGGCAAAGTCGACACCGGCCGCCGTCCCGCCGCCATCCGCCACCTTGCGGTTGAACATCGGGATAAAGGCGGCGGAAAACGCGCCCTCCGCGAAGAGGGCGCGGAACATGTTGGGCAGACGGAAGGCGACGAAAAAGGCGTCGGAGGCGAAGCCCGCACCGACATAGGTGGCCTGCAACGTGTCGCGAACCAGCGCGAGCACGCGGCTGGCGAGCGTCAGCCCGCCGACCGAACCCAAAGCCTTGGCGAGGTTCACCCCCGTCGTCCCCGCCTGCCGTGCGCTCAGGCGTTGCCGACGTCGCCGACGGTGAATTGGCCCTGCGCCTCGGCCTGCTGCATGTAGAGCGCACCGAAGTCGATCGGCTCGAGCAGCAGCGGCGGGAAGCCGCCGTCACGCACGCAATCGGCGAGCACGCGACGCGCGAAGGGGAACAGCAGGCGCGGCGCCTCGCCGAGCAGGAACGGCTGGATCGCATCCGCGGGCACGTTGCGCAGGCCGAACAGGCCGGCATAGGTCAGGTCGACGATGAAGGCGGTCTGGCCCTCGGCCTCTGCCTTGACGTCGATCTTCAGGATCACCTCGTGCACCTCGTCGGCGACCTGTGCCATGCCGATGTTGAACTGCACGTCGATCTGCGGCGGATTGGGGTTCTGGAAAATCGCCGGCGCGTTCGGATTTTCGAACGAGAGATCCTTCACATATTGCGAGATCAGGCCCGCGGCGGGGCCGGTGTCGGCGCCGTTCGCCAGCGGCTGGGTGTCGAACGAGGTGCCGTTGTCCTGGTCGGCCATGCGATGAGTCCTTGAAAGAGTCTGACGGGCTGGCGTTAGAGAAAGATGGGACCGAAGCTGCCCGTCGAACGTTCGGTCGCGATGGCGCCCGCGCTAGCAGCGCAGGCGGGTGGTTTCAACGCCGCCGGTTTGAATAACGGCCGCGATAGGCTTATGTAGCGGTCAGGATCGGAGGTACGGTGGTTTACGTGGTTCTTCTCGCGATGGTGGCGGCGTTTTTGGCGCTCCGCCTGTACAGCGTGCTCGGCAAGCGTACCGGCCACGAGCAGCAGCCGCTCGCGCGGGCAGCAGAGGAGCGTCCGGCGGCCGTCGCCGTGCCCCGCACGATCGACGTCGCGGCCGACGTTCGCGAGCCGCAGAACCGCAACATCGAGCCGAAGGCCGAGGCCGGTCTGCGCGCGATCATCTCGGGTGAATCCGGTTTCGACGTCGCGCAGTTCCTGCAGGGCGCCCAGGCCGCCTATCGCATGACGCTGGAGGCATTCTGGCAAGGTGACGAGGGGACGATCGCCGAGCTGGCGCAGCCGGATGTCGCCCATGCCTTCGGCGAGGCGATTGCGGCCCGGCGTGAAGCCGGGGAGACGCTGGAAAACCGGCTGATCTCGATCGAGCGCGCGACGATCGCCGATGCGGTGCTCGACGGTCGCGAGGCGCGCATCGTCGTCCGCTTCGATGCCGACATTGCTGCCGTGACGCGTGATGCCGAGGGACAGGTGATCGCCGGTTCGCTGACCGATGCGGTGGAGACGCACGATCTCTGGACTTTCAGCCGCACGCTGAAGAGCCGCGATCCAAATTGGAAGCTGGCGGATACGGACGAAGCGTAGACGTCTCCGCCATGGACGGCCGTCGGACCTACAGCAGGGCCGGCATAGAGATACGAAGCGCCATCATGGACCCTTGTCCGTGGTGGCGTTTCTGCTTCGAACGCAGATCCGTCTATCCTTTCGCTCGGGCATAGGAGGCCGCCGCTGGCGGATGGGGTTTGCTCGGGTGTTCCGAAGCCGTTTCCGATGGTCTTTTTTCCATGCCGGGCTTGTCGCCCCCCGTCACCTTAAGGCAGTGCCCTTGTCGAAACCCGCGTGTCACGGCGGGGGCTATCCGGGGACGGACGATGATCGGTAAACGCGTAACAGGATCGATCGCGCTTGCGCTTGCGCTCAGCGCCTGCGGCGGGCGCGTCGTGCCGCTTACGACCGAACGGCCACCAGTGCGCGGCGAGGAGCGGCCGCGGCCGATGCCGCCCCGTCCGACCAGTGCCGGCCAGGTGATTGCCAGCGGGCGTGGCTTCGACGGCCGCATCGCGCCGGCGACACCGTTGCTGGCGACGCCGGTACAGCCGCTGCCCGGCGCCACCACCGCCGCCGCCGCCGGCGTGGTGCCGGGCCCGGCGATCGATACCTTGCCGATCACCGAGGCGCAGGCGGAGGCCGCGCGGCAGGCGTTTCTGACCAGCTGCCCCGGCTTGATGCGCCGTACCGACACCAGCGGCCTGACCCGCGGCGCCGACTGGCAGACCGCCTGTGCCGCGGCGCGTAGCGTAGCCCGCGGCGGCGCCCGCGATTTCTTCATCACCAATTTCGAGGCGGTTCAGGTCGGCGACGGCCGCGCCTTCGCCACCGGCTATTACGAGCCGGAGATCGCCGCATCGCGTGAGCGCCGCCCCGGCTACGAGGTGCCGATCTATGCCCGGCCCGACGATCTGATCGACGTGGACCTGGGCCAATTCTCGGCCGATCTGAAGGGCAAGAAGATCCGCGGCCGTGTCGACGGCAAGAATCTCATCCCCTATTACGACCGCGCCGCGATCGTCGGCGGGGCGATCGAGCGACGCGCGCCGGTCCTCGCCTGGGGCGCGGACGAGGCGGCGGTATTCTTCCTGCAGGTGCAGGGGTCCGGCCGGCTGCGACTGCCCAATGGCGACGTCATACGGATCGGCTATGACAGTCAGAACGGCCGCGACTATACCGGCATCGGCGCGCTGATGAAGGCGCGCGGGCTGATCGGCCCCGGCCAGACCTCGATGCAGGGGATCGTCGCCTGGCTGCGCGCCAACCCCGAACAGGGGCGGGCGATCATGAACGAGAACAAGAGCTTCGTCTTCTTCCGCGAGATCGATACGCCGCCGCTCGGCGCGATGGGCTATGTCGTCAATGGCGGGATCAGCGCCGCGGTCGACACCAAATTCGTCCCGCTCGGCGCGCCGGTCTTCCTGTCGATGGATCGTCAGGATGCCACGGGCCTGTGGGTGGCGCAGGATACCGGCGGCGCGATCAAGGGTGCCAACCGCTTCGACACTTTCTGGGGCGCCGGCCCGGTGGCCGAGGCGACCGCCGGAGGCATGGCGGCGCGCGGCACCGCCTTCGTGCTGCTGCCGATCGGAACGCTGAGCCGAATGCAGACCGGTGCGCCAGCTCAACCCTGACGAAGCCGCGCTATGGGCGCGGGTGATGGCGACCGTGCGCCCACTGCGGGCCGCGGCCGCGCCGGCGGGTCCGGTCGGCAAGCCGGCGGCGGGGCCGCCCGCCGCCGCGCCCGCACAGGCGGCAAAGCCGCCGAAGCCCGCCGGGCGCGTGCCGCCACCACGCCTGCCCGTGGCTCCGCCGGCCGCTGCCAAGCCGCGTCCCAACACGCTCGACGGCGGCTGGGACAAGAAGCTCGGCCGCGGGATCGTCATCCCCGACAGTTCGATCGACCTGCACGGTCACAGCCTGGCCTCGGCGCATGCCCTGCTCGACCAGGGGCTGGAGCGGGCGATCGCGCGCGGCGACCGGGTGCTGCTGCTCGTCACCGGTAAGCCGCCACGGCCGGAGAGCGAGCGGCCCCACGCGCGCGGTGCGATCCGGGCGGCGATCGCCGATTGGCTCGCCGCGTCGCGTCATGCCGATGCGATCGCGGCGGTGCGAGGTGCGCATCCGCGTCATGGCGGGCAGGGCGCGCTCTACATCGTGCTGCGGCGGCGCTGATCCTCCGACGCTAGGCCGCCCGGCGGATCACGTCGGCGTAGATGGCCGTCAGCGTTTCGAGGTCGGCGACCGCGACCGCCTCGTCGACCTGATGCATGGTCGCATTGATCAGCCCGAATTCAATCGTCGGGCAGAGTTTAGACAGGAAGCGGGCATCGGACGTGCCGCCGGTCGTCGAGAGTTCGGCCTCGATCCCGGTCTTCGCTAAAATGGCGCCGCTGACGAGGGCGGTGAGCCCGCCGGGTTCGGTGAGAAAGGCTTCGCCCGAAATCGTGCCGTGGACCCGCGCCTCCGGCGCCTCGGCATGAACGATGTCGGTAACGCGTTCGATCAGGCCAAGTCCGGTCTGTTCGTCGTTGAAGCGGATATTGAGCCGCGCCGCGGCCGCAGCGGGGATGACGTTATGCGCCGGATTGCCGACGCTGACCTCGGTGATCTCCAGGTTCGACGGCTGGAACCAGGCATTGCCGGCATCGAGCGGCATCGCGTCCAGCGCGGCGAGCGCGCGCACCAGACGCGTCACCGGATTGTCGGCGAGGTGCGGATAGGCGACGTGACCCTGGCGTCCCGGCACGTCGATCCAGATGTTGACCGAGCCCCGCCGCCCGATCTTGACCATGTCGCCGAGCCGGTGGACCGAAGTCGGCTCGCCGACCAGGCACAGGTCGGGCGCGATGTCGCGTTCTGCCATGCGGGCGATCAATGCCGGAGTGCCGTAGGTCGCCGGGCCTTCCTCGTCGCCGGTGATCAGCAGGCTGAGCGGTCCGGCGCCGTCGACCCGTGACGCCGCCGCCGCGAAGGCCGCGACCGCGCCCTTCATGTCGACCGCGCCGCGGCCGTGGAGGAGGTCGCCGCGCACTTCGCCGCTCCACGGCGATCCGGTCCAGCCCTCGCCGGGCGGCACGACGTCGACATGGCCGGCGAAGGCCAGGTGTCGCCCGGTGCCGTGGCGGGTCGCGATCATATTTTCGACCGGGCCGTCCGGCGCCTCTCCGCAGACGAAGCGGTCGACGGCGAAGCCGATACCGGTCAGCGCCGCCTCCAGCACGTCGAACACCGGTCCGCGCGCCGGCGTCACGCTGCCGGCGCGCAACAGCGCCTGCGCGAGCGCGACAACGTCGATCATGTGGCTCACCGTGCCGGCTGCTCGAACTGTTCGATCACCCAATCCTCTTCCTGTGCCGCGGCGATCCAGTCCTGCAGGAAGGGATGCTGCACGACCGCATCGATATAGGCGGCGGCGAAGCGGGCGATCGGCAGCTGATAGGTCAGGATGCGGGTGACGACGGGCGCGAACATGATGTCCGCCGCGCCGAAATCGCCGAACAGATAGGCGCCGTCACCGCCGAAGCGGGCGCGCGCCTGAGCCCACAATTCCATCACGCGGGCAAGGTCGACAATGACGTCGTCGTCCGGCCGCTGCGCGAGAAATTGCTGGCGGATGTTCATCGGATGCTTGCGGCGCAGCGCGGTGAAGCTGGAGTGCATTTCCGCCGCCATCGACCGCGCCATCGCGCGTGCGGCGTCGTCCGCCGGCCAGAAATGCTCGCGTCCGACCTTGTCGGCGAGATAGTCGACGATCGCCAGGCTGTCCCACACCACGGCATCGCCGTCCCACAGGATCGGTACCTTGCCGCTCGACGGCGCGAACTCCGCCCCCTCGCGCCGCCGGTCCCATTCGGCGTCGTAGAGCGGCACGACCACCTCTTCGAACGATATGCCCGACTGCTTGCACGCCAGCCAGCCGCGCAGCGACCAGGAGGAATAGGCCTTGTTGCCGATGATGAGCTTCATGGCCGCAGGCGTAGCGACGCGGGCAGAGCAGGTCCAGCGGGTAGCCCGGACACATCCGGCATTGCCGCGAAGGCAGGCCGGAGGCGCTGGCGCTGATGGTGCCGGTTTCGGCAATTCCGTATCCCCGCCAATGCGGGGACGACGGCCAGCGGAATCAGCCGATCGCTTCGAACACCGCGGCGCGCAGTTCGGGAATACCCATGCCGCCCTCGCTCGACGTCGCCAAGATATCGGGATGCGCCGCGGGCCGCTTGCGCGCGTCCTCGGCCGTCCGCGCCATGACATCGGCCAGGTCGGTCGCTTTAACCTTGTCGGCCTTGGTCAGGATCAGGCGATAGCTGACCGCCGCCTTGTCGAGCATGCCCAGGATCTCGCGGTCGACGTCCTTGATGCCGTGCCGTGAATCGATCAGCACCAGCACGCGCTTCAGCACGTCGCGCCCGCGCAGATAGTCGTTGACCAGATACCGCCACGTCCGGACGACGTCCTTTGGCGCCTTGGCAAAGCCATAGCCCGGCATGTCGACCAGCCGGAATGCGGGCGCCTCGCCATTGCCCGCGACGTCGAAGAAGTTGAGTTCCTGCGTCCGCCCCGGCGTGTTCGAGGTGCGCGCGAGCGCGTTGCGCCCGGTCAGCGCATTGAGCAGCGACGATTTGCCGACGTTCGACCGCCCGGCAAAGGCGACCTCCGGCACGTCGGGATCGGGCAGGAACTTCAGGCTCGGCGCCGACTTCAGGAACGCCACGGGCCCAGCGAAGGTCCGGCGCGCCGCCTCGATCAGTTCGGGCGTGAAGCCCTGGTCCAGCGGCGTACCGTCCTCGCTCACTTGGCGATGACCGTCGTCTTTGCCGCAGCGGTCTTCAGCTCGGGATGGCGGGCATAGAGGACCTGCTGCTGAATGATCGCCAGGAAGTTCGACGCGATCCAGTAGACCTGGAGGCCGACCGGATAGCTGGCCATCACGAACATCAGCACCCAGGGGATGACCGCGAAGACCTGCTTCTGCGTCTCGTCCATAGGTGCCGGATTGAGGCGGAACTGGAAGAACATCGAGATGCCGAGCACGATCGGCACCACGCCGATCGCCAGCATGTGCGGCGGGGTGAAATTGAGAAAGCCGAACAGGTTGACCGGGGTCAGCGGATCGGGCGCGGACAGATCCTTGATCCAGCCGAAGAACGGCTGATGCCGCATCTCGATGGTCAGCATCAGCACCTTGTACAGCGCGAAGAACACCGGGATCTGGATCAGCGTCGGCAGACAGCCGGCGAGCGGGTTCGCCTTTTCCGTCTTGTACAGCTCCATGACCTTCTGCTGCATGACGACCTTGTCGTCCTTGTAGCGGTCCTGGATCGCCTTCATCTTCGGCTGCAGGGCGCGCATCTTCGCCATGCTGGCGAACTGGCGCTGTGCGATCGGGAACATCAGGCCGCGGATGGTGATCGTCAGCAGGATGATCGCGACGCCGAAATTGCTGACCATGCGGAACAGCCAGTCGAGATAGGTGAAGATCGGCTTTTCCAGGATCTCGAACCAGCCCCAGTCGATCGCCTTGTCGAACTTGGCGACGCCCTGCTGGTTCTCATACTGCTGGAGCAGCTTCACTTCCTTCGCACCGGCGAAGAAACGGCTGGTCTGGGTCAATGCCTTGCCGGGCGCGAGCAGCTTCGGCGCGAAGGCGTAATCGGCCTGATACTGCTTGTCGCCGCCGGAGCGGAACTGGCCGTCGAACTGCGCCGCCTGATCAGGGACCAGGGCGGTCAGCCAATATTTGTCGGTGAAGCCGAGCCAGCCGCCGGTGGTGGTGAACCGGTCGGGCGTCTGGTCGATATCCTTGAAGTTGACGCCGTAATGCGCGCCGCCATTGTGGACGGACATCGGCCCGGTGTGGATCTGCCAGGTGCCGGGGTCCTTGGACACGCCGACACGGCTGACATAGCCATAGGGGGCGACCGGCACCGGCGCGCCGCCGGCGTTCGCCACCGTCTGCGTCACGGTGAACATATAGCCGTCGTCGACCGACAGGCGGATCTGGAAGCGCTGGCCGCGCGCATTCTGCGCCTGCAGCGTCACCGGCTGGCCGGGCTTCAGCACCGGCGCGCTCGCCTGCCACACCGTGTCGGGGGCGGGTGGGCTCAGCCCCTCGTCACGCCAGCCGAAGCCGGCGAAATAGGCGTCCTGCGACCCCGCCGGCGACAGCAGGCGGATCGGCGGCGAATCCTTGCGGATGTCCTGCTTGTACTTGACGAGGACCAGGTCGTCGATCCGCGCGCCCTTGAGGTTGATCGAACCCTTCAGCGTTGGCGTGTCGATGGCGACCCGCGGCGTTTCCCGCAGCACGAGGTCGCGGTTGCGGATCGCGGTCGGATTGTCGGCGGCGGGATCGGCCGACGGTTGTGGCAAGGCCTTGGACTTGCCATTCTCGATCTTGGTTACCGGCGGATTGGCCACCGGGAAGAACTTCCCCTGGATCAGTGGCCAGGCGAACAGGATCAGGGCCGCGAGGACCGCGAACAGGACAAAATTCTGACGTTCGTTGTTCAAGGTCCGACCCCAATTCTACGGGACGGGATCGGGTCCGTACCCGCCCCAGGGATGACAGCGCGCGATCCGTTTCGCCGCCAGCCAGCCCCCCTTCAGCGCGCCATAGCGGCGAAGCGCCGTAATTGCATAGGCCGAACAGGAGGGTTGGTAGCGGCAGGACGACGGCAGGACGACCGAGGGGCCGACCTGCCAGAGTCGCACGAACACGATGAGCAGCCGCGCGATCATTTGCGCCGCTTCGGCGGGCGAGGACCGCGGGCAGGCGCCGATTCGCCGCGCGCGATCTTGCCCAGCGCCTTGCCGAACTCGCTGCGCAGCGCGGCAAAGTCGCGCTCGACGCCCCCGTCGCGGCCGATCAGTACATGGTCCGCACCGCGGATGCCGCCGGTCGGCAACAGCTCGCGCGCCAGCGCCCGCAACCGCCGCTTCATGCGGTTACGGACGACGGCGTTGCCGATCTTCTTGGTGACGGTGAAGCCGACGCGGATCGTCGCGTCACCGTCGTCGCGGGGGCGCACCAGCAGGACGAAGCCTGGCATCGGTGCGCGGAGGCCCGCATTCGCCGCCACAAAATCGCGGCGGCGGGTCAGCGTCAATATGTCGGCGTGGCCGACAGGGGGAATTACGCCGACAGCTTCTTGCGGCCGCGCGCCCGGCGCGCGCGGATCACCGAGCGGCCGCCGACCGTCGCCATCCGCGCCCGGAAGCCGTGGCGACGCGCCCGCACCAGGTTGCTCGGCTGAAAGGTCCGCTTCATGGTTCATTCCTCGAATACGTCGAAATAGAAAAGGGCCACCACGAAGGGCGGCCGGATGGTCGGGGCGCTTACCCGCAAGACGGCGGCAAGTCAACGCGAGCGCAGCTGCTTGTCGCGGGCGTGGCGGCGCAGCGCCGAGCGTCGGCGCATCGCCCGGTCAACCAAGCCACCGATCCGCGGCCAACGCCGCTTCAGCCGCACGAAGCGCACCTGCGCCCAGCGCGAATTGCGCAGGATCAGCACCAATCCGCCAGCAAACAGGAAGATACCGCCCGGCCCAGGTAGCGGAGCCACGATGCCCGCCCCGACGATCAGCAGCACGCCCACCGTCAATTGCAGGATGCGCAGGGCGGGGTGGCGATCGCTCATCGAGGGTCCATCTGGTGGTGGTGACATAGGAGCGCAAGACACCGAGGAGGCGGATTCGCGCCTATGTATAGCTATGACCGGCTGCGTGACATCGCAGCAGTCCGGGGGCAAGGCATGGCGGCGATCGTACGGACGGTGGCGTATCTGGGGCTGGAGGCGCGGGCGGTCGAGGTACAGGTGCAGCTGATCCCCGGCGTGCCCGGCTTCTACGTCGTCGGTCTCGCCGACAAGGCAGTGGGGGAGAGTCGGGAGCGGGTGCGCGGTGCCGTCGCCGCTCTCGGTCTGGCGCTGCCGCCGAAACGGATCGTCGTTAATCTGTCACCCGCGGACCTGCCCAAGGAGGGGTCGCATTTCGACCTGCCGATCGCGCTCGGCCTGCTCGCGGCGATGGGCGTGATCGATAGCGAGGCGCTGACGGACTATATCGTGGTCGGCGAGCTCGGCCTCGACGGGCGGATCGCATCCTCGCCCGGCGTGCTGCTTGCCGCCCTCCATGCCGGGGCGGAGGGAGCGGGGCTGATCTGTCCGGCGGCGCAGGGGGCGGAGGCGGCCTGGGCGGGATCGGTGGAGGTGCTCGCCGCGCCGGACCTGCTGGCGCTGATCAACCATTTCAAGGGGCACGGCCTGCTCGCCCCGCCGCCGGCGGGCGAGGTGGACGCGCCGCCGCCCGGACCGGACCTCGCCCAGGTCCGGGGGCAGGAGGTGGCCAAGCGCGCGTTGGAGATCGCTGCCGCCGGCGGTCACAATCTGTTGATGATCGGGCCGCCGGGCGCCGGCAAGTCGCTGATGGCCGCGTGCCTGCCCGGCATCCTGCCCCCGCTCGACGCGGCCGAGGCGCTGGAAGTGTCGATGGTCCAGTCGGTGGCGGGAACGCTCGCCGGTGGCCGGCTGACGCGGGCGCGCCCTTTCCGGGCGCCGCATCACAGCGCATCGATGGCGGCACTGACCGGCGGCGGGCTGAGGGTCAAGCCGGGTGAGGTCAGCCTCGCGCATCTCGGCGTCCTGTTCCTCGACGAACTGCCCGAATTCCAGCGTGCCGTGCTCGATTCGCTGCGCCAGCCGCTGGAGACGGGCACGGTGACTGTCGCCCGTGCCAATGCCCATGTCACCTTTCCCGCCCGCGTCCAGCTCGTCGCGGCGATGAACCCGTGCCGCTGCGGTCATCTCGGCGATGCCAGCCTCGCCTGCGCCCGTGCGCCGCGCTGCGCCGCCGATTATCAGGCCAGGGTGTCGGGGCCGCTGCTCGACCGTATCGACCTGCACGTGGAGGTCGCCGCCGTCACCGCTGCCGATCTCGTGCTGCCGCCCGCGCGCGAGGGATCGGTGGCGATCGCCGCGCGGGTGGCAGCGGCGCGGGCGGTGCAGGCGGCACGCTATGCCGGGGAGGGCCCGCGCACCAATGCGGAAGCGGATGGCAAATTGCTGGAGGCGGTCGCCACGCCCGATCAGGCCGGCCGCACCCTACTTGCCCAGGCGGCGAAGGCGATGCGCCTCTCCGCGCGCGGCTATACGCGGGTGCTGCGTGTCGCCCGCACGATCGCCGATCTCGCCGGCAGCGAAGGCGTAGGCCGGCCCCACGTCGCGGAAGCGCTGAGCTATCGCCGCCGCGCGCCCGCCAACTGATTCGCGACGTGCCGGTTGATCCCGCCGCCGCCATCGGCTACCGCGCCGATCTTCGCTGCCCCTGTGGCGAAATTGGTAGACGCATTCGACTCAAAATCGAACGCCGCAAGGCATGCTGGTTCGAGTCCGGCCAGGGGCACCATCTTCTTTCCTATCATTCTCGGTAGTTAAGGCGCTGGCACGCGCACGTCGAAGTGTTATGTCCGGTTTGGATTGACTTTTGCGCCGTCGTTCCCTAATTGTGCCTTATCGGGGGGCGGGAATGATGACGGAATCGTCGGCACTCGAGCGACGGCGGCTGTTCGCACAATGGTTGCGGACCGGACGGCTGCCGCGTTGCACAAGCGAAGACGGGCGCGAACTCAAGTTCAATCCGTGGCATGATCCGGCCAATGGTCGGTTCACCTTCTCCGGCGCGGGCGGTGCCAGCGAAGGGAGGCGCGCGGGGGATGCTGTTCGCGGCGCGCGACGCCGGCTTGTCCGAGAAGGGGCGGTCGCGGGAGCACCGGCCGTATCGTTGGATGCGGCCAAAGATATGGCGCGACGCCAGGCATCGCGCGCGCTCTCCAGCACCCCCCGCCGACCAGGGGCGGGAGGAGAGGCCGGCGGCCCGGTTTTCAACTTTGTCGCAGGCGTGGGCGAAGGCCTGTATGACACGGCCAAGGGCGCGGTCTCAAACACCTATGCGCTGGTCACAACGAACCCAGTGACCACGATCCGCGAGACCAATGCCGGAGTCGCGGCCATGCTGGATGCTGCGATCGCTGCCGAGGATACGCCGGCCTATCGGCAGATCGCGCGGGCGGGGCAGGCGGTCGCGAGCGCCTCGGCCCGGGATATTGGTCGGGTAACCGGGCACGCCGCCGGAACCGTTGCGATCGGCGGGGTGACAAACACTGCACTGTCCAGAGTCGCCACGCTTCGCTGGATGAAGATGGCCAAGGTGTATCCAGCCCGTGAGCCGCCTTCGATAACTTGGTCCAAGGAAACCCTCAAAAAAGGTTTGCCATCAACCCTGTACAATGACGCAGCTCCTGGAGCGCGACCCGGCCTCGCACCTGCGCTGATGCGGCGGATGCCGGACGGAACGACGCGGCGGGTCAAGTTCGACGGGATTGACGGCGAATATATGATCGATCGCAAGTGGAAGGTCGTCAACCTGCCGAATGCGCGCGCACAGATCCTGCGGCAATCGAAAGTCCTGGCGCAGAACGGTGTTCACGGCATGTGGGAAGTCCCGACCGCCGCGCAGAGGATCAAAGCTTTTAACGCCATCAAGAAAGAAAAAGTCGCCAACATCAAAGTCAGGGTGGTAGAACCATGATCGCTTTGCAGGTTGCCCGCATCATCGCCAATATGGTGATACATTTGAATATGACCGACGAAGAGGATTTGCATCCCGACACGGCCGTCAGCATGCTGGAAAGTCTCGCGGCGGATGTGGATGAACTCGACAAGCCCTTCCTGCGCCAGGTCGTGGATGCGTTTCCGATCATCGCCCAGGATTATGAGGGGGAAGCACGGCAGTTGGTGCTCGACATCCCAGCGGGTTTCTTTCTCGAAGACACACTGGCTGAGGATGACCCCGTGGGGTCGACTGAGCTAACAGGGCTGCGCGATGAGCAGGAGTGAGCGGGTGAGGGCCCTGGCAAGCCGGAGTGGAATGGGGGCGGTCGAAGCTAGCTTGGTGACGTCGCGATGAATTTGCTCCGTGCAGGCACTGCGCATGATCTCCGGATCGGGCGTGATGCGACCTAGTCGTCGTTCGCCTGTGCAATTCAGCGGTTTCTACCGTCGACGGCATCGGATCTGCGATGGGCAACACGGGGAGCAAACGGCGTCGACTGCTTCGGTGCCATGACCAGGTCGGATGGACGAGCCAGCCCGGTTCGGATTACGGGGTCGGAGCGTCATGCCATGGCCGAGGGTCATGCGGTCGTACCCTTGCTTTCCGTAATCGTCAGGCCCATCTCATAATAAGGTACGGCGGTTGCGGGCCTCCCCCCGGTGCTCCCGCCGTGCCACCACGGAGTGCCGCTTGGTCGCGTGCGACACTCTGCGACACTTCGTCCGTCGATCGTGACAAGCCAGTGCAACAAATCGCGTCTAGCAATTTTGCGCACGGCGGCTGGAACAGCTAAGGGACGGGACGATGGGGTCGCCGCTACGCGGCTTTTGTGCGGGGTTAGTGGTCGGTTCGGCGATAACGCTGTCCGACGCCAGATTCGGGGCGGGTATGATGTCGGCGAAGCCGGGTTCTTTCTGGATGTACGTGCTGGCGGGCGCGTTGATGATCATCGCGTCGACGATCGCGATGCCGTTCATCAGTTTGCGCAAGGCGCGCTGATCGACCGTTCGCGCTCCTGGCGCGGCAGCCTATCGATGTCCACGTCCCGCATTGGGACACACCGTTATCGTATAAGGGGGCGCGCCGCGTCTCGTCGCGCCCCCCGTCTCGTCCAAAACCGGTGTCGGTGATCAGGCCTTCACATGCTGCGAGATGTACTTGTTCATCTCGAACATCGTGACCTTGTCCTTGCCGAACACCTTCTTCAGCTTGTCGTCGGCGAGGATCTCGCGCTTGTTCTCCGGGTTCTGCAGGTTGTTGGACTTGATATAGTCCCACACCTTGCTGATCACCTGGCTGCGCGGCAGCTTCTCGTTGCCGACCACGGCGCCGAGCTCTTCCGAGGGCTGAACGGGGGCGTGGATGCCGCCGGTCTTGGTAGTGGTAGCCATCGCATTCCTTCCTGTTACGCCCGGTCCGTGTCGCCGGGCGGAGCGATTCACGCCTTCTTGAGCGCGCCTGCCTTGTGCGCCGCCTTTCCGCCGTTGTCACTCTCTACGATGTACTGCGGCTCCTCCTTCGAAGCGCGGACCGTGTGACCCTTGATCTTGGTGTCGCTGGTCACCTTCTTCTCGACCTCGCCATGGGCGGTGCCGCCGTGGCTCTTCCAGGTGACGTCGTCGCCTTTCTTCAGGTCCTGTGCCATGTCTCTCTCCTCATCTTGATCCACCGCAAAGCGCGTCAATGCGGCAAAGAGTTGCATTGTGCGGCGGGGCTGGGCGGGCGGCGCGGGGTGGGGAGCCCACTGGCCGATCCCGGCGTTCGCACCTATGGTCGCCCGCCGCCGCGCAGGCCGGCGGCGACAGGAGGATAGAGCAACGATGACCGATAGCCGCGCGACACCCGACGACGGCGACCTCGTGGCAGCGGCGCCCGCAGGCGAGATTCCGGCGGACGTGGCGGAGGCGGTGCGCACGCTGATCCGCTGGGCCGGCGACGATCCGACGCGCGAGGGGCTGATCGACACGCCGCGCCGCGTCGCCAAGGCGTGGCGTGAATATTGCGCCGGCTATGGCGAGGACCCCGCCCATCATCTGTCGCGGGTGTTCGAGGAAGTCGGCGGCTATGACGAGATCGTGCTGCTCAAGGACATTCCGTTCCAGTCGCATTGCGAACACCATATGGCGCCGATCATCGGCAAGGCGCACATCGCCTATCTGCCCAAGGACCATGTCGTCGGCATCTCCAAGCTCGCCCGCGTCCTGCACGGCTTCGCCCGACGCTTGCAGGTGCAGGAGCGGCTGACGGCGGAAGTCGCCGATTGCATCTGGGACAATCTCAAACCCGTCGGGGTCGCGGTGGTGATCGAGGCGAGCCATGCCTGCATGACGGCGCGCGGTGTCCGCACGCCGGGCGTGTCGATGGTGACCAGCCGCATGATGGGCGTGTTCCGCGATGACGAACGCAGCCGCAAGGAGGTGCTGTCGCTGATCGGTCTCGCCCACGCGTGACGGCGGCGTCGGCAGGGGAGACGGCGGCTGGAGCAGCCGAGCGCTGGGTGCTCGTCACCGGCGGCGGCAAGCGGCTGGGCGCGGCGATCGCAGGGGCCTGCGCGACCGCTGGCTGGCGCCCGGTCATCCATTACGGTGCCTCGCAGGAGGAGGCGGAGGCGCTGGCCGGGGAATTGCGCGGCGTCGCGGTGCAGGGTGATCTCGCCGACAGCGCCGCGGTGGTGACGCTGTTCGCTCGCGCCCGCGCCGCCGCCGGCGCGCCGATTGCCGCCCTGGTCAACAGTGCCTCCCGCTTCGAGTTCGACCGGCCGGAGGCGATCGACGCTGCGCTGGCTCAGCGCTTGCACCAGATCAACGCGGTGGCACCGGCGCAGCTTGCCGCCGCGCTCGCTGCCCAGCCGGACGTCGCCGACGCTGCCGTGGTCAATCTGCTCGACCAGAAGCTCGCCAATCCCAATCCCGACTTCTTTTCCTATTCGATGGCCAAATTCGCGCTCGCCGGCGCGACAACAATGCTGGCGCAGGCGCTGGCACCGCAGGTTAGGGTCAATGCGGTCGCGCCGGGGCTGACGCTAAAAAGCGGCGATCAAAGCGACGCCGAGTTCGACCGCGCCGCGCGCAAGAACCTGCTGCGGCGCCCGGTCGGCGCCGAGGCCGTGGCGGAAGCGGTCGTTTATCTGCTCAGCGCGCGCAGCGTCACCGGCCAGACCCTATACGTCGATTGCGGCCAGCGCTTCCTGCCAAGCGGCGGCGACATCATGTTCGAGGATCGCGATGGCTGACTATACGACGATTCTCGACGGGCTGGAGGTTGCGATGCGCCTCGGCATCCATCCGCACGAGGCGCTGCCACAGCGGGTGCGTATCTCGGTCTGGCTGACCGTCGACTATCCCGCCCCGCCCAGCGCCGACCGGATCGAGGAGGTGCTCGATTACGATTTCGTTCGCGAGGGCATCCACGCGCTCGCAACCGGTCCCGGCTTCGCACTGCAGGAGACGCTGGTCGAGGCAATCGCTTCGCTTTGCCTCGAGGATTCGCGCGTGCGGCAGGTCCGGGTCCGGTCGCTGAAGATGGACGTCTATCCAGACGCGGCGGTGGGGTGCGAGATCGTGCGCGGTCGGTGACGTCGCCGATCCTGTCTCCTCTCTAAACGTCAGGTCCAGTCCCCGTTCAGCCGACGACCGCTTCCTCGATCATCGGGATCACACCCGTGTTGGAGTCGAGGTTATGCAAGGATTTCGAATCACGCTTCTGTCCATCCTGGCCGGCGGTGCCGCGCTGACCGCGACGAGCGCCAGCGCTCAATCGGCAGGCTACGACCGTTGGCAGGCGGATCGCGCCTATCATGGCGCCGACGTCCGCGCGCAGCAGGCCTGGAACGACGAGCGCAACGCCCGGACCGCCGCGTATTACGGCGATTACCGCGCGACCGATGCCTATGCCCGCGCCGCCTCCTTTCACCGCGAACAGGCTCGGCGTGACGCGCGTTTTGCGCGGCACGAGGACCGCAGGGCGCGTCACGATTACTGGCGCGGTTGGGAAGGAGAGACGTCCACCCGTCGCTCGGCCTGACGCCGGGCGGCGGGAGGCGCCTAGTAGGACGATGGTCGATCGAGCCGGCCCAGCCGCCCCGTCCGTCTGATCGACGCGGCGGCGACTAGCGGTGCAGGGCCATGGCGGGCGAATTGATCGCCGTGAACATCAGGCAGAACAAAGTCAGCTGATTGTCGTCGGTGACGTTCATTTGCCAATGACCATCGAGCCAAAGATCGGTGCCGAGCTCTCGGATCAGATCGCCTGCCAGTCGCACCGCCATTCGTTGTGCTGCCGCAAGGTCGCGGCATTCATGGCCCGTTAGATCCGGAAGATTGATCCCGTCCTGCACATGAAAATAGTATCGCGGCACACCGCCTCCTCCGCCAGGCGAAAGCGGTAGACCCGAGTTTGAGCACCGTTAGCAACTTAGGTCAGTCTATCTCCGGTTTTTTTGCATGAGTGTTGCCGGCATCGCGCGTGATGTCTTGAGACCGGCCAAGACGCTTCTCTCAGCAACGAGACAGGCGGTCGTTGCCGTTATGCCCCTCAGAGACTTTCTCCCGGTCAGGACATGGAAGTGGCGAGATGGGCGCGGTTCGCTGCGCTGAGCACGGCGCGGACACTCGCCGTGGCTATGTCCGAGTCCATGCCGACGCCGAATACCGTCCGCCCGTCCGCGGTCCGGCATTCGACATAGGCGGCCGCCTGCGCATCGGCACCATGACCGATCGCATGTTCGCTAAAGTCCGCAACGTCGAGCGCCGGTCCGGTCGTCTCCGCCAGCGCGGCGATGACGCCCGAGATCAGGCCGTTGCCGCGCCCGCTGATCGACCGCTCCTCGCCGTCCACCGCGACGCGTCCGACGAACAGCCGGTCGCCCGCACTGCCGCGTTCCTCATAGTCGCGCAGCACGAAGCGATCGTCGTCGCGGGGCAGATAGGTCGTCTTGAACCGGCCCCAGATGTCGGCGGCGCCAAGCTCGCGACTGGTCTCGTCAGCCAGCGCCTGGACGTGGCGGCTGAAATCGGCCTGCAGCCGTTTCGGCAGCTTCAATCCCTTGTCCTGCTCGAGAATCCAGGCGACGCCGCCCTTGCCACTTTGCGAGTTGACGCGGATCACCGCCTCGTAGCTGCGTCCGAGATCGGCCGGGTCGATCGGCAGATAGGGGACTTCCCACATATCGTCGTTGCGCGCCGCCTGCGCCGCGAAGCCCTTCTTGATCGCGTCCTGATGCGATCCCGAAAAGGCGGTGAACACCAACTCGCCGGCGTAGGGCGTGCGCGGATGGACGGGCAGGTTGGTGCAATGTTCGACCATGTCGACGATGCCGTCGATGTCCGACAGGTCGAGGCCGGGGTCGACGCCCTGGGTGTACATATTGAGCGCGACCGTGACGAGGTCACAATTGCCCGTGCGCTCACCGTTGCCGAGCAGGCAGCCCTCGACCCGGTCGGCGCCCGCCATCAGGCCCAACTCCGCCGCCGCGACGCCGGTGCCGCGGTCATTGTGGGTATGCAGCGAGATGACGACCGTCTCGCGGTTCGGGATATGGCGCCCAAACCATTCGATCTGGTCAGCATAGACATTGGGCGTCGCGCATTCGACCGTCGCCGGCAGGTTGAGGATCAACGGCTTGTCCGTCGTCGGCTGCAACACATCCATCACCGCCGCACAGACCTCGACCGAAAACTCGAGTTCGGCGGTGGAGAAGGTCTCCGGACTATATTCGAAATGCCAGTCGGTGCCGGGATAGCGGGCGGCTTGGTCGCGCAGCACCTTGGCACCTTCGACCGCGATGGCCCGCACCTCGTCGCGACTCATCCCGAACACGATCTTGCGCCACGCCGGCGAGACGGCGTTATACAGGTGCACGATCGCACGCGGCGCGCCTTCCAGGGCGGCGAAGCTGGTTTCGATCAAGTCGCGGCGCGACTGGGTGAGCACCTGCACCGTCACGTCGTCCGGAATCCGATCCTGGCGGACGAGGCCGCTGATGAAGTCGAACTCGGTCGCGCCGGCGCTCGGGAAGCCGACCTCAATCTCCTTGATGCCGACCTTGCAGATCAGATCGAAGAACCGGCCTTTCTTGTCGGCATCCATCGGGTCGATCAGCGCCTGATTGCCATCTCGCAGGTCGGTCGACAGCCAGCGGGGAGCGTGGGTGATGGTGCGGCTCGGCCACTGCCGGTCGGGCAGGGGCACGGTGGGGAAGGGGCGGTACTTGGTCGAAGGATCGCGGAGCATGTCGTCGGGTTTCCCGGCTCTGGCCGCGACGGTCGGGACTTCGCGGCGTTAGATGGCGCTGGTGCGAGGTCGGCCCTTGAAGGCGGCGCGCGGGCGCACGACCACCCTCAAGGGCGGATAAGTCGAAGAAGGCGCGCGCTGATCATGCTGGCCGCGTCATGCCGGCCTCATCGACACTTGTCCAGCACGACAAAGGTCATGATCGCGAACCGGTTCGTTAACGGGTTGATGTTAGGCGCAATCGGGTACGAGCGGGGGCTCATTAACCCAGGTTGTAAAGGGCCGGAACATGCGCCAACTCGTCTATATTAGCACCATCCGGCGCGGTATCGTCGCCGACTCCGATGCGATTCTGGCGCAGTCGCGGCGCAACAATGCGCGCGATCGCGTCACGGGTTTGCTGTTCTTCGACGGCAAGCGCTTTCTGCAGGCGCTGGAGGGCAGCGATGCCGCGGTCGATGCGACCTTCGCCCGCATCCAGGCCGATCCTCGCCATCACGCGCTGGTGCTGCTGTCGAGCCGCGAGATCGAGGCGCGCGAATTCGGCGAATGGGCGATGGCCTATGCCAAGCCGGGTGAGGCCGGGGATGCGCTGGAGCGCGTGCTGCGCCTGTCGGAGGGCGCCGACGCCGCGGTGCGCGCGACGTTCGAGGGGTTCGCGCGGGTACGCCGGGCGGCCTGAGCCGCGCCGGCGCCCGCATCGTGTTTATTAAGCGGTGAAAGCGGCGTGGATGTGCAGCTTCACCGTATCGGAGACGACGGGAGCATAAGCGCCGACGCCGAAGTCGCTGCGCTTGATCGTCGTGGTGCCGTCAAAGCCGAAATTCAGCTTCTTGTTCATCGGGTTGGTGCCCGCGCCGATGAAGGTCGCGTCGATCGTCACCGGCTTGGTCTGGTCCTTGATCGTCAGATTGCCGGTGATCGTCGCCTTGTTGCCGCCGCGCGGCGTCACGCCGGTCGAGACGAAACGCGCCGTCGGATATGTTGCGGCGTCGAAAAAGTCCTTCGACTGAAGGTGCTTGGCAAACGGGGCCGCGGTCGTGCTGAGCTGGTCGACCTGGAACGTCACCTCGACCTTGGCGGCAGCGGGTTTGGCCGGGTCGATGGTGATCGAGCCGCCCGACGCGCCGAACATGCCTTCCAGGATCGAGAAGCCCATGTGGTTCACTTCCCAAGAAACCTGAGTGTGGAAGGGGTCGACCTGATAGGTGCCGGCCGGGACCTTCGTTGCCGGCTGACCGGGCTGTCCGGGGGCGGTCGGAATGATCTGCGCGGCGGCAGGAATGGCGACCGCGGCGACCGCGGCGGCGAGAATAAGGCGCATGGATGGTCTCCCTGAATGACAGGGCGGTTTGACCATAACGCCGACGCGCCGGGAAGTGCCGGAACGGAAACGATCGGTTGCGGGCCGCCGCCCTCATCCCGCCGGCGCACCACCGGAGCGAGATGAGGGCGGCGGCGCTTCGTTTAGTTCTTCGCCCTGTCGACCAGCTTGTTGGCGCCGATCCACGGCATCATGGCGCGCAGTTCCGCGCCCGTCTTCTCGATCGGATGCGCTTCCGCCGCCTTGCGCGCGGCCTTCAACTCGGGTTGGCCGGCGCGGTTGTCGAGGACGAAATTCTTGACGAAGCGGCCCGACTGGATGTCGGCGAGCACCCGCTTCATCTCCTTCTTGGTCTCGTCGGTGATGATCCGCGGGCCGGTCGTGATGTCGCCATATTCGGCGGTGTTGCTGATCGAATAGCGCATGTTGGCGATGCCGCCCTCATAGAGCAGGTCGACGATCAGCTTGGTCTCGTGCAGGCACTCGAAATAGGCCATCTCCGGTGCATAGCCGGCGTCGACCAGCGTCTCGAAGCCGGCCTGGATCAGATGGGTGATACCGCCGCACAGCACCGCTTGCTCGCCGAACAGGTCGGTCTCGCACTCTTCCTTGAAATTGGTCTCGATGATGCCGGAGCGGCCGCCGCCAACGCCACTGGCATATGCGAGCGCGATGTCATGGGCGTTGCCGCTGGCGTCCTGGTGGATCGCGATCAGGCAGGGGACGCCGCCGCCGCGGACATATTCGCTGCGCACGGTATGGCCCGGCCCCTTGGGGGCGATCATGATCACGTCGATGTCCGCCGGCGGTTCGATCAGGCCGAAATGCACGTTGAGGCCGTGGGCGAAGGCGATCGCACTGCCCGGCTTCATGTTGCCCTTCAGGTCCTGATCCCAAATCGCCGCCTGATGCTCGTCGGGGGCGAGCATCATCAGGATGTCGGCCCAGCCCGCAGCTTCCTTGTTCGACAGCACCTTGAAGCCCGCGGCCTCGGCCTTGGCGGCGGACGCCGAGCCGGGCCGCAGCGCGATCGCGACGTCCTTGACCCCCGAATCACGCAGGTTCTGGGCGTGGGCATGGCCCTGCGAGCCGTAGCCGAGGATCACGATCTTCTTGTCGGTGATCAGGTTGAGATCGGCGTCGCGATCGTAATAGACCTTCATGTTCTACTTCCTTGTCCTTCCCGCGAAGGCGGGAATCCAGACCCGCAGACGCTAGTGGTTATGGATACCCGCCTCGGCGGGGATGACGAAAGGGGTGGAGCTAAGCGGCGTCCTTGCCCCGCGCGATGGCGACGATGCCGGTGCGGGCGACCTCGACCAGGCCGACCTCGCCCATCAGTTCGACAAACTTGTCAATCTTCTCGCTTGTGCCGGTCACCTCGAAGACGAAGGAGCCGATCGTCGCGTCGACGACGCGGGCGCGATAGACCTCCGCCAGGCGCAGCGCCTCGATCCGGTGGTCGCCGCTGCCCGCCACCTTGACCAAGGCCAGCTCGCGCTCAACGTGCGGGCCTAAAGCACTGAGATCGGTAACTTTATGTACCGGTACCAGCCGGTCAAGCTGGGCGATGATCTGCTCCATCACCGGCGGCGAGGCGCTGGTGACGATGGTGATCCGGCTGACCGCCTTGTCGTGGGTGATCTCCGACACGGTCAGGCTTTCGATATTGTAACCGCGCGCGGTGAACAGGCCGGCGATCCGGGCGAGGATGCCCGGTTCGTTGTCGACGATCACCGACAGCGTATGTCGTTCGGCGGCTTCGGTCTTGATGTGCATCCGGATCGTCACCCCGGCGAATGCCGGGGTCTCCCTGTTCTTTGAGCGGGTTCTGGCGGCTTGAGTCCCCAGCGTTCGCTGGGGTGACGATCATGTCAAACCAGCGCCTTGGCCTCATCGTCCATCGTGCCCGACACCTCGTTCGCTTGCAGGATCATGTCGGTATGCGCCGCGCCCGACGGGATCATCGGGAAGCAATTGGCGAGCTTCGCGACGCGGCAGTCGACGATCACCGGTCCATCATGGTCGAGCATCGCCTGGATGCCATCCTCCAAAGCGTCGCGCGCCTCGATCCGAATGCCCTTCCAGCCATAGGCCTCGCCCAGCTTCACGAAGTCGGGCAGGCTGTCCGAATAGCTTTCGGCATAGCGGCTCTCGTAGGTCAGCTCCTGCCACTGGCGCACCATCCCCATATATTCGTTGTTGAGGATGAAGATCTTGACCGGCAGCCGATATTGCGTCGCCGTTGCCAGCTCCTGGATGTTCATCTGGATCGACGCCTCGCCGGCGATGTCGATGACCAAAGCCTTGGGATTGCCGAGCTGCGCGCCGATCGCCGCGGGCAGGCCATAGCCCATCGTGCCGAGACCGCCGCTGGTCAGCCATTTGTTGGGGGCGTCGAAGCCGAAATGCTGCGCCGCCCACATTTGGTGCTGACCGACCTCGGTAGTGATGATCGGGTTGCGCGCATGCGTCGCCTCGAACAGCGCACGGATCGCGCGCTGCGGCATGATCTCCTCGCCCGCTTCCGGAAAGTCGAGGCATTTGACCGCCCGCCAGCCCTCGATCCGGCGCCACCATTCGCGCGTATCCGGCCGCGGGTGCTGACGCGCCTTCCAGACGCGGATCATGTCCTCCATCGCGTGGCCGGCGTCGGCGATGATCGCCAGGTCGACGCGGACGTTCTTGTTCACGCTCGACCGGTCGATGTCGATGTGTACCTTGCGGCTCGTCGGGCTGAACGCGTCGAGCCGGCCGGTGACGCGATCGTCGAACCGGCTGCCGATCGCGACCACCAGATCGGCCTGGTTCATCGCCATATTGGCTTCAAAGGTGCCATGCATGCCGAGCATGCCGAGGAACTGGGGCGACGAGGCCGGAAAGGCGCCGAGGCCCATCAGCGTCGAGGTGACCGGCGCGCCCGTCACCTTGGCCAGCTCGCGGAGCAGCTGCGAGGCGGCGGGCCCGGCGTTGATCACGCCGCCGCCGGTATACAGGATCGGCCGTTCCGCCGCGGCGAGCATGTCGACGACCTGCTCGATCTCGCTCGGTCGCGCCTTCACCTGCGGACGGTAGGTCTTGTGCTGGATCGCACCGGGCTTGGTGTAGCGGGCGGTGGCGACCTGCACATCCTTGGGGATGTCGATCACCACCGGACCGGGGCGGCCCGAGGTGGCGATATGGAACGCCTCGTGGATCACCGGGCCGAGCCGCGCCGGGTCCTTCACCAGATAATTGTGCTTGGTGCAGTGGCGGGTGATGCCGACGGTGTCCGCCTCCTGGAAGGCGTCGGTGCCGATCAGCCCGGTCGGCACCTGGCCGGTGATGACCACCATCGGGATCGAATCGAGCAGGGCGTCGGTAATGCCGGTGACGGCATTGGTCGCACCGGGGCCGGAGGTGACGAGCACCACGCCCGGCTTGCCGGTCGAGCGGGCATAGCCCTCCGCCGCATGCGTCGCCGCCTGCTCGTGACGGACCAGGATGTGCTTGATCCGGCCCGAGCGGAACATGGCGTCGTAGATCGGCAAAACCGCACCGCCGGGATAGCCGAACACGACCTCCACGCCGAGATCGCACAGCGCCTCGACCAGGATGTCCGCTCCGCTTTGCTCCGCCACGATAACCTCCGTCCGTATACTGCCGGTGAGGGCTGGGCGGTTAGAGGGCGGCGGAAGCAGGGTCAACCCGGATTCGACAACAAACGATCTATTTCAGTGGTCAAATCGACAGAATCTTTCGCTGCAACCCAATTCGACGGTGGTTGGTGACGGAACCACGTGTATTGCCGCTTGGCATAGCGGCGGGTGTCCATCTGCACCTGCGCCAGCGCGGCGGCCCGCGTCGACCTGCCCTGCAGCCAGGCGGCGATCGGCGGCACGCCGATGGCGCGGCGGATCGGCGCGTCTGCGGGAACGTCGTCGCGGGCGAGCAGCTGTGCCACCTCCTGCTCTGCGCCTTGGGCGAACATCTGCTCGCAGCGGCGGTCGATCCGTTCGACAAGCCGCTCGCGGTCGGGCAGCAGGATGGCCGCGGCGAGCGTTACCGCGTCGGTGATGCCGCCGACGCGCTCGCTTTGCCAGGCGGCGAGGGGGCGCCCGGTCGACCGGATCACCTCGAGCGCCCGCGCCACCCGCGTCGTGTCGGCCGGGGCGAGCCGTACGGCGGCGGCGAGATCCTCCCGGGCGAGCATCCGATGCGCGTCCGCCACGGGCAGGGCGCGGACGGCGGCGCGGATCGCCGGATCGATCGGCGGCACCGGCGCGATGCCGTCCAGCAGGGTGCGAAGATACAGGCCGGTGCCGCCGACGAGGATGGGCAGCCTGCCCGCAGCATGCGCGGCGTCGATCGCGATCTTCGCCTCATCGGCCCAGCGGGCCGCCGAATAGCCGGCGTCGGCTGCGTCGACATGGCCGAACAGGCGATGCGGGGCCGCTGCCGCCTCAGTCACGCTCGGCCGCGCCGTGAGGATGCGCAGGTCGGCATAGACTTGGCTGGCATCGGCATTGATGACGACACCGTCGTGTCGCTTGGCGAGCAGGATGGCGGCGGCGGACTTGCCGCTCGCGGTCGGCCCTGCGATGAGCGCCAGCCTGGGACGGGAGACGATGGTGTTCACGGCGACGCTCATAGCAGCAGGGACGTTCGATGCAGGCGATTTGTCGGCGGCGGCCGACCGGCTGGCGCAGGCAGGGTGCGGCCCGTCCGCGCCGACGTGGATCGACGTGGGGCAGGCGGCGGACCTGCCCTTCGCCGGCGATGCCGTTGCGGCGCGCGTGGCGCTGGACGGCGCCTTCGCCGGCATCGACGTCGTCGTGCAGCCGACCGCTAGCCGCGCCAAGACGCTTCTCGTGGCCGACATGGATTCGACGATGATCACCGTCGAATGTATCGACGAACTCGCCGATTATGCCGGCATCAAGGCGGAGGTGGCGGCGGTCACCGAATGCGCCATGCGCGGCGAATTGGATTTCGAGGCTGCGCTGGACGCGCGGGTCGCGCTGCTCGTCAGCCTCGACGAAGCGGTAATCGCGGCGTGCCTGGCGGAACGGGTCACGATCATGCCGGGCGCGAAGGCGCTGGTGCGGACGATGCGGGCGCGGGGCGGGCAGGCGATCCTGGTGTCGGGCGGCTTCACCCGCTTCGCTGAGCCGGTGGCGGCAGAGATCGGCTTCGACCGCGCCATCGCCAATCGGCTGCTGATCGAGGACGGGCGGCTGACCGGCGCGGTCGCCAAGCCGATCGTCGGGGCCGCCACCAAGGAGACGACGCTGCGCGAGGCGATCGTCACGCTGGGCATCGATCCCGCGCGCAGCCTGGCGGTCGGCGACGGCGCCAACGATCTGGCGATGATCCGCGCGGCGGGGCTGGGCGTCGCCTATCATGCCAAACCAATCGTCGCCGAGGCGGCGGCGGCGCGGATCGATCACGGCGACCTGTCGGCGCTGCTCTACGCGCAGGGGATCAGGCGCGCCGACTGGATCGCCTGATCCGACAAAGCCTCGAGCGTCAGGGGGCGACCACGACGCAGGACACGCCCGATGCGCTGCACGCCCGTTGTGCCGCGGCCTTGCTGGCGAAACCGCCCGCCTGCAACCGGGTCAGGGCGCCGGCGCGGGCGTAGACAGGCTTGGCCGCGCCGAGCCGGCCACGCACCTTCACCCATTGCGCTTCGGCATTGGCCTGGCTGCTGAACGCGCCGAGCTGGATGCGCCAGCCGCCGGCCGTGGGAGCCGCGACGGGCGCCGGCGTCGAACGCTCGGCGACCGGGGCAGGGCGATGCGGCGCGGGCCGGGTCTGGACGGGCTGTTCGACGATCCGGTCGGGCACCGGCCGGTCGGGTGCCGACGTGCGCGGCACCGGGCGAGGCCGGGGGCGTTCGGCCTCGACGCGCGACGGTGGCACGTCGGCACTCGCCACCGCGCGCGTCGGCGTGCCGGCCGCCGGACCGGCGGGCATGCGATATTGCGCCGCCATCTGCTGCGCCAGCGCGGTGCCGCGTTCGCGGTCGGCGGGCGTGATATACTGGTCCATCTGCGCCAGCGTCTGCGCCGCCGGCTCCGCCGCAGCGGCCATCTTCGACTGGGCCGCCAGGGTCATCAGCGCATAGGCGCGCGGATAATTGACCGGCAGGCCGTCGCCGTTGAACAGCATCGTGCCGAGGACGAGCTGCGCGCGCGGTTCGCCGCGGGCAGCGGATTTTTCAAGCCAAGGCGCGGCATCGGCCTTCTTGCCGACCTGGAACAGCGCGAGGCCGTAATTGTCCTGGGCCTGGAAATGCCCCTGCACCGCCGCCTTGCGGAACCAGCTTTCCGCCAGCACCGGGTCGAGCGGCACGCCGCGGCCGAGCTTATAGGCCTGACCCAGGTTGAACTGCGCATCGGGGTCGCCCGCCACCGCCGGCCCGCGCCACTGGTCGACCGCGGTCTTGTAGTCGCCTCGGCCCCAGGCATCGACGCCCGCCTTGACGTTCTGTGCGGCGGCCGGCGCGACCGCCAGCATCAGCCCCGCCGCGACGCCAATTCCCGGCATGATCTTCGCGAAACGCATCATTCGCCCCCTTGAGCCCTTTCCGCCACCATGCCCGGCGATGCGACGGAAGGCAAAGCGGCAAAAACGGCGGTAACCCTGCTTTTCGGCCATTAACCGCTTCTTAGCCCGGCTCTGGCACCTCTGGCGCGTAAATTCACGCGGTTCAATTTTCCAAGGGGGCCTATGCGCGTTCTCGCGATGGCATCGCAAAAGGGCGGTTCGGGCAAGACGACCTTGTCCGGACACCTCGCCGTTCAGGCACAGATGGCGGGCCACGGCCCGGTCGTCCTGATCGACATCGATCCGCAGGGATCGCTGGCGGATTGGTGGAACGAGCGGACCGCCGAATTTCCGGCCTTCGCCCAGACCACCGTCGCGCGGCTCGCCGCCGACCTGGAAGTGCTGCGCCAGCAGGGCTTCAAGCTGGCGATGATCGACACGCCGCCGGCAATCACCATGGCCATTCAGAGCGTCATCAACGTCGCCGAGCTGGTGGTGGTGCCGACCCGGCCCAGCCCGCACGACCTGCGTGCCGTCGGCGCCACCGTCGATTTGTGCGACCGTGCGGGCAAGCCGCTGATCTTCGTCGTCAACGCCGCGACGCCCAAGGCGAGGATCACCAGCGACGCCGCGGTCGCGCTGTCGCAACATGGCACCGTCGCGCCGATCACGCTGCATCAGCGGACCGATTTTGCCGCCTCGATGATCGACGGGCGTACGGTGATGGAGGTCGACCCGTCGGGCCGATCCGCCGCCGAGGTCGGCGCCTTGTGGACCTATATCGCCGACCGGCTGGAGAAGAATTTCCGGCGTACCGTCTTTTCGGTGCCGAGTGCCGGCAACGGCTTTGCCGGGCGTACGCCGGCCGGCGGCTTCGGCCGCCGCGTGGTTGGAGGCTGAGCCCGATGTTCGGCAACGGATCGAAACCGATGGCGTCGCTGTCGTCCGGGCTGCTCGCCCGCAAGGGGCACGCGCGACCGGCGATGCGCAGCCAGGGGTTCAGCGGCTTCGGCGGCGTCGCCCAGGGCCTGGACGACCTCGGCTGGAACGACATGGGCGATGCCGCTGCGGCGGCGATGCCCGTCGCACCCGAACCGGCGCCGGCACCGACACCGGCCGCGGCGCCTATCGCCGCGACGTTGCCGGCCGTCGACGCGCCGTCATCAGCCAGCGAGACGATCCCGCCGGTGCTGGTCGAGCGCGAGCGGCTCGAGGCGGCGGTGGCGCCAACACCCGTGGTCAAGTCCGTGTCCGTCGCGACGGCCACGCGCCTGCGCCGCGAGACGCAACATGCCGGCAAGGCCGCCTTTACGCTGCGCGTGGACGCCAACCGCCATCTGCGGCTTCGCATCGCCTCGGCGATCACCAACCGATCGTCGCAGGATCTGGTGACCGAAGCGCTCGACGCCTTGATCGGCGCGATCCCGGAAGTCGATGCGCTGGTCGCGCAGCTTCCGCCCGCGCGCAAGACGCGCTGATTTCCCTGGGGGGACGTTCGATGAACAGCCGTGCACTAGTTTCACTCAGCCTGTCGGCGCTGCTGCTCGGCGGCTCGATGGTCGGCTGTACCGACCGCAGCAGCCATGTCGCCTCCGCGGGCGATCACGATGCGGCGCGTGCGGCCAAGCAGGCGCGGCGCCAGAACGACAAGGCGGTGCGCGCCCTTGCCGACAACGACAGCGCGACGGCGGTCCGCTTCGCCGAGGCGGCGGTGGCACTGACGCCGCGCGATGCCGGCTATCGGATGGTGCTGGCGCAAAGCTATCTGCGCGCCGGTCGCTTCGCCTCGGCGCGAGCGGCCTTCGCCGACGTGCTGGAACTGACGCCCGGCAACGGCAAGGCGGCGCTCAACCTGGCGCTCGCGCAGATCGCCGGTGGCGACTGGGTCGCGGCGCGGGCGACGCTGGCGGCGCACAGCGACACCATTCCCGGTGTCGACCTCGGTCTCGCCACGACGCTGGCGGGCGATCCGGCGGGCGGCATCGCCATCCTCACCCCACTCGCCCGTTCCGGCCAGGGCAATGCCAAGACCCGGCAGAATCTGGCGTTGAGCTATGCGCTCGCCGGCCAGTGGCAGATGGCCCGGGTTGTCGCCGCGGCGGACATGTCGCCGGCCGACGTCGACGCGCGGATCGAGCAATGGGCCGCCTTCGCGCAGCCGAAAGCCGCCTCGCAACAGGTCGCCAGCCTGCTGGGCGTGACGCCGGTCGCCGATGCCGGCCAGCCGGTCGCGCTGGCGCTCAATGCGCCGGTGCCGGTGGCACCGCTGCCCCCGGCGCCGGTGATCGAAACGGCGGCGGTTGCCGCTCCGGTCCCCGTACCCGCCGCCGTGGCGGCGCCGGTCGCCAAGACGGTGCTGGTCGACGTGCCGGTCCCGCCGGCAACGCCATTCCGTCCGGTCTTCGCCGCTGCCAAGGAGGTGGTGCAGCCACTGCCGCAGGATGCCGGCGCGGCGCAGGGCGTCGCCCGTTACGCGGCAACGCCGCCGTCGCTGATCCGTAGTCCGCGTGGCCCGATCAAGGTCGCCCTCGCACCGCATGCTGTCGAGCCGATGCCCGCCGGATCGGGCGATTGGTACGTGCAGCTGGGCGCGTTCAGCAACGTCGGTATCGCCAAGGCCGGCTGGACCCGCGCGACCGAGCGGTTCGCTGCGCTGTCCGGTCATCAGCCGACCGGCGCACGGGTCGCGGCCAAGGCTGGCAACCTCTACCGCCTGTCGGTCGGCGGCTTCGACCGTGCCTCGGCGGAACGGATGTGCCGCGACTATCGCGCCAAGGGCGGCGCCTGTTTCGTCCGCCGCGAGGCCGGCGACCAGATGGCGCAGTGGCTGCGCGCGCCGGTGCAGGTCGCGTCGCGCTGACGCTGTCGCGGGCCTGACGATCCGGGACTGATCGTCAGACCTCCCGGCCACCTTTCCACAGGCGCAGGACACGGCCCTGCACGGGCAGGCCGTCGAACGGCGTGTTGGCGGCGCCCCCGCTGAAGGCGGTGCCATCGATCTGCCAGGGCGTGTCGGCATCGAACAGTATGAGGTCGGCAGGCTTGCCGAGCTCCAGCGTACCAGCGTCGAGGCCTAATATTTTTGCCGGATGGGCGGCGAGCAGCGCGAACAATCGGTCCAGCGTCAGTTGCCCGTCGCGGACCAGCATCAGTGCGAGCGGCAGCAGCGTCTCGGCGCCGGCCATGCCAGGCGTCGAGTCGACGAAGGGCAGGCGTTTCTCCTCCGGTCCGTGCGGGTCGTGACCCGAACCGAGCACATCGATCGTACCGTCCGCGATGGCGGCGAGCGCCGCCTGGCGATCCGCCTCGCCGCGCAGCGGCGGCGAGAGATGCGCATAGGTCCTGAAGTCGCTGACCGCGATCTCCGACAGATGGAGATGGGCGGGCGTGATGCCGCAGGTCACGGCGACGCCGCGGCGCTTCGCAGCGCGGATCAGGTCGAAGGCGGCGGCGGTAGTGACCTGGCGCAGGTGCAGCCGCGCGCCGGTATCCTCGGCCAGCATCAGGTCGCGGGCCACCGCCAGCGCCTCGGCGACCGCAGGCGCGGAGGGAAGGCCGAGGCGGGTCGCCGTCTCGCCGTCGGTTGCCACAGCCTCGCCGGTCAGGCCGCCGTCCTCGGCATGGCTGACCACGGCGATGTCGAGATCGCGGGCATAAGCGAGCACCCGGCGCATCACCCCCGAATCGGCGATCCAGCCGCGGCCCGTGCCGACGGCCTTGGCACCGGCGGAGGCGCAGATCGCCATTTCCGCCATGTCGCGCCCGGTGAGGCCTTGGGTCGCCGCGGCGATCGGATGGATCCAAAGATCGGGCTTGCCGATCAGCGCTGCGCGCTGGACGACGCCGGGTTCGTCGAGCACCGGGCGGCCGTCCGGCATCAGGGCCACACGGGCGATGCCGCCGCTGCGGAACGCGGTGCGGTCGATCGCGAAGACGCCGAGGTCGATGATGCCGGGCGCCAGCCACTTGCCACCGCAGTCGATCGTCTGCGCATCGGCAGGGACGTCGACCGTCCCTGCGGCGACGATCGCGCCGTCGCGGACGAGGAGCGCGCCGTCGCGGACACCGGCGACCGGGCAGACCAGATGCGCGTTGAGGAACGCCGTTACGCTCATGCCCAGCCCTCCACCTTGCGGGCGCGCCGGGTCAGCACGTCCAGACAGGCCATGCGTACCGCCACCCCCATCTCCACCTGCTCCGTGATCGCCGACTGCGGGCCGTCGGCGACGCTCGAATCGATCTCGACGCCGCGGTTCATCGGACCGGGATGCATCACCAGCGCATCGGGCAGGCGCGCCAGCCGTTCCGGCGTCAGGCCGTAGCGCAGGCGATATTCGCGAGTGGATGGGATGTAGCCGCCGCCCATCCGCTCGTTCTGCACGCGCAGCATCATGACGACGTCGGCGCCGACCAGCGCCCTGTCGAAATCGGTGAAGGGGGTGACGCCCATCCGCTCGATCGCCGGCGGCATCAGCGTCGACGGCGCGCAGACGCGCACTTCGGCGGCGAGCGCGGTCAGACTGAGGATGTTGGAGCGGGCGACGCGGCTGTGCAGCACGTCGCCGCAGATCACGACGCGCTGGCCGGCGATGCTGCCGCGGCGGCGGCGGATGGTCAGCGCGTCGAGCAGCGCCTGGGTCGGATGCTCGTGGCGCCCGTCGCCGGCGTTGAGCACCGGGCAATCGACCTTGTCGGCGATCAGCCGCACCGCGCCGGACGCCATGTGACGGATGACGATGACGTCGGCGCGCATCGCGTTGAGCGTCTGCGCCGTGTCGATCAACGTCTCGCCCTTCTTCACGCTCGACTGGGCGGCGTGCATGTTGACGACGTCGGCGCCAAGCCGCTTGCCGGCGATCTCGAAGCTGAGCAGCGTCCGCGTCGAATTCTCGAAGAAGGCGTTGATCTGGGTCAGTCCGGCGAGCCGCTTGTCGGGCGCGGCGTGATCACGATTGGCGCCGATCCACTGTTCCGCCTCGTCGAGCAGGAAGGTGATCTCGTGCGGCTGGAGGCCGTCGATGCCGGTCAGATGCCGGTGCGGGAAGACGGCGCCGCCCGGAATCTGGGCGGCGGGGCTGTGATCGGAGCGGTGCATCGAGGGGGCCGGTTAGACCGGCCGGGGGCGGGGGGCAACTGTTGCCTGATCTCCCCTCCCGCAAGCGGGAGGGGCTACGTGCAACTCCCCTCCCGCAAGCGGGAGGGGCTGGGGGAGGGCGGTGGCCGCGATTTGCCGGCGTCCCGACGGCCCTCCCCTGACCCCTCCCGCAAGCGGGAGGGGAACTGGGTTACGCCGCCTTGCCGAGCGTCGCCATGTCGATGACGAAGCGGTATTTGACGTCGCTTTTCACCATCCGGTCGTAGGCGGTGTTGATCTCGTCCATGCGGATCATCTCGATGTCGGCGGTGAGGCCATGCTGCTGGCAGAAGTCCAGCATCTCCTGCGTCTCGCGAATACCACCGATCAGCGAGCCGGCCAGCGCGCGGCGGTGGAAGACGAGGTTGCCGACCGACGGCGAGGGATGCGGCTCCTCGGGCACGCCGACCAGGCACATCGTGCCGTCGCGCTTCAGCTGCATCAGCAACGGGTCGAGGTCGTGCGACGCGGCGACGGTATTGAGGATGAAGTCGAACGTGCCCTGATGCTGCGCCATCTGGTCGGCGTCCCTGGACACGATCAGATCCTTGGCGCCGAGCCGCTGTGCATCCTCGCGCTTATTCGGCGAGGTCGAGAAGACATAGACTTCCGCGCCCATCGCATTGGCGATCTTAACGCCCATATGGCCGAGGCCGCCGAGACCGACGATGCCGACCTTCTGACCCGGCCCGACCTTCCAATGGCGGAGCGGCGAATAGGTGGTGATGCCGGCGCAGAGCAGCGGCGCGACGGCGGCGAGATCCTTCTCGTCATGGCCGACCTTCAGCACGAAGCCTTCGTCGACGACGATATGGTCCGAATAGCCGCCGAAGGTATGGCCGCCGAGCACCGGATCGGGACCGTTGTAGGTGCCGACGAAGCCGGTGCCGGTGCAATATTGCTCCTCGCCGTCATGGCAGGAGGCGCAATGACCGCAGCTGTCGACCATGCAGCCGACGCCCGCGATGTCGCCGACCGCGAAGGCGGTGACCTCATCCCCGACCGCGACGACGCGGCCGACGATCTCGTGACCGGGGACGCAGGGATAGAGCGTGCCGTCCCATTCGCCACGGGCCGTGTGCAGGTCGGAGTGGCAGACACCGCAATAAAGAATGTCGATCGCGACGTCCTTGGCGCCGGGATCGCGACGCTCGAAACGAAACGGGGCGAGTGGCGCATCGGCCGCTTGGGCGGCGAAGCCTTGGGTTGGGGTCGGCATGGAGAAGATCCTCGCACTGGCAAACTGGCGGGCAGGACGCCCGGGGCGCCCATATGGTCGTCTGCCGCGCCAGCGCCAGACGCTTGTCGGACTAATCCTGTCGATCACCTCGATCGAACGCGTCGATCACGCCCGAACGAGAACGCCTATCCCATTGTCAACGCATCGATCGCGCCTTGCAGGATGTGC
Organism: Sphingomonas benefaciens; assembly: GCF_052907485.1. NCBI lineage: Bacteria > Pseudomonadati > Pseudomonadota > Alphaproteobacteria > Sphingomonadales > Sphingomonadaceae > Sphingomonas > Sphingomonas benefaciens. The sequence goes on along the minus strand of NZ_JBREIC010000001.1, from coordinate 937,847 downwards.
GCGGCGGCGAGATTGTCGATGCGTTCAGCGCGCTTGGCGCGGCTCATGTCCTGTTCGATCATCGCGCGCTCGACCGCGACGGTCGACCAGCGCTCGTCCCACAGCAGCAGCGGCAGGCCGGTATCGATCATGTTACGGGCGAAGGCGCGGGTCGACTGGCTGCGCGGGCTCTCACTGCCGTCGAGATTGAGCGGCAGGCCGATGACGATGCCGCGCACCGCCTGCGCGGTCGCCAGCGCGATCAGCTGCGCCTTGTCCTGCGTGAACTTGGTCCGGCGGATCAAGGTCGCCGGGCTGGCGAAGCTCCAGCCGGCGTCGCACAAGGCGGTGCCGATCGTCTTGCTGCCGACGTCGAGGCCGAGCAGCCGGCCGCCGTCGGGCAAGAGGGCGCGAAACGCCGCGGCGTCCGACACGATCATCGCCGCGACACCCGCGCGCGCCGCGACTTGCGCGGCGGCGTCCAGGCGGCGAGCCGACGGCCCGCATCGGCACGGACGTTCGCCCAGAACAGGCTGTAGTCGTAGACGTGGTAATTGTTGCCGGGGAGCACGTAGTTGCCGACGTCGGGCGGCGCGCCGATGATCAGCAGCCCGCGGCCCTGACAGGCGGCGGGCACCTTGCCGGGCTGCAGCGTCGCGGTGGTCAGGTCGGCACTGGGATAGAGCGTGCCGAGGTTCGCCTCCGCCGGCGCGGCGGCATCGGCGGTGCCGGTGATCGGATTGGTGCAGACCATCGGCGTGTCCTTGCGCGGATTGCCGTCGAAGCCACGCGTCTTGTCATAGGTATCAAGGATCAACGACGGGTCGGCCGGCTCGGCGAAGCTCTGCCACGACAAGATGCAGCCGGCCTGATCGCTGCGTTCGCACTGAGGCAGGCCGAGCGCGGCGAGATCGGTGGTCTTGGATATCGGCCAGCCGACGACATAGGCGGCGACGATACGACGGGCGAGCGGCGTACCGGCGACCTTCTCGCGCAACAGCCGGGTCAGGTGCAATGCGCCCTGGCTGTGCCCGGCGAGGATGATCGGTCGATCGGGCCCGACCTGCGCCAGGAAGGCGTCGAAGGCGGCGGCGACATCGCGATAGGCGAGGCCGAGCGCGCGGTTGGCGTCGGCGGCGCTGGTCAGGAAGGCGCCGAACGTCGCCTGGCGATAGCGCGGCGCCCAGATGTCGCCCGCTTCGTTGAACGCGCTGGCCTGACCGCGCAGGAAGATCGCGGCGCGGGCGTTCGTCTCCGGATCGGTCAGCGTCGCATTCCAGTGGTCGCGGCCGATATACGAGGTCGGGTGGATGAAGAAGACGGCCGCTTTGGGCGCTTCTGCGGGGCTGAAGCCGGCCGGCGTCCACAGCGCCGGATTGCCCGGCAGGTCGGGCCGCGCGATCCACATCCGCGGTTCGGCATAGGAAGCCGCGGTGATTCCCCGCTGCGCCTGAAATCGTTCGCTCGGCACCAGCGCCGCGCGCAGCAGTTCCGCGCCATAGTAACGGTAGGCGATCGCGGCGGCGATCACGAGCGCGATCAGCGCGGCGACGACATAGAGGAACTTGCGGGCCAAGCACGGCTCCTGGACGAGGGATGCCGGCCTCCTGCCCGAGCAGCGGCGGCGAGGCAATGCGTCGGTGTCGCGCGGGCGGTGATGCGGCTATGACGCGCGGGTCATGACGATCCGACTCATCTGTCTCGATGCCGACGATACCCTCTGGCACAATATGCGCCATTTCGAGGAAGCGGAGCGGGCGCTGCTTGCCATGCTCGCGCCGTTCGCGGTGGCGGAGGTGACACGCGAGACGCTGGAGGCGTGCGAGGCGCGCAATCTGCCACTCTACGGCTATGGCGCGAAGGGCTTCACGCTGTCGATGATCGAGACGGCGACGCAATTGGCTGGTCCGACGCTGCCGACCGCGCCCATCGCAGCGATCCTCGACGCGGGGCGGGCGTTGCTGGCGCATCCGGTGACCTTACTCGACGGGGTCGAGGCGACGCTCGACCGGCTCGCGGCGCTGGGCCGGCTGGTACTGGTGACCAAGGGCGACCTGCTGCACCAGGAGGCGAAGCTCGCCGCATCGGGCCTGGGCGCGTGGTTCGCCGGTATCGAGATCGTCAGCGACAAGACCGCCAAAACCTTCAGCCGTCTTTTCGACCGCTACGGCGTTGCAGCGGCGGAGGCGGTGATGGCCGGCGATTCGATGCGGTCCGACGTCCTGCCTGCGCTGGCGGCCGGAGGCTGGGCGGCGTTCATCCCGCAAGAGGCGGCCTGGGCGCATGAGAGCGGCACCGAGCCGGTCGGCCATGCGCGCTATACCTGGCTCGCGTCGCTTGCCGATCTTCCGGACTGGGTCGCGGCGATCGACTGACTGCCGCCCTCCGGCTTGCACCGGTCCGCCGCAGACGCTAGCCGCTTGCCGCATGTCCGTTGACACCCACACCGTGAAGAAGATCGCGAGCCTCGCCCGGTTCGCGACGTCTGACGAGGAAGCGGCGCGGCTGGCGCCCGAACTCGGCAACATCCTCGGCTGGATCGAGCAGCTCGGCGAGGTCGACACCAGCGGTATCGAGCCGATGACCGCGGTGATCCCCAACACGCTGCGTCTGCGTGACGACGTCATCAACGCCGATCCGCTGACCGGCGGCGACATCCGCGACGAACTGATGGCCAATGCGCCGCAGGCCGAACACGGCTTCTTCACCGTGCCGAAAGTGATCGAATGATGACGGCCCGACACCATCCGATCAGCCCGGCGGAGGGGCGTCCCGCAAGCTGTGCGGCGACCCTGCAGGCCGGAATCTCTATCCGCTTGGGAGACCTCGCATGACCGACCTGACCGATCAGGGCATCGCCGCGCTCCGCGACGGCGTGCGCGCCGGCAGCTTTTCCGCGGTCGAGGTCGCCGAGGCGTTCAACGCCAAGGTCGCCGCCGCCAAGTCGCTCAACGCCTTCCTTGTCGAGACGCCGGACCACGCGCTTGCCGCGGCCCGTGCCGCCGACGCCGCCCGCGCGGCGGGCGAGGCGCCCAAGCCGCTCGCCGGCGTGCCGATCGGCATGAAGGACCTGTTCTGCACCAAGGGCGTGCCGACCACCGCGGCGAGCCACATTCTGGAGGGATTCACGCCGACCTACGAGTCGACGGTGTCGCAGAATCTGTGGAACGCCGGCGCGGGCATGCTCGGCAAGCTCAACATGGACCAGTTCGCGATGGGCTCGTCCAACGAGACTAGCGCCTTCGGCAACGTCATCTCGCCCTGGCGTCGCAACGACGGTGGCAATGCGCCGCTCGCACCGGGCGGTTCGTCGGGCGGCAGCTCGGCGGCGGTGGCGGCGCGGATCGCGCCGGGGGCGACAGGGACGGACACCGGCGGCTCGATCCGCCAGCCAGCGGCGTTCACCGGCATTTCGGGCATCAAGCCGACCTACGGTCGCTGTTCGCGCTGGGGAACGATCGCCTTCGCCTCCAGCCTCGACCAGGCGGGGCCGATGGCGCGCGACGTTCGTGACTGCGCGATCATGCTGGAGGCGATGGCCGGCTTCGACGCCAAGGACGCGACCTCGCTGCAGCTCGACGTGCCGCAGTGGGAAGCAGGCCTCAGCGCCGATCTCACGGGCAAGCGCGTCGGTATTCCCAAGGAATATCGGGTCGACGGCATGCCCGCCGAGATCGAGGCGCTGTGGCAGCAGGGGATCGCCTGGCTGAAGGATGCGGGGGCGACGATCGTCGACGTGTCGCTGCCGCACACCAGATATGCGCTGCCGGCCTATTACATCATCGCGCCGGCTGAAGCGTCGTCCAACCTCGCGCGCTACGACGGCGTCCGCTACGGCAAGCGCGACCTTCCCGACGGGGCGGGGCTGCAGGATATGTATGCGGCGACGCGCGCCGACGGTTTCGGCGCCGAGGTGAAGCGGCGCATCATGATCGGCACCTATGTGCTCTCCGCCGGCTTCTACGACGCTTATTACACGCAGGCGCAGAAGGTGCGGGCGCTGATCGCCCGCGATTTCGAGCGCGCCTTCGAACAGTGCGACGTGCTGCTCACCCCGACCGCGCCGTCAGCGGCGTTTGCGCTGGGCGAGAAGTCGGCCGATCCGATCGCCATGTACCTCAACGACGTCTTCACCGTGCCGTCGTCGCTGGCGGGCCTGCCGGCGATGAGCGTGCCGGGCGGGCTCGACGCCGCGGGGCTGCCGCTCGGCCTGCAGATCATCGGGCGGCCGCTCGATGAGCAGGGCGTGCTGAACGCCGGACTGGCGATCGAGGAGCGGGCAGGGTTCACGGCACGGCCGGAGGCGTGGTGGTAAGATGAGCGACTATCGTATCCAGGGCGCCACCGGCGAATGGGAGGTCGTGATCGGCCTGGAAGTCCATGCGCAGGTGACGAGCAACGCCAAATTGTTCTCGGGCGCGGCGACCGCGTTTGGGGCCGAGCCGAACACCCAGGTCAGCCTGGTCGACGCGGCGATGCCGGGGATGCTGCCGGTGCCGAATCGCGAATGCATCCGCCAGGCGGTGCGCACCGGCATCGCGATCGATGCGCAGATCAATCGCTGGTCGCGCTTCGACCGCAAGAATTACTTCTACGCCGATCTGCCGCAGGGCTATCAGATCAGCCAGCTCTATCATCCGCTGGTCGGGGAAGGGCATCTCGATGTCAGCCCCGACGAAAAGAACCCGGAAGCGGTCAAGCGGATCGGCATAGAGCGCATCCACGTCGAGCAGGATGCGGGCAAGCTGATGCACGACCAGCATCCGACGCGCTCCTACGTCGACCTCAACCGCTCGGGCGTCGCGCTGATGGAGATCGTCAGCCGGCCGGACATGCGCTCGCCCGCGGAAGCCGGGGCCTATCTGACCAAGCTTCGCTCGATCCTGCGTTATGTCGGCTCGTGCGATGGCAATATGGACCAGGGGTCGATGCGCGCCGACGTCAACGTGTCCGTGCGCAAGCCGGGCGAGCCGTTCGGCACGCGGACCGAGACCAAGAACGTCAACTCCGTCCGCTTCGTCATGCAGGCGATCGAGCATGAGGCGAAGCGGCAGGTCGCGGTGCTGGAGGACGGCGGCGCGATCGTCCAGGAGACGCGGCTGTTCAATCCGGACACCGGCCAGACGCGGTCGATGCGGTCCAAGGAAGACGCGCACGACTATCGCTACTTCCCCGATCCCGACCTGCTGCCGCTGGAGCTGGACGAGGCGTTCATCGAGGAGTGCCGGGCGTCGCTGCCGGAACTGCCTGACGCCAAGCGGCATCGCTACGAGGCGGCGGGCATCTCGCCCTATCAGGCGGGCGTGCTGACCGCGGAGGTCGAGGCGGCGCGCTGGTTCGACGCGCTGCTCGATGCCGGTGCGGCGCCGGTCGCGGCGGCGAACTGGACGACGTCGGAACTTTTCGGGGCGCTCAATCGCACGGGCCGCGACATTGCGGACTCACCCGTGGCGCCGGCGCAGGCGGCCGAATTGCTCGCGCTGGTCGCGGACGGCACGCTGTCGGGCAGTCTTGCCAAGCAGGTGTTCGAGGTGATGCTCGAAACCGGCGATGCCCCCGCCAAGATCGTCGAGGATCGTGGTCTGAAGCAGACCAGCGACACCGGCGCGATCGAGGCGGTGATCGCCGAGGTGCTGGCGAAGAACCCCAACCAGCTGGAACAGTATCGCGGCGGCAAGGAGGCGCTGTTCGGCTTCTTCGTCGGCCAGACGATGAAGGCGATGGGCGGCAAGGCCAATCCGGCGGTGGTCAACGACCTGCTCAAGAAGGCGCTGGCCGGCTGAACCGAGGCCGCAGGACGGGAGATGCGGTGATGATGGTCAAGGCTCGGCTCCTCTTCGCGTTGGCCGTGTTGTCTGCGGCGCCGACTGCGGTTCAGGCGCAGGAGGCGACCGCGCCGCTGCCGCGGGTGGCGCTCGACACCAGTGCCGGGCGGATCGTGATCGAGGTGGACACACGGCATGCGCCGGTCACCGCCGGCAATTTCATGAAATATGTCGCGGGCAAGCGGCTCGACGGCGTCGTCTTCTACCGCACCGTGAAGGTGGCCGACCGGTTCGGCTTCGTGCAGTTCGGCACCAATGGCGATCCCAAGCGGACGCTGCCGCCGATCAAGCACGAGCCGACGACGCAGACCGGCCTGCATCATACCGAGGGGGCCATTTCCGTTGCCCGCTTCGCGCCGGGCACGGCGCGTGGCGACTTCACGATCAGCGTCGGCGATCAGAGCCCTTCGCTCGATGCCGATCCGAGCAAGCCGGGCGACAATCTGGGCTATGCCGCCTTCGGTCATGTCGTCGAAGGCATGGACGTGATCGTGAAGATCCTCGACGCGCCGGTGTCGCCGACCGCCACCGTCAACGGCTCGTTCAAGGGCGAGGTGCCGGCGCAGGCGGTCAAGGTCATCTCCGCCCGCGTCCTCCCTGCGACATCATGACCTTTCGTCAACCGGTCCGCTGCGATAAGGTTGGAGTCTACCACGCCGGAGCAGAATAAACTCTTGTCGCTGCCAAGACTTGCCGGCCGAAAGCTGGCCTGACGATCCCATTCCGGTCATTCTGTGCACTGCCGATCTTGATCTAAGAATTGCTCGTCTTGTAATTCTGTAGCGTATTCTTGGACGGGGGGCGTCTGCGATGCGCTATGGTTTCGCCGCTTGTGTGGCGATGCTGATCTGTACTGTGGCCTGTACGGCGCAGGAGCGAACAGCAACGCGGCAAGGTTTCGATCTCCCACCCAAGAGCGGTAAGACGATTCTGCTGATGCGGCCGGTGGTCAGCGTCGGCGCCCAGTCGATGGGCGGCCTGTTCGAACCGAACCGCGATTGGACCGAGACGGCGCGGCGTAACATCGTCGCGGCGCTGGCGGAGCATCAGGCATCGCTCGGCAACAGGGTGGTGCCCGCGCCGGAAAGCTTCGGCGAGGATGCCCGACGCGCCGACGAATACGCCCGGCTGTTCGCCGCGGTGTCCCGCGCGGTGATCGACTATCAATTTTTCGTCGGCAATCGCTTGCCGACCAAGAAACGCGACAACAAGGCGGGCGTGTTCGACTGGTCGCTGGGCGACGGGGTGCGCGACCTGCCGGGTGCCAAAGACGCGGACTATGCGTTATTCATCTTCGACCGCGACGCCTATGGCTCGACCGGTCGCAAGATCCTGCAGGTCGTGGCGCTGCTCGGACCGGGCGTCGCGGTCAAATCGGGCGAACACGCAGGCTATGCCGGGCTCGTCGACCTGCGCACCGGTGACCTGCTGTGGCTCAATGCCGATGCCGCGATGGGGGGCGACGTTCGCGATACCGACGGCGCACGCAAGCGCGTGGCGCAATTGCTCGAGGATTTTCCGGGCAGTGTCGCCGATGCTGCGCCGGAGACAAAGAAAGCGCCGGCGGCCGGCACGGGAACGCGGCCATGACCAAGGCGGCGCTCACGATGATCGCGACGGTTGCCCTAACGGCAGCGGCGGCCGTGGCGGGCGTCACGCCAGTATGGGCGGGGCAAGGGGAGGATGTCGCCAGACCAGTGACCCGGCGTGCGCCGCCGCCGCCACCCTATACCGGTGCCTACCAGCCGCAGGGGGCGGACGAGATCGGCCTGTGGCACGAGGCGGACGAAGACGAGGCGAGGCTCGCGCAGTCGACGCTCGTTATCCGTGACGAGGCGCTGACCGCCTATGTGCGTGGCGTGCTGTGTTCGGCGGTCGGCGCAGACCGGTGCAAGGCGGTGCGCCTCTATGTGATGCGGGTGCCGCTGTTCAATGCCAGCATGGCGCCGAACGGGACGATGCAGGTCTATTCCGGGCTGTTGCTGCGTGTCCGATCCGATGCCGAACTCGCGGCGGTGCTCGGGCATGAGTTCGGCCATTTCGAGAAGCGCCATTCGCTCAATGCCTTGAAGGCAAATCGGCGGGGCAGCGACGTGCTGAGCTGGGCGGTGGTGCTCGCCTCAATGGGCAGCCGGCAGACCGGGCGCAGCTTGGGCGACCTCAAATTGTCGGTGCTCGGTAGCCTGGCGAAATTCAGTCGCGACCAGGAACGCGAGGCGGACCTCATCGGTCTCGGTTATCTGAACGCCAGTCCTCTCAAGGCGACGGCGGCGTCCCGCATCTGGCGGACGTTGATCCTGGAGCAGGAGGCGTCGGCGGCCTATCGCGGCCTTCGCAAGCCGGACTTTTCGCGTAGCGCCTTCTTCGCCTCGCACCCCGCCGAAGGGCAGCGGGTCAATTACCTGTATGCGTTGGCCGAGCCGGATGGAGACCGGCGTCGCGAGGACGATGTGGGTTATGCCGCCGCACTGAAGCCGTGGCTGCCGCAATTCCTCGACGATCAGATTAAGCTCAATGATTTCGGTGCGAGCGACTTCATCATCAATCACCTTGCCGAGACGGGGTGGACGGCACCGCTCTGGCGGGCGCGGGGAGACCTCTATCGGTTGCGGGGACAGCCGCGCGATCTGATGAACGCAGTGGATTTCTACACCAATGCCGCGAAGCTCGATCCTTCGCTGGCGGAAGCGCAACGGGGCCTGGGGCTGTCGCTGATCAAGACCGGCCGCAAGACCGAAGGGGCGGCTGCATTGCGACGGTACGTTCAGATGCGTCCCGATGCGCCGGATGCCGGGATGATCGCGAGCGTATTGGCCTCGGTAGGGGAAACGGCATGAGCTTCGTGCGGTGGTGGCAGGCGACCCTCGCGGTTGCGCTTGCGTTGGCGGGGGCGCCGGTCCTGGCGGCGCATAGCCTCCGCGAGGCGGGCAAGACGGTGCAGGTGGCCGACTCGGCACTGTCGGTTACGCCGACGCGCGATTGGAACCGCCTCAGCGGCCGGCCCGGTCGGTATGCAGAAACCTGGACGTTGGACGGATCGCAACTCAACGACGTTAGCTTCTACGCCAATGTGCCCGCCGGCCAGCCGATCATACGCGCCCGCAATCGGCGACGCGACCCGCTTCCCTTGTTCCGCGCCGATATGCTGCTCGCCGATGTCCCGGAGTTGCTGGAGGGGACCTATCGAACCTACAAGCAGATCGGTAGCTTCTCGGTCACCGCATCATCGCCGGCACGGTTTCTCGACCATGATGCCGTGCAATTTTCCTATGCCTATCTCGACGTGGACGAACTGCCGAGGCGAGGCGAGGCGATCGCCACGATCATCGACCGGCACCTTTACATGATCACGTTCGACGCGCCGCGATTGCATTTCTTTGACCGATCAATCGGCGATGTGCGCGCGTTGATCAACTCCTGCCGGCTGGGCAGGGGGGAGAAGGGGGCTGATGTTAAAGTGCACGCGTCATAGATCGGCGCAGCGTGGGCCGGCCCGACTCGGTAAAGCAAGACCGTAATCGCAAAGACCTGAAAGTCATTGCTTGTAAGCACGGACCGGACTGCGGTGGACATCAGCTAGGCCGTCCACGTCTGTAGACGGTCCCGGCCCTCGCCAGGTTATTGAACCGCCGCACGTCGGGCGAGGCGGGATATCAGAAGGGGAGGCATCCTATGCCTCCCCATCGAATGATCATTGCTGGGTCAGGTCCTGATTCTTCACCTCGCCACCAGTTCCGCTGTTGCCGTCAAAGGCACCGGTGTCGGTGAAGCGCGACGGCTCCTCGCCGCCTTCGCCACGGGCGACGGCGTCGCTACGCGCTTCGACGACCTGTTGGATGTCGCTGCGCGGGTCCTCGCGGCCGGCATCGGGCGGACTGTCCGGATTGTCGTCGGGTGCATCGCCGGGCAAGCTGTCGGGATGGGGATCGTTGGCGCTCATCATAGCCTCGTGTCAGATTTCTGCCGGATTTTGCGTGCCGGGGTCGCCGGCGGGCGTGCCTGGCGAGGGCTGATCGATATCGGGACCGGGCGGCGTGATCTCCGGCGGCGGGCTGTCGGGCTGCACCGGCTGGCTGGGCTGGGCGGGGACTTCGGGCGGCGGCTGCGTGGCCATGATATGCTCTCCTTCCCGTATGCAACGCCGCGTGAACGCGCGAAGTTGCCTCACGCTTGCGCCTTTGCGCCATGCTGATATAGACGCGCGCCCAACGGCGGGTCCTTATGCGGGCGTGGCGGAACTGGTAGACGCGCTGGATTTAGGTTCCAGTATCGCAAGATGTGGGGGTTCGAGTCCCTTCGCCCGCACCAGTCCCGCCGCCAGTGGCGGGACCGGAAGCCTCAAAGAATTCACGCATTTTCTCCAGATCGAAGGCCCAAGATGCAGACTGTCGAGACGTTGAACGAGGGGCTGAAGCGCGCCTACACGCTGACCATCACCGCCAAGGACATCGATGCCAAGGTCGACGCCGAAGTGAAGCGCGTCGCGCCGCAGGTGCGGATGCCCGGCTTCCGCCCCGGCAAGGTTCCGGCGAATCTCGTGCGTAAGATGCACGGCGAGGCGCTCGCCGCCGACGCGCTGAACAGCGCGATCCAGCAAGGCGTGCAGTCGCTGATCGCCGACAAGGGCCTGCGCCCCGCGATGCAGCCTTCGGTCGAGCTGAACGAGGATTATGCCTCGGGCAAGGATGCCGAGGTCAAGGTCGAGCTGGAAGTGCTGCCGAGCGTCCCGGCGCCGGCGATCGACGCGCTGAAGCTCGAGCGTTTGACCGTGCCGGTCGGTGAGGAGTTGGTCGACGAGCAGTTGCAGAAGTTCGCCGACCAGTCGAAGCGCTGGGACGATGCCGGCGACAAGGCGGCCGAGATGGGCGACCTGGTCACCGTCGATTTCGTCGGCAAGACCGCGGACGGCGTCGCGTTCGACGGCGGCACCGGCACCGACATGGGCGTCGAGCTCGGCTCGGGTCGCCTGATCCCCGGTTTCGAGGACCAGCTCGTCGGCGTGAAGGCCGGTGATGAAAAGACGCTGCACGTCACCTTCCCCGAGGATTACGGCGCCGCCAACCTGGCCGGCCAGCCGGCGACGTTCGACATCACCGTCAAGTCGGTGAAGACCGCGGGCGAGAGCGCGATCGACGAGGATCTGGCCAAGAACCTGGGTCTCGAAAGCCTCGAGCAGCTGCGCGGCCTGATCAAGGGGCAGATCGAGCAGGAGCATAACGGTCTCACCCGCACGCACATGAAGCGCAAGCTGCTCGATCAGTTGGCGGAGGGCCACGATTTCGAGGTCCCGCCGTCGATGGTCGAGGCCGAGTTCCAGCAGATCTGGCACCAGCTCGAGCATGAGGCGAGCCACGAGGAAGACCCGCAGGCGGCGCTGGCCGAGATGGAAGCCGAGCGCGATGATTATCGTAAGATCGCCGAGCGTCGCGTGCGCCTCGGCCTGCTGCTGTCGGAGATCGGCCAGGCGAACGGCGTCGAGATCAGCAATCAGGAGATGAACCGCCTGATCGCCCAGGCTGCGCAGCAGTACGGCCCGGAAGACCGCCAGCGCTTCATCCAGTACGTCCAGCAGGAGCCGATGGCGGCCGCCCAGCTGCGCGCACCGCTGTATGAGGACAAGGTCGTCGACTTCCTGTTCGATAAGGCCGAGATCACCGACCGCGAGGCGACCCGCGAGGAGCTGGAGGCGGCGATCGAGAGCGAGGACGGTTTCGCGACCGGCACGCACACGCACGACCACGACAATCCCAAGCCGCGCAAGTCGACGAAGAAGGCGGACGCTGCCGAGGGTGAGGCCAAACCCGCCAAGAAGGCGGCGGCGAAGAAGCCGGTTGCCAAGGGCGAGGACGCCGGCGCGGTGGAGGCTCCGGCTGGCGAGGCCGAGGCGGAAGCCGCTCCGGCCAAGAAGCCGCGCGCCAAGAAGGCCGCCGCACCGGTCGAAGCGGAGACGCAGGTAACCGAATCATCGCCGGTGGCGGCCGAAGCCGCGGAGGGCACCGAGGCGGCCGACGCGGCCCCCGCCAAGAAGCCCCGCGCGAAGAAGGCCGCCGCGCCAAAGGCTGAGGGCTGAGTAAATAGGGGAGGGCACGGGCTCTCCCCATTCGTCAGCCGGGCAGAAGCCGGGATCCACGGACGCGCGTCATGCGGTCGGAGCGGCACGGTCGGTCTGTATCCAGGGGGCCCGGCGTCCGCCGTGATGACGGGTGTCTGGGGCCATCGTTAAACCCGCACGTCATCCCGCAAAGGCGGGGATCCAGACGCGCAGGTCTCACGATGGCATCGGGCGTTAGCGTTTCTGGCTTCCCGCCTGCGCGGGAATGACGTTTAAGGTCGCGGCGGGGCGTTGCGCCCCCAGGCGACAATAGGGGGCAGTGAAGTGACGCAGCCACGGATCGCAGTGCTGCTGCCCTGCTATAACGAGGAAGCCGCGATCGCGCAGACGGTTGCTGGCTTCCGCGCCGCACTGCCCGGGGCCACCGTCTACGTCTACGACAACAACTCGCGCGACCGCACTGTCGAAGTTGCGCGCGCGGCCGGTGCCGTCGTCCGCCGCGAGCGCATCCAGGGCAAGGGCAATGTCGTGAGGCGGATGTTCGCCGACGTCGACGCGGACGTCTACGTCATGGCGGATGGCGACGCTACCTATGATGCGGCTTCCGCGCCCGCGCTGGTCGCGCGGCTGATCGAGGAACAGGCCGACATGATCGTCGGCAGCCGGATCAGCCAGGTGCAGGAAAGCTACCGCCGCGGCCACCGCTTCGGCAACGCACTGCTCACCGGCATGCTGGCGCGCCTGTTCGGGCGCAGTTTCACCGACATCCTGTCGGGCTATCGCGTCTTCTCGCGGCGCTTCGTGAAGAGCTTTCCGTCGCTCTCTGCCGGCTTCGAGATCGAGACGGAGATCAGCGTCCACGCCCTTGAACTCAAAATGCCCGTGGCGGAGATCGAGACCCCGTATTTCGCGCGGCCCGAAGGCTCGGCGTCGAAGCTCAGCACCTATGGCGACGGCTGGCGCATCCTGCGCACGATCGTGACCCTCTACCGTATCGAACGGCCGTTGCTGTTCTTCGGCGCGATCGCCGCGGTGCTGGCTGTCGTGGCATTCGCGCTTGGTGTGCCATTGGCGCTCACCTACCTCGATACGGGGCTGGTGCCGCGCTTCCCGACCGCGATCCTGATCACCGGACTGATGATCGTCGCCGCGCTCTGCTGGTTCGCCGGGCTGATCCTCGACACCGTGGTGCGCGGCCGGCGCGAGGTGCGACGTCTCGCCTATCTGGCGCTGCCCGCCCCCGGCAACGGGGCTTGAACTGTCCGGGGCAAGCGCCGATGTTGGCGGCCTCAAGGGCATAAGAGAGATTTCCATGCACAATCCGTTCGAGACCGGTGATTTCGCGAACCATCTGGGGCGCGCAGGCCTTGGCTTGCAGCAGACCCAGGCTGGGCTCGTGCCGATCGTCATCGAACAGTCGAACCGCGGCGAGCGTTCGTTCGACATCTTCAGCCGCCTGCTCCGCGAGCGGATCATCTTCGTGACCGGCGGTGTCGAGGACGGCATGGCCAGCCTGATCACCGCGCAGCTGCTCTTCCTCGAGTCCGAGAACCCGAAGAAGGACATCTTCATGTATATCAACTCGCCGGGCGGTGTCGTCACGGCGGGCATGGCGATCCACGACACCATGCAGTACATCCGGCCGCGCGTCGGCACGGTCTGCATCGGCCAGGCCGCTTCGATGGGCAGCTTCCTGCTGGCCTCGGGTGAGCCGGGGATGCGCATCGCGCTGACCAACGCCCGGATCATGATCCACCAGCCGTCGGGCGGCGCACAGGGCATGGCCTCGGACATCGAGATTCAGGCCAAGGAAATCCTGCGTATCCGCAAGCGGATGAACGATCTGTACGCCCAGTACACCGGCCAGCCGCTCGAGGAGATCGAGCGGCGCATGGATCGCGACACGTTCCTCGAGGCGCACGAGGCGAAGGAATTTGGCCTGGTCGACGAGGTGTTCGATAAGCGTCCGACGCCGAGCGAAGAGGTTCAGCAGGCCGCCTGATCTGGTCTGGCCGGGGCGGGCATGCGCCGGCCGGAGACCGTTAGGGACGTTTGGGCGTTGTGGTTTGCGTACCGGCCGGGTTACCATGCCCGGCCTCACCAGCGGAGATGACCTCCGCGACAAGGAAGTGTGAATGACGAAATTGAGCGGTGGCGACTCCAAGAGCACCCTCTATTGCTCGTTCTGCGGCAAGTCGCAGCACGAGGTCCGCAAGCTGATCGCCGGACCAACCGTGTTCATCTGCGATGAGTGCGTCGAGCTGTGCAACGATATCATCCGCGAGGAAACCAAGTCCGCGCTGGTTGCCAAGAAGGACGGCGGTGTGCCGACGCCGCAGGAAATCTGCGACGTGCTGGACGATTACGTCATCGGCCAGAAGCAGGCGAAGCGCGTGCTGTCGGTGGCGGTGCACAATCACTACAAGCGCCTGAATCACGGCGCCAAGGGCGCCGACGTCGAGCTGGCGAAGAGCAACATCCTGCTCGTCGGCCCGACCGGCTGCGGCAAGACGTTGCTCGCGCAGACGCTGGCGCGCATCCTCGACGTGCCGTTCACCATGGCGGACGCGACGACGCTGACCGAGGCGGGTTATGTCGGTGAGGATGTCGAGAACATCATCCTCAAGCTGCTCCAGGCGTCCGACTATAACGTCGAGCGCGCGCAGCGCGGCATCGTCTACATCGACGAGATCGACAAGATCAGCCGCAAGGCCGAGAACCCCTCGATCACCCGCGACGTGTCGGGCGAGGGCGTGCAGCAGGCGTTGCTCAAGCTGATGGAAGGCACCACCGCGAGCGTGCCGCCGCAGGGCGGCCGCAAACATCCGCAGCAGGAATTTCTGCAGGTCGACACGACCAATATCCTCTTCATCTGCGGTGGTGCGTTCTCGGGTCTCGAGAAGATCATCGGCGACCGTCTGCAGGGCAAGTCGATCGGCTTCGGCGCCTATGTCGCCGCGCCGGAAGAGAAGCGGACGGGCGAGTATCTGCGCCAGACCGAGCCGGAAGATCTCCTTAAGTTCGGCCTAATTCCGGAGTTCGTCGGCCGTCTGCCGGTGATCGCGACGCTGGAGGATCTCGACATCCCGGCGCTGGTCAAGATCCTGTCGGAGCCGAAGAACGCCTTGGTCAAACAGTATCAGAAGCTGTTCGAGATGGAGCAGGTCGAGCTCGACTTCACCGACGACGCGCTGACCACGGTCGCTAAGAAGGCGATCGAGCGCAAGACCGGCGCGCGCGGCCTGCGGTCGATCCTAGAGGGCATATTGCTCGACACGATGTTCGACCTGCCCGGCATGGAGGGTGTCGACGAAGTGATGATCGACAAGGATGTGGTCGAAGGCCGCAAGGAACCGATCCGCGTCTATGCCGAGAAGAAGAAGGATGGGGCGGCGGCCTGATTCGATCGTCTTGCTCGGGATCGTTGAGGGCGTCGCGCGAGCGGCGCCCTTTTCGTTTTCGGAAGATTTTCGGCGTGAAAATGGCTGTCGTCCGCCGGTGAGACGTCACGCGTGGCCAACGCCAGGCTATCGACCGCGGGCCGCCACTTCAACGAGCACGGCGGTGGAGAGCAGGATGCTCGCCACCAATCCACCGATGGCTAGCAACGCGGCGGGGGTGATCGCGGCCTCGGCATGGAGGCCCCGTTTGCGGTGCCAGGCGATCGATACCGTGGCGGGGCGGGAAAGATTGGGCGTCATCGCGCATTAACGCCTGCCGCGCCATGACGGGCACATGATGGAGCATGCGATGATCGACGCGACGATCGAAGGCGAGGCGCCGCTCAGCCCTGCATGGCAGGCCGGGCGCGGACCGCTCGCCCTTCTTCTTCCGGCCGCATTGTTCCGTGACCGCAGGCCATGGCTGGCGATCCTCGTCGCCTGGCTGCTGGCACTGAGCGTCAGTGTCGTGATCGGCTTTATCCTCACCCGGATCGCGCCCGGTGGGGCGGGGCCCGAACTGGGGGAGGCACCGCCCGCCGTCTTGTGGGGCATGATCGCGCTGTTCAGTCCGATCACCGAAACGCTGCTGATGGCCGGCGGTCTCGAAATCCTGCGGCGGTTGCTGAAACCCTGGCAGGCCGTGCTTGCCAGCGCGGCAACATGGGGTGTGCTGCACAGCCTGATGGCGCCGCTATGGGGTGCGGTGATCTGGTGGCCGTTCCTGATCTTCTCGACGCTGTACATGACGTGGCGGCCACGCGGCTTCTGGCGGGCGGCCGGGATCGTAATGCTGGTGCACATCCTGCAGAACGCGGGACCTGCCACGGCGATCGTACTGGGGCGGTGACCTGCCTCGCCACCCCGGCGGGGGCCGGGGTGGCGAAGGCGGATCGTCAGGCCTTGCCGATCTGTTCGGACTGGGCGCCGCTGTCTGGCCGGGCGGGGCCGAGGATCGGTTCCTCGCCGAGCGGTTCGTTGCGGAAGGTGGTAAACTCGCCCTTGCCGTCGACCGAGGGGCCGCTGGTCCAGCGACCCTCCGGCGTGCTGCCGTCGAGGCTGGTCACATAGAAATTGTAGTTGTTGCCATTGTCCTCGTCGCTCTGCGGGAAGGAATTGGGAATCGGGCCGGCGGCCGCGCCGCCGAGCTCCTCAATGACAGCAAGCCACTGGTTCTGGTGCATGGTGTCGCGCGCGATCATATAGTGGAGCATGTCCTTCATGCCCTGATCGTGCGCGGCGTTGAACAGCCGTACCGCCAGGACGCGGCCGGTGCTCTCTGCGGCGACGTTGCAATACATGTCGGCGGCGATATTGCCGCTGGCGTAGATGTGGCTCATGTCGAAGGGCACGCCGTCCGAATCCATCGGCATCGCGGCAAGGCCGCTCGACAGCAGGTTCTTGTGAATGATGCCCTCGATCGCATGACGGGGCCGTTCACCGCCCATCACCGCGCCGACGATGCCGTCGGCGGCGCCTTCTTCCTGAAGCGAGGCCGGGGCCTTGTCGAGATTGAGCGCGACCGCGGTGGCGAGCATCTCGATATGGCCGATCTCTTCGGTCGCGGTGTTAAGCAGCATGTCGCGGTATTTGGTGCTTGGTGCGCGATTGCCCCAGGCTTGAAAGAAATACTGCATGCAGACGCGGATCTCGCCCTCCACGCCGCCGATCGCCTGTTGCAGCAGACGGGCGAATTGCGGGTCGGGGG
Source organism: Sphingomonas benefaciens (assembly GCF_052907485.1). Taxonomy (NCBI): domain Bacteria; kingdom Pseudomonadati; phylum Pseudomonadota; class Alphaproteobacteria; order Sphingomonadales; family Sphingomonadaceae; genus Sphingomonas; species Sphingomonas benefaciens. Next base: position 920,843 of record NZ_JBREIC010000001.1, on the reverse strand, counting down.
ACTCGCAGCGGACGGGATATTGCAGCCGTTTGTCGTGGTAATACATGCTTGCGTCTCCTGCTGACGGACGGCGTCGACCTTGCGCCGACTGCATCAACAACCCGCGGGGACGTCGAGGGTTTGTTGTGATGCCGCAATAAAATGGAGTAATCGTAGTAACTTAGATGAAGTTCTTGCGATTTGGTCGGTAGAGGGTGGCGGGATCGAGACGGGTCGAGGCGCGGCCTTGATCCAGGCTAGGCAACGCGCGCGACGCGGACCCTTTGCCTAGGCCGCGCATTAGCCGAACACCGCAACAGACGTATGAGGGGGATCGGATGGCGCGCCAAGATCAAGTCGTGAGAACCAGCGGCGTGACCTTGCCGCTGTGGTCGCTGGTCTTCCCGGCAGTGGCGATCGTCGCCGTGCTGGTCTCCCTCTATGCGATGGGGACGATCGGCTTGGCCGCCGCCGCGCTGGTGCTGTTCGGTACGGTGATCGCGGCGGTCCATCACGCTGAAGTGGTCGCCCATCGCGTCGGTGAGCCGTTCGGAACGCTCGTGCTCGCCATTGCGGTGACGGTGATCGAGGTGTCGCTGATCGTCAGCCTGATGCTGTCGGACGCGGGCGATGCGGCCAGTCTGGCGCGCGATACGGTGTTCGCCGCAATCATGATCATCCTCAACGGCATCTTGGGCGTCTGCCTGCTCGTCGGCGGGGCGGCGCACGGCGAGCAGCGTTTCTCGTTGCGCGGGGCGAGCGCGGCGCTGTGCACGCTGGCGGCGCTGGTCGTGCTGTCGCTGATCCTGCCCAATTACGTCACCAGCGCGCCGGGACCGACCTACGCGCCGTCCCAGCTGATCTTCGTCGCAGTCGTCAGCCTCGCGCTCTACGGCACGTTCGTGCTGGTCCAGACCGTGCGCCACCGCGAATATTTCCTGCCCGCGGGCGATGCTGCCGATGATGCGCATGAGGATACGCCCGGGAATCGGGTGGCGTGGCTGTCGTTCGCTACCCTGCTGGTCGCGCTTGTCGGGGTGGTCCTGCTCGCCAAGGGACTGTCGGCGAAAGTGGAGGCGGCGATCGTCGATGCCGGGCTGCCGCTGGCCATCGTCGGGGTGGTGATCGCGGCGCTGGTGCTGGCGCCGGAGAGTCTGGCGGCTGTGCGGGCGGCCCGGCGCAACCGGTTGCAGACCAGCCTCAACCTCGCCTTGGGATCGGCGCTGGCGACGATCGGCCTGACCATCCCCGCGGTCGCCGTGACCAGCCTCGTGCTTGGCCTGCCCCTGGCCCTGGGACTCGGCGCGAAGGGCATGACGCTGCTCGCGCTGTCACTGTTCATCGCCACGGTGTCGCTCGGCACCGGCCGCACGACCGTATTGCAAGGTGCGGTTCATCTCGTGATCTTTGCCGCGTATCTTTTCACCACGGTCGTGCCGTGACCCGGCCTCCCTGCGGTTTCCGCGTCAGAAGACGAGCGGGACGAAGCGCTTCACCCGCGCGGCATAGGCGTCATACGTTCCGCCAAACTGCATCCTGAGCAACCGTTCCTCGATCCTGACGCGCAACCATGTGCCGAGCGCGTAGACGGGAAGCGCCGCGATGAGGCGTGGCTCGTGACCCAAGCCGAGGGCGACGCCGACCAGCAATAGGCCGATCGCGGTGTAGATCGGGTGGCGGACGTGGGCGAACGGCCCTGCCGTGACGAGCGCATGATCCATACGTGTGCGGGCGACGATGCTCCAATTCCGTCCCATCGTCTGCCGCGCCCAGAGGAAGAGTGTTAAGGCCACGCCGATACAGACGGCGGTCAGGATGGCCTTGCCGATCGCGCTCGCGGCGAGAGGATCGAGGGCGACACGGATCGGCCCGGTCGCGACGATGCCGAAGCCCAGTCCCTGGATGCCGATCCCGAGCAGTGAGGCACTATCGCGCCTCGCCCCCTCTTCCGGGGTCCGTCCCCTGCGAGCCAGCGCTACGGCGGCGGCGAATAGGCACAGGCCGGTGGCGGTGACCGCGAGTCCCGGCAGGCCGGTGACGCCGCTCATCGTGGCCGTTGCCGGGCGGCAAGGGCCAGCCCGGCAGCGATCTGAATGGCGGCATAGACCCGGCGCCGACCCGGCCGGTCGACGAACGGCCGCACCGCCTTTTCGGCGCCGAGCGCGTCCTCCTTCCAAAGGTCGACATGGCGGCGCGGCTGGATCAGGCCGACCAGGCCGTCGCCGACCATGAAGATCGCCGCCATCTCGGCGACCCGCGGGAGCAGCCGGCCGCTCATGAGGCTGGCTTCCGCGCCGCCTGTTCGGCCCGCCACGCCTGCACCTCCTCGACCGCGACGCTGCGGCGCAGGATCTTGGCGTCGGGATCGACGACATAATGCGCGCCGGCGGGGATGGTCAGCGTGCCATGCCCGGCGGACATCGGCAGGGTCGTCAGCTTGCCGGCGACGTCGACCTCGACCGGCATCGGGAAGGGGCCTCCGCCGGGCACGTTCCATGCCAGCGTGACGCGATCGCCGTTGCGCGTCTCCAGCAGTTCGGGCAGCTTCGCCTGACGCAGATAGACGTCGAAGAACCAGCCATAGTCCTTGCCGGTCACCTGCCGGACGAAGCGCTCATATTCCTCGCTCGATCCGTAGCGCGGGCGGAAGTTGCCCGGTTTCGGATCGGCGCGCCCGTAGACGGCGAGTGTCGTCACCTTCCAGAAGGCGTCGTCGCCGATCAGGCCGCGCAGCGTGTGGAGCATCCACGAGCCCTTGACGTAGATATCCTGGCCGGCGCCGCCATGGTCGGGCTCGTAGACCTGTTCTTCGGTCAGCACGCGACCTTGGACGATCGGCACCTTGTTCATGATCGTGCCGCGCTGCCCCTGCATCATCGCGGCGTAGCGGGCGCGTCCTTCGCGCCACAGGCCATAGGCCGGCTGCATATAGCTGCCATAGCCTTCGTGCAGCCAGTAATCGTCCCAGTTCGCCGCGGTCAGCTGGTTGGCAAACCATTCGTGGGTGAATTCGTGCTGGAACAGCCAGTCGAAGCCCTCGATCGCCTTGGCATAGTCATTGCCATAGGCGTTGATCGTCTGATGCTCCATGCCCTTGTGCGGCGTCTCGACCACGCCGACTTTTTCGTCGCCGAAAGGATAGGGGCCGACATTGGCCTCGAAGAAGTCGATCGTCGGGCCGAATTCGTCGAACAGCGCCTGCGCCTTTTCCTTTTCGCCGGGCAGATACCAATAATACATCGGGATCGTGTTGCCGAAGCGGCTCTTATGGCTGCCCTCGATCACCTCATAGGGGCCGACGTTGAGCGCGATCGCATAGGTGTTGGGATTGCGTGTCCGCCAGTTCCAGCGGGTGCGGCCGTCGGGCAGCTGGTCGACCGAGATCAGCTTGCCGTTGGACGGCGCCTTGAGGCCTTTGGGCACGGTGATGTGGAGGTCGACGACACCGGGCTCGCCGGTCGGGAAGTCGAGGCACGGCCAGAACAGGTCGCACCCATAGCCTTCGGCCGTGGTCGCGAACCAGGTCTGGCCCGACGGCGTTTTCGACCAGACCATGCCGTCGTCCCACGGCGCGCGTACCGCGACATGCGGCTGGCCGCCGTAGGTGATCCTGGCGCTGACCTTCTGCCCGGCGGCGAGGGGGCGGGGCAGCGTGATGGCGAGCTGCCCCTCCGGATTGCTCCAGGCGCCCGTAGCGAGTGGCCGGCCGTCGATGCTGATCGCGGTGACAGGGAGGTTGCGGTCGAGGTCGATCAGCAGCCGCGTCAGCGGCGCCTTGGCGGTGAAGCCGAGCGTGGCGACGCCGTTCAGCGTCTCGGTGTCGGGCAGCACCTCGAACGACAGGTCGGCGGTGTCGAACTGCAGCGCCATCTGTTCGGGAGGACGGACGCCGCCCGATTTCTGCGTCTGTTCGGTGATCGGCGGCTCACCCTTCTTGGGCAATTCGGGGGCCGCGGCGACCAAGGCGAGGGCAGATGCGGCGAGCAGTGATTTCATTGAATTCTCCTTATCCTCCCCGGCACGGGGAGGGGGGCCAGCAAAGCTGGTGGAGGGGGCTTCCACCAATGCTGTGCTGCGTGGCGATCCCCCTCCGTCACGCCTTTCGGCGTGCCACCTCCCCGTGCCGGGGAGGATGATTCACTTCTTCGCCGCCGCCCCTGCCGCCGGTGTTTGCGCGGCTTTCCAAGCCTGGAAGGCGTCCACCGCATCATCCTGCTTGAGCAGCCGGCTCATCGGATCGATCACGAGATGCGCGCCGGCGGGCACGGTGATCGTCGCGACGCCGCCGGTCATCGGCACCTTCTCGACGCGGTCGTCGATCTGCACCTCGACCGGCAGCGGGAAGGGCTTGTTGAGCGGCGTCTGCCATTTCAGCGTCAGTTGCGTCCCACTGCGGTTGGTCACCAGCTTGGGCAACGCCGCCTGATAGAGGTAGACGTCGAAGAACCACTGCCAATTCTGCCCCGTCACCGAATTGACGTCGGCGATGAAGTCGGGCGTGGTGCGGAACACCGGCTGGAAATTGCCCGGCGCCGGATCGACCCGGCCGTAGACCAGCAACTTGGTCGCATCGAAGAAGGCGCGATCGCCGATCGCGTTGCGCAGCGTGTGCAGGATCCACTCGCCCTTGGTGTAGATGTCGCCGCCGCGACCCGGCGCCTTTTCGTAGACGTCCTCGGCGGTCTGCGGCTTGCCCGTCACCAGCGGCGACTTGTTCTGGATGCCTGGCCGCGCCGCGAGCATCATCGCGGTGTAGCGACCATCGCCTTCGCGCCAGCGGCCGTAGAGCGGCTGCATATAGGCGGTGAAGCCTTCGTGCAGCCAGAAGTCGTCCCAGTTCACCGCGGTCATCTGGTTGGCGAACCATTCGTGGCCGAATTCATGCTGGAACAGCCAGTCGAACCCTTCCGGCGCCTTGGCATAGGCGTTGCCGTAGGCGTTGATCGTCTGATGCTCCATGCCTTTGTGCGGCGTCTCCACCACCCCGACCTTCTCGGTCCGCCACGGGTAGGGGCCGATCACGCCCTCGTAGAAGTCGAGCGTCGGCGCGAATTCGTCGAACAGCGCCTTGGCCTGGTCCTTCTCGCCGGGCAGATACCAATAATACATCGGGATCGTGTCGCCGAACTTGCTCTTGTAGGTGCCGCTGATCTCCTCGTATGGGCCGACGTTGAGCGCGATGCCGTACAGGTTCGGATGGGCGACCTCCCAGTTCCAGGTCGAGCGGCCGTCCTGCAGATGGTCGACGCCGAGCAGCTTGCCGTTGGACGGCGCCTTGAGGCCACGTGGCACGGTGATGTGCAGCGTCACCTTCTCCGGCTCGTAGGTCGGATAGTCGATGCACGGCCAAAACAGGTCGCAGCCCTCCATCTGCACCGCGGTCGCGATCCACGGCTGGCCGTCCGGCGTCTTCGCCCAGACGAAGCCACCGTCCCATGGCGCGCGCACCGCGACGTGCGGGCGGCCGCCATAAGTGATCTTGACCACCAGCTTGGCGTCCTTCGCCGCCTTCTTGGCGAGCTTGATCGTCATCCGCCCCTGCGGATTTTCGAAGCCTGCGGCGACACCGTCGACCGTCACGGCGGTGACCGTATAATTGTTGTCGAGGTCGACGACGATGCGATCGGTCTTGTCGAGCGTGGTGAAGGTCAGCGTCGCGACGCCGTTCAGCACCTCCCGATCCGGATCGACCTCGAACTGCAGGTCGGCGGTGTCGAACTTCAACTTCTTCTGCGCCGGATCAAGCGGGCCGCCGGACGCCGAAACCTGCGCGGTGATCGGCGGCTTGCCCGGCTCGGAAGCGTAGGCCGCGGTGGACAGCAGCAGCGCGGCGGCGAGCGACAGGCGGAACGTCATCGTATACCCCTTTGATACGGGGCATGGATTTCCACGGCCGTGGCGCCGCTGGCAAGAGGCTAATCGTGACGCAGGACGATTGATGGATGTCGCCGGCTCACCATATAGTATGGGATGAGGCCGTCTGGTTCCGACGGCCGCGGAGTTTACATGCACACCACCTTCCCCGTCCTGCCGCTGCGTGACATCGTCGTCTTCCCGCATATGATCGTGCCGCTGTTCGTCGGCCGCGACAAAAGCGTGTCGGCGCTGGAAGCCGCGATGGCCGCCGACAAGGAAATTTTCCTGGTCGCGCAGCTCGACCCGGCCGAAGACGATCCTCAGCGCGAGGACCTGTACGAGGTCGGCGTCACCGCCACCGTGCTGCAGCTGCTGAAGCTGCCCGACGGTACCGTGCGCGTACTGGTCGAAGGCAAGCAGCGCGGCCGGCTGGTCGAGCTGAGCGAGGGCGAGGGACACCTCGTCGCATCGATCGAGGCGATGCAGGACGTCGAGCCCGAAGGGCCGGAGATCACGGCGCTGATGCGCTCCGTGGTCGAGCAGTTCGAGAACTACGCCAAGCTCAACCGCAAGCTGCCCGCCGAGACCGCGGTGCAGCTCGGCGAATTGGTCGAGGCGGCGAAGCTGTCCGACGCGATTATGGCCAATATCCAGGTCAAGGTGGCCGATAAGCAGGCGCTGCTGGTCGAAACCGATCCGGCCAAGCGGCTGGAGATGGCCTATGCGCTGATGGAGGGCGAGCTCGGCGTCCTGCAGGTCGAGAAGAAGATCAAGAGCCGCGTCAAGCGCCAGATGGAGAAGACGCAGCGCGAATATTACCTCAACGAGCAGTTGAAGGCGATCCAGCGCGAGCTGGGCAACAGCGACGACGAGAGCGACGGCGACGAGATCGCCGAGCTGACGCAGAAGATCGCGACGCTGAAGCTGTCGAAGGAGGCGCGGACCAAGGCGACCGCCGAGCTGAAGAAGCTCAAGACCATGGCGCCGATGAGCGCCGAGGCGACGGTGGTGCGCAACTATCTGGACGTGCTGCTCGGCCTGCCCTGGGGCAAGAAGAGCAAGGTCAAGAAGGACATCGCCGCTGCCCAGGCGGTGCTGGACGAGGACCATTATGCGCTAGAGAAGGTCAAGGACCGGATCGTCGAATATCTCGGCGTGCAAGCGCGAATGAACAAGCTGAAGGGGCCGATCCTGTGCCTCGTCGGCCCGCCGGGTGTCGGCAAGACCAGCCTCGGAAAGTCGATCGCCAAGGCGACCGGGCGCGAGTTCATCCGCCAAAGCCTGGGCGGCGTGCGTGACGAGGCGGAGATCCGCGGCCATCGGCGCACCTATATCGGCTCGCTGCCAGGCAAGATCGTCACCAACCTGAAAAAGGCCGGGACCAGTAACCCTCTGTTCCTGCTCGACGAGATCGACAAGCTGGGCCAGGATTTCCGCGGCGACCCGGCGTCGGCGCTGCTCGAGGTGCTCGATCCCGAACAGAATGCCAAGTTCAACGACCATTATCTCGAGATCGACATCGATCTGTCCGACGTGATGTTCGTCTGCACCGCCAACACGCTCAACCTGCCGCAGCCGCTGCTCGACCGGATGGAGATCATCCGGCTGGAGGGCTATACGGAGGATGAGAAGGTCGAGATCGCCGAGCGGCACCTGCTGCCCAAGGTGATCGGCGAGCATGGCCTGAAGGATGGCGAGTTCACGCTGACCCATGACGGGCTGCGCGCGCTGATCCAGCGCTATACCCGCGAGGCCGGCGTGCGGACGCTGGAGCGGGAGATCGCCAAGCTTGCCCGCAAAGCGTTGCGCCAGATCCTCGAGGGCAAGAGCGAGCACGTCACGATCACGCCCGACAACCTCCATGAATTCGCCGGGGTGCAGAAGTTTCGTCACGGACTGTCGGAGACCGAGCATCAGATCGGCGCGGTTACCGGGCTCGCCTGGACCGAGGTCGGCGGCGAGCTGCTGACGATCGAGAGCGTGACGGTGCCGGGCAAGGGCGCGGTGAAGACCACCGGCAAGCTGGGCGACGTGATGAAGGAATCGGTCCAGGCCGCCTTCAGCTTCGTCCAGGCGCGCAGCCCGAGCTATGGCATCAAGCCGTCGCTGTTCCACCGCAAGGACATCCACATCCACCTGCCCGAAGGGGCGGTGCCGAAGGATGGCCCGTCGGCAGGCATCGGCCTTGTCACCTCGATCGTCTCGACGCTGACCGGCGTCGCGGTGCGTAAGGATGTGGCGATGACCGGCGAGGTGACGTTGCGCGGTCGTGTGCTGCCGATCGGCGGGCTGAAGGAGAAGCTGCTCGCCGCGCTGCGCGGCGGTATCGAGACGGTGCTGATCCCGCAGGAGAATGAGAAGGATCTCGCCGACATTCCGCAGAACATCAAGGACGGGCTGACCATCGTGCCGGTCAGCCATGTCGACGAGGTGCTGCGCCTGGCGCTGACCGAGCCGCTGGAGGCGATCGACTGGACCGACGCGGACGAGCTTGCCGCGCTGCCGCCGGCCGGGGTCGCACCCGCGGGAGGGGAATTGCACCATTAATTAATACGATTGTCGTCAATCGCCGCCATCGGTCGTCGGGCCGGTGGGGCATTGACTCGTACCGTACGTACGGCCTTACTGGTCTTTCGGCCTGGCCGCACGATTCTTACCGTTTCCAAGGGGGCAGTTTTTCCGATGAACAAGCAGGAGCTGATCGCCACGGTCGCCGACACGTCCGGCCTGGCCAAGAGCGACGCGATCAAGGCGGTCGAGGCCGTATTCGAGGCGATTTCCGCCAGCCTGAAGAAGGGCGACGAAGTACGCCTGGTCGGTTTCGGCACCTTCTCCGTGTCGAAGCGTAAGGCGTCGACCGGGCGCAACCCGCGCACCAAGGAGCCGATGACGATCAAGGCGTCGAATCAGCCGAAGTTCAAGGCCGGCAAGGGCCTGAAGGATTCGGTCAACTGATCGACAAGATCGGGCTGGACAGGCGGCATCCCGCCGCCTAAAGGCCCGCTTCCCGAGAGTTTCGGGCGCGTAGCTCAGCGGTAGAGCACACCCTTCACACGGGTGGGGTCACAGGTTCAATCCCTGTCGCGCCCACCATATCAGCCCGCCCGGTCTTCGGACCGGCGGGCTTTTTGGTTTGGCTGGGTCATCTGGCGCGGGGGCTGCGCAGAACGTCAGATGCGCTGTTCGATCGCCAGATCGGCGAAGTCGAGTTCCTCCTCCAGCCGGTGGAAGGCATCGTCCCCGATCGTGCCGTCGCGGCGTAGCGCCAGTAGCCGCTCGCGCCGTTCCTCCGAAACGCGTCGGCGCAGCACCTTGGCCGGCAGGATCGCCCGACCATCGCCCTCCTCGGCATCGGCGGCGGTCCGGCATTCGATGTGGAGTTCGTCGCGCAACGCACGGGCCTCGTCGCTGTCATCGCCGTCGATCGCGGCAAGCCCGGTCTCGGCCAGCGCGACGCGCGCGAGCCGGACCTCGCGCTCGACAGGACCGTCGTCCTCCAGCGCCAGCCAGCGGACCAGCGGCTTCAGCGTCAGCCCCTGGATGACGAGGGTGCCGAGCGTCACCGCGAAGGCCACGAACAGCAGCAGGTCGCGATGCGGAAAGCCCGCGGGTAGCGCCAGCGCAGTGCCGACGGTGACGATGCCGCGCATTCCCGCCCAGCCGATGATCATCCCACTGCGCCAATCGGCATGGCTGTCGTCCGCGACACGGGCGCCGCGCAGCCATAGCCAGCGATTGTAGCCGAAGACCCAGATGAGGCGCAGCACGATGACGGTCGCCAGGACGGCGGCGGCGACCACGCTCCATTCCGCGACCGCGCCGGGCGGCGCGTGGCGGATCACCGGGCCGAGCTGCAGGCCGATCAGCACGAAGGCGAGCGCGGTGAGGACGACGACCGCCGTGTCCCAGACGGCATAGGACGGCACGCGCAGCCGCGCCGGGGTGCGGGCCGGGGCGGAACGCGCGATCGTCATCGCATAGGTGACGACTGTCAGGATGGCTGACAGGTGCAGGCTCTCCGCCACTACCCAGACGCCGAAGGTCGCGACGAATTGGAGGATGATCGAACTTGGCGCGTCGCTGATGTCGCGAGTCAAACGGCTCCAGACCAGCGCGATTGCTGGGCCGGCGACCAGGCTGCCGACGACGGACAGGAGGAAGGTCGGTGCGATGGCCGCGGCGGTGATCGTCCCGCCCGACACTGCGGCGGTCACGGCCAGTCGATAAATCAGCAGCGCCGACGCGTCGTTGAGCAGCGATTCCCCTTCCAAGATGACGTTGAGCCGGTGCGGCGGCGAAACTTGGCGCAGGGCCGCGGTCGCCGCTGCGGCGTCGGGGGGCGCGACGATGGCACCAAGCGCGATCGCCGCTGCCCACGATAGATCGGGCACAAGCCAGTGCGCCACCGCGGCGACACCGATGGTCGTCAAACCCACCGCCACCACGACCAGCTGCAGCACCGCGCGCCAATTCGCCTTGAGGTCGCGCGGCGATGTGTCAAACGCCGCGTCGAGCAGGATCGGCGCGACGAACAGCGCCAGCACCAGCGACGGGTCGAGCGAAAAGGGCAGCTCGACCGCGACCAGGGCCAGCAAGGCGCCGGCAACCGCGAGCAAGGTCGGAAAGGGCACGCCGCTCCGGTGCGACAGGCCGCGCAGCAGCACCGCGCCTGCCAGCATCGCAAGGATCGATTCGAAGGCGTCCATCGCTCGACTAACGCTTCACCTATGCACACGACCCAATGTGCCTTGGTCCCCGGACAATAGCGAACCGCGCCACCGTCACTGAAACGTCACGCAATCGCAACTGTTTCGTAACGCCATTCTCATGCTGACGTCATTTAGGACGCCTAACCGCCGGGACGGGATCGGCGCAGGGGGTTCTTCCGCCGGTCAGGGGCATAGCCCGCCCATCAACGACATACGACCCGGGAGCTATCGATCATGGCGAGCAAGACGCGCTTCGGCAATTTCCTGATGATCACGACGGCCGCTGCCGCGCTGGCGAGCTGCGGCGGTGCCGACAATGTCGCTTCGCCGGGCGCCGGCAGCGTCACCATCATCCAGCCGGCGCCGACCCCGACGCCTTCGCCGACCCCGGCACCGAGCGCGGCGATCACCGCCGCGCAATTCGCGGCGGTCACGGCGGTCAACGGCATCTCCGTCACCGCCGACGAACAGCTCGCGATCGTCAACACCGGCACCAACAACAACGTCAACGGCACCGGCAGCACGATCAACGGCGTCTATCCGGTCAGCGCGACCTCGCTCGCCACCGCGACCGATCCGTCGACGATCAACAGCTTCTTCACCTCGACCAACTACGTCGGCGCGTTCAACGGGCCGAGCGACACCAGCTTCCAGGGCTGGACCTGCAACTCGACTTCCGCCGAATTCGGCGGCAGCGGCGCGCGCTGCACCGCGGTGCCCGCGGTCGGCACGCTGGCATCGGGCGCGACGTGCCCGACCGGCACGGCGACGCCGACCGGCACCACCACCGGCAGCGCCAATGTCGCCACCGTCGGCGGCTTCAAGGTCTGCGACATCCCGCAGGCGATCACCACCAGCCTGACGCTGCCGCGCATCCCCGGTATCGCCTATCGATTCACCGGTCAGACCGAGGTCGGCTCCGACGTCGGCACCACTGGTACAAATTCGGGCGTGACGCTGACGATCGAGCCGGGCGTGGTGATCTTCGCCAACGCCAATGAATCGACCAATGACCTGCTGCTGGTCAACCGCGGCTCGCGGATCCAGGCGGTCGGCACCGCCACCGCGCCGATCATCTTCACCTCGCAGCAGAATTTGTCGGCCAACGGCGTGTCCGACGCGACGCAGGGCCAGTGGGGCGGGATCATCCTGCTCGGCCGCGCGCCGACCGGCGTCTGCCGCCAGGGCACCGGCCCGAACAACGCCGCCGGATCGTCGACGACCTGTGAACAGGCGATCGAGGGCGTCACCGGCCGTTTCTACGGCGGCCCCACCGCGACCGATTCCTCGGGTCAGATGTCCTATGTCCAGATCCGCTATTCGGGCATCGCGATCAGTGACGGCAACGAGCTGCAGGGCCTGACCCTCGGCGGCACCGGCTCGGGCACGATCATCGACCACGTCCAGAGCCACAATTCGGCCGACGACGGCGTCGAGATGTTCGGCGGCGCCACCAACATCAAATATTTCGCGGTGACCGGCGCCGACGATGACGGCTTCGACATCGACAATGGCTATCGCGGCTTCATGCAGTTCATCGTCGCCGCCCAGCGCGTGCTCGGCGCGACCGCCGATAGCTTCTCGACCGAGATCGACTCGAACAACGCCGAGGACCTGCTGCCGCGCACCTTTGCGACCTACGCCAACTTCACCTTCATCCAGACCGCGCTCGCGCCGGCGGCGATCCGCCAGCGCGGCGGGTCGGACATGCGCTTCATCAACGGCGTGGTGAAGACGCCGTCGAGCGTCGCCTGCGTCAACATCATCGCCGGCGAACAGACCAGCGGTGGCCGCACGACGGTGCGCCCGGCGGACAGCGTGCTGCAGGACTTCGGTCCGCCGTCGTTCAACTCGGTCTACTTCGCCTGCAACGGCCGCTGAGGCGCCTTACGCCTCGACGACGCGGTGTCCGGGGCGGCGGCAGCGCTGCCCCGGATGCCTGTTTGAAGACCCCTTGCACCGGGAAACCACGGTCATGCGCCAGCAGCGGCTCGCCTTCGCCTCGCTTCTTCTCCTGTCTTCCACTCTAACGGCGCCGGCGGTGCTGGCGCAGACCGCCGGAGGCGCCGGCTCGCCGACGCCGGCAACGCCCCCGCCTGCACAGAGCGCACCTGCGACCACCTCCACCACCGGCACGGCACAGGATCAGGCGCCGGCCGATCCCGCGGTGGACCAGGAGCAGGTCGAAGTATCCGTGCCCGGCGGCACCCCCGATCTCGGCGACATCGTCGTCGTCGGCCGCAACATTCCCAACACGGTGCGCGCCACCGCGCAGATCGTCTCCGTCCTGTCGAGCGCCGACATCGCGCGGACAGGCGAGGGCGATATCGCGGGCGCGCTGACCCGCGTCACCGGCCTATCGGTGGTCGGCGGCGGCTTCGTCTACGTCCGCGGTCTCGGCGACCGCTATTCCTCGTCGCTGCTCAATGGTTCGCCGCTGCCCTCGCCGGAGCCGCTGCGCCGGTCGGTGCCGCTCGACATCTTCCCGACGACGATCGTCGGCTCGGCCTTGGTTCAAAAGACCTATTCGGTAAACTATCCTGGCGAATTCGGCGGCGGCGTCATCAACCTGACCACCAAGGCGATTCCCGACAAGAACTTCATCTCGGGCGGCGCCAGCATCGCGGCGGACGACGCGACGACCAGCGAGCTCGGCTACACCTATTACGGCGGCGGCGCGGACTGGATCGGCTATGACGATGGCGCGCGCAAAGTGCCGGCCTTCATCCGCAACGCGCCGGACGGATCGGGCCTGATCCCGGCGGCGCAGGTCGCGCAGCTCAGCAACGCGTCGACCACCTTGCTCCAGCGCAACAACCAGCTGCCGGCGAATTGGTCGGCAGAGATCAGCGGCGGCTCGGTCTATGACCTCGGCGGCTCGCGCCTCGGCGTCATCGCCTCGCTCAGCGCCAGCAATACCTGGCGCACCCGCCTGACCACTCAGCAGGACAGCGTCAGCGCCGATGGCACGCTGCGCAACGACTTTCGTACGCTGATCACCGACAATCGCGCGGTGGCGAATGCGCTGATCGGTCTTGGCTACGAGTTCGGCGAGAACACCATCCGCTGGACCAATGTCTATATCCACGACACGCTGAAGCAGGCGCGCGGGTCTGCGGCGACCTTGTACAACAACCCGTCGGGCCTGCGCTTCCAGCAGAACACCAGCTGGTTCGAACGCCAGCTGATCGAAAGCCAGCTGGTTGGCGAGTTCAAGATCACCGACGCATTCAAGCTCGACGCGCGCGGCGCCTACGCCAATTCGAAGCGCAATGCGCCGTACGAGCGGCAGTTCGACTATCTCTGCTCGAACCGCACCACCACCGGACTGCCGATCACCAGCGACGGCGGACAGCAGGCGGACGGCTACCAGTGCGACGGCGCCTATCAGGTGACGCAGCGCTTCACGCCCTTCGCATCGATCATCTTCAGCGAACTCAATGAGGACCTGTGGACGGGGCAGGCGGATGCCTCCTACCGGATTGACGCCGACCGTCCGATCACGCTGTCCACGGGCTATTTCTACCAGGGTACGGACCGCACCTCGTCGCGGCTCCAGTTCAACTACCAGACGTCGCTGGGCGGCGGCACTGCGCCGCAATATCCCTACAACCTCTACCGCCCCGACTATCTGCTGAGCCCGGACGTCATCAACAACGCCTGTCCGCAGACGGCGAACACGATTCCGTGCACGATCCAGTTGCAGTTCAACACGCCGCTCGGCGCCTATCGCTACGACGCGTCGCTCGACGTCCATGCCGGTTACGTGCAGGCGGAGGCGGAGGCGCTCGACGGCCTGCGCGCGGTGATCGGCCTGCGCTACGAGACCGGTGACGAGCGCGTGACGCCGGTGAAGAGCGCGACGACGCGGCTGAAGAACGATTATTTCCTGCCGGCCGCGACGCTGACCTGGAATTTCGCGCAGGACCAGCAGCTGCGTGCCAGCTTCGCCAAGACGATCTCGCGCCCGCAGTTCCGCGAGCTCGCGCCGCAGCAATTCCGCGATCCCGATTCCGATCGCCTGTTCTTCGGCAATACCGCGCTGCGCGACTCCGAATTGTACAATCTCGAAGCGCGCTACGAATGGTTCTTTGCGCGCGACCAGCGCGTCACCGCCGCGGGTTTTTACAAGCGGATCGATCGTCCGATCGAGCAAGTCGGCTTCTACACCGGAGCCGACGACCGGCTGCAGACCGGTTTCACCTATCTGCCCAAGGCGACCTTGTGGGGCGGCGAGGTCGAGCTGCAGAAATATGTCAAGCTGGCGGACGTGTTCGGCGGCGACTTCTTCGCGACCCGGCGCGCGCTGTTCATCGCCAACTACACCTATACCAAGTCGAAAATCACCGCGAACGACACCTGTGTCCCGGACGTTTCACCGGGTGCGCAGCCGGTCAACGGCTGTCTCGCCGGCTTCAACCTCGCCTCGAAGCTGTTCCGCGACGGCGCGCCGCTGACCGGTCAGTCGGACCATCTGGTCAACGTCCAGGTCGGGCTGGAGGACACCGCCTCGCTGTCGCAAATCACGTTGCTGTTCAACTATGCCAGCGACCGCGTCACCAACCGCGGCCCGTCGCTGCTAGGCGGCAACGCGTTCCAGCCCGACATCGTCGAACATCCCGGCATCCGCCTCGACATGGTGATGCGCCAGGGCTTTGACCTTGGCGGCGGCAAGTGGGAGCTCAAGGCGGAGGCGCGCAACCTGACGCGCACCCGCTATCGCGAGAGCCAGACGTTCGACAACGGCCGCGAGGTGTTCATCAACCGCTACAACCTCGGCCGTGTGTTCTCGCTCGGGGTGAGCACGACGTTTTAGGGGCCAATGATCCTCCCCGCCAAGCGGGGAGGAATGGGTGCGATCAGCCCCAGGGTCGTTCCCGATACCATTTGGTGATCACATATTTGACGCCGGCGCGCACCTTCATGCCCTGATGCAGGGTGGCGGGGTTGAGCGAGCCGTCGGCACGGCGGTTGCTCCAGGCGACCAGTTTGCCGGTCTCGGGCTGGATCGTCTTGTCGACCGCCTTGAACCGCGTCGCGCCGCCGGCGTCAGGCGTGTTGAGATAGACCATCACCGTCCATGTCCGGTTGCCCGCTATCGCGCAGTATCGCGCGAAATCGACGCCGTCCGGGTCAAAATAGTCGGTATGGCCTTTGAACTCCTGACCCACCGCATAGCGTTGTCCCTGCAACGGCTCGCCGTGCGCCGGGTCCAGCCCGGTGAAGATGGCAAGGCGCGTCTCGACGTCCTGAACCTCGGGCAAAGTCGCGGCAAGGTCACCCGTCTCGCTGGTGCGGAAGGCGCTGTCGCCATTGGGATCGGCGATCGTCGAAGGGCGACGCACGGCGTCGATCCGGGTGATCAGCGCCGCGCACAGATCGGCCGGCAGGAAGGCACGCGCCACGAACAGATCGAGCTTGGGACTGGGCACCTTCTGTACGCCGGGGTGCGACAGGATATGGGCGGCGATCGGCCGGGGATCGACGCCGGCGCCGGGCGGGGATTGCGTAGCCATGCCCTTGTCGTACCGCGTTACGGCGGCGCCGCCAAACCGTGCGTCATTGCTTGCGCATGTTTCGTCGCGATGAGGACTATGACGCATCGACGTAACATGGCATGCCTAACGGCGAGGGTTCGGGACCGGGAAACCTTATGCGTTTAAAGTTCGACGCGCGCACGCGCCGCCTGTTCAGGCGTCTGCCCGTCGTCAATGTCTATTCCGTTGCCGAACTCGCGTTGCTCGCCGGATTGGCGGTGCAGACCGCGCGGTTCGTCTGGACGCTAGCGACGCCGGTGACACCGCTTGGCGATTGGCGTCCGGCGGAACTCATGGTGCCGGGCGCGCCGGCGGACGTGCTGGCGAGTTTCGATCCGTTCTTTCGCCTGGGCGGCGGCGCGGCGGCGCCGGCGACGGTGACCGCGCTGCAGCTGACGCTGTTCGGCATCCGTGTTGACGAGGCATCGGGGCGCGGGTCGGCAATCGTCGCTGGTCCCGACGGCGTCCAGAAGAGCATCTCCGTTGGCGAGGACATTCAGCCTGGCGTCAAGCTGCAGTCGGTCGCCTTCGATCACATCACGATCGATCGCGGCGGGGCAGCGGAGGATTTGTTTTTAACCCAAGCCGATGCGCCGTCGACGGGCGCGCCAGCCCAGATCGGCACCCCGGCCAGCTCCGGTCCGCCGCCTGCGGGCATCGGTGCCCCAGCGGCTCCTCCGGCGATCCAGGCGGGGCAGTTGCGCAACGAGATCGGCTTCATTCCGCGCATCGACGCGGGGCGCCTGTCCGGTCTCGTCGTCCGGCCGCAGGGCACCGGCGCGCTGTTCCGCGCGGCCGGCCTGCGCGAGGGCGACGTCGTCACCGCGATCGGCGGCCGCCCGGTGACGGGACCCCAGGACATCGATCGTGTCGCCGCCGATTTCGCGCGCGGCGGCAACATTCCCATCACCGTCGAGCGCGGCACGCAGACGTTGCCCCTCGCCATCACGGTCGCACCCGCATCATGAAGACTGTCTTCCTCGCTTCCGCTCTCGCGCTCGCCGCGCCGACCGCGCTGCTCGCGCAGACCACGCTCAACGTGCGCGACGCGGACATTCGTGCCTTCATCGCCGATGCGGCGAAGGTGACCGGGCGCACCTTCATCATCGACAGCCGGGTGCAGGGCAAGGTGACGGTGGTCACGGACCGGCCGCTCAGCCGCTCCGAATATTTCGAGGCGTTCCTGTCGACGCTGCGCGCCAACGGACTGGTCGCGGTGCCGACCGGCAACGGCGCCTTCCGCGTCCAGCCGATCGACAATGCTGCGTCGCAGCCGAGCCGCGTCGGCCTGGCCGGCGCCAATCGCAACAGCCTGGTGACCGAGATCGTCCGACTGCGCGCGGTCGACGCGCAACAGGCGATCGAGACGGTGCGGCCGTTGGTCAGCGCGCAAGGGTCGGTCAGCGCCAATCGGGGCGCCAACAGCCTCGTCATCGTCGATTTTGCCGACAATATCCGCCGCATCCGCGAAGTCCTGCGCCGGGTTGATGCCGACACCGCGACGACGCGCGTCATCGCGTTGAAGAATGCCAGTGCCAAGGAGATCGCGGCGGCGTTGCAGGGGCTCTCGGGCGCGGCGACCGGCGGGCAGGGCGGCACCGGCGGCACGGGGCAGGGTGCCGTCGGCACCTCGGTGGTCTCGGTCGACAGCTCGAACAGCGTCATCATCCGCGGCGATGCCTCGACCGTCGCGCGGCTCGCCGCGGTCGCGGCCGACCTCGACCAGAAGGCGAAGAACGGCACCGAGATCAAGGTCGTCTTCCTCGAAAATGCCGATGCCGCGCAATTGCTACCGGTTCTGCAACAGCTCGTCGGCCAGACGCCCGATCAGCCGCAGCCATCGCAATTCTCACGGCCCGGCTCGGGGCTCAGCAGCAGCGGCAGCGGTGCCAACGGCGTGACGGGCCAGACCAGCAGCCCGTCGCTGTCCCAGCCGCTCGTCGCGCAGGTATCGACGAACACCGGGGGCAACGGCACCGGTCAGCCCGCCATCACCACGCAGGGTGGCCGGACCGCCGCAGTGGTCACCCGCTTCCAGGGTGCCAATGCGATCGTCATCGCCGCGCCCGCCGACATCCAGCGCCAGTTGTCCGAAGTGGTGCGCCAGCTCGACACGCGCCGTGAACAGGTGGTCATCGAGGGCATCATCGCGGAGGTGTCCGACGCCACAGTCAATCGGCTCGGCGCGCAGTTCATCCTCGCCAATCCGTCGGGCGGGGCGTTCGCCGCCTCGACCTTCTCCAACTCGGCGCCCAATATCCTTCAGATCGCCGGCGCGATCGGCGCGCGCGAACTCGGCAGCACCTCCACGACGACGATCGCCAACGGCGTGACAACGACGGTGACGACGGCGTCCAGCGCCTCCGATCAGCTGACGCA
Source organism: Sphingomonas benefaciens (assembly GCF_052907485.1). NCBI lineage: Bacteria > Pseudomonadati > Pseudomonadota > Alphaproteobacteria > Sphingomonadales > Sphingomonadaceae > Sphingomonas > Sphingomonas benefaciens. The sequence goes on along the minus strand of NZ_JBREIC010000001.1, from coordinate 902,383 downwards.
GAGTGCGATCAGCTCGATCATCGGCTCGTCGGGCGGCTTCGGCGGTTTCGGCGGACAGATCGGCGACACCATCTTCGGTGCGATCATCAATGCGGTGAAGAGCGACACGACGTCGAACCTGCTGCAGGTGCCGCACCTCGTCACCATCGACAATCAGGACGCGTACAGCTTGGTCGGTCAGGAGATTCCGATCACCACCGGCCAAGCGCTGTCGAACAATTTCGACAACACCTTCCGCACTACGCAGCGCGAGAATGTCGGCATCGAACTGACCGCGCGGCCGCAGGTCAATTCCTCGGGTTCGATCAAGCTGCATCTGCGCCTGGAGGTCAGCTCGATCGCGGGGCCGGTGTCGAACGACAACAGCGACCTGATCCTCAACAAGCGTCAGGTGGAGACGACGCTGACCGTTGACGATGGGCAGATCGCGGTGATGGGCGGACTGCTCAGCGACGAGGAGCGGCGTACGATTGAGAAGATCCCGCTGCTCGGCGACATTCCGGTGATCGGCAATCTGTTCAAGTCGAAGGCGAAGTCGCGCACCAAGACCAATTTGATGATCTTCATCCGGCCCAAGATCCTGCGCACGCCCCAGGACAGCCGCGCGCTGGCGGAGCAGCGCTACGGCTATCTGCGCCTTCAGCAGGGGCTTCAGACCCCCGGTGAGGAACCCAGCATCGACCAGCTCGTCCGCGACTATCTGGGTGCGGCTCCCCCCATTCCCTCAGCGCCGATCCCGGGCAATATCGAGGACCCGCGCATCGCTGTGCCGGTGCAGACCAGCGTGACGACCAAGACAGTGCGGCCGGAGAAGCGGCGGTGAGCGGCCAGGCTTGGCCTGCCCTGGCGTCATCCCCGCGCAGGCGGGCATGCCGACACGCCAACGGTCGGCAAGAGCCGCGACGTCAGCGTCTCTGGATCCCCGCCTGCGCGGGGATGACCGGCGGGCTGTGATGAGCGACCCCATAATCCGGCCCGGCGACGCCGCCGACCAACTCCCCTCCCGCCTGCTTGAAGGGCCGGCGGAGGGTGTGTTCCCTGACGCTCCGTTGCGCGACGACCATGCCCCGACCGATCCCGTCGCAGTGCCGATGGTCACCATACCCTATGCCTTCGCGCGGCGGCATGGCGTCGTGCTGCAACCGCACGTGCCCGACGCGCCGCCCGCGGTCGCGCTGCGCGAGGGGGCGGACCCGCGTGCGCTGATCGAGGTGCGGCGCTATCTCGCACGGCCGTTCACCGTTGCGACCGTCGCGCCGCCCACGTTCGACCGGCTGCTTTCCGACGCTTACGCCATGGATGGACAGGCGACGGCGATGGCGGCGGTCGGCATGGGTGACGAACTCGACATGCTCGCGGAAGGGTTGCCCACCGCGGAGGACCTGCTCGACACCGCCGACGACGCACCCGCGATCCGCCTCATCAATGGCATCATCGCCGATGCCGCCCGCAATGGCGTGTCGGACATCCATATCGAGCCTTATGAGACGGGCCTGGTCGTACGCATGCGGATCGACGGCGTGCTTCGCGAGACGTTGCGGATGCCCCCGCACGTCGCGCCGGTCGTGGTCAGCCGCATCAAGGTGATGGCGCGGCTCGACATCGCCGAGCGGCGTGTGCCGCAGGACGGGCGCATGGGCCTGACGTTGGGAGGCAAGCTGCTCGACGTGCGTGTTTCGACGCTGCCGAGCCGGGCGGGCGAACGCGTCGTGCTGCGTATCCTCGACAAGGAGAATGCGGGCATCGATCTCGACGCATTGGGCATGGACGAACAGATGTTCGGCCTGCTCCGCCATGCTTTGGCCGAGCCGAACGGGATCATCCTCGTCACCGGTCCGACCGGCTCGGGCAAGACGACGACGCTCTACGCGTCGTTGCGCCTGCTCAACGACGGCAGCCGCAATATCCTGACCGTCGAGGATCCGGTCGAATATGCCGTCGAGGGCGTCGGCCAGACGCAGGTCAATGCCAAGGTCGGCCTGACCTTTGCCGCGGGCCTGCGCGCGATCCTGCGGCAGGATCCCGACGTGGTGATGGTCGGCGAAATCCGCGATCGCGAGACGGCGGAAATTGCGGTGCAGGCGTCGCTGACGGGCCATCTCGTGCTGTCGACGGTGCATACCAACGACGCGGTGGGCGCGATTACGCGGATGCGCGACATGAAGGTGGAGCCGTTCCTGCTCGCCTCGACGCTGCGCGCGGTGATCGCGCAGCGGCTGGTGCGGCGGCTGTGCGAGCATTGCCGGCGGCCGGCGCGGGCCGGCCACGGCGTCGCGCCGCTGCTCGGCATCAAACCGGGCAAGACGGTGTTCGAAGCGGTCGGCTGCGAGCGCTGCAACCACACCGGCTATCGCGGCCGGATCGGCGTGTTCGAGGGGGTGCGCGTCGACGAGACGATCCGCCGCCTGATCAACGATGGCGGCGACGAAGCCGCGATCGCCGCCCACGCCTTCCAGAACAGCCCCAGCCTGACGCAGTCGGCCAAGGCGCTGGTCAAGGCAGGGCTGACCACGGCGGAGGAAGCAGTGCGCGTGACGCGCCGCGATGCGGATGCGGTGGATGGTTAGTCATCCTCACCCTTCCGCGGCTTTGCCGCTCCCTCCCTCTCCCGGTGGGAGAGGGAAGGTGCCCGCTCGCCGTAGGCGAGTGGGAAGGGTGAGGGCGGCTCGCACCCATGGCTGACTTCGACTATGTCGCGATCGACACCCGCGGCGCCGAGCAGCGCGGCCACGTCGCGGCGCCCGACCTCGACGCCGCGCGCGCGTCGCTCGACCGCCGGCGGCTGTTCGTCGTCCGTATCGAGCCCGGTACCGCGCCGGCGACCAAGTCGCGCCCGCTGTTCGGCCTGCAGCTCGGCCGGCCAAGGATGAGCGGCAAGCAGCTGACCCTGTTCACCCGACAGCTGGCGACGCTCAACCGCGTGTCGCCGCTGGAGGAGTCGCTGCGGACGATCACCCGCCAGACCGAGCAGGACAGCGTGCGCGGCATCGTCGCCGCGGTCCATGCGGGTGTCGTGGAGGGACGGCGGCTGGCCGATTCGATGGCGCGCGAGCCGAAGAGCTTTCCACCGCTGTACCGTGCGATGGTTGCCGCCGGCGAAAGCTCGGGCAGCCTGCCCACCATCCTCGATCGGCTCGCGGCCCTGCTGGAGCGGCAGGCGGAGATCCGCGGCAAGCTGATCACCGCGCTCGCCTATCCGACCATTCTTGCGGTGGTCGCGCTCGGCGTCGTCACCGCGCTGATGATGTTCGTCGTGCCGCAGGTGGTCGAACAGTTCGACACGGTCGGCCAGCAGCTACCGCTGCTGACGCGGATCGTCATCGCCGTGTCGGACCTGCTGGTCGGCTGGTGGTGGCTGATGGCGCTGGTCGCCGCGGCGATCGCCGCCGGCATCTGGTTCGCCTTGCGCGATCCAACCCTGCGCCTCGCCTTCGACACGCGCCTCCTCCGCATCCCGCTGCTCGGCCGGCTGTTGCGCGACCTGCATGCCGCCCGCATGGCGCGGACGCTGGGAACGATGGTCGCCAGCCGCCTGCCGCTGCTCGAGGGGCTGGCGCTCACCGCCTCGACTATCCACAACCGCCGGCTCCGCCTCGCCAGCGATGAGATCGTCGATGCGATACGCGGAGGCGGCAGCCTGTCGGCGGCGATGCGCCGATCGGGCGTCTTTCCGCCGCTGCTGACCTATCTTGCCGCGAGTGGCGAGGCGGCGGGACGACTCGACGAGATGCTCGAGCGTGCCGCCGACTATCTGGAGCGCGAGTTCGATCGGTTCACCGCCACCGCGCTGTCGCTGCTCGAACCGGCGATCATCGTCGTGATGGGCGGCATCGTCGCCACCATCGTGCTATCCATCCTGTTGCCGATCCTCCAGCTCAACACGCTGGCGGGACAATGAGGAAGTAATATGCGTCCCGATTCCCAGAAGCGCCGGAAGCGCGAAGCCGGTTTCACGCTGGTCGAGCTGATGGTCGTCATCGTCATCATCGGCCTGCTCGCCACCATCGTCGCGCTCAACGTGCTGCCGTCCGGCGACAAGGCGCGGGTGGAAAAGGCCAAGGCCGACATCAGTCAGATCGAGGGCGGGCTGGAACTGTACCGTCTGCAGATGTCGACCTTCCCGACGACGACGCAGGGGCTGCAGGCGTTGGTCACCGCGCCCGCCGGCGTCGACGCCTCGCGGTACCAACGCGGCGGCTATCTCAAGAAGCTGCCCAACGATCCTTGGGGGCGCCCCTATAATTATGCCTCGCCCGGCCAGCATGGCGAGGCGGACGTCTGGACCTATGGCGCCGACGGCAAGGAAGGCGGCGAGGGGATCGATGCCGATATCGGCTCCTGGCAGTGATGACGCCGACCCTGGCGTAGTCCGCGTGCGGCGCGGCGCCGGTCATGGCGCTTTGCGCGCGCGTCGTTCCGCCGAACACGGCTTCACGCCCATATCGGGTTCCGCCGAACACGGCTTCATGCCCATATCGCGTTCCGCCGAACACGGCTTCACTTTGGTCGAACTGATGGTCGTCGTCGTGGTGATCGCGCTGGCCGCGTCGGTCGCGATGTTCGCCATGCCCGACCCGCGCGGCCGGTTGGCGGACGAGGCGGCGCGGTTCAGCCTGCGCGCGCGCGCCGCGCACGATGCGGCGATCGTCGAGGGGCGGGCGGTCAGCCTGTGGATCACCCCCGCTGGCTATGGCTTCGACCGCCGGGTCGAGGGTGCGTGGCTACCGATGGCGGACAAGCCGCTGCGCGTGACCCGCTGGAACGACGGGACGCTGGCGCGGATCGACGGCGCGACCGGCGGGCGGTTGCGCGTGACCTTCGATCCGACGGGGCTCGCCGACCGTCCTGCCCAGCTCGTGCTCAGCCGCGGTCAGGCGCGAGCGGTGATCGACATGGCGGCCGACGGTAGCGTGCGGGTGGCGGGGTGATGCGTCGCGCGCCCCGTCCAGCATCGTCACCGCCGGCACTGCGGAAACCGGGGCAGGCCGACGGGGCGATCGCGCTCCGGATGCGCGCCATGCCGAAGCGCCGCCGTCGTCGGGACAGGGCGGGGGCGGGCGAGCAGGGCTTCACCCTGATCGAGATCATGGTGGCGCTGGCGGTGTTCAGCCTGGCCGTGCTCGCCCTCGTACGGTTGGAGAGCGCCACCATCCGCGGCGCGACGATCCTCGACGATACGTTGGTTGCCAATCTGGTCGCGCGCAATGTCGCCAACGAGGCGTTGACCGAAGGACGCGTGCCGACGCTCGGACGCAGCGCTGGGGTGGAAAACAACGCCGGTCGCGCATGGCGGTGGGTGCGCGACGTGCGGCCGACCGGCAACGCCCGCATCGTCCGCATCGACGTCGCCGTCGCCGACCGGCGCGGCGTGCCCATCGGCCGCGCCACCGCGGTACGTCCGCCGGACGACCAGCCATGAGCGCCGACTGTCGCAGCCCGACTGGGACAGACCCTGAAGCGGGCTTCACGCTAGTCGAGGTGATGATCGCCTTGCTGATCTTCGGCATGATCGCCGCCGCCGGCGTCGCGATCCTGTCGTTCAGCGTGCGGGCGCAGGCGGCGACTTCGGCCCGGCTCGACGACGTCTCCGCCGTCAACCGCACGCTCGCGCTGATCGCGGGCGACCTCGGCCAGGCGGTGGATCGGCCGGCGCGTGACGAGGGCGGACAGATGCTGCCGGCGTTCACCGGCACCGCCGATGGTCAGCTCCGCTTCGTGCGCACCGGCTGGGCGAATATCGACGCGGCGCCGCGCGCCAGCGCGCAGAAGGTCGCCTATCGCGTCGAGGGCGGCACGTTGCAGCGGATCGCCTATCCGATGATCGACGGTGCCGCCCCGCTGCCACCAGTCGCGTTGCTCAACCATGTCGCCGGCCTCGGCGCGCGCTACCGTTTGCGCGGGGCATGGAGCGACCGATGGGACGGCACCCAGGGTGCCGCCCTGCCGCAGGCGGCCGAACTCGTCATTCGCCGCGATAACGGCACGGCGCTGCGTCTCGTCGTCCTGGTCGGCACCGGCTATGCGCCGCCGCCGGTCGCAACCAGTCAGCCGCCGCCCGGGGGAGCCGCCGATGCGTCGCGCCGCTTCTGATCCCGAACGCGGTGCGGCCTTGCTCACCGTGCTGATGCTGGTGGCCGTGATCGCCGTCATGGCGGCGATGGCGCTGGAGCATTTGCGTCTGTCGACCCGACTTGCCGGCAATGCCGCCGACGGTGAGCAGGCCCGCGCCTATGCCCGCGCGGCCGAAGTGTTGGCGGCGACGCGCGTGACCGATCTCCTCGGTCAGGCCGGCGACCGGGTGACGCTGGCCGGGGGGTGGAGCGACCGGCCGATCCCCCTGCCGCTGCCGGGCGGCGGCAGCGCAATCGCACGCGTCCGCGACGGCGGCAATTGCTTCAACCTCAACAGTCTGGTCCGCGCCGCCGGGCCCGGTCTCTACGCCGAATATTTCGAGCAGCGCGTCCAGTTCGTCCGGCTGATGCGGCTGCTCGGCATCCCGTCGCAGGCGGGGGAGGGGATCGCCGCTGCGGCCACCGACTGGATCGACAGCGACCAAAACCCGCTTCCGGGCGGCGCCGAGGACGTGGTCTATCTCGGCAAGGAGATTTCCTATCGGACCGCCGGCACGCTGATGGCCGATCCCAGTGAGCTGCGCGCGGTCAACGGCGTCACGCCCGACATCTACGCCAAGCTGCGCCCCTGGATCTGCACCTTGCCCAAGGCACAGCCGACGACGCTCAACGTCAACACGCTGACGCCCGAACAGGCGCCGCTGGTGGCAATGCTGTTTCCCGACACGCTGTCGGTCGAGGCGGCGCGGTCGATGATCATGCGCCGGCCGCCTGCCGGGTTCGCCGATGCCACGGCGTTCCTCAATCTCGCCTCCGGCAATGGGACGGTGAGCACCGCGAGCGGACAATTTGCGGTCAAGACGACCTGGTTCGCGCTCGCCATCGACGTCGTCCAGGGGCAGGCACGGATCAAGGAACGTGCATTGATCGATGCGAACCGGCTTCCCGCGCGGCTCGTCGCGCGGCAATGGGGCGATGACCTATGACGACGCTCCTCTTTCTCCCGTCCGCCGACCTCGGCCTGCGCTGGCTCCGCTTCGCCGACGACGATAGCGTCCTTGCGGGGCAGGGGGTGCCGATCGGCGACGATGCGGTCGTCGCGGTGGCACCACCCGAATCGGTGACGCTGCATTGGGCGACGCTGCCCGTCCGCTCGCCTGCGCAGGCGGTGGCGGCGGCGCGGCTGCTTGTCGCCGAAGCGACCGCGACGCCCGTCGCCGAATTGCACGTCGCAGTCGGCGACGAGGGTGAGGGGGATCGGCCGATCGCCGTGGTGGACCGCGGCGTGATGGCGGGCTGGCTCGCCGATCTGGCGGTGCAGGGTGTCGATCCGATCGCCATGGTCCCCGCGCCGCTGCTGCTGCCGCGACCGGAGGACGGCTATGTCCGGGCCGAAATCGCCGGCCTGCCGTTGATCCGCGGGCGCGCCACCGGTTTCGCCGATGAAGGCATGGTCACCGACCTCGTCGTCGGCGATGCGCCGGTCGAGCTGCTCGACGACCTGTTGCTCGACGGCTGGCTGGCGCGTGTCGCCGCCGCGCCGCCGCTCGACCTGCGCCAGGGGCCGTTCGCACGCCGCCGCCGCATCGGTATCGACTGGGCGCATGTCCGCCGGCTCGCGGTGATGGCGGCGGCGGTGTTGCTCGTCACGCTGGCGATCGATCTGGTGCGGATCGGCAAATACAGTTTCGGCGCCGATGCGCTGGAAGCGCGGGCCGAGGCGCTCGGGCGTACCGGCCTGGCGCGCGGCGAGACGGTGACGGATGTCGACCGGCAGCTGACCGAGCGGCTGAATGCGGTGCGCGGGCCGGGGCTGGGCTTCACGACCACCGTCGCCGCCGCCTACGCCGCGGTACGTGCCACACCGGGAACGGAACTGACCGGGCTCGACTTCCAGGCCAATGGCGATTTGCGACTGTCGGTCGCTGCGGCTCGCGAATCCCTGCCCACCGACCTCAAGCGATCGCTCGAACGGGCCGGCTTCACGGTCAACGCCGGCACCTTCCAGTCGGCCAACGGCCGGGTGACCGGCGAGATGACGGTCACGCGGCGGTGAGGGTGACTGTCTCCTCCCGCCCAATTTATCAGAGGATCGTTACGCGATGACGGGTTTGCGCGCCTGGTTCGACAGTCGCTCGCTGCGTGAGAAGCGGCTGCTGCTCGTGATGGTCGGCCTCGCCGCCCTGACGATCGTCTGGGCGGGGATCGTCCGTCCGGTGCGCGACGGCCTGTCGAGCGCACGCGAGCGGCACGCCGATGCCGTCGTCCGCTTCGCCGAAACGGAACGCGCGGTCGACGCGATTCACGGCGCCGGCCGCCGGGTGCCGCTGACCGGCACGCCGGCGGACGCATTGCGCGCCCAGGCCGAATCGGCCGGCTTCGTCCTCGCCACACTCGACGAACAGAGCGGCGGGCGTGTCCATGCGACGATCCAGGCGGCGCGGCCTGCGGCGCTGTCGCGCTGGCTCGCCCGGCTGGAGTCGAGCGGGTTGCTGATCGAATCCGCGACCTGGCGCGACAATGGCGACGGCAGCGTCGCCGCTGATCTCACCGTACGGGCGCGCACGTCGTGAGGCGGCTGCGTCTCGCCACCGGTCCGGGCGTCCTGTTCGGTGCCTTGCTCGTCGTGGCGCTGCTCGTCTTCCTGCCGATGCGGCTGGCGCTCGGCTGGATCGGCCTCGGCGACCAGGGCTTCAGCGCGCGCACCGTGACCGGCTCCGTCTGGGACGGACGGCTCAACGAAGCGCGGTTCGGCGATCTCGCTTTGGGCTCGCTCCACGCCGACCTGTCGCCGCTGGCGCTGCTGATCGGTCGCGCCCGCGTCGGGCTGGAGGACGACCTCGGCGCGGTGCGGGGCGCGATCACGCTCAGCCGCCATCGCCGCGGGGTCGAGGACGTCACCGCGACGCTGCCGACCGGACGCGTCTTCGCGCCCTTGCCGGTGACGACGCTGATCCTCGACGGGGTCACCGTCCATTTCACCGACGACACCTGCGACCGGGCAGAGGGGCGGGTGCGGGCGCTGCTGGTCGGCGACGCTGCCGGCGTGCCGTTGCCGACCGAGTTGTCCGGCAACGCGCGTTGCGACGCGGGCCAGCTGCTGCTGCCGCTCGCCAGTCAGTCGGGCGGCGAGGGCGTCGATCTGCGCATCACCGGCCAGGGCCGCTACACTGCGGCATTGCGCATCACGCCCACCGATCCCACGGCGGCGGCGCGACTGGCCGAGGCGGGCTTCGTCCAGTCGGGCAATGCGTGGCGGCTTTCGATCCAAGGCAGCTTCTGATAGCTTGACGAAGCGCCGCCTCCCGCTTAGGGGCACGCGTCTTCGCGGCGACCGTAGTTCAATTGGTTAGAGCGCCGGCTTGTGATGCCGGAAGTTGCGGGTTCAAGTCCCGTCGGTCGCCCCACTTTCCTCAGCTTTGTAGCGGCATAGCCGAAATATCTGGTCAAGCTGGCCGGGAAAGAATATTACTCGGCTTCGCAACATCCGTATAATGCAGTGGAGCAGGACATGACCTCGGTGTGGGATCTTCCGGATTTCGACGATCACGAGGGCGTCCACGCCTTCACCGACCCCGATTCGGGGCTGCGAGCGGTGGTTGCGGTCCACTCGACGCATCTCGGGCCGGCGGCGGGCGGCGCGCGCTTCTGGCATTATGCGGCGGGCGATCAGGCGGTGACCGACGCGCTGCGCCTGTCGCGCGGCATGAGCTTCAAGAATGCGATGGCGAACCTGGCGCTGGGCGGCGGCAAGGGCGTGATCCTCGCCGACAAGCCGGGCGCGGTGATCAGCGAGGCGCAGCTGAAGGCGTTCGGCCGCGCGGTCGAATCGCTTGGCGGCCGCTACGTCACCGCCGAGGATGTCGGCATGTCGGAAGCGCGGATGAAGGTGATCGCTGGCGAGACGAAGTACGTCTCCGGCCTGCCCGTCGCCAGCGGCGCGGCCGGCGGCGATCCCGGCCCGTACACCGCGCGCGGCGTCTATCTCGGCGTCAAGGCGGCGGCGGCGCGCGGTCTCGGCGCCACCGACATGAAGGGCGTGCATGTCGCAATCCAGGGCGTCGGCTCGGTCGGCGGCGGCCTCGCCCGCCTACTCGCCGCGGACGGCGCCAGGCTGACGCTGGCCGACGTCGACGCGGCGCGGGCGCAGGCGCTGGCGGCGGAACTCGGCGCGGACGCGGTCGCGGCGGGGACGATCCTGGGCGTCGAGGCGGATATCTTCAGCCCCAATGCTTTGGGCGCGATCCTGACCGAGGCGACGATCCCGACGCTGACTGCGAAGGTCGTCGCCGGCGGCGCCAACAACCAGCTGGCGACGCGCGAGGATTACGACCGGCTGCACGAGCGCGGCATCCTCTATGCGCCCGATTACGTCATCAACGCGGGCGGCATCATCAACGTCGGCCTCGAATATCTCGGCCAAGGCGACGAGGCCGAGGTGATGGCGCGGATCGACAAGATTCCTGCGCGTCTCAACGAAGTGTGGGACGAAAGCGACCGCACGGGCCGCCCGGCGGCGGAGGTCGCCGATACGATTGCGCAGCGGCTGATCGGGCGGGGGTGAGCGCGCGGCGCCAAGTGGGGATCAGCGCGCGCTCCGGTCTTCACGCTGCTCGTCCGCTTTAACGAGCCGTCACCCCGGACTGGTTCCGGGGTCCACCATGCTGCGAACCCCACGCTGCGTTGTCTGGACAAAGGTGGATGCCGGAACAAGTCCGGCATGACGGGACGTGAATTCAGGCCTGCCTCTCCCGAGCAACAGTTCTGCGTCGCTCTCGCTCATTGCTGCGCTTGGCGGGTGCGGCTTTCCCCCCTATGACCGGCACCACCGTGCCGAGCCTCCACGCCCTTGCGAACCCTGCGCGTTTTCTGCGCCTTGCGCGGCCGCTGACGCCGCTGCTGACGCTCGTCGGGATCATGTTGACCGCGATCGGCTGCTGGGCCGGCCTGACGCAGACCCCGCCCGACTATCTGCAGGGCGAGACGGTGCGCATTCTCTACATCCACGTCCCCGCGGCCTGGCTCGGCATGGGTGGCTGGAGCGGCCTCGCGATCGCCAGCATCGCCTTTCTCGTCTGGCGGCACCCGCTGGCGCAGGTCGCCGCGCGGGCGATCGCGCTGCCGGGCGCGACCTTCGCGGCGCTGTGCCTCGTCACCGGTTCGATCTGGGGCCGGCCGACCTGGGGCACGTGGTGGCAGTGGGACGGACGGCTGACCTCGATGCTGCTGCTGTTCTTCGTCTATTGCGGCTATATGGCGCTCGCCCGCGCCGATGCGGAGCGTGGCGGCGACGGGCGCATCCCGGCGCTTTACGGTATCGGCGGCACCGTGCTGCTGCCGGTGATTCGCTATTCGGTGGTGTGGTGGAACACCTTGCATCAGGGGCCGTCGATCAGCGTCACCGGATCGACCATCGCGCCGTCGATCCTTTGGCCGCTGGGCTTTACCGTGACGGGCTTCTCCCTGCTGTTCGCCGGCATCGTGCTGATGCGGATGCGCGCCGAGCTCGCGTGCATCAAGGCGGAGGCGCGGCTGCGCCGGATGGCGCGCGCATGAACCCCTGGCCGTTCGTCGCCGCCGCTTATGCCGTGACGCTCGCCGGCGCGGGCGCGCTTGTGCTCGCCAGCTGGATCGCGATGCGCCGGGCCGAGAAATGACGCCGAAGAACCAGCGCCTGACCCTCGCGATCCTGGCGGTCGCGGCGATCGTCGCCGCGGCGCTGCTCGCCATGTCGGCGCTGAAGGATCAGGCGAGCTTCTTCTACTCGCCCTCCGATGCGAAGCGCGACGGCCTGCCGCTCGGCCGCGCGGTACGGCTCGGCGGCATGGTGCAGGCAGGATCGATCCGGCGCGCGCCCGATGGCGTGACGGTGCGCTTCGTCGTCGGCGACGGCCAGGCGACCACCCCCGTCACCTTCGCCGGCATCACGCCCGATCTGTTCCGCGAACGCTCGGGCGTTGTCGCGGAGGGGCATTTCAATCCGGACGGCAGCTTCACCGCGACCAATCTGCTCGCCAAGCATGACGAGAAATACATGCCGCCGCAGGTGGCGGGCGCGATGCACGAAACCAAGACGCTGGAGAAATGATCGCCGAGACCGGCCTCGCCGCGCTGTGGCTCGCCGCCGCGCTCGCGCTGCTGCAGCTGATGCTCGCGGCCGCCGGCGTAGCGCGGGGTCGGGAGGCGGTGATCGCCGGCGTCCGCCCGGTGGCGATCGCGCAGGGCGCGCTGGCGATCGCCGCGATGGCGGCGTTGATCGGCGTCTTCCTCGCCTCCGACATGTCGGTGCGCGTCGTCGTCGAGAACAGCCATTCGTCCAAGCCGTGGCTGTACAAATTCGCCGGCGCGTGGGGCAATCACGAAGGGTCGATGCTGCTGTGGGTGGCGATCCTCGGTCTCGCCGGCGGCGCGGTGGCGCTGGTCGAGCGGCGGCTCGACGCGCGCACATTGGTGGCGACGCTCGGTGCGCAGGCGGCGCTGGCGCTGGGGTTCTACGCCTTTCTGCTCTTCTCCTCCAATCCGTTCGACCGGGTCAGCCCGGCGCCGCCCGACGGCCTCGGCCTCAATCCGTTGCTGCAGGACCCCGGCCTCGCCTTCCATCCCCCGACGCTCTACCTCGGCTATGTCGGAATCTCCGTCGCTTTCTCCTTCGCGGTCGGCGCGCTGGTCACCGGGCAGGTCGGACCGGTGTTCGCCCGGGCGATGCGGCCCTGGGTGCTCGCGGCCTGGATCTTCCTGACGCTCGGCATCACCGCGGGCAGCTATTGGGCCTATTACGAGCTCGGCTGGGGCGGCTGGTGGTTCTGGGACCCGGTGGAGAATGCCTCGCTGATGCCGTGGCTCGCGGCGACGGCGCTGCTCCATTCGGTCAGCGTGCTGGCGACGCGCGACGGCCTGCGCGCCTGGACGGTGATGCTGGCGGTGGTCGCCTTTTCGATGTCGATGATCGGCACCTTCCTGGTCCGGTCCGGCATCCTGACCAGCGTCCATGCCTTTGCCGTCGACCCGCGTCGCGGCACCTTCATCCTGGTGCTGCTCGCCCTCTATATCGGCGGCGCGCTGGCGCTGTTCGGCGCGCGGATCGGCAAGGTGCGTGCGGGGACGACCTTCGATCCGGTCAGCCGCGAGGGCGGGCTGGTGATCAACAATCTGCTGCTGTCGGTGATCCTCGGCATCGTGCTGATCGGCACGCTTTACCCACTGGTGGCGGCAAGCTTCGGCGTGCAGCTGTCGGTCGGCCCGCCCTTCTTCAACAAGACCGCCGGGCCGATCGCGCTGACGCTGGTCGTCGTCATGGCGGTCGGGCCGCTGGTCCGCTGGCGGCGCGACGATGCCGGGCAGTTGGTCGGCCGGCTGACCTGGCCGATCGCCGCGACCTGTTTTGCCGCCGCGGCGCTGGTCGCCTTCGGTCCGGTGCCCCTGTTGCCGACGATCGGCCTGTCCCTGGCGGCCGGCCTCGCCGTCGCCAGCGTCCTGCCGCTGGTCGGCCGTGACCTGCGGCGCACGCCGCTGTTCACCTGGGGCATGGTGGTCGCCCATCTGGGTATCGCGGTCAGTCTCGCCGGCATGGCGTCGGACGCCGCCTTCACCAGCGAGACGTTGCTCGCGGTCGAGGTCGGCCAGCCGGCGCGGGTCGGGCCGTTCACCGTCCGCCTCGACGGGATCAAGCCGGTGGTCGGCGAGGGCTGGTCGGCGCTGGAGGCGCGCCTGTCGGCGACGCGCGGTGACGAGCGGCTGGTGCTCCGTCCACAGTCGCGCTTCTTCTCGACGCCGGCGACGACGACCAGCGAGAGCGCGATCGCGACATTGTGGGACGGCCAGCTCTATACCGTCCTGGGTCAACCGGACGGGGAGGGGCGCTGGCAGCTGCGCCTGTGGTGGAAGCCGTTCGTCACGCTGATCTGGCTGGGCGGCGGCCTCGTCGCGCTCGGCGGCGCGCTGTCGCTGTTCGGGCGGTGGCGGCGTGAGCGTCGGGCACGGATGCGGGAGGCATGGGCATGAGGCGCGCGTTGCTGTGGGGGCCGCTGCTCGCTTTCGCCCTGTTCTTCGCGGTCGTCGCGAGCGGCCTGATCCGCCCCGCCGACCGCACCGTCCGGTCGCAACTGGTCGGCAAGCCGCTTCCCGCATTCACGCTGCCGCCGCTCGCGCCCGGCAAGCCCGGCCTATCGAGCGCCGATTTCCGCAAGGGCCAGCCGCGGCTGCTCAACATCTTCGCCAGCTGGTGCATCCCCTGTGCCGCCGAGGCGCCGCAGCTGATGCGGCTGAAGGCGATGGGCATCGCGGTCGACGCCGTCGCGATCCGCGACACGGCGCCCGCGCTGACCGCCTTCCTGCGCCGCAACGGCGATCCCTATCAGCGGATCGGCGACGACAAGCAGAGCGCGGTGCAGCTGGCGCTCGGCTCGTCGGGCGTGCCGGAGACATTCGTGATCGACGGACAGGGCAAGATCGTCCTGCAGCATGTCGGCGATATCCGCGCCGAAGATGTCGACGGCATCGCCGCAGCGGTGCGGAGCGCGCGATGATCCGCCGTGTCCTGCCGATCCTGCTGCTGGTCGCGGCACCGGCACTCGCCGATCCGACGACCCCGCCGGCGCGGCTCGCCAATACGCAGCTCGCCGATCCCGCCAAGGAGGCAAAGGCGCGCGCGCTGATGGAGACGCTCCGTTGCCTCGTCTGCCAGGGGCAATCGATCGCCGACAGCGACGCCAGCATCGCCGGCGACATGCGCGCGCTGGTCCGGCAGCGGATCGCTGCGGGGGAAAGCGCCGGGTCGATCCGGCGCTGGCTGATCGCCCGCTACGGCGACTATGTCAGCTATGACCCGCCGCTCGGGGCGGCGACGTGGCCGCTCTGGCTGGCACCTTTGATCTTGCTGGCGGTCGGCGTGGTGGTGGCGCAGGCGAGCTTCCGGCGGCGGGCGCGATGATCGGCTGGCTGTGCTTCGCGGCGCTGGCGCTCGCCGTGTCGGGCGCGATGATCCTGATCGGGCTGCCGCGATTGCTGTGGTCGAGCGTCGGCGCGGCGATCATGCTCGCCGGCGTCGGCTATGCGATGCAGGGGCGGCCATCGCTGCCGGCGCATCCCGCCACGCCGCGTGCCTTGGTTCAGCCCGACGACCTGACAATGTTCGACCTGCGCGACCGTATGCTCGGCCGCTATTCCGCCGATGCCGCCTATCTCACTGCGGCGGACGCGATGACCCGCGCCGGCGAACCGCAGGCGGCGGTGCGAGTCATCCTCGGCGGAATCGAGCATGTGCCCGAAAGCCTGATGCTGTGGACCGCGCTCGGCAGCGCGATGGCGGCGCATGACGGCGGCCATCTGTCGCCACCGGCGCTCTTCGCCTTCCAACAGGCGATGCGCCTATCCCCGCAGCATCCGGCGCCGCCGTTCTTCCTTGGCCTCGCCTATCTGCGCGAGGAGAATTTCGAAGGGGCACGTCGCTATTGGGCGCGCGCGCTGGCGCTGACGCCGGCGGACGCGTCCTACCGGCGCGACGTCGAGGTGCGCCTTGCGCTGCTCGACCGGCTGATTGCGATGCGGGAGGGGGATGGGGTGACCTCCCCGCAACGCTGAACGCTGCACCCCTTTCTTGAGTGCTCCTGCGGACGCAGGAACCCAGAGTTGCAGGGGTCATCATCCGCGGCTCTGAGTTGCTGCGTTCTAAAAAACATAGGGGTGGAGCCGTAGCCTTATTTCCCCCGTCCGGTCTTCTCTTGCAGTGCGTCGATGCGCTTCGACGCCTCGGCCTTGCTCAGCCCGTCGTCGAACGGTTCACCGGCTTCCTCGCTCAGCGTCTTGAGGTAGCTCGCCTGCGCGCCGGTCATCGGCTCGTCGCCGGTGGTCCAATCGTCCGGGTCCTTTTCGGCGTTGCCGGTCGGATGGTCTTTGGGATTTTCAATCTCTGACATGGGTTGGGTATCCTTTCCGAACACCCAACCCACATGTTCCTTATCCGTTCCAGCCGGAGAACGGCAAGTCCAGTGCCTCGGCCACGGCATGATGGGTGATCTTGCCGTGATAGACGTTGAGGCCGTTGGCGAGATGCGCATCCGCCTTCATCGCCGCTTCCGCGCCCATGTTGGCGAGCTTCAGCGCGAAGGGCAGCGTCGCGTTGTTGAGCGCGAAGGCGCTGGTCCGCGCCACGGCGCCCGGCATGTTGGCGACACAATAATGGATCACGCCGTCGACCTCGAACACCGGGTCCTCATGCGTCGTCGCGTGGCTGGTCTCGAAACAGCCGCCCTGGTCGATGGCGATGTCGACCATCACCGCGCCGCGCTTCATCGTCTTGACCATGTCGCGAGTCACCAGCTTCGGCGCCGCCGCGCCGGGCACGAGCACGGCACCGATGACGAGATGCGCGTTCTTCACCGCCGACGCGATCGCCGCCTTGCTGGCGTAAGCGGTCTTGATCTGGCTGGAGAAGAACATGTCGAGCTCGGCGAGCCGATCGTTCGAAATGTCGTAGATGGTGACGTCGGCGCGCATGCCGACCGCCATCTGCGCCGCGTTGACGCCAGAGACGCCGCCGCCGAGGATGGCGACCTTGGCCGGCGCGACGCCGGGCACGCCGCCGAGCAGCACGCCGCGGCCGCCCTGTTCCTTCTCGAGGTAATGCGCGCCGACCTGCACCGACATGCGGCCCGCGACCTCGCTCATCGGCTTCAGCAGCGGCAGGCCGCCGCGCGCCGCGGTCACCGTCTCATAGGCGATGCAGGTGGCGCCGGACTTGATCAGCCCCTCCGCCTGCGGCTTGTCGGCGGCGAGGTGGAGGTAGGTGAACAGCAGGTGGCGCGGCTCGAGCAGCGCGATCTCGCTCGCCTGCGGCTCCTTGACCTTCACGATCATGTCGGCCTGTGCGAACACTTCCGCCGCGGTGCCGAGGATCGTCGCGCCGGCGGCGACATAGTCGGCGTCCTCGAAGTCGATGCCGGCGCCGGCCTTGGTCTCGACCACCACGTCGTGGCCGGCGGCGACCAGCTCGGCCACCGACGGTGGCGTCAGGCCGACGCGATATTCATGATTTTTGATCTCTTTGGGAACACCGATCCGCATACAGACTCTCCTCTTGCGCGCGCATCAATAGCGCCGCACAGCCGGGAGAGGTTTGCAATCTCATCCATCCCGGCACGCCGCCGCGGGATATTTTCCCGTGGAAGGGGATCAGGACGCACGATCATGCTTGACCCGCTCGACCGCCGCATTCTCGCACAGCTCGCCCGCAATTCCGATCTGACCAGCGCCCAGCTGGGGGAGGCTGTCGGCCTGTCGCCGAGCGCTGCGCACCGCCGGGTGGCCGCCCTGCGCGAGCGCGGCCTGATCGCCGGCTATCGCGCCGTGCTGAGCAAGAGCGCGCGCGGCGATCCCAGCACCGTGCTGGTCAACGTCACGCTGCGCGACCAGCGCGAGGAGACGATGGCGGCGTTCGAGCGCGAGATCGTCGACTGTCCCGAAGTGCGCGAATGCTTCCTGATGAGCGGCGAGGCGGACTACATGCTGCACGTCGAGGTGCGCCGCGACGATACGTTCGAGCGCATCCACCGCGAAACGCTGTCGCGCCTGCCCGGCGTCGCGCGCCTCGCCTCGCATTTCGTCATCCGCGAGGTGGTGCGGCGGACCTGATCCACCGCCCGGCAACCGAACCTCGTCGCGCGGCGTTGCCCCTTTCGTTCACCTCATGCTAAGGCGCGCCGCGATGGAACAGGTTGGGAACGAAGCGTCTCGCCCGCGGATCGTCGGCGTGGTCACGATCCGGCGAGCGGCGTCATGAGCGCACCCGTCACGGCTTCGGTGCCCAGCGCCCGCGAAGGGCAACACCAGCACAAGACCGAACAGGCGCACGGCCAGGACGGCATGCTCAAGCTCGCGCTCGGCGCGATCGGCATCGTCTTCGGCGACATCGGCACCAGCCCGCTCTACGCCTTCCGCGAGACGTTCAACGGCCATCACAAGCTGGCGCTCGACCCCCTGCACATCATGGGCGTACTTAGCCTGATGTTCTGGTCGATGATGATCGTCGTCACGATCAAATACGTCGCGATCATCATGCGCGCCGACAACAAGGGGGAAGGGGGTAGCCTGGCGTTGCTCGCGCTGGTCTCCGGCCGCACCAAGAGCCGGCGGTGGAGCACCGGCATCGTCCTGCTCGGCGTCTTTGCGACATCGTTATTCTACGGCGACTCGATGATCACCCCGGCGGTCTCGGTGCTGTCGGCGGTCGAGGGGATCGCGGTCGCCGCCCCCGCCTTCGGCAATCTCGTGCTGCCGATCGCGGTGGCGATCCTCGTCTTCCTGTTCACCATCCAGAAGAGCGGCACCGCCCGCGTCGGCCTGTTCTTCGGCCCGATCATGCTGGTCTATTTCGCGACGATCGCGGTGCTCGGGCTGATCAGCGTCGTGCAGACGCCGGGCGTGCTCTGGGCCTTCTCGCCGCATTATGCGGTAGAGTTCTTCTACCTCGATCCGGTCCGCGCCTTCCTGGCGCTGGGATCGGTGGTCCTGGCGGTGACCGGGGCGGAGGCGCTCTACGCCGACATGGGCCATTTCGGCCGCCGGCCGATCGGCCTGTCGTGGCTGGTCTTCGTGCTGCCGGCGCTGATGTGCAATTACATGGGGCAGGGCGCATTGCTGTTCCGCGAGGGGCGGCCGGCGCTGGAAAGCCCCTTCTACATGCTCGCGCCCGACAGTCTGCAGCTGCCGCTCGTCATCCTCGCCACCGCGGCGGCGATCATCGCCAGCCAGGCGGTGATCTCCGGCGCCTTCTCGGTGACCCAGCAGGCGATCCAGCTCGGCTTCATGCCGCGGCTGCGGATCGAGCATACCAGCGCGGCCACGGTCGGACAGATATACATCCCGCTGATCAACTGGCTGCTGATGGCGATGGTGATCATCCTGGTGCTGTTCTTCCGCACCTCGTCCAACCTCACCTCCGCTTATGGCATTGCGGTGACGGGGGCGATGTTCATCGATTCCTGCCTGCTCGGCGTCGCGCTGCTGCGGCTGTGGAACTGGCCGATCTATGCCGCGGCGCCGCTGCTCGGCCTCTTCTTCCTGGTCGACGGCGCCTATTTCACCGCCAATCTGACCAAGGTGCCAGACGGCGGCTGGTTCCCGCTGATGATCGGGCTGATCGTCTTCACCCTGCTGACCACCTGGTCCAAGGGGCGCAAGCTGATGATGGAGCGGCTGCGCGAGGCGGCGATGCCGATCAAGGTGTTCATCACCTCCGCCTCCAATTCTGCCAGCCGCGTGCCGGGCACGGCCGTGTTCATGACCTCGACCGCCGACGGCGTGCCGCACGCGCTGCTGCACAATCTCAAGCACAACAAGGTGCTGCACGAGCGTGTGATCCTGCTGACGGTCAAGATCGTCGACCAGCCCTATTGGTCGGCGGACGACCGCGCCTATGAGGAGCCGATGGGGGAGGGCTTCTTCCGCGTCGTGCTGCGCTACGGCTTCATGGAAGAGATCGACGTGCCGGCCGCGCTCAAGCGCGTGCACGAATGTGGCGCCGATTTCCGGATGATGGACACCAGCTTCTTCCTGTCGCGCCAGACTTTGCTCGCTTCCGAGCGGCCGGGCATGATGATCTGGCGCGAGAAATTGTTCGCCTGGATGCTGCGCAACGCGGAAAGCGCGATGGAATTCTTCCGCCTGCCGACCAACCGGGTCGTCGAGCTCGGCAGCCAGGTGGAGATTTGAGCGCCGCGGGGCCGGCCGGCGGCCCGGCGCCGATCATCGTCACCGCACTCTTCGGCCGGCAGGATCAGGGCTGGTTCGATGCGCAGCGCGCCGCCCATTTTCCGCCCGACCGCAACGTGCTCGCCGCGCATCTGACGCTGTTCCACCATCTGCCGCCGTCGGCCGAAGCCGAACTCAAGCATCGCCTGTCGCTCGCCACCCGCGGCATACGGGCACCGCGTGCCCGGGTCGGCGGGGTGATGTCGCTCGGCCGCGGGGTCGCCTACCGGATCGAATCGCCCGAACTGGTCGCCGTCCGCCGCGATCTGGCGGAGGCGTTCGCCGGCCTGTTGACGCCGCAGGATGCCGGCGGCTGGCGCCCGCACGTCACCATCCAGAACAAGGTGCAGCCGAACGTCGCCAAGCTGCTGCTCGGCGCGCTGACCCGCGAATTCGTGCCCCGCGACGTCGAGATCGCCGGTCTGGCAAGCTGGTGGTATCGCGGCGGGCCATGGGAACCGCTGTCGCGTCACATGTTCGCTTGACGCCTTCGCGGCGCCTACATATAGGCCGCGGCTCGCCGACGGCGATGCCCTTGGGGCGGAGTAGCTCAGCTGGTTAGAGCAGCGGAATCATAATCCGCGTGTCGGGGGTTCAAGTCCCTCCTCCGCTACCATTCACCCTTGCCGTCGATGGCAGGAGAAACCCCGGCTCCGGCCGGGGTTTTCGTCTGTGGCGTCATCCCGCCGGGCGGATGCGGCGTCAGGACATGCGGAACGCATAGCGCCCGGACGGAACCTCCACCGCGATGCGACCGTCGCGAGCGTCGCTCTGCCGGAACCGACCGGCGATCGGGCGCCCGCCTTCGAGGATCGCCTGGCCGGACGAGGCCGGCAGCTGCACCGATGCCGTGGCGTTGGCGGGCACGACCAGATCGAGCGACACGCCCCCGTCACCCTGGCGCTGCCAGCGGGTGGTGATCGTCCCGATACGCGAATCATAGCGCGCGCCCGCACTCTTCAGCCGGGGGTCGAGGACGGGGCGCACCGCGAAGCGGCGGAAACCCGGCGCGATCGGGTCGATGCCCGCGATCCGCCGGAACATGAAGCCGACGACGGCGCCCAGGGCGTAATGATTGAAGGAGTTCATCGACCGATCGCCGGCGTCGCTGTTCCACCGCTCCCAGGTCGTCGTCGCGCCCTTGGCGATCATATAGCCCCAGGAGGGAAATTCCGTCCGGAGCAGCAGGTCGTAGACGAGCCGATCCTCGCCCGCATCGGCCAGCACGTCGAGGCTGTAGGGCGTGCCCAGGAAGCCGGTGGACAGCAACGTTCCGCGACGGCGGATGTCGGCGACCAGCCGGCGCACCGCCTCGGGCCGTTGTGCCGGTTCGAGCAATCCGAATTGAAGCGCGAGGATGTAGCCGGTCTGCGACCCGTTGCCGATCGCGCCGTCTTCGGCCAGGAACTTGCGCCGGAACGCCTGCGCGAGACCGGCCGACATGGTCGCATAATAGGCGGCCTCCCGCTGCCGTCCGGAGGCGCGCGCCATGTCCGTCATCTGATCCACCGCGCCCTTCCACATGGCGGTGCCGACCAGATCCTTGGGTGTCGTCGGATCGCCGGGCTGCACGGCGTCGAGCGCGAGCCAGTCGGCATAGTCGTTGCCCCGGCCCGTCTCCCACACCAGTCCGGGATTGGCCGTACGGATCGAATCGATGAAGCGGGTCATCGAGGTCCAATGCTGGTCGATCACCGCCGTATCGCCATAGCGCTGCCAGATGGTCCAGGGCAGCGCGACGCCCGCGTCGCCCCAGCCCGGTGACGAGCCCGGTCCGGTGAAATGCGCCGTATCCGCGTTCGGCGCGATGTCGGGATAGTCGCCCGTGTCGCGTTGCGCGTCGCGGACGTCGGCAAGGAAACGCTGGGTGAAGGCGGCGGTGTCCATGTTGAAGCTGGCGGCGTCCCAGAAGACATGGGCGTCGCCCATCCAGCCCAGCCGCTCGTCGCGCTGCGGGCAATCGGTGGGAATGCCCATGAAGTTCGAACGCTGACTCCACCGGCTGTTGAGCCACAGCCGCTGCGGGACATAGGCGTCGAGGTGGAGATCGCTCGTTTCCGCCAGATCGGTGTGGATCGGCACGCCGACGATCTCGTCCTTGGTCAGCGGCCGGCCCAGCCCCTCGACCTGGACGTAGCGGAAGCCGTGATAGGTGAAGCGGGGCTCGTAGCGCTCGACGCCGCCATCGCCGCGGAAGGTGTAGCGGTCGGTCGCCTTCGCCTGGCGCAGGTTGGTCTGGTCGACGCTGCCGTCGGCGTTGAGCAGTTCGGCATAGCGGAGCGCGATCGTCCGGCCGCGCGCGCCGCGGATCGAAATTCTTGACCAGCCGGCGAAATTCTGGCCGAAGTCGACGACGCTGGCACCGTTCGGCAGCGTCGCGATGGCGACCGGAGTCAGGGTTTCCTGCCGCCGGATCGGCGGGACCGTCGCGGCCACCAGTTTGGCCGCCGCGGGCGGGGCCGCCGCCGCGGGATGCCAGCGCGCATCGGGGCGGAAGCCCGGCGTGCTCCAGCCGACCTGCTCCCGCGTCGCGTCATAATGTTCGCCGTCGTAGATCGTCGCGCTGACGATCGGCGATTCGGCGACCGACCAGCCGTCGCCGGTGGCGACGGTCTGTGTCCTGCCGTCCTCATAGCGGATCTCGAGCTGGCCAAAGAGGCGCAAGGGTGCCTCCCCGAACGAAAAGCGGCCATTGGGGGATACGAAGCTGCCGTACCAGCCATCGCCGACCATTACGCCGAGTACGTTGTCGCCCGCGACCAGCATGGGCGTCACGTCGTCGACGCCGTACAGGCAGTGTTTGCGATAGTCGGTGAATTCGGGGCGCAGCAGCGCGTCGTCGAGCCGCCGTCCGTTGATCTGCGCCTCATAAGCGCCCAGCGCGGTCAGATAGAGTCGGGCGGAAGCCACCTTGCCGTCGATCCGAAAGCGAGTACGCAGCATCGTCGCGGGCAGCGGCGGCATCGGCGCGCCGCCCGGCGCCGGCTGGGTCGGAGTCCAGCCGCCGTCGGCGAAGGCGAGCGACCGCCAGCCTTCGGGCGGTGAACTGGCCGCCCGCATCGGCTCGCCGATGAAGCGGACCACCCGGCCATCGGCGAAGGTGGCGCGCACTAGCGCCGCTGCCCGGACGGCCGCATCGTCCCGCTGCTTGGCTTCGATCGCGACGAGATGGTCGCCCGCGGGTAGCGACAGGGGCACGGCCCAGGGGCCGGCCACGCCCCAGCCGTTAGTCGCGGGCACGACGATCGGCTCGCCGTCGAGATAGACCCTGGCGGAGGTGCTGCACCCAGCCATGATCGTCACCTCGGCAGGCTCGCGCAGGGTGAAGCGAAGCCGGAACCCCTGCAGGCTGCCCTTCGCGGCGAGCGGTGCCTGGCGCCATGCCAGGCCCGCTTCGCGATCGGCGCGCAGCACCGGCGTTTCCGCCGACAGCCAGCGGGCGGACCAGTCCTGCGGCGACAGCAGGCCCATTTCCCACGATGCGATCGGCGACACCGCGGACACGCCCCGCTCGTCCCAGGCGGTGACCCGCCACCATGCCTGCGTCCGCGAACCGAGCGGCTTGCCGCGATAGGCGATGTCGAAGCACGCGTCGCCTTCGCTCCGGCCGCTGTCCCAGAGATCGTAGCGGCCGGCCGCCGCCGCCGCGCGACTGGACGCAACGCCCACCCGCCACGCGGACTGCCGCGCCCCGTTGCGGGTCGACAGCAACTGCCAAGACAGGCGCGGCGTCGCCGTGTGCAGCCCGCGCGGGTCGACCAGACCGTCGACGAGCAATCCGCCGACCGCCCAATCCCCCGTCGCCGGCAGGGCTCTGGCAGCCGGCAATGCCGCCGTCATGGCACCCGCCCCCAGCAAGACCGATCGCCTGTCGAACATCATTCCTCCCCGATCCGATCGCCTGCCGATGCCGACGTCGCGCGCGCCGCCGCAACGCTCCGTTCCACGCCATCTCGTTACACTGACCATCTGGTATACGGTTCCTACTGTCTGTCAAAGCGCGCGGCGGACCGGCACGATGCCGCCAGCACGGTCGATGGGCCCGCGGATCGCGACGCATCTGTTATGAACCTTTCGGAAACTTCCGCGGGGTAAGGTCCGGAGCGGTGGAGTAGAACCGATGCGTACGCGCTATCATTTTCCGAACGAGCGCCGGCGCGAAGAGCGCCGGGTGGCGCCGGCTGCGCCCTATCCTGGACCGGAGCGACGGCTGGCACAGCGGCGCAACGACGAGGTGAAGCTGGTCCGCAAACGCGAGCCGATCCACCGCGGCGTGCTGTGGGCCGGGGTGCTGGCGCTCTTCTGCGTCGTCGATGCGGTCAGCCTGGGCGGCGCCTATCGCCACATGGTCGAGAATGCCGTCAGCGATGCCGCCGCGCGGACGCGCGACTGGTCGGCCCATGTCTGGGACTGGGGCCACTGATCGGTCAGCCGAACACCCGATAAGGGTCGTGCAGGACGATAAGTGAGTCGGCACGTGCCAGCCCGACCAGGGTCAGGCCGTGGGCACGGGCGTGATCGACCGCCATCGCCGTCGGCGCGGAAATGCCGGCGAGTAAAGGGGTTGCCGCGACCAGCGCCTTGTCCACCATCTCGAAGCTCAGCCGCGATGTGACGAACAGGAAGGCGTCGCTATGGCCGGCACGCGCGCCGATCAGTTTGTCGAGCGCATTGTGCCGCCCGACATCCTCGAAGGCCGCGACGATGCGTCCGTCCGCATCGCAGGCGGCGGCGGCATGCACCGCGCCGGTCGCGGCATTGATCGGCTGGTGCGCGCGCAAGGCCGCGCCGACGGCGAAGATCGCCGCCGCGGTCACCGTCGGGCGCGGCGGTCGCGCGGCGACGGGCCGGCGCAACTGCTCCAGTCCGGCGATGCCGCACAGACCGCACGACGTATCGCTGCTGCGGTGGCGGACGCGATCGTGAATGCGGCCGGCGCAGGACGACGCCAGCACGATGCGCAGGATCCAGCCGTCGGCGGCCTCGAACGGCTCGACCGCGACGATCTCGTCCGGCCGGTCCGCCAGCCGTTCCGTCAGCATGAAGCCGGTCGCGAACGCTGCCAGATCGCGCGGCGTCATCATCATCACCGCATAGCCCAGCCCGTCGACCTCGATCGCGACCGGCGCCTCGACCGCAATGCCGCGCAGGTCGTCCGAGGTGCGGCCATCGGCGTGGACGATGCGGACGAGCTCGCGGCGAAGGGGATCGGAGGGGACGGCGCTCATAGCGCCATCAGATCCTCCGGCCGGTTGACGTTGGCAAGCGGCGTCGGGCTGGCGATGGGCAGCGCACCGACGCTGCGCGCCCAGCTTGCCACCGACCGATCGGCCCCGGCACGGCCGAGCCGGTTGAGCAGATTGGTGCGCAGCACCGCCGGCCAGAAACCGATCACCGGCGCGTCGCTGCAATACGCCGGCGCCCGCCGCGTCAGCGCCTCGAGCATCGGCTCGGGCAGGCGCGGCGTGTCACAGGGCACGGTCAGGACGCAGCCGAAGCCATGGGCGGCGGCATGGTCGAGCGCCGCGGCGATCCCGCCCAGCGGCCCGAGCCCGGGGGCCGGCAGGTCGGCGATCCCGCCGTCGCGACCGACCACCACCACCGTATCGACATGCGGTGCCAGTTGCGCCCGGACCAGATCGATCAGCCGCGCACCGTCGAGCAGCGCGACGGCCTTGTCGCTGCCGAAACGGCGGGATTGCCCGCCGGCCAGGATGGCACCGAGGATCAGGCGCTGCGCTCCACTCGCACCGGCACCGACTTGGCCGCCGGCACGTGGCTCTGATGGGCGTGGTGCGCGACGGGAATCAGCACGTTGCACTCCGGATAATAGGCGCCCAGGCAGCCGGCCGGAATGTCATAGGGCACGACCAGCAGATTGCCGACGCGCGTGTCGCCGTTGCCGCCGGCGTCGCCGACCAGATCGACGCGGTCATGCTCCTTCAGCCCCATCCGCGCCATGTCGCCGCGATTCATCATCACCACGTCGCGCGTGCCTTTGATGCCGCGGAAGCGGTCGTGATAGCCATAGACGGTGGTGTTGAACTGGTCGTTCGACCGCAGCGTCATCAGCCGGAAGCGGCCTTCCGCATCCTCGAAGCCAGTCGCGCTCATCGCCGTCGGCACGTTGAACTCGGCGCGGCCGCTTTCCGTCTGCCATTCGCGATGCGCGGCGGGCACGCCCTTCCAAAAGCCGCCGGGAATCCACATCCGCTCGTTGAAGCGGTTGAACTTGTCCGGATAGGTCGCCTCGATCGCGTCGCGGACCAGGCCATAGTCGCCGACCCAGGCGTCCCAGTCGACCTTCGGGTTGGGCGCCAGCAACGCCTTGGCGATGCCGGCGACGATGGCTGGTTCGGACAGCAGGGTCGGGGCCGCCGGCGTCGCCCGGCCGCGCGATCCGTAGATGCGGCTGAACGAATCCTCCATCGTCACCGCCTGCGCGCCGCGCGCCTGCTCGTCCGTCTCGATCCGGCCGAGGCAGGGGAGCAGATAGCAGGTCTTGCCCGGCAGCAGATGCGTGCGGTTGAGCTTGGTCGCGATGCTGACCGTCAGCGGCAATTGCTGCCACGCCGGTTCGATGCGCGCCGTGTCGGGCACCGCACGGGCGAGATTGCCGCCCAGGCCGACAAACGCCTGCGCGCTGCCGTCGATGATCCGCTCGCACGCCTCGACCGTGTCCCAGCCCTTCTCGCGTGGCGGCTCGAAGTCGTAGAGGTCCTTCAGCCGGTCGAGCGGCGCCAGTTCGGGCTTTTCGGTGATGCCGACCGTCCGCTGCCCCTGCACGTTGCTGTGCCCGCGCACGGGGCCGAAACCGGCACCCGGCTTGCCGACATTGCCGCGCAGCAGCATGAAATTGACCAGCATGTGCAGATTGTCGATGCCGTTAACGTGCTGGGTCAGGCCCATGCCGTAGACGCAGATCACCCGCTCGGCCTTGATATAGATCCGCGCCGATTCCTCCAACTCAGCGCGGGTCAGGCCGCTCTCGCGCTCGATCTCGTCCCATCCGGTCTCGCGCGCCCGGGCGGCGAATTCCTCGAAGCGCACCGTGTGCTGCGCGATGAAGTCGTGGTCGAGGATCGCTGGCCGGCCGGCCGCCCGCGCCGCATCGTCGGCCTCGATGACGTATTTGCTCAGGCCCATCAGCGCGGCGATGTCGCCGCCGGCCCGCACCTGATGATATTGGCTGGCGATCGGCGTCGACTTGCCGGTCGCCATCTCGATCGGGTTCTGCGGATCGGTGAACCGCTCGAGCCCGCGTTCCTTCAGCGGATTGAACACGACGATATCGACGCCGCGCTTGGCGCAATCGCGCAGCGGGTGGAGGAAGCGCGGGCTGTTCACCCCCGGATTCTGGCCGAAGTAGAAGATCGCGTCGCAGACATTGTAGTCTGACAGGTGGATCGTGCCGACCGGCGATCCGATCGCCTGCTTGAGGCCAACCGACGTTGTCTCGTGGCACATGTTCGAACTGTCGGGCAAATTCTGGCTGCCGTACATCCGCGCCATCAGCGCCCACATGTACGACGTTTCCAGGCTGGCGCGGCCCGAGGCGTAGAAGACGACCTTGGTCGGGTCGAAGCCCTTCAGCTGCGCGCCGATGTCGGCGAATGCCTCGCCCCAGCTGACCGCGACATATTTGTCGGAGGCGGCGTCATATCTCATCGGGTGGGTCAGCCGCCCGGCCTGTTCGAGGTCGTAGTCCTTCCAGCCGCGCAGCTCGCTGATCGTGTGCTTGGCGAAGAATTCGGGTGTGGTGCGATAGCTGGTCAATTCCCAGGCGGTCGCCTTGGCGCCATTCTCGCAGAATTCGGCGATATGCGGATGGGCGGGCTTTCCCCAGGCGCAGGACACGCACATGAAGCCGCCGGGCTTGTTCTGCCGGGTCAGTTCCTTGGCCGCCTCTGGCCCGACCTTCTCGCGCATTGAGATTTCGGCGAGCGACTTCATCGACCCCCAGCCACCGGCGGGACCCGTATAGGGGCTGGTGTCGATATCGTCCGTCTTGTGCATGTCAGGCCCTTCCGCTTGGAAGGACCAACGCCGCCGCGGCACTTTCGATGCAGGACGGTCATTTTTCCTGCGGTGACGATCCGATGGCGCCGTGCCATCGATCTGTCAGCAAATTGCAACTCGGTCGTCTTCGGACCTGTCTAGGCGCGGCTCCGTTCAATCGGGGGACGACGACAGTGACGTATAAGAACAGGTTGCGCACTTGCGTGTGCGCGGGCGCGATCCTGGTTGCCGGTTATGCGCCAGCCTTCGCGCAAACCGGCGTACCCGTTGTTGCCGCGGGCGACGATGCGCAACAGGCGCTCGGCGACATCATCGTCACCGCGCAGAAACGGCCGGAAACGCTGCAGAAGACGCCGATCGCTATTTCGGTGCTCGGCGCCGCCGATCTGACCAACCGCCACGTCCAGTCGCTGACCGACCTCGGTGACGGTGCCATTCCGTCGCTGCGCGTCGCGCCCTTCTTCTCGCGGCCGGGGGCGCTGATCGTCAACGTGCGCGGCGTCGGCGTGCTGGGGGACAGCAACCAGCCGGCGCGCGACCAGGGCGTCGGCATCTATATCGACGGCGTGTATCAGGGGCGGCCACAGGGTCTTGGCGCCGCGCTGTACGACGTCGACAATATCGAGGTGCTGAAGGGGCCGCAGGGCACGCTGTTTGGCCGCAACACCGAAGGCGGCGCGGTCAATATCGTCACCAAACGGCCCAGCGGCCTGTTCAAGATGAACGCCACCGCCGGCTTCGGCAATTACGGTGCCTATAAGGGCGAGGCGCATCTCGACCTGCCCGAAGCCAACGGGATCAGCGTCAAGCTGGACGGCGTGCTGACCCGCCGCGACGGCCTGGTCCGCAACCCACTCGCGGGCGCGTCCGACTTCAACGGTTTCGACAAGCGCGGCGCCCATGCCGAAGTGCTGTGGAAGATCGTGCCGGACTTCACCGCCGATTATGCCGTGGATACGTCCTATGATGCGACCACGACGCTGTACAATCAGCTGCTCGCGCCCGGTGCCGGCCTAGCCGCGACGGCCACGGGTCCGGCCATCGCGCCATACAAGCTCGCCGCGGTGGCGCGGCCGTCGTTGACGCGCCAGCTCGTCGCCCCGGTCGGCTCGCCCCAACAGCCGAGCATCGGCAAGACCAGCGGCATGCGCCTCAACCTCGAATGGCAGGCGGTGCCGACGCTGATGATCAAGTCGATCACCGCATTCCGCCGGCTGACGCAGGGGCAATTCGACAACGGTTCGGCCGCGCCGGGGCTGCAACAGCCGGTGACGTCCAGCAATCCGACCGCCGCGTTCAACGTGCCGCAGACGATCGCCGGCGTCGCCTATCCGGGCTTTCCCTTCTCCCGCTACAGCCTGGCCTATTTCGCCCAGCATCAGTTCAGCGAGGAAGTGCAGGGGATCGGCTCGCTCGGCGACAAAGTGAAGTTCGCGGTCGGCGCGCTTTATTACCGCGAAAGCGTCAACGACAATGCGCAGGCGTATAATACCAACGCCTTCACCGATGGGGCCGGCAGCAGCTATGTCGCGCTGACGCTCGACCCGGCGACGCGGCCGATCGATCGCGCCAGCCATGTCACGACCACAAGTCTCGGCGCGTACGGCCAGGGCACTTGGACGCCCGGGGCGCTGGGCGACATCGTCCATCTCACGCTCGGCGCACGCTATACGCATGACAAGAAAGAGGGCGCGCTGACCACGGTCAACAATGCCGTGCCGTCGATCCCGATCAATGGCGTCACCGTGACCGGGCCGGTCCCGTTGCGCTATAGCAAATCGCGGGTCGACCCGATGGTCAACCTCGCCGTCGACCTGGCCGACGATGTCCATGTCTATGGCACATGGAGCACCGGCTATCGCTCCGGCGGCGCCAATTCCCGCTCGCTCAACTACGCCGCGTTCAACCCGGAAACGGTGTCGATGTTCGAGGTCGGCGCCAAGACCCAATTCTGGAACAATCGCGGCCGCTTCAACGTCGCCGTCTATGCTGGCACCTATAAGAACATCCAGCTCGACTTCAGCGGCCTGTACGAAGACGTCGTCAACGGCATTCGCGTCGCGACGACGCGCACCACGACCAATACGGTCAATGCGCCGGGCACCGGCCGGCTGAAGGGGATCGAGGCGGAGCTGACGCTGGTGCCGGCGCAGGGCCTGACGCTCGGCGCCAGCTATGCCTACAACCACGTGCGGATCCCGGCGACGATCAATCCCTTTCCGCAGTCCGGGGGCGTGTTCATCACCGTGCCGGTGCCGATCTATCAGGTCTATACGCCCGACCATTCGGCGAGCGGGACGATCGACTATGAAGTGCCGCTCGACGGCGTCGTGCTGCGCGCCCACCTCGACGGCAATTACGCTGCGGGGTTCTACGCCGGCTATACCGACTCGACCTACGATCCGGTGACCCGCGCGGTGCGCTATGCTCAACCGAAGGGCGATGCCGGCCTGGTCTTCAACGGCCGTCTGGCGCTGGCGGATATCGCCCTGTCCGGCGGCACCAAGCTCACCGTCTCGGCCTGGGCACGCAATCTGTTCAACGAACAGCATGTGTTCGTGAAGTCGGGCGCGCCGCAATCGGGGCTCAGCGGCTTCTTCAACGATCAGCGGACGTTCGGCGGCGAACTCAACCTCCGCTTCTGACGCCTGTACCGGCCGCGCCGCCCGTGCGGTCCGGCCGGTCCCCTTCAGCCTGACCGGGACGACAACCATGCGCCATCTCGCCACCGCCTTTGCTCTCCTCGCTGCCGTCGCCGGCGTCGTCGACGCGCGCCCGGGCCCATCCGCTCCGAATGCGCATGAGCGGCTGGTCGCGCTGCAGGGCGGTCAGAACTTCCGCGATCTCGGGGGCTATCGCACTGCCGATGGCCGGATCGTGAAATGGGGTCTGCTCTACCGGTCGGGCGCGATGAACGCGCTGACCCCGGCGGATTTCGCGACGCTCGCGCAACATGGTCTGCGCACCGTCTGCGACCTCCGCGACACGCGCGAGCGGACCAAGGCACCGGTCAACTGGCCGACGGGGCATGCTCCAGCGGTGTTTGCCGACGATTACGACATGAGCGGGGCCATGCGCGAACTCGCCGATCCCGCGCTCGACGGCGCCAAGGCGCGGGCGTTGATGCAGCGGACCTATGCCGATCTACCGTTCCGCTTCGCTGGCCAGTATCGCCGGATGTTCGCCGAACTCGCCGCCGGCCATGCGCCGCTGGCGGTCAATTGCTCGGCGGGCAAGGACCGTACCGGCGTCGCGGCCGCTTTGCTCCTCACCGTGCTCGGCGTGCCGCGCGCGACGGTGATGCAGGATTATCTGCTGTCCAACCGCTATTTCGATCCCGCCCGCGCCGCGGCTCAGGACCCCAATACGGCGGCGTTCACGCAACGCTTGCCGGCCGACGCGGTCAAGGCACTGATGGATGTCGAGCCCGCCTATCTCGATGCCGCCTTCGCCGCGATCGCGGCGCGGCCCGGCGGCCTCGCCGCCTATCAGCGCGATCAGCTCGGCCTCGACCCCGCCACGGTGCGGCGCCTGCGTGACCGTTACCTGACCAGGGGATAAGAGCGGTCTTGCCGGTCGCAGCCCGACTACCGACTGGACTTGGCCTGGAAAGCCTCTTGGCCAGCACGGAAAAACGCATTCCCACTTAGTACATAGAAATTCTTTGACGTCGGTGCGAACCGGGCGGGGCTAAGGGCGTTGCCCCGCCGCCCGCGAGCGCGGGACGATAAAAGGATTTCAGGGAATGACACAGGGTCGCACCACCGCTCTCCTCGGCGCCTCGCTGCTGGCGCTCGTTGCGCAGGGGGCCGCCGCGCAGACGGTCTCCCCGCCGCCGCAGCAGCAGGGCCAGCCGGGCCAGGCCGACGACGGATCGGCGCGCGTCGACGACCAGGCGGGGCAGACGGCCCCCGCTGCCGGTGCGGCGACCACGGGCGACGAGGGCAACGACATCATCGTCACGGGTACCCGAGCCGAAGGCCGCACCCGGCTCGACAGCGTGTCGCCCGTCGACGTGCTGAGCGGCGCCAGCCTGCAGCGCCAGGGGACGACCGAACTGGCTGCGGCGCTCGCCACCGTCGCGCCGTCGATCGACTTCCCGCGTCCGTCCGCCAATGATGCGACCGACGCGATCCGCCCGGCGACGCTGCGCGGCCTGTCGCCCGACCAGACCCTGGTGCTGATCAACGGTATCCGCGGTCACACTTCGGCCAACCTCAACACCAACGGCACCGTCGGCCGCGGCTCGGCGGCGGTCGACCTCAACACTGTGCCGACCGTTGCGCTCGACCGGATCGAAGTGCTGCGCGACGGCGCCTCGGCGCAATATGGTTCGGACGCGATCGCCGGCGTCGTCAACCTGCGCCTGCGCGAGGCGCGCTCCGGCGGCGGCGCCAGCGTCACCTACGGCTTCTACAACACCGACTTCGCCACGGCGAACAACCGCCGCAGCGTCAACGGCGAACCCGTCGTCACCGCCTCGGCGTGGCAGGGCCTGGGCTTCGGCAGCGACGGCTTCATCACCGTGTCGGGCGAATATACCAAGCGCCAGCCGACCAACCGCGCCGACATCGATCGCCGCGTCCTCGTGCCGCAGGTGACGGGCCGCTACGGCGATCCCGAGGTCGAGCAGTACACCGGCTTCGTCAACGCCGGCACCTCGCTGACCGACAACATCAGCCTCTACGCCTTCGGCGGCTACCAGGACCGCGACACGCGCAGCGCGGCCTTCCCGCGCATCATCGCGACGAATGCCAGCGCCAACACCGTCCGCCAGATCACGCTCGCCAGCTATTACCCGAACGGCTTCCTGCCGATCATCAACACCAAGACCAAGGACATCAATTCGGCCGCCGGCCTGCGCGGCGACTTCGGCGGCTACAACGTCGACCTGTCGTTCAGCTACGGGCGCAACACCGTCGACTTCCGCACGCTCAACTCGGCCAATTACGCCTATGGGTCTGCGACGCCGAAGAACTTCTACGACGGCCAGGTCGCCTATGACCAATATGTCGCGGGCCTCGACGTGACGCGCAAGTTCGACGTCTTCCAGTCGCTGAACGTGGCGTTCGGCGTCGAAGGGCGGCGCGAGGGCTATAAGATCAGCGCCGGCGAGCCGGCCTCCTATGGCTATCCCACCGGCACCACCGATGCGGTCGCCGGCTCGGCGCCGGGCGCGCAGGGCTTCGGCGGGTTCCGCGCCGACAATGCGGTGAAGCGCGGGCGGCGCAGCGGCAGCATCTATCTCGATGTCGAGGCGCAGCTGACCGACAAGTTCCTGGTCGGCATCGCCGGGCGCGGCGAAGATTATTCGGACTTCGGCTCGACCGCGACCGGCAAGGTGTCGGCGCGTTACGATTTCACCGATTGGTTCGCGTTGCGCGGCACCGCCTCCACCGGCTTCCGCGCGCCCTCGCTGCAGCAGCAATATTTCACCCAGACCGCGCAGGTGGTGACCAATGGCGTGCCGATCCAGACCGGTACCTTCCCGTCGGTCAGCGCGGTTGGCACGGCGCTTGGCGGCTTGCCGCTGCGGCCGGAGAAGTCGAGCAACCTGTCGGTCGGCACGGTGATCCGCCGCGGCGGCTTCGACCTGACCGTCGACGCCTATCGCATCCATATCCGCGACCAGATCGGCCTGTCGGAGAATATTCAGTCGACCTTCAGCACCCAGGTCGCCGGCCTGCTCGCGCCGTACAACGTCTCGGCCGCGCGCTTCTTCATCAACGGTCTTGCCAGCACCGCCAAGGGCATCGACGCGGTCGCCCATTATCGTGCGACGACGGCAGGGGCGGGGACGTTCGACCTGACGCTCGCCGGCAATCTCAACACGATCGACGTGACGCGCGTGCCGACCAGCACCGCGACGCTCAATCCCGCGCCGACGCTGTTCGCGCGCAGTCGCATCCTGACGCTGGAGGAGGGGACGCCCGGCGAGAAGGTGACCGGGACGATCGACTGGTCGCTGGGTCAGCTCGGTGCGCTGGCCCGCGTCACCTATTACGGCAACGTCAACCAGCCGGGTACCGTCGCCTCCGCCGACGTGCTGACCGGCAATCGCGCGATCACCGACCTCGAGGTCCGCTATTCGGCTCCCAAGGGCGCGCAGATCGGCCTTGGCGTCAGCAACCTGTTCGACGTATATCCGCGCGCGACCGCGGCGGCGAACAATTCGACCGGCGTGCTGGGCTTCCCGTACTTCTCGCCGTTCGGCTTCAACGGCCGCTACCTCTACGCACGCGCCGGCCTCAATTGGTGAGCTTGCCGAAACGGACATGAACGGATAGGGCGTCGGTCAGACATCAAGAGTCGGGCCGACGCCCGGCACCAACCTGCCCTCCCGGCAAGGTGGTGCTTCCCCCGGACACGGGGGGAGGATGTGGCCGGACCGGCAACGAACGGGACTAGCAGCCGCATACCGACGCGTCGTCACGACTCCTTCGCCACAGGAGGATCGAACGTGACCATCGCACCCCAGCAATTCGCCAGCGACAATTATGCGGGCATCTGCCCCGACGCGCTCGCCGCGATGGTCGCGGCCAATCCGGGCTCGGAAACCGCCTATGGCGACGATCATTGGACTCAGCGCGCCTCCGACGCCTTTCGCGCCCTGTTCGGTGCCGAATGCGAGGTGTTCTTCGTTTTCAACGGCACTGCTGCCAATTCGCTGGCGCTGGCGCAGCTCTGCCAATCCTATCACAGCGTGATCTGCGCCGCCTCGGCGCACGTCGAGACGGACGAATGCGGCGCCCCCGAATTCTTCTCCAACGGCTCCAAGTTGCTCGTCGCGCCGACCGCCGGCGGCAAGCTGACACCCGAGGCAGTGCGCAGCCTCGCCACCAGCCGGTCGGACATCCATTTCCCCAAACCGCGCGTCGTGACGATCACCCAACCGACCGAGACCGGTCAGGTCTATACCCCGGCGGAGATACGCGCCTTGTCGGCGACCTGCCGTGACCTTGGCCTCAAGCTGCACATGGACGGCGCCCGCTTCGCCCATGCTTGCGCCAGCCTCGGCTGCGATCCGGCCGAGATCACCTGGCGTGCCGGTGTCGACGTGCTGTGCTTCGGCGGAACCAAGAACGGCATGGCGGTTGGCGAGGCGGTGATCTTCTTCGATCGCGCGCTGGCCGAGGATTTCGACTATCGCTGCAAGCAGGCGGGCCAGCTCGCCAGCAAGATGCGCTTCCTGTCGGCGCCCTGGGTCGGCCTGCTAGACAGCGGTGCGTGGCTGCGCAACGCGGCGCACGGCAATGCCTGCGCACGCCGGCTCGCCACGGCGGTCGAGGGGCTGCCCGACATCGCGCCGATCTTCCCGGTCGAGGCGAATGCCGTCTTCCTGGCCGCGCCGGAGGACGTGCTGGAGACGCTGCGCGGCAAGGGCTGGCGCTTCTACACCTTTATCGGCGGCGGCGCCCGCTTCATGTTCGCCTGGGATGCCGACCCCGCCCGCGTCGACCAGCTGGCGGCAGATATCCGTGCGGCGGCGCTGGTGAGCGAGCCTGTTTGAACGCCAGTGTTCCATACCAATGAAAGCCTTTGCGCTCTAGAAAGTCCTTTTCTGACAGAACGATAATGGATCGGTATTGATATATGTCGAAATCGGATGGAAATTCAACGGCGGGAGCGTGAAGGGACGATTCGCCAGATAATCGCCGACGGGTCGTCCGGCTTTGCCGGATAGCTCGAAGGGCGGGTGCTTGCGGATGGGAATTATGCTGGCTGAGCCAGCAATCTGATGCGCTCCCCCAACAGGGAAGGGGCGACAATCCATGACTTACAAGATGCTGCTGACGTCGAGCTGCTGCCTGATGACACTTTTTGCGTCATCAGCCCTAGCGCAGACCCAGACGGCACCCGCCGGCAGCCGGTCCGTTGACGAGGAAACGGCGGCGCCCACCGTCGGCGACCCGGTCGCCGAGGCGAAGCTCCGCTTGGAAGCGGACAAGGCGATCATCGCCGCCGATCCGCGCGATATCATCGTGACGGGCACCCGCATCACCCGCCCGAACAACCATTCCGCCGCCCCGATCACCACGACCACGGCAGCGGAGATCGCCGCCCAAGGCGCGACCACTATCGAGGAGGTCTTGAACCGCCTGCCGCAGGTTCAGGCCAATTCCGAACAGAACTACGCTGACTCCGATGGCCGGCAACGCATCAAGCTGCGCAGCCTCGGCTTCGAGCGAACGCTGACGCTCGTCGACGGGCTGCGCCTCGGCATTCAGAACGGCATGGACGTCAGCATCATTCCCAACACGCTCGTCGAGCGTATCGACGTGCTGAGCGGCGGTGCCTCGTCGGTGTACGGCTCGGACGCGGTGTCGGGCGTCGTCAATTTCATCCTCAAGAAGAACTTCGACGGCATCGCGCTGACCGGCAATTACAGTTTCTACAACCACGACAATCGTCCCGATGCGGTGACAGAGGCGGCGACGCGGGCCTCCTTTCCGACGCGGAGCGGGATGACCAATGACGGCGGCCGCGCATCGCTGTCGCTGGCACTGGGCAAGACGCTGTTCGGCGGCGCGGTGAACATCACCGGTTTCGTCGCCTATCGCGCGTCCGAGAGCATCGGGATCGGCGACCGGTCCAATGGTGCATGCGAGGTCACGCAGAAAGTCAGTACCGGCGTATTGACCTGCACCCGCAGCACGTACACCCCGGCCGGTACGATCGTGCCGGGCGGTATCGGTGTCGGCTCCACGCTCGTCAACAATCCCAACGGCTCGGGTACGCTGGTGCCGTGGAATTCCGGTCCCGGCACCGTCGCCAATCCGTATGACGAAATCGCTTTTCAGCGGTATTTCAATCGGATCAATACTGGCGGGTTCCTCACTGCCCGGCTCGACGATCACGTCGAACTTTACGCCAATGCGCTCTTCTACCGTGATCAGTCGTATAATGCGCTGCCCAACCGCATCTACTCCTATTCGGCGTATGGTTCGACGCCGTTCCAGGTGAATTGCGACAATCCGTTCCTGTCCTCGTCGCAGCGGGCTGCGCTCTGCGGCACACAGACATCGGGTCTGGTCCCGCTCGACCTGCGCTACCGGTTCGACGGCCTGCCGCTCGTCCAGACGCGGTTCGTCAACAAGGGGATGCGGATCGTCGCCGGCGTGCGTGGCAAGGTGTTGGACGATGTCTGGAGCTACGATCTTGCCGGGGTATACTCGCGCAACACCAACCGCCAGATCTATCCCGGCAACCCCGATTTCAATCGCGTCAATCGATCGTTGAACGTCGTCAACGTCAACGGCACGCCGACCTGCGTGGCGGCGATTGATGGGACCGACAAGGCTTGCGTGCCGTTCAACGCCTTTATTCCCTTCAACAACGACGCCGCGGCGAACCGCTATCTGTTCACCAGCGTCGACGGATCATCGGGCAGTATCTCGCGCATGTGGCAGGGGTTGCTGGTGATCAACGGCGACCTTGGCCGATACGGCATCACCTCGCCGCTGGCGAAACAGGGCGTCGCCGTGGCGTTCGGCGGAGAATTCCGCGATGAGGGCTTCATCGGCAACGCGGATGCGCAATATCGCGCCACCAACGGCGGCACCGACAGCAACTATGCCCAGAACGTCTGGGAAGCGAACGCCGAAGTACAGGCGCCCCTGATTGAGGACCGCAGCTGGACGCAATTGCTTCAGCTCAACGGCGGCTATCGCCGATCGAAATACAACATGTTGCAAGGCTCGTTCGGCACCTGGAAGATCGAGGGCATCTGGTCGCCGATCGACGACATCAGCTTCCGCGGGTCGTTCAACAAGGCGCAGCGCGCGCCGACGGTGATCGAGGCGGTGCAGGCCTATGCCGTGGATTACACCACGGCGGGGTCGCGCAATGATCCCTGCGCCTCGACGCCCGATCCCAATTCGTCCGATCCCAACGCCCGCTTGCCGGCAACGGCGACGCTGATCCAGTGCCGCCGCACCGGCCTGCCGGACAATCTGTACAACAGTGCCTCGCTCAACTGCCCTGACCAGACCTGCACGATCCGCAACGGCGGCTTTGGTCTGAAACCGGAAACCGCCTATACCAAGACGTTCGGCGTGGTGCTCCGGCCGCGCTTCCTGAAGGGGCTGACCGCGTCGGCCGACCGGTTCCTGATCGATCTCAACGATTCGATCAGTTACATTGCCGCGAACGACTTCCTCAACGGCTGCCTGTCGACGGGACTCAGTTATTATTGCCGCGGCGTCGTGCGCAATCCCGGCAATTACACGCTCTACAGCGTGGCGGCCAAGAACCCGACGAGCGGCTATTTCGCGCAAGGCACCACGAACGGCTACAAGTCGAAGTCGCACGGGTGGGATTTCCAGGCGCAATATACGCTGCATCTTGGCCGGTTCGGCTCGCTCGACACGTCCTTCAACGGATCGCTGACCACCCTGGCGGGTTCGCAGGATTCGCCAGATGCGAAGGCGACGAACTGCGTGGGCTATTACGGGCCGTTCTGCGGCGAGAGCCTTCCCAAATGGAAGCATGGCCTCCGCGCGACCTGGGACACGCCCGACCACATCGTCCACGTTTCCGCCAACTGGCGGCACATCGGCCCGATGACGATATCCTACAATGCCGCGCCCTCGGCCGGCCTGCCGTTCGAAAGCACCGACCGCCGCGCCTTCTACACCGGCGTGCCGACCTACGATTACATCGATCTGTCGATCGGTTTCGACGTCGCCAAGCGCTTCGGCCTGAGCGTGTCGGTGAACAATCTGTTCGACCGCGATCCGCCGCTGGTGCCGGATTCTCGCAGCCTGCTCGGGTTGCTGCACAGCAATACGATGTTCGGCTATGATCTGCTCGGCCGACAGATCGCGGTCGGGTTCAACGCTCGGTTATAGACACCGGCCGCGACCGGCGAAGGCGGGCGGCCGGCTCCGCTTGCACGCCGGTGGCGCCCGCCACGCAGTGGAGGTTCAAATTCGCCCGCCGATCCCCTAGATCGGCGGGCGAATCCCTTTCTGGCGGTGAACATCCATGACCACCCACACCACCCGCATGCTCATCCTCGGCTCCGGCCCGGCCGGCCTCTCCGCCGCCATCTATGGCGCGCGCGCGGGCATGCAGCCGATCGTCGTGCAGGGCATCCAGCCGGGC
Source organism: Sphingomonas benefaciens (assembly GCF_052907485.1). Lineage (NCBI taxonomy): Bacteria > Pseudomonadati > Pseudomonadota > Alphaproteobacteria > Sphingomonadales > Sphingomonadaceae > Sphingomonas > Sphingomonas benefaciens. The sequence goes on along the minus strand of NZ_JBREIC010000001.1, from coordinate 863,441 downwards.
GGCCAGCTGACCACCACCACCGATGTCGAGAATTATCCCGGCTTCGCGGACGTCATCCAGGGGCCGTGGCTGATGGAGCAGATGCAGAAGCAGGCCGAACATGTCGGCACCCGGCTGATGTGGGACACGATCGTCGAGGTCGATCTGACCCGCCGCCCGTTCCGCCTGATCGGCGACGGCGGCGACGTCTATGAGGGCGAGGTGCTGGTCATCGCCACCGGGGCGCAAGCCAAATGGCTCGGCCTCGACAGCGAGGAAGCGATGAAGGGCAAGGGCGTGTCCGCCTGCGCGACTTGCGACGGCTTCTTCTATCGCGGCAAGAAGGTCGCGGTGATCGGCGGTGGCAATACCGCGGTCGAGGAGGCGTTGTACCTGACGAACCATTCGCCCGACGTTACGCTGATCCACCGCCGCGACTCCTTGCGCGCCGAGCGAATCCTGCAGGAGCGGCTGTTCGCGCATCCCAACGTCACGGTGCTGTGGAACAAGGAAGTGCGCGAATTCGTCGACGGCGGCGGCACCAGCGGTCTTGTGGCGCTCGAGCTGGAGGATACGGTGACCGGCGAGCATTCGCGGCTCGACGTTGATGGCGGCTTCGTCGCGATCGGCCACCATCCCGCGACCGAGCTGTTCCGCGGCCATCTCGCGCTCGACGACGACGGCTATATCTCTGTCGAGACCGGATCGACCCGCACCAGCGTGCCGGGCGTCTTCGCCTGCGGCGATGTCGCCGACAAGGTCTATCGCCAGGCGGTCACCGCCGCCGGCACCGGCTGCATGGCGGCGCTCGACGCCGAACGCTTCCTGGCGGCGGCGGAGTTCGCCGAAATGGCCGAAGCGGCGGAGTGAGGGCGCGGGCAGGCGGGCGTCGGCGGGCAGCGCAACACTGCCGCCGCCAGACGATCCTGCGTTAACCCCAACCCTTGTGCCGATCGGAACGGCGGTCCAACGCGCGCCTAGCGCAGGACCCGCAACACCGCGGCAAGCAACGCGGCCTGATCGCCGTCGCGGGCGAAGCTGTGTGATGCCGTCGCCACCATCTCTGCAGCGACCTCGGGTGCGGCGGCACGAAATGCGATCGCCGTCGCATCGCCCTCGGCCAGCAGTATGTGCGCACTGCCACCCCAGTCGCCGATTGCCGCGGTGACGCGGCGGGCCAGACTCGTCTCCGCGGCAGGCGTGGTAATCTTGCGTAAGCCACTGACGGCTTTGCGCACATCGATGCCGCCAGACACCAATCGCCACCATGCTGCCGGGTCGCGCAGCCGCGCCGCATAACGCGCCCGGATCGCCGCCTGCGGTGGCAGGCCATCATCGGCGTCCTCGACGACCCAGGGATTGGCGAGCAGCACGCGATCGATCCCCGCGGCCCTGCCGTACAACGCCAGCGTCGTCGCGCCGTCGCAATTGCCGAAGCCGACCAGCGTTTCGATCTGCGGCTGTGCCGACCGGAAGGCGGCGACCGCAGCGGTCAGATCGGCCTCAGACGACAGAAAGCCGCCGTTGACGCCGCCCGAATCGCCGACGCCGCGCCGGTCGTAGCGGAACACCGGATGCCCCGCCGCGGCGACGGCGGCCGCGAGTTGCGCCATGCCGCGATGCGCCCCGACGCGGATCTCGTTGCCGCCGGACACGATCAGCAGCCCGGTCGTCCCCGGCGCCGCATCCAGCGTGGCGAACAGCGTCTCGCCCGCGCAGGCAAAGGTGATCACGCTTCGCATGCGGCGATCCAGGTGGCGATGTCGTCGGCCAGCAGCGTCGCCAGTGCGACGTCGTCGCCCGGCTCGCTGCGTCGCCAGGGTGGCGCCGCCTCGACCAGCCGGTCGGCGACGCGGGCGTCGCCGGACAGCCGCACGACCCGGTACGGCCGATCTCGCGGAGTGTCGGGCTGAGCGTCGATCAGCGAAGCCAGCAATGCCACCGGCACGCGATGGCCGGCGATCTCCACCGGTCCATCGCCCGTGCTCATCGCCTCCTGCGATCCGCGATGTCCGGCTGCCAGCCACAGCCGATGCCATTCGCGCAACAATTCGGCGCCGGTCTGCGGCGTCAGGTGCCAGCGGCCGGTGTGTTTTGCGCTGGAGTCGAGCAGCGCGCCGCTGCGGATGCCGATGCCATAGGTGCGCCTTCCCTCGGCGAGACAGCGTTCCGAGAGCGCTGCCAGCGCATCGGCCAGGATGCGATGCGAGGCGAGCGGGGCGAGGCTTTCGCCCTGACCCGGCACGTCGGGCAGCAGGCCGCCGATTCCATGGTCCGCCAGTCGCTGCAGCATCCGCACCGCCAGTCGCCGGGTCCGGTTCGCCTCGTCCAGCAAGGGCAGCGTCAGGATCGCGACCGGGCCGTGATCGGGTCCGAAGCGCAGCATCGCCTCGCGCCCGCCGGACCAGGCGTATTGATCGATGCGGGGCGGTGTTGCGCTCAGACCAGCGCCTTGCCAGCGGCGAAGCGGACCAGCGCGCCGAAGGTCTCGAGCATGTCGCCGTCGACCTCATCGTCCTCGATCAGGATGCCGAGCCGGTCCTCGATCTCGGTCAGCACCCCGGCTACCGCCATCGAGTCGAGTTCCGGCAGCGCGCCGAACAGTGGCGTATTCGCCTCGAACGCCTCGGCGCGCTCGCGCGACAGGCCGAGCACGTCGCCCAATACGCTGCGTACCGTCGACTCGACCTGGCTATAGCCTTCTGGAAGCACGCGTTCCGCCCCGATCCGTTGCAATCGCGCACTCGGTAGAGGCTGGGGGTGAATTCGGCAACGGGGAGGCGCTATGGAGCGAACATGGTGCCGCTCGATCCCGTTCCGCTTCCCATCGACCATCTGCTGCGCGGCGCACCGGATGCGCCGGCACTCATCGAGCGGGAGCGACACTGGACCTATGCCGAATGCGAGGCGGCGGTCGCGGCGATCGCCGGCTGGCTGGACGGGCAAGGGCTCGCGCCGGGTGACCGGATCGCGACTTGGCTGCCCAAGACCGCGCTGGCCTGCCTGATGCCGCTCGCCGCGGCGCGGGCCGGGTTGATCCACGTGCCAGTCAATCCGGCGCTGCGCCGTGCGCAGGTCGCGCACATCCTCGCCGACAGCGGCGCGACGCTGCTCGTCACCCAGCCGGCGCGCGTCGCGACACTGGAGGCGGGCGACCTGCCGTCCGGCTGTCGGGCGGTCGTGGACGGAGAGGTTCCGACGACCGGCAGCGGCCCCGGTCGTTCGAACGCCGATCCGGCCGGTCTCGCCGCCATCCTCTACACGTCTGGCTCGACCGGCCGGCCGAAAGGGGTGATGCTCAGCCATGCCAACCTCTGGCTCGGCGCGATCGCCGTGGCACACTATCTCCGGCTGACGCCGGACGACCGGGTGCTCGGCGTGTTGCCGCTGTCGTTCGACTATGGCCAGAACCAGTTGTTCTCAACCTGGGCGGCGGGGGCGGCGGTGGCGCCGCTCGACTACCTCGCGCCGCGCGACGTGGTGAAGGCGGTCGCCCGCGTCGGCGCCACCACGCTCGCCGGCGTCCCGCCCTTGTGGGTGCAACTGCTGGAGGTCGACTGGCCGGCGGAGACGACGCTGCGCCGCTTGACCAATTCGGGCGGCGCGCTGACCGAGCGGCTGGTGCGCGGCCTGCGCGCGCGTCTGCCGCAGGCCGATCTCTACGCCATGTACGGCCTGACCGAGGCATTCCGTTCGACCTATCTCGACCCGGCGCTGATCGACGCCCGTCCGGACGCGATGGGGCGGGCGATCCCCTTTGCCGAGGTGATGGTGGTCCGCCCCGACGGGCAGCGCGCCGCCCCGGCGGAGTCGGGCGAACTCGTCCACGCCGGGCCGCTCGTCGCGCAGGGCTATTGGCACGATTCGGAGCGGACCGCGCAGCGCTTCCGCCCCGCGCCGGATTGGTCGGCGAGCGGTGGTACCGCCGTCTGGTCCGGCGACACGGTGGTCGAGGGGGCGGACGGCCTGCTCCGCTTCGTCGGTCGCGACGACGAGATGATCAAGAGTGCCGGCAACCGCATCAGCCCGCTGGAGATCGAGGAAGCGGTGCTTGCCGGCGGCGAGGCGCGCGAGGCGGTCGCGGTCGGCGTGCCCGATCCGCGGCTCGGCCAGGCGATCACGGTGATGCTCGCCGGCGACCCGGCGGGCGAGGCGGCGTTGCGTACCCGATTGCGCACCCTGCTGCCCAGTTTCATGCAGCCAACGACCTATCTCTGGCGCGCCGATCTGCCCCGCAACGCCAACGGCAAGCTTGACCGCGCCGCCATCCGGTCCGAGGTGACGGCATGAAGCCGACCGGCCCGCTGCCTCCTGAATTTGCCAGTCAATCCGGCGAGTTAGCTATCGCCGGCCGGCCGACGCACGACTGGGTCGCAGCCGCCGGCGGTACACCGCTTTTCGTATACGACTTGGCCGTTGTCGCTGCGCGGGCTGGTCGCTTTCGCGCGAACTTTGAGAAGATTGACCTCCATTACGCGATCAAGGCCAATCCGCTGCCGGCGCTGCTTGCCGGGATCGCGCCCCTGGTCGACGGCCTAGATGTCGCCTCCGCCGGGGAGCTCGACCGGGCGCTCGCGGTAAAGCCCGCCGCCGCGATCAGCTTTGCCGGCCCTGGCAAGCGCGACGACGAACTCGCCGCCGCCATCCGAGCGGGGGTCACGCTCAACGTCGAATCCGAGGGTGAGGCTGCGCGCGCCCTGACCCTCGGCGGCAGGCTCGGCCGCTCGCCCCGGCTCGCCGTCCGGGTCAATCCCGACATCGAGCTGCGCGGCTCTGGCATGAAGATGGGCGGCCGGCCATCGCCCTTCGGCGTCGATGCCGACCGCGGCGCGGCCTTGATCCGCTCCATCGTCGCCGCCGGCGCCGATTGGCGGGGGCTGCATATCTACGCCGGCAGTCAGGCGCTGGATGCCGCGGCGGTGATCGAGACGCAGGCCGCGACGCTGACGCTGGCGGAACGGCTGGCCGACGAGGCGGGGCAGGTACCGCCGCTGGTCAATCTGGGCGGCGGCTTCGGCGTTCCCTATTTCGCCGGCGACACGCCGCTCGACATCGAGCGGGTCGGCGCCGCGCTGGCGGAGGCGGTCGAACGGAGCGCCCTGACCGCGGCCGGCACGCGTTACGCCATCGAGCTGGGTCGTTGGCTTGTCGCGGAGGCCGGCGTCTATCTGACCCGCATCGTCGATCGGAAGGTCAGCCGCGGCGAGACCTTCCTGATCACCGACGGCGGCCTCAACCATCAGCTCGCCGCCAGCGGCAACTTCGGCACGGTGGTGCGCCGCAACTATCCGCTCGCTTTGGCACATCGCATGGGCGCGCCGGCGGCCGAGACGGTATCGGTGGTCGGGCCGCTGTGCACCCCGCTCGATCGGCTCGGCGACCAAGTCGCGCTGCCGGCGGCGGAGGTGGGGGACCTGATCGCGGTCTTCCTCGCCGGTGCCTATGGGGCCAGCGCGAGCCCGACGGCGTTCCTCGGCCACCCGCCCGCGCACGAGATCGTCGCGCCGCTCAGTTGATCGTGATCTGCGTCTCGATCGGCGCGCCGGCGCTGGCCGCCGACCGGTCGCGGAACGTGAAGGTCTGGCCGGGAGCGATGCGGCCGAGCCGGTAGCTGACCTCCAGGCCCGCGATCGGTTGTCCCGGCCCGCACGCGCCCGCCGCCAGCTGCGGCCCGCACAGCGGCTTGGTCGAGGAGGGGATTTGCCGCGCCTCGCCGTCGATCAGCGTCACGCGGCTGCCGCCGATGCCGGTCTCGTGCACGACCACCGTCACCGGCCCCGGCGCATGGTGTCGCCGCGTCGCCGGCTGATCCGCCTGGATCTGCTCCAACCCCGCCGGTGAAGCGACGGAGGCGACGACGACGCCGGTCAACGGGGGCGCAGCCTGGCCCAGGACGGGCGCTGTGCAGACGATCAGGGCGAGGGGCAGGATCCGCATGCCATCTCCTACCGCGCCGTCGACTTACGGACAAACAGCGGAAACCGCTGCAAAAACGGGCACGGCGTTCCTAACGCTATCTTCACCTGTCCGACCGCATAGCCGCCGGGGAACCCCGGCTGCGCAGGGACCCCAAGCCTTACGTGCAGTCACGGTCAGGAGGAGTTTGATGGTGCGCGTTCGTGTCCTGCTCATGCTAGGCGGCCTGGCGACGGTGCTGTCGGCGTGTTCCGGCGGCAACGCCCGGCCCGCGCTGCCCGCCGCGACTTACGTCGCCTCGAAGGAGCAGCCGGGCGAGGAATATGTGATCGGGCCGCTCGATTCGCTCAACATCTTCGTGTGGCGCAATCCGGAACTGTCGGCCAAGGTGCAGGTGCGGCCCGACGGTCGCATCACCACCCCGCTGGTCAACGACATGCCCGCCGTCGGCAAGACACCGTCCATGCTGGCGGCCGACATGAAGCGCGCGCTCGGCGAATATGTGAAGGATCCGATCGTCTCGGTGATCGTCGAGAATTTCTCCGGCACCTACAGCCAGCAGGTGCGGATCATCGGCGCGACGGAGAAGCCGGCGTCGATCCCGTATCGCGCCAACATGACGCTGCTCGACGCGATGATCGCGGTCGGCGGCCTCAACCAATATGCCGCGGGCAACAAGGCCAAGCTGGTCCGCCACGACCGCGAGACCGGCGCGCAGCACGAATACAAGCTGCAGATCGGCGACCTGCTGAAGCGCGGCGATTCGAGCGCCAATGTCAGCCTGCAGCCGGGCGATGTGATCATCATCCCCGAATCGATGTTCTAAGGGAGCCGGGGCGGGGATGAACGGCATCTACGACGAGGCGCGCCTGGCGCTGCATGCGATCTGGACGCGACGCTGGCTGGCGCTGGCCGTCGCCTGGGGCGTGTGCGTGCTCGGCTGGTTCTTCGTCAGCCAGATGCCAAGCCGCTACGAATCGCGGGCCCGCGTCTTCGTGCAGATGCAATCGATCCTGCCGCCGACGATGGACGCACCGGCGGCACAGGCGCAGCAGGACGTCGACACCGTCCGGCAGACGCTGATCTCCGCGGTCAATCTGGAGAAGGTGGTGCGCGGCACCGACCTCGCCAACACCGTGTCGAGCGATCGCGACGTTGCCGACCGGGTCGCCGGCCTCGCCTCCGCGATCAAGGTCGAGAGCCAACAGAACAACCTCTTCCAGATCACCACCACCGCCTCCAGCCCAAAGTTGGCGAAGGCGATCACGCAGAAGCTGATCGACATCTTCGTCGAACAGAATCTCGGCCGGGACCGCAGCCAGACCAGCCAGAGCCTCAGCTTCCTCAACAAGCAGCTCGACCAGTTGCAGGGCCAGCTGACCGACGCAGAAGCCAAGCGCGCCGACTTCCAGAACCGGTATCTGGGCTCGCTGCCCGGCACCGGCACGGTCAGCGATCGGATCGGCGCTGCGCGCAGCCAGATGGCGCAGGTCGACGGCGACCTCGCCGCGGCGCAGTCCAGCCTCGCCGCCGTGCAGGGGCAGATGGCCGGCACCGCCCAGACCATTCCCGGCGTCGGCGGGGTCACCGGCGGTCCCGCCCGTGCCGCGCTCGCGGCGATCCAGGGCCAGCTCGCCGACGCCCGCGCCCGGGGCTATACCGACCAGCATCCCGACGTCATCGCGCTCAAGCGCCAGCTCGCCTCGGCGCAGGCCGCGGCGCGCGGCGAACCGGCCGGCGCGGCGGGCGGCGGCACGCCCAATCCGCTCTATTTGTCGCTGCAATCGATGGTTGCGGACAAGCAATCGACGGTCGCCTCGCTGCGGATGCGCAAGGCGCAATTGCAGAGCGATCTCGACCAACTCAACGCCAAGCTGGCCGGCGATCCGGAGGTGGCGGCGCAGCAGGGCCAGATCGATCGCGACTATCAGGTGCTGAAGGATCAGTACGACCAGCTGCTCGCGCAGCGTCAGCAGATCGCGATGCGCGGCCAGGCGCAAACGCAGACCGACAGCGTCAAATTTTCCGTCATCGATCCGCCGACCATGCCGCGGACGCCGACCGCGCCCAATCGCATGCTGCTGCTGACCGGCGTGCTGATCGCGGGCCTCGCCGCCGGCATCGGCGCGGCGTTCCTGATGGGGCAGCTGCGCGCGACCTTCGCGACCTCGGCCCAGCTCGAGAAGGCGACCGGGATGAGCGTCATCGGGTCGATCGGCGAGGTGGTGACCCGCGCCCAGTCGGACTTGCGGGCGAAGCGGCTGAAGCTGTTTCTCGGCGGCACGGCCGGTCTGGGCGGCGCGTTCGTTCTGCTGCTCTGTGTCGAAGTCCTGCAACGCGGCATGGCGGCCTGATCCCTTATGGCGACACCCACTTCCAACCCGTTCTCGCGGTCCAGCTCGCTGCTCGAGCGGGCGGCGCAGGTCTACGACTTCGGTTCCCACCTTCGCGCGCGGCAGCCCGTCGGGGTGGAGACACCGGGCGCGGCCTCTGCGTTGCCGGTCGAGCCCGCGACGGTCGAAGACCTCGATTCGCCGACGCTGTTGGCCATCCCGGAGGAACTACGCGCGCCGGTCGGGCATGAACTGCCCGACGATTTTTACGATACGCCCGAACTGTCCGATATTGCGGGGATCGATCGCGGCCTGCTGGCCGAGGCGGGGATGATCGTGCCCGGTGCCCCGGTCGGTCCGCTCGCCGAAGAGTTCCGGCTGATCAAGCGACAGCTGCTGATCACGCGCGAGCGCATCGCCCGTGATGGCCAGCCGGACAAGGCAAGAACGGTGCTGGTCTGCTCGGCGCGTCCCGGTGACGGCAAGACGTTCAGCGCGATCAATCTGGCGCTGTCGATGGCGGCGGAGCGCGATACCGAGGTGTTGCTGGTCGATGCCGATTTCGCCAAGCCCGACGTGCTGGCGCAACTCGGGCTGGCCGAGACGCCGGGCCTGCTCGACGCCCTGGCGGACGGCGACCTCGACGTCGAACAGCTCGTGATCCGCACCGATGTCGGCGGCCTGTCGATCCTGCCAGCGGGTACGCGCACCGCAACCGACACCGAATTGCTCGCATCGAACCGGACACGCGCGGTGATCGCGCGGCTGCTGGAAGCGAACCCACGGCGCATCGTCGTGTTCGATTCGCCGCCGGCGCTCGCCGCCTCGCCCGCCGCGGTGCTGGCGATGCTGGTCGGCCAGGTCATGCTCGTGGTCCGCGCCGACCACACGCCTGAAAGCGAACTGAAGCAGGCGGTGCAGCGGCTCGACGCCTGCGACCATATCGCGCTCGTCCTCAACGCCATGTCCTTCGTGCCCGGCGCCCAGCGCTTCGGCACCTATTACGGCCAGGAGATCGGCAAGTGATCCGCCTCCTTCTGCTCGGCAGCGTCGCGTCGCTCGCGGTCGCGGGAAGCGCCGAGGCACAACAGCGCGGCCGCGTCGCGGTGACCCCCTATATCGAGATCGGCCAGGTGCTCGTCTCGGATCTCACCAACGACGATACGCTGACCTACTCCAGCCTTGCCGCCGGCGTCGACGTCGCCTCGACCGGCCAGCGGGTCGCCGGACAATTGTCGTATCGCTACGAACGCCGCTTTTCCTGGGACAAGAATGTCGGCGACGACGATGTCCACTACGGCCTCGCTCGTGTCTCCGCACAGCTTGCTCGCGGCCTGAGCCTAGAGGCGGGAGGCTTGGCGACGCGGACACGTTCCGACATCCGCGGCGCCGCACCCGGCGTGATCACCGCGAACGACGCCAACGTCAGCCAGATCTACGCCGTCTATGGTGGCCCCAGCTACGCGACCCACGCCGGCCCGGCTAGCGTCGTCGCCAGCTATATGGCAGGCTATACCAAGGTGAAGGTGCCGACCTACACAGGCATTACGGCGGGCTCGCCCCGGCTCGACTATTATGACGATAGTTTCGGACAGGTCGCGGGCATCGCGGTGGCGGTGAAGCCCGGCGATGTCGCTCCGATCGGCGCGACTTTGAGCGGCGGCTGGCAGCGCGAGGATGCAGGCCAGCTGGACGCGCGTTACGACTCCTGGCGGGTGCGCGGCGACGCGCTGGCACCGGTTTCGCCCTATGTGGCGCTGACCGCCGGTGTCGGTTACGAGAAGATCGAAACGAGCGACCGGTCGCCGCTGTTCACGTCGCCCGGCGCCCCGGCGCTGGACGCGGCCGGCCGCTACGTCACCGACGAGCGCTCGCCGCGCCGCATCGCCTATCGCACCGATGGCGTATATTATGACGCTGGTGTCGTGTGGCGGCCAAACCGACGCCTGTCGGCGGAAGCGCATGTCGGCAAACGTTATGGCTCCGTTAGCTACACCGGCCTGATGACCTATCAGGCGTCGGAACATGTCGGCTTCGCCGCCGACGTCTACGATTCGGTGACGACCTTCGGTCAGCAGCTGCGCACCGGTCTATCCAACCTGCCGACCAGCTTCATCTCCGCCCGCGACGCCTATACGCAGCAATATAACGGCTGCATCTTCTCGACCCGCGGGTCGACGCCGGGCGGCTGTCTGAACGACGTCTTCCAGTCGATCACCACCGCCAGCTATCGCGCCCGCGGCATCGATGCGGTGCTGTCCGCGACCCGCGGCCGATCGACGTGGGGCGGCGGCATCGGCTATGCCAATCGCAAGCTGTATGATCCCGACACGGTGCAGGGCGTGACCCTCTATGGGGTCGAGGATCAGAGCGTATACGGCCAGCTGTTCTGGAACCGCACTCTGACTGCGGTGTCGAACATCGACGCCAACGTCTTTGTCAATTATTACGAGCCGGGCGCGGTCCGCAACGCCGGCGTCTGGTCCTATGGCGCGACGACCAGCTACGGTCGCAGCTTCGGCCGGATCACCACCAGCGCGACGGCAGGGCTCTATGCCTTCGATCTGCCGGCGCTGGACACCCAATGGTCCGCGCAGGCGCAGGTCGCCGCACGCTATTCGTTCTGATCGGGGGCAGGCATGTACGAGGAACATTTCGGCCTGACGGGGCGCCCCTTCCAGCTCACGCCGGATGCGCGCTTCTGGTATGAGACGGCGACGCATCGCAAGGCGATGGCCTATCTGGGTTACGGGTTGACGCAGGGCGAGGGGTTCATCGTGGTCACCGGCGATGTCGGTGCCGGCAAGACCACCCTGGTCGGTCATCTGACTGGGCAGCTCGACCCGGCGGCGCTCAATGTCGTGACGATCGTCTCGACCGCGATCCAGGCGGACGACCTGCTGCGTATCGTCGCCGGCGGGCTGGGCGTCGATCCGGCCGGACTCACCAAGGCACAGCTGCTGACCGCGATCGAGCGCGGCCTGCATGCAGTGGCCCGCTCCGGCCGCCGCACGTTGCTGATCGTCGACGAGGTGCAGGCGCTGCCGGTGGAGTCGATCGAAGAGCTGCGCATGCTGTCCAACTTCCAAGCGGGCGGCCACGCTTTGCTGCAGATCCTGCTGCTCGGCCAGCCGGAGTTCCGCGACCGGCTGCATGGTTCGGCGCGGCTCGAACAGTTGCGCCAGCGGGTCATCGCGATCCACCATCTCGACCCGATGGAGCCCGGCGAGGTCGCCGATTACATCGCGCACCGCCTGTCGCTGGTCGGTTGGCAGGGGCGGCCGGATTTCACCGAGGATGCCTTCGACGCGCTGTACCAGGGATCGGGCGGCGTGCCCCGCCGGCTCAACCTGCTCGCCGGGCGCGTGATGCTGCAGGCGGCGATCGAGGATCTGACGCTGATCGATGCCGGGGTGGTGGGCAACGTGCTGCGCGACCTCCACGCCGATCTGCCGATCCTGGCACCGGAGGCCGCGGACGAGCCGAGCGCTGGCGCGGATGGCGACCGCTTCGACGACGTGGCGGAACAGCTCCCGCCACGCGCCGAGCCGGACATGGCCGAGGAGACGGCTGAGCCGGCGCCGGTTAAGCTCGACGAGAGCGACGGCCGTGTGCGTCGCTTCGTGCCGCGCAGTCCGCGCTGGCTGGAGATCGACACGGCGGGGCCAGAAGCGGCCGTTGAGACTCACGTCGAAGCCGGTGCCGATGCCTTGGCTGAGCGTGTCGCCGCGCTCGAGGCGCGAATCGAGGAGCAGGAGGCCGCGCTGCGCCGCGTGCTGACCTTGCTGGTCGACTGGGTCGAAAGCGACCGCAGCGACGCGCCATCCGCGACCGCGATCGCGACCGCCGCCATGCCGATCCGCAATCCGAATGCGTGGGACGATGCGGCCTGATCGCGTTCTCAACGGCCTGTCGGTCGACGTCGAGGAATGGTTCCAGGTCGGCGCCTTCGAACGAGTCATCGACAAGGCGAACTGGGACAGCCTCGGCTCGCGCGTCGAGGCGAACACCGGCGCGGTGCTCGACCTGTTCGCGGCAGCCGGCGTGCAGGCGACCTTCTTCACCCTGGGCTGGGTTGCGGAACGCCATCCGCGGCTGATCCGGCGCATCGTCGCGGCGGGGCATGAGATCGCCAGCCATGGCTGGGATCATCGCCGCGTTTTCACCATGGATGCGGCGACCTTCCGGGACGACCTCACCCGCGCTAGGGTCGCGCTGGAGGATGCGGCCGGCGCGGCGGTGACCGGTTATCGCGCGCCGAGCTTCTCGATCGATCAGCGCACCCCCTGGGCACATGCCGAACTGGCGGCGGCGGGCTATCGTTATTCGTCCAGCGTCGCGCCGGTGCGTCATGATCATTACGGCTGGCGGGATGCACCTCGCTTCGCCTTTCGGCCGATCGCCGGCAGCGACCTGATCGAATTGCCGGTGACGGTGGCGAGCATCGGCGGCCGCCATCTGGCGACAGGCGGCGGCTTTTTCCGGATGCTGCCTGCCGCCCTGACCGATTTCGCGGTGCGCCAGGTCAATGCCGAGCGTCAGCCCGCGGTCTTCTATTTCCATCCATGGGAGGTCGATCCCGACCAGCCGCGGGTGCGGAACGCGCCGTTGCGCTCGCGGGTACGCCATTATTCACGGCTGGCGGCAATGGCGGGCAAGCTCGACGGCCTGATCGCGCGGCACCGCTGGGGGCGCGTCGATGCGGTGGTGGCACAGGTGGCGGTGTGACGGTTGCGCCCGCCGTCCGGGTGGTCGATCTACGCGACGGCCGCGAAGCGGCACGGATTGACGCCTTCGTACGCGAATCAGCCGGGGCGACGCCCTTCCACTTGAGCGGCTGGAGCCGGGCCGTGGCGGACGGCACCGGACAGCGTGCTCGTTATCTGGTCGCGGAAAGCGCCGGTGGCACACTGATCGGCGTGCTGCCGGTGACGGCCATGCGGTCGCCGTTATTCGGCAAGGCGCTGGTGTCGGCGGCGTTCGCCGTCGACGGGGGCGTGCTGGGCGGGGGTGGCGAGGCATTGGCGGCGGCGGCATGGGCGCTGGCAGGCCGGCTCGGCTGTCCTTCGGTGGAGCTGCGTGGCGGTGTTCTGCCTGAAGGATGGGCGGTCGATGCGACCAGCTACCTCGGCTTCGTGCGCGATCTCGCGCCGGACGACGATACGCAACTGCTCGCCATTCCGCGCAAGCAACGGGCAGAAGTGCGCAAGAGTCTCGACGCCGACCTTACAGTTACCACGGGTGTCGCGACCGGCGATCTGGCGGACCAATATCGCGTCTATGCGGAATCGGTGCGTAACCTCGGTACGCCGGTCTTTCCCGCGCGTCTGTTCCGGGCCGTCGCCGCGGCGCTCGACAGCGACGTCCTGACGGTTCGCCACCGCGGCACGCCAATTGCCAGCGTCCTCAGCCTGTACTTTAACGGAACCGTCTATCCCTATTGGGGTGGCGGGACCGCGGCAGCGCGGACGCTGCGCGCCAACGACCGGATGTACTATGCACTGATGCAACATGCCCGCGAGCGCGGCTGCACGCGCTTCGACTTCGGCCGTTCGAAGACGGGAACCGGGGCGGCGGCGTTCAAGAAGAATTGGGGCTTCGAGCCCGTGCCGCGCCTCTATGCCACCCGACAGGAAGGTGCGGCGCGCGAGGTCAATCCGCTTAACCCCAAATACGCGCTGATGGTGCGCAGCTGGAAGCGGCTGCCCTTGCCCGTCGCCAATCTGATCGGCCCGTGGATCGCGCGCGGTCTGGGGTGATGGACATCCTATTCCTGGCGCATCGCGCACCGTTCCCGCCCGACCGCGGCGACAAGATCCGCAGCTATCACATCCTGCGCCATCTCGCCGCCCGCGCGCGGGTCCATCTGGTCGCCTTCGCCGAAGACGGTAGAGATACCGAATTGCCCGCCGATCTGGCGGCGATGCTCGCCAGCGCGACGATCGTGCCGCGCCGCAAGGCACGCGCGTTAGCCGCGGTGGAAGCGCTGGCGACCGGCCGCCCGGTGTCGCTCGCCGCCTTCGCCAGCGGGGCGATGCGTCGCGCGGTGAGGCGTGTGTTGGCGGCCAACCCGATCACGCGCGTCTACTGCTTCTCCGGCCAGATGGCGCAATATCTCGACACCCGTACGGCGCCGATGGCGGTGATGGATTTCGTCGACGTGGATTCGGCGAAGTTCGCCGGATACGCCGGACAGGGCTCCCCGCCGATGCGCTGGCTGATGCGGCGCGAAGCCCGCCTCCTCGGTAGGTTCGAACGCGCCATGTCCGCTCGCGTCGACGCCAGCCTGTTCGTCAGCGAAGCGGAGGCGACGCTCTTTCGGCAGGGCGGGGCGCGCGGTGCCGTGCATGTCATCGAGAACGGTATCGACGCTGCGCATTTCGATCCGTCTGATGTCGAGCCGATCGACGGCCCTGGTCCAACGATCGTCTTCACCGGGCAGATGGACTATCCCCCCAACGTCGAGGCGGCCGTCTGGTTCGCCGAGGCGATCATGCCGATCATCCGCCGCAGCCAGCCCCAAGCCCGGTTCGCGATCGTCGGACGGCAGCCGACTGTCGCCGTCCGTGGCCTGGCCGGCGAGGGGGTGATCGTCACCGGCGCGGTCGATGACGTCCGTCCGTGGCTGGCGGCGGCGGCGGTCTGCGTCGCGCCGCTCAGGCTGGCACGCGGCATCCAGAACAAGGTGCTGGAGGCGATGGCAATGGCACGGCCCGTCGTTGCCAGTGCGGCCGCCGCTGAGGGCATCGACCATCTCGGCACGGTTCGCGTCGCCGATACGACGGAGGATCATGCCGCGGCGGTACTGGCATTGATCGCGGACAGGGACGATGCATCGGCGCTGGGGCGGCTCGCCCGGATGCAGGTTATGGCGCGCTATGCCTGGCCGGCGCGGCTGCAGCCGCTGGATATCCTACTCGGCCTAGATGTACGGGCGGCGGCATGACGATCGCGATGACCGTCGCGCCGAAGCCCGCGGCGAGCCCTTGGCGGCGGCAGTCGCTGGCGCTGGTGCTGGCCAGTGCGGCGATGCTGCTGGTATTCCGTGCCGATGTCGTCCGGCTCGTCACGATCTGGTGGACCAGTACCACTTTCGGCCATTGCCTATTCATCGGACCGGTCATCGCCTGGCTGGTATGGCAGCGGCGCGGCGAGCTGAGCGCTTTGCTCCCGGTCGCCTGGTGGCCCGGCCTGACGGTCGTCGCCATCGGTGGGCTCTGCTGGGCGCTTGGCGAGGCGGGCGGGGTGAGCTTCGCCCGCCAATTGGGCGTGATCGTGATGCTGCAGGGCGCCTGCGTCACCCTGTTCGGCCCGCAGGTCACGCGTGGGCTGCTGTTCCCGCTGGGCTATGCGCTGTTCCTCGTCCCGTTCGGCGAGGAATTGGAACCGCCGTTGCAGCAAGTGACAGTAGCGATGGTGATGCCCCTGCTGCACCTGTTCGGGGTGCCGGCGAGCTCGAACGGCGTACTGATCCATGCCGGTCGCTACTGGTTCGAGGTGGCGGAGGCGTGTTCGGGCGCTAAATTCGTGATCGCAATGATCGCTTTCGCCGCTTTGGTTGCCAACGTCTGCTTCAGCCGCTGGCGGCGGCGGGCGATCTTCCTTGCGGTCAGCCTGGTTGTACCGGTGCTCGCCAACGGCGTCCGCGCCTTCGCCACCATCTATGCCGCGCATCTGACCGACGTCGAAACGGCGACCGGATTCGACCATATCGTCTATGGCTGGCTGTTCTTCGGGCTCGTCATGGCGGCGGTGCTGGCGATCGGCTGGCGCTGGTTCGACCGGGCTCCCGACGCGCCCGCGTTCGATCCCGCGCATCTGCCGACGCCGCGTGGCGGCATCATCGCGACGCCGATCGCGGTGCTGCTGGTCGTCGCGGCGGCAGCGGTCTGGCCGGTGTGGACCGCCGCCACCGCTCGGCCGGCGCCGTTGCCGGCAAGGGTCGACCTGCCCAAGCTCAGCGGCTGGCAACGCGCTCCGCTGAGCCGGACTGCGCCGTGGCAGCCTTATTATCCCGGTGCCGACCATTATCTGTTCGGACGCTATGCGCGGGGTGCCGGCGCGGTCGATCTCGCCGTCGCGGTGTTCGGAGCGCAGGGCGAGGGGCACAAGATCGGCGCCTTCGGCACCGGCGTGCTGCGCGAGGAGGATCGCTGGATCCGGGTCGGCGACACCGCACCGATCGCCGGGGGCGCGGTGATGCGGATCACGGCACCCGGTCCCGGCCGACTTACGGTGGAGCGGCTCGTCGCGACGTGGTACGTCGTCGGCGACACGATAACGGCGGACGAGCGGCGGGTGAAGTTTCAGACGATGAAGACGCGGCTGTTCGGTGGCTCGCCGCGCGCGGTGGCAGTCCATCTGTCGGCGGAGATCACACCCGGTCGCGATGCGCGCGCCGACATCGCGGGCCTGGCCGCGGCGATCGGCCCGATGGATGCCTTTGCCGACCGCATCGCGGGCCTTTAGCCATGTGCGGGATCGCCGGTATCTTTCATCCCGGCACGCCCAAGCCGGTCGATCCGGTCCGCATCCGGGCGATGATCGCGACGCTGAGCCATCGCGGCCCCGACGGCGACGGCGTCTGGACCGCTGCCGGTGTGGGCCTCGGCCACCGCCGCCTGTCGATCATCGATCTCGAGGGTTCGCCCCAGCCGATGCACGACGGCGCCTTGAGCGTCACCTACAATGGCGAAATCTACAATTTCGCCGAGCTGCGCGCGGAGCTCGCCGCGCGCGGGGCGCGCTTCCGCACCGTCGGCGATACCGAGGTGCTACTGCATGGCTGGCGCGCTTGGGGCGCCGGGCTGCTCGCCCGGCTGAACGGTATGTTCGCCTTCGCGCTGCATGACGCGGAGGCTGGCGCGCTCGTCTTGGCGCGGGACCGGCTAGGTGTGAAGCCGCTCCATTACGTCGAACTGGCCGACGGCAGCATCGCCTTCGCCTCCGAACTCAAGGCGCTGCTGGCGCACCCCCTGCTGCGCCGCGCGGCGGATCTGACCGCGGTCGAGGACTATCTCGCCTACGGTTACGTGCCCGACGATGCCTGCATGGTCGCCGGCGTGCGCAAGCTGCCGGCAGGCCATCTGATGGTCCTGCGCCGCGGCCATGCCGTGCCGCGGCCGACCCAATGGTGGGACGTCAGCTTCGCGAACCGCGCCACCGGTTCGGTACGGCAGATGCAAGGGGAGCTCCTCGACCGGATGCGCGAGGGCGTGCGCAGCCGGATGGTGGCGGATGTGCCGCTTGGCGCCTTCCTCTCGGGTGGGGTCGACAGTTCGGCGGTCGTCGCCTTGATGGCGGAGGCGAGCGCGCAGGCAGTCAAGACGTGTACGATCGGCTTCGACGAGGCGGGCCATGACGAACGCAGTCATGCCGCCGCCATTGCGCGGCGTTTCACGACCGATCACCATGCCCAGGTTGTCGGCGCGGACGACGTCGCGCTGATCGACACCTTGGTCCAGCATTTCGACGAACCCTTCGCCGACGCCAGCGCGCTCGCCACCTATCAGGTCTGCGCGCTCGCCAGGCAGCGGGTCACGGTCGCGCTGTCGGGCGACGGCGCGGACGAGGCGTTAGCGGGCTACCGCCGCTACAAGTTCCAGGTGGCGGAAGAGCGGGTGCGCGGCCTGCTGCCGACGATGTGGCGGCAGCGCGGTTTCGGGACGCTCGGCCGCTATTTCCCCAAGGCCGACTGGGCGCCGCGCCCGCTCCGCGCCAAGACGACGCTGCTCGCGCTCGCAATGGACGGCGGCGAAGCCTATGCGCGTGCGGTCGGCATCACCCCGCCCGAACGCCGCGACCGGCTGTTCACGGTGGAGGCCCGCCGTGCGCTCGGGGGCCACCGTGCCGAAGACCGCTACGTCGCCGCGATGCGCGACGCCCCGGCGCGCGACGCGCTGGATCGCGCCCAATATGCCGACATCAAGATTTGGCTGCCGGGCGACATACTGACCAAGGTCGACCGGACCAGCATGGCCGTCAGTCTGGAGGCGCGCGAGCCGTTGCTCGACCACCGGCTCGTTTCCTTCGCCGCAACTCTGCCGGCGGCGATGCGTCTGCATCGGGGGCAGGGCAAATGGTTGATGAAGCGCAGTCTGGAACCGTATCTGCCGCACGACATCCTGTATCGACCTAAGATGGGCTTCGTCACTCCGATTGCTGCCTGGTTCCGCGGGCCGTTGCGGGCAGAGGCCGAGGGGCTGGCGACGTCCCGCTTCCTGACCGAAACTGGCTGGTTCGAGATGGGCGAGGTGCGGCGGCTCGCTGCGGATCATGCGAGCGGCCGGGCGGATCACGGCCGTACCCTGTGGCAGCTGCTGATGCTGGAGCGCAGCGGCCGCCGCCTGTTCGGATAGCGTCACGTCGGGAAACGCTTGGTGTCACATGGCTGTCACCAAACCCTAACTCGCCGTTTACTGTACGATCCTAGTAGACGCGCCATGCTTCTGGACGTGAACCTGATCCGCGATGGTTCGGTGTCGACGCTGTTGCGCGACGGGGCGGCGGACACCTGCTCGCTAAAGCGAACGGCATCCCTGGCGGACGCCATCGCGCTATTCCGCACCTACCCTGATTTGCGCCTGCTCGCCATTGTCGATGCGGAGGAACGCCCGGTCGGCGTGGTGCGCGAACTCGACGTGCGCGGCATTCTGTTTAATCCATTCGGTCATGCGCTGATGCAAAATCCCAGCTTCGGCGGCTCGCTGGACGCGCTGATCCGACCCTGTGCCAAGGCCGAGGCGGATCTTCCGCCGGACGCCTTGCTCACCACCTACGCGCGCTCGGGCAGCGAAGCTCTGATATTGACCCGCGCCGGCCGCTTCCATGCGGTCGTCGATGCGGCAGGGTTCGCCCGCTTGGCGGCGGAGCGGGATCGCATCCTCACGGCAGAGCGGAGTGCCCGCGCGGCGCGGCTGGATGAGGCGGGCCGGGCCTTTACCGCCGAAGTGACGGCGCTGACCGCCGAACTGTCGCGGATTGCAGGCGACATCGGCGCGGTGGCGTCGACATTGGTGGCGCGCGCCGGCGCTTCCCGGCAGGATGCCGCGTCCGTCGCGACGGCGGCGACGCAGACGGTTCACGCGTTGGAGGAAATCGCCGAACGCGGGCGCGCGCTGTCCGAAACCCTCGACAATATCGCCGGCAACACCGCCTCCGCGACGACGATCCGCCGCCATGCGCGTGCGGCGATGATGCATGCCGGCGAACGCGTCAGTGCGCTCGGCGCCTCCGCCGTCGCGATCGATGACATGCTCCAATTGATCCAGAGCATCGCCCGACAGACCAATTTGCTGGCGCTCAACGCCGGGATCGAGGCGTCGCGGGCGGGTACCCTTGGGCAAGGGTTCGCGGTCGTCGCCAGCGAGGTGAAATCCCTTGCCAACCAAACGACCGTGACCGCACGCGATGTCGGCGGACGGGTCGACGGCATGCAGGCCCTGCTCGGCGAAGTGATCGCGGGTCACCGCCAGCTCGAACAGGCGATGGAGGCGATTGCGTCGACCGCGCAGCAGATCGAGCTGGCGCTCGATCATCAGGCCGAAGCGACGCGGGTGATCGCCGTCAACGTCTGCGATTCGGTTGAGGCGGGCGGCGACATCGGCGAGCGGACGCAAACGATCAGCGCGCAGGCGGCAGCGGTCGAGGAGGATGCCGCGGCGCTGGAACGCTTGTCGCAGACCTTGGCGGGCTCGACGGCGACGCTGCGCGGGCGGGCGCAGGCATTCGTCGACCTGACTAGCGCGCTCTGATCAGAAAACCGCCAGTGCGGCATGCAGGGTCAGGGCAATCAACATCAGTGTCGACGCCAGGAACAGGCGCAGGCGCCATGCGACGCGATTGACGGTCGCCTGCACGAGGCTGTGGACCACGCGCAGCGCCACATAGGCCCAGGCGATCCAGGCGTTGACGCCTGCACCGGTCCCGGTCAGCGCAATCACCGTGCAGACCGCATAGAATAACGTCGGCTGTTCGGTGAGGTGGTTGTAATTGTGCGCCTTCCATTGCGCCTGCGACGGAAGCGCCCGGTCGGCGTCGGCGGCCTTGGTCCCCACCAACGTGTTGAGGTCGATCCCCGCCGCGCGCATGGCCGGCAGCCGCGTAGCAATGGTCCAGACGAGCATCACCAGCGTCCAGGCGATCAGCGCGACCATGGGTTGCAGGATGGGACTGTGCATCACGGGCCTTCCAACGCGACGGGTCAACGTCGCGGTGCGATTTGGTGGACGAAGCGGAGCGGGGTGGCGGTGGTGCCGGCGGCGAGCTGACTGGGGTCGGCGATCCGCTGGTCGACGACGATCAGATTGTCGCTGTCGCCGTTGGGCAGCGCACGCGTCTGTATCTCGCCATGGATGTGGATGCCGCCCTGTTCCAGCTCGATCGGCGGTTGCGCGCTAAAGCCCCCGGTGCGGGCGACGTACGATGCGGCGACACGCTGGTAGGCCGCGAGGTCGGTCGGGCCGGCGGACGGGTGCGCGGCGCGCAACGAGCAGGCGTGGAAGGGCGGCAGTTCCAGCGTCACGGTGAACGTCTCCCCGCCATCGCGCAGCAGCCAGCCGCGACCGGGGTCGTCGCGCAGGATCATCCGCACGTCCGACGTCGACAAGGGCGTCGCCTTTTTAGCCGCCATCAGCCTGTCGAGGGCGGCATCATCCGGGAAGGTATGGAGGCAGATTTCGTCGTAGAGCGTGGCCATGCGGGCGACATCGGTCGCGGCCGGCGACGGAGCGGCAGGTGGGATCTGCAGCAGCGCACCCATCAACAGCGGTATCATGACATTGGGCCCCCCCTGACGCGTGCCGAGTGTGGACCGATAGCACAACGAGGTAAAGGCGGTCCGGCAGCGCCACCGGTCGAGGGGCGGCACGCTATCCCGGCACGGCGCGGCGATACGAAGAGGGGCGGAAGTCGCCTTCCGCCCCGGTTGAATTACTTGTCGAAGATCGCGCCCCACTTGCGGACGGGGCGGTCCTTCCAGTGGCCGCGATGATAAGCGTCCGACGCGAGCAGCGGCATCACGCTGCCCGCCTCGGCGAATACCATCTGCTCGATGCCGGTGTTGACCTTGCCCCAGCTCGCCGCTTCCTGCAGCGTCGACGAGGAGCAGGCGCCGTCGCGGACGTCGGCGACGGTGATCTGCACCGCATATTTGTGGACCTCGACATCTTCGTGGCCGAGGATCTCGGCGCAGACGACGGTGTCCTGGATGAAGTTCTTCGGCACGCCGCCGCCGATCATCAGCAGGCCGGTGGTGCCGGCCTGGATCTTGATCTCGGTCAGCTCGCGGAAGTCGGCGACCGCGTCGATCATCAGATAGGGCTTGCCCGCCTTGGCATTGTCCACCTGATGCTTGACCAGGCCGAAGCCGGCCGAGGAGTCGACGAACGCCGGGCAGAAGATCGGCACGTCATGCTCATAGGCGAGCTTGACCAGGCTGTTCTCCTTCTTGCCGTGCTCCGCCAGATACTTCCCCATCGCGCGGATGAACTCGCGGCTCGAATAGGCGCGCGGCTCCAGCTCGTTCGCGATCTTGTTGATCGTGAAGTCGCAGTCCTGCAGCTGCTCCTCGTCGATATAGGTGTCGTAGATGCGGTCGATGTACAGCGAGCGCAGCGTGTCGTCGTCGGGGATCTCGAGCGCCTGATAATGCTTGTGGCCGAGGCCCTCGAAGAAATCCATGTCGACGATGGTCGCACCGGTGGCGACGACGACATCGACCATGTTGTTGCGGATCAGCTCCGCATACAGGTCCATGCAGCCGCCAGCCGAGGTCGAGCCGGCGATGACTAGGCAGACGGTGCAATCCTTGTCGGCCAGCATCTCGTTGTAGATCTTCGTCGCGCGGCCGAGGTCGCGGCTGGTGAAGCTCATCTCGCTCATCGCGTCGACGATCGGGCGGGCGTCGAAGCTCTTGATGTCGATATGCTTGACCTGCTTCGACAGCAGTTCGGCCTTGCGGGTGTCGTTGATCGGCGCGTTGGCGCTGGCGGTTTTGGTGAGAGAATCGGTCATGACTGGCCTTTGCCTGTTCCAAGACCCGCCGTCGTTGATGGGGACGCGGAAACCCAAACGGCCCCCTCCCGCCGTCAGGCGGGAAGGGGAAGAGGTTGAACTAGAGGGACGTCGTTACAGCTTGACGACGTTCGGCTGAACCGCCGGCTGCTCGCCCGTGTACATCGAGTGCATCGGCTCGTCCGAAACGGTGACCGTCTCGCCGGTGCCGAAGCCGTTGAAGGCGGTGCGCATCGCCGCGCCATAGGCGCCGAGCATACCGACCTCGATGAAGTCGCCGGTGCCGACGTCGGCGGGAAGCGGGAACGGCCCCTCCATCCGGTCGAGGTCGTCGCAGGTCGGGCCCCAGAAGCTGAACGGATGATCGCGCACCGTCGACTGCGGCTCGCGCAGCAGCGCCACCGGATAGGTCCAGCCGATATGCGCGGCATCGAACAGCGAACCGTAGGCGCCGTCGTTGATGTACAGCTCGTTGCCGCGGCGACGCTCGACGCGCACCACGACCGAACTATACTCGGCCGACAAGGCCCGGCCCGGCTCCGCCCACAATTCCGCCGAATAGCTGATTGGCAGGCTTTCGAAGGCGCGGTGGATCGTCTCGAAATAGCGTTCCAGCGGCGGCGGGGTCATGCCCGGATAGACCGACGGGAAGCCGCCACCGACGTCGATCACGTCGACGGTGACCGCCGCCAGCACGATCGCGGCGCGGACGCGCTCCATCGCATTGGCATAGGCTTCCGGCGTCATCGCCTGGCTGCCGACGTGGAAGCAGATGCCGAGCGCGTCCGCCACCTGGCGGGTGCGGATCAGCAGCTCCTTCGCCTCGTCCGGGCCGACGCCGAACTTGGCGCCGAGCGACAGCGCGGAATGCTCCGACGACACGCGCAGCCGCACGCACAGCGTCAGGTCGGTCGCGACCTCGCCGGCGTCGCCGGTGGTGGCGCGGACGATCTTCTCCAGCTCCTCGATCGAGTCGAGGCTGAAGGTGCGGACGCCATGGTCGAAATACGCCTCGCGGATCGCTTCCTCGGCCTTGACCGGGTGCATGAAGCACAGGCCGGCGCCGGGGACGGTGCGCGCGACGAGGCGTACCTCGGCGATCGACGCGACGTCGAAGGTGGTGATGCCGTTGGCGTACAGCGTCCGGATCAAAGCCGGATCCGGGTTCGCCTTGACCGCATACATGGCCTTGCCCGGAAACTTCTCCGAAAAGAAGCGGGCGGCCCGTGCCGCGGCATGCGGACGGATCAGCGTCACCGGTTCGACCGGCTTAGCCTTGGCGATGTCGATGCCGCCTCCGAAAACGGGGGAGCCGGCGGTCGAGAGGGGCGCTAGCCCCAGCGCGCGATGATGCTGGTGCAACTCAAGGGACCTCCAATTGCCTTGCGGCATGACGACGACAAAAGCTGCCTTGCGGTTGGAAGTCCCATGGGGCAGCGGAGGCGCGAGTTAGGGACGATGTTTGCCCGTGTAAAGTAGGTTGGGGCGCGAAAGGACGAAAAGTGACGATTTTGCGACAACCGACACGGGCAGGGGTGCGCGATGCCGCTGAAAAGGTCGCCCGGATTCTTCCGCCGACACCGTTATTTACGTTCGAAATCAAGGGGATGCGCGTCACCTTCAAGGCGGAGTCGCTGCAGCCGATCGGCGCGTTCAAAATCCGCGGCGCCTGGCATCGGTTGACCGCCTTGAACGAGGAATCGCGCCGTCGGGGCGTCGTCGCCTTCTCCAGCGGCAATCATGCGCAAGGGATCGCCTGGGCAGCGAAGCGACTCGGCATGCCGGCGACGATCGTCATGCCCGCCGATGCGCCCGCGGCGAAGCTCAACGGCACGCTGGCGCTGGGCGCCGAGGTGGTCCGCTACGACCGGGCGACCGAATCGCGCGAGCGGATCGCGGCACAGCTGGCGGAGGCGCGCGGCGCCACCTTGGTGCCGAGCTTCGACGACCCGTGGATCATCGAAGGTCAGGGCAGCGCCGGCATCGAGGCGGCGGCACAGATGACGGCGGCGGGGCTCGGCGCGCCGGCGGAGGTCGTCGTTCCCTGTGGCGGCGGCGGGCTGGCGGCCGGGATCGCGCTGGCGCTGCCCGAAGCGGCGATCACCGTCGTCGAACCGGAGGGCTGGGACGACATGCGCCGCAGCCTGGAGGCGAGCTGGATCGAACCGGTCGGCCCCAACCCGCCGCCGACCGCCTGCGACTCGCTGCAGACGCAACGCGTTTCGCCGCTGACCTTCGACGTGCTGTCGCGGCGCGACGCGCGCGGCCTGGCGGTCAGCGAGGCGGAGGTGCGGACGGCGCAGCGCTGGGCGGCGGAGCATCTGCGGCTGGTCGTCGAGCCGGGCGGCGCGGTCGCGCTGGCCGCCCTGCTCTCCGGCAAGGTGGCACCGGTGTCGGGGCTGCTCGTCATCCTGTCGGGCGGCAATGTCGACATCGACGCCTATGCCCGGGCGATCGCGGCGCCGGCGGCGGCACCGGTCGATCCCGCGCCGGTGCGGGGGCTAGTGGCATGACCGGCCCGCTTGCCACCATCGCTCACGCCGCGCCAGCGATCGCCATGCTCGGCTGTTTCGCCTGTCTGATCGGCGGCGGCGCGCTGTGGGCGCGGGGTCGGGATCGCAAGAAGGCGCTGCTGCTGCTCGTTATGGCGGCGGTGCTGCTGGGCAACGTATTGATCTGGCAGATGTAGAAAGCGGCGCGACCGCGGCGGCGGTGCGGCCGTGATCGGCGGCCGACGCAGGATGTTCGAGGCGCGTGGTCGGGCGGCCCGGCTGGAAAGTCTCAAAGGTCGCACGAACGGGCCGTCGCCCGGCAGGGATCGATGCCGCCGAGCGGCGCTGGAACGTCTAGAAAGTCTCAAAGGTCGCACCGAGCGCATGCGGCCGTGCATTCACGACTGAGAAAGAGCGATGGCGGTGCCGGCGCGACCATAGCGTGGGGCAGGCTTGTAGGACAGAGTAGATCGGCCGAATCGGTCACGAATACCGATTAAATCCGATAAGCCGTTGTACGTATTTGCAGAATTGCACCGGTTGATGAAGTCCTGCGCTGATGTGGGTTCGTTACGACTGAGCATGATCCGTAGGAAAAATCGTAAAACACTAATGCGTTTGCGTTGGAAGCCGAACTTTTGTCTTTCCACCGCAAGGCGTTGTCGATTTTGCTTTGCAATGTAGGAAAATGTTGCTGATATGTTCTCGCCTCACAGAGATGGGGCGGCAGGATGGAGACTTCGGCACAGCAGCATCGACAGGCATTTTCCCACTGGCTGAGGACCGGGCGCCTGCCGGTCTGGCGCTCGAGTGACGGCACCGAGCGGAAGTTCAACCCATATCACGATCCCCGCGACGGGCGGTTCACGTCTGGGCCGGGCGGCGCCGCGTCGCCGCGCGACATGGGTGGCCTCGATCAGCTCGCCAGGCTGAAGGAGCAATTCCGGCGCCAGGAGGCGCTGGGGGTCAGTCCGGGCGAAGAGGAAAGTCGGGCGGGGCGGGGCGGCAACAGCCGCGCCTTCCAGGACCCGATGACGTTGGAGCAAGTGTTTCCGGGTCTATCGGGGGCACCAGGCGGCAGTATCGTCGCTGCGGCCGATCATGGATTTGGATTCACGGAGGGGAGCGTGGCGCTGCAGGACGCGCTCTATGACGGCATGACTCGGAAAACGTTGGAGGACATTCGCAAGATCGAGCCTCACTACCGGGACGACACGCTGGACCCGATGCCGTCGTTGGCATCCAAAATGGCCCGGCTCGACCGGCTGAGGGATCACCTGTCTAACCTTAAGCTCGTACGGGCGCGAGACCTCGCCGCCAAAACTGGAAATTTCCAACCGCTGCAGGTTGAAACCATCGATCGCATCCAACGGAAGGTAAACATCGCTTATGAGCATGGGCTTGCGCATCAGAGGCACGGCACGCTGAAGTCGACCGCATCGTCGCAGGTGGACTTGGGCAATTATGTCGATCGGGAAACTCGCGGTCAAATGCGTCAGGTATTTCGTCAACTCGGCATCAAATCCGCTCTGCCCGGCAATGTGAAGATCAATAGGTATGCACCCAATTCGCGCGATGGGACTCGTACCGTACCGGACTATATGGTCGGCAACATCATGACCGACATATCAACCCGGAGAAAGACGGCGCGGGATTCACAGGTGCAACGCTTCTTCATGTCTGACAGCAAGCCACACTATGTCGCGATTATCAGACCTACGCAGCTTGGTGGGTCTTATATCAGCACTCGACCAGAGGGGCTTCGATGAGCTACTACGATTCACCAGATGGCAAATACGATGGTTTTCCCGGAGAGCACCTCAGTGAGGTGGTCGATGACCTTTATGGGATCATCCTGGCGCGGCCTCGCTTTGATCAAGTGTCCGGCTGGCAGGGGATCAGCGTGACGGACGGGGTGTTCGATTGCTTGGTCCGCGGTCTGGACAATGTGCGCGACAAGCTCGGCGACGCCCGGCATGCCGAACTCGTCGCGCTCGCCGGACAGGCCAAGGATCTGTTCAACGCGGATCTCGACGACGAGAACGGCAAGGCGACGCAGGCACGATGGATCATCCACGACATGATCACGAAAATCGAGGCCGTGCAGGCCGAACGGATCGCCGCCAATTTGCCCGATGTGGACGGGGAGGTGACCGGCGACTGACGCCCCGGTGCGACCGTCGCGGGCCGGCGCGCCGAGCGATCACGGCCGCTGCGATGGAATAACAGTGGGATAGCGCCGCTCTCCCGCTGTCGGGCTCGTCATCGGGTCGCCCAATTCGGATCGTGGCGTACGCCAAGATAGCGATCCACCAACCCCATCAGATCGGCGATCTCTTGCTCGAAACACTCGTACCGTACCGGGCTATATGATCGGCAACATCATGATCGATATATCGACCCGGAAAAAGACGGCGCAGGATCTACAGGTGCACCGCTTCTTCATGTCTGACAGCAAGCCGCAATATGTCGCCATCACTCGACCCAGGGTGCTCGGTGATTCCTATGTCATCACGCGACCAAGACATATGCGATGAGCTATTACGATTCACCAGATGGCAAATACGATGGTTATCCCGGCGAGCATCTCAGCGAAGTTGTCAATTATATATACTGGATGCTGTTGGAGCCACCACGCTTCGATATGACGTCCGGCTAGCACGGGATCAGCGTGACGGACGGGGTGTTCGATTGCTTGGTCCGCGGTCTGGACAATGTGCGCGACAAGCTGGGCGACGCCCGGCATGCCGAGCTCCTCGCGCTCGCCGGACAGGCCAAGGATCGTTTCAACGCGGATCTCGACGACGAGAACGGCAAGGCGACGCAGCCGCGCCGGCTCCTCCAAGACGTGATCGCGATGATCGAGGCGGCGCAGAACGAGCGGATCGCGGCCAATCTGCCGGATGTCGACGGGCAGGTGACCGGCGACTGACGGCGCCGGCACGCGCCGTCACTCCGCCGATCCGCCTCTGCCATAGTGGCGGTGGCGCATTGCTATCGTCGCAGCGGGATAGCGCCGCTATCCCGCTGTCGCATTCGTCACCGGATCGGCGAATTCGGATCGAGGCGCATGTCGAGATAGCGGTCCACCGACCCCATCAGCTCGGGCATCTCATGCTCGAAGAAGTGGTTCGCCTTGGGGATCACGTCGTGGTGGATGGTGATGTGCTTCTGCGTACGCAGCTTGTCGACGAGCTTCTGCGTCGCGCCGGGCGTCGCCACCTCGTCATTCTCGCCCTGGATGATGATGCCCGACGACGGACAGGGGGCGAGAAAGCTGAAGTCGAACATGTTCGCCGGCGGCGCGATCGAGATGAAGCCGCGGATCTCCGGCCGGCGCATCAGCAGCTGCATGCCGATCCAGGCGCCGAAGCCAAAGCCGGCGATCCAGGTGGTCGACGCCTCCGGATGGAAGCTCTGCACCCAGTCGAGCGCGCTCGCCGCGTCGGACAGTTCGCCGACGCCGTTGTCGAACACGCCCTGGCTCTTGCCGACGCCGCGGAAGTTGAAGCGCAGCGTGGCGAAGCCGCGGCGCTGGAACGTCTTGTACAGTTCCTGGACGATGCGGTTGTTCATCGTGCCGCCCGCATTGGGATGCGGGTGGAGGATCATCGCGACGGGCGCGCGCGGGCGGCCAACGGGGGCGAAACGCCCTTCGAGACGCCCCTCGGGGCCGGGAAAGATCACTTCGGGCATGGGGTGGGGGCCTCGCGCCGTATCGGGAAAACACGCTCGGTGGAGCGACGGGAATGGCGCGCTATATAGGCGGCGACGCCCGTCACGCAATTGGAACCGCCCTTGAGCCCGTCCGCCGACCGTATCTATCTGGATCATGCCGCGACCACCCCGATGACCGCGGCGGCGCGCGACGCCTTCGCACGCGGGCTGGCGCTGTGGGCAAATCCGTCGTCGCCGCATGCCGAGGGGCGCGCCGCCCGCGCGGCGCTGGAGGAGGCGCGCGGCGCGATCGGCGCGGCGCATGGCTGGCGCGGCGAGGTGCTGCTGACCAGCGGGGCGAGCGAATCGCTGGGGCTGGCGCTGCGCCGGACGACCGCGCTGCGGCGGATCATCACCGCGGTCGAGCATGATGCGGTGATGCGCGCCGGCGCCGAGGCGGCGGTGGCGCCGGTCGACGCATGCGGGCTGGTCGATGCCGAGGCGCTCGCCGCGATGCTGGCGGCGGACGAGGGGCGCGCGCTGGTCTGCGTGCAATGGGCGAACAGCGAGACGGGGGTGCGCCAGCCGCTCGCCGCCATCGCCCGCGTCGTGCACGCGGCGGGCGGCTGGCTGCTGGTCGACGCCGCGCAGATGCCGGCGTCGGCCGAACTCGCCGACCACGCCGATCTGATCGCGCTGTCGGCGCACAAGCGCGGCGGGCCGCCGGGCGTCGGCGCGCTGCTGGTGCGCGACCTTGCCATGCTGGTGCCGAGCGGCGGGCAGGAGCGCGGCTATCGGCCGGGGACCGAGAATCTGCCCGGCGTGCTCGCCTATGCGGCGGCGTTGACGCAGCCGGAGCCGGATCATGCGAGCCTGCGCGCCCGGCTGGACGATGCGATCCGCCGCTCCGGCGGCGAGATCGTCGCCGACGGCGCGCCGCGCCATCCGGCGATCGGATCGTACCGGCTGCCCGGCGTCGCCGCGGCGGTGCAGCTGATCCGGCTCGACGCGGCGGGCTTCGCCGTCTCCGCCGGCAGCGCCTGTTCAAGCGGCAGCATGAAGCCAAGCCACGTCCTCGCCGCGATGGGCTGGGACGAGGCGGCGGGGCGCGAGGTGATCCGGGTCAGCTTCGGGCGGACGACCGGCGCGGCGGAGGTCGACGCCTTCATCGCCGCCTGGCGGACGATGGCCAAGGCGACGCGGCGGTTCGCGGCATGATCTACCTCGATTATCAGGCGACGACACCGCTCGCGCCCGAGGCGCTGGCGGCGATGCTGCCGTGGCTGGAGACGCAGCACGCCAATCCGCATGCGGCGCATCGTGCCGGGCGGCAGGCGAAGGCGGCGGTGGAGGTGGCGCGCGACCGCATCGCCGCGGCGATGCCGGCCGGGGGGGCGCCGAGCTTCACCAGTGGCGCGACCGAGGCGCTGAACTGGGCGATCAAGGGCACGACGGGGCCGATCGTGACGCTGGCCACCGAACATGCCGCGGTGCTCGACACCGTCGCCGCCGAGGCGCGACGGGGGCGGGCGGTGGTCGTGCTGCCGGTGGGGCGCGACGGGCTGGTCGACCTCGACCGGGCGGCGGCGGCGATCCGGCCCGGCACCGGCCTGGTCGCGGCGATGCTGGTCAACAACGAGATCGGCGTGATCCAGCCGGTTGCGGCGATCGCGGCGCTGGCGCAGGCGGCGGGCGCGGTGATGCTGTGCGACGCGGTGCAGGGCTACGGCCGGGTCGCCTTGCCCGCCGACTGTGACCTGATGGCGATGTCGGCGCACAAGCTGCACGGCCCGAAAGGCATCGGCGCCTTGTGGATGCGCGACGGCCTGTCCCTCGAGCCGCTGCTGCATGGCGGCGGGCAGGAGCGGGCGGGGCGGTCGGGAACGCTGTCCCCCGCGCTCTGCGCCGGCTTCGGCGCGGCGGCGACGCTGATCGCGGCGGAGGACGCCGATCACGTCGCGCGGCTGTGGGCGCGGGCGGTGGAACGGCTCGACGGCTGGACGATCAACGGTTCGGTGACGCAGCGCTATCGCGGCAATCTCAACGTGCGCCGCAATGGACTGGATGTGGCGCGGTTGATGAGCGAATGCCGCGACGTCGCCTTTTCCGCCGGCTCCGCCTGCGCGAGCGGTTCGGGGCGGCCGAGCCACGTGCTCCGTGCCATCGGGCTGAGCGACGGTGAGGCGCGCTCGAGCATCCGGATCGGCTTCGGCCGCTATACCACGGCGGACGAACTGCTCGCCGGGCTCGACGCGATCGTCGCCGCCGCGGCACGGCAGGGGCTGGCATGATCCGCATCCGCCTCGTCGCCGCCGACGGCAGCGTCCGCGAGGTGCCGGCGGCGGACGGCGCGCGCCTGCTCGATGTCGCGCAGGCGGCCGGCGCGCCGTTGGAGGGGACGTGCAACGGCGACATGGCCTGCGCGACCTGCCACGTCGTCGTCGACCCGGCGGACTTCGCGCGGCTGCCGCCGGCGAGCGCGGAGGAAGAGGATCTGCTCGACCTTGCGCCCGACGCACGCGCGACCAGTCGGCTCGCCTGCCAGATCGTGCTCGGGGCGGGGCTGGACGGACTGACGGTGCGCATTCCTGCCTGATCGCCACTGTCAGTCATCCTGACATTTCGACAACGGCGGGTTCAGGACGCGTGCATCGCAGCAGGTGCATCCTCTTCACATATCCGGAGTTTTCCGGGTCAGTGAGAGGAGTATCCGTCATGAAGCTGATCGCAATGCTCGGGGCCGGTGCGCTGGCCGTCGGTACATTGACCGCCGTCGCGACCCCCGCCGAGGCACAGCGCTGGGGCGACCGCTACGATCGCGGCTGGCACGACAATGGCCGTCACCACGGCTGGGATCGTGGTGATCGCGGCTGGGATCGCGGAGATCGCGGCCGCGGCTGGGATCGCGGCTACGGCTATGGCTATGGCCGGCCGTATTACGGTCGGTCGCGGGTCGTCTGCCGCATCGAGCGCGGCTGGTACGGGCCGGAGCGCCGCTGCTTCCGTGTCTATCGTTGATCGTCACCGCATAGGAGAAGACCGATGACATTGACCCATTGGCTGACCGCCGCGGCCGTCGCCGTGGCGGGGATCACCCCATTCGCCGCCACCCCCGCCGCCGCGCAGCGTACCGTCGTCACCGAGCGCACCGTCGTGCGCCATGACGAGCGGCGCTGGCATAACGACGGGCCGCGCTGGCGCCATCATGCACGCTCGCGCCGCGTCTGCGAGACGCAGTGGCGCCACCACCATCGCGCCCGCGTCTGCCGCATCGTCCGCTATTGATGCCGGCGCGCTAGGCCCTTGATCCCGCCGCCCGACCCCGCCATATGGCGCGCGGGAGTCGGGCGGACGTGGTCGTCGCCAACCCGGTCAGATCCGGAAGGAAGCAGCCGCAACGATTTCGCCGCGGGTCGTTCCGGCTCCCACCACGCCAGCAGCCGTGGTCGCTACACGAAGCGCGCCACAGGGCATCGTTCGATGCGACGCCGTTGATCGGGATCGCGCTTCTTCTTCTCTGAAAAGCTAAGCGCGCGCCGCGCCAAAGGGTGATGCGATCCCGCAGGTGCCGGCGATCGATGCGCTATG
Organism: Sphingomonas benefaciens; assembly: GCF_052907485.1. NCBI lineage: Bacteria > Pseudomonadati > Pseudomonadota > Alphaproteobacteria > Sphingomonadales > Sphingomonadaceae > Sphingomonas > Sphingomonas benefaciens. The sequence continues at coordinate 831,463 of NZ_JBREIC010000001.1, read as the reverse complement.
CTGCGATCAGCCCCGCTACCATTCCCGGTCCGTTCCCCCTATCTATCCTCCAATGTCCGACTCCTTCGATCTCGGCGAGCCGCCGCAGCCCCAGGGCCAGGCGAGCCCCTATCGCGTGCTGGCGCGCAAATACCGGCCGCAGACGTTCCGCGAGCTGCTCGGCCAGGACGCGATGGTGACGACGCTGGGAAATGCGATCCGGCGCGGCCGACTGGCGCATGCCTTTCTGATGACCGGCGTGCGCGGGGTCGGCAAGACGTCGACCGCGCGGCTGATCGCCAAGGCGCTAAACTGCATCGGCGCGGACGGGCAGGGCGGCCCGACGATCGATCCGTGCGGGCAATGCGAGCCGTGCCGGGCGATCGCGGAGGGGCGCCATATCGATGTGATCGAGATGGACGCCGCCAGCCATACCGGCGTCGACGACGTCCGCGAGATCATCGACGCGGCGCGCTATGCGGCGGTGTCGGCGCGCTACAAGATCTATATCGTGGACGAGGTCCACATGCTCTCCAAGAACGCCTTCAACGCGCTGTTGAAGACGCTGGAGGAGCCGCCCGCCCATGTGAAGTTCCTGTTCGCCACGACCGAGGTGAACAAGGTGCCGATCACCGTGCTGTCGCGCTGCCAGCGGTTCGACCTGCGGCGCATCTCCGCCGAACAGCTGGCCGAGCATTTCGCCTTCGTCTGCCGCCAGGAGGGCGTCGAGGCGGAGGCCGAGGCGCTGATGCTGATCGCCCGCGCGGCGGAAGGGTCGGCGCGCGACGGCCTGTCGATCCTCGACCAGGCGATCGCCCATGCCGGACTGGAGGGCGGGGCGGTCGGCGCCGACGCGGTGCGGCAGATGCTCGGCCTGTCCGATCGCGGTGCGGTGCGCGACCTGCTGGCGCTGATCCTCGCCGGGGACGGGCCGGGCGCGCTGGCCAGCCTGCGCCGCCAATACGATTATGGCGTCGATCCGGTTGCGGTGCTGCGCGCGCTGCTCGAATCGGTGCACGGCATCACCCTGGCCAAGGTCGGCACGCCGGAGGATTCGGCGCAGCCGGTCGAGGAGCGCCGCGCCCGCGCGGACTGGGCGGCGAGCCTGTCCTTCCCGGCGCTGCACCGGCTGTGGCAATTGTTCCTGAAGGGCCATGACGAGGTCGCCAAGGCCGCGCTGCCGATCGAGGCGGCGGAGATGGCGCTGCTGCGCGCGATTCACGCATCCAGCCTGCCCGATCCCGGCGAACTGGCGCGGCAGATCGCCAGCGGCAAGGTCGCCGCGCCCGCGCTCGGCGGTAGCGCGCCGACGGGGCCCGGACCGGCCGCTGCGCCAGTCGCGGCGGTACCCGACAAGCCGGGCGTGCCGGAGGATTTCGCCGGGCTGGTCGAGATGCTCGCGGACAAGGGCAATCATGCGGTCGCCGCGCAGCTGACCAACGGCGCGCGCGTCGTCCGCTATGCGCCGCCCGAGCTGGTGCTGAGCGGATCGCGGCCGATGTCGGCGGACACGTTGCGCGACGTCGCCGACGCGTTGAAGCGCACGACCGGCCAGACGTGGAAGATCGGCTTGGAGGATGCGCCCGGCGCGCCTACCTTGCGCGAGAAGGACAAGGCCGAACAGGAAGCCACGCGCCAGGCGATAATGGAAACGCCGCTGGTCAGGGCGGCACTCGCCGCCTTTCCGGAGGCGGAACTGGAAAGCTGGCCGGGACAACGGAGCATCGCATGAAGAATCTCGACGAAATCCTCGCCATGGCGCAGAACGTGCAGAGCGAGTTGCAGAAGGCGCAGGACCAGCTCGACACGATCGAGGTGGAGGGCGTCGCCGGCGGTGGCCTGGTCAAGGTCAAGGCGAGCGCCAAGGGCCGGATCATCAACATCGCGATCGACGATTCGCTGATCGACGTGTCCGAAAAGCAGATGCTCGAGGATCTGCTGGCGGCGGCGTTCAACGACGCCCGCGCCAAGGCCGACGCGGCGAGCGGCGCGGAAATGTCGAAGATGACCAGCGGTTTGCCGCTGCCGCCGGGCTTCAAATTGCCGTTCTGACCAGCGGCGAGAGCCGTTGCGCGGACGGAACGGTTTCGCACCGTTCGGCGTTGGCCGCTTCATCGATTGATTGGAGAGGACACGCATTATGGCCGAAGAACGGATCGTCGAGACCCCGACCACGCATACCACGGTGATCGAGCGCCGCGGCGGCGGTGGCACCGCCATCGCGATCGTCCTGCTGATCGCGGTGCTGATCGGCGGCTATTTCCTGTTCGTCCACCAGGGCAGTGAGAGCGCCAAGAACAACGCGATCACTTCGGCCGCGAAGAGCGTCGAGAAGACCGCCGACAAGGCCGGTGGCGCGATCGACGCCAACAAGTGATGTTGTTTCCCCTCCTGCTCACGGGAGGGGAGGGACATGATCCTGACGCCCGCGCCATTGTGTCGTCATTCCTGCGAATGCGGGAATCCAGAGAGGCTGCCGTGGCGATGGAGCCGCTTGCTCCGCGCGTCTGGATCCCCGCCTTCGCGGGGATCACGGTGGAGGCCGGCTGGGAGGACGGTCGGGGTCTGCGGGATGACGGTGGTGCTTCACGGGTGACCGCGGGGTTCCATCGCCATGGCGGTGGAGCATCGCGCGGGTGACGACGGTCGGACGGCGGGCCTATTTCCGCAGGCAGGAGTCGAGTCCGCTGCGCCGCACGACGCCGACATAGCGGGCCAGCGCATTGCCGTGGCGGCGAACGAAGCCGTGCGGGTCGATCGCCGCGCGCTTCTTGGGCAGCGGCAGCACCGCGGCGATCCGGCCCGCCTCGGTCGGCGACAGATGCGTCGCGTCATGATTGAAATAGCGGATCGCGGCGGCGTCGGCGCCATAGGTGCCGATCCCCGTCTCCGCGACGTTGAGATAGACTTCCATGATCCGGCGCTTGCCCCACAACGCTTCGATCAGCACGGTGAAATAGGCCTCCGCCGCCTTGCGCAGATAGCCACCGCCCTGGAACAGGAAGACGTTCTTGGCGGTCTGCTGGCTGATCGTCGATCCGCCGCGCAGCCGCTTGCCCTGCGCGTTGCTGTAGGCGGCGCTGGCGATGCCCTTCCAGTCGAAGCCGTGGTGTTCGCAGAAGCGTGCATCCTCGCCGGCGATCGCCGCGCGCGCCATGTCCGGGTCCATCGCGTCCAGCGACATCCAGCGCTTGGTGACGCCATGGCCGGCGATCACGTCGCCCAGCATCGTCCAGGTGAAGGGCACCGGCACGAAGCGATAGGCGCCGACGAACAGCAGCGAGACGAGGACGAAGACCAGCGCGGCCTTGGCGAGGATGCGGAGGATGCGGCCCATGACGGCCGTACCTCTGCCGCCTGGCGCGGCGGACGGCAAGCGGTCAGCCGCTGGCACGCACCGCGTCGGCGGCCGCGATGCCGGTTGCATAGGCGCCGTGAGCGGTGGAGAAATCATGCGGCGAACAGGCTTCGCCGGCGAAGAACAGGCGATCGTCGACCGGCGCGGCAAGGCGCGCTCGTGCGTCCGCCCGGCCGACCTTGGCATGGCTGTAGCTGCCGCGGATGAAGGGTTCGGTGCGCCAGTGGGTGGCGGCCAACGGGCGCAGGCGGTGCCGCCAGTCGCTGCCGAGCAGCGTCACCAGTTCGTCCAGCGCGAAGGCGGTGGCGTCTTGCGGCGTGCGCATAGCCCCCGCGCAGCTGCCGCCGAAGAAGCTTTCGACGATCGGCCGGCCGAAGGGGGAAAGGCGGTGGCTGGCGGTGCAGGCGCGGTGCGGATTGCCGGTCAGATGGCCGTGCGCCGGCCATTCGGGCCCGTCGACGGCGATGAACACCTTGTCGGCGAGACCGAGCGGTAGGTCGGCCGCTGCCTGTTGCTTGTCGGGCAAGGGCGGATCGAAGACGATGTCGGCATAGGCGGTGGTCGGCAGCGCCAGGATGACGCGATCGGCCTCGATCGGCCCGGCCGGCGTGTCGAGCCGGATGATACGGTTGCGATGATTGATGCGGGTCACCGGCGTGTTCAGCCGGACCGGGACCGGCCCGGCATGGTGGACGACCAATGTGCCATAGCCGGCGGGCAGCGCCCAATTGTCGTCGGTGGCGGCATCCTCATAGGCGGCCCAGTCGTGCAGCGACACCGCGTCGAGCGGCGCACCATTGGCATAGCCCGAGATGGCGTCGAGCATCGGTCGCCAGGGATCGTCGTCGGCGATGAAGGCGGACAGCGGCCGGTCGGGGCCGTCGAGCGCGTCGTGCGCCGCCTCGTCCCAACGATCCCAGGCGGTGCGGAAGGCGCGCTGCTCGTCGGCCGGAAAGCCGAGATCGCGCCATTGCCTGCCCCAGTTGGGCGAGGAGCGGTCGACGGTGAAGCCGTCGCGTTCGGCGATCCGCGTCCACGGATTGCGGCCGGCGGAATGGAGCCAGCCGCAGCCGGCATCGACGGGGATGGTGGTGTCGGCACCGTTCCGGCCCTCACCTCCCCGCGACCAATCCGGCAGCCGCAGTGACCAGGTGCGTGCGCGGCCGCCGAGCTGTCCGCTCGCCTCGACCAGCAACACCTCGGCCCCTGCGTCATGCAGCCGCCGCGCCGCCGCGATCCCGGCTGCACCGCCGCCGATGACGACGGTGCGCACGGCGTCAGGCCGCGGCCAGCAGTCGCTTCTCGCCGGCGATGCGCATCATCGCCTTCTGCAGCTTCTCGAAGGCGCGGACCTCGATCTGGCGGACGCGCTCGCGCGACACGCCATAGACCTGGCTCAGTTCCTCGAGCGTCTTGGGGTCGTCGGTCAGGCGACGCTCGGTCAGGATGTGCTTCTCGCGATCGTTGAGATCGTCCATCGCCGACACCAGCATGTCGTGGCGGACGTCTGCTTCCTGCGCCTCGGCGACGACCTGGTCCTGCAAGGGGCCGTCATCCGCCAGCCAATCCTGCCACTGACCCTCGCCGTCCTCGCGCATGGAGACGTTGAGCGACGTGTCGCCGCCCATCGCCATGCGGCGATTCATGCTGATCACCTCGTCCTCGTTGACGCCGAGGTCGGTGGCGATCTTGGTGACGTCCTCCGGCTTCAGGTCGCCGTCCTCGAACGCGTCGAGCTTGGACTTCATCCGCCGCAGGTTGAAGAACAGCTTCTTCTGTGCCGCCGTGGTACCCATCTTCACAAGCGACCACGAGCGCAGGATATATTCCTGGATCGAGGCGCGGATCCACCACATCGCATAGGTGGCGAGGCGGAAGCCGCGGTCGGGCTCGAACTTCTTGACGCCCTGCATCAGGCCGATGTTGCCTTCGGAGATCAGCTCCGACGTCGGCAGGCCATAGCCGCGATAGCCCATTGCGATCTTGGCGACGAGGCGCAGATGGCTGGTGACGAGCTGCGCCGCCGCCTCCGGATCGCCATGCTCCTGGAACCGCTTGGCGAGCATATATTCCTGCTCGGGCGCCAGGATGGGGAATTTCTTGATCTCGGCGAGGTAGCGGTTGAGGCTCTGCTCGCCGCCGAGGGCAGGAATCGTCGCCGGGACGTTGCTGCGGGCTGCCATGATCGTCATCTCCCTTTCCTGGGGTCGCCCGTCCCGCACTGCGGCAACGGAGGACGCGAACCTATACGTGAAGCTCGGTGAACAGTTCCTGCATATCTGCAGGCATTGCGCTCTCGAAGGCCAGGGGTTCGCCCCGGATCGGGTGGATGAACCCCAGGTGGGCCGCGTGCAAGGCCTGGCGGCGGAAACCCAAGGTTTCGAGTAGCGCTTTCTGAGCACCTTTTGTTCTACCATAGACCGGATCACCCAGCAAGGCGTGCCCGATCGAGGCCATGTGGACGCGCACCTGATGCGTGCGGCCCGTCTCCAGCCGGCATTCCACCAGCGCCGCGTCGTGCAGCGGCTGGATCGTCGTGTAATGCGTCACCGCGCGCTTGCCGTGCGCCTGGATCGCAATCTTCTTGCGATTGGCCGGCGAGCGGGCGAGCGGCGCGTCGACCGTCCCCACTGGCGGCCGCGGGATGCCGCCGGTGATCGCGCGATAGCGGCGGTCGATGCTGTGGTCGTGGAACTGACGCGCCAGCCCCTCGTGCGCGCGGTCGGTCTTGGCGGCGACCATCAGCCCGCTGGTGTCCTTGTCGATGCGGTGGACGATCCCCGGCCGCGCGACCCCGCCGATCCCCGACAGGCTGCCGTGGCAATGGTGGAGCAAGGCGTTGACCAGCGTCCCGTCGAGATTGCCCGCCGCGGGGTGGACGACCAGCCCCGCCGGCTTGTCGACGACGATCAGATGCTCGTCCTCATAGGCGACGACGAGCGGGATATCCTGCGCCTCGTTATGGGCGGGCGTCGGATTGGGCACGGCGACGGCGAAGCGCTCGCCCGCGGCGGCGCGCTTGGCCGGATCGCGGGCGAGCGCGTCGCCCTGCGACACCGCACCGGCGTTGATCAGCACCTTCAGCCGCTCGCGCGACAGGGTCGGCACCGCATCGGCGAGCGCGCGATCGAGCCGCCAGCCATCCGCCGCCGGCTGAATCGTCGCTTCAATGATGGAAACCCCCCGGTCCATTGTCCTAGGATGTGGGGACGATGGCGGATATTGCAAGCGACCTGCTCGACCGGATCCTGACGCATGCGGCGGCGACGCCGGGTCGCGAGGTCTGCGGCCTGTTGCTCGGCCATGGCGACCATGTCGAGCAGGTCCAGCCCTGCGCCAACGTCGCCGCCGATCCGACGCGCCATTTCGAGATCGACCCGGCTGCGCTGATCGCCGCCCATCGGGCGGCGCGGGCAGGGGGGGCGGCGGTGATCGGTCATTACCATTCCCACCCCAGCGGCAGCGCCGTGCCATCGGCGCGCGACGCGGCGGATGCAGCGGCGGACGGAGCCTTGTGGCTGATCGTCGCCGCCGGCGCGGTGCAGGCATGGCGCGCGGTGGACGCCGGTGCGGCGGAGGGGCGGTTCGCGGCGGAGCTTCTCGCTATCCTGCCCGGCCCGGCCAGCGTCAAAACATAGCGCCGCGCCGGCCGCAGGAGCGCGGCGCCGCTTGGGCCGGTCGGCGTCGAGGCCACCCCTTGCGCCGACCCACCGCCTCCGCCACACACGCACGCTCACCAATAAAGGCACCAGCATGTCCGTCAGCCCGGTCGATTTCGCCAGCCTGCTCTGTTCGCGGCTGTGCCACGACCTGCTTTCCCCCGTCGGCGCGCTCAACAATGGGCTCGAACTACTCGGCGACGAACCCGACGAGGAGATGCGCGCCCGGGTCTTCCAATTGCTCACCGACAGTGCGCGGACCTCGGCCAACAAGCTCAAGTTCTTCCGCCTCGCCTTCGGCGCCGCGGGCGGCTTCGGCGAACAGGTCGAGGCACGCGAGGCGAAGATCGCGATCGAGGCGCTGGTGTCCGACAACCGCCGTGCCACGCTCAACTGGCTGGTCGAGGCGCCGACGCTGTCGAAGACCGCGATCAAGGTGCTTCTCAATCTCGCCCTGATCGGCAACGAGGCGCTGGTTCGCGGCGGCACGCTCGACATTGCCGGCGAGGAAAACGGCGGCCAGGTGGAGATCGCGGTGAAGATGGAAGGGCCGCGCATCGTCCTCGACGCCGAGGTCCGCGCGACGTTGACCGAGGGCGCGCAGGCGGGCGGCGTGACGCCGCGTGCCGCGGCAGCCTATCTCGTCCACACGCTCGTCGCCGAGGCCGGCGGCGCGGTGCAGGTGTCGCAGCCGGCGGACGATGTCATGATCCTCGGCGCGGTGTTCAACGCCGGCTGACCGGCGGCAACGGCTAACCGCCTTTTAACCGGTTGCCGTCCATGAGCCTTGCCGAACCGACGGGGACCCATGGACGACCTGCTGCAGGAATTCATCGCCGAAACCCGCGAGACGCTGGAAGCGCTCTCGGGCGAAATCGTGGCGTGGGAGGCCGATCCGACCGATCGCGCGCGGCTGGATGCGATCTTCCGCTTCGTGCACACGGTAAAGGGAAGCTGCGGTTTCCTTGATCTGCCGCGGCTCGCCCGGCTCAGCCATGCCGCCGAGGACGTGCTCGCCGCGGTGCGTTCCGGCACGCGCAATCCCGACACCGCATTGGTCAATGCCGTGCTCGCGGTGGTCGACCGGATCGGCGAACTGGTCGAGGCGATCGATTCGGGCGCGCCGCTCGACGATTCGGCCGAGGATCTGCTGATCGCCGCATTGGCGGAAGATGCCCGCCCCGCCGCGCTGCTTCAGTCGAACACGACGGCACCCCGCCACAACAATCGCTCCGTCAGGCTCAACGTTGACCTGCTCGACCGAATGATGAGCGGCATGTCGGAGATGGTGCTCGCCCGTAACGAGCTCGCCCGGCGGCTGCGCGACGAGCAGGTCGATCCGCTGGTCGAAGCGGCGCTGGAGCGCCTGTCGCTGACCGTCGCGGAGATGCGCGATACCGTCACCCGGACCCGCATGCAGAAGGTGGAGGCGCTGTTCTCCGCGCTACCGCGCATGGTCCGCGACACCGCGGCCGAGCTCGGCAAGCAGGTGCAGCTGACCATCGACGGGGCCGAGGTGGAACTCGATCGCGAGATGATCGAGCTGATGCGCGATCCTCTGGTTCATATCATCCGCAATGCGGTCGACCATGGGCTGGAGGCGCCCGCCGATCGGTTGCGGCTCGGCAAGAAGGAAGCGGGGCGGCTGTCGGTGTCGGCGCGCCAGTCCGGCAACCAGATCCTGATCGAGATCGCCGACGACGGTCGCGGCGTGGACGTCGACCGGATCGCCGCCAAGGCGATTGCGCAGCAGATCCACACCGCCGCCGAGATCGGCGCGATGGACGCGACGGCGAAGCTCGACCTCGTTTTCCATCCCGGCCTGTCGAGCCGCGACACGGTGACGTCGATCTCCGGCCGCGGCGTCGGCATGGACGTGGTGCGCGCCAATCTGGAAAATATCGGCGGCCGCATCGAGCTGATCAACCAGCCCGGCCGGGGGCTGACCATCGTCATTTACGTGCCGCTGACGCTGTCGATCATGTCGACCGTCGTGGTCGGCGCCGGCGACCAGCGCTTCGCGATCGCGCGCCAGTCGGTCGAGGAGATCCTCAACATCACCGGCGACGCCGTGCGCATCGATCTGGTCGGCGAGGCGGCGGTGGCCACGGTACGCGGCCGGCGGTTGCCGATGGTGTCGCTGGGAGCGTTGCTCGGCCTACCCGATCGCAGCGAGGGCCGCGGCAAGCTGGCGATCGTCGCGACCCGAGACGGCCATTATGCGCTGGCGATCGACACCGTGCTCGACACCGAGGAACTGGTGGTCAAGCCGGCCGCGCCGGCGGTCATGGCGACCGGCGTCTATGCCGGTCAGACGCTGCCCGATTCCGGCCTGCCGATGCTGCTGCTCGACGGCGCAGGGATGGCCGCGGTCGCCGGGCTGCGCTTCCAGCGCGCTGCGGCGCAGGAAGAGGTGGCGGAGGCGGAGCAAGAGCAGGGCATCGCGGCATTGCTGTTCGAGGACCTCGACGGCCAACGCCGGGTGATGCCGCTCGCCGCGATCGACCGTGTCGAAACGGTGTCGGCGGAGGCGATCCGCCACACGGCCGGCCGACTGCGGCTGGCGATCGGCGGCACCTTGGTGCCCTTGCACTCTGTCGCGCCGGCTGGCGCCCGGCAGACGGTGCCGGTGCTGCGCCTGACCGATGGCGACAGCGAGATCGCCTATGCGATCCACGAACCGGTCGAGATCGTGACGCTGCCACGCGACACGTCGCCCGCGGTCGAGGCGGGGCCGATTGCCGGCGTCGCGATCATCGGCGGCGAGCAGATCGAGATCGTCGACGCGCTGTCGCTCTTCGCCGACCTCGAGGCGGCGCCGCCGGTCGAACGCTCCTGCTGGCTGTACAGCGAGGGCGGCGGCTGGATGGAAACGTTTCTGCGTCCCGCACTCGAAGCGGCCGGCTACAGTTGCGTCACCGATGCCGCGGCCGGCGCGCGCGCCGACATCGTCGTCACGATGGACGCGGCCGCCCCGCCGTCCGCGGTGCCCGGCCGGGTGATCCGATTGCGCAGCAGCCGCAGCGGCGAGGGCGACAGCATCTACCGTTACGATCGACCGGCGTTGATCGCCGCACTGGCACGTGCCGCGGGGGAAAAGTGATGGATTTGTTCCTCATCGCGCAGATCGCCGGCCGTGGCGTCGCGATCGACACCGTGCAGGTCGACTCCGTCGTCGATCTGGCCGAGGTCGTCGCGGTGCCGCGCGCGGCGGGTTCGGTACGCGGGCTGGTGGCGCTGCGCAGTCGTGTCATCACCGTGATCGACACCGGTACCGCGCTCGGTCTGTCGCCGATGCCGGCAAGTGCCACCCGTGCCGTCATCACCCGCGTCGACGGGCATCATTATGCGATTCTGGTCGACGCACTGGAGGATGTCGCCAGCTTCGAACGGCAGCCGCTCTCCAGCGGCCTGACGCTCGATCGCGGCTGGGCCGCGGCTGGCACCGGCCTGGTCGAGCGCGACGGCGAACCGATGCTGGTGATCGACCTGTCGTGCCTGATCCCCCATCAGGCGCTGGCCGCATAGCGCACGCGGACCGGCGGAGGCGCGGAACGCCAGCGTCTTAACGCCAAACTTACGCTTGCCCGCCCATAACGCCGGCACGCGATTCGTACTCGAAAAGGCCACCGCATGAAGACCTGTCTCGTCGTCGACGACTCCAAGGTGATCCGCAAGGTCGCCCGGCATATCCTCGAGACGCTCGACTTCACCGTGACGGAAGCCTGCGACGGGCGCGAGGCGCTGGACGCCTGCCTGGCATCGGCCCCCGACGTCATCCTGCTCGACTGGAACATGCCGGTGATGAGCGGGATGGACTTCCTGCGCGCGCTGCGCGAGGCGGACATCCCGACGCGGCCCAAGGTCGTCTTCTGCACCACCGAAAACGGCATGGCCTATATCCGCGCCGCGATCGAGGCGGGGGCCGACGAATATGTCATGAAGCCGTTCGACCGCGACACGCTCGAATCCAAGCTCCAGATCGTCGGCATCGCCTGATCGCCGATCGCGACCGTTATGGCGCCGGCCATTTCCCCAGTCATGCCGCTCGTCGAAGGCGAGGACGGCGCAGCGCCGCTGCGCATCCTGATCGTCGACGATTCGGCCGTCGCCCGCGCGGTGATGGAACGCATCGTCGGCGCGGCGTCGCGCTTCGCCGTGGTCGGCAGTGTCGCCACCGTCGCCGGCGCCCATGACGTCCTGGCACGCACACGGGTCGATTTCGTTCTGCTCGACGTGCAACTGCCCGGTGTCGACGGGCTGACCGCCTTGCCCGATCTGATCGCCGCCGGCCGCGGCGCGCGCGTCCTCGTCGTCTCGTCGCAGGCGACCGAAGGCGCTGCCACCACCCTCCAGGCGCTGGCGCTCGGCGCCGCCGACACGCTGGTCAAGCCGGTGGCGGGCGGGCGGATGAACGTTTTCGCCGACCAGCTGATCGACAAGCTCGTGCGACTCAGCGCGCCGGCAGCGCCGGCCGCCGTCTCCATCCCGTCCCCCGCACCGCTGGCGCCGGTGGCGACCCCGCCGCAACCGAGCTTCGACGAATATGACGTCGTCGCGATCGGCGCCTCGACTGGCGGCATCCATGCGCTCAGCCAGGTCCTGCGCGCCATCCCCAATTGCTTTCGCCTGCCGATCCTGGTGACGCAGCATCTGCCCGCGTCCTTCATGCCCTATTTCGCTGCGCAGCTCGCGGTGCTCGCCGGCCGACCGTGCGACGTCGCCAGCGACCGGCTGCGGCTGCGGCCCGGCCGTATCGTCATCGCGCCGGGCGACGCGCATCTGCGCTGCGTGCCGCTGGCCGACGGCAGCGCGGCGATCCGCCTGTCGAGTGATGCCGTGGCGAGCGGCTGCATGCCGTCGGTCGATCCGATGTTCGCCTCGCTCGCCGAGGTGTTCGGTGCGCGGATGCTGGCGGTGGTGCTGAGCGGCATGGGACGCGACGGGGCGGAAGGCGCCCGCGCGGTCAGCAGGGCAGGAGGATGCGTGGTGGTACAGGATCAGGCCAGCTCCGTCGTCTGGGGCATGCCCGGCGCGGTGGCGGCGAGCGGCTGCGCCGATGCGATCCTGCCGCCCGATGCGATCGGCCGGCTGGTCGCCGCGCGGCAGCGGCCGTGAGCGTCGCCCCCGCCGTCCCCGGCAAGGGCCAGTCCGCCCCGGCGCCCGCGGTGTCGCAGGCGGTGCTCAACGTCGTCAGCAGCCTGCTGGAGGCCCGCACCGGGCAACAGATCGCTGCCTATCGCTCGTGGCGCATCGACACGGCGCTCAAGCCGTTGCTGCGCGATCGCGGCCTGGCGACGCTCGACCAGCTCGTCGCGCGCTTGCTCGACGGCAATGACGGGACCCTTGCCGACCAGATCGTCGATGCGCTGGTCAATGGCGAGACCTCCTTCTTTCGCGAAGCGCCGGTGTTCGACCAGGTGGTCGAGGCGGTCGCCGCGGTGGAGGCGACGGGCCGCCGTGCGCGCATCTGGTGCGCCGGCTGTTCGTCGGGGCAGGAGCCGCTGTCGCTGGCGATGCTGTTCGCCGAACGTGAAGCCGATCACGGCAAGCCGATGCCCGATATCGTCGCCACCGACGTGTCGGAACAGGCGGTGACCCGCACCCGCACCGGCCGGTTCACCCAGTTCGAGATCCAGCGCGGGCTGCCGATCCGGCGGATGATGCGCTGGTTCGATGCCGCCGGCAACGACTGGGCGGCGAAGCCAGAATTGCTCCGCGCGATCACCGTGCGGCGGCACAATCTGGTTACCGATCCGCCGCCGGTCGGCACCTATGACGTGCTGCTCTGCCGCAACGTGCTGCTCTATCTGTCCGCACCGACCAAGGCGGACGTCTTCACCCGCTTCGCCCGCGCGCTGCGGCCGGGTGGCGTGCTGGTGCTCGGCGCCGGCGAGACGGTGATCGGCCAGACCGACGCGTTCGAGCCGAGCCGTCGCCTGCGCGGCTTCTACGAACGCGCCGCGCGCCTGCCGCGCGCCTCTGCCGCCTGACGCCTCTTACGCCCCTTACGCCGCGCGTCGGCTTCGGCTAGACCGGGCGTCATGACCCCATTCGACACGCCCTCGCCGAACTTCGACGAGCGACGGCTGCCGATCGATATGATCGTCCTCCATTACACCGGCATGCCCGACGGGCCCTCGGCGCTGGCGCGGCTGCGCGACCCGGCGGCGAAGGTATCGGCGCATTATCTGGTCGAGGAAGACGGGTCGGTGTTCCGCCTGGTCGACGAGAGCAAGCGCGCCTGGCACGCCGGCGCGTCGCACTGGCGCGGCTGCACCGACGTCAATTCGGCGAGCATCGGCATCGAGATCGTCAATCCCGGCCATGAATGGGGCTATCGCGACTTTCCGGAGCCGCAGGTCGCCGCGGTGATCCGCTTGGTCGCGGAGATCAAGGAGCGTTATGCGATCACCCGCGGCAACGTCGTCGGTCATTCCGACATCGCGCCGACCCGCAAGCGCGATCCGGGCGAGCGCTTTCCCTGGGGGCGGCTGGCGCGACTGCGGCTGGCGCTGCCCCGGCCGACGCAGAAGCTGCTCGACCCGATGTGGACGCAGGCCGGCTTCCTGCTCGCGCTCGAACGCTTCGGCTATGACGTCACCGATCCGCTTGCCGCGACGATCGCCTTTCAGCGCCGGTTCCGCCCCGAACTGATCGATGGCGAGATCGATGCCGAATGCCGCATGATCCTGCTCGCGCTGCTGCTTCCCAAGCCGCAGGGGGACGAGTAAGGGGGGCGGGCCAGAGGGTCGGGCGGCCGCGTCGCGCAGCAATGCGCGCCGAGGAAAGTCCGGGCTCCGCGGAACGACGGTGCCGGGTAACGCCCGGCGGGGGCGACCCCAGGGACAGTGCCACAGAGAGCAGACCGCCTGCCGTTCACGGCAGGTAAGGGTGAAAGGGTGCGGCAAGAGCGCACCGCGCGGTCGGTAACGGCAGCGGCACGGCAAACCCCACCGGGAGCAAGACCGAATAGAGGCGGCATGGCGCACGACAACGCGCGCCGGGGTGTGTTCCCACCCGCTGCCCGGGTTGGTTGCTGGAGACGGCGCGCAAGCGTCGTCCGAGAGGAATGGTCGCCTATCTTCCCGGCAACGGGAGGGGGACAGAACCCGGCTTACAGACCCTCTGGCAAACGCTTCTGCGGCGGGGCACGATCGGCCCGCCAGAGGGGGAGATTCGGGCATGAACAGGATGTGGGCCGCGGCCGCGCTGATCGCGGTGGCCGGGCAGTCGACGGCGCAGCAGGCCGCGCGCACGGTGCAGCAGGATTTCGACGCCGCCGAAGCACTCGATGCCGGCACCGACACGGCCGCCGCGCTGGCCGCCTGGCAGGCGCTGGAGCAGCGGGTTCGCGATCGTCCGCGCAGCCGTGCGATCGTGCTGGTCCGCAAGAGTGCGGCGCTGCTCGCGCTCGACCGCAAGGACGAGGCGGTTGCCGCCGCGCAGGCCGGGCTCGCCATCCTGCCCGCCGACGATGCCTCGCTGCGGGCAGACCGATTTCAGGCGAGCTTCAATCTGGGCCGGATCGCGATGACCAGCCTGGACTATGCGACGGCGGCAGACTGGTTCGCGAAAGCGGGAGCCACCGCCGACAGCGCGCGTGACAAGATCGTCGCCGCCTTGAGCCTGGTGCAGACCGCGACCTTCACCGATCCCGCGGCGGCGGCGGCGGCACAGACCCGCCTCGACGGCCTTGTCGCGTCGGCGAAACTGGACCGCGCGGCGCTGGGCACGATCGCCGAGGCGAAAGGGATACTGTCGCTGAACCGCGGCGACATACCGGCGGCGCAGGCGACGTTCCGGGATGCCGTGCGCGCGTTCGGCGGGATCAACTCGAACATGATCGACCTCCACGACGTGTCGGTCCGTTCGGATGCCGCCATCGCCTATCTGCTCGGCGGCAACGAGGATGAGGCGCGGCGCTATGTCGCGCTGACCGGCGCCGGGGCGAAGTCGATCGGCCTGATCGATCCCGGCGTCGCGATGGTCCCGCCAGACTGTGGCGGCGAGGAGGGGCTGAAGCCCAACGACATGGCGGTGGTCGAATTCTCGATCGCCGACGACGGCACGGCACGCGGCGTGCGGCCGATCTACGCCGCCGGCGGCGGCAAGGTCGCGCTCGCCTTCGCCCAGGCGGTGCGGCAATGGTCGTGGATCCCCGACCAGGTCAAATCGATGCCGACCTTTCTGCGCTACAATGCGCGGGTCGAGATGCGCTGCAACCTCGCCTTTCCACGTCCCTCGATCAACGACCAGCTCGAGGCCGAGTTGATCGCCTGGGGACGCGGCAAGGGGCTGAGCTTCGCCGACCGGCCCGATTCGCCGGCGACGGCGATCGTGGCACAGCGGCAGACGCTGAAGGATGCGGCGAGCGGGGGCGACAGTCTGGCGACGCTGCCGGCGCTGTTCGCGCTGATCCGTAATCCCGTCGTGCCGCGCGACGAGCGCGGACCGGCGGCGCGACGGGCGCTGGCGATCGCCGTCGCCAACGGCGCCCCGGCGACGGCGCGGCTCGACCTCGACCTAGAGGCGCGGACCGCGACCGCGGCCGACCTCTACCGCCGCGGCAATTTCCGCCGGATCGTCGAACCGATGCTGGGCGAGGCGCCCTATGCCAGCGATCCGCAGGCCCGCGCGGCGCTCCGGCTGCTGCTCGCCGACCGCGAGAGCGACCGCGACCGTCGCGACGTGATCCTGCAACAGGTGGCGCAGGACAAGGCGCTGGCGGCGGCCGATCCGCTCAAGGTCGGGGCGCTGATCCGCCTTGCATCGCTGGCGCAGGAGCGCGGCGATCTGGAAGCGGCGCGAACCACCTTCGCCGCTTCGGGCCTTGCCGCCAATCAATGCGCGCTGATCGACAAGCCGCCCCAGTTCGCCCATGCCGGCGGCACCTATCCCCGGGAGGCGCAGCGCTGGGGCATGAGCGGCTGGACGCGGACCCAGTTCGACGTCGATCCGGACGGTCGCGTCCTCAACGAGCGGGCGATCATCTCCTATCCGCCGTTCGTCTTCACCAAGGCGGGCGTCGATACGATCCGCACCGCGCGTTTCTCCAAGACCTACCGGCCTGACGGCAGCCTCGGCTGCGGGGCGCTGACCAAGGGCGTCCGCTTCAGCCTGTAGACGCCAGTCCCGCTTGCGCGCCGTCTCCGATCGCCTATGTCGCAGATGAGATGGCGCGCAGCACGACACGATCGAACGACTGGGGTTTTCCACGCTGGCGGGGCTATGGCTCCGGCCGGGAGGCGACGACGGTTCGCCTGTGCGACCGGCACGGCTGCGACAAGCCGGGCGACTGTCCCGCGCCCAAATCGCCCAACAGCCCCGATCGCTGGTATTTCTGCATCGACCATGCCGCCGAATACAATCGCGGCTGGAATTACTTCGAGGGCCTGTCGGCAGAGGAGGCGGCGGCGCGCGAGGCGTCGGAAAGCCGCACCGCCTCCGGCTATGCCCATGCCAACCATTATGCCTGGGGTGGCCCTGGCGACGGCAGTCGCTCGCGCGACGAGATGCATGCGCTCGACGCGCTGGGGTTGGAGAGCGACGCGGATTTCGAGGCGGTCAAGGGTGCCTGGCGACGGCTCGCCAAGGAAAATCATCCCGACGTGCGCCCCGGCGACGCCGATGCCGCGGTCCGCTTCCAGGCGGTACAGGCCGCCTATGAGGTGCTCAAGGCGGCGGAGGATGGGCGGACGTGGCGCCCCCGATGAAGGAGATCGCCGCCCATTGGGACGGCGCGGTGCTGGTCTGCGGCAAATGCACCAGGAAGGTCGACGGCGGGTTCGGGCGCAAGGGCCGCACGCCGCTGGCCAAGCTGCTGCGCAAGGTGCTCGGCCTGAAGAAGGGGCGCAAGGCGCCGCTCGGCGTCGTCGAGACGCGCTGTCTGGGGCTGTGCCCGCGCGATGCGGTGGCGGTGATCGACGCGCGGGCGCCGGATCGTTGGCTGGTCGTGCCCAAAGGCTCGGACGTGACCGCATTGGCGCTGCGGATCGCGCCCTAAAACCAAACGCCATTCAGCATCGCAAACTTTGGAACCGACCTGCCGTCATTCCCGCGGAGGCGCGAATCCAGACGCGCGGAGGCCGCTGTAGAGCCGTGACGTCAGGGTTCTGGATCCCCGCCTCCGCGGGGATGACGAAGCATGGCCTGCCATGCCGAGTGTCGATCGCCCTAGCGGGGCGCGGCGCTGGTCAGGCGTAACGGGTCGCGGTCTCGCGGATCAGCGCGATCATGTTCGGGATGCCCTGCGTCCGGTTCGAGCTCAGCTGGTTCCTGAGATCGAACGGCGCCAGCTCCGCCGCGATGTCGGTCGCCACGATCTGCGCGGGCGCGCGGTCCTGCACGGTCAGCAGCACCAGTGCGATGATCCCCTTGGTGATCGCGGCATTGGAATCGGCGAGGAAATGCAGCGTGCCGTCGTCGCGGACGGTGGGATAGACCCAGACGGAGGCGGAACAGCCCCGCACCAGCGTCGCCTCAGTCTTCAGCGCGTCCGGCATCGGCTCCAAGGCGCGGCCGAGGTCGATCAGCAGCCGGTAGCGGTCGTCGGGATCGAGGAAGTCATATTCGTCGCGGACGTCGGCGATGCTGGTCATGGGCGGTGCGGTACAGGGGCGGGACGGGCAGGGCAAACGATCATGCTGGCGCCTTCCCGCATCCCTGTCGTAGTGCCGGCCCCCGCATCAGCCAGCCGGCTGGAACCTTCAGGTGCGGGGAGAATCGCGGTTACAGGTCGACCCCGGCCGCGATCGCTTCCAGCTTCTTGATCCGCTCCTTGAGGTCGGCGATCTCGATCCGCGAGCCGGCCGACGGCACGGGGGGCGCCTGTTCGTGCGCCTGGTCGAGCTGCTGGTGCTTGAACGCCAGCCAGCTGCGCCAGCCGGACAGGCCTGCGGTGGTCACCATGCCCAGACCGGCGAGGCCGGACAGCGATACGGTCAGATACACGATATCGGGATTGGTCATGTCCGCCTCCTTCAGCGGTCGCGCAGCCGGTCGATCTCGCGATCGAGGTCGATGCTGCTGCGATTGTCGGTGATGACGCGTTCCAGCACCTGGACGCGTTCCTTGAGGATGCGCACCTCGTCATAGAGGCGCCTGGTTTCGTCGATCGGGGGGCGTGGGGCGTCGACGCTGTTTCGGGCTATCGACCGCACCGCCATCACGATGCCGAACACCACCAGCGCCACGACTGCGACGATCACTTCGGCAGGGTTCATGGTCCAATGCTCCTCAATTCGCCTGGATGCGGAGTTGGTCGATCCTGTCGGACAGGTCCGCGCCGCGATCGGTGGCGATCCGCTCCAGCACCCGCACCCGCGCCTCCAGACGCTCGACATGCGCCGCATATTGCGCCGCTTTCTCCGCGGTCTGGGCGTTGAGCGCGCCGGCCATCGTCTCCTTGTGCTTCAGCCAGCGCTTGAACATCTCCGAACCGATGCCGAGGATCACGGGCAGGCCGACGATCACGAAGGCGAGCATGAAGATGGTGAAGCCGTTCATCAGCGCAGCCTTTCGATTTCGCGGTCGAGCCGGTGCGCGCCGTCGGTGACGATCCGCTCCACATTGGCGAGCCGTTCCTGCAACCGGTCGATCTGGCCGACGCGCTGGGTGTTCTCGGCATCGAGCAGCTGGATGCCGCGGCGCGCCTCGATGTCCGGGGCGGCGATGGCTTGGCGGACCTTGCGGCGGCCGTACCATTGGATAGCGAGCGTGATCACCGATCCGATGATCATGCAGATGACGTGGTCGGGACCCATGACGGCTGTCCTTTACCGGTCGCGGAGCGCTTCGATCTCGCGAGCGGTACGCTCGGCAGGATCGGTGGCGATGCGTTCGAGGACGGCGATCCGCTCCTCCAAGCGGCTGACTTGGCCGGTCAGCTTGTCGTTCTCGTTGGTGAGCAGCATGATCTTGCGCTCCGCCTCGATGTCGCCGGTCGCTTCGGCATAGCGCCCGCGGCGGCGGCTGCGGCGACCTTCCTCGTCGATCGGGTAGCCGTGCTTGGCCTTGACCCAGGTGGTGAAGGCATGCCGCGCCGAAATCGCGCCGACCACACCCACCGGAACCATCCAACCCATGTCCATGTGAACTCTCCCCTTCAGACGCCCCGCGAGCGACGGCTCAGCGCAGGCTGTCGATTTCCTCGGCCAGCCGGCTGTTGCGGCTGGTATAGTGCAACTCGATGTCGGCGAGCCGGCGATCGATGTCGCGGAACTTGCTGCGCACCTCGGCGGTCGACCGCTTGGGATTGCTGCGCACGCCCTGCCAGAACTTCTCGTCGTGCTCGTCCTGATACAGGTCGATCGGCTTGTTGTCGGCGACCCAGGCGATCACGAAATAGGCGACGACGATCCACCATTGCTGGGCGATCAGCGTCATGCCGGCGACGCCCAGGCGGACCCACATCGGGTCGGTGCCGATATAATCGGCGATCCCCGAACACACGCCCTTCCACTTGCCGTTCTGCGGATCGAGGTAGAATTTGGTGCGGCTGCCGGACATCTCAGTTCCTCCGATCGAGCTGGTAGTTGGACGCGGCGTAGGACGATTGCGACAGCGGTGGCTGCGGCGCGTTCAGTCCCGGCTTCCAGTCCGGATTGTCGGCGGCGACGATCCGCTCCACGGTGTTGAGCCGGTCTTCGAGGCGACGGGCCAGGTTATACATTTCGTCGAGCAGCCGCTCGTCCTCGTCGGTGATCTTCGGCGCCTGCTTCCACTTCGTGATGTAGTGGAAGATGACCCAGGGTAAGCCGATGAAGATCGCCGGAATGACGATGATTTCAGACCCCATCTCAGCCCTCCTGTCCGCTGCGGTTGCTCAGCCGCGCCTTCAGCGCCGCCAGTTCGGCATCGACCTTGTCGCTCTGGCGCAGTTCGGCGATTTCCTCTTCGAGCGTCTTCGTGACACCCAGGCCAAGCGCCTCGGCGCGACCCTCGGCATCGTCGACGCGGCGTTCCAGGACGTCGAAGCGGCTGAACGCTTCGTTGGTCTTGGGACCGGCGTACATCTCGCGCAGGCGGAAGCGGTTGTTGGCGCTTTCCAGCCGCGTCTGAACGTTGGCCTGCTTGGTCCGCGCCTCGGTCAGCTTCTTCTGCAGCTTGGCGATGTCCTCTTCCGACGCGCGCAGCGCATCGTCGAGCACCTGCACCTCGGCCTTCAGCTGGTCGGCCATGTCGACCGCCTTCTGCTTCTCGACCAGCGCCGCCTTGGCCAGATCCTCGCGGTCCTTCGAAAGCGCCAGTTCGGCCTTCTCGGTCCAGTTCGCCTGCAGCTGCTCCAGCTTGAGGATGTGGCGCCGCATTTCCTTCTGATCGGCGATGGTGCGGGCCGCGGACGCGCGGACCTCGACCAGCGTCTCCTCCATCTCGAGGATGATCATCCGGATCATCTTCGCCGGGTCTTCTGCCTTTTCCAGCAGGTCGGCGAAGTTGGCGGCGACGATGTCGCGGGTGCGGGAGAAAATGCCCATCGGTACTGATGCTCCTGGAAAATGGGACCGGGGCGGGCGAGGGAAACGAGCCCGCCCCGGGTCGCCGCCTTACGCCGTCTGGCGGGCGGCGGACACGGTGGCCGCGTGATGCGTCGCCGCCGGACCCACCGCACCCGCCACGCAGGTGGCGCTGAAGACGATGGTGCAGGCGATGGCGGCGATGGTGCGGCCGATGTCGGACTTGAACATGGAAACCTCCTGAATTCTGAACCTTGGTGCCGCCTGCTTGGCGGCTTGCCCAAGGCATTGCAGGAGGCGTGCCAATTCCGAAAACGGCTGATTTGCGCGGTTTTCTGGTGTGGTATCCGCATGAACCACATATGAACGCTTGCGGACCATTGGGATTTTGCGCCAAGAGTTGGCAATGCAGCGCACTACCCAGGTCATCGGCCAATCCGGCGCCTTTCTCGACGCGCTCGAGCGCGCCAGCCGCGCCGCGGCGCTCGACCGCCCAGTGCTGGTGATCGGCGAACGGGGCACGGGCAAGGAGTTGGTCGCCGAGCGCCTGCATCGGCTCAGCCCGCGCTGGGATCAGCCGCTGGTGATCATGAATTGCGCGGCGCTGCCCGAGACGCTGATCGAGGCGGAATTGTTCGGGCACGAATCCGGCGCCTTCACCGGCGCGACCAAGGCGCGCGCCGGCCGCTTCGAGGAAGCGGATGGCGGCACCCTGTTCCTCGACGAGCTCGGCACCTTGTCGATGGCGGCGCAGGATCGGCTGCTGCGCGCGGTGGAATATGGTGAGGTGACGCGCATCGGATCGAGCCGGCCGCTGCGCGTCGACGTCCGCATCGTCGCGGCGACCAACGAGCATCTGCCCGACAAGGTCGATCGGCATGAATTTCGTGCCGATCTGCTCGACCGTTTGAGCTTCGAGGTGGTGACGCTGCCGCCGCTGCGCGCCCGTTCGGGGGACATACCGGTGCTCGCCGACCATTTCGGCCGGCGCATGGCCTCGGAGATCGGCTGGGACCGCTGGCCCGGCTTCGGGCCGCGGGCGCTCGACGCGCTGATGACGCATCGCTGGCCGGGCAATGTGCGCGAATTGCGCAACGTCGTCGAGCGCGCCGTCTACCGTTGGGCGGGGGAGGGGCCGGTTGATTCGATCGAGATCGACCCCTTCGCCTCGCCCTATCGGCCGCAGGGGGTGCACGGCGGGGCCCCGCGCCCGGCCGCCCCGGCGCCGTCCGGGGAGACGCCGTCCGCGGCACCGCCTCGTGCCGAGCCGGAGGACAGCCCGGTCGCCGCCTGCGACGCCGGCCCATCGGATTTCAAGTCGCGCGTCGCGCGGTTCGAGCGCGAGCTGCTCGCCCGGGCGCTGGCGGAGCACCGCTTCAACCAGCGCGCCACCGCCGATTCGCTCGGGCTGACCTACGATCAGTTGCGTCATGCGCTGCGGCGGCACGACCTGATCAACGCGGGGGGGTGAGCTACCCCTTCGCCGGGATGACGAAGGATCGGTGCAGTACCCGCACACATCATCACGCTTGCGTAACGGCGCGGGAGCATTACCCCGCCTGCTGCGTTGACGGGCGCGAACCCCGTTCCATCTCAGGAGGCCCAAAGCCATGGCATTCGAACTGCCGCCGCTCCCCTACGACTATGACGCGCTGGAACCGGTCATCTCTAAGGAGACGATGACCTTCCACCACGACAAGCATCACGCGGCCTATACCGCCAAGCTCAACGAGGGCGTCGAGAAGGACGCGTCGCTCGCCGGCAAGTCGATCGAGGACATCCTCGCCAACATCTCGTCGCAGCCGCCGCTCGTCCGCAACAATGGTGGCGGCTATTGGAACCACGACTTCTTCTGGAAGATCATGGCGCCCAAGGGGTCGACCCAGCCATCGGGCGCGCTGAAGGAGGCGATCGACGCCTATGGCGGGCTCGACCAGCTGAAGGAGGACTTCAACACCAAGGGCGCGGGCCAGTTCGGTTCGGGCTGGGCCTGGGTGATCAAGACCGCCGACGGTAAGCTCAAGGTCACCTCGACGCCGAACCAGGACAATCCGCTGATGGATGTGGTCGAGGACCGCGGCACGCCGATCCTCGGCAATGACGTGTGGGAACACGCCTATTACCTGACCTACAAGAACGATCGCCCCGGCTACCTCAAGGCCTGGTGGGACATCGTCAACTGGGACGAGGCGGGCAAGCGGTTCGACGCCGCCTGACGCTCGTCAAGCCAATTGAATGGAGGGCGCTGCCGGCGACGGTGGCGCCTTTCGCGTTTTCCGCCCGGTCCCGACTAGCGCATCCACCATAGGCCGTTAGTGCAACGATACCAGGAACAGGGCCGATACGGACACGTTGCCGTGCCATCATTCCCACCGGTTCGCGCCCGCTGATGGACGTGCCGGCCAGAAGGAGGAGACGCATGACGGTTCATCAGCCCATTCAGCCAGCCACCAATCGTCGCCTTCCAGCCGCGGCGGAGGCGGAGCGGCCGCGTCCGGTCGCGCTCGCCCGGCGGTTGGCGGCGGAAGCGATCGGCACCTTCTGGCTGGTGCTCGGCGGCTGCGGTGCGGCCGTGGTCGCGGCGGGGGCGGGCGTACCGGGTAGCATCGGCATGGCCGGCGTCGCGCTCGCCTTCGGCCTGACCGTCTTCACCATGGCTTTCGCCGTCGGCTTCATCTCGGGCGGGCATTTCAACCCGGCGGTGAGCATCGGCCTGACCGTCGCCGGGCGCTTCGCGGCGCGCGATCTACCCGGCTATGTCGCGGCGCAGCTGGTCGGCGCGATCCTCGCCAGTGCCGCGCTCGCCGTCCTCGCTGGCGGCGCGCCGGGCTTCGACCTCGTCGCCAGCGGCTTCGCCGCCAACGGCTATGGCGCGCATTCGCCCGGTCACTACAGCATGGCGACGGCGTTTCTGGCAGAGGCGCTGCTGACCGCAGGCTTTTTGATCGTCATCCTCGGTGCCACCGACCAGCGCTCGTCCGGCCCGTTCGCGCCGCTGTCGATCGGTCTGGCGCTGACGCTGATCCATCTGATCTCGATCCCGATCGACAACACCTCGGTCAATCCGGCGCGCAGCACCGGACCGGCGCTGTTCATGGGCGGCTGGGCGCTGTCGCAGCTGTGGCTGTTCTGGATTGCACCGATTGCCGGGGCGGCGGTGGCAGGGCTCAGCGCACGCTGGCTGTTCGCTCACAAGCGCGAGGATCAGTCGCCGGGGCCGATCAGCGATCAGCCGGTCGAGCGCCTGATCGACGACGGCCGCGTCACGATGGTCTGACTGCCCAGCCGCCGCGGGTCATTCCTGCGGCGGCACGGCCGTGGCCGCGTCTTCGGTGGTCAGGCCGTGGCGCAGCAGCATCGGCACGTTGGCGAAGGCGAACAGCAAGGTCAGCGGGATCGCCCCCCACAGCTTGAAGCCGACCCAGAAATCCCAGCTGGTCGAACGCCATACCGTCTCGTTCAGCGCCGCCATGAACAGGAAGAACAGCGCCCAGTTGCGGGTCAGCTTGCGCCACCCTTCCGCCGTCAGGCCGGGATAGGCAGCGCCGAGCAGCCCCTCGAGCAACGGTCGCCCGCTGAGCAGGCCATAGCCGAGCACCGCGGCGAACATCGCATAGACGAAGGTCGGCTTCATCTGGATGAACTTGGGGTCGTGGAACCAGACGGTCAGCCCGCCGAAGATCACCACGAAGGCGCCGGAGATCCACAGCATCGGCGACACCCTGCCGAGCTTCACCCGCGACACGACCATCGCCACCACCGTCGCGAGCACGAAGGCGACCGTGGCGACGACGACCCGCGCGATCACCAGCGCGCCGGCGCGGTCCAGGTCCGACAGGAAGCCGGTCGACGCGCCGACCAGCCGCATCGCCAGGGCGGAGGGAAACAGGAAATTGGCGGCGAAGAAGACGAGCAAAGGCCCGTACTCCACGCCTAGGCGAACGCCGGGGGAGCCCTTTTGCGTCATGCAATAGCGTCCTTCGCCGTCGCCCGGAATCCCGTCCTGGTCACGCAACCCAAGGTCATCACTTGCGCACTCCCGCATCGACGCCGGCGATGATCCGGCTGACCTCATGGGGATCGAAGGGTCTGAGGTCCGTCATCCCCTCACCGACGCCGATCGCATGGATCGGCAGGCCGTATTTCTCCGCCGCGGCCACCAGCACGCCGCCGCGCGCCGTGCCGTCGAGCTTGGTCATGACGAGGCCGGTCACCCCCGCCACCTCCTTGAACACCTCGATCTGGCTGAGTGCATTCTGGCCGGTGGTCGCGTCGAGCACGAGCACCACGTCATGCGGGCTGGCCGGGTTGATCCGGCCCAGCACGCGGCGGATCTTGGCCAGCTCGTCCATCAGCTCGCGCTTGTTCTGTAGCCGGCCGGCGGTGTCGACGATCAGCACGTCGATACCGGTCTCCGTCGCCTTCTTGACCGCATCCCACACCACGCCCGCCGCATCGCCGCCTTCCGGCCCGGTGACGATCGGCACGCCGACCCGCTCCGCCCAGGTGGCGAGCTGGCCGATCGCCGCCGCGCGGAACGTGTCGCCCGCCGCCAGCATCACGCCATAGTCCTGCTCCATCAGCAGATGGGCGAGCTTGGCGATCGTCGTCGTCTTGCCCGATCCGTTGACGCCGATCACCAGGATCACCTGCGGGCGCGGGAATGCCTCGATCTCCAGCGGCGTCGCGACCCTGGCGAGCGCTTTCTCCACTTCCTCGGCGACCACCAGGCGGATGCCCAATTCCTCCATGTTGCGCTCGAACGTCCCCTCGGCCAGCCGGGTGCGGATGCGACCGGCGGTCTCCGGGCCGAGGTCGGAGGCGATCAGCGCCTCCTCGATATCGTCCAGCGTCGCCTCGTCGAGCCGCGCGCCGCCCAAGCCGGCGAGGTTGCCGACCAGCCGGTCCGACGTCTTGCGAAAGCCGCCGAGCAGACGCTCGTGCCAGGATGGGGTGGTGCTCATGCGATATGTCCGGTGAGGTGGATGTCGGTGGCGGCAGCGATGCGGGCCTTAACGATGGTGCCGGCCT
This sequence comes from Sphingomonas benefaciens, assembly GCF_052907485.1. Lineage (NCBI taxonomy): Bacteria > Pseudomonadati > Pseudomonadota > Alphaproteobacteria > Sphingomonadales > Sphingomonadaceae > Sphingomonas > Sphingomonas benefaciens. The sequence goes on along the minus strand of NZ_JBREIC010000001.1, from coordinate 805,979 downwards.
CTGCGTGCCCGATGAAGGTGACGTCGGCGAAATTCCCGGCATGGCCGCGATTGCCGGGGTGTTCGGCGAGCACGTCCTGAGTCGTGCCGACCAGCGTGCGCAGCCACGCCGCCTTGCGCTGCGCCGCCGCCGCGCGCAGCCGTTCCGCGCGAGCCTTGATCGCTGCGGCATCGACCTGCGGCATCCGGGCGGCGGGCGTGCCGGCGCGTGGTGAAAAGGGGAAGATATGGGCGTGGACGATGTCCGCGTCGGCGATCAGCGCCAGCGTGTCGGCGGCCATCGCCTCGTCCTCCGTGGGGAAGCCGGCGATCAGGTCCGCACCGATCGCCAGCTCCGGCCGCCGCGTCTTCAGCCGGACGACCGTGTCGATCGCTTGGGCGCGGCTGTGGCGGCGCTTCATCCGCTTGAGGATCAGGTCGTTGCCCGCTTGGAAGGAGAGGTGGAGGTGCGGCATGACGCGGGCGTCGCCGGTGACGATCTCGGCCAGACGGTCGTCGATCTCGATCGAATCGAGCGACGACAGCCGCAGCCGCGCCAGCCCCGGCACATGCACCAGGATCCGCTCGACCAGCATGCCAAGGGTCGGACTGCCGGGCAGATCGTGGCCGTAACTGGTCAGGTCGACGCCGGTCAGCACCATCTCGCGATGGCCGTTCGCCACTAGATCGGCGATCCGCGCCACCACCGCACCGGCGGGGACGGAGCGGCTCGGCCCGCGGCCGAAGGGGATGGCGCAGAAGGTGCAGCGATGGTCGCAGCCATTCTGTACCTCGACGAAGGCACGGGCATGGGCGGGTAAGCTGGCGGCGAGGTGTGGCGCGGTTTCGCGCACCTGCATGATGTCGCCGACCACGACCGGCGTCGCGCTCATCCAGGCAGCCGGCGACAGTTTGTCGGCATTGCCGATCACCCGGTCGACCTCCGTCATGGCGGCGAAGCCGGCGGGATCGATCTGCGCTGCGCAGCCGGTGACGACCAGCTCGGCCGCCGGCCGCGCGCGCCGGGCGCGTCGGATCGCCGCCCGCGTCGCCTTGACCGCCGCGCCGGTCACCGCGCAGCTGTTGATCACGACCGTGTCGCGCCCGGCGACGAGCGCGCGGATCGTTTCGCTTTCGGCGATATTGAGGCGGCAGCCGAGGGAGATGACCTCTGGCGCGGGAGCGTTCATGCGCCGCGATCTAGTGGGGCGGGGGAGGTAAGTCCATGCGGTGCCGGTGATCGCCTGCGCTGCGCCATCTCCCCATGCGTCATCCCGGCGGAAGCCGGGACTTATGGAGACGGGACGGTGGCAAGCTTTCGAGTCCCTCGGGCCGGACGCGACCATGGGTCCCTGCTTCCGCCGGGATGACGAAGGAAGGTATGGGCGGCGCCCCCCGACCCCGACCGTCATTCCCGCGCAGGCGGGAATCCAGACTGGTTGGCCGTGCGGCTCTATCCACAACGTCGCGTTTCTGGATCCCCGCCTCCGCGGGGATGACGAGGAGTTGCGAGAGCGGAGCTGGCACGGCAGCACGCACCGGCAGCCCACCCGGAGACTTGCCTTCCTCGCCGTTTTCCCCTAAGCGGCCCCTTCGTTCCGGTTGCGGAGCGTGAAAGGCAAGCGCCATGAGCGCACGCCGGCCGACGAGGTTTCGTCCGCCGGCGTCTTTTGCGTTGCGTGATACAGTAGAAGGTTTCGCGGCGATGTTCGACAGTCTCAGCGACCGGCTTGGCGGCGTCTTTGACCGTCTGCGTGGCCGTGGCGCGCTGACCGAGGCCGACGTGCGGGCCGCGATGCGCGAGGTGCGCGTCGCGCTGCTCGAGGCGGACGTCGCGCTGCCGGTGGCGCGCAGCTTCGTCGACAAGGTCACCGAGGAAGCGGTCGGCCAGAACGTGCTGCGCTCGATCACGCCGGGGCAGCAGGTCGTCAAGATCGTCAATGACGCGCTGGTCGAGATGCTCGGCGGCGACGATCCGCAGGGCGCCGAACTGCAGCTGGCGGTGACGCCGCCGGCGGTGGTGATGATGGTCGGCCTGCAGGGTTCGGGCAAGACGACGACGACCGCCAAGATCGCCAAGCGCTTGAGTGCGGGCGCGATGGGGCGCGATCGCAAGAAGGTGCTGATGGCGTCGCTCGACGTCAATCGCCCGGCCGCGCAGGAGCAGCTGGCGACGCTCGGCACCCAGATCGAGGTGGCGACGCTGCCGATCGTCGCCGGCCAGCAGCCGGTCGACATCGCCCGCCGCGCGATGCAGGCGGCCAAGCTGCAGGGCTATGACGTCCTGATGCTCGACACCGCCGGTCGCCTGCACGTCGACCAGGCGCTGATGGACGAGATGAAGGCGGTGGCGGAGATCGCCACGCCGGACGAGATCCTGCTCGTCGTCGACTCGCTGACCGGCCAGGACGCGGTCAACGTCGCGACGAACTTCTCCGAACAGGTGCCGCTGACCGGCGTCGTGCTCACCCGCATGGACGGCGACGCCCGCGGCGGCGCGGCGCTGTCGATGCGCGCGGTCACCGGCAAGCCGATCAAATTCGCCGGCACCGGCGAGAAGATGGATGCGCTGGAGGCGTTCCACGCGTCGCGTGTCGCCGGCCGCATTCTCGGCATGGGCGACGTCGTCAGCCTGGTCGAGCGCGCCGCGGAGTCGATCCAGCAGGAAGACGCCGAGCGGATGTCGAAGCGGCTCCTGAAGGGCCAGTTCGACATGAACGACCTGCGTGGTCAGCTGCAGCAGATGCGCCGCATGGGCGGCCTCGGCGCGCTCGCCGGCATGATGCCCGGCATGAAGAAGGCGCAGAACGCCGTGGCGCAGGCCGGCGGCGACAAGGTGCTGATTCACATGGACGCGATGATCGGCTCGATGACGCTCAAGGAGCGCGCCAATCCGGCGCTGATCAACGCCAAGCGCAAGATCCGCATCGCCAAGGGTTCCGGCACCACGGTGCAGGAGGTCAACAAGCTCCTGAAGATGCACCTCGAAATGTCGACCGCCATGAAGAAGATCAAGAAGATGGGCGGGCTGAAGGGCATGATGGCGATGCTCGGCAAGGGCGGCCCGGCGGGCGGCCTCGGCGGTCTCGGCAATGCGATCGGCGGCGCCGACCTCGGCGAGATGATGAACAAGGCGGGCGGGGGGCTTCCCGGCCTCGGCGGCCCGGGGGGCGACGGCATGCCCAAGCTGCCGCCCGGCTTCGAGAATTTTCTTAAGAACAAGAAATAACTAACTGATTTAGCAAGGAAGAAGATTACAATGGCACTCAGCATCCGTCTGTCGCGTGGTGGCTCGAAGAAGCGTCCCTATTACCGCATCGTCGTGGCCGACGCGCGCTCGCCCCGTGACGGCAAGTTCATCGAGAAGATCGGCAACTACAACCCGCTGCTCAAGAAGGACGACGAGAAGCGCATCGTCCTCGACGCCGAGCGCGCCAAGCACTGGCTGTCGAACGGCGCGCAGCCGACCGATCGCGTCGCCCGCTTCCTCGACGCCGCCGGCGTCCGCGAGCGTACCGCGCGCAACAACCCGACCAAGGGCAAGCCGGGCGAGAAGGCGACCGAGCGCGCCGAGGAGCGTGCCGAGAAGCTGAAGGCGCAGCAGGAGGCTGAGGCCGAAGCAGCGATGGCGTCCGCCGTCGAGAGCGCTACGGCCGAACCGACCGCCGAGGGCGAGCAGGTCGCCGAGGCGACGGCTGAGCAGTAAGCATCCCGTTCGGCCATGATGCGTTGCAATCCCCTCACAGGAGAGACGCATCATGGCCAACGATCCCTTCCCCGATCCCCGCACGGCAGCCGATGACGACGACGACGCCACCAACGAAGGAGTCTCGGCAACCGAACCGGCCGAAGGCGACGACGCCGCCCCCGCCGGCGACGACGGCAGCCCCAACGGCTGACGTGGCCGGCGGCGAGCCGGTGGTGACGCTGGCGGTCGTGATCGGCGCGCATGGCATTCATGGCCAGGTGCGTCTCAAGGTCTTCGCCGAGGATCTGTCCGGCTATCGCCAGTTCAATGGCGGTGCACTGACGCTCAAGTCGGCGCAGGCCGGCCCGAACGGCACGATCGCCCGCTTTGCCGAGGTCGGCGACCGCAATGCGGCGGAGGCACTGCGCGGGACGGAACTGACCGTGCCGCGCAGCGCCTTACCCGCATTGGCGGAGGGCGAATATTATCATGCCGATTTGATCGGGCTGCCCGCCGAATTGCCGGACGGCACCGCCTTGGGCCGCGTCGCGCTGGTGGAGAATTTCGGCGCCGGCGACGTGATCGAGATCGAGCGGCCGACCGGCAAGCGCTTCATGGTGCCGATGCGCGCCGAAGCGGTGCCGTCCTGGGATGGCCAGCGGCTGATCGTCGATCCCGCCTTCGTCGAATAACGCTGTCCTACAACTCGTCGATTCGTCATCATGCGGGTGAGGGGGCTGCCATCGGTGTGCACCCCGTCTTTCTCATTGTAGTGCTGCACGACCCAGTGGCGCTGTGATGGGGCGTGCGATGCGTACGCGTCAGTGAGACCTTCGAGACTTTCCGACCGTATGCGACGGGGGGCGTTCTCGTGTCGCGGACCATATCCGCCACATCGCCCGCGGAACTCCGAACGGGTGAGACTTTTGAGACGTTCCGGCGGCTAGCGGCGGATGGGATGGCGCGCGTTCAAGGCGTTGCGGATCGTCGTCGCCGCCACGCCCGCTTCGCCCATCGCATGGCTGATCTGGTCGAGCCCCTTCACCACATCGCCCGCCGCGAACAGCCCCGGCACGCTGGTCCGCTGGTGGTCGTCGACCTCCAGGCACCCCTCGTCACTCGCCCGTGCGCCGGCGGCAACCGCGAGGTGCGAGCGGATGCGGGAGCCCAGCGCCGGATAGACGCTGTCGAACTCCATCCGGCCCTCCGCGGTATCCAGCGCCAGGCGATCGCCCTCGATCGCCCAGCCGCCGCAGGGTCCGTCGATCCGGGCGATGCCTGCCTCGTCGAGCGCCCGCTGGCAGCTGTCGTCGAGTTGATGGCCAGCTTCGGGCGCGACCAGCGTCACGTCGCGCGTATAGCCACGCAGGAACAGCGCCTCGCGCATGCCGTGATCGCCCGTGCCGATCACGCCAACGCGTTTGTCGGTCACCTCAAAGCCGTCGCAGATCGGGCAATAGCGCAACAGGCCGCGCTCCAGCGCCGGATCGTGCACCTCGGGCAGCAGCCCGGCCGGCCGGTGATTGACCACGCCGGTGGCGAGCAGCACGGTGTGGGCCCGGTGGCTGCCATGATCGGTGCGGACGATGAAATCGTCGCCGTCCGGCTCGATCGCGGTCACCTTCACCGGCTCGCGCACCGCGCCGTAATGTTCGGCCTGCGCCAGCATCAGGCGCAGCAATTCCTTGCCCGCGATCCCCTCCGGATACCCGGCGTGATTGTGCGTACACGGGATCATCGCCGCCCGGCTCGACCCGCTGTCGAAGAGCCGAATGGAGAGGTGGAAGCGGGCGAGATAGATGGCCGCGGTGAGACCAGCTGGCCCGGCGCCGATGATGATGCAATCGTCCATTGGCTTCCCGGACGCGCTGCGCCGGCGCAAGTTCCTTGCGATTTGGGCTTGGGAAGTATATACGCGACTGTATCTACGGAGGCGTGAAATGGCTTCACCGGAGTGGTCGGACGAGGAGCGCGGTGCCACTTTGGATCGTACAACCGGTCCGCTCCCGTGGCTGAAGCCGCGAGAGCGCAAGCGCATGACGGTCAAGATCTTCAAATCGGGCAACTCGATGGCGATGCGTCTGCCGGCTAGCCTCGGCTTGCTGCCCGGCAGCGAGATCGAGCTTGAGATCGAGGATGACGCTCATGTGTCGTTCGATCTGCCGGATACGCCGAAGCGCAAGCTCGACGTGGCGAAATTCTGGGGATTGATTCCCGAGCTCCAACTGATCCCGGAGGAGGACCGTCTCTTTACTGGCAATGATGACGATCGCTGATGCGCTATCTCCTCGATTCCAATATCATCATCGCCGCAATGTCGGGTACGAGCGAGCCGCTGTTGCACCGCCTCGCAGCCTGTGACGAAGGCGAGGTCGTGACCTCGGCGATCGCGTTGGCAGAGGTGGTGCTGGGGTCGCGGAAGGGTAAGCCGTTGTCGGTCGATCGATTGCGGTCGTTCGTGTCGGAGGTCCCAGTCCTCGACTTCGACTATAGAGCGGCACTCGCCTATGCCACCCTGCCGTTTCGACGGGGGGGCTTCGATCGGTTGATCGCCGCGCATGCGCTGTCGCATCGTCTGACGGTGGTGACGAACAATGCGCGGCATTTCGCGGATATACCGGACCTGCGGGTCGAGGATTGGACGCAATCCCCATGACGACGTCCTTCACCGCCACCATCCTTACGCTCTATCCGGAGATGTTTCCCGGTCCGCTCGGCGTGTCGCTCGCCGGGCGCGCGCTGCGCGAGGGCGGCTGGTCGTGCGAGGCGGTGCAGATCCGCGACTTTGCCACCGACAAGCACCGCTCGGTCGACGACACGCCGTCCGGTGGCGGCGCGGGCATGGTGCTGCGCGCTGACGTCCTGTCGGCGGCGGTCGACAGCGTGGCGGACGATCGCCCGATCCTGGCGATGACGCCGCGCGGCCGGCCGCTGACCCAGGCCCGGGTGCGGGATCTTGCCGCCGGCCCCGGTGTCGTCCTGCTGTGCGGCCGGTTCGAGGGTTTTGACGAGCGTCTGTTCGATGCCCGGCCGATCGAGCAAGTGTCGATCGGCGACTATGTGCTGTCGGGCGGCGAGATGGGCGCGCTGGTGCTGCTCGACGCTTGCATCCGACTGCTTCCCGGCGTAATGGGCGCGGCTTCCAGCGGGGACGACGAGAGCTTCGAAACGGGGCTGCTCGAATATCCGCAATATACCCGCCCCTATGAATGGGAAGGGCGCACGATCCCCGAAGTGCTGCGATCGGGGGATCATGCGAGGATCGCGGCCTGGCGCAAGTCGATGGCCGAGACCGACACACGGCTACGGAGGCCGGACTTATGGGAGCGCCATGAGGGCGCTCGGGTCCGACCTCCCTCTGGCGCGCGGCGCATGAAGGATGACGTGACATGAACCTGATTCAGCAGCTCGAAGCCGAGCAGATCGCCAAGCTGACCGAAAAGCGCGCGATCCCCGATTTCCGTCCCGGCGACACGCTCAAGGTCGGCGTGAAGGTCGTCGAAGGCGACCGCACCCGTGTCCAGAACTACGAGGGCGTGTGCATCGCCCGTTCGAACAAGGGCATGGGCTCCTCGTTCACCGTTCGCAAGATGAGCTTCGGCGAGGGCGTCGAGCGCGTCTTCCCGCTCTACTCGCCGAACATCGATTCGATCGACGTCGTGCGCAAGGGCGCGGTGCGTCGTGCGAAGCTCTATTATCTGCGTGGCCGCACCGGCAAGTCGGCGCGTATCGCCGAGCGTCGCGACACGCGTCCGGCCAAGGGCACCGCCGCCGCGGAATAATCCGCCGGCCGTCCAATCGGGCGAAACGACAAGGGCGCGGCGGGACTTCCCGCCGCGCCCTTTTGTCATGTCCTGCCGCCGTCCACGATCCGGCGGGATGGGGCAGCCTGATCAGCGCGCTGCCGCGACGAACGGCGCGCTGGCATCCAAACGCCGCCGCGCCGGGAGGCGGACGATCCGCAGCAGCAGGCGCGCGGGGGCCAGGGCTGGGGCTGCGGCGACGGACAGCGTCAGCACGACGGCAACCCCGCCGAGCGAGGCGCCCGCCAACATCCTTACGAACCGTTCGCCCGTCAGGCCGGTGCCGCAGCGCAATAATGCTACGCTTAGAATCGCCCCGGCAACGATGCGCAACAATCGCGCTTCGCGGGCATTGCGCACGTCGGCGTCGCGCCGATGGCGGAAGGCGGCGCCTGCCATCAGCAGCCAGGCGAACGCGGAAAGCGTGGCGGTCTCAAGCATGGATCATCTCCGGTGAGGCGGTACGGCGGGTCTTCACCCGTGGCGGCTGCGCGGCCCGCCAACTGCCGAAGGCGAGCAGAGTCGCGATGACCAGCATCGCCAGATCGAAGGCGGCAAACAGCATGTCGCCGTCTAGCAAGGAGCCCGGCAAGCCGCGCCGCGTGGTCAGCATATTGGCGACGGGGATGGCGGCAAAGGCGACCGCCGCCAGTGCCAGTCCTTCGGTCCAGGCGCGGCGCGCCGGCCTGGCAAGCTGGACCAGCGCGAGCAATCCCCAGGTCCAGAACATCGCCTTCACCTCGAGATCGGCGCGACCGGGCAACTCTGGCGGCAGCAGCCGGTTGGCGAGCAGATAGGCCGCCATCGCCGTCGGCAGCCCTGCGATCGTCGCGATATTGAGCCGCTCGACCAAGCGCAGACCGAAGAAGGGTGCCGCGCCTGGCCTCCGCCGTGCAGCCGTCCACAGCAACAGCCCGGTGCCGACCATCGCCGCCCCGGTCAGTCCGAGCAGAAACAGGGTCCAGCGCAACGCCGTGCCAGCGAATTGCGCCATGTGCAGCCCCATCATCACGCCCGCCGTGGCGATCGCCGGGCCGGCAGCACCGGATTGTGCGATCAATCGGCCGGTCGTGCCGGAAAAGGTCAGCGACGCGCCGCGAGCGTTGATCGACGCCTCCCGCGAACGGCTGAGCGTGACGGTGGCGGCGGCATCATTGGGGTTGCGGATGATGACAACGTCGGCGGCCGCACCCCAGCGTCGCTCCGCCTCGGCAACCAGCGGAGCGATGGCGATCAGCGGCGCCGCTCGCCCGCTGGCTGCGACCTCGGGTGGGGTGCCATAAGCTACCGCGGCAAAGTCCGCGGGCTTCTTGTAATTGGCCAGGATCGGCCACGGCATGTACATCGCCACCAGCGTGATCAGCCCGGTGTAGGTGACCACCGCGTGATAGGGCAGGGCGAGGACCGCAGACACATTGTGCGCGTCGAGCCAGCTGCGCTGCCCCTTGTTCCACCGCAACGTAAAGAAGTCGGCGAAGATGCGCTTATGGGTGATCACTCCGGAGATGATTGCGCCGAGCATGAACATCGCGCACAGCCCCGCCAGCCAGCGGCCCCAGGGATGGGGCAGCTGGAGCTGGAAGTGGAAGCGGTAGAAATGTTCGCCGCCGCGCGTCGCGCGCGCATGGACCGGCTGGCCGGTGGCGGGATCGAGCGTCAGTTCGTCGGCGCCTTTCCGTCCGCCGGCAAGGCCGGGCTTTGGCAGGGCGAAGACGCGCGTCGCCACCTCGCGCGGGCCGGGAAGGTAGATATACCATTGCTGGTCGTCCGCCCCGGTCTGCTGCAGATAGCGTATGGCAGAAGAGGCGGCGTCGGCGGCAGGCACCGGCCGGCCGCTCAGCTCCGGCTGCATCCAGCGGGTGATCTCCGGCCGGAAATAGCTCGCGGTGCCGGTCAGGAACATGGCGAACAGGATCCAGCCCGCGATGAGCCCCAGCCAGCCGTGAATCCACGCCATATTCTGCCGCAGGCTGAGGGTCACGGCCGGGTGCCCAGCAACCATAGCGCCGCCACGCCCGCCAGCGCGCCACCCCATAGGCATAGAAGAACGCGACCCAGGCGGGGTTCGTGGAAACTCCATAGGCCGATGATCGCATACAGCAGGAACGAGACGATCATGCCCCAGGCGGTGGCTTCGGCACGATCGCCGGGGAGCAAGCGCGCGAGCAGCGTCGCCGCCGCGGACGCTGCGGCATAGCCGCCGATCAACGCGGTAACGCAGCGCATGGCCATCGCCAACCGGGCTCGGCCGCCGGAGCGGCGAGACGTCGATCGGGCGATATCACCATTCATGAACATTCTGTCATTTTTCCACTTGCCGCGTCGGCCGTACCTCCCTAGCGGTTTCTGCGAGTCACTAGCAATAGCGGAATGGATAAAAATGCGGGCGCGGACGAAGATTGTCGGATTGATCGGAGCGTCGCTCATCGGCCTGGCACCGGCGGCGTGGGCGGTGCCGCTACATGCGCCAGAAGATAGCGCCACCCGTGCGATCCCCCGCGACGAAGGGGGTGAGGGGCAGCACCGCGGTGAGGATATCGTCGTCAATGGACAGCGCGACAAGCGTCACGGCGAAACGGGAGCGAAGACCGACACGCCGCTGATCGCGCTGCCGCAGAATGTCGTCGCGATCGACAATGAAGACCTGACGCGGCGCAATGCGCTGTCGATCAACCAGGCGCTCGGCTATGTCGCTGGCGTCTCGCCCAATCAGCGTGGCAATGTCGCGACGCGCTACGATCAGCTCTATCTGCGCGGTTTCACCCCCGGCATCTTCATGGACGGGATGCGACTGCTCGGCGGCGTCTATGCCAGTCCGCAGGTCGACTTCCATCTGGTCGAGAGCGTCGAGGTCATCAAGGGGCCGGCGTCGGTGCTGTATGGCAATGCGACGCCGGGCGGACTCGTCAACCTGACCAGCAAGCTGCCCTATGCGGCATCCGGCGGGCGGATCGAGCTGGCGGCGGGCAATTACGACCTGTTGCGAAGCGCGATCGACGTGAACCAGCCAATCGATCGGGATGGCCGGTGGCAGTTCCGCGTCATCGCAGGCGCAGAACGCTCGGACGGATTCATCGCCCTGACCCACAACCGGCGCTATTATGCTCGGCCGATGCTGACCTTCGCGCCGGACGACGCGACCAGCGTGACGCTGATCCTGAACTATCAGCGCGATCCGGAGGCCGCTTCCTATAGCGGCGTACCCGCCTACGGCTCGGCGCTCCCCAACCCACGCGGGCAGTTCGCCACCGATCTCAACGTCTCGGAGCCGGGCTATGAGGCGTTCGACCGTCAGCAACGGTCGGCGACCCTGCTGTTCCGCCGGACGCTCGCGCCCGGACTGACCTGGACTACCAACGCCCGCTACCTCGATGTCGACCTGCATTATCGCCAGATCTACCTGTCCGCCTTCGCTACCACCGGCACAGGGGCAAACCGCCAGACCGATTTCTCGACGATCATCCGCGGCGGCGGTGGCGCGGATGAGGCGTTCCGTACGCTCACCCTCGACAACCGCATCGCCGCCCGCTTCGCGACCGGTCCTTTGACGCATACCTTGCTCGCGGGGGTCGACTGGCAGAACAATCGCGGCACCAACAGCCAGCAGTTTAACACCGGCGTCACCACCAATCCCGTGACGAGCATCGCCAACCTCAACCTCTACGATCCCGTCTATTACGGGCCGGTGCCGAGCTTCCCGCTCACCCAGACCCGCAATCGGCGCAAGATCGACCAAGTCGGTGTCTATGCGCAGGATCAGATCGCGATCGGCGGGCTCAATCTGATCGCGAGCGGGCGGTGGGACTGGTACGATCAGCTGACCCGCAACCGCAATCTGCCCGAAGGCAGTGCGGCGGCGGTGACGCGGCTGGCGCAGATCGCGTTCACCACGCGACTGGGAGCGCTGTACGAGACCAAGCTCGGCCTGTCGCCCTTCGCCAGTTATTCGGAAAGCTTCGAGCCGCAGAGCGGCAGCGGCTTCGACGGCCGGCCGTTCGTGCCGGTGACCGGCCGGCAATATGAAGCGGGACTGAAGTTCCAGCCACGGGTTCTGGACGCGCTGTTCACCCTGTCCGCCTTCGACCTGCGGCGGCGCAACGTGCCGGTCGGCGATCCGGTCAATACTGGCTTTTCGATCCAGGCGGGCGAGGTGGCGATCCGCGGTGTCGAACTGGATGGCCGCGGCGAGATAGCGCCGGGTCTCACGGCGACGGTCGCCGGCACTTATACCCACGCGCTGACCACCCGCGGCACCCCGGTCGTCGGCTCCGGCGACCAATTGGCCGGCGTGACCGGTACCAAGCCGCTCGGCATTCCGACGTGGAGCGCGTCGAGCTTCGTCGCCTATGATCTGGCCAAGGCGGCGGCCGGGCCGCTCGGCGGGTTCAATCTGGGTGGCGGCGTCCGGTATGTCGGGCAGTCGGACGGGACGGCGCAGACGGTGGTGAACGGCGTCACGGTCACCAGGCGGTTCGCGTCGCCGGGCTATGTGCTCGCCGATCTGCTCGTCGGCTACGACCTCGGCCGGGCCGATCCGACGCTGACCGGGCTGAACCTCAGCCTCAACGTCGCCAATCTGTTCGACACGCGGCACATCGCGAGCTGCTTCTTCAACAACAGCTGCTATTTCGGCGCGTCCCGCACGATCGTCGGTACGTTGCGTTTCAGCTGGTAAGCAAAAGGGCCGCCGGATCGTTGCCGGCGGCCCTTCTGGCTTATTGGTCGAGGAAGGAGCGCATCTTGCGGCTGCGGCTCGGGTGCTTGAGCTTGCGCAGCGCCTTCGCCTCGATCTGGCGGATGCGTTCGCGCGTCACGCTGAACTGCTGACCGACCTCTTCCAGCGTGTGATCGGTATTCATGCCGATGCCGAAGCGCATGCGCAGCACGCGCTCCTCGCGCGGGGTCAGCGAGGCGAGGACACGGGTGACCGTTTCCTTGAGGTTCGCTTGGATCGCGGCATCGACCGGGATCACCGCATTCTTGTCCTCGATGAAGTCGCCGAGATGCGAATCCTCCTCGTCGCCGATCGGCGTTTCGAGCGAGATCGGCTCCTTGGCGATCTTCATCACCTTGCGCACCTTCTCGAGCGGCATGCTCAGGCGCTCCGCCATCTCCTCGGGCGTCGGCTCGCGGCCCTGCTCGTGGAGGAACTGGCGGCTGGTGCGAACCAGCTTGTTGATCGTCTCGATCATATGGACCGGGATGCGGATGGTCCGCGCCTGGTCGGCGATCGAGCGGGTGATCGCCTGCCGGATCCACCAGGTGGCGTAGGTCGAGAACTTGTAGCCGCGGCGATACTCGAACTTGTCGACCGCCTTCATCAGGCCGATGTTGCCCTCCTGGATCAGGTCCAGGAACTGCAGGCCGCGGTTCGTGTACTTTTTGGCGATGGAGATGACGAGACGCAGATTGGCCTCGACCATTTCCTTCTTGGCAATGCGTGCCTCGCGCTCCGCCTTCTGCACCATGTTGACGATGCGGCGGAATTCGCTGAGCGCCATGCCCGTCTGCTGGGCGATGTCGCTGATCTCGGTGCGGATGCGGTCGACCGCATCGGCCTCGTTGGCAGCGAAATTGCCCCATTTCTTGTCGAGGCCGCGGACGCCCGCCAGCCACTGCTCGTCGAGCTCGTGACCCATGTAGCGGTCAAGGAAGTCCTTGCGGCTGACCTTGTGCCGCTCGGCAAGACGCAGCATCTGGCCGCCGAGCGCGGTCAGGCGACGGTTGTAGGCATAGAGCTGGTCGACGAGATATTCGATCTTCGCCTGGTGGAACTGGACGCTTTCCACCTCGGCGGTCAGGTCCTCGCGCAGCTTCTGGTACTTGCGCTCGTCCGCCGCGGATAGTTCGCCGCCGGCGGCCATCGCCTCCAGCCGGTTCTGCTGCACCTTGGCGAACTTCTTGTAGATCGCGGTGATGTTGGCGAACTTCTCGAGCGCCTGCGGCTTGAGCGTCTCCTCCATCTGGGCGAGGCTGAGCGTGTTGTCCTCGTCATCCTCCTCGGTGGCGCGCGGACGGCCTTCGCCACCGTCCTCGTCCTCGTCGGCCGACGGCTCCTCGGGCTCTTCCTCGTCCTTGAACGACGGGCCGGCGGCGCTTTCGCTGATCTCGCCATTGTCGTCCTCGGCACCCTCGACCTGCTCGGCGGAGGGACCCTTGGACAGCATCGCGTCGAGATCGAGGATCTCGCGCAGCTGCATCGTGCCTTCGTTGAGTGCGGTCGACCAGTCGATGATCGCATTGAAGGTGATCGGCGATTCGCACAGGCCCAGGATCATCGTGTCCCGGCCGGCCTCGATCCGCTTGGCGATGGCGATCTCGCCCTCGCGGCTCAGCAGCTCGACCGCACCCATCTCGCGCAGGTACATGCGCACCGGGTCGTCGGTGCGGTCGACCGTTTCCTTCTTCTTGGTCTCGGGCGCGGAACCGCCGGCGCTGTCGGCATCGGCCTCGGCAGTCTCGGCCTCGTCCGCCGAATCCTCTTCGGATTCGCCGTCCTCGCCCTGTTCCTCGTTCTCGACGATGTTGACGCCCATCTCGTTGAGCGCGGCCATGATGTCCTCGAGCTGGTCGCTCGACATCTCGCCCTGGGGGATCGCCTCGTTGAGCTGGTCGTAGGTGATGTAGCCGCGCTTCTTGGCGCGCGCGATCAGCTTCTTGACCGACGCATCGTTGAGGTCGATCAGCGGCGCGTCGCCCGTGTCAGCCGTGTCGGGTGCTTCCGCCGCCATGTTCGCCTTCGCCATCAATTGTCCTCGGACCCAAATGCTCGGGCGTCTTCGTTCGACTGCACCAGATTTGCAAGCCGAAGCTCCAACGCCTGTTTCTCTTTCACCAATGCCACTTGCCGTCCGAACGCTTCGTCGGTGAAGTGCCGCTGCATCGCCGCGGTCGCTTCGCCCAATGCCTGCTCGACCTCTGGCTGCGCCACCAAAATGGCGATCGCCTCGTCCAGGTCGGCGCGGGCACGCGCCGGGTCTCCGCCATTCTGCGTGAACGAATAGGGCATCGTATCGGCTCTCAGCAGGTCGCTAGCGACTGAATCGAAACCGCTGCCCGCCAATATGGTGCGCAATCCCGCGCTATCAAGCGCCCGATCCTCCAGCGCGACGTCGACCACCGCCTCGAACAGCCGGCCGAGCGCGCCATCGGCCATGCGCAGGCTGCCCAGCACCTCCATGTGCCGCGCGATCTCAACGGGGTGGCGGATCAGCCCGGCGAGCACCGCCTTGGCGAGCACGCGATCGATCCCGGCCGCGCGAACCGCCTTGGCGTCCTCGGTGACGGGGGCAGGGGGCTGTTTCCAATTGCCCTTGGCGTCGCGCTTGCCGCGCGCGCGCTGGTCGCCCGGCACGAAGGCGCGCGGCTGCGGCTTGAAATGCTCGTAGAAGCGCCGCTTGAACTCGCTCTCATATTCAATCCGGACGCCCTGATGCTGGATCGTCGCGGCGAGATCGTGAAGCCGCTGCTTGAAGCCGGCGCGCTGTTCCGGCGTGTCGAGCGGCTCGGCGGCCAATTCGCTCTGCCACAATCGATCGACCAGCGGCTGGGTGTCGGCGAGCAGTGTCTCCATCGCGCCCGATCCGCCCGCCTTGACCAGATCATCCGGGTCCTGGCCCTGAGGCAGCGTCACGAAGCGCAGGCTGCGTCCCGGTGCGAGCAGAGGCAGCGCGCGGGCCGCCGCCCGCAACGCCGCCTTCTGCCCCGCAGAGTCGCCGTCGAAGCACAGGATCGGCACGTCGACCATCCGCCACAGTCGTTCGAGCTGATGCTCGGTCAGCGCGGTGCCGAGCGGCGCCACCACCTCGCCGATGCCCGCCTGGGCGAGGGCGATGACGTCCATATAGCCTTCGACGACGAGGAGGCGGTTCGCCTTGCGCGCGGCGGGCGCGGCGCGATCGAGATTGTAGAGCGTGCGGCCCTTGTCGAACAGCGGCGTGTCGGGGGAGTTGAGATATTTGGGCTCGCCGTCACCGATCACCCGGCCACCGAAGGCGATCGTCCGCCCGCGGGCATCGCGGATCGGGATCATCAGCCGCCCGCGGAACCGGTCATAGGGCTCCTTGCCCTCGACCTGGATCAGCAGCCCGCATTCGATCAGGGCGGGATCGCCATAATCCTTCAGCGCCGTCTTCAACTTGCCACGGCTGTCCGGCGCGAAGCCGAGGCCGAAGGCGCGCGCGGTGTCCGCGGACACGCCGCGCTTCGCCAGCACGCCGCGTGCGTCCGCACCGCCGAGGCCACCCAGCTGTTCGGTGAACCAGGCGGCGGCATCGGCCATCGCATCGTGCAGGCCCTTGGCACGCTCCGCCTTTTGCGCGGCGCGGCGATCCTGCGCGGGCATCTCCATGCCCGCCGCCTGCGCCAGTTCCTTGACCGCATCGATGAACGGCAGGCCGCGCTGGTCGGTCATCCAGCGGATCGCATCGCCATGCGCCGAACAGCCGAAGCAATGGTAGAAGCCCTTGTCGTCGTTGACGTAGAAGCTGGGCGTCTTCTCGTTGTGGAAGGGGCAGCAGCCCTTGTGCTCGCGACCGGCCTTGTGCAGCTTCACCGTCTTGCCGACCAGCGCCGACAGCGACGTCCGCGCGCGCAGTTCGTCGAGGAAGGCGGGCGACAGGCTCATGCGGGCGATTCTATCATGGCGTGGGAGGCGTGGAGAAACAATCGCCTTGCGGCGGAATACGCGAATCTTGACACTTTTGACGCCTGAACGGGGAATTGTCGGGGTTGGTGGGCGCCGCCGGTCCGTGAGACAGGATTGAAAGGCAGAGCGGCATCCATCATGCGAGGCTTACGCGTATTCGTGCCTGTAGGACAGCCTTCTAACTCCCCTCCCGCTCGCGGGAGGGGCTGGGGGAGGGCAGTTGCGACAGCGCGGTCTCGATCGCCTGCACGACGCCTTCGGTGCGCTCGAGCACGTCATTGTTCCAGAACCGCAGCACAGTGAACCCCAAGCCCTCGAGATAGCGCGTGCGATCAGCGTCACGCCGCTCTTGCCAAGCGTGCTGACCACCGTCGACTTCGATCACGAGCTTCGCCGATCGGGCGACAAAGTCGCAGATAAACGGGCCGATCGGCACTTGGCGGTTGAAGCGAACGCCGGCTACCTGACGGTTGGAGATGTGCTGTCACAGCCGGCGCTCCGCGTCTGTGGCGCTCAGGCGGAGTTCGCGAGCTTTGGTGGGCTGCTCCATATGCCGTGTCTGCCCTCCCCCAGCCCCTCCCGCAAGCGGGAGGGGAGTAAATTGGGCGCCCTCTCGCAAGAGGGCAGCAAGCCCCCTCTACGACAGCGCCGCCTTTACCAGCCCGCTCGCCTTGCTCATGTCGAGGTTGGCCGCGTGCCGAGCCTTCAGCTCGGCCATCACCCGGCCCATGTCCTTCATGCCGCTGGCGCCAAGATCGGCCTTGATCGTCTCGATCGCGGCGCGTGTCTCGTCGTCGCTCATTTGGGCCGGCAGGAATCGCTCGATCACCGCGACCTCGGCCTTCTCCGCCTCGGCCAGCTCCTGGCGGCCGCCGCTTTCGTACATGGCGATCGATTCGCGGCGCTGCTTGACCATCTTCTGCAGCACCTCGACCACCAGCGCGTCGTCGTCCGCCACCGGACCTTGCGTGCGCACCTCGATGTCGCGGTTCTTGATCGCGGCCTGGATCAGGCTGATCGCGGCGCGCGCATCCTTGTCGCCGGCCTTCATGGCGGCGATCTGGGCGGCCTTGATGTCGTCGCGGATCATGGGACAAGCTCTTCGTCAAAGGGGAAAGGGCGAGCCTTAGCCGGGAACGCGCGGCGCGTCACCCGGTTGACGGCGCGGTATACGGGGTCTAGCGGGCGCGGCTTAGCGACATCGTTGTTCGACCCTCAAGGAGTGCCCGCCGCATCATGGCCGACGCCACGCCCATCGTCATGCCCGCAAAGCCCGAAGGGGCGACCGGGGTTCTGGTCCTCGCCAATGGCGAGGTGGCCTGGGGTCGCGGGTTCGGCGCGGAAGGGCAGGCGGTCGGCGAGGTGTGCTTCCACACCGCGATGACCGGATATCAGGAGATCATGACCGATCCGTCCTTCGCCGGACAGATCATCACCTTCACCTTTCCGCATATCGGCAACGTCGGCGCCAATCCCGACGATATCGAGGCGGACGCGCCGCACGCGCTCGGCATGATCGTCCGCGAGGACGTGACCGCGCCGTCGAACTTCCGCGCGGTCGAGCGGCTCGACGGCTGGATGAAGCGCCACGCGCGCATCGGCCTCGCCGGCATCGACACGCGGGCGCTGACCCGTCGCATCCGCGCCGGCGGCGCGCCGAACGGCGTGATCGCGCATAGCCCGTCGGGCGAGTTCGACCTCGATGCGCTGCTCGCCATGGCGCGGGCCTGGCCGGGGCTGGAGGGCATGGACCTCGCCAAGGAAGTGTCGACCGAGACGCATTACGCCTGGGGCGAGAGCCGCGAGGGCGGCCTGTGGCGGCTCGGCTTCGGCTATGACGGGGCCGGCGAGGGCGACCGCCCGCACGTCGTCGCGATCGATTACGGTAGCAAGCACAACATCTTCCGCAATCTCGTCCAGGCGGGAGCGAAGGTCACGGTATTGCCCGCGACCGCGACGTTCGATGAGGTAATGGCGCAGAAACCGGACGGCGTGTTTCTGTCGAACGGCCCCGGCGACCCCGCCGCGACCGGCGACTATGCGGTGCCGGTGATCCGCCAGCTGCTCGATACGGGTAAGCCGCTGTTCGGCATCTGCCTCGGCCACCAGCTCCTCGGCCTCGCGGTCGGTGCGCGCACCACCAAGATGTTCCAGGGCCACCGTGGCGCCAACCATCCGGTCAAGCGCCTGTCCGACGGCGCGGTCGAGATCACCAGCATGAACCACGGCTTTGCGGTCGAGCGGGACTCGCTGCCGGCGAATGCGCGCGAGACGCATGTGTCGCTGTTCGACGGGTCGAATGCGGGGCTGGAGCTGACCGACCGGCCGGCGTTCAGCGTGCAGTATCACCCGGAAGCGAGCCCGGGACCGCAGGACAGCCTGTACCTGTTCGAGCGGTTCGTAGGAGCATTGCGGCAATGAGCCTGTTGCTCGCACTTGCCATGCAGGTCGCGACGCAACCTAATTCGTTGCGGCACAAGGTGACCCCGCCCAGTCTGAACGCCATCGCCGATCGATGCCACGCGCCGCGCGCCTGGCTCACGCTGAGAGGTCGCCAGATCGTCTTTCGGGGCAATCCGGATGCCGACCCCGTCAAGATCGAGTGCGTCCTCAAAAAGATGAGTGCCGCCATCCAGATGAATAACGCCGCCCTCGTCGGCCGCGCGCAAGCTTCGGGTAACAACTAATGCCAAAACGCACCGACATCTCCTCCATCCTCGTGATCGGCGCGGGGCCGATCGTCATCGGGCAGGCGTGCGAGTTCGACTATTCGGGCACGCAGGCGATCAAGGCGCTGCGCGAGGAGGGCTATCGCATCGTCCTCGTCAACAGCAATCCGGCGACGATCATGACCGATCCGGAGGGCGCCGACGCGACCTATGTCGAGCCGATCACCCCCGCGGTGGTCGCCAAGATCATCGAGAAGGAGCGCCCCGACGCGATCCTGCCGACGATGGGCGGGCAGACCGCGCTGAACACCGCGCTGGCGCTGTTCCACGACGGCACGCTGGAGAAGTTCGGCGTGACGATGATCGGCGCCGATGCAGAGGCGATCGACAAGGCCGAGGACCGGCTGAAGTTCAAGGACGCGATGACCAAGATCGGTCTGGAAAGCGCCCGCAGCCACATCGCCCATACCGTCGAGGAGGCTTTGGTCGGCCTCGACCATGTCGGCCTGCCGGCGATCATTCGCCCCAGCTTCACGCTCGGCGGCACCGGCGGCGGCGTCGTCTACAACCGGTCCGAATTCGTCGACATGGTCCGCAAGGGTCTCGACGCGAGCCCGACCACCGAGGTGCTGATCGAGGAATCGCTGCTCGGCTGGAAGGAATATGAGATGGAGGTCGTGCGCGATCGCGCCGACAACGCCATCATCATCTGCTCGATCGAGAATATCGACCCGATGGGCGTCCATACGGGCGATTCGATCACCGTCGCGCCGGCGCTGACGCTGACCGACAAGGAATATCAGATCATGCGCAACGCCAGCATCGCGGTGCTGCGCGAGATCGGCGTCGAGACCGGCGGGTCGAACGTCCAGTTCGCGGTCAATCCGAAGGACGGCCGCCTGATCGTCATCGAGATGAACCCGCGCGTGTCGCGTTCGTCGGCGCTGGCGTCCAAGGCGACCGGCTTCCCGATCGCCAAGGTCGCGGCCAAGCTGGCGGTCGGCTATACGCTCGACGAGATCGAGAACGACATCACCGGCGCCACCCCGGCGTCGTTCGAGCCGACGATCGATTACGTCGTCACCAAGATCCCCCGCTTCGCCTTCGAGAAGTTCAAGGGCGCCGAAGCAGTGCTCGGCACCGCGATGAAGTCGGTCGGCGAGGTGATGGCGATCGGCCGCAACATCCATGAGAGCCTGCAGAAAGCGCTGCGTGGCCTCGAAACCGGCCTATCCGGCTTCAACCGCGTCGAGCGGCTGGCGGGCGCCCCGCGCGAGGAGATCGAGGCGGCGCTGGCGGTGGCGAGCCCCGACCGCCTGCTCGTCGCGGCGCAGGCGCTGCGCGAAGGCTTCACCGTCGCCGAGGTCAACGCGATCGCCAAGTTCGATCCCTGGTTCGTCGAGCGGCTCGCGGAGATCGTCGCGGCGGAGACCGAGGTGTGCCGGAACGGCCTGCCGATCGATGCGGCCGGTATGCGCCGGCTGAAGGCGATGGGCTTTTCCGACAAGCGGCTCGCCTGGCTGGCGCTGCAATCGGCGAATCTGCGCGGCATGCAGCGCGGTATCGCACGCGGCGGCGGCCTGATCCACGAGGCGGTCAGGGCGATGACCGGCGGCGTCACCGAAGAGGAGGTGCGCGAGCATCGTCACAAGCTGGGCGTGCGGCCGGTATTCAAGCGCATCGACACCTGCGCGGCGGAGTTCGATGCCAAGACGCCGTATATGTATTCGACCTATGAGGCGCCGAGCTTCGGCGAGCCCGAGGACGAGAGCCAGCCGTCCGATCGCCGCAAGATCGTCATCCTGGGCGGCGGTCCGAACCGGATCGGGCAGGGGATCGAGTTCGACTATTGCTGCTGCCATGCCTGTTTCGCGCTGGCCGATGCCGGCTTCGAGACGATCATGATCAACTGCAATCCAGAAACGGTGAGCACCGATTACGACACGTCCGACCGGCTGTATTTCGAGCCGCTGACCGCCGAGGACGTGCTGGAGATCCTACACGTCGAGCAGTCGCGCGGTGAGCTGGTCGGCGTGATCGTCCAATTCGGCGGCCAGACCCCGCTCAACCTGGCGCGCGCGCTGGAGAAGGCGGGCATCCCGATCCTGGGCACCTCGCCCGACGCGATCGACCTCGCTGAAGACCGGGAACGGTTCGCGGCGCTGGTCAACAAACTCGGCCTCAAGCAGCCGGCCAACGGTCTGGCGCGCAGCCGCGACGAGGCGGTGGCGGCGGCGGAGCGGATCGGCTTCCCGGTGCTGATGCGGCCGAGCTACGTGCTCGGCGGCCGGGCGATGGAGATCGTCGATTCGATCCAGCAGCTCGACGATTACATTCAGACCGCGGTGCAGGTGTCGGGCGACAGCCCGGTGCTGATCGACCAATATCTGCGCGACGCGATCGAGGTCGACGTCGATGCGATCTGCGACGGCGACGACGTCGTCGTGGCGGGCGTGCTGCAGCATATCGAGGAGGCGGGGGTCCATTCGGGCGACAGCGCCTGCTCGATCCCGCCCTATAGCCTGCCGCCCGAAGTGATCGCCGAGATCGAGCGGCAGACGGAGGCGCTGGCGCGGGCGTTGAGCGTCAAGGGGCTGATGAACATCCAATTCGCGGTCAAGGATGGTGTCGTCTATCTGATCGAGGTCAATCCGCGCGCGTCGCGCACCGTGCCCTTCGTCGCCAAGGCGATCGGCATGCCCATCGCCAAGATCGCCAGCCGCGTCATGGCGGGCGAGAAGCTGCGCGACCTGCCGACGATCGATCGCCACATCAAACATTATGCGGTCAAGGAAGCGGTCTTCCCCTTCAATCGCTTCCCCGGCATCGACCCGGTGCTGTCACCGGAAATGAAGTCGACGGGCGAGGTGATGGGCATCGACCCGGACTTCACCACCGCCTTCATGAAGTCGCAGCTCGGCGCCGGCACCGTGCTGCCGACCGGCGGCACCGCCTTCGTCAGCGTCAAGGACACCGACAAGCCGCATATCGTCCCGGCGGTGCGGGACCTCGTCGCGCGCGGTTTCCACATCCTCGCGACCGGCGGGACCGCCGATTACCTGACCCGCGCCGGGATCGAGGTGGAGAAGGTCAACAAGGTCGCGCAGGGGCGGCCGCACATCCTCGACCGGATCATGGACGGCGAGGTGACGCTGATCTTCAACACCACGGAAGGCTGGCAGTCGCTCAAGGATTCCAAGCCCATCCGCCAGGCGGCGCTGGGCCAGAAGATCCCCTATTTCACCACCGCGCCGGCCAGCGTCCAGGTGGCGAAGGCGATCGGCACCGGCTCCCTTGAAGTACGGCCGCTGCAATCCTACTATTCGCAGTCGCACGATTGATCCTCCGACATAATGGCGTGATGTGCGGGCGGGCCGGCGACAAGGCCCGCGCGGGGGCGAAGTGAATTGGGGACACGAAGATATGGCGACCGTCGAAAAGATGCCGATGCTCCAGGAGGGCTATGACAAGCTCACCCAGGACCTGAAGCGTCTGAAAGAGGAACGTCCCCTGATCGTCGACGCGATCGAGGAAGCGCGCGCGCACGGCGACCTGTCGGAAAACGCGGAATATCACGCCGCCAAGGAACGTCAGGGCCAGATCGAGGCATCGATCGCCGACATCGAGGACAAGCTGAGCCGCGCCCAGATCATCGATCCCAAGGATCTGTCGGGCGACAAGATCGTGTTCGGCGCGACGGTGACGCTGATGGACGAGGACGACAAGCCCGTCCGCTACCAGATCGTCGGCCAGACCGAGGCGGACGCCAAGACCGGCCGGATCAGCTACAATTCGCCGCTCGGCCGCGCCCTGATCGGCCGCAAGGTCGAGGACGAGGTGGAGGTGTCGGTGCCCGCCGGCGACCGCTATTATCTGGTGTCGAAGGTCGAATTCATCTGACCGACCGGGCAAGGCTGGAATGTCCTTGCCCGAGCCGCTCGACGCGCTGGTGGATGCGTGGGATCGCGAGCCCGTCCTCGTCGGCGAGGCGGGCGCCAGCGTCGTGCGCCTGTCGCACCCTGACGAGGGCGTGCGGTATCTGAAACACGGAACCGGCACGGTCGCAGACGACATTGCCGACGAGGCCCATCGGCTGTTCTGGCTGACGGGACGGCTGCCGTGTGCCGAGCCGCGTTACTTTACGCGGACGTCAGATGCCGCCTGGCTGCTGACCGGGGCAGTGGCGGGGCGGACGGGCGATGAGTGGGTCGAGAGCGATACGGCGAGCCTGCCGATGGTCGTCGATGCCTTCGCACGCTTCCTGCGCCGGCTTCATAGCCTGCCCGTCAGCGATTGTCCCTTCGACGCCGGGGCGGACGTGCGGATGGCGCACGCCCGTCGCTTGATCGACGCAGGATCGGTCGACGTTGACGATTTCGATGACGACCATGCCGGCTGGTCGGCGGAACAGGTATGGGAGAGTCTCGTCGCGCTGCGCCCCTGCGTCCGCACCGGCGTCGTCACCCATGGTGACTTTTCGCTGGGGAACGTGCTGGTCGATGCGCAGGGACAGGTCACCGGCTGCATCGACGTGGGGCGGCTGGGAGTCGCCGATCCGTATCAGGACGTGGCGATCCTGTGGCAGAATCTGCGGGCGTTCGGGCCCGACGTCGCCCAGCGCTTTCTGACCGCCTATGGCATCGATACGCCCGACCACCAGCGGCTGGATTTTCACCGCTGCCTCGACGAGCTGTTCTGACCCTTACGCGTTGGGCGCGACGAGATCCGGCTCGAGCAGCCGGTGGAGGTGGACCACCACGAACTTCATCTCCGCATCGTCGACCGTCCGCTGCGCGGCGGCGCGCCACGCCTTCTCGGCGCTGGCATAATCCGGGAAGATGCCGACCACCTCGAGCGCCGACGGATCGGCGAAGTCCAGCGTGCGCGGATCGGTGACGCGGCCGCCGAAGACGAGGTGAAGCTTGCTCATGAATCGATCCTGGCTGGAAAGGGGAGGGCCCGCCCTCTAGCCTGTTGCAGCGCAATATTGAAGGGGGCGGCGATGCCGATCGACCGCCGCGCCCCCTGGCCGATCAGCCCTTGTTGGTCGCGGAGCGTGCCGCTGCGCTGCCGGCGCTCTGCGCTGCCTGGACGATGTTCTGGAACAAAGATTTGACCTGATCGCGTGCCGCGTCCTTGGTCAGCCCGCGCTGATCGAGCTCGCCATAGCCGGCCTCGCGCGCGGCCTTGACAGCGGAGCGGGTGCGCTCGGCCAGCGTCCGTCCGACCGGCGCCAGCAGCTCCTTCTCCTTAGCCGAGCGCGGGATCAGCGTGCCGGCGATCGCACCGATCGCCAAGCCGCCGAACAGGATGCCGAGCGGGTTGGACTCGACCGCCGCCGCGGCGCGGTGGGCGGCGTCATCGGCCTTGGCGTGGGCGCTCGCCGCCGTGTTGTGGATGTCTGCCATTGTCGATCCTTCCTAGAGTATCCGCATGATGTCAGTCTTTGTTGCCACGGCCGAACAGCTTGGCGATGCGATGGCGGGCGAGGAACAGCCCGGCGACGGCGGTCGCGCCGGCGACCGCGCCGGGATTGCGCCGCGCCGTTTCGATCCCCGCGACTGCGGCTGCGCCACCCTTGTCGACGACTTCGCGCGCCGCTTGGCGGGTGAGGGTGCGGGGGTCGAGCTTGACCTGCAGGCGTGACAGGGTGCCGTTGAAACGGGCGCGCGCCGCCGCCGCTTCGACCTCGGCCGCGACGAGACGGGCGGACGGCTCCAGCGGCGCGCTCATTTCACCGCTCCGGCAGGCGACAGCCGGCTCTTCCCGATCAGCCCCAGCACGGCGGCGATCACGAACACGGTCACGGTCACCGCCGCGGTCGCAAGTCCCGGGCCGATCAGCGTCGCCAGGCTCATGATCAGCCCGACGAGCAGGGCCACCAGCGCGGCAAGCGCGAGCACGCCGGCGATGACGAACAGGATGACCGCACTGCGATAGGCGGCGACCCGTTCGCCGACGCGCGCCTTGACCAGGGCGATTTCCGCGCCCGCCAGTCCACGCGCGTCGTCGACCAGCTGGCTGACGAGCTCGGCGATGCCTTCATCCTGCACCATCGGCTGTTCCGCCCCCTGTGCCAAGTGTATCAGGCCCGCTGATCGTCGATGCCGGACTGGATCAGCCGCGCCGCCGCGAAACCGAGTGCCGCCGCGACGCCGATCGCGATCCCGGGGCTCTGCCGCACGAAGCCGCGCACGTCCTCGAGCAGGTCGTCGACATCCTTGCCCTTGACCTGATCGGACAGGCGCGACACGGCCCCGGCCGCCTGACGGGCATAGTCGCCATATTGCGCGCCGAGCTTCTCATCGACCTGGCCAGCGGCATCGCCGATCATCTGCGACAATTGGTCGAGCGCGCCGCCCGCCTTTTCCTTGCCGCTGTCGGCCAGCGTGCGGATGCGGTCGCTCGCCTGGCCGCCGATCTTGCCGGCCTGATCCTTGATCGTCTGCTTGGCCTGATCGGTGCGGCTCTGCGCGCCGGCCGGATCGAACTCGACGCCGCTGTCCTTCAAGGGGGCGGCGGGGGTGAAGCCGGTCGTCGCGGGCGGCGTGATGTCGCCGTCGGTCATCGGCAGTGCGTCGGTGTCGGACATGACGATCCCTTTCTCTGTTCGACCGCCTCAACCCGTCCCGCCAGACGGCGGTTCCCTGATCGCCAAGGAGATTGCCGCTGTGCAGCCGCCGGGGTAGAGGCCGGCCCGTACCTCGCCCCAAAGGTAGGAGCATCGTTACGTGACCGCAATCATCGACATCCACGGCCGGCAGATCCTCGACAGCCGCGGCAACCCCACCGTCGAGGTGGACGTGCTGCTGGAGGACGGCAGCTTCGGCCGGGCCGCGGTGCCGTCGGGCGCCTCGACCGGTGCGCATGAGGCGGTCGAGCGGCGCGACGGCGACAAGGGCCGCTGGGGCGGCAAGGGCGTCGATGGTGCGGTCGACGCGGTCAACGACGAGATCGCCGAGGCCCTGGTCGGCTATGACGCCGAGGATCAGGCCGAGCTCGACGCCAAGATGATCGCGCTGGACGGCACGGAGAACAAGGGGCGGCTCGGCGCCAATGCGATTCTCGGCGTCAGCCTGGCCGCGGCCAAGGCGGCGGCGGATGCACGCGGGCTGCCGCTGTACAAATATGTCGGCGGGGTGTCGGCGCATGTGCTGCCGGTGCCGATGATGAACATCATCAACGGCGGCGAACATGCCGACAATCCGATCGATTTCCAGGAATTCATGATCGTGCCGGTCGGCGCGGACAGCATCGTCGAGGCGGTGCGCTGCGGTTCGGAAATCTTCCATACGCTCAAGAAGGCGCTGCACGACAAGGGGCTCGCCACCGGCGTCGGCGACGAGGGCGGCTTTGCCCCCAACATCGCCAGCACCGAGGAAGCGCTCGGCTTCATCATGCAGAGCATTGAGAAGGCGGGCTACACGCCGGGCGACGACGTGATGCTGGCGCTCGATTGCGCCGCGACCGAATTCTACAAGGACGGCCGCTACAACATCTCCGGCGAGGGCAAGGTGCTGGAGAGCGGCGCGATGGCCGAATATCTCGCCGACCTGACCCGCCGCTACCCGATCTTCTCGATCGAGGACGGGATGAGCGAAGACGATTGGGAGGGCTGGAAGGCGCTTACCGACCTCGTCGGCGACACCGTGCAGCTGGTCGGCGACGATCTGTTCGTCACCAATCCGAAGCGGCTGAAGCGCGGCATAGAGGGTGGCTATGCCAACTCGCTGCTGGTCAAGGTCAACCAGATCGGCACGCTGACCGAGACGCTGGAGGCGGTGAACATGGCGCAGCGGGCGCGCTATACCGCGGTGATGAGCCATCGGTCTGGCGAGACCGAGGACGCGACGATCGCCGATCTCGCAGTCGCCACCAACTGCGGCCAGATCAAGACCGGCTCGCTCGCGCGGTCGGACCGGCTCGCCAAGTACAACCAGCTGATCCGCATCGAGGAAGAGCTCGGATCGGTCGCCCGCTACGCCGGCCGCAGCGTCCTTCGCGGCTAACCCGCACCTCCCCGGCCCGGGGCGGTGGCGGCGTGATAGGGTGACGGAGGGGGCTGTGAGCGGCGGACGTCGCCGAGAGCCCCCTCATCCGTTTCGCTGCCATCCTCTTCACCGGGGGGAAAAGAAACGCCCGTCCTTCGTTCTGCGCTTGACCTGAGACTCGCAGCGAATCAGGATGATGACCATGGCGCGCGCAAAACCTTCCTCCTTCCGCAAGACGATGCGCCGCGCCGCGCTGCCGGCGCTCGGCTTCACCATCCTCGCCTTCTTCGGCGCCTATGCGGTGCTCGGGCCGAACGGGATGCTCGCCTATGGCGACTACAAGCGGCAGCTGGCGAAGCGCGAGAAGCAATATGCCGCGCTCGACCAGCGGCGTACCGTGCTGAAGAACCGCGTCGCGCTGCTCGATCCGGATCACGCCAATCCCGACATGGTCGACGAGATGGTGCGCAAGGAACTCAACGTCGCGCATCCAGATGAGGTGATCGTCCCGTTGCGATAGGCCTCGGCACCGCCGCGCCATGCTCCTGCGCGCGCAGGAGCGTGGCGGCCTCGTCAGGAACGGCCGAGCCGCAACCGTCCACGGAACAGCCCGCGCTTGACCAGCGGTTCGAACATCTCCGACGGACCCTCCGGGTCGAGGACCTCGTTGTCCGCTAGCCATTTCTCCACCGCCGGCAGGTCCGGCACTTGATACGGCCGAAGCGATCGTCCCGGCCCGCACAGTCGCTCGATCGTCGCGATCAGCGATCCCGTCTCCGCCATCACCTGCGTCACCCGCTCGGCCGGAACGTCGAGATGCTCGGCGATCAGATCGTCTCTCACCGCGGCGATCGTCGCGCGTAGCTCCGGCCGCTGGTCCGTCGCGTCGAGCACGACGTCGCATTCGGTATCGAGACGCAGGGAGCGGTTGTTGATATTGGCAGAGCCGATGCGCAGCTGCCGGTCGTCGATCACCGTGATCTTGGCGTGGCAGTAGATCGGCGCGCCGCCGCGGGTGAAGGGGTGGTAGAGCCGCAGCCGTCCGTGGCGGTCGTGGCGATGCAGCGCCTCGACGAGGCGGGCACGCGCGGTATCCATCGCCAGCGGCTCCAGCCAGCCTTGCGCCGAATCCGGGTTGACGATCACCACCTCGGGGCCGTCCGGCTCGTCGAGCCGCGCGGCGATCGCCTCAGCGATTCGGCGCGAGGCGAAATACTGGCTTTCACAATAGATATGCCGCTGCGCGTTGCGGATCTGGTCGAGGAACAGTGCTTCGACCTCGGTGATCGCCGGCTCGCCCGGCATCTCCGGCTTCGACCGCGCAATGCCGATCGTCACGTCCTCGAAATGCGCGTCGAGCGACTTGGGCCAGCAGGCATGGCTGCCGGTGATCGGCGCCAGCGTCACGCCCGTCGCCACCTGCCAGCGGGTGCGTGCCAGCTCGCCGAGCGCGACCGCCGCCGGCCCCGTGATCGCGGTGGTCGCATCGTGCCATGGCTTGTAGATCTTGCCCGAGGGCAGCCGCCGGCCGGGATCGTCGTCGCGGTGCGCGCGCGTGTCCCAGCGTTCCGCGGTCATGTCGATCCCGCCGCAGAAGGCGAGGCAATCGTCGATCGCGACGATCTTCTGGTGGTGGGACGATCCGGTCGGGTGATGGCCGTCCAACTTCACATGGATACGCGGGTGGCGCATCCATTTGAGCACGGTGAAGATCGTCGTGCCACGGAACAATCCCTTGAGAGCGCCCATGTCCCAGCGCAGCAGATAGAGCTCGAGCTTCGGATTGCGCTCGACCAGCCAATAGAGGAACTTGCCGATCACCTCCGGCCCCTCCAGCGTCTGGCCGCTGCCCGCCAGTCGGATGCGTGCATCGAAATCCCAGCCGATCAGCATGATCCGCTGCTCGGCCTGCAGGAACGCTTCGCGCGCGACGGCGAAATAGCGGTCGGCGTCGACGACCACGGCGAACTTGTCCGCCCGTTCAATGCGCCAGACGTTGCGGCCGGGATCGAGCATCATGGTCCTTCAGTGGTCAGCGGCCGTAGATCCGATCGAGCACCGCGGCGCTCTGTACGAAATCCTCGGCCGCGGGGTCGAAACGCGGATCGGTGGCGAGCGTCGCCGACCAGGCCGCCGCCGACCGTGCGCCCCAATCGTCGGGTGGCGCGGTCAGCGTGCGGGCCTGCGTACCGGCGAAAGCCTCCGCGGTGAAGTCGTAGAAGGAACCGCCGACGTTGCGCAACGCCGCGCCGCCCTTGGTGCCGTAGAAGCTCGCCTCGATCACCGCATCGCGTCCGGCGTGCAGATGCCAGGAACAGGCGAGCCGCACCTCGGCGCCGCCGGCGCGGAAGCGGGCGCTCGCATAGTCCTCGACCTCGCCGGGGCACAGCGGTCGGCCCTTGGCGAAGAGCGCGGCCGACACGTCGTCGACGGCCGGAAAGCCGAGCGTCCACAGGGCCAGGTCGACGAGATGGATGCCGAGATCGATGACGCAGCCGCCCCCGGACCGTTCGGGATCGAAGAACCACGGCTTTCCAGGGCCATAGGCATTGTGGAAGGTCAGGTCGATCGCGAACACCTCGCCCAGGTCGCCGCTCCGGACCAGCGGCGCGATCGCCGCCATCGCCGCGGTATGGCGGTAGGACAGGTCGACGCCAAGCAACCGGTCGGCGGCACGGGCGGCGTCAATCACAGCCTGCGTCTCCGCCGCGCTGCGACCGAGCGGCTTCTGGCAGAACACCGCGACGCCGGCGTCGAGCGCACGGATTGCCTGCGCCGCGTGCAGCGCACTGGGCGTCGCGATCACCACGCCGTCCAGGTCCAGCGCGAGCATGTCGTCCAGATCGGCAACCACCGCCGCGTGCGGCGCGTCCGTGGCGGCTTCGGCGCGGCATTCCTCCGACGGATCGCAGATCGCGACCGCCTCGATCGCGCCGGTCGCGACCATCGCCGCCATGCGATGCCGCCCGATCCAGCCGGTTCCCAGAAATCCCACGCGTGGCTTGGTCAAATGCAGTCCTCCAAGTAATTCCCTCCCGCAAGCGGGGAGCTTCACTCCATCATCACCAGCGCCTTGACGAAGCCGCCCGGCTTGTCGCGCGTCGCATCCAGCGCATCGCCCAGTCGTTCCAGCGGATAGCGGTGGGTATAAAGCGGCTTCGGGTCGAAACGCCCGCTCGCCACCGCCTCGATCGCCTCGGTCAGGCCGCGCATCTGCACCGCGGGATCGCGCTCGTGAGCATTGATCACGTCGATCCCCTTCCAGTTCCATTCCTGCATGTTGATCTGACGCGGCCCGTCCTGGTGATAGCCCGCCACCACCAGCCGGCCGCCGAAGCCGATCAGCGCGGTGGCGAGGTCGAGCGGCCATGGCTTGCCGACCGCCTCGATCACCCGCTCGCACAAAGCATCGCCGGTCAGCGCCTTGACCCGTTCGATGATCGCCCAGTGATCGTCCATCGTGATGGTTTCGGCGGCGCCATAATGGGCCGCGAGGTCGAGGCTTTCCTGCCGACGCGAAATGGCGATCACCCGCGCGCCCGCATCGCTCGCCAGCCTGGTCAGCACCGCGCCCAGGAAGCCGATGCCGATGATCGCCACCGTCTGCCCGGGCTGGATGTCGCTACGGCGGAAGATGTTGAACGCGCAGCCGAGCGGTTCGCCGGGGAAGGGCTGGCCGTCCAGGCTCGCCGGCAATTTGGCGACCATATCCGCCCGCGCCACGTCGTAATCGGCGAAGCTGCGGTAGGAGAGAGCGGCGACCCGGTCGCCCACCGCCAGATCGGTGACGCCGTCGCCGAGCGCATCGACCCGGCCCCAGCCTTCGTGGCCGAGACCCCCCGGCTCGCCCGGATAGGTCATCCACGGCAGCCCCGCCCAGGGTTCCAGGTTCGAGGCGCACACGCCGCACCCCTCCAGCTTGAGCCGGACCTCGCCGGGCGCCGGTTGCGGCAGGGGGGCGTCGGCCATCTCGATCCGGCCCGGCGCGGCCAGTATCGAACTCCTTATCATGGGTGCATCCAATTGATTATCGGGCAATTTGTCTCTCCATGAGCGATGCCGGCATGACCTCGACCCTGCAGGGCAACATCGCCCGCCTGACCGATCGCGCGGCGCGTGACAGGGCCGCGGCGCCCTGGTCGGCGCGATTGGCTGACCGGATTACGCGCTTCACCGGGTCGATGACCTTCGTATTGCTGCATCTGATCGTCTACGGCCTGTGGATCGTCGCCAATCTCGGCTGGCTGCCCGGCGTGCCGCGCTTCGATCCCACCTTCGTCATTTTGGCATCGGAGGCGTCGGTGGAAGCGATCTTCCTGTCGACCTTCGTGCTGATCAGCCAGAACCGCATGGCCGCGATCGCCGATCGCCGCGCAGACCTCGACCTGCACATCAACCTGCTCGCCGAGCATGAGCTGACCCGGCTGGCGACGCTGGTCGCGCGGATCGCCGAGCGGGTCGGCGTCGCGGTCGACGATCCGGCCTTTCACGAAATCCAGCGCGATGTCGCGCCCGAGCAGGTGCTCGACGTGATCGACGCTCATTCCGCCGCGACGGCAGCGGGCAGTACGGTGGATCGCGCCGGCGCATAGCGGTCGATCATCCAGGCGCAGAAGTCCGCGAACGCCTGCGGGTCCTTGGCGGCGCTGGTATGATGCGGTTCGATGCCGAGATGTTCGGGCGTGAAGCAGAAAGTGACGGTGACGTCGAAATCGGCGAGCGCCTCCATCTGCTGGTCGAACCAGTCGATCGCGTCGGGCCGGAAACTGTCCGCCCAGCTGAGGCCGGTGCGCAGCCGCCGGGTGCCGAGCCGCTTCATCCACGCGACCGCTTCGTCCAGCCGCGGGTCCTGGTAATGGAACCACTGCATCAGGCCCATGCGATCGGCGACCTTCGCATAGTCGTCTAGCGCGGGCTTAGGCGTGCCGTCCTCGCGGATCAGGCCCATGTAGAAATGCCGGTAGTAGCTCGACCCCTCCGCCTCGCGGTGGCGCGTCGTCGCTCCCCAAGCGTGCGGCAGGTCGTATAGCGAATACCAGAACACCCGCGGCACCCGGTCGAGCAGCAGTTCGGCGGTCTTGGTGAAGCCGAACACCTGCACCTCCTCGGCGCCGAAGCTGCCGACGCCCACCTCGGTCGCCCAGATCGGTTTGTCGGGGCAGACCGCCTCGATCTCGGCGATCTTGTCGGGCCAGGCGTGGATCGGCCAGAGATTCCAGTCGAGGGGGAAGCCGTGCACCGCGACGACATCGACCGCATCGAGCGCACCGTGGCCGCGCATCCGCTCGACCCAGCTGGGATCGATCGGGCTCATCCCGCCGAGCACGCGCGTCACCGCAGGGTTCATCTCGCGGATTGCGGCGCCCGCGCGGATCACCGTGTCGGCGAACTTCGACCAATCTGGGTCGACGAACGGATCCCAGTGCGATTTGTTGTTCGGCTCGTTCCAGATCATTGCCGCTTCGATCATGCTTGCCCCCCCTGCTGCGGATAGACGGCCATCGGCCCGTATTCGGCGTAAGGCACCGGTGCGGTGCGGCAGAGATAGACCTCCGCCTCCGGCTGGCCCAGGATCGTGAAGCCGGCCGCGCGCAGCATCGCTGCGCTGCAGGCCGCATTGGGCGCCCACCAATTGGTCCAGTCGTGCGCGAACTCGCGCTCGATGAAATGCATCTTCGGATAGCCCGGCTCGTCGAAGAAGGCGGGCGGCTCATGCGTGCCGGGCAGGTGGAACGGATGATCCTCCGGCACCGGATAGATGTCGCGGGAGCCCTGCTGCATCGTCTGAAAAAGCATCAGATCGCCGGCGACATGTTCGCGGATGAGGTCGAGCGCCAGCAGCGGATGGCGCAAATGGTAGAGCACGCCCATGAAGATGACGAGGTCGAACCGCTCGCCCAGCGCACCGACGTCATAGACCGACAGTTTGCGCAGCTCGACGTCGCCGAAGCCCAGCGCCTCCGTCGCCAGCCGCGCCTGCGCCAGATAGCGGTCGTCGCTGTCGATGCCGAGCACGCGCGCCGCGCCGCGCCGCTTCATCTCGATCGAATAGAAGCCGGCGTTGCAGCCGATGTCGAGCACGCTCTTGCCGGTCAGGTCGGCGGGCAAGGCATCGGCGAAGCGCGCGAATTTGAAGCGTGGATAGTCGCCGAGGAAATGGTCGGGCGCAGTATGGATGCCATGGCCAAGATCGATATTGTGGAACCAGGAGCCCAGCCGATCGACCTCCGCGCGCAGCGTATCGGGCGTCATGCCACCATCCTTTCGTTAAGGCTGTGGAGTTTCGCTCCCCAGTCGCCGATCACCATGCGGCTGACCGACGCCGGCCCGATGTCGAAGCGCAGCAGCCGCTCGAGCGGCAGGCCCAGCGCGTAAGCGACCGCACCACGGATCATGTCGGAATGGCTGACCAGCGCGACGACGGCGCCGTCCGCCTCCGACGCGGCGAGCGCCGACAAGTGACCGACGATACGGGCCTGCGCTTCCGCCATCGTCTCGCCGCCGGGGATGCGGGCGGTGCCGCGCTCCGCGTTCCAGCGGTGCCATGCCGGATCGCCGTGCAGGCTGTCGAAGGTCGCCCCGGTCCAATCGCCCATGTCGATCTCGACGAGCGCCTCGACGGGCGTCGGCGCGGGCAGGCCATGAGCCGTGGCGATCGCGGCGGCGGTCTCGCGCGCCCGTTCCAGCGGGCTGCACTCGATCCGGTCGATCCGCTCGCCTGCTAAGGCGGCGGCAAGCGCCTCGGCCTGGACACGGCCGGCTTCGCTCAGCGGCACATGCTCCATTCGACCGGAAAGGCGCTGGTCAAGATGGATGTGCGCGGCGTGCCGGATCAGGAGGAACGTCGCGGTCACTAGGGTCCTTTAAGCTGCCCCGACTCGATGCGGTCTTAACATCGGTTATGAGGATTGTGGTCTAAGCGACTAGGAACAAAGAAGAAGAACCTTCGTTCCGCCTCCGTAGCAATTGTTCGCAGCGAGGGGATTGGCGACCGATGACCCGATCAGACACAATCGTTTCCCTATTGTCTTTGATGTCGATCAGTCGGTCGGCGCAATGACCGAAACGGTGCTGATCACCGGCGGCGCCGGTTTCATCGGTCGCTTCGTCGGTGAGGAACTGCTCCGCCGCGGCAACCGCGTCCGCGTGCTCGACAGCCTGATCCCGCAGGTGCACGGCCATGTCGACCGCCCGCCCTTGCTGTCCGACGCGGTGGAGCTAATCCGCGGCGATGTCCGCGACGGCGATGCCGTGGCCCGGGCGCTCGAGGGTGTCGACAGCGTCATCCACCTCGCCGCGGAGGTCGGCGTCGGCCAGTCGATGTACGAGGTGGAGCGCTATACCTCGACCAACGACGTCGGTACGGCCGTGCTGTTCGAGCGGCTGATCGATCGCCCCGTGCGGCGCGTGGTCACCGCTTCGTCCATGTCGATCTACGGCGAAGGCCTGTATCGCGACGCCGATGGCGCGATGCGCGAGGATGTCGAACGTGGCGCGGTGCGCGACGGCATGGCGAATTGGGATCCGGTCGACGCCGATGGCCGGATGCTGACTCCGGTGGCGACGCCCGAATGGAAGCGGCCCAATCTCGCCTCGATCTACGCGCTCAACAAATATGTGCAGGAGCGCACCACCCACATCATGGCTAAGCCCTATGGCATCGAGGGCGTGTGCCTGCGGCTGTTCAACGTCTACGGGCCGGGGCAGGCGCTGTCGAACCCCTATACCGGCGTGCTCGCGATCTTCGCCTCGCGCCTGCTCAACGGCCAGCAACCGATGATCTTCGAGGACGGCGAGCAGCGTCGCGACTTCGTCCATGTCAGCGACGTCGCGCGCGCCTTCGCCGACGCGCTGGTGCTGCCGGAAGCGGCGGGGGAGACGTTCAACATCGGTTCGGGTCACGACCGGTCGGTGACGGAGGTGGCGCAGGCGCTGGCCCAGGCGATGGGCAAGAACGATATCCGGCCGGAGATCGTCGGCAAGGCGCGGATCGGCGACATCCGCCATTGCTTCTGCGACACCACCCGCGCTGCCGAGCGCCTGGGCTTCCGCGCCGAGGCGGATTTCATCGCGGGCCTTGCCGAACTAGCCGAGTGGGTCGGTGCACAGACCGCAGAAGATAATGTCGCGCAGGCGCGGGCCGAACTGGAGAAGCGGGGGCTGGTGGCGTGAGGGGTGCCGTTGCCTCATCCGTCATCCCGGCGCACGCCGGGGCCCATGGACAGGGTGCCGCCGATGGATCGCGCCACCACGGTCGTTGCGTATCCAGGGGTCCCGGCTTCCGCCGGGATGACGAGGGGAGGGCAGCCGTGCGCTTTTCTATTGTCCGTCTTCCCCGCGGAGGCGGGGATCCAGCCGCGCAGGTTTCCGCACGTGGCGCAACGGCGGCGTCTCTAGATACCCGTCTTCGCGGGAATGACGGACAAAAAGGCGGGCAAGCATGACCGGCGCCCCCGTCCTCGTCACCGGTGGCGCGGGCTTCATCGGCAGCAACATTGCCGACCGTCTCGCGAGCGAAGGCCATGACGTGCTGATCTACGACCGGCTGTCGCGACCGGGCGTCGAGCGCAACCTCGCCTGGCTGCAGGACCGCCACGGCGCGCGGATCACCGCCATCCGCGCCGACATCCGCGACGCCGACACGCTTGCCGGCGCGGTGGCGGAGGCGCAGGCGGTGTTCCACATGGCGGCGCAGGTCGCGGTGACCACCAGCCTCGACGATCCGCGCGACGATCTGGAGATCAACGTCCTCGGCACCTTCAACCTGCTCGAGGCGCTGCGCCGCAAGGGCACGCCGACGCCGTTGGTCTTCGCCTCGACCAACAAGGTCTATGGCGATCTCGCCGACCTCGACTTCGCCCGCGACGGCGACACCTATGTCCCCGTCGACGCGGCAGTGCGCGCACATGGCATCGGGGAGGGGCGCCCGCTCGACTTCCACACCCCTTATGGCGTGTCGAAGGGCGCCGCCGACCAATATGTCCTCGATTACGCGCGCAGCTACGGCATCCCGGCCGCGGTGCTGCGGATGAGCTGCATCTACGGCCAGCGGCAGATGGGCACCGAGGATCAGGGCTGGGTCGCCCATTTCCTGATTCGCGCGCTCGAGGGCCAGCCGATCGCGCTATACGGCGACGGCTGCCAGGTCCGCGACATCCTCGACGTGTCGAACGCGGTGGAGGCGTATCTGAACGCCTGGCGCCGCATCGATGCGGTGCGCGGGCGCGCCTTCAACCTCGGCGGCGGGCCGACCAACGCCATTTCGCTGCGGACGTTGCTCGCCCAAATCGGCGATCTGATCGGGCGCGAGATCGACGTCTCCTTCGCCGACTGGCGGGCGGGCGACCAGCGTTACTTCGTCGCCGACACCCGCGCCGCCGATGCCGCACTTGGCCTGTCGGCGAAGCTGCCGTGGCGCGAGGGCGTCGCCAATCTCGCCCGCTGGCTGGCCGTGGAGCGCGGGCTCAACCATCCGATCGGCGCGCGCGCACCCGAATTGGCGGCGGAATGAAGGTTCTCGTCACCACCGATGCCGTCGGCGGCGTCTGGGAGTATAGCGTCGAGCTGGCGCGCGGCCTGCGCGCCGCCGGTGTCGAGGTCGTCGTCGCCAGCGTCGGGCCGCCGCCGAGCGCGGACCAGCGCGCGATGTTCGCCGCCACCCCGTCCTGCACCCTGATCGAGACCGATCTGCCGCTCGACTGGCTGTGCGCGGATGCTGCGCCCGTCCTGGCCGCGGGCCGGGCGATCGCCGAACTCGCGTCCGAACTGTCGGTCGATCTGATCCAGCTCAACATGCCGACGCTTGCCGCCGCCGGGCCGATGCCGGTGCCGACCATCGCCGTCACCCATGGCTGTGTCGCCACCTGGTGGGAAGCCGCCCGCCCCGGCACGCCATTGGCGCGGGACTATCGCTGGCACAGCGCGCTGACCGCGGCGGCGCTGCGCAACGTCGAACGCGTCGTCGCCCCCAGTGCCGCTTATGCCGCGATCGTGCGCCGCCACTATGGCCTCGCCGAGGCGCCGCTGGCGATCCACAACGGCCGCACCCCCCTGCGCGCCTTCGACCCGGCCGAGCCGATCGCGGACGTCGCGCTGACGGTCGGGCGACTGTGGGACGGCGTCAAGAATGCAGCCCTGCTCGACCGGGCCGCGGCGCGGCTGCCGATCCCGTTCCTCGCCGCCGGCGCAGCGCGCGGGCCACATGGCGAGACGATCCGGCTGACTCATCTGCGCGAACTCGGCCAGCTTTCCGCCGACCAGATCGCCGGCCATCTCGCCAAGCGGCCGGTGTTCGTCTCCGCCGCCAGCTTCGAACCCTTCGGCCTCGCGGTGCTGGAGGCGGCGCAGGCGGGTTGCGCCCTGGTCCTCGCCGACAATCCGACCTTCCGCGAATTGTGGGGCGGTGCGGCGCTGTTCGTCCCGATCGGCGAGGACGGCTGGTGCACGGCGATCGAGGGGCTGATCCTCGATCCCTCGCGTCGCCACGCCCTGGGTGAGGCCGCCCGCAGCCGCGCCGGCCGCTACACCCCAGCCGCCAGCGCGGCGGCGATGCTCGCGCTCTACCGCGACGTGCTCGCCGCGCGTCCCCCCGCCAGCAAGGTCGCTGCATGAGGATCGTCTATTTCACCCACAGCCTCGCCTCCTGCTGGAACCACGGCAACGCCCATTTCCTGCGCGGCGTGCTCAGCGAGCTGATCGCGCGCGGCCACGACGTCCGCGTCTTCGCGCCGGAGAACAGCTGGAGCCTGACCAACCTCTATGCCGACCATGGTGCCGATGGCCTCGCCGCCTATCGCGCCGCCTATCCGGAGCTCGGCTCGGTCAGCTATCCGGACGACGCCGACGTCGAGGAGATGGTCGACGGCGCCGACCTCGTCCTCGTTCACGAATGGAACGCGCACCGGCTGGTCGCCGATCTCGGCCGCCTGCGCCAGCGCGGCGCACGCTGGGCCCTGCTGTTCCACGACACCCACCATCGCGCGGTCAGCGAGCCCGACCAGATGCGCGCCTATGATTTGTCGGGCTATGACGGCGTGCTGGCCTTCGGCGAGACGCTGAGCGCCGTCTATCGGCAATGGGGCTGGGGGGCGCGTGTCTGGACTTGGCACGAGGCCGCCGACATCCGCCGCTTCCACCCGCCCGCCGTCGAGGGGCCGCGCGAAGGGCTGGTCTGGGTCGGCAACTGGGGCGATGGCGAGCGTACGGAGGAGCTGGAGCGCTTCCTGTTCGAGCCCGCCCGCGCCGCGGGACTGGGGCTCG
Source organism: Sphingomonas benefaciens (assembly GCF_052907485.1). Classification (NCBI taxonomy): domain Bacteria; kingdom Pseudomonadati; phylum Pseudomonadota; class Alphaproteobacteria; order Sphingomonadales; family Sphingomonadaceae; genus Sphingomonas; species Sphingomonas benefaciens. Next base: position 767,944 of record NZ_JBREIC010000001.1, on the reverse strand, counting down.
ACATCTATGGCGTCCGCTATCCGGCGGAGGCCAAGGCGACGCTGGCCCGATATGGCGCGCGCTATCACGGCTGGGCGCCCAATGCGGCGGCGCCGTCGCTGTTCGCGCGGGCGCTGGCGACCGTTCACGTGCCGCGCCGCTATTATGCGACGATCCTGCCCGGCATTCCAACGATCCGCGTCTTCGAGGCGCTCGCCTGCGGCATTCCGCTCGTCTCCGCGCCGTGGGACGATAGCGAAGGGCTGTTCCGCGTCGGCGAGGATTTTCTGATGGTCCGCTCGGGCGAGGACATGACCAGCGCGCTGGGCGTCATCCGTGACGATCCGGACCGCCGCGACGCGCTCGTCGCCGCCGGGCTCGCGACGATCCGCGCCCGTCATACCTGTGCGCATCGCGTCGACGAGTTGTTCGCGATCGTCGACCGCCTCCACGACATTCCCGCGAAGGACGCCGCATGAAAATCGCCTTCTACGGCTCCAGCCTCGTTTCCTCCTACTGGAATGGCGCCGCGACTTACTATCGCGGCATCCTCAAGGCGCTGCACGCACGCGGCCACGACATCACCTTCTACGAGCCCGATGCCTTCGACCGGCAGCAGCATCGCGACATCGAGGCGCCGCCCTATGCGAAGTCGGTCGTCTACCCGGCGACGGTCGACGCGCTGAATGACGTGCTGGCCGAGGCGGCCACCGCCGACGTCGTGATCAAGGCGAATGGCGTCGGTGTCTTCGACGCCGAGTTGCTCGAGGGCATCGTCCGCCATGCCCGTGCCGATGCGATCAGGATCTTCTGGGACGTCGACGCCGCCGCGACGCTGGACGAGATGCGCGCCGACGCCAGCCATCCGGTACGGCGCGCGCTGCCCGACCTCGACATGGTGCTGACCTATGGCGGCGGCCCGCCGGTGGTCGACGCCTATCGCGGCTTCGGTGCGGCGCAATGCGTGCCGGTCTACAACGCGCTCGATCCGGAGACGCACCATCCTGTGCGGCATGACGAACGCTTCGCCTGCGATCTCGCCTTCCTTGGCAACCGCCTGCCGGATCGGGAATCGCGGGTGGAGGAATTCTTCCTCAAACCGGCGGCGCTGTTGCCGGAACAGCACTTTCTGATCGGCGGCAACGGCTGGGAGAGCAAGGCGATGCCCGGCAACGTCCGCCATCGCGGCCATGTCTATACCGCCGAGCACAACGCCTTCAACTGCACCCCGCGTGCGGTGCTCAACGTCGCGCGCGACAGCATGGCGCATGTCGGCTTCTCGCCGGCGACCCGCGTGTTCGAGGCGGCGGGCGCCGCCGCCTGTCTGATCACCGACGCGTGGGAGGGTATCGAACAGTTCCTGCAACCCGATGCGGAGGTGCTGGTCGCCCGTGACGGCCAGGACGTCGCGGAGCATCTCGCCACCCTGACGCCGGAGCGGGCGGCGGCGATCGGCCAGGCGGCGCTCGCCCGGGTGTTGCGCGACCATACCTACGATCTGCGCGGGGCGGAGGTCGACGCGTTGCTCCGCCGGCTGCACCTGGCGGTGGCGGCATGAAGCTCGTCGTCCTCGGCCTCAGCCTCGCCTCGTCCTGGGGCAACGGCCATGCCACCACCTATCGCGCGCTGCTCCGCGCCTTCGCGGCGCGCGGTCACGACGTGCTGTTCCTCGAGCGGGAAATGCCCTGGTATGCCGGCGAGCATCGCGACCTGCCGGACCCCGGCTTCTGCCGTCTGGCCTATTATGACAGTGTCGCCGACCTCTCGCGCTTCGATACGGAGATCGCCGGTGCCGATGCGGTGATCGTTGGCTCCTATGTGCCGGAGGGTGTCGCGGTCGCCCACCATGTCCAGCGGGTCGCGCGCGGCGTGACCGCTTTCTACGACATCGATACGCCGGTCACGCTCGCCAAGCTCGGCCGCGGCGACTTCGAATATCTGTCGCCGGCGGTGATTCCCCATTTCGATCTCTATCTGTCCTTCACTGGCGGCCCGACGCTGCGCCGACTGGAGCGCGACTTCGGCAGCCCGATGGCGCGGGCGCTCTATTGCTCGGTCGACACAGATGCCTATCGCCCGCTCGACGTGCCGGTGCGCTGGGATCTCAGCTATCTCGGCACCTATAGCGACGACCGCCAGCCGACGCTGACCCGGCTGCTCATCGACGTCGCGCGCGCCCGCCCGGAGCGGCGCTTCGCGGTCGCCGGCCCGCAATATCCGGCCGCGATCGACTGGCCGGCCAATGTCGAACGGATCGAGCATCTGCCACCGGCGGACCATGCGGCCTTCTATTCGGCCAGCCGCTTCACGCTCAACGTCACCCGTGCCGACATGATCGCCGCCGGCTGGTCGCCCTCGGTCCGGCTGTTCGAGGCGGCGGCCTGCGGGACGCCGATCATCTCCGACCGCTGGGACGGGCTGGACCAGCTGTTCGCCCCCGATCGCGAGATCATCCTGGCGGACACCACCGCCGAGGTGATCGCTGCGCTCGACCGCGACGCCCGCGCCATGGGTCGCGCCGCCCGCGTGCACGTGCTCGCCGCCCACGGTGCAGACACCCGCGCCGCCGAACTCGAACGCCATCTGACCGACGCTGGCCGGGGAATGAGCATGACCCACCGGACCATCCGCTCGCTCGTCGCCGGCGGTGCGGGCTTCATCGGCTCGCATCTGTGCCGCGCCTTGCTCGACCGCGGCGAGCAGGTCGTCTGCCTTGACAATCTGCAGACCGCCCGGCCATCCAATCTCCGCGATCTGCAGGGGCATCCGAACTTCAGCTTCGTCGAGGCGGACGTGATCGATCCGCTGCCCGACCACGTCACCGGCCAGCGGTTCGACCGCATCTACAATCTCGCCTGCGCCGCCTCGCCGCCGCAATATCAGGCCGATCCGGAGCATGCGATGCTGACCAGCGTCGTCGGCACCGACCGGCTGCTGCGGCTCGCCGAGACGCAGGGCGCCCGCTTCCTGCTCGCCTCGACCAGCGAGGTCTATGGCGACCCCGAACATCATCCGCAGCGCGAGGATTATCGCGGCTCCGTCAACTGCACCGGCCCGCGCGCCTGTTACGACGAGGGCAAGCGCGCGGCGGAGGCCCTGTCCTTCGATTTCGCGCGCCTGCGCCGGGCGGAGGTGCGCGTCGCGCGCATCTTCAACACCTACGGCCCGAACATGAACCCCGACGACGGCCGCGTCGTCTCCAACCTGATCTGCCAGGCCCTATCGGGCGAGCCGATCACCATCTACGGCGACGGCTCGCAGACGCGCAGCTTCTGCTACGTCTCCGATCTGGTCGCCGGCCTGATCGCGCTGATGGACAGCGAGATCGACGGGGCGGAGCCGATCAACCTCGGCAATCCGAACGAACTGACGATCAACGAACTGCTCGACCAGGTGCGCGCGATCACCGGGGCGCAGGCGCCGGTCACGCGCCTGCCGCTGCCCATCGACGACCCGCGGCGCCGCCGCCCGGACATCGGCCGTGCGCAGGCGGTGCTCGGCTGGCAGCCCCGCGTCGGGCTCGCCGAGGGGCTGTCGCGCACCTGCGCCTGGTTCGCCGACGAACTCGCCGCGCCGGGCGAGCCGGCCGTCTTGTCATGCGCCGCCGAATGAGCCGGGGAACGTTACGCGCGCGCACCGGTTGAGCCGCGCATGAGGGATGATCCGGAAGACGATCTCGCCACCCATCCGCTGACCGGCCGTTTCCTGCTGCGGCGCGGCCGGGCGCGGATGTCGGCGGAGGAGCGGCGCGTGCTGGAAGATGCGGCGTCGGAGGTGAAGACCTACCCCGGCCGGCATCAGCTCGTCCGCCGCGGCCAGCCGATTCATCACAGCATGTTCCTGGTCGACGGGTTCGTCAGCCGCTACATGGACGATCGCGAAGGCTATCGACAGATCGTGTCCGTCCACGTGCCGGGCGACTTCGTCGACCTGCACGGCTTTCCGACCGGCCGGCTCGACCATGACATCGCGACGCTCGGCCCGGTCCGCGTCGCGATCTTCGAACACGATCAACTGACCCGGATCACCGAGGAGCATCCGCGGCTCGGTCGTTTCCTGTGGTTCGCGACGCTGATCGATGCCGCGATGCATCGCGAATGGATCTTCCGGCTCGGCCGGCTCGGCGCCGAGGGGCGGTTGGCGCATTTCTTCTGCGAACTGAACGCGCGGATGGAAGCCGTCGGCCTGGCCCATGACGGCCGCTTCACACTGGCCCTGACCCAGCCAGAATTGGCGGAGGCCTGCGGGCTGACCGGCGTCCACGTCAACCGGACTCTGCGGACGCTGCGCGAGGACGGGCTGATGAACTTCCGCTCGGGCGAGGTCACGATACTCGACCAGAAACGGCTCGCCGCCGTTGCCGAATTCGAACCCGACTATCTCTATTGCGACTGGGCGGCCTGGAAGGGGCTGTAGAACCGGTCGGCTGGACGGTTTCCGCGCCCCGATCCGCCCGCATCGCGGCAATGCCGATCCGCCGGGGCCTTTCCTCCCGCCGGGTGAAATGCTCTAACCCCTTGATGCGCTTCCTCTTAGCTTCCGCCGCCTTGATCGCTGCACCGCTCGGCGCCCAGATCGCGCCGCCCGCCGCCGACCCGTTCATCGGCACGGGCGGGGAGGGGCATACCTTTCCCGGCGCCACCGCGCCGTTCGGCATGGTGCAGCTCAGCCCGGACACGGACACCGGCTGCGAAATCCGGCAATGTTACGGCCATGCGGCCGGCTATCGCTACGAGGACCCGACGATCCAGGGGTTCAGTCACACGCACTTCTCCGGCGCCGGCCATTCCGATCTCGGCGACGTGCTGGTGATGCCGGTCGGCGGCGACACGGTGCCGATGGATCCCGGCGATCCCAAGGTGCCGCTGTCCGGCTACCGTTCGCGCTTCAGCCATGCGCGGGAGAGCGCGACGCCGGGCTATTATGCGGTGACGCTGGACGACCGGCATATCCGCGCCGAGCTGACCGCAGGCACCCGCGTCGGCGTGCATCGCTATCGCTTCGGCGGACAGGAAGCGCATCTGGTCCTCGACCTGCGCACGTCGCTGTACAATTATCCGGGCAAGATCCTGTGGTCGGGCTTGCACCTCCGTCCCGACGGCACGCTGACCGGCTTCCGCGAGACGCGCGGCTGGGCGCCGGGGCGCAAATTGTTCTTCGCGATGCGCTTTTCCGCGCCGCTCAAGGATCACGCCTTTGTCGATCGCGACGCCAATGTCCCCTACAAGGGCTTCGCCGGTCCCGGTCGCGGCGGTGACGCGCTGGCCGAGAAGCTCGGCCGGCAACTGGAGGCGCGGCTCGATTTCGGCAAGCTGCAGACGCTGGAGGTGCGCGTCGGCCTGTCCGGCGTCGATGAGGACGGGGCGGTCGCCAATCTCGACGCCGAACCCGGCGACTTCGACGCCGTCCTCGCCAGCACCAGGGCGGCATGGGGCAAGGCGCTCGGCGCGGTGCAGATCGATGCCGATACGCCGATCCGCACCAGCGTCTACACCGCCCTCTATCACAGCCTGCTCGCCCCCAGCGTATGGAGCGATGCCGACGGCCGCTTCCGTGGGCCCGACGACCAGGTGCATCGCGCCGACGGTTACACCGTCCGCTCGACCTTCTCGCTGTGGGACACGTTCCGGGCGGAACATCCACTGCTAACGCTGATCCAGCCGGCGCAAACCACCACCGACGTGGTCCGCTCGCTGATCGACAGCCGCCGCTACAGCCCCGACGGCATCCTGCCGGTCTGGCAGTTCGCCGGGCGCGAGACCTGGACGATGATCGGCTACCACGCCGTGCCGGTGATCGCCGACGCCTATCTGAAGGGCATCGGCGGCTTCGACGCCAAGGCGGCCCTCGACGCGATGGTCGCCAGCGCCACCTACGCGCCCTACGGCGGCCTCGGCGAATATATGAAGCGCGGCTATGTGCCGATCGACAGGGAGCCGGAGGCCGCGTCGAAGACGGTCGAATATGCCTATGACGACTGGACCATCGCCCGCATGGCCCGCGCCATGGGCCGCAACGACGTTGCCGCCACGTTCGAGAAGCGGGCCGGCAATTGGCGCAACAGCTTCGACGCCAAGACCGGCTTCCTGCGCGCCCGCAAGAGCGACGGCAGTTTTCGGACCCCCTTCGATCCGACCGCGATCAACTATGGCTCCGATTACACCGAGGGCAATGCCTGGCAGTACAGCTGGTTTATGCCCCAGGATCAGGGCGGGCTGTTCCGCCTGCTCGGCGGCGACCGCAAGGTGGTCGCCAAGCTCGATGCGATGTTCGACTATGACAACAGCAAGCTCGACTACAGCCATGCCGAGGACATCGCCGGGCTGATCGGCCAGTATATCCACGGCAACGAGCCGAGCCACCACGTCGCCTATCTCTACGTCCTCGCCGGCCAGCCGTGGCGGACGCAGGAGCGGCTCGCGCAGATCGTCGCCAGCCAGTACAAGCCGACCCCCGACGGCCTGTCGGGCAATGACGACCTCGGCCAGATGTCCGCCTGGCTGGTGTTCACCGCGCTCGGCTTCTATCCGGTGACGCCGGGCACCAACCAATATGTCATCGGCCGGCCCTTCGTCCGCCGTGCGGTGCTGACGCTGCCCAATGGCCGCACGTTCACGATCCGCGCCGACGGACTGAGCGACGCCAACCGCTATGTCGGCCAGGTCACGCTCGACGGCACGCCGCTGACGCACAGCTACATCACGCACGAGCAGATCATGGCGGGCGGCGAATTGCGCTTCACCATGCAGGCGACGCCGAACCAGAGCTGGGGTAGTGCCAAGACGGCGCGGCCCTATTCGATGACGCCCTTCTGATCGCCGGCCGGGGGTGACGCCCCGGCCAGCATGGCTATGCTGGCGCGATGACCGCACCGGCCACCCCCAACCATCGTCTTCGTTCGATCCTCGGCGGCTCGGCCGGCAACCTCGTCGAATGGTTCGACTGGTATGTCTATTCCGCCTTCGGCCTCTATTTCGCGCCGCACTTCTTCCCGAAGGGCAATCCGACCGCGCAATTGCTCAACACCGCCGCGATCTTCGCGGTGGGGTTCGTGATGCGGCCGGTCGGCGCGTGGATCATGGGCATCTACGCCGACCGCTACGGCCGCAAGGCGGGGCTGACGCTGTCGGTGGTGCTGATGTGCGCCGGCGCCTTCCTGATCGCGGTGTCGCCATCCTACGAGTCGATCCGCTGGGGCGCGCCGGCGCTGCTCGTCGTCGCCCGGCTGATGCAGGGGTTGAGCGTCGGTGGCGAATATGGCGCCAGCGCGGTTTATCTGTCGGAGATGGCGGGGCGCGAGCGGCGGGGCTTCTTCTCCTCCTTCCAGTACGTCACGCTGATCGCGGGGCAGTTGCTCGCGCTGTTCACCCTGTTGCTGTTGCAGGCGGTGCTGAGCGAGGCGCAGCTGGAATCCTGGGGATGGCGCATCCCCTTCGCGCTCGGCGGGCTGCTCGCCATCGTCGTCTTTCGCATCCGCCGCGGCCTCGCCGAGACGCAGGCGTTCGAAAACGCCCGCGACCAGCCGCGGTCGAGCGGCTGGCTGTTGTTCAGCCGCCACCCGCGTCAGGCGGCGACGGTGATCCTGCTCACCGCCGGAGGCACGCTCGCCTTCTACGCCTATACGACCTACATGCAGAAGTTCCTGGTCAACACGACCGGCTTCTCGCGCGAGACCGCGACCTGGATCATGACCGCCGCGCTGGCGCTCTATGCCGCGCTGCAGCCGGTCGCGGGCGTCTTGTCGGACCGGATCGGCCGGCGGCCGCTGATGATCGGCTTCGGCGTGCTCGGCCTCATTGCGACCGTACCGATCTTCTCCGCCCTGGAGCGTGTCCACAGCCCCATCGCCGCCTTCGCGCTGGTGATGATCGCTCTGGTCATCGTCAGCGGCTATACCGCGATCAATGCGGTGGTGAAGGCGGAGCTGTTCCCCGCCCATATCCGCGCGCTCGGCGTCGCGCTGCCCTATGCCCTCGCCAACACCGCATTCGGCGGCACGGCCGAATATGTCGCGCTTTGGCTCAAGCAGGCCGGCGTGGAACGCGCCTTCTACTGGTATGTCACGGCGATGATCGGCGTGTCGCTGATCACCTATTGGCGGATGCGCGACACCCGCCGGCACAGCGCGATCCTGGAGGATTGAGGCTCAGCGCAGCAGATAGGGCAGCGAGACGGTGAAGGAGGATTGCTTCGCCATCGCGCCGCGCGGGCGCAGCCGCACATGCGTCACCGCCGCCTCGCTGGCGATGTTGCCCGCCACCGGCACATAGGTCCAGGTCGCGCCGCCATCCGCCGAAAAGTCGACGTCGTCGGTGGTGTCGCCCGGCCCGCCATAGCGCAACGTGACGCCGGAGGCGGGCGAGCCATCGGTCAGCCCGACCACCGTCGACGACGCGGTGCCGTCGCCGTCCAAGGCCACCACCGCCCGCGTCGGCGTCGGCAGCACCAGCCCGATGGTGCCGGCGTCAAGCGGCACGATGTCGGGATTGCTCATCGCCACCGACACGCGGCGTCGCGCCCCCGGCAGGTCGCGCGGATTGCTGGTGCCGTTGACCGGGTCCCAGCTGGTCACGGTCGTCATCGTCATGGTCGCATTCTGCGCCGCGACGGTCAGCGTCACGTCGATCGTCGAGCGGCCGGTGCCGGCATTCGGTGTGCCGGCGCACACGCCCGCGGCATAGACCGGGCAGATATACCAGCTCCAGTCGATCGTAATCCGGTCGGTATAGGTGCCCGCCGCCGGCGTCGTGCCGCCGGTCAGTTTCAGATAGAGCGGCAGGTCGGCCGTGCTGCCGCCGAGCAGGCCGAGCACGTTGAGCAGATTGTTCTGCATGAAGTCGAGCGGCACGCCCGGCGTGAAGGGGTAGGTGCCGTTGGCGTCGGCAGAGGTCGTGTAGCCGATGGTGCCGCCGCCGCTGCGCGTCAGCTTCAGCCCGTTGGTCGTGTTCAGCGTGCCGCGGATGTAATTGCCGCCGAGCAGCACGATGATCGACGTATCGCAGGTCAGGCCGGCGCGCGTCTTCTGCGCCGGCACTGCCGCCGCCTTGATTGCCGCCGGTGAATAGGGGCCGATCGCCGGCGCGAGCGACGTGCTGACGGTACAGCCCGCGGCGGCGGCGGGCGACGCGACGATCGCGGCGCACAGCATGGCGATCACGCCGAGGATCAGGCGACGGAGCGGCAGCAAGGGATTCATCGGACCTTCGGGCAGCATGGATGCCCGTGTGTCCGCCCGCTTCGGTAAACGGCCGATTACGGACCCGTAACGGGTGCGATCGCGCCGCTAAACGGGTGCGATCGACCGCGCACCGCGGGGCAGCGCGATCACCGCGCACAGGCCGCCACCCGCGCGATTGCGCAGCCGGATGTCGCCGCCCGCCTCGCGCACGATCGAGCGCGCCAGCGCCAGGCCGAGACCGATGCCGCCGGTGTCGCGGTTGCGCGAGCTTTCAAGGCGGGTGAACGGATCGAACACGTCCTCCAGCCGCTCCTCCGGAATACCGGGTCCGCGATCCGCCACCTCGATGTCGACGCCATGCGGCGCGACGGCCAGCCGCACCTCCGCGCCGCCGCCATACTTGACCGCATTCTCGATCAGGTTGCGCACCGCGCGCCGCATCAGCGCCGGGCGCAGCCGCATGCGCAGCCGCTCGACCTCCTCGAAGGCGACGTCTTGGCCGAGGTCGCGGAAATCCTCGACCACGGCATCGACCAGCGCCGCCAGGTCGACCTCGGTCGGCGCCTCGCTCGGCCGGCCCATCCGCGCCAGCGACAGGATGTCGTCCAGCGTGCGGTTCATCTCCTCGATCGTCGCCGCCATGCGCGTGCGGTCGCCCTCGTCCTCGACCGATTCGATACGGACGCGCAGCGCGGCGAGCGGCGTGCGCAGATCGTGGCCGATCGCACCGAGCATCCGATCCTTTTCCTCGAGCATCGCGGTGACGCGCAGCCGCAGCGCGTTGAACGCCGCGATCAGCTGACGCACGTCGCCCGGCCCGCTTTCCGGCACCTCCTCGGCGCCGTCGCCCGGCCCGAACCGCTCCGCCGCCCGGGTCAGGTCGCGCAAGGGGCGCGACAGCCGCCGCCCGGCGAGCAGCACCGGCACCAGCACGAGCAGGTAGAGTACCGCCGTCTCGCCGACTAGCCGCCAGACCAGATCGCGATCGTCGCTCAGCCAGAAGGTGCTCAGCACCCACCAGCCGCGTCCCGGCTGTTCGACCGCGATCCGCAACTCGGCGCCGCGGGCGACGATCCGCTCGGCGCGCTTGGGCGGCATCCGGCGCAACAGCGGGTCGGCGGGATCGATCGGCAGCAGGCCGGTGACGATCCGCCCCGGCCGCATGCCGGTCTCCGCCAGCGTCGACCGCAGCGCGTCCTCGACCTCGGTGAGCCGCGGCGCGGTGACGGGGATCGGATTGGCGGGATAGCGCCGCACTCGCCCGCGTTGCTCGCGCTCCCGGTCGGGGCGCGGGCGCGCGGCGCGCTCGGACGCATCGATCAGCCGGGCGACGACCGGGCCGGTGGTCTGCTCCAGCCGGAAATTGCGCCGTTCGCGCAGCAGCAGGCCGAAGTTGATCGCCTGCGCGACGAACAGGCCGATGGCGACGAGCAGGGCGATCTGCCCGGCCAGCGTGCGCGGGCGCCATCGCCGCGTCACAGCCGCGTCACCTCCGCCGCCAGCGTATAGCCGCCGCCCCACACCGTCTTGATGATCTCCGGCGCCTTGGCGTCCGCCTCGATCTTGCGGCGCAGGCGGCTGACCTGATTGTCGACCGCGCGGTCGAACGCCGCCGCCTCGCGGCCCTGGGTCAGGTCGAGCAGCTGGTCGCGGGTGAGGACCTGCCGCGGCCGGGTGACGAGCGCGAGCAGCAGATTGTATTCGCCGGTCGACAGCGGCACCGACACTCCCTCGCGATCGACGAGCGTGCGCTCGCCGGTCTTCAGCACCCAGCCGGCGAAGGCGTAGGAGCCGCTTTCCGGCGCATGCTGACGTGCCCCGCCCGCGGTCAGGCGGCGCAGCACCACCTTGACGCGGGTCGCCAGCTCGCGCGGCGAGAATGGCTTCACGACATAATCGTCGGCGCCCATTTCCAGTCCGACGATCCGGTCGGTTTCCTCCGCCTTGGCGGTCAGCAGGATCACCGGCGTGTCACTGGTCGCGGCGATATGGCGGCACAGCGACAGGCCGTCCTCGCCCGGCATCATGATGTCGAGGATGACCAGATCGATGGCGTAGGCGGCAAGGCGCGTGCGCGCGCTTTCCGCGTCGGCGGCCTGGGTGACGCGAAAGCCCTGGCGGGTGAGATATTGTGCCAGCGGCTCGCGGATCGAACGCTCGTCGTCGACGAGCAGCAGGTGCGGCGTGTCTCCCATCTCGTCGGCCATAGTCATCGTGCCCGTCCCTGCAACCCGGCCGGGCACCGCGACGGTCGCGGGCCCGGCCGGTGCAACGCTGATCGTCCGGTGGTTACTGGTCGGACGGCGGCGGCGGGGGCGGGGTATCGCCGCCAGGCATGCTGCCGCCGCCGCGACGGCCGCCGAAGCCGCGCATCTGCGCCATTTCGGTCGCGTCGATCTTGCCGTCGTGATTGGCGTCCATCCGGTCGAAGCGCGTCGCGGCGCGCGCGACATAGTCGGCGCGCGTCACCGACACGTCGCCGTCGCGGCCGGCATAGCCGCCCGCCGGGGGCGGCGGCGGCGCCTTGGCATCCGCGGGGGCAGCGCCCATCCGCCGCGCCCGCATCGTGGCGCGATAGGCCTGGCGCTCGTCGGGCGACAGCGTGCCGTCGTGATTGGCGTCCATCGCGTCGAAGCGCGCGCCCGCCTCGGCCGTGGCCTCGTCGCGGGTGATGACGCCGTCGTGATTGGCGTCGGCGCGCATCATCGGGTTGCCGGGCGGCGGCGGGGCTGACGGGGTGGCGGTCTGCGCCTGGGCGGCGGCGGCGAGGCCGCTCGCCGCGAGGGCAAGGGTCAGCAGGGGCAATCGCATCGGATCACGTCTCCGGGTGGCGGGGCCGATCCCCGCCTCAGCCTTGCCCTTCTGGCGGTGCCATGTCGCAATCGTATGTCGTTGCCCCTGCCAAGTGTCGCAATTTGTAGCGGCGGATCAGCCGAACAGGGCGACGCTCTGCATCTGTTCGGCGACGACCGTTCCCTCGGCGTTGCGGACGGTCATGCGCTGGCTCGAATTGCCCTGATGGGCATAGTCGGTGTCGCTGTCGAGCAGCCACCAGCCGTCGCGCGTCGGCGCCGGCGGGCCGAGCAGGTTGAGCTGCCACGTCATCGAACTGACCGGCGCGGGGCCGCCGACCAGCCGCAGCGCGGCGGGGGGGAGGCAGTCGGCGACCGCGATCAGCTCGACCGCCGGATCCAGACCGTCGCGCTCGGCAAGCCGTACCCAGCGCCGCCAGCCGGCGTCGGGCGCAATGGTGGCATCGACCATCTCGAAGTTGCGGCTGAAGGTCACCGCGGGATGGCCGCGGTAGACGGCGGCGTCCGCGGTGGGTGGTGTCTCGGCGCTGCCGCGGTCGATGCGATGATCGACGGTGGACGCGACCGGCGCCATGAACACGAAGGTCGCGCGCAGCCCCAGTCCCGCCTCGCCGATCACGTCCGCCTGCACATAGGCGGCGTTGCGCCCGCGTCGCAACCGTTCGGCGCGGACGCTGACGCGGCCGCTCAGCGGCCCGACGAAGGCGACCAGCGCCGATCGTAGCGGCGGCAGGTCGCTGTCGCTCGCTTGCGCGGCATGCAACGCCAGGGCCGCCGACAGGCCGCCATAAGCGGTTCGACCCTGCAGCCAGTCGGCGGGAATGTCGGTGTGCCAGCCGCCGCCGTGCGGCGTGAGCGTGTCGAGGATCGTCTTCAGTGCGGTCATCGTCACCAGGCTAGGCGCGTCGCTACCGCGATGCCACCATCGTTTCGCGCCGCCCGCCGGTCAGCGGCTGCCCTGACCGAACAGGATGCGCCGCGTCTCGTCGCTGATCGGCGCATCCGGACGGCTGAGCTCGGCGCCCCTGGCATAGGCGGCGACGGTCGCCGGTCGCGCCGCCACCGCGGCGAACCAGCGGGCAACGTTGGGGAAGTCCGCCAGATCCTGCTGCTGCAGCGCATGTGGCACGATCCACGGATAGCAGGCCATGTCGGCGATCGAATAGGCGCCGGCGATGAACTCGCGCCCGGCCAGCTGGCGGTCGAGCACGCCGTACAGCCGCGCGGTCTCGCGGACGTAGCGGTCGATCGCATAGGGCACCTTCTCGGGCGCGTAGCGGTTGAAATGGTGGTTCTGGCCGAGCATCGGGCCGAGCCCGCCCATCTGCCACATCAGCCATTGCGTCGTCGTGACGCGGGCGCGCAGCGTATCGCCGCCGAACCGCCCCGTCTTCTCGGCGAGATAAAGCAGGATGGCGCCCGACTCGAACACCGACACCGGGTCGCCGCCGTCCGCCGGCGCGGTGTCGACGATCGCCGGCATGCGGTTGTTCGGCGCGATCGTCAGGAAGTCGGGGGCGAATTGCTCGCCCTTGCTGATGTCGACCGGCACGATGCGATAATCGAGGCCGCATTCCTCCAGCATCATCGTGATCTTGTGCCCGTTGGGCGTCGGCCAATAGTGCAGGTCGATCATCGCTGTGCCTCCTCGCCGGCGGGGGCGGGGGGTATCCGCGGCGTGCCCGCCCAGATGATCCCCGCCGCGCCGCCGATCAAGACCGCGCCGACCAGAAAGGCCGCGCCGTCGAACCCGTGGCCTGCGCCGATGCCCAGGCTCTGCGCCGCGATCAGCGGTCCGAGGATCGCGGCGAGCGCGTTCATGCTGCCGATCCCGCCCTGCAGCGCGCCCTGCCGCGTCGCATCGACCATCCGCGACAGGATCGCGTTGAGCGCCGGATAAGCGAAGGCGCCGAGGCAGCCGACCAGGAAGAAGGCATAGACCTGCCAGCCGTGGGTGGTGAAGGCATAGGCGACCAACGTCACCGTCGCGCAGCCGAGGCCGACGATCGCCGCGTTGCGCTCGCCGAAGCGCGCCAGCACCCGCTGCGTCAGGCCGACCTGCACGACGACGCTGAGCAGCCCGACCCAGGCGAGGCTCCAGCCGATCGCGGTCGCGTCCCAGCCGAAGCGGATCGCCGCCCAGAACGCCCAGGTCGCCGGATAGACCGCGCCGCCCAATTGCCACAGAAACCAGGCGACCAGCAGCGGCGTCGCATTACCCGCCGCGAACAAGGGTTTGAATGCACCGACAACATGCGCATCGCGCAGCCGGAACGGCCGCCGTGCGTCGCGATCCAGCGTCTCGGGCAGCAGTGCCGCCATCGCCAGCGCGTTGAGCGCGGACAAAGCGGCGGCGACGACGAAGGGCGCGCGCGTGCCGAGCGCAGCGGCGATCCCGCCGAGCGCCGGGCCGAGGATGAAGCCGATGCCGAACGCCGCGCCGAGCAGGCCGAAGGTCGCGCCGCGCTTGTCCGGCGGCGTCGTGTCGGCGATCACCGCGCCGGCCGGGCCATAGGTGGCGCCGGCGATCCCCGCGATGGCGCGGCCGACGAACAGCCAGGCGAGCGTCGGCGCCGCCGCCATCAGTAGATAGTCGAGGCTGAACGCCGCCATCGACGCGATCAGCACCGGCCGTCGGCCGAACCGGTCGCCGAGCTGTCCGAGCACGGGTCCGGCAAAGAATTGGGTAAAGGCGAACACCGCAAGCAGCCAGCCCGACACCCGCGTCGCCCGCGCCAGGTCGACATGCCCCATATGGGTGATCAGCGCCGGCAGCACCGGCATGACGATGCCGAAGCCGATCACGTCGATGACCACTGCCGCCAGCACGATCGGCACCGCGCGATGTTCGAACCTCATGCGACTCCCCCCGGAACCCTGCCGCGGTGTAGCGGGGTTGCGGGAGAAAGGCGATCGCCCCGTGCCGTGCACGGGGCGGCGGCTATTGCGCCATGGCCTCGCGGCCGCGCACCGGCGCAGCATGGAAGTCGGCGAATTGGCGCTGCGCCTCGTCGCTCATCAGATTCTGCATCATCGTCCAATAGCCGGTGACCGCATCCTCGCCGGAGGCGGCATAGGCGCGGCTCATGTTGCCGTGCAACCCGCTGAACAGCCGCTGCTCCAGCGCCTCGCCCGCAGGGGTCAGGCGCAGCAGCCGCTGGCGACGATCGGTGTCGCCGGTCCGCTGCGCGACCAGTTCGCGCTCGACCAAGGCGCCGAGCACCCGGCCCAAAGACTGTTTGGTGACGCCGAGCAGCGACAGCAATTCGCCGACCGACAGGTCGGGGCGTCGGCCGATGAAATAGAGACAGCGGTGATGCGCCCGCCCCAGGCCCAGCGCGCCGAGTTCGCCATCGGCGTGGCGCAGGTGCGATTTGTGCGCAAACAGCAACAGGTCCATGCCACCGCGGATCACGTCGTCGCGGAGGAACTGGGCGGCGGGGGGCTTGATCGGTTCGGCCATCGATCCCTTCTCGGCTGAAGCTAGACGGGCCCGGTGATGTTCCCGTCCCTTGCCGTGGAGACGATGCCGAAGGACAACATCCGCACCCTATCCTGTAAAAAATTCGACCGAACGGGACACGGTATACCGCGGCGGCGTCCGGTTCAGCCGATCGCCCGGTCGTCGAACATGCCGAACAGCAGGGTCGAGGCGTAGATGGCGATGGCCCGCTCGCGCGGCATCGTGCCCGCCCATTTGCGCATGTCGAAGGCCGCATTCTGCAGCGCCATCAGCGCCTGCGCCGCGATCAGTGCGTCGACCGCGCGGATCGATCCTTCGGCGATGCCGTCCATCATCGTACCGGCGAAGCGGCGCGCGATCCGGTTGGACCGATCGACCATCGCGGTGCGCACGTCGGCCGGCAGTCCGCTCAGCGCAGTGGTGCGCAGCAGCGGCGCGCGCTCGGCGAACTGCACGTCGAGCAGAGTGGCGATGACGCTGACCAACCGCTGCCACTGGCTGCCGCCGTGCGCGTCGGCGAGCCGCTGACAGTCGGAGATCGTGTCGAAGCTGCGTTGATAGCAAGCGGTGACCAGATCGTCCTTGGCGTCGAGATGATGGTAGAAGCTGCCCTTGGTGACGTTGAGCTCCGCGGCGATCCGCTGCACGGAGGCGCCGCGATAGCCGAGTTGGTTGATCAGCCGCGTCGCCGCCAGCAAAAAGGCGGCACGCCCTGGCTCGGTCTCGGCATGTTCGAGGTCGATCGGCTGCGGCGACCAGAGCGACCGCGCGCCGGCGATGCCGTGCGCGAACACGTCCATCAGCCGCGTCTCGACCCGGTCGTATTGGTCGGGTTCGTAGCGGGTCAGCCAGGCCGGCAGCCAAAAGATGTTCTCGAGCAGCACATGTGCCCGTGCGCCGTGCAGGTCGGTGTGCACGCGGCTCGGCGCCGGGTCCCAGAGCGCGCGGGTCCGTCGGAACACCTCGCGCCAGCCGGTCATCAGCCGGCTGCGGTTCGGCTCCTCCGTCGCGCGCAGGTCGGACAGCACCGCCATGGCGCGGTCCTCGCCGCGCTGCACCCGTGCCAGCCGCGCCATGTTGAGCGCCAGGAAGCGGCGGACGCGCGCCTCGGCGTCCGGCTCCGCCGCGGCAGTGTCGAGCATCGCCAGCAACTGATCGAGCGTATGCTCGAAGGCGGCGGCGGCCAGATCCTCCTTGCGCTTGAAATAATAAGTGACGCTGGTCGTGTTCAGGCCGACGCGGCGGGCGACGTCGGCGAAGGTCATGCCCTTGGCGCTTTGTTCGTTGATCGCTTCCGCAGCGGCGGCCAGGATCGCGTCGCGCTTGGCGCGGAATCGCTTCGTGCCGTGTTCCTCGTCGCCGCCGATCGTCGCTGCGGCCGCATCGGCCGCCGTCCCCGCCTGGTTCATCACGCCCTTGTATCAATCGCGCTTTCGAAGAAACAGCATTTTTTGATCGTTTGCCTTCACCCTGCGGAACGCAGGGCAGATTGGCTCTTGCCTGCCGCTGCCGATGCTTTACCGAAAAAAGGGTATGGCGTAGAACGCCCTTCGAGAGGAGCCTGTATGGACTTCACCCTGAGTGCGCGCGAGACCGTGTTCCGCGACCGGGTACGTGCCTTCATCGATGCCGAGATCCGCCCGCGCCAGGCCGAATACGATGCGCAGGAGCATGACGGCGAACGCTGGAAGGTGATCCCGGTCATCGAGGAGGTGAAGGCGCGCGCCAAGGCGGCGGGGCTGTGGAATTTCTTCATGCCGCCGCATTCCGGCCGGCCGCCGGTCGACGACACGTTCGAATTCGAGGGCACGCAGCTCAGCAATCTCGAATATGCGCTGTGCGCGGAGGAGATGGGCAAGGTCGGCTGGGCGTCGGAATGCTTCAACTGCTCGGCGCCCGACACGGGCAACATGGAAGTGCTGCTCCGCTACGGCACGCGCGCGCAGAAGGACGAATGGCTGGCGCCGCTGATGCACGGCGACATCCGCTCCGCCTTTCTGATGACCGAGCCGGCGGTCGCCTCGTCGGACGCGACCAATATCGAGACGCGGATGGTCCGCGACGGCGACGATTACGTCATTTCCGGCACCAAATGGTGGTCGAGCGGGGTCGGCGATCCGCGCTGCCGCGTCGCGATCGTCATGGGCAAGACCGATCCCGAGGCGAAGCGCCACGCCCAGCAGAGCATGATCCTGGTGCCGATGGACGCGCCGGGCGTGACGATCGAGCGGATGCTCACCGTCTATGGCTATGACCACGCACCGCACGGCCACGGCCAGGTGCGGCTCGACAACGTCCGCGTGCCGGCGTCCAACATGCTACTCGGCGAGGGGCGCGGGTTCGAGATCGCGCAGGGGCGCCTTGGCCCCGGCCGCATCCATCATTGCATGCGCACGATCGGCGTGGCGGAGACGGCGATCGAGGCGATGGCGAAGCGGCTGCTCACCCGCGTCGCCTTCGGCAAGAGGATCGCCGACCAATCGGTCTGGGAGCAGCGGATCGCACGCGCGCGCATCGATATCGAGATGACCCGGCTGCTGTGCCTCAAGGCCGCCGACATGATGGACAAGGCGGGCAACAAGGCCGCGCAGCTCGAGATCGCGATGATCAAGGTACAGGCGCCGAACATGGCGCTGCAGATCCTCGACGACGCGATCCAGGCGCATGGCGGCGCCGGCGTGTCGGGCGATTTCGAACTCGCGCACGCCTGGGCGGCGATGCGGACCCTGCGCTTCGCCGACGGCCCCGACGAGGTCCACAACCGCGCCATCGCCCGCGCCGAATTCGGAAAATATGCCGATATCGCGCTGGAGCGGCCGGGACGGTGAGTTCTCTCTTCGTCATCCCGGCGAATGCCGGGACCCATGGACACACTGCCATCGATGTGGCGCGGATCAGTCGCCGATCGCATCCATGGGTCCCGGCGTTCGCCGGGATGACGCAGGGGGATATCTGACATGAAAGCCGCCGTCCTCTACGAAGCCAAGACGCCGCTGGTGATCGAGGATGTCACCATCGACGCGCCCGGTCCGCACGAAGTGTTGATCCGCGTCGCCGCCGTCGGCGTCTGCCGGTCCGACCTGCATTTCGTCGACGGGGTCTATCCGCATCCGCTGCCAACAATCCCGGGCCATGAGGCGGCGGGGATCGTCGAGGCGGTCGGCGAGGAGGTGCGCACGGTCAAGGTCGGCGACCATGTCGTCACCTGCCTCTCCGCCTTCTGCGGGCATTGCGAATTCTGTGTCTCGGGGCGGATGTTCCTGTGCGTCGACAGCAGCATCCGTCGCCCGCGCTCGGCGCCGCCGCGGCTCAGGCTCGGCGTGGGGCCGAATGGGCGTCCCATCGCGCAGATGCTCAACCTGTCCGCTTATGCGGAGATGATGCTGGTCCACGACCATGCCTGCGTCGCGATCGACCGCGACATGCCGCTCGATCGGGCCGCGCTGATCGGCTGTGCGGTGACGACCGGGGCAGGGGCGGTGTTCAACGCTGCCGACGTTACGCCGGGCGAGACGGTCTGCGTCGTCGGTTGCGGCGGGATCGGGCTCGCCGCGGTCAACGCCGCGCGGATCGCCGGTGCGGGCAAGATCATCGCGCTCGATCCCGTCGCCGAGAAGCGCGGCCTCGCCGAGAAACTGGGCGCCACCCACACGATCGACGCCGCCAGCGACACCGCCGCCGACGAGGTGGTGGCGATCACCCGCGGCGGCGTGCACCATGCGATCGAGGCGGTCGGTCGGCCGCAATCGGCGGCGACCGCGGTCAAGGTGCTGCGCCGCGGCGGGACCGCGACGATCCTCGGCATGCTGCCGCCTAACGAGAGCGTCGGCCTGTCGGCGCTCGACCTGTTGTCGGGCAAGACGCTGCAGGGTGGTTTCATGGGCTACAACCGCTTTCCGGTCGACATCCCGCGGCTGGTCGACTTCTACCAGCGCGGTTTGCTCGACCTCGACACGATCATCGCCGACCGGATGCCGCTGGACCGGATCAACCACGCCTTCGACGAACTGCGCCGCGGCGACACCACGCGCAGCGTGATCGTGTTCGAATGATACGCGGCCTGCCCGCCTCTCTTCCGTCATCCCCGCGAAGGCGGGGATCCAGACGCGCAATCCCAACGAGAACTAGCAACCTCAGCGTTTCTCGATTCCCGCCATCGCGGGAATGACGAACTTCGGAAAGCCCATGACCGACGCCCCCCAGACCATCCCCGTCGCGGACAAGGACCGCCTCGACCTCGACCGGCTCGCCGACTGGATGACGGCGAACGTCGCCGGCTTCCGCGGCCCGCTCAGCTACGCGAAATTCGCCGGCGGCCAGTCCAACCCCACCTACCGGCTCGACAGCCCGTCGGGCGCCTGTGTCCTGCGCCGCAAGCCGTTCGGGCCGCTGCTGCCCTCCGCCCATGCGGTCGACCGCGAATATCGGCTGATCGCCGGCCTCCATCCGACCGGCTTTCCGGTCGCGCGCCCCTACGGCTTGTGCGAGGACGAGGGCATCATCGGCGCGGTCTTCTACGTCATGGCGATGGTCGACGGCCGCAACCTGTGGGACGGCACCTTGCCCGGCTACGCGCCCGAGCAGCGCACCGCCCTCTACCATGCGATGGTCGACACGCTGGCGGCGCTCCATAGCACCGATTATCAGGCCGCTGGTCTCGGCGATTACGGCAAACCCGGCAATTATTTCGCGCGTCAGGTCGAACGCTGGACGCGCCAGTATCGCGCCAGCGAGACGGAGGTGATGCCCGACGTCGACCGGCTGATCGACTGGCTACCGCGCACCGTGCCCGAACAGACGCGCACCTCGATCGTCCACGGCGACTATCGCATCGACAATATGATCTTCGACGCCGCCGAGCCGCGCGTGCGGGCGGTGCTCGACTGGGAATTGTCGACGCTCGGCGATCCGCTCGCCGATTTCTCCTACTTCCTGATGAGCTGGGTCACCGAGCCAGAGGGGCGCTCCGGGGTCAAGGGCATGACCGGGCCGGCGACCGGCATCCCGCCGATCGAGGCGATCGTCGAACGCTATTGCGCCGCCACGGGCCGCGACGGCGTGCCCGACCTCAACTGGTATTTCGCGTATAATCTGTTCCGCCTCACCGGCATCGTCCAGGGTATCAAGAAGCGCATCGTCGACGGCACCGCGTCCAGCGCCCAGGCGGAGCGCTCCGCGGCGCAGGTCTACCGTCTCGCGGCCGCATCCTGGCACTTTGCCCAACTGGCAGGAGCTTAGAAGTCATATCTGAGACATAATCTCAGCTATGAAAATGCGTTCTGAGCGCGACTTTTGAGACCTTTCGGGAGACTGTCCGCATGTTGTTCGACCTGACCGGCAAGGTCGCTATCGTCACCGGCTCCAGCCGCGGCATCGGCAAGGCCAGCGCCATCGAACTGGCCCGCCACGGCGCCAGGGTGGTCATCTCCAGCCGCAAGCAGGACGCCTGCGAGGCGGTCGCCGCCGAGATCGAGGCGGAGGTCGGCCCCGGCCGCGCGCTGGCGATCGCCGCCAGCATCTCCGACAAGGCGGCGTTGCAAGCGCTGGTCGAGCAGACCCGCGCCGCATGGGGCCGGATCGACGTGCTGGTCTGCAACGCCGCTTCCAACCCCTATTACGGCCCGCTTGCCGGCATCGCCGACGACCAGTTCCGCAAGATCCTCGACAACAACATCCTGTCCAACCACTGGCTGATCCAGATGGTCGCGCCGGAGATGCGCGAGCGCCGTGACGGTTCGATCATCATCGTCTCGTCGGTCGGCGGCCTGCGCGGCTCGGACGTGATCGGCGCCTACAATGTCTCCAAGGCCGCCGACTTCCAACTCGCCCGCAACTATGCGGTCGAATACGGCCCCGACAACGTCCGGGTGAATTGCGTCGCGCCCGGCCTGATCAAGACCGACTTCGCCCGCGCCCTGTGGGACACGCCGCAGGCGGAGGAGCGGTCGAGTCGCCACACGCCGCTGCGCCGGCTTGGCGAGCCGGTCGATATCGCCGGGACGATCGTCTACCTCGCCGCCGACGCCAGCCGCTACATGACCGGCCAGGCGCTGGTCGTCGACGGCGGGGTGACGATCTGATGGCGCGCTTCGACGGCAAGTCGGTGATCGTCACCGGCGCCGGCTCCGGCATCGGTCGCGCCGCCGCCCGCTTGTTCGCCGCCGAGGGCGCGCGTGTCGTCGTCGCCGACCTCAGCGACGGGGCGGACGAGACGGCGGCACTGATCGCCGATGCCGGCGGTTCGGCGCTCGCGGTTCGGGGCGACGCGGGTGCGGAACCGGATGTCGAGCGCATCGTGGCACTCGCCTGCGACCGGTTCGGCGGGCTCGACGTGATGGTCGCCAATGCCGGCATCTCCGGCGGTCTCGCCAATCTGTTCGACACAGACGTGGCGCTGATCAGCGAGGTGCTGCGGGTCAATCTGATCGGCCCCTTCCTTGCCGTGAAGCACGCCGCCCCCCGCATCGCGGCACGGGGCGGCGGCGCGATCGTGCTGACCGCCAGCGTCGCCGGCCTGCGCTCCGGCGCCGGCTCGCCTGCCTATTCGGCGTCCAAGGCTGGCGTCATCAACCTGGCGCAGGTCGCCGCGCAGCAGCTGTCGGGCAGCAACGTGCGGGTCAACGCCGTCTGCCCCGGCCTGACCGAGACCGGCATGACCCAGCCGACCTTCGATTATGCCCGCGAGGCGGGGAAGGCGGACCGGCTCGGCCGGCTCAACCCCCTGCAGCGCGGTGCCCGGCCGGAGGAGCTGGCGGAGGCGATCGCCTTCCTCGCCTCCGACGCGGCGAGCTACGTCAACGGCCATGCCCTCGTCGTCGACGGCGGCCTGTCGTCCAGCCACCCCGTCACCCGCCAGGAATACGGCAAGACGGCGGTCTGACTTGCAGCCGTCACAGGAGCGGATCAAGATGGCCAGATGATCGCCCTGGCCTCATCCGCTATCGCCCTGGCCGCCGCGCAGGTGCCGCCGCCCGCGATGATCGCCGTCGATCTGCCGCAGCAATATCTGGTCCGCTGGACCCGCAGCCCCGTGCTGTGCGCGGCGGCGGGCGGCAGCATGGCGACCGCGGCGATGACTCAGCCGGTCGATCCCGGCCGCACCCTGACCTGGGCGGGCAGCACCGGCCTGCAGCGTACGCTGACGCTCACGTTTCGCATCGATGACCAGGGCCGACCGCTGTCGATCCGCCGCGAGAGCACAGGCTATGTCGCCGATGCGCAGGACGTCATGCCCGCCTTTGCGGCATCGCGCTTCGCCGCGGGCGCGGCGCGAGAACGCTGCACGGTGACGTTCACCGACAGCCGCAGCCGCCTGTCGGCGGCGCCGGTCGACGATGTCCGCGCCTATTCGGTCTTCCCCAGTGCAACGCCGACCGAGGCGGTCTGGCGCCGCATCCGGCCGGCAGGTGCGACCTGCTACGATCCGACGCCGGACGTGCTGCTGCGCGCTTACCCGGATTTCGCCAAATTGCCGGAGCAGCGCGGCGCGCTTGCCTGGTCGATGGTCGGCTTCGACATCGACCGCAACGGCAAGCCGGTCGCGGTCCGCACCGTCACGGGCAGCAGCCAGCCGGCGCTCGACGCCGCCGCGCGACAGGCGGTGCAGCGCAGCCGGTTCGTCGCCGGCGCGCGGACCGGCTGCCTGTTCCCTTATTTCAAGGCGCCGGCGACGCTGCCCGCGCCGATCCCGCCCGAAGAAGAGGCGGTCCGCCCGGCGGGTGCGACCTGCCCATCCAAGCATGGCTGGGTACGCGCACCGCAACTCACCTATCCGGGGCCCTATCGACGGCGCAGCATCGAGGGATGGGCGATGATCGCTTACGATGTCGCCCCCTGGGGCGAGACCGGCAACGTCCACGTGCTCTCGGCCGAGCCGACCGGGGAGTTCGGCGATGCGGCGATGGCGATGATCCGCAACGCATCGCTGCCTCCGTCGCAGGCCGGCTATATCGGCTGTGTCGATCGTGTCCGCTATGTCATGTCCAAACCGGGTGCGCCGGAGCGTCTGGATCCAACGCCGACGCCGCTGCCCCCGCCCGACTGAGCGGCCTCAGTCGCGGACGCGCTGCCGCATCAGCCCTTCCTGCGCGACGCTCGCCACCAGCCGACCGTCGCGGGTGAAGACGCTGCCGCGGTTCATGCCGCGGGCGTGGCCCGCCCAGGGGCTGTCGGTGGTGTAGAGCAGCCAGTCGTCGGCGCGGAACGGCTCGTGCAGCCACAGCGCGTGGTCGAGGCTGGCGCATTGCATCTCCGGCATCAGCCAGTTGACGCCGTGCGGCATCATCGCCGTCGCCATCAGCGCCATGTCCGACGCATAGGCGAGCGCGGCACGGTGCAGCTGCGGGTCGTCGCCGATCGGCGCGGCGACGCGGAACCAGGCGGCGTTGGTCGGCTCGCGCTTGACCGGCTGGAACCAGCTGCGCGGATAGAGCGGCCGCATCTCGATCGCATTCTGCCGCCGCAGGAAGAAGGCGCGGATCTTCTCCGGCACCTGATCCGCCACCGCCAGCCGCAACTCACGCTCGGACTTCAATTCCTCCGGCGGCGGCACGTTAGGCATCGCGTTCTGATGGTGGAAGCCGTCCTCCGGCAATTGGAAGGAGGCGGCGAGATTGAGAATCGGCTGGCCCTTCTGCAGGGCAACGACGCGTCGGGTCGCGAAGCTGCGCCCCTCGAAATCGCGGATCACGCGGAAGATGATCGGGAAATCCTCGTCACCCGGCCGCATGAAATAGGCGTGGAGCGAATGCGCCTCCTTGCCGACCACCGACCGCTGCGCCGCCTGCAGCGCCTGGGCGATCACCTGCCCGCCGAACACCCGGCCGCGCCCGCCGGGCTGGCGCGCGCCGCGGTACAGGTCGGTGTCGATCTCCTCGACATCGAGCAGCGTCACCAGCATCGCCGCCAATTCCTCCGGCGACTTCTGTGGTGGGAGGGCCGTTTCGTCCATCAATATCCCGCATTCCTCGCCAGTCGGTCGGCGTGGAAGCCGACGTCGCCGAACATCTCCGCGAGCACCCGCGCCCGCTTCATGTAGAAGCCGACGTCATACTCGTCCGTCATGCCGATGCCACCATGCATCTGAATGGCTTCCTGCACCGACAGCGTCGTCGCCATGCCGGTCATCGCCTTGGCCACCGACACCGCCTCATCGGCGCGATCGCTGCCCGCGTCGAGCAGCTGCTGTGCCTTCAGCACGGCAGCGCGGGCCACCTCCATCTCGCTGTACAGATGCGCGGCGCGATGCTGCAGCGCCTGGAAGCTGCCGATCGTCGTGCCGAACTGCTTGCGCTCCTTGAGGTAGGTGACCGTCATGTCCATCGCGCCGCCGCCGACGCCGACCAGTTCCGCCGCGGCGCCGGTCCGGCCAGCGCGGAGCAGGCGGCCGAGCGGATCGCGTCCGGCGTCGACCTCGCCGATCACCGCATCGGCATCGACCTCGACCCCCTCGAAGGTCATGCGCGCTGCGAGGCTGGCATCGGCGAGCCGCTCCGGCGTCGCGGTCAGCCCCACCGCGTCGCGGGGCACCGCGAACAGGGTGACGCCGTCCTGATCGTCCGCGCCGCCGGCGGTACGGGCGGCGACGATCAGCAGGTCGGCGACATGGCCGTGGGTGACGAATTGCTTCGAACCGGTCAGGCGGAAGCCGTTGCCAGCGCGCTCTGCGGTCATCGTGATCCGGTCGCGATGCTTCGGCCCCTCGTCGATCGCCAGCGCCGCGATCGCGTCTCCGGCCGCGATTCGCGGCAGCCATTCGCCCGCCTGGGCGCTGCCCTGCAAGGCCGCCACCGCCGCCACCGCGGTCGACAGGAAAGGCGAGGGGGAGAGGTTGCGGCCGATCTCCTCCAGCACCACGCCCGCCTCGACATGACCGAGGCCGAGGCCGCCGTGCGCCTCGTCGATCAGGATGCCGGTGAAGCCCATTTCGGCGAACTGCTTCCACAGGTCGCGCGAGAAGCCGGTCGGGTCGTTGGCGTCGCGCAGGCCACGCAGGTGCGCCACGGGCGCATGTTCGGCGACGAAGTCCTTGGCGGTGTCGCGGAGCATCGTCTGTTCGTCGTTGAGGTAGAGAGGCATGGTTGTCTCCTTAGCCCTCTCCCTTTGGGAGAGGGTTGGGTGGGGGCAGGGTAGCTGTCCCTGTTGCCCTCACCCTTCCGCCGCTGCGCGGCTCCCCCCCTCTCCCGGTGGGAGAGGGATGTCCGTTCAAGCGCCCGGCAGCTCGAGGATACGCTTGGCAATGATGTTGAGCTGGATCTCGCTGGTCCCGCCCTCGATCGAATTGGCCTTGGTGCGCAGCCAGGCGCGCGGCATCGCGCCGGTGCGCGAGCGCTCGCTCTCCCATTCCAGCGCGTCCGAACCGCCGGCCGCCATCATCAGCTCGTGGCGATCCTTGTTCAGCTCGGTGCCGACGTACTTCATCATGCTTGGCTGGGCAGGATGGGCGAGGCCGGCCTTGAGCTCGTCAATGAACCGCTCGCTCATCGCCGCGAACGCCTTGGCGCGCACCTCGAACAGCGCGATCTGCGAACGCAGCACCGGGTCGGCAAGGCGGCCGTCATGGTCGAGGCCGATCGTCGCGATCGCGCCTTCGACCAGCGGGTTGCGCCCGCCGCCGCCGAGACCCATGCCGCTGATCATCTCGCGTTCGTGGCCGAGCAGATATTTGGCGACGTCCCAGCCCTTGTTCTCGTTGTGGATGCGATTGGCCTTGGGCACCTTCACATTGTCCATGAAGGTCTCGCAGAACGGCGAATAGCCGCTGATCAGCAGGATCGGCTTGGTCGAGACGCCCGGCGTCTCCATGTCGAACAGCACGAAGCTGATCCCGCCCTGCTTCGATTCTTTGCTGGTGCGCACCAGGCAGAAGATCCAGTCGGCCTTGTCGGCGTAGCTGGTCCACACCTTCTGGCCGTTGACGATGTAATGGTCGCCGCCATCCTCCGCGCTGGTGGCGAGACCGGCGAGATCGCTGCCGGCATTGGGTTCGGAATAGCCCTGGCACCAACGGATCTCGCCGCGCGCAATCTTGGGCAGATGCTCCAGCTTCTGTTCCTCGGTGCCATATTTGAGCAGCGCCGGCCCGAGCATCGAGATGCCGAACGAGTTGAGCGGGTTGCGCGCGCGGATCGCCGCCATCTCCTCGCGCAACACCTTGGTCTCCGCCGCGGACAGGCCGCCGCCGCCATAATCCTTGGGCCAGTCGGGCACGGTCCAGCCGCGCTCCGCCATCGCCTTCAGCCAGCGCGCCTGCGGCGGGTTGGCAGCGGGGTCATAGCGTCGGCCGCCCCAGCAGACGTCCGTGTCGGAGCGCACCGGTTCGCGCATCTCCGGCGGGCAATTGTTCGCCAGCCAGGCGCGGGTCTCGGTGCGGAAGGTATCGAGGTCGGTCATGATGTCCTCTCCCTGCGGATCGCTAGCGCGAACGCGATGCTTACTTGATGCTGCCGCTTTTCAGGCTCTGCGCAACAGGGAAGCCGTGCTTTTCCAGTCCGGCGACGACCTTGTCGTAACCCTCGATCTTCGCCCAGAACATCGGGCCGCCGCGGTACACCGGCCAGCCGTAGCCGTAGATCCAGACGACGTCGACGTCCGACGCCCGCTGCGCCTTACCCTCCTCCAGGATCAGCGCGCCCTCGTTGACCATCGGGTAGAGCGTGCGCTCGACGATCTCCTCGTCGGTCACCTCATGCTGCGGCGTGCCGGTCTTGTCGCGCCATTCCTGGATGATCTCGGCGACGCGGGGCGAGGGGGTCGGATTGCGCTTCTCGTCATAGTCGTAGAAGCCGGCCTGCTTCTTCTGACCCCAGCGGCCCTCGGCAGCCAGCGCGTCGCGGACGTTCTCGATTCGGTTCGGGTCGCGGTGCCAGCCGATGTCGACGCCGGCGAGGTCGGCCATCTGGAACGGCCCCATCGGCATGCCGAAGGCGACGTGGACGCGGTCGATCTGTTCGGGCGTCGCGCCTTCGAGCAGCAGCTTGTTGGCCTCGACCTGCCGCGGCATCAGCATGCGGTTGCCGATGAAGCCATAGGTGACGCCGGCGACCACGGCGACCTTCCGGATTTTCTTGGCGAGCGCCATGACGGTGGCGAGCACGTCGGGCGCGGTCTTGGCACCGCGCACCACCTCGAGCAGCTTCATCACATTGGCGGGCGAGAAGAAGTGCATGCCGAGCACGTCCTCGGGCCGCTTCGTGCAGGCGGCGATCTCATCGATATCGAGATAGGAGGTGTTGCTGGCGATGATCGCGCCCGGCTTGGCGATGCCGTCCAGCCGCGTGAAGATCTCCTTCTTCACGTCCATATTCTCGTACACCGCCTCGATCACAAGGTCGCACTCGGCGAGTGCGTTGAAGTCGAGCGTCGGGGTCAGTGCCGCCATCGCGGCGTCGACCTGTTCCGGCTTCATCCGTCCCTTGGCGGCGGTCGCTTCGTAATTCTTGCGGATCACACCGGCGCCGCGGTCGAGCGCCTCCTGCGCCATCTCGACGATCGTCACCGGGATGCCCGCCGACAGGAAGTTCATGGCGATGCCGCCACCCATCGTGCCGGCGCCGATCACGCCGACGCGCGCGATCGGGCGCAGCGGCGTGTCGGCTGGCACGTCGTCGATCTTCGCCGCTTGGCGTTCGGCGAAGAAGATGTGGCGCTGGGCCGCCGACTGGTTGCCCATCATCAAGCGCATGAACTCCTGCCGTTCGAAGGCGATGCCCTGTTCGAACGGCACTTCGGTGGCCTTGACGACGCAGGCGATGTTGGCAGCCGGCGCGTCGAAGCCGCGGAAGCGGCGGGCGTTGTCCTTCTGGAAGGCGGCAACCGCCTCGGGATCGGGCTGCACCTCGCGCTCGGACGCGCGCGGGATCGGCCGCTTCGCCTTGACCTCGCCGGCGAAGGCGATGACGTCGGCGGCGAGGCTGTCCTCGCCGACGATCCGGTCGATCAGGCCCGCCTCCTGCGCGCGCTTGGCGGAGATCGGGTCGCCCTTGGCGGTCATCTCCAGCGCCAGCCGAACGCCGGCGAGCCGCGGCAGCCGCTGGGTGCCGCCCGCGCCGGGCAGCAGACCGAGCTTCACCTCGGGTGTGCCGAGCTTCGCCGACGGCACGGCGACCCGGTAGTGGCAGCCGAGCGCGACCTCGCAGCCGCCGCCGAGCGCGGTGCCGTGGATCGCGGCGACGACGGGCTTGGTGCTTGCCTCGATCATGTCGACGACGCCGGGCAGCATCGGCTCGACCGGCGGCTTGCCGAATTCGGTGATATCGGCACCGGCGAAGAAGGTGCGGCCGTCGCAGCGGATCACCATCGCGGCGATCGAATCGTCCGCCTCGCCCTCCTTGATCGCCGCCTCCAGACCCTGGCGGACCGCGGCGCCGAGCGCGTTGACCGGCGGATTGTCGGAGATGATGACGAGCACGTCGTCATGGCGTTCGGTGCGGATCGGCGAGGTCATGAAATGGCTCCTGTGGTCAGGGATCAGTCGAGCGAAGCGTAGAGCATCGTCTTCAGCTCGCGGCGGATCGGGTATAGGCTCGAGGGGCTGAGCTGAGTCATGAAGATCAGGTGCAGCCGCTCGACCGGATCGATGAAGAAGGCGGTCGAGAACATGCCGCCCCAATAATATTCGCCCGGCGATCCGGGGATCATCGTCTTGGCGACGTCCTGCGTCACCGCGAAGCCAAGCCCGAAGCCGACGCCGGCATTGTAGGTCTCGCTGAACAGCGAGCGTGACAGGCTGGCGAGATCGCGACCGCCGGGGAGATGGTTCATCCGCATCAGCTCCAGCGTCTTGCGGCCGAGAATGCGCGCGCCGTCGAGCGTGCCGCCCGCCTCGCACATCCGGCAGAAGCGATGATAGTCGAGCGCGGTCGATACCAGCCCGCCACCGCCCGACAGCAAGCGCGGGCGCTTGCTCCACGCGCTCGCCGCGCCGCGGTCGTAGAGGATGCGATTTCCGTCCGGGCCGACCGCCCAGCAGTCGGTCAGCCGGTCGAGCTCGTCCGCCGGCACCTGGAAGAAGGTGTCGTGCATGCCGAGCGGCGCGAAGATCCGCGTTTCGAAGAAGCGGTCGAGCGTCTCGCCGGACAGGCGCTCGATCACGGCGCCGAGCACGTCGGTCGCCACCGAGTAGTTCCAGCCCTCGCCCGGCGCGAATTCGAGCGGCAATCCGCCGAGCGCGGCGACGAAGCCGTCGAGGTCGTGGTTGCCGTGCCAGCTCTCCAACCGCGACTCGCGATAGGCGGCGTCGACGTTCGAGCGGTTCTGGAAGCCGTAGGTGAAGCCGGCGGTGTGGCGGAGCAGGTCGAGCATCCGCATCGGCTCGGCGACGGGCCGGGTGGCGAAGGGCACGCCGGCACCGCCACCGTTATAGACGCCGGTGTCTCGGAATTCCGGCAGGACGTGATGGACCGGCGTGTCGAGTGCGACCTTCCCCTGTTCGACCAGCATCATGAAGGCGACCGAGGTGATCGGCTTGGTCATCGAGGCGATGCGGAACAGCGACCCTTCGTCGACGGTCGTGCCGCCGTCGCGGGCTGCGCCCTGATGCGAGAAATGCACGATCTCGCCGTCGCGGGCGATCAGCAGCTGTGCGTGCGGCAGGCGGCCGCTGTCGAGATAGCGTTCGGCGATGAAGGCGTCGATCGCCGCCAGCCGCGCGGAATCGAAGCCCCGGCCGTCCATGCGATCTCTCCTCATCCCATACCTCAACTTCGAATTCGAGCGTCTAACCACGGTTGGGTGGGGGAAATCAACAGTAACCTTCCATCGAAAGTAGCATTTTGCGGCAATCTGCCGCAGCAAGGATATCGGCTCTTCCGTACGAATGCGGCGCAGGCTGAAGAAGAGCGCTTCCGTCCCCCGAAAATGCGCTAAGACGAAAGGTGATGATCGACGATCCCGTAGCGCCCGCCGCTCCCCTTTCCGCGCAAGACGAAGTGGCGCTGGGCGCGCCGCTGGTGCCGGGGGCGGACGAAATTGGGCGGATCGCGCAGCGGCGCGACCGGTTGCTCGCCGCATTGACGCTGATCGCCGGCATCGGCCTTGCCGTCGGCACGCCGTTCGCACTGAAATCGGGCGCCGAATTCTTCCTGCCGCTGACCGCCTCGCTGGTCATCGCGATCGCGCTGGTGCCGGTGCTCGAATGGCTGGAGCGGCGCGGCCTGCCGTCGGCGCTTGCCGCCTTGATCTGCCTGTTCGTCTTCCTGGTCGTCGCCAATATCGCGATCGCGGCGATCGTCGTGCCGGCGACCGACTTCTTCCAGCTGCTGCCAAGCCGGATCAGCCGCATCCAGCACAATCTGTCGCCGCTGCTCGACCTCTATTCGACGCTCGAGAAGTCGGTGAACAGGATGTTCCGGCAGATCGCGTCCAGCCCGCCGCGCCAGGCGCAGACCGCCGCGGTGTCGCCGCCCAGCTCGATCCTCGAACTGGCGGCGACCTCGGCGCCGACGGTCATCGTCCAGTTCCTGTTCGGCGTGCTGATCGTCTTCTTCTTCCTGTCCGGCTGGACGCGGATGCGGCGGCGGACGATCACCGGCCGGACCAGCTTCGACGGCGCGATGGCGACGGCGCGCGTGATCCAGGACGTGGTGGATGACGTGTCGGCCTATCTCGGCACGATCACGGCGATCAACATCACCCTGGGCCTCGTCGTCGCCGGCGCGCTCTACTTCATCGGCATGCCGTCGCCCCTGATGTGGGGCGGCATCGTGACGCTGCTCAACTACATCCCCTATTTCGGGCCGGTGATCGCGATGGTGCTGCTCGCGGTCGGCGGGATGATGGTGTTCAGCGACATCTGGGTGGCGATGCTGCCGCCCGCGGTGATGATCGGCTGCCACCTGGTCGAGGCGAATGCGATCACCCCGCTGATCGTCGGGCACCGGCTGACGATCAGCCCGCTGATGATCCTCATCTCGCTGAGCTTCTGGGGCTGGGTCTGGGGCACGGCGGGGGCGCTGCTGGCGGTGCCGCTGCTGATCATCATCCAGACCGTGCTGGGCGCGGCGGGCAAGCCCGACATCGCCGGTTTCCTGTTCGAGCACGGCACGCTGGTGCAGCAGGAGCGCGCGCGGCGCCGGCGAAACGAGGCCGGCGAAGAATAGGCCGTTGACACCCCGATGGGGTTCGCCTAGTCGGCGCGCCTCAACGCTTCCAAGCGGGTGTAGCTCAGTTGGTTAGAGCGCCGGCCTGTCACGCCGGAGGTCGCGGGTTCGAGCCCCGTCACTCGCGCCATTCCCTTTGCGGATGGCCGGATCAGCCGCGAAATGCAGTGCGCCAAAGCGCCGCGTGCCGTCACGCGGGTGTAGCTCAGTTGGTTAGAGCGCCGGCCTGTCACGCCGGAGGTCGCGGGTTCGAGCCCCGTCACTCGCGCCACGCTTCGTCATGGAAGCGTTCCCGATCGAAACGTCGCAAAGGTCGCGCCGACGACGCGTTACGGAACGTCGCAACGGTCGCATCCGCGCGGCGTCGTGGAAAGTCTCAAAAGTCGCACGCGGAGCGGTAGGGACGGCAATGCCCGCAGCCGTGCTGCGGCGCCCGGCATCTGATAAATCCGCTTCCCCGACGGGGTGAGAAAGACGGGCGATCCTACCGTCCCAATCGCCTGTAGGACAGCGTCATCGCCAGCGGCCGGTTTCCATCCACAGCAGCAGCGGCTTGAGCGGCGCGATCCAGACGATCCCCGTCACCAGATAGAAGAGCGCCTGCAGCCACCAGGGCCAGCCGCCGACCATGCCCGACAGGCTGGTGACGAGAATGCACCAGAGCGCGATCAGCGCGAGGATGGCGAACATGCCGGCGGGCTTGCGCCAGGTCGGGGTCATGGGACGATCCATTCCGATTCGGTGACGATGGCGTGGAGTGGCACGTCCCAGGGATCGGGCACCAGCCCGTCCGTCTCCTGCATCGACCAGGCGACGCCGATCCGCCACGCATCCGGGTAGGCCGCAAAGGCGCGATCGTAATGGCCGGCACCCTGGCCGAGCCGGTTGCCGCGCCGGTCGAAGCCGACCAGCGGCGTCAGGATGATGTCGGGGGCGACGTCCGGCGACGTTGCCGCGGGTTGGCGCAGGCCGAACGGACCGACGGCGAGGGGCGCGCCCGGCGACCATGTGAGAAAGCGGACGGGTGTGGCGCGATCGACCACGTGTGGCAGGGCGAGCACGCAGCCCGCGGCGACGGCGGCGCGGGCGAGGGGGGCGGGATCCGCCTCGCTGCCGAGCGGCATGTAGGCGGCAACCACTACATCCGGCGCGAGCCGGTCGAGGAAAACGGAGGAGGGTGTCACCGCACCGACGCGCGCGAAGGCGTCGCGGGCAGCGCGTAGATGACCGCGCAGGATGCGCTTGTCGGTCATGATTGGAACACCGGGCGGGTGGCGGGACCGCCGTGGTCGTTTGCCGGAATATCCACTGACGCCCAATACGTCAGGTGGGGACCATGTACGTCAGGCCAGGGCCTGGGCAGGGACAGCCCCCTTGGATGAAGAATAGCCTCAGGGATGATCGAGGCTCGTGCCGGGCAGTACCCGCCACCGACCGATTTAGGCGTTCGGAGGCGTATGCTCAAGGGCATCAGCCAGACTTTCGAGGCGATCAGCGATTCGCGCCAGCGTCGCCTCGCTGACGGCGGATCCTTCCGGCGCGCGGTTCTCGCTCTCGTCGAGCGCATCGGCCAGCATCAATGCGACGAACAGCATCGCCCGCTCGCCCGGAATGTTGCCGGCGGCGCGCAGCCCGGCCGGCCACCGCTCGGCGATCATCCGTCCGAGCATCTCCAGCCGCGGCTCGCCGCCGTCGCGGCAGGCGACGGTATGCTGACGGCCGCCGATATCCAGCGTGACCTGTGCCATCAGCCGGCGTTGCCCCGCGCGATCACCTCGTCGAGCGCACTGACCGCTTCCGCCATGCGCGCCTTGAGTGCGGCATGGCGGCGGGCGAGCGCGTCGCCGGCCTGGGCGCGCGCGGCGATCGCCGCCTCGATGCGGGCGATGGCGGTGTCGATCCGATCGACGGCGGTGGGGGCATCGGGCATTGCCGGCGAGGTAGGCGCGCGCGGCCGCGGCGGCAAGCGGGCAAACCGTCCGGCGGAGGCAGGCGGTTCGATTCGCGCGAAGACCGGCGCCGTCCGTGGCGTCGATCCGCCGCGGGACGTCTGCCGCCGCCGCACGCCGGTTGACAGCGACACCCCGCCCCCCCCAAAGGCGGGCGCGTCCGGTGCGGCCGGTTGTTCCGGCATCGCGCTGCATTCCCACGAGGAGAATCAGGATGACGGTGAAGGTTGCGATCAACGGCTTCGGACGGATCGGCCGCCTGGTCGCGCGCGCGATGATCGAGCGCGGCGGCGATGAGCTGGAACTGGTCGCGATCAACGACCTGGCCGATGCCAAGTCGAACGCCTGGCTGTTCAGCCGCGACAGCGTCCACGGCAAATATCCGGGCACCGTCACCGCCGAGGGCAATGATCTGGTGATCGACGGCAAGCGCATCCGCGTCACCGCCGAGCGCGATCCCGCCAACCTGCCGCACGCCGAACTGGGCGTCGACCTGGTGCTGGAATGCACCGGCTTCTTCACCGATCGCGCGTCGTGCCAGAAGCACCTCGACGCCGGCGCCAAGAAGGTGCTGATCTCCGCGCCGGGCAAGAACGTCGACCTGACCGTCGTCTATGGCGTCAACCACGACAAGCTGACCGGCGATCACACGATCGTCTCCAACGCGTCGTGCACCACCAACTGCCTGGCGCCGGTCGCCAAGGTGCTGAACGATGCGATCGGCATCGAGCGCGGCCTGATGACCACGGTCCATGCCTATACCAACGACCAGAAGATCCTCGACCAGATCCACCCGGACCTGCGCCGGGCGCGCGCCGCGGCGATGAGCATGATCCCGACGACGACCGGCGCCGCGCGCGCGGTCGGCGAGGTGCTGCCGGAGCTGAAGGGCAAGCTGGACGGATCGGCGATCCGCGTGCCGGTGCCCGACGTCAGCCTGGTCGACCTGACCTTCACCCCGGCGCGCGACGTCACGAAGGACGAGGTCAACGCGCTGCTCAAGGCCGCGGCCGAGGACGGCCCGCTGAAGGGGGTGCTGGTCTATTCGGACGAGCCGCTGGTCTCGATCGACCTGATGCATTCGCCGCAGTCGTCGACCGTCGACAGCCTGGAGACGGCGGTGATCGACGGCAAGCTGGTCCGCGTGGTCAGCTGGTACGACAATGAATGGGGCTTCTCCAACCGCATGGTCGACACCGCGACCGCGATGGCCAAGTTCCTGTAAAGACGCCGCCATGCATGACATCGTCATGGCGGGCCTAGCGAAGCGATCCAGGGCGCCGCGCGCGACGCCCTGGATTGCCGCGTCGCTTCGCTCCTCGCCATGACGGAGGAGCCCGTGGGCGTGCTCGCCGGGATCGCCCGCCATGCCTTTCCCAAGGCGCCGATGGAATTGGTCGATCATGTCGACGTCACCGTCGACGGCGGCCTGCACGGCGATTTCCGCGGTGCGGTCAAGCCCGGCGGGCGCGGCCGGCGTCAGGTGACGCTGATGGAGGCGGGCGACTGGGCGGCGGCGATGGCCGAGCTGGACCATGCGATCCCGTGGCAGGAACGGCGCGCCAATTTGCTCGTCGAGCATCTCGACCTGCCGCAGACGGCCGGAACGTTGATCGGCATCGGCGCCGAGGTCGTGCTGGAAATCACCGTTGAATGCGACCCATGCAGCCGCATGGAGACGATCGCCACCGGCCTGAAGGCGGCGCTGACCCCCGACTGGCGGGGCGGCGCCTGTTCGCGCGTCAGGCGCGGCGGACGGATTGCGGTCGGCGATCCCATCCATATTCTCGATCCTTCGCAAGGACTGTAAGACATGACGAGCAAGCCATTCAAAACGCTCGATGATATCGGTGATGTCACAGGCAAGCGCGTGCTGGTGCGCGAGGATCTGAACGTGCCGATGGCGGACGGGCAGGTGACCGACGATACGCGTCTGCGCGCGACGCTGGCGACGGTGACCGAGCTGGCGGATCGCGGCGCGATCGTGCTGGTTCTGGCGCATTTCGGCCGCCCCAAGGGCCAGCGTCATCCCGACATGTCGCTGGCGATGATCACCAAACCCTATGCGCAGGTGCTCGGCCGGCCGGTGCGCTTCGTCGATTGGGACGGGGCGGCGGATGCCGTCGCGCAGATGCAGCCGGGCGACATTGCGGTGCTGGAGAACACGCGCTTCTTCGCCGGCGAGGAGAAGAACGACGCGGAGACGGTGCAGACCTTCGCCGCGATCGGCGATCTCTACGTCAACGATGCCTTTTCCGCCGCGCACCGTGCCCATGCCTCGACCGAGGGGCTGGCGCGGGTGCTGCCGGCCTTTGCGGGGCGGGCGATGGAGGCGGAGCTCGACGCGCTGGAGACGGCGCTGGGCAAGCCCGAACATCCCGTCGCCGCGGTGGTCGGCGGGGCGAAGGTGTCGACCAAGCTCGACGTGCTCAAGCATCTGGTCGGCAAGGTCGACCATCTGATCATCGGCGGCGGCATGGCCAACACCTTCCTCGCCGCGCGCGGCGTGAACGTCGGCAAGTCGCTGTGCGAGCATGATCTGACCGGCACGGCCGAGGCGATCCTCGATGCCGCCGACGCGGCGAACTGCACCGTCCATCTGCCCTATGACGTCGTGGTGGCGACCGAATTCCGGGCGAACCCGCCGGTGCGCACCGTCAACGTGCATGAGGTCGCCGCGGACGAGATGATCCTCGACGTCGGGCCGAGCGCGGTCGAGGCGCTGGGCGACGTGCTGAAGAACTGCCGCACGCTGGTGTGGAACGGTCCGCTCGGCGCATTCGAGACGCCGCCGTTCGACGTCGCCACGGTCAGCCTGGCGCGGACCGCGGCGGCGCTGACCCAGGAAGGGACATTGGTGTCGGTGGCGGGCGGCGGCGATACCGTCGCGGCGCTCAATCAGGCGGGCGTCGCAGGTGATTTCTCCTTCGTGTCGACCGCCGGCGGGGCGTTCCTGGAGTGGATGGAGGGCAAGGAATTGCCCGGCGTCGCGGCGCTGACGCGGTGATTGCCGCGCCGCCGCGGCGCGGCTAACGCACGACGGCGACGCATACGTATGCATAAAGGAGAATGGGGATGATGGACACCGCCGCGATGACCGCGAAAATGGGCAAGGGCGACGGCTTCATCGCCGCGCTCGACCAATCGGGCGGGTCCACCCCCAAGGCGCTGAAGGGCTATGGCATCGAGGACGGCGCCTGGTCGAACGACGCCGAGATGTTCGACCTGATCCACCAGATGCGCGTCCGCATCATCACCTCGCCCGCCTTCACCGGCAATAAGGTGATCGGCGCGATCCTGTTCGAGCGGACGATGGATGGCGAGGCGAACGGCAAGCCGGTGCCGGCCGCGCTGCACGACCGCGGCGTCGTGCCGTTCCTGAAGATCGACAAGGGTCTGGAGGACGAGGCGAACGGCGTCCAGCTGATGAAGCCGATCCCCGGCCTCGCCGACCTGCTCGGCCGGGCGCGCGCGCTCGGCGTGTTCGGCACCAAGGAGCGGTCGGTGGTCAATCTCGCCAATCGCGAGGGGATCGCGGCGGTGGTGCGCCAGCAGTTCGAGGTCGCCGAAGAGGTGATCGCCTGCGGCCTGATGCCGATCATCGAGCCCGAGGTGAACATCAAGAGCGCCGAGCGTGCCGAGGCGGACGCGATCCTCACCGACGAACTGCTCAAGGCGCTG
Organism: Sphingomonas benefaciens; assembly: GCF_052907485.1. Lineage (NCBI taxonomy): Bacteria > Pseudomonadati > Pseudomonadota > Alphaproteobacteria > Sphingomonadales > Sphingomonadaceae > Sphingomonas > Sphingomonas benefaciens. The sequence goes on along the minus strand of NZ_JBREIC010000001.1, from coordinate 730,784 downwards.
GATGCGCTCGACGCGGGCAAGACGGTGATGCTCAAGCTGTCGCTGCCGGCAAAGCCTGGCAGCTATGACGCGCTGATCGCCCATCCCAAGGTGCTGCGCGTCGTCGCGCTGTCGGGGGGCTACAGCCGCACCGACGCCTGCCGCGAACTGGCCAAGAACCCCGGCATGATCGCGAGCTTCAGCCGCGCCCTGCTGGAGGATCTGCGCGCCGGCATGAGCGATGCCGAGTTCGATCAGGCGCTGGGCGAGGCGATCGACGAAATCTACCAGGCGTCGACGCACAAGGTCGCCGAGGCGGCGTAACGGCCGTCTCACCCTCATCCTTCCGGCGCTTCCCGCCTCCCTCCCTCTCCCACCGGGAGAGGGAAGAGGTCGCACAGCGACCGATAGGGTGAGGATGACTATCGTCATGACCGATCGCGCGATACAGCGCGCGCATGACCCTCGACGAAGACCCGCTCGGCCCGCTCGATCCCGATTTCGCCGCCGCCTTCCAGCGCGACCAGTCGCGGCCCGACTGCCAATTGTACCTGATCTCGCCGCTCGACGTCGGCGGGGCGTTCCCGGACCGGCTGGCGCGGGCGCTCGACGTCGGGCCGGTCGCCGCCTTCCAGTTCCGCGTCAAGGACATCGACCAGCATAGCGCCGCGCGCCTGGCCGAGCCGCTGCAGCGGATCTGCGCCGATCGCGACGTCGCCTTCATCGTCAACGACAGCGTCAGCCTGGCCAAAAGGATCGGCGCGGATGGCGTCCACCTCGGCCAGGGCGATGGCGACGCGCGCGAAGCGCGCAGCCTGCTCGGTCCGGCGGTGCAGATCGGCGTGACCTGCCACGACAGTCGCCATCTGGCGATGGAGGCGGGCGAGGCGGGCGCCGATTATGTCGCCTTCGGCAGCTTCTACCCGACCACGACCAAGCAGGTCGAGCATCATCCCGAGCCGGTGATCCTGTCCTGGTGGTCGGCGCTGTTCGAGCTGCCCTGCGTGGCGATCGGCGGCATCACGCCGGCCAATGCCGCGCCGCTGATCCGCGCCGGCGCGGACTTTCTGGCGGTGTCCGGCGCGGTGTGGAACGGCGACGAGGCGGCGGCGGTGCAGGCCTTTGCCGCAGTGCTGGCGGATCATTCCGGCCGGGAAACAACGGGTCGCTGAGCCGTTTCCCTTCCACATCCATGTGGGAGGTTGCATGTTCAAGCGTTCCTTTGCCGCCGCGGCCGCTCTGGTCGCGCTCGCCGGTGCCACCGAAGGGCGGGGGCAGGCGCCGGCGGCGCCGGCATCCGCCGCCAAGCCGACGACGATCGACCGGTCGATCCTGCACGTCCAGGTGATCCTCGACTCGCTCGGCTTCGGGCCCGGTGTGCTCGACGGCAAGGGCGGCCAGTCGCTGACCGCGGCGCTGAAGGGCTTCCAGGAGGCGAAGGGGTTGCCGATCACCGGCAAGCCCGACCAGCGCACGTTGCAGGCGCTCTATCCCTATCGCGCCAAGCGCCCGACCGCGCGCTTCGTGCTGACGCAGGAGGCGCTGGCGGGGCCGTTCGTCGGCCCGCTGCCCAAGGATTACGCCAAGCAGGCCGAGCTGCCGACGCTCGGCTACGCCGATCCGATGGAAAAGCTGGCGGAGATGTTCCACACCACCAAGGCCACGCTGATCGCGCTGAATTCGCCCGATACGCGGCTGAAGGTCGGCGATGCGATCGTCGTCCCCAACGATCTGCCCGCGTCGCGCAACTATGATCCCAAGCTGCCCGATCACTGGCGCGCGACGCTCAACATGCTCAACGTCGATGCCAACCAGCCGGTCGCCGATCACGTTGTCGTCGACAAGTCGGACGGCGTGCTGCGCGTGCTCGACGCGCAGGACAAATTGATCGCGCAATTCAGCGCGACCATGGGGTCGAGCCACGACCCGCTTCCGCTCGGCACCTGGAAGATCTACGGCGCCGACTATAATCCCAAGTTCCACTACAATCCCGCGCTGTTCTGGGACGCCAAGAAGGGCGACAAGAAGGAGATGCTGCCCGCCGGTCCGAACGGCCCGGTCGGCGTCGTCTGGCTCGACCTGTCGAAGGAGCATTACGGCATCCACGGCACGCCCAATCCCGAACTGATCGGCCGGACCGAAAGCCACGGCTGTATCCGCCTGACCAATTGGGATGCGGCGCGGCTGGCGCAGATGATCAAGCCGGGCACCAAGGCGGTGTTCCAGGCCTGATCGCATGCCGCGACTGTTCTGGGCGATCCTCGCACTGATCGTGCTCGTCGCGGCGGCCTTCGTCGCGACCACCCGCTTCGGCACGGCGGAGGAGGGGGCGCCGGTCGTCCGCACGCTGACGACGAAGATCGAGCGGCTGTTGCCGCGTCGACAGGGCGCGGCAAACGGCGGGAGCTGGCGAATCCCGGTCGCGGGGGTACGGCGGGCGGCCTTGTACGACAGCTGGGGCGATGCGCGAGAAGGCGGGGCGCGCGGACATCACGGTCTGGACATTCCCGCCGCCTCCGGCACGCCGGTGCTCGCCGCGGCAGACGGGCGGGTCGAGAAGCTGTTCCAGTCCACCCGCGGCGGCACGACCATCTACGTCCGCACCGCTGATCCGCGCTGGGTCCATTATTATGCCCACCTCGCCGGCTATGCGCCCGGTCTTGCCGAGGGGCAGGCGGTGCGCGCCGGGCAGACGATCGGCTTCGTCGGCGACACGGGCGATGCGGGCGCGGGCAATTACCATCTGCATTTCGGCGTGCAGCGGATGGCACCGGGCGAAGGCTGGTGGCAGGGCCAAGATGTCGATCCCTACCCGATGCTTGCCGGAAAGGCGGCCGCGCGGTAAAGGCTGCCGCCTTCCGGGTGCGACCCCGACGGGAACGTCGCGCCCACTCGCTCTTTCCAGTAGGTTCAGATCATGAAGATCAGCGGCGTGGACATCCGTCCCGGCAATATCATCGAATATGAAGGCGGCATCTGGCGCGCGGTCAAGATTCAGCACACCCAGCCCGGCAAGGGCGGCGCCTACATGCAGGTCGAGCTGAAGAACCTGCGCGACGGCCGCAAGAACAACGTCCGCTTCCGCTCCGCCGAGACGGTCGAGCGCGTCCGCCTCGACACCAAGGACTTCCAGTTCCTGTTCGCCGAGGGCGACGGCCTGGTCTTCATGGACAAGGACACCTACGACCAGGTGACGCTGCCGCGCGACCTGCTCGGCGACGCCGCCGCCTTCCTGCAGGACGGCATGGACGTGGTCATGGAAATGTATGACGAGGAAGCGATCAGCGTCCAGCTGCCCGACACGATCGAGGCGACGATCGTCGAGGCGGACGCGGTGGTGAAGGGGCAGACCGCCTCGTCCAGCTACAAGCCCGCGATCCTCGACAATGGCGTGCGCATCATGGTGCCGCCTCATATCGCCAGCGGTACGCGCATCGTCGTCGACGTCTACAACCAGGAATATGTCCGCCGCGCGGACTGAGCCTGAACCCTCTCCCTCCAGGAGTTTCAGGTCGATCATGCCCCAGGCATGATCTAAACGGTGCGGGGCACCGTTTACCTGAAACTGGTGGCCGAGCGTCGCGAGGTCGGGTGACGGCAGTGGCCCATCCCGTCCTCACCCTCCCACCGCCTGACGGCGGCGGGCCCAGCTGCGGGGTGGTTCACACCCCGTGTCATCCAGGGCATGCCGGTGGCATGCCCGACCCCGTCACTCTCTCCTGACAGGAGAGGGGATATGGAAAGCACCATGCCCTCCCATTCCGGTCTCTTCACCGTCATCGAACGTGCCGCCCGCAAGGCGGGGCCGCGGCTGCGGCGCGACTTCAACGAGGTCCAGCATCTACAGGTCAGCCGCAAGGGGCCGGCGGACTTCGTCTCGATCGCCGACAAGCGCGCCGAGCAGACGTTGTTCGAGGAGTTGCAGCGGGCGCGGCCGGACTGGGGCTTTCTGATGGAGGAGGGCGGCGAGGTCGCGGGCGACCCCAACAAGCCGCGCTTCATCATCGACCCGCTCGACGGCACCAGCAACTTCCTGCACGGCATCCCCCATTTCGCCATCTCGATCGCGGTCGAGGAGCCGCTGCCCAACGGCATGCGCGAGGTGACCACGGCGCTGGTCTACCAGCCGATCACCGACGAGAGCTTCTGGGCGGAAAAGGGCCGCGGCGCCTGGCACACCGACCAGCGGCTGCGCGTCTCGGCGCGGCGCGACCTGTCGGAGGCGCTGATCGCCACCGGCATCCCGTTCCTGGGCCACGGCAATTTCGCCGAGTGGAGCAGGATCTTCGGGGCGATCGCGCCGGAAGTCGCGGGCATCCGCCGGTTCGGATCGGCGGCGCTCGATCTCGCCTGGGTCGCGGCGGGGCGGTTCGACGGCTATTGGGAATCGGGGCTGAAGCCCTGGGACACGGCGGCGGGCCTGCTGCTGGTCAAGGAAGCGGGCGGCTATGTCACCGACTTCCGCGGTGCCGATCGGGCGATGGAGCGCAACGAGTTCCTCGCCGCCAACGACGGCCTGCACAGCAAGCTGCACAAATTGGTGGCGGGCGCGCTGCGCTAAACCAACCGGCGTCTCGCACTTACCCTCACCCTGTCGTCGGCTGCGCCGCCTCTTCCCTCTCCCGGCGGGAGAGGGAGGGATCGCCGTGGGCGCGGATGGGTGAGGGTGGATGTCGTATCGCGGATGGGTGAGGGTGGATGTCGTATCGCGGATGGGTGAGGGTGGATGTCGTATCATCGCCTCCTGCGATTCATTCTCACACCCCCATGGCCTTGCCCGGTCCCGGCCACGGGCCTAAAGCGGCGCCATCCACTTCGCACGTGCGAGAAGCCTCTTGGTCGACCTGTCGCAATATCTTCCGATCCTCATCTTCCTGGGCATCGCGCTCGCGCTGTCGAGCGCCTTCGTGTTCCTGCCCATGGCGGTCGCCCGGCTGACCGGCGCGCACAAGCCGAACGAGCAGAAGCTCAGCGAATATGAGTGCGGCTTCCCCGCCTTTGAGGATCCGCGCAGCCAGTTCGACGTGCGATTTTATCTGATCGCCATTCTGTTCATCATCTTCGATCTCGAAGCAGCCTTCCTATATCCTTGGGCAGTCAGCGTTTTTACGCTCGGCTGGACCGCGTGGATCTCCATGATGATCTTCATCGGCGAGCTGGCGCTGGGACTCGTATACGCCTGGAAGAAGGGAGCGTTGGATTGGGAATGACCCCCACATCCGGACCCGTTGAGCTCAATCGCGCGGCCGGCGCCTCGTCGCTGGTGCCGCCCGACCAGGGCTTTTTCGACAGCCTGAACGGTGAGCTGACCGACAAGGGCTTTCTGGTCACCTCGACCGAGGAGCTGTTCCAGTGGGCCCGCACCGGCTCGCTGTGGTGGATGACCTTCGGCCTCGCCTGCTGCGCGGTCGAGATGATCCACGTCAACATGCCGCGCTATGATCTGGAGCGGTTCGGCGCCGCGCCGCGCGCGTCGCCGCGCCAGTCGGACGTGATGATCGTCGCCGGCACGTTGTGCAACAAGATGGCGCCGGCGCTCCGCAAGGTCTACGATCAGATGTCGGAGCCCAAATACGTCATCTCGATGGGCAGCTGCGCCAATGGCGGCGGCTATTACCATTACAGCTATTCGGTGGTGCGCGGCTGCGACCGCGTCGTGCCGGTCGACATCTACGTGCCCGGCTGCCCGCCGACCGCGGAGGCGTTGCTGTACGGCATCATGCAGCTGCAGCGGAAGATCCGTCGCGCCGGGAGCATCGAACGGTGAGGGCGCCCGCACCCGCTTATGCCGCGCATCTCAACGATGCGACGATCGAGCTGGCGCAGGCGACGCTCGGCGCCGCGCTGAGCCATGCGGTGGCGGAGGTCGGCGAGGTCAAGCTGTACGTCGCGCGCGAGGACATCGTCCGCGCGCTGACCGCGCTGCGCGACACGCCGGGCCTCGAATATCAGCAGCTTATGGAGATCGCCGGCGTCGATTATCCGGAACGCCCCGAGCGGTTCGAGGTCGTCTACTGCCTGTTGTCGCTGACCCGCAACCATCGCCTGCACGTCCATGTCTCGACCGACGACGTGAAGCCGGTGCCGTCGGTGACGGGGATCTGGCCGGTCGCCGGCTGGCTCGAGCGCGAGATCTACGACCTGTACGGCGTGCTGTTCAGCGGCAACGCCGACCTGCGCCGCATCCTGACCGACTATGGCTTCCGCGGCCATCCGCTGCGCAAGGACTTCCCGATGACCGGGTTCGTCGAGATGCGCTATTCGGAGGAGGAGAAGCGCGTCGTCTACCAGCCGGTGAGCCTCGCGCAGGACTTCCGCAACTTCGACTTCCAGAGCCCGTGGGAGGGCGCGGAATATGTCCTTCCCGGCGACGAGAAGGGCATGCTGCCGGAGGCCAAGGGCGCGCCGACGCCGCTGAAGGCGGATGAGATCCAGAAGGCTGACGCCACCAGGACGCCGACCGAGGCGCCGAAGGCGGGCAGCGAGCCCTATGCCAAGACGACCACGACCGACACCGGCAAGACCGGCGCGGGCGAGGCGCATGGCGGCAACAAGGCCGAGAGCAAGCCGCAGGAGTCGGACGTGGTGCCGACCAAGGGTGAAGGACAGAACCAGTGAGCGACTATGTCAGCGAGCTGATGGGTGTCGAGGACGCCGCCGATCCGACGACCGGCGACGTCACCATCCAGAACTATACGATCAACTTCGGCCCGCAGCATCCCGCGGCGCACGGCGTGCTGCGCCTCGTCATGGAGCTCGACGGCGAGATCATCGAGCGGGTCGACCCGCACGTCGGTCTGCTGCATCGCGGCACCGAGAAGCTGATCGAATACAAGACCTATGCGCAGGCGATCCCCTATTTCGATCGCCTCGATTATTGCTCGCCGATGTGCATGGAGCACACGTTCGTCCTCGCAATCGAGAAGCTGCTCGATCTCGAGGTGCCGCTGCGCGCGCAATACCTCCGCGTGTTCTTCGCCGAACTGACCCGCATCTCGAACCACATGCTGAACCTCGGTTCGCACGTGATGGACGTCGGCGCGATGACGCCGAACCTGTGGCTGTTCGAGATTCGCGAGGATTGCTACAATTTCTTCGAGCGTGCCTCGGGCGCACGCATGCATCACAATTACATGCGTCCCGGCGGCGTCCATCAGGACGTGCCGCTGAAGCTGCTGACCGACATCGCCGACTGGCTCGACACGCGCCTGCCGCGTCTGTTCGAGGATGCGATCAGCCTGGTCGCCGACAATCGCATCTTCAAGCAGCGCAACGTCGACATCGCGACGGTCAGCCGCGAGGACGCGATCGCCTGGGGCTTCTCCGGCCCGATGATCCGGGCGGCGGGCATTCCCTGGGACCTGCGCAAGTCGCAGCCCTATGACGTCTACGACCGTATGGACTTCGACATCCCCGTCGGCACCAAGGGCGATTGCTACGATCGCTTCATGGTGCGCGTCGAGGAGGTCCGCCAGTCGGCGCGGATCATGAAGCAATGCCTGGCCGAGATGCCGGAGGGGCCGATCGCCTCGACCGACCGCAAGGTGGTGCCGCCCAAGCGCGCCGAGATGAAGCGCTCGATGGAAGCGCTGATCCATCACTTCAAGCTCTACACCGAGGGCTATCACGTGCCCGCGGGCGAAGTGTATGTCGCGACCGAGAGCCCGAAGGGCGAGTTCGGCGTGTTCCTCGTCTCCGACGGGTCGAACAAGCCCTACCGCTGCAAGATCCGCCCAACCGCGTTCAGCCATCTGCAGGCGATGGACTTCATGTCCAAGGGCCACATGCTGGCCGACACGACCGCGATCCTGGGCGCGATGGACATCGTTTTTGGTGAATGTGACCGCTGATGGCTGAAGCACCGCAGATCCCCGACGAGGCCGAGACCCGCGCACGCTGGGGCGGTTTCGCGTGGACCGAAGAAAACCAGAAAAAGGCGAACGCAATCCTCGCCCGCTATCCGGCGGGGCGCGAGCAATCGGCGTCGATCCCGTTCCTCGACCTCGCCCAGCGTCAGGTCGGCGCCGAGACGCAGACGCAGGGCTGGCTGCCCGTGCCGGTGATCGAGTTCGTCGCGCGTCAGATCGGCGTGCCGTACATGCGGGTGTTCGAGGTCGCGACCTTCTACACGATGTTCAACCTCGCGCCGGTCGGTCGTTATTACGTGCAGGTCTGCGGCACGACGCCGTGCATGCTGCGCGGCTCCGACGACGTGCTCGCGGCGTGCAAGAACAAGGGGCTGATCAAAGGCAAGACGACGCCCGACGGCCTGTTCACGCTGACCGAGGTCGAGTGCCTGGGCACCTGCGCCAATGCGCCGATGGTGCAGATCAACGACGACAATTACGAGGATCTCGACTACGATCGCACGATCGCGGTGCTGGAGGCGCTGGCCAAGGGCGAGCAGCCGAAGACCGGGTCGACGATCGGCCGCCAGACGAGCTGCCCCGAAGGCGGCCCGACGACGCTGACGGCAATGGTCGGGGACAATCATGACTACCGCGGGGAGTGGGCATGAGCGAGGCAGACAACACGATCAGCTTCATCGCCGAGCAGTTCAAGCGGATGAACGCGCGCTTCGACACGATGGTGGAGCGGTTCGATCGCGTGGATGAACGTCTCGCCCAGATCGAACGCCGGCTTACCGCCTCTACTCACCTTGAACAGGGCCTGGTCGCGCATATGGCGAGCGTGCACGAAAGTATGGATAATTTCCGTGCCAACATGGTTGCGATGGATCGTCGCGTCGCCGGGCTGGAGGCACGTTGATGCTTGCTGACAAGGATCGCATCTTCACCAACGTCTACGGGTTCCAACCCTGGAACCTTCAGGCAGCGCAGAAACGTGGCGACTGGGACAATACCAAGGCGCTGATGGCCATCGGCCAGGACGCGATCATCGACGTCATCAAGGCGTCGGGTTTGCGCGGCCGCGGCGGCGCGGGCTTTCCGACCGGGACCAAATGGTCGTTTATGCCCAAGGAGCCGAAGCCCGACCGGCCGAACTTCCTGGTGATCAACGCCGACGAATCCGAGCCGGGGTCGTGCAAGGACCGCGAGATCATCCGCCACGATCCGCACAAGCTGATCGAGGGCGCGCTGATCGCCGGCTTCGCGATGCGCGCGCGCGCCGCCTATATCTACATCCGCGGCGAATATATCCGCGAGGCCGAGACGTTGTTCGCGGCGGTCGCCGAGGCTTATGACGCCGGCCTGATCGGCAAGAATGCCTGCGGCTCCGGCTATGACTTCGACGTCTTCGTCCACCGTGGTGCCGGCGCCTATATCTGCGGCGAAGAGACCGCGATGCTGGAGAGCCTGGAGGGCAAGAAGGGCCAGCCGCGCCTCAAGCCGCCGTTCCCGGCGGGGGCGGGCCTGTATGGCTGCCCGACGACGGTCAACAACGTCGAGAGCATCGCCGTCGCGCCGACCATCCTGCGCCGCGGCGCCGCGTGGTTCTCCTCCTTCGGGCGCGAGAACAACAAGGGCACCAAGCTCTTCCAGATCAGCGGGCATGTAAACAAGCCCTGCGTGGTCGAGGATGCGATGGGCATCAGCTTCCGCGAGCTGATCGAGACGCATTGCGGCGGCATCCGCGGCGGCTGGGACAATCTGCTCGCGGTGATCCCGGGCGGATCGTCGGTGCCGCTGGTGCCCGCCAAGGACATCATCGACGCGCCGATGGACTTTGACGGCCTCAAGGCGGTCGGCTCGGGCCTCGGCACCGCGGCGGTGATCGTGATGGACAAGTCGACCGATATCGTCCGCGCGATCAGCCGGATCAGCTATTTCTACAAGCACGAGAGCTGCGGCCAGTGCACGCCGTGCCGCGAGGGCACGGGCTGGATGTGGCGCGTGATGGAGCGGCTGCGCACCGGCGACGCCGACATCAGCGAGATCGACACGCTGCAGCAGGTCACCAAGCAGGTCGAGGGTCACACCATCTGTGCGCTCGGCGATGCCGCGGCGTGGCCGATCCAGGGTCTGATCCGCCACTTCCGGCCCGAGATCGAGCGCCGGATCAACGAACGCAACGGCGGCACGCTCGCCCCGATGCAGGAGGCGGCGGAGTGAGCGACGAGCAGGGCAACCTGATCTTGGAAATCCTCAAGCGGATGCAGGGTGACCTCGCGTCCGTGAAGCGCGACGTTGCGTCGCAAGCGGTGCGCATCTCCGCGCTGGAAGACTACGTTCGTGGAATGACGACGTCGCTATTCGGCCTGCAGGCTGATGTGACGGCGATCAATCACCGATTGGATCGGATCGAGCGCCGGCTCGACCTGACGGAAGAAGCATAATGCCCAAGCTGAAGGTAGACGGGATCGAGGTCGAGGTGCCGCAGGGCGCGACGGTCCTCCAGGCATGCGAAGCCGCGGGCAAGGAAATCCCGCGCTTCTGCTATCACGAGCGGCTGTCGATCGCCGGCAACTGCCGCATGTGCCTGGTCGAGGTGAAGCCCGGGCCGCCGAAGCCGCAGGCGTCGTGCGCGCTGCCCGCCGCCGACAATCAGGAAGTGTTCACCACCACGCCGATGGTGAAGAACGCGCGCGAAGGCGTGATGGAATTCCTGCTGATCAACCATCCGCTCGACTGCCCGATCTGCGATCAGGGCGGCGAATGCGATCTGCAGGATCAGTCGATGGCCTATGGCAAGGGCCATAGCCGCTATACCGAGAACAAGCGCGCGGTGACCGAGAAGTATATGGGTCCGATCGTCAAGACGATCATGACCCGTTGCATCCAGTGCACCCGCTGCGTGCGTTTCGCCGAGGAGGTTGCCGGCGTCGAGGAGATCGGCGCGATCTACCGCGGCGAGGACATGCAGATCACCTCCTATCTCGAACAGGCGGTGACCAGCGAGCTGAGCGGCAACGTCGTCGACCTGTGCCCGGTCGGGGCGCTGACCAGCAAGCCCTATGCCTATGAGGCGCGGCCCTGGGAGCTGCGCAAGACGCTGACCATCGACGTGCAGGATGCGGTCGGCACCAACATCCGCCTCGACAGCCGCGGCCGGCAAGTGCTGCGCTGCGTCCCGCGCATCAACGAGAACGTCAACGAGGAATGGGCGCACGACAAGACGCGCCATCACGTCGACGGGCTGATCCGCCGCCGGCTCGATCGCCCCTATGTGCGGCGCGACGGCAAGCTCGCGCCGGTCAGCTGGGACGAGGCGTTCGCAGTCATCAAGGAGCGCGTCGGAGCAGCCGGATCGAACGTCGCGGCGGTGGCCGGCGACCTGGTCGATTGCGAGACGATGTATGCCGCCAAGGCGCTGCTCGCCAAGCTCGGCTCGACCAAGCTGGAAGGCCGGCAGACGGGCATGGATTATGATGTGTCCAGCCTGGCGGCGGTCAATTTCAACACGACGATCGCGGGCGTGGAGCAGGCGGACGTTATCCTGCTGGTCGGCACCAATCTCCGCTGGGAAGCGCCGCTGATCAACACGCGGATCCGCAAGGCGATCAAGAAGGGCGCCAAGGTCTTCGCGATCGGCCCCGAGACGGAACTGACGTACAAGGCCGAGTGGCTCGGCACGGATCTGTCGCTGCTCGGCGGCCTACCCGAGGCCGCGGCGAAGGCGTTCACCGACGCCAAGGCCCCGATGGTGATCGTCGGTGGCGGCGCGCTGAAGGGCGGCCATGGTGCGGCACTGGCGTTCGCCAAGCAGTACAACCTCGTCCGTACGCTCGAAAACGGCAGTGCCTGGAACGGCTTCAACGTCGTCCATATGGCCGCGAGCCGGATGGGCGGCTTGATGCTCGGCTATGCGCAGCAGGGCGGCATCGCCGATGTCGCGGATGCGGGCGTCACCTTCTTCCTCGGCGCCGACGAGGTCGACTTCACCAAGTTCGGTGGCTTCAAGGTCTATGTCGGCCATCACGGCGATGCCGGCGCGCATCATGCCGACGTGATCCTGCCGGGTTCGACCTATGCCGAGAAATCGGGCACCTGGGTCAATACCGAAGGGCGCGTGCAGCGTGGCGAGCGTGCGGTGTTCGCGCCGGGCGACGCGCGCGAGGATTGGACCATCTTCCGCGCCCTGTCGGAAGTGCTGGGGGCGACCTTGCCCTTCGACAGCCTGGCCGGGCTGCGCGAGGCGATGGCGACCGAGGTGCCGGCGCTGCGTCATCCCGGTCTGGCGACGTTCGAATGGAACCCGCCGGCGCTCGACGCGACCGGGCAGGGCGATCTCGCCGGCTATCCGATCAAGGACTTCTATCTCACCAACGCGATCTGCCGCGCCAGCCCGACGATGCAGCGCTGCTCGGCCGAACTGGTCCATGGTGAAGCGTTCGCGGAGGCGGCGGAGTGACGATCGATGCACGATCTGCTGGTGGATATTGCCGAAGCCATGTCGGAGGCTGCTCTACCGGACCGGGATTCGCCCCGGTGGTATTGGCGGACGTGGCTAGCAGTACTTGCAGCCTTTGTCGGGCTGATCGTTTGGTTTCTGATGTCGTGAGCGGGGCGGTCGGTCGATGACCAATTTTTTCAACACTACCGTCGGCATGCCCTATGGCTGGGCGTGGTTCGTCGCGACCGTGGTCGGCATCCTGGTCATTGCGCTGCCGCTGATGCTGGCGGTGGCGATGATCATCTATGCCGATCGCAAGATCTGGGCGGCGATGGCGCTGCGCCGCGGCCCGAACGTCGTCGGGCCATTCGGCTTGCTCCAGTCGTTCGCCGACGGCCTCAAGGTCTTCCTGCAGGAAACGATCATCCCGTCGGCGGCAAACCGCGGCCTGTTCCTGCTGGCGCCGATCATCACCTTCACCGTCGCGTTGATCGTCTGGGCGGTGGTGCCGTTCGGGGCAGGGGTGGTGGTGTCCGACATCAACGTCGGCCTGCTCTACGTGCTCGCCGCCTCGTCGCTCGGCGTCTATGGCATCATCATCTCGGGTTGGGCGTCCAACTCGAAATATCCCTTCTATTCCGCGCTGCGGGCCGCGGCGCAGATGGTCAGCTACGAAGTCGCGATCGGTTTCGTCCTGATCACCGTCGTGATGTGGGCGGGCAGCTTCAACCTGTCGTCGATCGTGATGGCGCAGCAGAATCTGTACGGCCTGCCGATCAACGGCTTCGTGCTCAATCCTTTGCTGTTCCCGATGTCGGTGGTGTTCCTGATCTCCGGCATGGCGGAGACCGGCCGTGCGCCGTTCGACCTGACCGAGGCGGAGAGCGAGCTCGTCGCCGGCTATCAGACCGAATATAGCTCGATGAGCTTCGCGCTCTTCTGGCTCGGCGAATATGCCAACGTGCTGCTGATGTGCGCGCTCAACGCCACCCTGTTCTGGGGCGGCTGGCTGCCGTTTTTCAACTTCGCGCCGTTCACCTGGGTGCCGGGCGTCATCAACCTGCTGATCAAGATCCTGATCTTCTTCTTCATCTTCAGCTGGGTGAAGGCGACGGTGCCGCGCTACCGCTATGACCAGCTGATGCGGCTGGGCTGGAAGATCTTCCTGCCGCTGTCGCTGTTCTGGGTGTTCCTGGTATCGGGCGTGCTGATGTGGATGCGCGTGCCGGCGTGAACCGGGTGAATGCCTTCATCCTGCGGGCGGGGCTCGACCCCGCGGCAGTCAAGCGCCGCGCCTTGGGCGGCGTGATCATCGGATTGACGGTCGTGGCCATCGACCGGGTTATGGGGTTTGGATCGTGAGCGTCGCACAGATCGTCAAATCGTTCACGCTTTGGGAGTTCGTGAAGGCGCATGCCCTCACGCTGAAGTATTTCTTCAAGCCCAAGGCGACGATCAACTATCCCTTCGAGCGGAATCCGGTCAGCCCGCGCTTCCGCGGTGAACATGCGTTGCGCCGCTATCCGAACGGCGAGGAACGCTGCATCGCGTGCAAGCTGTGCGAGGCGGTGTGCCCGGCGCAGGCGATCACGATCGAGGCCGAGCCGCGCGACGACGGCAGCCGCCGCACGACGCGCTACGACATCGACATGACCAAGTGCATCTATTGCGGCCTGTGCCAGGAAGCCTGCCCGGTCGATGCGATCGTCGAGGGCCCGAACCTCGAATTCTCGACCGAGACGCGCGAGGAGCTGATCTACGACAAGGCCAAGCTGCTCGACAACGGCGACCGTTGGGAGCGGGCGATCGCGGCGAACCTTGCCGCCGATGCGCCGTACCGTTAATGCGCGCCGCGTCGATTATCCGGGCTTAAGGGGGCCGACCGAATCGTGATCCAGGCTCTTGCCTTCTACCTGTTCGCCATCATCGTGATCGGCTCGGGTGCGATGACCATCTCGTCGCGCAACCCGGTCCATTCGGTGATGTGGCTGATCCTCGCCTTCTTCAACGCCGCGGGTCTGATGATCCTCGTCGGGGCGGAATTCATCGCGATGCTGCTCGTCATCGTCTATGTCGGCGCGGTCGCGGTGCTGTTCCTGTTCGTCGTGATGATGCTCGACATCGAGGTGGCGCAGATGCGCGCCGGCTTCGCGCGCTATCTGCCGCTCGGCCTGGCGCTGGCGGTCGGCCTGGCGGCGGAGATCATCATCGCGGTCGGCGCGTGGAGCGCGGGCGGCGTCAAGCTGTCGCAACGTATCGCCCCGATCGACGGGACGGTGCCCAACATCCAGGCGATCGGTAATCTGCTCTACACGCGCTATCTGTTCGTGTTCGAAGGGGCAGGATTCGTGCTGCTCGTCGCGATGATCGGCGCGATCGTGCTGACCCATCGCCAGCGCGGCGGGGTACGGGCGCAATCGCCCTTCCGCCAGATCGCCCGCCGTCCCGAAGACGCGACGCGCAACGTCCAGCCGCCGGTCGGCGAGGGGGTCCAGCTGTGACCATCGGTCTTATCCATTACCTGGTCGTCGCGGCGATCCTGTTCACCATGGGGGTGCTGGGCATCTTCCTGAACCGCAAGAACCTGATCGTCATCCTGATGGCGATCGAGCTGATCCTGCTGGCGGTGAACATCAATCTCGTCGCCTTCTCCGCCTTCCTGCACGATCTGGTCGGGCAGGTGTTCGCGATGTTCGTGCTGACCGTCGCCGCCGGCGAGGCCGCGATCGGGCTGGCGATCCTGGTGATCTATTTCCGTGGCCGCGGCACGATCGCGGTCGACGACGTCAACCGGATGAAGGGGTGATCGGCAGGTGACGTCTATCCTGTTCATTGTATTCCTGCCGCTGCTCGCAGCGGCAGTCGCCGGGCTCGGCAACAAGGCGATCGGCTTCGGTCCCGCCAAGTTGGTGACCACCGGCGCGCTGTTCGCCTCGTGCCTGCTCAGCTGGCCGATCTTCCTCGGCTTCCTGTCCGGCGCCAACACCGCGACGGTGGTGCCGGTGTTCGAATGGATCGCCAGCGGCGACATGAACGTCGCCTGGTCGCTGCGCGTCGATCAGCTGACCGCGATCATGTTGGTCGTGATCACCACCGTGTCGGCGCTCGTTCACCTCTATAGCTGGGGCTATATGAGCGAGGATCCGGACCAGCCGCGCTTCTTCGCCTATCTGTCACTGTTCACCTTCGCGATGCTGATGCTGGTCACCGCGGACACTTTGGTGCAGATGTTCTTCGGCTGGGAAGGCGTCGGCCTCGCCAGCTACCTCCTCATCGGCTTCTGGTTCCGCAAGCCGAGCGCCAATGCCGCGGCGATCAAGGCGTTTGTCGTCAATCGCGTCGGCGACCTCGGCTTCATGCTCGGCATCTTCGGCACCTTCCTGGTGTTCGGCACCGTGTCGATCCCGGCGATCCTCGCCGCCGCGCCCAACATGGCGGGCTCGACGATCGGCTTCCTCGGCTTCCGCGCCGATACGATGACGGTGCTGTGTCTGCTGCTGTTCGTCGGCGCGATGGGCAAGTCGGCGCAGCTCGGCCTGCACACCTGGCTGCCGGACGCGATGGAGGGCCCGACCCCGGTGTCGGCGCTGATCCATGCGGCGACGATGGTCACCGCGGGCGTGTTCATGGTGTGCCGCCTGTCGCCGATGTTCGAGATGTCGCCGACCGCGCTGCATTTCGTCACCTTCATCGGCGCCGCGACCTGCCTGTTCGCCGCGACGGTCGGCATGGTGCAGACCGACATCAAGCGCGTCATCGCCTATTCGACCTGTTCGCAGCTCGGCTACATGTTCTTCGCCGCCGGCGTCGGCGCCTATGGCGCGGCGATGTTCCACCTGTTCACCCACGCCTTCTTCAAGGCGTTGCTGTTCCTCGGTGCGGGCTCGGTGATCCATGCGATGCACCACGAGCAGGACATGCGCTATTACGGCGGCCTGCGCAAAAGCATCCCGCTGACCTTCTGGGGCATGATGATGGGGACGCTGGCGATCACCGGCGTCGGCCTGCCGGCACTGTTCGGCAATCCGCTGGCGTTCGGCTTCGCCGGCTTCCATTCCAAGGACGCGATCATCGAGGCGAGCTGGGCGGCGGGCGAGCCGGGCGTGTGGTTCGTCGGCGTGCTCGTCGCGGCGATCACCAGCTTCTATTCGTGGCGGCTGATGTTCCTGACCTTCTGGGGCACGCCGCGCTGGGCCGCGTCGGAGCATATCCAGCACGCGCTGCATGACGAGCATGGGCATGACGCGCATGGCCACGGCCATGACGATCATGCGAATGGGCACGCGCACGGCCACGCCGATCACGCGCACGATGCGCATGGCCATGACTCGCATCACCCGAGCGAGGCGCACGCCAACCCGGCGCAGGCCGAGGACTCTGGCGACCGGCCGTCAGAACATGGCCCGGCGCAGCAGGATTTGCCTGCCGGCACCGGCGGCTATCATCCGCACGAGAGCCCGCTGGTCATGCTGATCCCGCTGATCGTCCTGTCGATCGGCGCGATCGCAGCCGGCTTCGTGTTCCACGGCTTCTTCATCGAGCCGAGCGCGGGCGAGAGCTTCTGGAAGGGTGACATCGCGTTCCGCGAGCATCTGATGCATGCGATGCACGGCGTGCCGACCCTCATCAAGCTGTCGGCGACGATCGCGATGCTGCTCGGGCTGGTGACCGCCTGGTATGCCTATCTCAAGGCGCCGAGCTTCCCCAAGGCGGTGTCGGACCAGTTCCGGATCCTCTACCGCTTCCTGCTCCACAAATATTATTTCGACGAGCTGTATAACCTGCTCTTCGTCCGCCCCGCCTTCGCGATCGGCCGCTTGCTGTGGCACCGCGGCGACGAGAAGACGATCGACCGGTTCGGGCCGAACGGCTCGGCCTGGGCGGTGCAGCTCTCCAGCCGGATCGCCGGCCGGCTTCAGAACGGATATGTCTATACCTATGCCTTCGTCATGCTGATCGGGCTGACCGCGGCCGTTACCTGGGCGATCGCGAAATGAGCGGCTTTCCCATCCTCTCGCTGATGCTGGCGGTCCCGGCGATCGCCGCCATCGCCTGCCTGTTCCTCAGCCCGCAGGGCGCGCGGATGACGGCGCTGCTCGCGACCCTGATCAACTTCGCGCTCGGCGTGCTGTTGTGGAGCAGCTACGACATCGGCGGCGCGCAGTGGCAGTTCGTCGAGTACCAGCCGGTGTTCGGTCGCTTCGCCTGGGCGCTCGGCATCGACGGCTTCGCGTTGCTGCTGATCATGCTCAGCGTCTTCCTGATGCCGATCTGCATCGGCGCAAGCTGGCGTTCGGTAACCAATCGCGTGCCGGAATATATGGCGGCGTTCCTGTTCACCGAGGTGCTGATGATCGGCACCTTCGCGGCGCAGGACCTGTTCCTGTTCTACATCTTCTTCGAAGCCGGCCTGATCCCGATGTTCCTGATCATCGGCATCTGGGGCGGGGTGAACCGCATCTACGCGTCGTACAAATTCTTCCTGTACACTTTGCTCGGTTCGGTCGTGATGTTCATCGCGATGCTGTACATGGCGCGCGCGGCGGGGACGACGCGCATCCCCGAGCTGATGGCGTACGACTTCCCGGTGCATGTCCAGACCTGGCTATGGCTCGCCTTCTTCGCCTCCTTCGCGGTGAAGATGCCGATGTGGCCGGTGCATACCTGGCTGCCCGATGCGCACGTGCAGGCACCGACCGCGGGTTCGGTGATCCTGGCGGGCGTGCTGCTCAAGCTCGGCGGCTACGGCTTCCTGCGCTTCAGCCTGCCGATGTTCCCGGAGGCGTCCGGCCAGCTCGCCTGGCTAATCTTCCTGCTGTCGGGGATCGCGGTCGTCTACACCAGCCTCGTCGCGCTGGTGCAGTCGGACATGAAGAAGCTGATCGCCTATAGCTCCGTGGCGCACATGGCGATCGTGACCATCGGCCTCTATGCCTTCAACCGGCAGGGGATCGAGGGCGCGATGATCATGATGCTCAGCCACGGGCTGGTGTCGGGCGCGCTGTTCCTGTGCGTCGGCGTCATCTATGACCGGCTGCACACCCGCGAGATCGCGCGCTACGGCGGCCTGGCGATCAACATGCCGCGCTATGCCCTGTTCTTCCTGTTCTTCACCATGGCGTCGATCGGCCTGCCGGGGACCAGCGGCTTCGTCGCCGAATTCCTCAGCCTGATGGGCACGTATCAGATCTCGACCTGGACGGCTTTGGTCTGCACCACCGGCATCATCCTCGGCGCGGCCTACATGCTCTATTTGTACCGCCGCGTCGTGTTCGGCGAGATCAAGTCGGAAGACGTTCGCGAGATGCAGGACCTGTCGGGGCGTGAGCTCTGGCTGCTCGCGCCGGTCGCCGCGGTCGCACTCTGGATGGGTGTCTATCCGGAAAGCTTCATGGCGCCGATGCGCAAGGACGTCGGGGTGCTGCTCGCCCGCATCGACCGCGCGGCGCCGCCGAGCGACTCCCAACCCACCGCCGGCAAAGCTGCCGCGCCTGTTCATGTTGCAGCCGAGGGCGCGCACTGATGGATTACGCCGCCAATCTCGCCATGACGCTGCCCGAGGTGATCCTCGGGATCGGCGCCATCGTCCTGATGCTCGTCGCCGCCTGGGGTGGCCAGGGTTCGACCCGCGCCATCTCCTGGGCCGCGGTGGCGATCCTCGCCGGTGCCTGCGTCGCGGTCGCCGGTCCCGCCTCGGGTGGCGGGGTCGCGTTCGACGGCCTCTACCGCGCCGATGCCTTCGCCGGCTTCGCCAAGCTGCTGATGTTCCCGGCCGCCGCCATCGCCATTTTGATGGCGCCGGGCTTCTTCCAGCGCACCAGCGGCGACGATCTGCGCCCGGAATATCCGGTGCTGATCCTGCTCTCCGCCGCGGGCATGGGCATGATGGTATCGGCGGCCGACCTGCTGACCCTCTATGTCGGCCTCGAGCTGCAGAGCCTCGCGGCCTATGTGCTCGCCAGCTTCATGCGCCGCGACTCGCGCTCGGCCGAGGCGGGCCTGAAGTATTTCGTGCTCGGCGCGCTGGCGAGCGGCATCCTGCTCTACGGCATCAGCCTGGTCTACGGCTTCGCCGGTACGACGCTGTTCGACGGCATCGCCCAGGCCTATGCCGGCCCGCGCTCGCTGGGCCTGATCTTCGGCCTGGTGTTCGTCTTCGCCGGCCTGGCGTTCAAGATGTCGGCCGTGCCGTTCCACATGTGGACGCCGGACGTCTATGAGGGCGCGCCGACCCCGGTCACCGCCTTCTTCGCCTCGGCGCCCAAGGTGGCGGCGCTCGGTCTCGCCGTGCGCGTCGCGGTCGAGGCGATGGGCCCGGCCACCGACCAGTGGCGCCAGATCGTGATTTTCGCGGCGCTCGCCTCCATCATTCTCGGCGCGGTTGCGGCGGTGGGGCAGACCAACATCAAGCGGCTGCTCGCCTATTCGTCGATCAACAACGTCGGCTTCGCGCTGATCGGCCTTGCGGCCGGGACACCGACCGGCGTTTCGGCGGTGCTGGTGTACCTCACCATCTATGTCGTGATGACGCTGGGCTCGTTCCTGATCGTGCTGCAAATGCGCGATGCCGACGGTCAGCCGGTCGAGAGCATCGCGTCGCTCAGCGGCCTGTCACGGACCCGCCCTGGCCTCGCCTTCGCGCTGATGATGTTCATGCTCAGCCTTGCGGGCATTCCGCCGCTGTTCGGCTTCTATGCCAAGTTCGCGGTGTTCGACGCGGCGATCGCGGCGGGGCTCTTCCCGCTGGCGGTGATCGGTTACGTCGCCTCGGTGATCGGCGCCTATTACTATCTGCGCGTCGTCAAGACGATGTACTTCGACGAACCGGCGCCGGCGTTCGGGCCGAGCGACAGCAAGCTGGAGGGCGGCCTGATCGTCGTCACCGCGGCGTTCATTTCGCCGCTCGGCTATCTGTTGATCGCGCCGCTGACCGCCTGGACCACCGTCGCCGCGCAGGCGCTGTTCTGACGATCCGCACCGTCGTCGAGACGGGGTCGACCAACGCCGACCTGCTCCACCTCGCGTCGCTGGGCGCGCGCGAGGGAGAGTGGCTCCGCGCCGAGCTGCAGACCGCGGGCCGTGGGCGGCAGGGCAGGGCGTGGCAATCGCCCCCCGGCAATCTCTACGCCAGCACCTTGGTGCGGCTGCGCCCTGGCGACCCGCCGGCGCCATCGCTGGCGCTGGTCGCTGCAGTGGCGTTGCACGCGGTGCTCGCGCGTCATCTGCCCGGCCGGGCGATGCTGAAATGGCCCAACGACGTGTTGGTCGACGGCGCCAAACTGTCCGGCATCCTGCTGGAACGGAGCGGCGATGCGGTGGTGATCGGCATCGGCGTCAACGTCGCCCACCACCCCGATCTTCCCGACCGCCGCACCACCAGCCTCGCGGCGGAGGGCGCGCCGCTGGATGCGGCATCGCTAATCGAGGAACTCGCCGAGGCGGTGGCGCGCTGGCTCCAACGGTGGCGGGGCGAGGGGATCGACGCGATCCGCCGCGCCTGGCTCGCCGCCGCGCATCCGGTCGGCACCGCGCTCAACGTCCGGCTGCCGGATGGCGGGGCGGTCGCCGGGATCTTCGACGGCCTCGACGCCGATGGCGCCCTGGTGGTGCGCTTGGCCGACGGCGAACGGCGTGTCATGCACGCGGGCGACGTGTTTCTGCTGTAACGATAATCTGGCGGCAGCGGCCGCGCATAAGGGGATGAGGCGGAGCGATGCTGCTCGCGATCGATGCCGGTAACACCAATGTCGTCTTTGCCCTGGTCGAGGGGCGGGCGATCCGCGGCCGCTGGCGGATCGCCACCGATCCGCGCCGCACTGCCGACGAATATGCCGTCTGGCTCAGCCAGTTGCTGGCGCTCGAAGGCTTCGCGCGCGAGGATGTGACGCAGGTAATCGTCGCCACCGTCGTGCCGCGCGCGCTGCACAATCTCCAGGTGCTGAGCAGCAAATATTTCCGGACGGAGGCGTTGATCGCTGGTCGTGCGCCGGTCGAATGGGGCATCGCCCTGGACGTCGACGAACCGCAGAATCTTGGCGCGGATCGTGCGGTCAATACCATCGCGGCGCATGAGCTGCATGACGGCGACCTGATCGTCATCGATTTCGGTACGGCGACGACGTTCGACGTCAGCGACTATCGCGGCGCCTACAAGGGCGGGATCATCGCGCCGGGAATCAACCTGTCGCTCGACGCGCTGGTCAGCGCCGCCGCCAAGCTGCCACGCATCGCGATCGAGGCGCCGGCGTCGACCAGCGTGATCGGCCGCAACACCGTCAGCCAGATGCACATCGGCATCTTCTGGGGCTATATCGCGATGATCGAGGGATTGGTCGCCCGACTGAAGGCGGAGGTTGGCCGGCCGGTTAAGGTGATCGCCACCGGCGGCCTCGCCGTGCTGTTCGAACGGCATACCGAGGCATTCGATGTGGTCGAGCCGGACCTGACGATACAAGGGCTGGCGATCATGGCTGAAAGAGCCCATATCCCATCCTGACGCGCTCGCGCCGTTCTGGCCTGGCGGGCGCCCAGAAATTCACCGAAAGACATTGATGACCCCCAAGAATAACGAATTGCTCTTCTGCGCGCTCGGCGGCTCGGGCGAAATCGGCATGAACGTCAACCTCTACGGCCATGCCGGCAAGTGGCTGATGGTCGATTGCGGCGTGACCTTCGCCGATGCCGCCTATCCCGGCATCGACATCGTGCTGCCCGACCTCGCCTTCATCGAGGACCGCCTCGACGATCTGGTCGGCATCGTGCTGACCCACGGGCACGAGGACCATATCGGCGCCTTGCCCTATCTGGCCGAGGATCTCGGCGTGCCGCTCTATGCGACGCCGTTCACCGCCGGGCTGATCCGCGGCAAGCTGGAAGAGGAGGGCAATGCCAATCGCGTCAAGCTGCGCATGGTGCAGCCGGGCGGGTCGGAGCAGATCGGCCCCTTCAACGTCCGCTTCGTCGAGCTGTCGCACTCGATTCCCGAGCCCAACGCGCTGGTGATCGAGACGGCGGCCGGCCGCGTCTTCCACACCGGCGACTGGAAGCTCGATCCCAATCCGGTGATCGGCCGGCCGACCAGCGGCGAGGCGCTGCGCGCGATCGGCGACGAGGGCGTCGACGTGCTGGTGTGCGATTCGACCAACGTGTTCAATGACACCGCCTCCGGCTCGGAATCGTCGGTGCGCCGCGGGCTGGCGGAAACGATCGCCAAGGCGCCCGGCCGCGTGCTGGTCACCACCTTCGCCTCCAACGCCGCGCGCCTGCACACGCTGGGCGAGGTGGCGCGCGAGACGGGGCGCAAATTGTGCGTCACCGGCCGCTCGCTCGACCGGATTTTGAAGGTCGCGCGCGCCTGCGGCTATCTGAAGGATTTCCCCGAGACGGTCGATCCCGAGACGGCGATGCGCCTGCCCAAGAACAAGGTGCTGATCGTCGCCACCGGCGGGCAGGGCGAGCCGCGCGCGGCGCTGGCCCGCGTCGCCGACGGTAGCCACACGATCAAGCTCGACGAGGGCGACACCGTCATCTTCTCGTCCAAGCAGATCCCCGGCAACGAGATCGCGATCGGCAAGATCCAGAACACGCTCGCCGCCAAGGGCGTGCGGATGGTCACCGAGCGGCAGGCGCATGTCCACGTCTCCGGTCACCCGGGGCGCCCGGAACTGGCGCAGATGTACGGCTGGATCCGCCCGACGACGTTGGTGCCGGTCCATGGCGAGATGCGCCACATGATGGAGCATGCCCGCTACGCGCAGTCGCAGGGCGTCAGCCAAGCGATCGTGCAGAGCGACGGCGACATCGTCCGCCTGCTTCCCGGCGCGCCGCAGAAGCTTGGCCATGCCGGCGTCGGGCGCCTGGTGCTCGACGGCGACGTGATCCTGCCCGCCGACGGATCGACGATCAACGAGCGGCGCAAGCTGGCGATCAACGGCCAGATTTCCGTCGCCGTCGCGATCGATCGCCAGGGCCGCGGCATCGGCCGGCCGCAGGTACGCGTGCAGGGCGTGCCGGTCGAGGAGGACCGCGTCGCGTTTGTCGAGGATGCGGCGGCCGCTGCGGAGGAAGCGCTGAACGGCGGCAAGCGCGAGATCGAGAAGCGGCGCGAGGACATCCGCCTGGCGGTACGCCGCGTCGCGACGCGCTGGACCGGCAAGAAGCCGATCGTCGACGTGCTGATCGTCCAGGCCTGACCGGAGGAACGCCGTGCGCTGGACGTCGATGCTCGCGATCTACGTCCTGTTCTGGGCGTTCTCCGTCTTCCTGGTGCTGCCCTGGGGCGTGCGGACGACACGAGAGGCGGGGGGCGAGCACGTCCCCGGCCAGGCGGAAAGCGCGCCGCATGAATTCCACCTCGGCCGGCTGGTCGTCCGGGTGACGATCGTCGCGACGATCCTGTTCCTGCTGTTCGTCGCCAATTACGAATTCGGCTGGATCACGCCGCGGATGCTCGACCTGTTCAATCCCGACGAGGTCTACCTCAACGCCGCTTAACCACTTATTCGGCAACGGATATTTTCCGGATTGGCGCTTGCCGGCCGCGCCGTCCCGGCGCTAGCGGCAGCCACCGTTCGGAGTATCGCTCGCCGTGAACCAGACCTGCCTCAACACGCTCGACCTGCTCCACCGCGCGCTGGGGTTGATGGACGATGCCGGCATGGCGCTGATCGCGGCGCAGATCGCCACCGCGATCGACGAGCTGGAGCGGCAGCCGCATTGCCACGGGCTGCCGCCGCTGTTCTGATTTTGCTGGCGGCTGATTGCCCGAACCCCGGCCTGGCCCGGGGCGGCCCGGTCAGCGCAACCGCTCGATCGCCTGGGCGAGGGCGACATACAGCTTGCCCATGTCCGACGACAGCAGCGTGACGCCGAGCGGCGACCCGTCGCGCTGCGTCAGGATCGTGCGCAGCATGCTTTCGAAATCATGGATGTACCGGTTCACCGCCTCGCGGAAG
Source organism: Sphingomonas benefaciens (assembly GCF_052907485.1). NCBI lineage: Bacteria > Pseudomonadati > Pseudomonadota > Alphaproteobacteria > Sphingomonadales > Sphingomonadaceae > Sphingomonas > Sphingomonas benefaciens. Next base: position 706,557 of record NZ_JBREIC010000001.1, on the reverse strand, counting down.
CTGGCATCGTCGTCGTAGAGGCGCGCGATCTCGCGCGCGTCGCCGGGTTCGAGGATGCGCACGGCGCGGCGGGTGAACACGCCGCGATCGCCCTTCAGATAGGCGGCCCAGGCACTGTCGCTGACATCGGGTGCGAACGCCTTGGTCACGTCGATCGCCGCCGAATTGAGCGACTCGATCAGCAGCGAGGCGCGCCGCGCGAAGCTGTTGCGCTCGGCCTCCTCGCGGTCCTGGCGTGCGTCTTCGATCCGCGTCTCGACCAGCGCGGTGCTGTCGAGGATCGTCTGCACCTGCGCGGCAAGCCGTTCGGTGGCGCGGGTCGCGGCATCGACCGCGCTGTCGGTGGCGTCGGCGATCGCACGCACCTGCCGCTCCACGGTGTCGCTGGTGGCGCGGCGCATCGCGTCGGCGCTGGCCTGTTCGAGCGCCTCGGCCGCCTCGGGGATGACGGAGGCGAGCGTATCGCGCGCGCGGTCCGCCGCGGTCGCCGCCGTGTCGCGCACCCGCAACAGGGCATCGACCAGCCGCGGCGCCGCTTCTTCCGCGAAACGGTGCGTCCGCTCGATCGTCTCGTCGACCATCGTGCCGAGCGCGTCGGCCTTGTCGCGGCCTTCGTTAAGCGTCTGCAACAGCCCCTGCGACAGCTGGTCCAGCGTGCGGCGCTGATCGGCGATGACGCCGGCGATCGCCTCGATCGCGTCATGCGTGCTTTCCGCGGCGGTGACGAGCGCAAGCAGTTCCGGCTTGGCGGCGACGACGACCTGCTTGCTGGCGGTGATCTTGCCGTCGAGCCGGGTCAGCGCCTCTGGCAGGGTTTCGTCGATTTCGCGCGCCGCGGCGTCCAGCGCAATCAGCAGCGATTCGGTGGTGCCGATGGTCTTGGTCGCCATCGCCTCGCCGGTGCGCAGCGCCTCGGTCATCGCGTCCGCCGATCCGCCCAGCGCGCTGATCGAGGCGGCGAGCATCTGCGTCCGCTCGACCCCCTGGCCGTGCAGCGCGTCCAGCCGCTGCTCGATGCGATCGACCTCCGCGTCGATGACCACGAGCATGTCGTCGCTGGCGGTACGATGCTGGTCGAGCCGCGCGACGACGCGGTCGATCACCTCCTCGACCGCCGCGATCCGCTCGCCGAGCGCATCGGCGCTGTCGCGCGCGGCGCGGTCGAGCGCGGCCTGATTGGCGTGGAGCATCGCCAGCATCGCCTCGCCCTGCGCGGCGATGCCCTTGCGCGCCTCGTCGACCGCGTCGGCGGTGCGCCCGAGCAGGGCGTCGACTTCGCCCGACATTTCACTCGTCACCGCCTCGAGGCGGGCGCCCGCGGTCTCGCTGGTCGCCTCCATCCGGGCGAGATGCGCGGCGAGCCGCTGTGCCGCGCCGCCGGCGATCAGATCGGCTTCACGCCCGCGATCGACCAGCGCGGCAAGATGGCCTTCCAGCGCGGCGGCATGCGCACCGGCGGTCAGGCCGCTCGCTTCGAGCAGGCGCCCGGCCTCCAGGATTTCCGACTGGGCGCGGGGCAGGGAGGCGAGCAGCACGCCGACGTTCGCCTGCGTCGTCGTCGCCGCGTCGGATAGGGAGCGGGCATGCGCTTCCGCCTGCTGGATCTCATCGCCAATGCCCCGCCCGATGGCGGCCAGCCGTTGGGTGGCGGCATCGCCCATCGCGCTCAGCGTGGTGATCTGTTCGGCGAGCATCTGACGATTGACGTCGAGCGAGCGCGACAGCACGCCCACCGTGCGCTCCAGGCTTTCCGCCTCCGCTCGCATCGCCCGGGCGGTGTCGCCGAACCGGCGCGCCTCGGCGCGGCTGGTGCGCAGCGCGAGCAGGCAGACGATGCCGATCAGCGCCGGCACGCTGGCCAGTGCGGCGATCAACTGGACCAGCGCCACCGGCTGCAAAAGGCCAAGATCGTCGCGGACCAGCCACAGCATCGCACCGAGCCACACCAGGCTGACCACGGTCGCACCGGCGGGCAGAATCCAGCGTCGTGGGGTCGGCTCCGCCCCGACCGGCAATGTCCAAGCGGCATTGTCGGACAGGTCGAGCGTATCATGAGCCATGGCGGCGCCCTCGTCATAGCGGTTGGTGCTGCCGGCCTTCGCCCGCAAGTCGACGATCATGAACACCCCCTGATAGTGGCGGGGAACTTAGCCAGCTTTGCGCCGTCGACAAAGCGAAACCGCAACGAAGCGTTAAGCGGTGCCCCGCTAGGATCGGTTTATGGCCTATGACCCCGGAGCGATCGATGCGACCCTCACCGCGGCGGTGGGCGATGCGCCCGCGCTGATCGCGGAACTGCGCGTCGCCTTCGTCGAAAGCGCCGACAGTGCGGTCCAGGCGCTGGAGCAGGCACAGAGCGATGCCGAATGGCGCGATGCCGCGGCGCGTTTGACCGGTCTGGCGGCGAGCTTCGGCGCGGTGCGCCTGATGGCGATGGCCAACCGGGCGGCGACCCTGCCGCACGATGCGCCGACGCTGGCCAAGCTGAAGCGCACCGTCGCGCGCCTCTGATCGCAGCAAAAAGCACGCGCACGACCCTAGCCAGCGGGAACGCCAGCGCATAACAGCGGCCGGATGCTCGCCGGCCTTCTCTTTGCCCTGCACGATGCGGACGACCGGCCGACGATGCTGACGGCGACCCTGCCGTTCGGCGGGGTGACGCTGATCGAATATCAGGCGCGGTTGCTCGTCGCCGCGGGTGCGTCGCAACTGGTCATCGTCGTTGCCCGTCTGACCCCGGAACTGCTCGGCGCGATAAACCGCATCGGTCGCCGCGGGATCGCGGTCGACACCGTCCGCACCGCCGCCGAAGCCGCCGAGAAGCTACATCCCCTGGCGCATGTCGTGATGCTTGCCGACGGCCTGACGACCACCGAGGAGATGATCGGCGCCTTCGCCCAGCCGGGCAGCGACGCGCTGCTCGTCGTGCCGGAGGATGCGGCGCCGCCGGGCTATGAACGCGTCGGCGGCGGCATGGTCTGGGCGGGCATCGCGCGGCTGGAGGCTCGGCGCGTCGCCGAACTCGCTGCCTTGCCGCGCGACTATGACGTGCCGTCGACGCTGGTCCGGCTGGCGGCGCAGGCGGGGGCGGTCAACCTGCTGCTGCCGCAGCCCGCGATGCGCGCCGGTCATGCGATCGGTCATGGCGGCGCGGCACTGGAGGCGCGGGGGCGTGCGGTCCTGTCGGCGATGGTGGCGGGGCGCAGCGGTTGGTTCGACCGCTTCGTCGTCGCCCCGATCGCCCGTGCGCTGATTCCCGTGCTGGTGCCGCGCAGCATCCCGGCCTTGGGTGTTGCCGCCGGGGGTGGCGCATTCGGCCTGATCGCGCTGGCGTCGATCTGGTTCGGCCATCCGGTCATCGGCCTGGGTCTCGCTGTGCTCGGCGGGATCGGCGTGGCACTGGCGCGCGTGCTCGCCGATCTGCGCGACGACGCCAGCATGGCGCGCGGTCTGGCCGCGGCGGCGCTCGTGCTGCCGGCACTGACCGCGCTGCTCTACGGCGATGCCGAGATGCGGCGCAGCGCGGAGGGCGCGACGCTGGCCCTGGCTTTTGCGCTGCTGCTCGTCGCGGCGCTCGGCGAGCGCGCGATCGGCCCCGCGACGCGGCCGAGCTGGTGGGGCAGCGCGCCCGCCTATCTGGTCGTGTTGCTGGCCGGGGCGATCGTCGCCGCGCCGACATTGGGCCTCACCGCGGCGACGCTCTATGCCGGCGCCACCGCGGCGGCCGCGATCGAACGCCTGCGGCGCCAGCCTTAGCTCGCTCTTAACGACATAGCGGCTAGGCGCCAGAACCATGACGGTCGAGCCGGATCCCCCGCACAGCCCCACGCCGGATGCGCGCCTTGCTGCCGCGCGCCGCCTGGCGGCGCAGGCGGACGGGCGGCTGGGCGCGACGATCGTCGATTTCTTCCTGCCCGGCGACGCCAGGCTCGACGAGCGGACGCGGCTGGCGCTCGGCCAGACGCTGGCCGGTGCGGTCCGGGCGATCGAGACGGACATCCGCCACCATGCGGCGCGGCTGCTGGCCCCGCGCGGTGCGACGATGCCGGCGGCGACGGATGTGCTGCGCCGCCTGTCGCGTGCCGGCTTATTGCGCGACCGTGCGCTGATCGATGAATTGCTCGGCCAGGTGCGCTGCGATCAGATCGCCGAGGCGCTGGTGCCCCAGGTCGGTGGGCCGGATCAGCCGAGTCTGCTGATCCGTCTTGCCCAGGTCGACGATGGCGTCGTCGCGACCGCCGCCCGCGCGCTACTGGCCGCCGAGGCGCAGCGGCGTGCGGCGGTCGAGCAGGAGCGGGTGCTGCACGGCACACTGCCGGCGGTGCTGCATCGGCAACTGGTCTGGTGGGTCGCTGCCGCAGTGCGCGAGGCACAAGCGGACGATGCTGCCCTCGATCAGGCGGTGGTCGAGGCCGCGCAGCGCAATCTCGCGGCGCATGACGAGACGCAGCGGCCGGAAGCGGCGGCGATGCGGCTGGCGATGGCGATCGACGCGCGGCCCGACGAACTTGGCCCCTTGCTGGTCGATGCGCTCGGCGATCGGCGGCTGCTGCTCTTCATCGCCGTGCTCGCCCGCGCGACCCGGCTCGATTCCGTCGCCACGCGGCAGATCGTGGTAGAACCGGAGGGGGATCGTCTGTGGCTGGCGCTGCGCGCGATCGATCTCGATCGGGCGACGATCGCCCGCATCGCGCTGGCGCTGGCGGATGCCGATCCTCGCCGCGACATCGAGGCGTTCGCGGATGCGCTCGACGCGATCGTCGCCATACCGGTGGATAGCGCCCGCGCCGCGCTGGCGCCGCTGACGTTGCATGCCGAATTGCGCGTGGCGATCGATGCCCTGGCGCGGGAGGGCGCGCGATGAGACCGGGTACCATGCGCGACCCGATCGTCGTTCAGGGTACGCTCGACCGCGACGGCCGGCTGCTCGCCGCCGATCCGGCGCTGCTGACGCTGAACGCGGCGGCGGGGGGCGAGATCGGCATGCCGCTCGCCATCGCCCCGATCGCGGCGGTGGCATGGCTGGCGCAGCGGCTCGGCGTGCCGGTGACGCGGCAGGTCACCGTCGCCGATCCGGACGCCGATTTGGTCCTCTCGGTCCGGGCCGAGCCGACGGTCGACCAGTTGCGCCTCGTCACCACCGGCTGGCAGGAGCGCCCCGGGGCCATCCTGGCGTCGGCGGAGGCGGTGCCCGTGGCCGGCGCCGATGATCTCGCCTGGGAAACCGACGGCGGCCTGCACCTCACCTTCGTCGGGCATGACGGCGCTGCCCGCTACGGCGTCGACCCGCAGGCCTTGCTCGGACAGCCGCTGACCGCGATGTTCGCGCTCGACGCGGATCGCGACGGCGCGATGCCGATTCTCGATGCGGTCGCCCGCCGCCGCTGGGACGGGGTGCAGCCGGCCCGGCTGCGCCAGGGCGATGTCGCGATGCTGCTCAGCGCCACCATACGCCGGGACGCCGCCGGCGGCATGGCCGGGCTGATCGGCGTGGCGCGCCCCGTTATCGCCGCACCGACGGCAGCGCGCCCGTCCTTGACGCCCGGCTTCACCCGCGGCCTCGACCGCGCGTTGCGCAGCCCGCTGGCGAAGATCATCGCCCATGCCGACACGATCCATGCGCAGGCGGAAGGCCCGATCCAGGCGGACTATGCCGATTATGCCTCGGACATCGCCAATGCCGGCCGGCATCTGCTCGGCCTGGTCGACGATCTGGTCGATCTCGCCGCAGTCGAGCGGCCGGATTTCGCGCTCACCGCGGAGCCGATCGACATGGCCGACGTCGCGCGTCGCGCCGCGGGGCTGCTGTCGGTCAAGGCCGCCAATGCCGATGTCGCGATTGCCCGGCCGCTGGCGGAGGCGTCGGTGCCGGCGCTGGGCGATTTTCGCCGTGCCTTGCAGATCCTGGTCAATCTGATCGGCAATGCCGTCCGCTATTCGCCGCCGGGCGGCGTCGTCACGGTCACCGCCGCGCGGGTCGGCACAATGGCCGAAGCGGTGGTCGCGGATCAGGGCAAGGGCATCGCGCGCGACGATCAGGCGCGCATCTTCGAGAAGTTCGAGCGGGTCGACCCCAGCGAGCCGGGCGGCAACGGCCTCGGCCTCTATATCGCGCGGCGGCTGGCGCGGGCGATGGGCGGCGACCTGACGGTGGCGAGCGCGCCGGGCGAGGGTGCGACCTTCACCCTGACCCTGCCGGCCTGATCGCCGTTCAGCGCCGCGGCAGGCGGCGGGCGACCAGGATCAGTAACAAGCCTAGGACCGTGACGGCGCTGCCACGGTCGGCCCAGATCCGCTGGTCGAGCATGAAGCTCGACTGCGGCCAGTGGATGTACCCCAGTCCCTGGCCGATCCACAGCGCACCGGTGAGCGCCAGCAGCACGCCCACCGCCACCAGGATCGGCCGGAGACGGCGCATCAGCGCTGCGCCAGCGGGACGTAGCTGCGCTGCGTCGGGCCGGTGTAGAGTTGGCGCGGGCGGCCGATCTTCTGATCCGGATCGGTGATCATCTCGTTCCACTGCGCCACCCAGCCGACGGTGCGGGCGAGGGCGAACAGCACGGTGAACATCTCCGTCGGGAAGCCGATCGCCGACAGGATCACGCCCGAGTAGAAGTCGACGTTCGGGAACAGCTTCTTCTCGATGAAATAATCGTCGCTGAGCGCCAGTTCCTCGAGCCGCAGCGCGGTCTCGAACAGCGGGTCGTTGACCTTGAGCGCGTCGAACACCTCGCGCACGGTCTTCTGCATCACGGTCGCGCGCGGATCATAGTTCTTGTAGACGCGGTGACCGAAGCCCATCAGGCGGAACGGATCGTTCTTGTCCTTGGCGCGGGCGATGAACTCGGGGATGCGCTCCGGCGTGCCGATCTCGCGCAGCATGTTGAGCGCCGCCTCGTTGGCGCCGCCATGCGCCGGGCCCCACAGGCAGGCGATGCCCGCCGCGATGCACGCGAACGGATTGGCGCCCGACGAACCGGCAAGGCGCACGGTCGAGGTCGAGGCGTTCTGCTCGTGATCGGCATGGAGGATGAAGATCCGGTCCATCGCCTTCTCGACCGCCGGATTCACCTCATAGGGCTCGGCCGGCACGCCGAACGTCATGCGCAGGAAGTTGCCGGTGTAGCTCAGCGCATTGTCCGGATAGAGGAACGGCTGGCCGACGCTGTACTTGTGCGCCATCGCAGCGATCGTCGGGATCTTCGCGATCAGCCGATGCGAGGCGATGGTGCGCTGCACCGGATCGTGGATGTCGGTCGAATCATGGTAGAAGGCCGACAGCGCACCGACCACGCCGCACATGATCGCCATCGGATGCGCGTCGCGACGGAAGCCGCGGAAGAAGGCAGCCAGCTGCTCGTGCACCATCGTGTGGCGGGTGATCGTGCCGGTGAAGGTGTCGAGTTCCTCGCCCGACGGCAGCTCGCCGTTGAGCAGCAGATAGGCTACCTCCATGAAGCTCGACTGCTCGGCCAGCTCGCCGATCGGATAGCCGCGGTGCAGCAGTACGCCCTCGTCGCCGTCGATATAGGTCAGCGCCGAGCGGCACGACGCGGTCGAGGTGAAGCCGGGATCATAGGTGAAGGCGCCGGTCTGCGCATAGAATTTGCGGATGTCGACCACGTCCGGGCCGACCGAACCCGACATGACCGGGTATTCGAACTGCTTGCCCTCCAGGGCGACTGTCGCGTTGTCGGTCATGTCAGTGTCCTTCCTAATCAGACTGTCATCCGGTCCGCGATCCGGCCGAGGCTTTCCTCCTTGCCGAGAAGCGCGAGCACGTCGAAGATGCCGGGCGAGGTTTTACGCCCGGTGAGAGCGGCGCGGAGCGGCTGGGCGACCTGGCCGAGCTTGACGCCCTGGCCGTCCGCCACCTGCCGTACCGCTGCTTCGGTCGTGTCCTGATCCCACTGCTGCACTGCGTCAAGCGCCGTGTGCAGCTGCGCAAGCAGTTGCGGCGCGGTACCGCCGAGCAGGTCCGCCGCGGCCTGATCCAGGTCGAGCGGTCGGTGCGCGAAGAGGAACCGTGCACCCTCCGCCAGTTCGTTGACATTGGCGGCCCGTGCCTTCAGGAACGGCATCGCCTGCGTCAGCAGCGGGACCGCCGCCTCGCCATAGCCCCCGATGCCGGCGACCAAAGCGGCGAGCCGCGCATCGTCGGCCGCCCGGATATAATGGCCGTTGAGGTTCTCGAGCTTCTTGAGGTCGAAGCGGGACGGGCTCTTGCCGACGCCATCAAGGTCGAACCAGGCCACCGCCTGTTCGCGGCTGATGATCTCGTCGTCGCCATGTCCCCAGCCCAGGCGCAGCAGATAATTGTCGAACGCCTCGGGCAGGATGCCCAGCTCGTCGCGATAGGCCTCGATGCCGACCGCACCGTGCCGCTTCGACAGCTTGGCGCCGTCGGTGCCGTGGATCAGCGGAATGTGGGCGTAGACCGGCTCCGGCCAGCCCATCGCGCGATAAATCGGCAGCTGACGGAAGGCGTTGTTGAGGTGATCGTCGCCGCGGATGACGTGCGTCACGCCCATGTCATGATCGTCGACGACCACGGCCAGCATATAAGTCGGTGTACCATCCGAACGCAGGAGGATGAGATCGTCGAGCTCGGCGTTCTGCACCGTCACCGATCCCTGGACGCGATCGTCGATCGTAGTCGCGCCCTCGCGCGGGGCACGCAGCCGGACCACATAGGGCTCGCCCTCCGGATAATCGGTCCGGTCGCGCCATGGCGAGCGGATGCGCAGCGGCCGCTTCTCGGCCTGCGCCGCCTCGCGCTGCGCGGCGATCTCCGCCTGCGTCATGTAGCAGCGATAGGCATTGCCGCTCGCCACCATCTGATGCGCCACCTCGGCATGGCGATCCGCCCGCGCGAATTGAAAGACGGCGTCGCCGTCCCAGTCGATGCCGAGCCAGGTCAGACCAGCGAGAATCGCGTCGATCGCCGGCTGGGTCGAACGGACGCGGTCGGTATCCTCGATGCGCAGCAGGAAGGTGCCGCCGTGATGGCGTGCGAACAGCCAGTTGAACAGCGCGGTGCGCGCGCCGCCCAGGTGCAGATAGCCGGTCGGCGAGGGCGCGAAACGGGTGACGACGGCCTTGCCCGTCGCTTCGGAAATGCCGTTCGCGTCGTGATCCGATGATGCGCCCAACCGCGCCTGCTCCTTACGGTTCGAGATGATGGCTGTCACAGCCGGGGCGGCCCCTAGCACGCGCCTTCCGCGCCTTCAAATCCCGCCACCCGTCGCCGACGCGGCGATAGGCCCGCGGATCGAGCGGTGGCTGGAGGCAGAACGCGACCAATTGCCCCTATGGCTGCCGGTCGCGCTCGGCGGCGGCATCGCCGCCTGGTTCGTCCTGCCCGACCCGCGGCACTGGCTCGCCACCCTTAGCGCGCTTGCCGCCATCGCGCTGGCGGCGCTCACCGCGGGCCGCGGCGATCGGGCGAGCCGGGCGATCGGCATCGGCGCGGCGGTGGCCATGCTCGGCCTCGGCCTTGCCTGGTGGCGGGCCGAGCGGGTCGCCGCGCCCGTCCTCGCGCGGCCGGCGGTGGTGCGCGTGACCGGGACGATCGAACAGGTCGAGCCGCTGCCGGCGCGGGGCCTCGTCCGGCTGACCGTCGCACCCTTTGCGATGAGCGGCCTGCCGAAGCGACTGCGGGTCAATGTCGATGCGGCCGCGCTGCCACAGGGCGGAGCGGCCGGCGCGACGGTGACGCTGACCGCGCGGTTGATGCCGCCGCCCGCTGCCGCCGTGCCCGGCGCCTATGATTTCGCGCGGGTCGCCTGGTTCGCCGGCATCGGCGGCACCGGCCGGGCATTCGGGCCGGTCGCGCAGCGCGGCGGCGGCGACGGCGGGTCGTGGCGGGCGATGCTCACCCGGCACATCACCGATCGGCTGGAGGGCAGCCGCGGCGGCATCGCCGCGGCACTGGCGACCGGTGACGAGGGTGCGATCACGCAAGATGATTCCGATGCCATGCGGCGAGCGGGGCTGGCGCATCTGCTGTCGGTCAGCGGCCTGCACATCACCGCGGCGGTGGCCGCGACGATGCTGCTGGTGATGCGGCTGCTCGCGCTCTGGTCGTGGCTGGCGTTGCGCGTCCGCCTGCCGCTGGTTGCCGCAGCGGCAGGCGCCGCGGCGGCGATCGGCTATACCCTGCTGACCGGCAGCCAGGTGCCGACGATCCGGTCCTGCGTCGCGTCGCTGCTCGTGATCGGCGCGCTCGCTCTGGGCCGGCAAGCGATGACGCTGCGCCTGGTCGCGGCCGGCGCCGGCGTGGTCCTGCTGATCTGGCCGGAGGCGCTGGTCGGACCGAGTTTCCAGCTGTCCTTTGCCGCGATCGGCGCGATCGTCGCGCTGCACGCGCATCCGCGCATCGCCGCCGCCTTTCTAGCGCGCGACGAGCCGCGCTGGCGCCAGCTGGTCCGCTCGCCCGCCTCGTTGCTGCTGACCGGCTTCGTCGTCGAGGCGGCGTTGCTGCCGATCGCGGTCTACCATTTCCACAAGGCCGGCCTGTACGGCGCCATCGCCAATCTCGTCGCCATCCCGCTGACCACCTTCGTCGTCATGCCGCTGGAGGCGCTGGCGCTGCTCTGCGATCTCGTCGGGCTCGGCGGACCCGTGTGGCGGCTCGCCGATGGGTCGCTCCGCTTCCTGCTCTGGCTGGCCCATCGCGTCGCGGCGCTGCCGGGCTCCGCCACCGCAATCGCGACGGTGCCGACCGGCGCCTTCGCCGTGTGCGTGCTCGGCGGGCTGTGGCTTGCTTTGTGGCGGACGCCGCCGCGCTGGTTGGGTGTGCTGCCGCTCGTCCTGGGTTGCGGCTGGATCCTGATCAGCCCGCCGCCCGATCTGCTGGTAACAGGCGATGGCCGGCATCTGGCGGCGCGCACCCGTGACGGCCTGTCGATCCTGCGCGACCGCGCCGGCGATTACACACGGGCGATGTTGAGCGAGACGGGCGGTGTCGATGGAGAGCCGGCCTTCCTCGCGGACAGCACCGCGGCGCACTGCACGCGCGATGCCTGCGTCATCGCGTTGGACCGCGGCGGGCGCCGATGGCGGGTGCTGGCGACACGGAGCCCCTATCCGCTGCCCTGGCCGACGCTGATCGCGGCATGTCGGCAGGCGGATATCGTGATCAGCGAACGGCGGCTGCCGCGTGGCTGCACGCCCCGCTGGCTGAAGCTCGACGCGCCGGTGCTGGCGGAAACGGGTGGGGTGGCGGTGACCCTCGCTACGCGTCGGATCGTCACCGTGCGCCAATCCGGCGACGCACACCCTTGGCTGCATCCGCCCGTCGCACGCCCGGCCGCAGCGGTGCTGTATCGACCGGACGGCTGGCGCGGCCGGAACATCGTGACGCAATGTCACGGTGGCGGCTGCCGATCCCGCGTGACCTATCGCCATGACAAGACGTCGCCGCCGACAAACGCGTCACGCTGACGAGCCGAGACCCGAGAGGTCAACGACGAACGCTGGAAGCCCATGCCGCGGCCTGGCCTCGCTACGCGACCGCTCACCTGCGGATCTGGGGTGCCCCCACGTCACAGGCGGGGACCGACCCGGACGCCGCGTCGGCGACTGCAAAGCGCATCGGCGGTCGATCGGTGGCATCGTACGACCGAAGCAAGCGCCACCAATGGCGGGGAATGCGCCCTAGCGTCTGTCCCAAACCGGGACATTCCGGTGTCGTGCTTGTCACTGCCTCGCGAACTGACGCAGCAACTTCAATCGTAACGCCGCAGGATGCCCGACAGCTTGCCCTGCACGCGCACGATGTCCGGCGTGTAACGCTGCGGTTCGTACGCCCGATTGGCCGGATCGAGGCGGATCATCGCACCTTCCCGGCGGAAGTATTTGAGCGTCGCCTCGCTCTCCTCGATCAGCGCGACGACGATCTCGCCATCGCGAGCGGTTTCGGTCCGGCGGATCAGCGCATAGTCGCCGTCGAGGATGCCCGCCTCGACCATGGAATCGCCGGACACTTCGAGCGCGTAATGCTCGCCTGAGCCGAGCAGCGCGGCGGGTACCGCGAGCATCGAACTGCCCTCGAACGCCTCGATCGGCACGCCGGCCGCGATCCGGCCATGCAGCGGGATCTCGACCACGTCGTTGGCCGGCTGCGGCGCCGGGCGCACGTTGCCGCGTGCCGCAGGGGCAGGCACGGATGCGGCCGCCGCAGGCGCTGCCTTGCGCTCGGGCCGCTCCGGCATGCGGAGCACCTCCAGCGCCCGCGCCCGATTGGGCAGACGGCGGATGAAATGTCGTTCTTCCAGCGCGCTGATCAACCGGTGCACACCGGATTTGGACTTGAGGTCGAGCGCTTCCTTCATTTCCTCGAACGACGGGGAAACGCCGGTTTCCTCCAGCCGATCGTTGATGAAGCAGACGAGCTCGTGCTGCTTGCGCGTGAGCATTGGGCGGTCCTTCCCGTCAGAACAGACGCGGAACTTCTAGGGAACGGACCGGCGCTCGTCAAGCGATCATGAGGATTTCTGCCGAGTCGCCCGTCTGCGCGGCCGGGGCGCCGGCGGGGCGGACGATCAAGCAATGCGACCGCGCAAGCGTCAACAGCATCGAACTGTCCTGTATGGTCGACGCATATGCGCGGCCTTCGCGAAGTTCGGCGCGCAGATAGTCGGTGCGGCCGCCGTTCGCCGGCAGACTTTCGCCAAGGATCGTGCTGGTCGTGCGCGGCAGCGGGTTCCGGGCGCCGGCGAGATGCGCGATCACCGGCCGCACGAACAGCGTCGCGGTGACAAAGGCCGAGACCGGATTGCCCGGCAGGCCGAGCACCAGCGCCGCGCCGATCCGGCCGGCCATCATCGGCTTGCCCGGCCGTAACGCGATGCGCCAGAAATCGATCGCGCCGCCGGCGGCCTCCAGCGCCGGCCGGACGAGGTCGTGGTCGCCGACCGACGCGCCGCCGGTGGTGACGATCAGGTCGGCGTCGACGCCGGCGAAGGCATCGCGCAAGGTGACGAGATCGTCGGGCAGGATGCCGAGGTCGACGAGGTCGATCGGCAGGTCGGCGAGCATCGCCGCCAGCATCGCGCGGTTGGACTCCGGCAGGGCGTCACAACCGGCGCTGCCTGGCTCGACCAGTTCGTCACCGGTGGCGCAAAGCGCGACGCGGATGCGGCGGCGGACGGGGATCGTGCCGAGACCGCCGGTCGCCGCGACGGCGAGACGGGCGGGGGTGATCCGCTCGCCGGCGGGAATCAGCACGTCGCCCGCGTCGAAGTCGAGGCCGCGGCGCCGGACGTTGCGGCCCAAGGTGCCGGGGCCTTCGCCGGTCAGTCGGACCGACACGCCATCGGCCGCGACCTCCTCCTGCACCATCACCGTATCGGCACCGGCCGGCATGGTCGCGCCCGTGAAGATACGCACCGTCTCGCCGGGTGCGACGGATGCGGCGAACGGGCGCCCGGCGGCGCTCTCGCCGATCAGCGTCCAAGGGCCGGGAAGGTCGGCATGGCGAATCGCATAGCCGTCCATCGCCGACAGGTCGCTTGCCGGTTGCGTCCGCCGTGCCAGGATATCGTCCGCCGCCCAGCGGCCATGTGCCGCGGCCAAGCCGACCATTTCGGTCGCGACCGGCGCAGCCAAAGCGAACAGCCGCGTCTGCGCCTCCGCGATCGGCAACAGGCTCATGCGGCGTGCCAGTCGCGCGAGGCACCGCCCGATTTGGCGAGCAGGCGGATATTCTCGATCGTCATGCCGCGATCCATCGCCTTGGCCATGTCATAGACGGTGAGCAATGCCGTCGACACGGCGGTCAGCGCCTCCATCTCGACCCCGGTCTTGCCGTCGGTCGCGGCGCTCGCGGTGGCGGTGATGCCGTCGTCGCCAATCTCCAGATCGAGCGTGACCTTGGTAAGGGGCAGGGGGTGGCAGAGCGGGATCAGCTCCGCGGTCTTCTTCGCCGCCATGATGCCGGCGATGCGCGCGACGGCGATCACGTCGCCCTTCTTGGCCAGCCCGTCACGAATCGCGGCGAGTGCGTCGGCCGCGATCCGGATGCGGCCGCTGGCGGTCGCCTCACGCTGGGTCGGCGTCTTGCCGCCGACATCGACCATATGCGCGGCGCCGCTCGCGTCGAGGTGGGTGAGGCGACTCACGCCACCAGCGCCTGCACCGCGGCGGTCAGATCGTCCTGCCGCATCAGCGATTCGCCGATCAGGAAGCAATGCACGCCATGCGCCGCCAGCGCGTCGAGATCGGCACGGCCCGACAGGCCGCTCTCTGCGACGAAGGTGCAATCCTTGGGCGCGCGATCGACCAGCGCGAAGGTCCGCGTGAAGTCGACGGTAAAGTCGTGCAGGTTGCGGTTGTTGACGCCGATCAGCCGCGATTTCAGCTTCAGCGCGCGATCGAACTCCGCCTCGTCATGGACCTCGACAAGCACGTCCATGCCGCAGTCCATCGCGCTCGCCTCGATCTCGGCCATCTGCGTGTCGTCGAGGGCGGAGACGATGATCAGGATCGCATCGGCGCCGATCGAGCGCGATTCGGTCGCCTGCCACGGGTCGACCATGAAGTCCTTGCGGATCACCGGCAGGTCGCAGGCGGCACGCGCCGCGATCAGATCGTCGTCGCATCCCTGGAACCATTGCTCGTCGGTCAGCACGGACAGGCAGGCCGCACCGCCGGCCGCATAGGCGCGGGCATGGGCGGCGGGATCGAAATCGGCACGGATCAGTCCCTTCGACGGACTGGCCTTCTTGATCTCGGTAATCAGGGCATGGCCGGGCGTGGCGTTGAGCGCGGCGCGGAAGCCGCGCGGGCGCGACACGGCGGCGATCCGGGCTTCCAGATCGGCGAGGCTGATCGTCGCCTTGCGCGCGGCGACTTCGGCGCGCTTGGTTTCGATGATGCGGGACAGGATGGTGGTCATCGGTAGGCGATCCAGCGGTCGAGCAGCGCCGAAGCGCCGCCGTCGTCAAGAACTTGGGCGGCTGCGCGCGCACCTGTGGCAAGATCGTCGCTATGCCCGGCGACGATCAGCGCCGCGGCGGCGTTAAGCAGCACCGCGTCGCGATAGGCCCCCGCCTCGCCGTCGAGCAGGCGGCGCAACGCGGCGGCATTGTAGCTGGGGTCGCCGCCACGCAGCGCCGCGAGCGGGTGGCGCGGCAGATCGGCGTCTTCGGGCACGATGCGCTGCGGCAGTTTCGCGGTGCCGATCGAGACGGCGAGGCTAGGGCCTGCGGTCGACAATTCGTCCAGCCCCTCCTCGCCGGCGATCACCGCCGCCGCCTCGGTGCCGAGCTGGTCGAGCGCCTCTGCATACAAGCCGGCATAATCGGGCCGCGCGATGCCGAGCAGCTGGCGGGTGACGCGGGCCGGATTGGCGAGCGGACCCATCAGATTGAAGATCGTCCGTTTGCCGATCCGCCGCCGGATCGGCGCAATCCGCTTCATCGCCGGGTGGTGGTTGGCGGCAAACAAGAAGGCGATGCCGAGGTCGGCGAGGCTGCCCTCCGCGCTTGCGCCGGCGACGTCGAGGTCGAGGCCCAAAGCCTCGAGCGTGTCGGCCGCCCCTGCCTTGGAGGAGGCGGCGCGGTTGCCATGTTTGGCGACCGGCACACCGCACGCCGCCACGACCAGTGCGACCGCGGTGGAGACGTTGAGCGTGTGGTGGCCGTCGCCGCCGGTGCCGCAGACGTCGATCGCGCCGGCGGGAGCAGCGATCGGGATCATCCGGGCGCGCAGCGCGCGTGCCGCCTCGGCGATTTCGAGACTGGTCTCCTCGCGATCGGACAGGGCGAGCAGGAAGGTGCCGATCGCCTCGTCATCGGCATGGCCGTCGAGGATATCGCCGAACGCCTGACGCGCGCTTTCGCGCGACAGCGGCGTCGACGGATCGGGCAACGGTGCGACGGTGGTCACGCCGTCGCCTTGGTCGCGATGCCGGCGCTCTTCAGGAAATTGGCGAGCATCGCATGGCCATGTTCGGTGGCGATGCTTTCCGGATGAAACTGGACCCCATGGATCGGCAGCTCTTCATGGCGGAAGCCCATCACATGGCCGTCGTCGGCACGGGCGTTGACGACCAGGGGCGCGGCCACGTCGTTGACGATCAGGCTGTGATAACGCGTCGCAGTGAAGGGCGAGGGTAGTCCCTCGAACAGGCCCGTGCCGTCATGCAGCACGGGCGACGTCTTGCCGTGCATCAGGCCGCCTCGCTCGACGCGGCCGCCGAAATGCTGGCCGATCGCCTGATGGCCTAGGCATACGCCGAGCAGCGGCCTCTTCGCCTCCGCGCAGGCAGCGACGAGGTCGAGGCTGACGCCGGCCTCGTTCGGCGTGCATGGTCCCGGCGAGATCAGGAAGGCCTGCGCACCCGAGCTCAAGGCCTGGCCGGCGGACATGGCATCGTTGCGCACCACCTCGACCTCGGCGCCCAACTCCATCAGATAATGGACGAGGTTCCAGGTAAAGCTGTCGTAATTGTCGACGACGAGGATCATCGCCCCGCCATAGCCGATGCCTCGCCCGGTGCAACGGTGTTGCATCGCGGCAATCCTGCGGCAATCTGCGCCCTCGTAAGGAAGCGTGGCGCGCCGGGAGCCTAACAGCCGTGCCGGACGTTGGTTTGCGCAAAGGAGACGATTGATGTTCCGCCCGTTGCTGATCGCCGCGCTGATCGCCATGCCCGCCGTCGCGGACGCCCAGACTGCCAGTTCCCCTGGCTCCGCGGAGCAGGCCGAAAGCGGCCAGCCGCCGCAGCGCGTGCGCAGCGTGACGCTGCGCCAGGGCGAGCGCTGCCCGCGCAGCAGCAGCACAGAAATCGTCGTCTGCTCGACGCTCGACCAGCCCTATCGCATTCCCAAGGAATTCCGCGACAGCGGACCGATCCCCGCGCAGAATCAGAGCTGGGTCAATCGCACCCAGACGATGGATCAGGTGAGTCGCGTCGCCGGGGGCCTGCCCGACACCTGCTCGGTCGTCGGCACCGGCGGCCAGAGCGGCTGTGCGCTCGCGACCAACCGTCAGTGGCTGGCGGAGGAAAAAGCACGGCGCGCGGGCGAAGTGGCGCCCTGATCGGACGGCTCAGCCGGACCGCCTCGGTCCGTCACTGCCCGAAGCCGCTTTCGCCTGCGCGGCGGACCGCCTCGCGGGCGGCGGCGAGGATCGCGCCCGCCTTGGCCTCGCATTCGCGCTGCTCCGATTCGGGCACGCTGTCCGCGACGATGCCGGCGCCGGCCTGAGCGTGAATCATGCCGTCCTTTACCACCGCCGTGCGCAGCACGATGCAGGAGTCCATCGACCCATCGGGTGAAAAATAGCCGACGCCCCCGGCATAGGCGCCGCGCCGTTCGGGCTCGAGCTCGGCGATGATCTGGCAGGCGCGGACCTTCGGTGCACCCGATACGGTGCCGGCCGGAAAGCCCGCGAACAGCGCGTCGATCGAATCGCGGTCCGGATGCAGCCGGCCGACGACATTCGAGACGATGTGCATGACATGGCTGTACAATTCGATGCCGTAACTCGCCGTCACCTGGACGGTGCCCGGCGCCGCGCTGCGGCCGACATCGTTGCGGCCGAGGTCGAGCAGCATGAGATGCTCGGCGCGTTCCTTCGGATCGGCGAGCAGGCTCTGGCGGTTCGCCTCGTCCTCCGCGCCGGTGCGGCCGCGTGGACGGGTGCCGGCGATCGGACGGATCGTCACCTCGCCGTCGCGGACGCGGACGAGAATTTCGGGGCTGGAGCCGATCAGGGCAAAGCCGGGCAGGTCGAGATGGTAGAGAAAGGGCGACGGATTGATCCGCCGCAGACTGCGGTACAATTCGAACGGTGGTAATTCGAAAGGGGCGGAGAAGCGCTGCGCCAGCACGACCTGAAAGATGTCGCCGGCACGGATATAGTTCTGCGCCCGCAATACCATCTGTTTGTATTGGGTGGGCGGAATCGCCGGCGTATAGGCCGGTTCGGGAAGCTCGTCGCGGACCGGCGCGGGCAGGGGCGTATGGGCCAGGCTTGCCTCGATATCGTCGAGCCTGTCCTGCGCCGCTGCGATCATCGCCTCGCTGTCACCCTGACCCGGCCACACGGGTGCGACGAGGAAGAGCGTATCGGCCAGACGGTCGAAGACGAGGATAATCGTCGGCCGCACGAACAGCATGTCGGGCAGGCCGAGCGGATCGGCCGCCGGTTGCGGCAGCCGCTCGACCAGGCCGATCGTCTCGTAGCCGAAATAGCCGACCAGACAGGCGAGCGCCGGCGGCAGTCCGGCCGGGACCTCGCCGCGGCATTCTTCGATCAGCGCGCGGAGCGCCGCCAGCGTCGTAGACGCCGAGGGCTCGAAGGCCGTGCGATCGGTCGCCCAGTCGCGATTGACCTCGGCCGCGTCACCGTACGCGCGGAACACGAGATCGGGCGCCAGACCGATCAGGCTATAGCGGCCGCGCGTCGCGCCGCCCTCGACCGATTCAAGCAGATAGTCGCCGCGCCCCGGTTCGATCAGGCGCAGCGCGGCGGCCACCGGCGTCTCGGTGTCGGCGACGCGGCGGCGCCAGACGAAGCCAGGGCGGCCGGCGTCGAGCGCGGCCCGCGCGGCGGCGATGGCGGCCGTCTGCTCGCTCACGTCAGTTGCCGGCGCCCTGACCCGCGCCGGTCAGCGCGCTGCGGACGCGGGCCAGCGCGCCGGTGTCGGTCTTGACGCCGACCTCCTTACGCACCGCGCGGGCGAATTCATCGACATATTCACGGCCGACGATCCGACCGAGCTCCTGGCGCGTGCCCTGGATCAGTTGCGTGTTGCCCTTGGCGTCGCCGGGCGTGATGCGGTCAAGCTTGACGACCAGCCAGCCGGCACGATTCGGCGCCTCGAGCAGCTTGGCAGTGCCCTGCACCATGCTGAACAGCAGCACGAGGCCCGGCTGCGCCCCGCGTGGATTGGACGCGAGCTGGCCGCGGCTCGCGGTGATCGGCTGGCTCGGCGGCAGCGTCCGTCCGGTCCCGGCCAGCGCCTGATTGAGCGGCGTGCCGCGATTGACCTTGGCGAGGACGTCGGCGGCGACCGTGCGTGCGGCGGCGCGGGCCTGGTCGGCGCGGATGTCGGCGACAACCGCGTCGCGCACCTGCGCGAGCGGACGCGGCGACGCGCCGACGACGCGGCTGAGCGCGACGACGGCGAAGCTGCCATCCTGGCCGACCGGCACGAGCTGCGCGGGATCGCCATCCTGCATCTGGAAGGCGGCGGCGACGATCGGTGCCAAAGCCGGATTGGCCGGCGTCGCGGGGGAGTCGGGGTCGGTGCCGTTGGCGAGCAGCGCCGGCGTCTGCTGTGCCGCAAGCTTCTGGTCGGCCACCGCCTCGTCGAAGGTCGCATTCTTGGCGAGCGCGTCGTCGAGCGCGTCATGCGCCGCGCCGAGCGCCTGCTGCAGCTTCTGCTTGGTTAGTTCGGCGACGATTTCGGGCTTGGCCTGCTCCAGCGTCTTGCCGGGCACCTGCACGACGTTGTCGACGCGCGCGACGATCCAGCCGAGCGTGCCACGCACCGGCCCGACGACTGCGCCCTTGACGGCGCCGAAGACCGACGTGGCTGCGGCTGCACCGGACGCGCTCGTATAGGCGTCCTTGGTCAGGCCAGTCTGCGTCAGCGGTTCGAGGCCGGCGGCGCGTGCGGCATCGGCGAGCGGCGTTCCGGCCTTCACCTTGGCCGCCAGAGCATTGGCGCCGGCCTGATCGAGGACCACGACCTGCGTCACGTCACGCTTTTCGGTCGCGGCGAAACGGGGCCGCTGCTGTGCATAGGCTTGGGCGATCTCCTGATCGCTCGGCGTGCTACGGCTCTTGACGGTATCGGCGTCGACGCGGGCGTAGCGGACGACGCGCCGTTCCGGCACGGTGTAGCGCGCGATGTTGCGACGATAGGCCGCCTGGATCTCGGCATCGGTCGGGGCGGCGCCGGTCGCCATGGCGGCGGCGGGAATGAAGCCGATCTGCCCCTCGCGCTTCTCCAGCAGGATCGAGGCATATTGCAGCGCGACTTGCTGGGGCAGCTGGGTTGCGCCCTGCGTCGGCAGGATCAACTGCTGCGACATCAGGTCGCGGGCGATGTCGGTCCGCACCTGAGCATCGGTCAGGCGACGCTGCGACAGCAATTGCTGGTAGATGGCGGGATCGAACTGGCCGTTCGGCCCGCGCAGGCCGGGGATGCTGGCGATCTGGCCGTCGACCGCGCGCTTCGAGATGACCATGCCCTGCTTGTGGCCGAATTCCTCGAGCGCAAGCGTGTTGACCAGGCGGTCGAGCACGCCCTCCAGCCCGCCCTGGGCCAGGAAGGACGGCATGGTGATCGTCGGCTGCTGCTGGCGGGCCCCTTCCAGCTCGCTCTGCATCCGGCTTTCGAGGTCGGCGGTGGTGACGCTCTGGCCACCGACCTTGACCACGGTATTGCCGGTCAGCCCGCCGCCGCCCGTGCGCAGCCCGGTGACGTCGCCGGCCGCGAAGGCGAGCGCGATGATGCCGAGCACGATGAAGGTGACGATGACGCCGGCCTTGGAATTGATGATCCGGCGAAAGAAGCTGAGCATGAAGTGGCCGATCGTCCCTGGACAGAAGTGAGACGGCTTTAGGGGGACGACGGCTTGCCATCAAGCGCGCGGCGCGCCATCGCCGGCCGACATAACGATAGCGACAGAACAGACAGGGGGATCCGATGACGATGCGGCGCAAGCTGGTGGCGGGCAATTGGAAGATGAACGGGTCGCTGGCCAGCCTCGGCGAGCTCGACGCGATCGCCGCTGCCGCGGGCGAGGCGGCGACGGTCGATGTCGCGGTCGCGGTTCCCTTCACCCTGATCGCCCCGGCGGCGCAGCGCGTGCCGGGGCTGGCGATCGGTGCCGAGGATGTGCACGAGGCGGAGAATGGCGCCCATACTGGCTGCGTCTCCGCCGCGATGGTGCAGGAGGCGGGCGCCCGCTTCACGATCGTCGGCCATTCCGAACGCCGCGCCGATCAGGGCGAGACCAGCCACGATGCCTGGGCCAAGGCGGCGGCGGCGCGGCGGCAGGGACTGCAGGTCATCTCCTGCTGCGGCGAGACGGAGGCGGAGCGCAACGCCGATCGCGCCGAACGCGTGGTGCAGGCGCAGATCGAGAAGTCGGTGCCCGATCATGCGGACGGCAGCTGGTTCACGCTCGCCTATGAGCCGCGCTGGGCGATCGGCACCGGCCGTACCCCGACGCTGGACGAGATTGCGGCGATCCACGCCATCGCTCGCGCCAAGCTGCGCATGCTGGTCGGCGACGCCGCCGACGGCATCCGCATCCTCTACGGCGGTTCGGTGACGGGCGACAATGCCGGCGCGATCTTGGCCTGTCCCGACGTCGACGGGGCGCTGGTGGGTGGTGCCAGCCTGACCGCCGCGAAGTTCGTGCCGATCATTCGCGCGGCCGCCGCCGTCTGACCGGCCGGTCAGCGTTGCGAAAGGCGGTCGGCGTCATCATCTCGTCGCGATGGTGGTGCCGGAACAACGCTTTAGGGAACGCGCGGGTGCGGCGGCGCTGACCGCCCTGGTGGTCGGTGCGCTCGGCTTCGCCTTGCTCCGCGGGCTCGGCGCGTCCTCTCTGCCGGCGGTCGTGCAGGATGGGCTGGCGACCTTCGCCGTACTGCCCGATCCGCCGCCGCCCCCGCGGATCGTGCCGCCGCCGCGCAAGGTCAACCGGCCGAGCGGCAAGGCATCACCGCCGAACCTGCGTTCCAAGGCAACGGAAGTGACCGCGCCCGTACCGATCATTGCCACCGTGCCGCCGCCGATCATCGTCGCGCCATTGCCCAATATCGGCGCGCAGGCGACGTCCGGTGCGTCCGACCGGCCCGGTCCGGGCACCGGGGCGGGCGGCATCGGCAACGGCAATGGCGCAGGCGGCGACGGCGATGGCGACGGCAGCGGCTGGGAACGGACGCCGGTGTTGATCCGCGGCGACGTCAAGGGCCGGGACGTGCCGGCATGGGCGCTGGAGCAGGGCTTCCACGGCGTCGTGCGCATGCGCTACCGTGTCGGTGTCGACGGCCGCGCCACCGGCTGCCGCGTCCTCGGCAGCAGCGGCAGCGCGGAGATCGACGCGATCACCTGCCGCGCCGTCGAGACGCGCTTCCGCTACCGGCCGTGGCGCGATGCCGATGGCCGAGCGGTGCCGTCGACGGTGCTGCGCGACCAGGAATGGGACATCCCCGGCGACGACGAGCTCAACGCCCGGCGATAAGGGCGCGGCCGTAGCGGTTCTTGAGCAACTGGTAGCAGGCGCGCAGCGCGAAGGCGTCGCCGCCCTTCGGCCGGCCGGGCTTGCCCACCGGGCGCCAGGCGAAGACATCCATATGCGCCCAGGCGACGCCCTTCGGCACGAAACGCCGCAGGAACAGCGCGGCCGTGATCGCCCCGGCAAAGCCGCCGTCGGGCGCGTTGACCAGATCGGCGATGTCCGACTTCAGCATCTCGTCATAGCCGTCCCAAAGCGGCAGGCGCCACAGTGGGTCGTCGAGCAATTCCCCCGCCGCGAGGAGCTCGCCCGCCAGCGCGGCATCGTCGGTGAAGAGGGGCGGCAGGTCGGGGCCGAGCGCGACGCGCGCCGCGCCGGTCAGCGTCGCGAAGTCGAGGATCAGTTCCGGCTTTTCCTCGCCCGCGCGGGTCAGCGCGTCGCCCAGGATCAGCCGGCCCTCGGCGTCGGTATTGGTGTTCTCCACCGTCAGTCCGGCCCGGCTGCGCAGCACATCGCCGGGGCGGAAGGCATTGCCTGCCACCGCATTCTCGACCGTCGGAATCAGCAGGTGCAACCGCACCGGCAGCCGCGCCGCCATCACCAGCCCGGCCAGTGCGATCGCATGAGCGGCGCCGCCCATGTCCTTCTTCATCAGCCGCATGCCGGCCGACGGCTTGAGGTCGAGCCCCCCGGTATCGAACACCACGCCCTTGCCGACGATCGCCACTCGCGGATGGCCGGCATCGCCCCATTCCAGTTCGATCAGCCGGGGGGCGCGCTCCTTGACTGCGGCCTGACCGACGGCGTAAATCATCGGATAGCCGGTCGCCAACGCGTCGCCGCGCGTCACCGTGACCCGGCCGTGGTGTTCGCGCCCCAATGCCTCGACCGTGGCTTCGAGTTCCGCCGGGCCGAGATCGGAGGCGCCGGTGTTGACCAGGTCGCGGACGGTCGCGGTCGCCGTGGCGAGGCGCACCGTCTCGTCGATCGCCGCCGCTTCGGTGGTCAGCAGGACGCGGGCGCCGGCCTCCGACGCGCCGCTGTGGTAGCGGTCGAAGCGATGCTGAGCGAGCAGCCAGCCGAGCCCCGCCGCGCCGATCTCGCCGGTCGCCAGCCGATAGATCCCCGCCGGCAGCGTCGACGCCAGCGATGCGATCCGCCAGGGTGAATCAAGGGCTTCGTTGCAGACGAGCAGCATCGCCCACTCGTCCGCCGCCTCGCCGGGCAGCACCGCCCGGTCGCCGGCCTTGCCGGTCAGGCCGTGCGCCGCCACCGCGGTGCGGACCCGGACCGGCTGGTGGGACAGCCAATCGGCATAGGCATCGGGGTGGACGACATGGATCGCCCGCGCGGTCTGGCCGCGATCCGGCTGCAGCAGCGGCGCAAAATCGATCATTGTGCAGGGCTCACCAGAAACTGTTCGAACGGCTGGCCGACGCCGGGCAGCGCGAAGGTCGCGATCGACAAGGTGCGGTCGGGATAGGTGACGCGGAAGCCGCGATAGACGAAGCCGCCACGCAGTCGCGCGCGGCCCACCTGGGTGAAGCCGGTCGGCTCGCCGAGCGGTGTCAGGCTGGTGCGGTAATCCGCTTGCGCCGCCGGGGTGAAATAGAAATTGGCGTCTTCGGTCAGCAGTGCGCGATCGAGCGTGCCGCCGCGCAGCTGGTCAAACACTTTGCGCGCCTGCGTCAGCGCCTCGGCATCGCCGGGAATGGCGGCGGCGGGGGCGGGCAGCACAACCTTGGCGATGCCGTTGGCGATGCGGGATTGGGCGTCGGCGAACCAGGCGTTGGTCAGCACGACGATGGCCGCGCGATCCTTCGGATAGACGATGTTCTCCGACAGGAAGCCGACCGCCTCGCCGCCGTGCTCGACGATCGGCCGGCCGTCGCGCACGCCGACGTCGACACCCAGGCCGTAACCGGTGCCGGAGCCGTCGTTCAGCTTGACCTCCGTTTCCTGCGCCTGCCAGTCGTCAGCCGGCAACAGCGAGCGGTTGATCCGCGCGACGTCCCATTTCGCCAGATCCTCGGCGCTCATCGCCAGCTCACCGGCGGCATAGAGCCAGCCGGGCGCGGCGGGAGTCTCGACACGGACCGGGCCGAGCGCATAACGCTTGTACCCCTGGGGGAAGCCCGGCCCGACCGCCTTGTCCTGATCGATCGCGCGGATGCCGAGCGGCACGAAGACGTGCTGCTGCAGGAACGCCAGCAGCGGCTGGCCCGACACCTTCTCAACGATCATGCCGGCGACGACATAGCCAGTATTGGAATATTGCCACTGCGCGCCGGGCTGGAAGTCGAGCCGCTCCGATCCCCAGCGCCGGACGATCTCGCGCGGTGTGACCGGCGTCGCCATCGCCTTGAAGCTATAATCCTGCGGCCAATAGTCGCGCAGGCCGGATGTGTGGCTGAGCAACTGGCGGATGGTGATCCGATCGCCCTCGGTCACGCCGGAGACGTATTTGCTGACCGGGTCGTCGAGCTTGAGCTTGCCCTCGTCCTCCAGCAACAGGATCGCCGCGGCGGTGAATTGCTTGGAGATGGAGGCGATCTGATACATTGCCTTCGAATCGGCGGTCCTAGCCGTCTCCGATTGCTTGCCATAGGCCTTGGCCAGCACGATGCGGCCGTCGCGCACCACGGCGACCGAGGCCGAGGGCACGCCCGTGTCGCGCAGCGTGTCGGAAACAATCTTCTCGATCTTCGCGCTTTCGTCGGGGGTGAGCGCTTGCGCGAGGGCGGGGGCGGGCGCTGCGACGAGGGCGGCGACGATCAGGCTACGAAACATCGCGGCACGGAACCAGAAAGCGGCCGTGCGCGCAATGGCGACTTTGTTAACCGTAAGTCCCGCGTGTCAGGTGGCGGGTACGCCGTACAGGTCGTGCTCGTCCGCATCCTCGATCACCACCGGCACGATATCGCCGGCCGCGAGATGAGCGGCATCGCGCAGGAAGACTTGGCCGTCAATCTCCGGCGCATCCGCCTGGCTGCGGCCCGTCGCGCCCTCGTCGCCGACCTCGTCGATGATCACGGGCAGCGTGCGACCGATCTTCGCCTGCAGCTTGGCGGCCGAGATCGCCGCGGTCTTTTCCATGATCCGGGCGTAGCGTTCTTCCTTGACCTCTTCCGGCACCGGATCGGGCAAAGCGTTGGCCGCCGCACCCTCGACCGGTTCGAAACGAAAGGCACCGACGCGGTCGAGCTGCGCTTCGTCGAGCCAGTCGAGCAGATAGTCGAAATCCTCCTCCGTCTCGCCGGGAAAGCCGACGACGAAGGTCGAGCGGATCGCGATATCCGGGCAGATTTCGCGCCATTGATGGATGCGCTGCAGCACCTTGGCGTCGTTGCCCGGGCGCTTCATGCGCTTGAGCACCGACGGCGCAGCATGCTGGAACGGAATGTCGAGATAGGGGAGCACCAGCCCCTCCGCCATCAGCGGAATGACCTGGTCGACATGCGGATAGGGGTAGACGTAGTGCAGCCGCACCCATGGTGCGATCCGGCCCAGTTCGCGCGCCAGATCGGTCATGTGCGGCACGACTTCGCGGCCCTGCCACAGCCGCGGCTCCTTACGGATGTCGATGCCATAGGCGCTGGTGTCCTGGCTGATCACCAGCAGCTCGCGCGTGCCGGCGGCGACCAGTTTCTCCGCTTCGCGCAGGATCGCGTCGGGGCGGCGGCTGACGAGGTCGCCGCGCAGGCTCGGGATGATGCAGAAGGAGCAGCGGTGATTGCAGCCCTCCGAAATCTTCAGATAGCTGTAGTGCCGCGGCGTCAGCTTCAGGCCGGCGTCGGGGATCAGGTCGAGGTAGGGCGACAGATTGGCCGGCGCCGCGGCATGCACCGCCTCGACCACCTGCTCATATTGATGCGCGCCGGTGACGGCGAGCACGTCGGGGAAGCGGGCGCGGATCGCCTCGGCTTCCTTGCCCATGCAGCCGGTGACGATGACGCGGCCGTTTTCCTTAATCGCTTCGCCGATCGCCTCCAGGCTCTCTTCCTTGGCGGAATCGAGGAAGCCGCAGGTGTTGACCAGCACGACGTCGGCACCGGCATAGTCGGCGGACATCTGATAGCCGTCAGAGCGGAGCTGGGTCAGGATGCGTTCGCTGTCGACCAGATTCTTCGGACAGCCGAGCGACACCATGCCGACCCGCGGCGGGAGAGGAAGTTTCGTTGCCATGGGAGGCCCGCGCACATAGTCGAAGCGCGCAGACTTTTCCAGATGCTCACCAGCTGGCGGTGATGCCGAGCCGGACGTTGAGTGGACGCGGCGGCGTCGTCTGGTCACGCATCGCCAGCCGGAAGGGGTTGCCGTAGGCGAAGCGGCTGGTCGCCGTGTCGGTCAGATTGTCGACGCCAAGGGTCGTATCGAGATTGCGCCAGCGCAGGCCGGCGGAGACGCCGAGGCTCCAATAGCGGCCCTGACTGACGTCGAGCAGGTCGCCCGTGCCCAGCACCGATCGGCCAACATAAGCGGCGGTCGCGCCGATCCGCGGCCGCCACACCGCATCCCGGTTCCAGGCATAGGCGATGGCGGCATTGCCGGCGAGCGGCGGCGTGTCGGGCAGGCGGCGATTGGCGAGGCGGGATTGATCCGCGATCTCGCCGGACACCCGGTTTTCGGTGTAGAGCAACGCGCCGGTCAGCGACAGGCCGGCGATCGGCACCCAGTCGGCGGTGCCCTCCACCGTATGGATCACGGCGTTGCCGATGTTGCTGGTGTAGGGCGCGCCGCGCCGGTTGATCAGATCGGCCTGGATGTCGCGCCAGAAGGCGGTCGAGACACTCGTCGACAGGGCCAGGCCGGTGGTGCCGCTGCGCAGGCGGCGCAAGCCCAACTCGCCGGTGACGATTGAATCGGGTTTGTAGTTCGCTACCCGGCCGATCCCCTGCGCCACGGCAAGGCCGCCGGTGCGGAAGCCGGTCTGGAAGCGCGCAAAGGCGGCCAGACGCGAAGCCAGCCGGTAGGAGAGGGCGACGGTCGGATCGAAGCGCAGGGTCGACCGGCCGCGGATGAAGCTGCCGCCGCGCGGTGTGCTCGAGGGTTCGCCATCGACCCGCGCCGCGGTCCAGCGCAGGCCGGTGGTAAGGGCCAGCGCCGGCGTGACGGGGAGGGTCGCCTCGCCGAACACCGACGCCTGTCGGGTGACGTTGCTGACGCCGACGATGTCCGCCTCGCGGCCCTGCGCCTCGACCGAACGGCTGAGGATCGACTTGTCGCTGATCAGCGTGTAGCCGACCAGCCACTGGCGCCCGTCCGGCAGCGCGCGCGACAGGCGGGCCTCCTGCGACAGCAAAGTCTTGGCATTCTGGGCATGATAGAGGGTCGGCGGTGCACGCGGGGAGGGCGCGGTCGCGTCGAACGTGTCCGCCGTCGTCAGCCGGGCCGCACCGGCGGAGACGAACAGCGCCAGGCCGCTCTCCCAATCGTGGGTCGCCACCAGCCGTCCGAACAGAAACTGGCTGTCGAACGGCTGCGCGACGAGGGCGGCATGCGCGAGCGGACCGAAGGCGGGCTCGGCATATTGGCCGTCGCGGGCATGAATCGTCTGGATCGCGCCGCTGGCATCGATCCGCCAGCCACCACCCGGCTGCCAGCGTCCGGCCAACCGGCCGCCGTCGGTACGGACCGCGTTGGTGTCGGCGAGGCGGCGCCGGGGATCGTCGATATAGCCGCCGTCCCGCGCGACATAGCTGACCGCGCGCAGGCCGAGCGTGTCCGTCACCGGAACGTTGAGCATCGCCGCCAGATCGGCGCCGGGCATACCGTGCGCCGTCGCGACCAGCCCGGCCGCCACCATCCCGCCAGCGCGACGCAGGTCGGGTGCGTTGGTGGTCAACCGCACGACGCCGCCAATCGCACCGGCGCCGTACAGCGTGCCCTGCGGCCCCTCCATCACCTCAACGCTGGCGATGTCGTAGAGGCGCAAGCCGGGATCGGCCCCGGACGCGTTGAGCTGGACATCGTCCAGATACACGCTGGCGGTCGATTGCGTCGTGCCCGCGAAGCTGCTGTCGGCGATGCCGCGGATGAACAGCTTGTTGCGGCCCGGGCCGAGCTGCGTGCTCTGGATCACCGGCATGGTGCGCGACAGATCGGTGACCTCGCCGACCCCGCCATTGGGCAGGGTCGGCCCGCCGAGGGCGAGCGTCAGGCTGCCGGGATAGCGCAGCAGCGGCACCGGCTGTTTGCTGGCGGTGACGACGATGTCGTGGCCGGCGGCATCGGTCGGCTGCGGGTGATAGGCGGCACGCGCCGCCTGGCGCCGCGCCACCATCTGCGGCGTGCGGCGACGCACGATGCGGAAGCCGCCACCGCGCGTCGGCTCCGCCTTGAACACGGTGCCGGTCAGCATCGCCGCCAGCGCCCGGCGCAGCGGCATCGGGCCGCTGAGCGCACGCGTCCGGATCGCGTGCAGCCCCGGTTCGGTGCTGATGATTTCGACCCCGCTCGCCACCGCCAGCGCCGTCAGCGCGCGATCAAGCGTGGTGGCGGGAATGGCGACCGGCACGTCGCGCGGTGCCGCGGCAATCACTGGCGCGGCGACAGTCAGTAGGCCGGCCAATATGGGGAATGTGACGGTACGGACGCCGCCGGGGCGACGACGGCGCAGCTCAGCGGGCGGAAACCGCCTCGCCAGCCAATATCCATGTGTCGCCGTCACGCCGCCACGTCGCCCCGATCAGATCGGCCAGATGCGGAACGTCCCGATCGGCAATCCCCGTCATCGCGATCATGCCCGTAAAGGGCCTTTCGGACAAGTCCGCGGCCAGCGACAGCCGGAAACCGTACAGACGCGCCAGCCGTTCGGCGACACGGCGCAGCGGCACCGCATCGAAGCTGAGGCGGCCCGTGCGCCAGTCGCCAACTGAGGCCGGCGACACCTTGCTCCGCGCGATCTGCCCGCTGGCGACGCTGGCCGCGTCACCGGCGGCCAGAACGACGCGGGCATCCGTCGGGGCAAGCATTACCGATCCCTCGGCCACCGCGACATCGGTCCGTTCGCCGGTCCGCGCGACGTTGAACACGGTGCCGAGGTCGCGCACGGCGAGGTCGCCGGCCTGAAGCGTGAACGGCGCCTCGGCATCGTGACGCACATGCAGCGTCACCTCGCCCGCCTCCAGCGAGGCCATGCGGGTGTCGCCATGGTCGAGACGCAGGCGGCTGCCGCCGCTCATCTCGATCCAGCTGCCGTCGGCCAGCGCGACGGTGCGCCGCTCACCCGCCTTGGTGGCAACGACATAGCTGGAATCTGCCGTGGTGCCGGCGAAATTGGTGGCGAGGACGGCCAGCGTCGCGGCGACCGCTGCGCCGCCGCCCGCGATCCAGCCCCATCGCCGCCGAGGGGCGACAATGGGCATATCGTCGTTCGCCGCGCGCAGATCCTGCGGCGGCGGAAACCGGTCGACGTCGATCAGCGCGTCGAGCGACGCGACCTGGTCGAACGCCTCGGCATGCGCCGCATCCGCCTCAAGCCAGAGGGTGAATTCCTCCCACTCGGCGTCGGTCATCTCCGCCTGGCGCAGATGCCAGTGGATCGCCGTGTCGATCATCGTCTCGCGGTCAATCTGCACGATCCACGCCCTTTCCACTTCCTAGACGACGCGGTCCCGGATGATCCTCATCGACTTGCTGCAGGCGGTCGTGAATAATTCGATAGGCGCGCTGCAGCAGCTTCTCGACGCCACTGACGCTGATCTCCAGCGTCTCGGCGATGGCGCGCTGAGGTTGGCCCTCGATGCGGAACATGCGCAGGGCGGTCGCCATGCGTTCGGGCATGTCCGCGATCGCCGCCTCGACGACGCGCCACTGGCTGCGCGCGACCAGCTGCCGCTCCATGTCCGGCAGTTCGTCGGCCGCCGGCTGCGTCTCCAGCCAGGCGGCGTCGCGGGCGGTGCGCCGGCCGCTGGCAATGCGGCGGTCGGTGGCGAGATTGGCGGCGATACGGTAGAGGAAGGCGGCGGGTTGTGCGACCGGCTCGCCGGCCAGCCGGTCGAGGCGCAGCCACATGTCCTGCAGCACGTCTTCCGCATCGTCCCGACTGGCGAGCCGTGCGGTCAGCATCCGCAACAGCATCGGCCGTTGCGTGAGGAAGATCCCGCGAAGCCCATTGTCCGACAAAGTCTATCCTGCTCCCGCTCGCGTCGCGCCCCGCGGGGATCAGGCCGGATAGCTGAGCCCCTGCACAGCAGCCATGTCGGCGATCGACGCGGCTTGCAAGGCCGCTGCCTCGCGCGGGCGCGCATCCGCGATCGCGTCGCCATTGCGCCGGCCCGCGCCGGGGTGGCACATGACGAGATGCATGTCGCCCGGCCGGCGCAGGAATTTTGGCAGCATCACACTGTAATTGCTGGCGAAATCATAATGGCCGGCAAAGCCGCGGTTGCAGCGCAGACGATGACGGGCGGCGTCGCGCCGCAGCCCTCGGCAATGGTAGGCGCTGCCGATCGCCTTTCCCGGAAAGGGACGCGCCAGCATCGCGGGCAACGTGTCGGTACAATCGCGCACCCATGCTTCGGGCGCGCGGCGGGCGGTTTCGGCAAGCACCACGTCGCGGATGCCGGTCAGCGCATGGCTATGCTGATGGCCGTCGACGAAGGCCGGCGGGCGGCCCAGCACGCCGATGAACGCATCAAACTGTGCCCGCACCTCGCGCGCGATCTCGTCCAAGGCGACGAGATGACGCGCTGCCAGCCGGCACAGCGGATCGATTTCCGGCAGCACGCCGTCCGGTGCGGTTTCGGGCATCGCGGTCAACGGCGTCTCGCCGGTCAGCGTCAGGTGCAGTCCGACTTCGGCGTGCGGCGGCAGATCGCGCAGCAGCTCGGCATCCTCCGCCCAGCCCGGCATCACGGTCATGCAGCTGGTGGCGTTCAGCTTGCCTGCGGCGAGAAGCTGGACGATCGTCTCGCTGGTGCCCCGCGAGAAGGCGAAATCGTCAGCACACAGGATGAGTCGTGGCAAAGGCCGGGCCTTCCAGATCGTGATAGGCGCGCTCGCGGATCTTGTTGCTCAACAGGCGTCGGCGCTGCAACCGTGTGGCGAGGAAATTGTAGAAAAACCAGCTGCCTGCCCACGGCGCCGTGGCGGAATAGACCAAGCGTTCGAAGAGCGTCCAGCGGATCGATTCGCGATCGCGTTCGCGGGGCGATGGCATGCACCACAGGTCACGCGAATAGAGCATCCCGCCCTGCGTCATCGTGCGGTGGATTACCTCGTGATCTTCGAGGATGAACGGCCAGATGTCCGGGTCGAAGCCGCCCGCGGCGCGCAGTGCGGCGACATCAAATGCCTGGCCAGCACCACCGGCATGGCACTGCCGCGGCAGCGCGCGGGCGGCCGAGAGAATCTTGCGCGCCTCGGCATCCAGTGCGGCCTGATCGGCACCGGGCGCCACGAAATAGGCGCCGGCGACGACGCATCCGTCACGTCGCAGCAGCCGCTCGGCCTCCGCGAGATAATGCGGCGGGTAGAGCGTGTCGGCGTCGCATGTGGCGACGAAGCGGGTACGGACCCAGCCGAGGCCGGTGCGCAGCGCGGCGACCTTGCCGGCCCGGCGTTCGGTGACGACGATCGCGTCGAGGCCGTGGCGGTCGATCGCGGCACGGGCGACATCGGCGCTGCCGTCGGTCGAGCCGTTGTCGACCAGGATCAGCGTCAGCGGCACGGTCTGTGCGGCGATGCTGGCGATCGTGTCGGCCAGCAAGGCGGCTTCGTTGAAGAAGGGGATCAGGACGGTCCAGGCGGGTGTCGCCCGACGGACCCAGCCTTCGCTGGCAAGACCGACATCCTGATCGAAATTCAAGTACATGCCACGTTCCCGCTGGCGGCTCGCTCAACCGGACCGTCCCCACGGTCCGAGCGACATCCGCTATCTCGCCCGTGATCAAGACGATGCCGATCCACAGTTCCCGCAGCGCTTCAGATTAAAAAATCCTTTCCGAGGGTTAGGCGGCGACAATCGGACGAAGACAGGTGAGATCGCCCATGACCGCCGCCCGCTGCTACGCTACCGGGCGGCCATGACGGCTGTCCCTTCTTCTGCGCCCGCTGCCGCGCCCCCCCGATCGGGCGGCGCGATCGTTTTCCTGTGGCTGCTCGCCGCCGCCGTCGCGATCCGCTGTCGGGACTTTGGCAATCCGGTGATTCACGTCGACGAGCAATATTATCTGCTGGTCGGTAGCCGGATGCTGCAGGGCGCCGTGCCCTATATCGACCTATGGGATCGCAAGCCGGTCGGCCTGTTTCTGATCTTCGCCGGCATCCGGCTGATCCCGGGCGATCCGATCCTGGTCTATCAACTGGTCGCGACGCTGTTCGCGGCAGCCACGGCCTGGTTGGTGACGGCCGGCGGGCGGCGTCTCGGCGCGACGCCGGCGGGCGCGCTGGCGGCGGGGGTCGCCTACATCCTCTGGCTGTCGCTGCTCAGCGGGCGGGGCGGTCAGTCGCCGGTCTTCTACAATCTGTTCACCGCGGCCGCGGCGGTGCTGACGCTGCGGCTGCCCGATCTGGCGCGGCGCGCGCGGGTCGGCGCGATCGTCGTCAACGGTTCCGCTGCATGCCTGCTCGCTGGGCTGGCGATCCAGACCAAATATACGCCGGTGGTCGAGGGGGCGTTCTTCGGTCTCGTCCATCTCTGGTATGGCCGGCGTGCCGGTGGATCGCTGCTCCAGGTCGTTGGGGCGGCCTTGCTCTGGGCGGCACTGGGTCTGATGCCGACCCTGCTCGTCATCCTCGCTTATTATTGGCGCGGCCCGGAGGTGTTCGCCGCCTTCTGGTTCTCCAACTTCGCCTCGATCGCGCTGCGGCGGGGCTATCCCGCCGCCAAGATCGCCGCGCGCCTCGCCGGGACGGGCGCGCAGCTGCTTCCCTTCCTCCTGTGCGCGATCGTCGCCTGGCGCCGGCGCCCGCGGACCGACGCAACGCTGATCGCCTTCGGCTGGCTGGCGGCGGCGCTGGTCGCCTTCGCCATGATCGGCGCCTTCTTCGATCATTATGCGCTGCCGTTGATGATCCCGCTGGCGATGGTCGCGGCACCGGTGCTCGGCCGGCATCGCGGTGCGATCGTCGCGCTGCTCGCCTACGGCCTGATCCTGTTCGTCGCCAGGGTGGCATTCGTGCCGACCGACGCGCAATCGGCTCGGGCGGTGGCGCAGGTCATGCGCCGTTATGATGGGGACGGCTGTCCCTTCGTCTTCGCCGGCGATTCGGTGCTGTATCTGCTCGCCGACGCCTGCACGCCGACGCCCTATGCCTTTCCGTCGACCCTCGCCTACGAGCCCGAGCGCGGCGCCACGGGGATCGACGAAGCGGCGGAGGTCGGACGCATCCTCGCCCGCCGCCCGCCGGTGATCGTCACGATGGACGAACCCTTCGCGCCGTGGAACGCGGACAGCGAGCGGCAGGTCGCGGCGGCCCTGCGGGCAGACTATCGCCTCGTGTTGCAGGCGCCGCGCGAGGACGGCCATCTGCTGGCCTATGTGCGCCGGGATCGGCTTGCGGTGCGGTGAACCGTGTTGCGGGTCGCACCGGACGGCGTCGTCTATGATAGGATCGCAGCCGCCTTCGGAGCCTTGTCGTGACCCCGACCTTCAGCCTCAGCTTCGCCGCCTCGCTCCTGTTCACCGCGCTAGTCGCCGTTGAGCCGACGGCGGGGCAGCCGGTCGGCGACGATGCCGCCATCTGCCGCACCGGCCACGGCCCCGCGGTGCAGGTCAATGTCGAAGGACTGAAGGATCGTCGCGGCCAAATGTGGCTCGAACTCTATCCCGCCAACGAGGCCGATTTCCTCAAGGACGACACCGAACTCGCCGCGTCGGGCAAGACGTTCCGGCGGACGCGCGCGACCCCGCCGAGCACCGGCCCGTTCGCGATGTGCGTCCAACTGCCGCGCGCCGGGCGCTATGCGCTGCTGCTGCGGCACAACCGGACGGGCAAAGACAAATTCTCCATCTGGAACGACGGCGTCGGCCTGCCGGGCAATGGGACGATCGGCCGCTCGCGACCGCCCTTTTCACAGGCTCTGGTTGATGCCGGCGACGGGGTCACCGTCACGACCATCCGGGTCCAGTATCTGCGCGGCATCGGCGGCTTCAAACCGCTCTGAGAAGTGGGCGGCCGACCGCCCCAACCCCGTCAGCGCTGCACCGCCAGCGCGGTGGCGAATTGCGCGGCGCTGCACAGGCCGTTGATGCCGCGGGCGCTGCACCCGGCGATCGGCAGCACGGCGACATAGGGTGACGCCTTGCCCGTCAGCGCGGTCAGGTCGCGGATCTGATCCACCGTCTGCGATCGATAGAGGGCGCGGACATAGTGCTTTCCCGACCGGTCGGTGAGCCGCTCGAACACGATGGCACCGCCCGGGCTGGGATCGTCCGCGGCCAAACCAGGCACCTGCCAGTGGAGATCGAGCAGGCCACCGAGGCTGGCGACATTCGTGTCATGCCCCGACAACATCGTGATGACCGCACCGTCGGGTTTGGTGATCGCGTCGGCGATCAGCGGGGCGATCAGCGCAAGATTGGCGCGGGCGACATAGCTGGGCCGCGCCAGCAGCCGGAATTCGACCGCGTGGAATTCGGAGAGCGACGCGATGTCCCCCGCCGTGGCGCGACCCCAGCCGACCTGCGGCATCGACTTGTCCTCGGCATATTCGAGCAGCAGGATCTGCGCTGCGGTCGAGGCGCGGTCGAGCGTACCGGTCAGTTTCGGGCGCTTGCCCGGTCGTGCGGGCGCCAGGTCGGATGGTCCGCTGGCGGCGACGCCGCAGTCCGGCTTGGCCCGCTGGCACAGGATCGTGTCGAGCCGTTCGATCAACGGGGCGAGACGGCGCTCTTCCGCCGCAATCCCGCCGGGCCCCGCCGCGGCGAGCACCGCCTTGCGCGCGGCCTCTGCGTCGAACGTGGTCGCCCGCTCGTCGATCGGCGAGAAGATCGGGTCCGCCACGTCCTGAGGGCGATGCTCCGTGGTGATGGTACAGCCGGGCACGAGCGCGGCGGCATAGTGACGTGCCGTCTCGATCGTGCGTTGGTCGCTGTCGGCGACGATCCGCACCTTGGGACAGCCGGAGCGCGCGAGCAGTCCGAGCGCCGTCCAGGCGGTGCGATCGTAACCGCCGACGCGCCGTATCGCCGCAGCACCGTGCGGCGTCAAATAGCCCGGGGCGACCGGCCAGTCCGGCCAGCGCTCGATCGCGGTGCCGGCGGGCATGGGCGGTGCCTTGGTCGGCGGCCGGACGCCGTGTCGCATCAGCATCACGACGCGATCGACTTGCAATCCGGCCGGTACCGCCGGCTCACGCGCCAGTGTCGGCGTCGCCGCGAGTAGGGCGCCTGCCAGAAAAATCGTCTTCGTCATCGCCAACGCTCTCCTAGAAGTGCAGCTGCGCGCCCCAGCGGAAGCTGTAGCCGTAGCGTTCGCGCTCGACCAACAGCGGCTTGGTGCCGATGAACCGCCGCCACGGCGCATCGGTGACATTGAGCGCCTGGCCGAAGAAGGTCAGCTGCGGCGTCACCTCGTAGCTGACGTTGGCATCCAGTTGGCCGTTGGTGTCGGTATATTGGTCGGTGGCCGCCGTCGTGCCGAGCGTGTCGAGATATTTCGAGCGGAACGAATAGGCGGCGCGGATCGCGACGCCGTATTTCTCGAAGAAGACCTGCGCCGTGCCGACGTCGCGTGACTGGAGGAACAGCGGGAAGCGCCCGCTGCGGCCACCGGGAATATTGCCCTCGCCGTGGCCGGTGATGTGCGCATAATTGGCGGCGATGCCGAAGCCATCGAGCGCGCCGGGCAGGAACGTGAAGCGGACCTGCAGGTTCGCCTCAAAACCCTGCAGCACCGCGCTGTCGACGTTGGTCGCCTGCGTCACCGTCACGCCGGTCAGTGCCTGGCCGGCATAGGTGCCGTTCACATTGAGCGTCGAGCCTGTGTAGATCGGATCATCGATATGCTTGTAGAAATAGCCGAGCGAGATGAGGCCCTGACCCGGCAGGTAATATTCAATCGCGCTGTCGAGATTGACCGCCTTGTACGGCTTTAAACTGGGATTGCCGAGCGTCACCGTATTGGGCGACGTTGTCTGGTCGATCAGCGCATAGGGCGCCAGGTCGGGATAATTCGGCCGGCCGAGCGACGTGGTCGCCGCGGCGCGGACGATCAGCCCGTCCGTCACCTCCCATTTGGCGTTCAGGCCCGGAAACCAATTGGTGTAATTCTTCGACCCGAACGCATTGTAATCGCTGTTGAGCGCCGTGTTGGCCGTGATCAGCTTGCCCTTGGTGCGGTCCTGCGTGTGCTCGACGCGCACGCCCGGCACGAGCGTCACCGGGCCGAGATGCGCGGTCGCCATCGCATAGCCGGCCCAGATCTGCTCATGCACGTCATAATCGTTGGCAAGGCTGTTGGCGCGGCTGGATGCGATATTTGCGGTGATGACGCCGGGGTTCGCCGCGACATAGGCCTGTGCCGTGTCATAGCCGACGCGAACCGGGAAAGTGTAGCGATCGTAGAAGCTCGTATCGCCGAGGTAGGAGACGTTGGCGAGCGTGAAGGTGCGCCCGCTGGTCAGCCCATAGGTCAGGTAATCGCGATCGTTGGTCTTGTGGCGGTCGAGATATTTGACGCCCAGCTTGATCGCGCTATCGCTGCCGACGGACAATGGCAGGGTGAGGTCGGCACGGCCTTGCCACAAGGTCTCGACCGCGTTGCGATAGTCGTAGTTGACACTGTTGAGGCCGTAGGCGGTCTGATTGGCGTTGGGCTGCACCGTCGGGATGAAGTTGTAGGGCGTGTCCGACACGTCATAATTGACGGTGAGCGCACTGCCGCCCGTCCGGAAATTGTATTCGGAGCGCAGCGGATCGCGCTTCTGTGCGCGCGTCCAGGCGCCCGCGATGTCGAGTGCGGCGTCGCCGAAGCGGAAGTTGCCGCCGGCCTGCACTGACTTGGTGTTGTCCACCTCCTGCCGGCGTCGCACGCGCTCGCTGCCGCGGCCGCGGAACGTGCCCGTCGTCGCGCTGTTCGCGGTGACGGCCGATTCGTTGTCGATGATGAACTGGTCGCGCGTTTCGTTGTCGTCGAAGCGCGATAGCGTGCCGCGCAGGAACAGCTTCACCGCATCGGTAGCGTGCCAGTCGAGATTGAGCACCACGCCCTTGCGCGTCCGCACGAGATTATAGTCGCGCAGGCCCGCCTGGTCGGGCAGCAGCACGCTCGGCACCGTCGATCCGGCGGCCGTCGTTACCGATCGCCAGTTGGTCGACCCCTGGAAATTCTCTGATTCGACCGGCCGACGCGAATAATTGACCGATAGCACTGCGCCGAACTGCTCGTCGCGGCCGAAGCGGCCCCCGACCTGGACGTCGCCCTCGTACGGATGCTCGCCGTTGAGGTGGAACGAGCCGTATTGCACCCGCGCGTCGGCGAACAGCGGTGCCTTGCGGTCGAAGGCGGTGAGCGTGCGGATGTTGACCTCGCCGCCGATCGCATTGGCGTCCTGGTCGGGGGTGAGCGACTTGGTGACGATCACCGAATTGATTAGCGCCGAAGGGATGTCGTCGAGCTTGACCTGCCGCCCGTCGGGTTCGGGGGCGGGCAGCGTCAGGCCGTTGAGCACGACGTTGACGAGGTTCGGATTAACGCCGCGGATGATGACGTAGCGGCCCTCGCCCTGATCATTGGCGACCGACAGACCGGGCAGGCGGCGCACCGCCTCCGCGACATTCTGGTCGGGTAACTTGCCGACGTCGTTGGCATAGAGGGCCTCGACGACATTGTCAGCTTGCCGCTTGGCTTCGATCGCCTTCTTCTCGCCCTGCGCCGTGCCGACGACGACGATGTCGGCATCGGTCTGCACGTCTGTTTGCGCCGCTTCCTGCGACGAGGCGGTGTTGCTGGCGGCGGGCGCCTCCTGCGCGGCGGCGGCGGTGGCAACGAACATGCCAAGCGCGGAGGCGCCGGCGAGCAACCGATGAAGTGTCATGATCTTCCCCCAGGGCCGCACCGCGGCGGCCGATGCCGCGCGCTACGAAGGAAGCAGGACAATTTGGTGAAGTAACGATTACCTATTTGTGACGTGGTCGCGCGGTCACGGCCTTAGGCCGGCGATTGAATCTCCGCAGTGCCGCCGACGATCTCCAGCTTCTGGGGCACGGTGCCGATGTCGATGCCGCGTTCGCGGAAGACGCGCAGCAGGGTGAGCAGGATCGCGCTGCGGGTGGGATAGGCGGCGCGGGCGCTGGCGACGTGTGCGAAACAATTGAAAAGGATACGGTCGTTGGCGATGCCGTCGACAAAGGCGGCAGGGGCAGGCGCGTCGAGCACCGCCGGCTCGGCGGCGAAGGTCTGCAGCACCAGCGTGCGCACCGCATCGGCATCGGTGCCGAGCGGCACGGAGAATTGCAGCTGGATGCGGCCGAGCGCGTTGCTCAGCGTCTTGTTGAGCACCGACTTGGTGATCAGTTCGGAATTGGGGACGATCAGCGTCGAATGGTCGGCCAGCTCGATCTCGGTCGAGCGGACGCTGATCCGCTTGACGTCGCCCTCGTCGGTGCCGACGCGGACGAGGTCGCCGATCTTGATTGGCCGTTCGGCGAGCAGGATTAGGCCGGACACGAAATTCTGTGTGATCGCTTGCAGGCCGAAACCGATGCCGACCGACAGGGCCGAGAGCAGCAGCGCGATCCGTTCCACCCCGATGCCGAGCGAGGCGAGGGCCCAGATCACCGCCAGCGCGACACCGACGTAGCGGGCGATCAGGCTCACCGAGTTGCGGCCCGAACCGTCGAGATCGGTGGTCGGCAGGTAGCGGCCTTCGAGCCACCCCATGAAGGCGCGCACCAGTGCCAGGCCGACGAACATCACCGCCAGCCCGCGCAGGATCGCCCAGGGCGATATCGCGACCCCGCCAACCTGGACGCCTTGCGCCAACACGCCGATGCGGCCGAAGATCGCCGACAGGCCGGCCCCGGCCCCGAACGGGGTCAGCAGCATGCCGATCGCCAATATCGCGATGACCAACCGCAGCACACCCGACAGCAGCACGCCGAACTGGTCCACCGCGCTGCCGCGTATGCCGAGGCCGGCGACAAGGGTGGTGCCGAGCGGACTGTCACGGCGGAACAGGCTGGTGGACAGGTCGTCGACCGCGGCCATCAAAAGATAGACGCTACAGCCCAGCACCGCCGCCCAGGCGATCATCTGCGCCATCAGCAGGCTGAGACTGATGTAGCCGAGCAGCAGCGCCGCCAGCGCGACGGCGACCACGATCCAGGCGAAGAGCGTCGCTGCGGCCAGGCCGGCGCGGGTGCCGGTGCTGCCCTGGCCCGGCGTGCCGGCGCGGCGGGCGCGCAGCCGGGCGACGACCAGCAGGGTCGCGACGATCAGTAGCAGGTGGATCAGCGCCTCGCCCGCCTGGGCGGCGATCTGCGCCGCACCGCTGGCGCCGACTGCGGTGTTGAACGCCTGCAGCATCAGGCTGACGAAGGCGACCAGCGCGAGCAGGCGGGTCAGCGGTCGCAGACCGTTGGCGGTGTCGTCGTCGAGCGGGGCGATTCGCCACGACGGCTGGCCGCGCATCAGCCAGGCGCCGAAGATCGCCATCGTAAAGCCGGTGAATCCGGTCGCGCCGACCAGGGCGTCGAGCAGGCCGCTCCAGCGCTGCGGCAACAGGCCGGACCAGCGCAATCCCTGGACGAAGGCGGCGGCGGCGAGTGTCGGGAACAAAGTACCGATCAGCACCCGCAGCATCGCATTGGCGGAGCGGCGGACGCGCCGGCCGGGGGCATCCTCGATCAGCATCCGCTGCACCGCCGCGCGGGCCGCGAGCCGTGCGGGGAAGAGCAGCACCAGCGCGAGCAGCGCACCGGCGAGGGCATGCCAGGGCAGGCCGCCGCGCCATTGCGCCCGGACCTGCAGCGAACCCTGCGACAGAAACAGCTCGATGCGGCGCAGGTCGCGCGGCAGATTGACGATGATCTGGCGCCAGAAGTCCGGCGAGACGGGCGAGGGGGCCTTGGCGGTGAAGCGCTCGCTGAGCTCCTCCGCCTGGCTGCGATCCATCTCGGCGAGCAACTGCTGCGCCTCGACGGCGAGCAGATGGCCGCGCTTGACCGCGGCGTCGAGCACGCTGCGCTGCTGGGTCAGGCGCAGCCGCTGGCTGTGGATGTCGGGCGCCTCGCCGCCGGCGGCGGGGGCAGGGCCGAGCTGGGCGATACGGGCGTCGAGCAGGGCGCGTTGCTCGTCGAGTTGGTCGGCGGCGCTTTGCGCATTCTGCTGGGCGCCGCTGGCGCGGTCGCGCAGCGCGCGGACATCGGCCGGATCGACCCGTGAATCGAGCGCCCGGTCGACGGCATGGACGTCGTCGCCCGCCGCGGCGATCTGGCGGGTCAGGTCGGCGGGGGTCGGCACCTGCGCCGTGGCGAGCGCCGGCATGCAGAGCAGCAGCAGCGCGATCAGGCGCGAAGCGATCGGAAACGGCAGACGCGGCATGGCGGCGACTGCTTGCCGCGACACGGGCGGTCAGGGCAAGAGCGGATCGGCCTGCCGCGGCGCATCCGCCGCCTTGCGCTGCGCCCGGAAGCGGTGGAGCAGCGGTTCGGTATAGCCATTCGGCTGGTCGACGCCCTCGAACACCAGCGCGCGGGCGGCCTGGAAGGCGATGCTGCCGTCCGGATCCGGTGCCATCGGCCGGTAGAGCGGATCGCCGGCGTTCTGGGCATCGACCTTAGCTGCCATGCGGCCCAGCGCCGCCTCGACATCGGCGATGCTGGCGACGCCGTGGAGCACCCAGTTGGCGATATGCTGTGAGGCGATGCGCAAGGTGGCACGGTCTTCCATCAGGCCGACGTCATGGATGTCGGGCACCTTGGAGCAGCCGATCCCTTGGTCGATCCAGCGGACGACATAGCCGAGGATACCCTGGGCATTATTGTCCAATTCGCGTTCGACCTCCTCGCGCGACCAGTTGCGGCCGGTGGCGAGCGGCGGGGTCAGCAGCGCGTCGAGGGGGGCAATGGCTTCCGCGGTGCAAGCGCGCTGGCGGTCTGCCACATCGGTCCGGTGGTAATGGGTGGCGTGCAGCGTCGCGGCGGTGGGCGAAGGGACCCAGGCGGTGGTCGCTCCGCTCTGCGGGTGGGCGCCTTTCTGGGCGAGCATGTCCGCCATGCGGTCGGGCGCGGCCCACATGCCCTTGCCGATCTGGCCGCGGCCGCCGAACCCGCAGGCAAGGCCGATCTGGACGTTGCGATCCTCGTAAGCAGCGATCCAGGCGCTGGTCTTCATCGCCGCCTTGGGGATCACCGGGCCGGCGTGCATGGCGGTGTGGATCTCATCGCCGGTGCGGTCGAGAAAGCCGGTGTTGATGAAGACGATGCGGTGGCGCAGCGCGGCGATACAGGCGGCCAGGTTGGCGCTGGTGCGGCGCTCCTCGTCCATGAGGCCGACCTTGATCGTGTGGCGGGCGAGGCCGAGCAGGTCCTCGACCGCGTCGAACAGCCGGTCGGTGAATGCCGCCTCCTCCGGGCCATGCATCTTCGGCTTGACGATATAGATCGAGCCGGCGCGACTGTTGCGGCGGGGGCCGCGGAGATCGTGGAGCGCGATCAGGCTGGTGACGGCGGCGTCGAGGATGCCCTCCGGTGCTTCCGAACCGTCGGCGAGGCGGACGGCGGGGGTGGTCATCAGATGGCCGACGTTGCGGACGAACAGCAGGCTGCGGCCGGGCAGGGTCAGCGGCGTCCCGTCGAGCGCGGTATAGGTCCGGTCTTCGGCGAGTCGGCGCGTGAGGCTGCGGCCATTCTTCTCGAAGTTCGCGCACAGATCGCCGCGCATCAGGCCGAGCCAATTGGCGTAAGCGGACACCTTGTCCGGTCCGTCGATGGCCGCGACCGAATCCTCGAGGTCGCAGATCGTCGTCACCGCGCTTTCCAGCACGACGTCGGCGATGCCGGCGGGATCATCCCGACCGATCGGATGGTCGCGGTCGATCACCACCTCGATATGCAGGCCGTGGTGGCGGAACAGCAGGCCCTTGTCGCTGCGTGCGACGAAGGCGGTCGGGTCGGCGAGGATCGGCTCGCCGATCAGCGTCGCCCAAGAGCCGTCGGCGAGCGGCAGCGCCTCGTCGAGGAACGCCTTGGCCCATGCGATCACCGCCGCGCCGCGGACGGGGTCGTAGCCGCCGCCGGCCGCGGCGCCGGGGATTGCGTCGCTGCCGTAGAGCGCGTCGTAGAGGCTGCCCCAGCGAGCATTGGCGGCATTGAGCAGGAAGCGGGCATTGAGGATCGGCACGACCAGCTGCGGTCCGGCGATCGCGGCGACCTCGGCATCGACACCCTGCGGATCGATCGTGAAGGGGTCGGGTTCGGGCCGGCAATAGCCGATTTCGCGCAGGAAGCCTTCGTCGGCGCTGGCGCCGGATCGATAGCGCGCATCGATCGCGGCCTGCAGCCGGTCGCGCTCGGCGAGCAGCGCGCGATTGTCGGGCGTGAAGCGCGCGAACAGGTCGGCGAGGCCGTCCCAGAAGGTGCCGGGTGCGACACCGCTGCCGGGCAGCGCCTCCGATTCGACAAAGGCGACGAGGCCGGGATCGACCTGCAGCCCGGCGCGCGCGACCATCGACAACATGGAACCTCCCTCGTTCAGCGACGGCGAGCATAGTGTCGCGGCGACTTGTGCGGTAGGGGCAAAGATGTTGAAGCTCCTGTTCCATAGAGGAAAGAATGCCGCTCGATCCCGACTATGATCTCTTCGCGTTGGTCGCCGAGGCGGGCAGCCTGTCGGCGGCGGCGCGGGCGATCGGCATCTCGCCGGCGATGGCGTCGAAACGGCTGGCGCGGCTGGAGCAGCGGCTGGGCGTGCGGCTTGTGCACCGGACGACGCGGCGGCTGGTGTTGACCCCAGCGGGGGCGCAGTTTCGCGACGATTTGAATCCGGTGCGCGCCGCGGTGCGCGAGGCGGAGGCGCGGATCGCGGGGGAAACAGCGGCACCCGCCGGCCGGCTGACGGTGAGTGCGCCGACGTCGTTCGGGCGGTTGCATCTCGCACCGCATCTCGGCTCGTTCCTGCGCGCCTATCCGGCGGTGGCGCTGCGCATCGATCTGGACGACGGCTTCGTCGATCTGGCGTCGGCGGGGGTGGACGTGGCGATACGGATCGCGCCGTCGGTCAGGCCGCCGCTGGTCGGCCATCGGCTGGCGACGAGCCGGCGCGTGCTGTGCGCGGGGCCGCGCTATCTTGCCGAACGGGGTGTGCCGACGTCGATCGATGCACTCGCCGCGCACCGCCTGCTGGCGGCGGACGGGCAGATGCCGTGGCGGCTGGTCGCGCCCGGTACGGCGGCGACGATCGACCGGCCGAGCGCGGTGGCGACCAATTCGAGCGAGATGGTGCGCGAACTGGCATTGGACGGTGCGGGCATCGCACTGCGATCGATCTGGGACGTCGGCGACCTGCTGGCGGAGGGGCGGCTGGTGCGGGTGCTGGCGCCGTGGGAGGGGACGACCGATTCGGCGGTCCATGCCGTCCACCTGCCGGCGCCGCGGGTGCGGCCGGCGGTGGCGGCGTTCGTCGACTTCATGCAGTCGCGGATCGATCCCGACGGCTGGACTTTGCCACCGGCGGCGGTGCCTGACCGGTCAGCTCCGCCCCCGCATCCCGCTTGAACCGGGCGTTGACCAGCACCGCGCACAGCGAGATCGCGGTCACCGTCCAGAAGGCGACGGAGAAATCGGGGAAGGCAGGGCGCAACCGGCCGCTCCACGCCATCGACGCGTGCAGCGCCGTGGCGCCGGCGCAGATGCCGAGCGACAGCATCAGCTGCTGGAAGGTCGAATAGAAACTGGTCGCCGCGCTCATCCGCGCCTTGTCGATCTCGTCATAGGCGATCGTATTGTAGGCGGTGAACTGAAACGACATCAGGAAGCCGGAGACGACCAGCACGGCGAACACCGCCCACAGCGGCCAGTCGCTGCGGAACAGGCCGCAGGTGGCATAGGCGAGCGTGCCGAGCACGCCCATGACGATCAGGCTGTTGCGGAAGCCGAAGCGGGCAAGGATGCGGCGGGCGACACCCTTCATGCCGAACGAGCCGATCGCGCCGGCGACGGTCATCGCGCCGCTCTGCGCCGCCGACAGGCCGAAGGCGAGCTGCATCATCAGCGGCAACAGGAAGGGCTGTGCGCCCTGGGTGATGCGGGTCAGCGAGCCGCCGATCACCGACAGGCGGAAGGTCGGCACGCGCATCAGCGCGACGTCGAGGATCGGGTGGGCGGCGCGCTTGGCGTGGCGCAGGTAGAGCGCACCGGCGATCGCCCCACCGGCGATCAAGGTCGCGGCGAGCCGGCCCTCGCCGCTGCGGCTCGCCATCTCGAACCCCATCAGCAGGCAGCCGAGCGCGATGCCGGACAGGACAAAGCCGGCCGGATCGAAGGGATGGGGATGATCCTCGCGGATGTCGGCGATGAACCGCCCGACCAGCCAGATGCCGGCGATGCCGATCGGCAGGTT
The DNA here is from genome assembly GCF_052907485.1 of Sphingomonas benefaciens. Taxonomy (NCBI): domain Bacteria; kingdom Pseudomonadati; phylum Pseudomonadota; class Alphaproteobacteria; order Sphingomonadales; family Sphingomonadaceae; genus Sphingomonas; species Sphingomonas benefaciens. The sequence continues at coordinate 661,837 of NZ_JBREIC010000001.1, read as the reverse complement.
GAGCCAGAAGATCCAGCGCCAGTCGAGATAGGTAACGATGAAGCCGCCGAGCGGCGGGCCGACGATCGGGCCGATCAGCGCCGGCATGATCAGCCACGACATCGCCGACACCATGTCGCGCTTGGCGACGGAGCGGAGCAGCACGAGCCGGCCGACCGGCATCATCATCGCGCCGCCGATCCCCTGCGCGAAGCGGGCCACCGCCATCAGCGGCAGACTCGGGGCAAGGCCGCAAGCCAGCGAGCCGGCGACGAACAGGCCGATCGCGGCGCGGAACACGGTGCGCGCGCCGAACCGGTCAGCCATCGTCCCGGAGGCGGGGATAAACATGGCGAGCGCGAGCAGATAGGAGGTGAGCGCGATGCTCATCTCCGGCGCGCGCACGCCGAAGTCGCGGGCCATCGTCGGCAGGGCGGTGGCGAGCACGGTGGCGTCGAGATTCTCCATGAACATCGCCGTCGCGATGATCAGCGCGACCGTGCGGTAGTTGCGGATCGGGACGACGCCGTCGTCCTCGTCGCGCGTCTGGGCGATGGCGTTGCCGGCAGGCACGATGCCGTCGCGCACCTCCGCGTTAACGGAGGCGATGCCGCGCCGGCGCGGGCGCAGATACTGGCGGGGATCGAGGGCGCTGGGGAGATGGAACTGCAACGGACGGAAATATCCCTGACGGTGGCGGAGCCCGAACGGCCGGCTCTCCCGGGAGGTTGCGTCGTCTGTCGCGGCGGTGACGGGGATATAGGGGAGGTTGGGTGACTTATCGAGGGGGTGGCAGGAATCCTCCACAGCACGGGGAGGGAGACAAGCCGAAGGCGGTGGAGGGGGCCGTCCGCACGCGTTGCGCCGTGTGGAAAGCCCCCTCCGTCAGCGCCGATGCGCTGCCACCTCCCCGCGGGCGGGGAGGATTTGGTGTCAGGCCCCTCCCGCCGGGGGAGCCTTCAGTGCTTAGAAGCCGACGTGAGCGCCGAGCGAGAAGACCAAGGCATGGGCGTTGGTCAGCGTGCCGTTGGTCAGCACCGGGGTCTGCGCAGCGGTGCCGGCATAGGCCGCCGTCACGCGGTCGATCGTCGCATCCTTGAAGTCGACGTAATTGCCGGCGAAGTCGATGCCGATCCGCGGGGTCAGCTGGAAGGTGCCGCCGGCGCCGTAGTTCCAGCGGTCCGCGTCCGGCACGCGCGCGTCGCGCAGACCGTTCTGGGTCGGCGTGTTGGCATGCTGCACGCCGGCGCGCAGGGTCAGTGCGGGCGAGACTTCGTAGTCGAAGCCACCGGCCTGGCTCCAGCTGTCGCGATAATTCTCCGGCAGCGCGACGTTGAGCGGCGAGCCGAGGCGGATCGCGTCGAACTTGCTCCAGTTATAGCGCACGATCTGGGCATTGAAGGTCAGCGGCGAGGCGAGCTTGAAGCGACCCGAGACGATCGTCTGCGCCGGCGTGTAGAAGGTCGCCTTCAGGTCGGAGAGCGTCGCATTCTGGCCGGCGAGCGGGCCGACCAGGCCGCTGATCGTCAGATCACCGGTCAGCGTGTGCTTGATCCGGGACTTGTAGCTGACGCCGATCGTCGCCCAGCTGTTGTGCATCTGCATGCCAGCCGACCAGCCGAGATCCCAGCCGTCGCCTTCCAGCTTCTGGCGCCCGTCGGTCGTCGAGGTCAGGTTAGGCAGCGCGTTGCCGAGGCTGGCATAGACGTGCTCGACATTGACGCCGCCGCCGATGCGCAGCCAGTCGGTCGGCGCGATCGCCAGGCTCGGCTGCAGGTCGATCGTCTGCAGCTTGGTGCGCAGCGCGCTGTAGCGGGTCCAGCTGGTCGGCGCGTAATCGGTGGTGAAGCTATAGGGCGAGGTAACGGCGAGGCCGACCGCGACCTTGTCGCCGAACGGCACCGCGACCGCGCCCGACGGCAGCACGCCGTTGTTGATCGGATCCTTGGCGCTCTGGTCGCCGCCGACCGGGCGGTAATTGGCCGGATTGGCGCAGCTCACCCCCGCCGGGCGGCAGATCACCGTGCCGTTGTTGTTGACCCGGCCCTTGGGCAGGATCACCGCGGCCTGGATCGCCGCTTCGGCGCGGTCGATACCGGCGATCGACGCCGGATTCCACCACAGCGACTGCGCGCCGGTATCGGCACCCTCGCCCGAGAAGGCGCGACCGGCGCCGCGGGCGGACTGTTCCTGAAGGTAGAAGGCCTGGGCGTGCGCGGCGGCGCTCCAGCCGGCCGAGGCGAGCAAAGCGGTGGCGGTCAGCGCGACCTTGTTACGCAGAGACATGGTAATACCCTTTAGTTGTCATCGAAAAAGAGGGATCAGCGCAGGCGCGTCCAGGTCTGCGTCTTGCAGAGCGGGACGAAGATGCAGCCGCGCACCTTGAGCGTGTTGGCGTCGATCGGGGTGACGGTGGCCTTGTAGGTCTTGCCCTCGTCGGCCTTGTAGATCGAACCGCCGGTCCACGCGTCGCCGTCGGCCTTGAAGCCGCTGAGCAGCAGCAGCCCCTTGAGCGGGCGGTTGCGCAGCTTGGGGTCGGAATTCTTGGTGTCCTTGAGGTCCGGCTGGGTGCGCAGCAGTTCGGAGGTGACGAGGCGGCCGCAGATCGACGGACCGCAGCGCTGGATCTCGACCACGCCGCCGCGCGTCTCGGTCTTCCAGGTGCCGATCGCGGAATCCGCAGACGGGGCGGCGACCGGGGCGGCGGCGAGCAAGGCGCCAAGCAGAAGCAGGGACATGATGAAACTCCTCTCCGGACATTGCCCCCGCTAACAGCCGCGGGGGCGAACAGTGACCTTGGTCCTGGACGCCGCATGCTTGCGATCGTCTTACCGGCACGCCAGGTCAGTCGAGCGACCTAATGGCGAGCCGGCTGCCCTATACGGCAGTCACCGGCCGGCCTAGTCGCGGTGGCGGCGCTGTCAACCCTGCAAAACCGTCAGAATGCCTCCAGTTCCAGAGCCATGGTCGAACGTTTGCCGGTCTTGATCGCGAGAAAGGCCGCGGTCGCCTGCGGCAGGATGCGGTCGAAGAAGAAGCCGGCGGTGGCGAGCTTGGCCCGATAAAAGGCGGCATCGTCGCTGCCCTCGGCGAGGCGGTCGGTGGCGATCTTCGCCGCCTTGAGGAAGCAATGGCCGATACCGACCAGGCCCATCAGGCGCAAATAGTCCGTGGCGGCGGCGCCGGCCTCCTCGGGGTCCTTCATGCCCTTTTGCGCGATCGTCGCGGTCGACAGTTGCAACGCGCCGAACGCCTGCTGCAGGCCGGCGGTCATGCCGGCGAGCGCCTTGTCGGGCACGCCCGCCATCTGTTCGCACAGATTGGACACGGCGTGGAAGAAGGGGCGGAGCTGGCGGCCCATGTGCGCGGGCATCTTGCGTCCGACGAGGTCGAGTGCCTGGACGCCGTTGGTGCCTTCATAGATCTGGCAGATGCGCGCATCGCGGACGAACTGCTCGACGCCGGTCTCGCGGATATAGCCGTGGCCGCCGTGGATCTGGACGCCATGGTTCGCCGCGTCGAAGGCGAGGTCGGTGAACAGCGCCTTGACCACGGGGGTGACGAGCGCGACGAAATCGGCGGCGCGCTGGCGCAGCTCGGGATCGGCGGCGTGCTTTTCCGCATCGAGCGCGCGGGCGGCCCATTGGCCGAGCATGCGGCACCCTTCCGCATAGGCGCGCATCGTCATCAGGCTGCGGCGCACGTCGGGGTGGACGATGATCGGGTCGGCGGGCAGGTCCGGGCGCGCCGGGCCGGCGAGGCTGCGACCCTGCAACCGGTCCTTGGCGTAGGCGACTGCCGACTGGTAGGCGATCTCGTTGATGCCGAGCCCCTGGATGCCGACGGAGACGCGCTCGGTGTTCATCATCGTGAACATGGCGGCGAGGCCCTTGCCGGGTTCGCCGACCAGCCAGCCGGTCGAATCCTCGAACACCATCTGGCAGGTGGCGGACGCCTTGAGGCCCATCTTGTGCTCGATGCCGGCGACGCTGACACCGTTGGCGGTGGCCGCATTGCCGGCGGCGTCGGGCAGATATTTCGGCACCAGGAACAGGCTGATGCCACGCACGCCGGCGGGTGCGTCGGGCAGGCGGCCTAGGACGAGGTGGACGACGTTGTCGGTCAGGTCGTGGTCGCCCGACGAGATGAAGATCTTCGCGCCGCTCACCTTGTAGCTGCCGTCGTCCTGCGGCACCGCCTTGGTGCGGAGCAAGCCGAGATCGGTGCCGCAATGCGATTCGGTCAGGCACATCGTCCCCGACCATTCGCCGCTGACCATCTTGGGCAGATAGGCCCGCTTCAGATCCTCGGACGCATGGCCCTCGATCGCGGTGGTCGCGCCGTGGGTCAGGCCGGGATAGAGGCTGAACGACAGATTGGCCGAACAGATCATCTCCTCGACCAGCTTGTTGAGGCTTTCCGGCAGGCCCTGGCCGCCCCATTCGGGCGCCGAGGCGAGCGCCGCCCAGCCGCCCTCGCGAAACTGATCATAGGCCGCCTTGAAGCCGGCGGGCGTGCGGACGACGCCGTTTTCCAGCCGGCACCCTTCGAGGTCGCCACTGGCGTTGAGCGGCAGCAAGACCTCCTGCGCCATGCGTGCGCCTTCCTCCAGCACCGCGTCGAGCAGGTCGGGGGTGAAGTCCGCATGGGCGGGCAGATTGGCGAACTGATCGTCGGCGAACAGCTCGTGCAGCACGAAGCGCATGTCGCGCAACGGGGCGGTGTAGACTTGCATGGGTCCTGGTCCTCTTCCTCCCGTCACCCCGGACTTGTTCCGGGGTCCACTCGTCCGTGCACCACACATGCGTGGCGTTCACGGAGACGTGGATGCCGGAACAAGTCCGGCATGACGGTTTGATCCTATCAGTTGCGCAGCGGCTTGCCGGTCTCGAGCATATGCTCGACCCGTGCCTGGGTGCGGCCGTCCTTGACGCTGGCCATGAACGCCTGCCGCTCCAGCTTGAGCAGCTGGTCCTCGGTCACCGTGTCGACCAGATCGGCATCGCCGCCGGTCAGCACGGTCGCCAACCGGTCCGACACCACGGCGTCGTAGGGCGTGGCCATGCCCTTCTTGCGGAAGCCGTCGACGACGCCCGCGATGCCGACGCGGCCGCTTTCGCCGGGCAGGCGGAAGGTCGGTTTTTCCGGCGCGACATAGCCGTCGACCATCGACAGCGCCCTGGCCTTGGCATCGGCGAGCAGGCGGTCGCGGTTCATCGTGAGGCCGTCGGTCGGGCGCAGGAACATCATTTCCTTGGCCAGTGCGGCAGATTTCGACACCTGCGCCGTCGAGATCGTCTCGAACGCCTTGGCGACGGCGGGCATCGGGCCCTTCGGCATCATCGGCGCCTTCGCCATCCGGTCGAGCAGTTCGCCGTTGCCGCCCCAGCCGGGCAGCAGGCCGACGCCGCATTCGACCAGGCCGATATAGCTTTCGGCATGCGCCTGCACCGCATCGGCGTGGAGCACGACCTCGCAGCCGCCGCCCAGCGCCATGCCCGCGGGCGCGGCGACGACAGGGAAGGGCGCGTATTTCAGCGCCTTGAGCGCGGCCTGCCCGGCGGCGATCAGCTTTTCCACCTCGCCCCAGGCGGCGATGTTGACCGCGAACATGGCGAGGCCGAGGTTGGCACCGGCCGAGAAGTTCGACCCCTCATTGTAGATGACCAGCGCCTTGAACTGCGCCTTCACCAAGGGAATCGCCTTCTGGATCAGCTGCATGATCTGTTCGTCGAGCGCGTTCATCTTGGTGGTGAACTCGAGCGCAGCGACGCCGTCGCCAACGTCCCACAGTGCCGCCGAACCGTTCCTGAGCAGCGGCTCGCTGCGCAGCTTGATGTCCTCGAGCAGCAGCACGCCATCGCCGCGCACGACGTCATGATAGGCGCCGTCCGCGCCGAGGAACTGGCGCGTGCCGTTCTCGACCCGGTAGAAGGGCCGCGTGCCTGCCGTTTCCAGGATCGGCGGCACGGCGCGGCCCTCCGCCCGCAGGCGGTCAGCGAGCGCGCCCGGCCCGAGCCGGTCGATCAGCTCGAACGGCCCGAATTTCCAATTGTAGCCGAGCTTCATCGCGTCATCGATCGCGACCACGTCGTCCGCCGCCTCGCCGACCAGCGACGCGGCATAGCTCAGCACCTTGCCGAGGATTTCCCAGGCATAGGTGCCGGCCTTGCCGGGCAGCGCGATCAGTGTGGACAGATCCTTCTCCGCCGCCGACGGCAGCTTCTCGGGCTTTGCTTCCGGGCGATAGTCGCCGGTGGCGAGGTCGAGCGCGAACTTGGTCTTGGTCGCCTTGTCGAAACGGTAGAAGCCGCCCTTGCCCTTGCGGCCGGTGAAGCCCTCCGCAATCATCTTGTCGACCAGCGGCATCGGCCGGACGGTGTCGAAATAGGGGTCGCCCGCCGGCAGGGTCGACGACAGGCTTTTCGACAGCAGCGGCATCAGATCGACACCGACGAGGTCGACGAGCGCGAAGATGCCGGTCTTCGGCACGCCCATCGGCCGGCCGCCGATCTGGTCCGCCTCCTCGACCGTCAGCCCCTGGTCCATCGCCGCGTTGATCGCGACGGCGAGCCAATACGTGCCGATGCGGTTGGCGATGAAGCCCGGCGTGTCCTTGGCGCGGACGATGCGCTTGCCCATGAAGCGGTCGACGAAATCCTCGACCTTTTCCGCGACCGCGGGGTCGGTGTGCTCGCCGCGCACGATCTCGATCAACCGCATATAGCGCGGCGGATTGAAGAAGTGGGTGATCAGGAAGTCCGCCTTGAACTGGTCCGACCGCCCTTCGACCAAAGCCCCAAGCGGAATGGTCGAGGTGTTCGAGCTGACCGCAGTGCCGGGACGCTTGAGCTGTTCGAGCTTGGCATAGAGTGCCTGCTTGATGTCGAGCCGCTCGACGATCGCCTCGACGATCCAGTCGCATTCGGCGACGCGGGGCAGATGGTCGTCGATATTGCCGGTCTCGACCAGCTTCGCCGCCGCCTTCGACATGAAGGGGGCGGGGTCGGTCTTGAGCATCTTGGCGACCGCGCCTTTGGCGACCGCGTCGCGGTCGTCGCCGTCCTTGGGAACGATGTCGAGCAACAGCACCGGGATACCGGCGTTGGCGATCTGCGCGGCGATGCCGGCGCCCATCACGCCGGCGCCGATCACGCATACCTTCTTGATGGTGTCGCTCATGTCACGCGCGCTCCAGAACCGTGGCGATGCCCTGGCCACCGCCGATGCACTGGGTGGCGAGGGCATATTTCCCGCCCTCGCGCTCCAACAGCGCCGCCGCCTTGCCGACGATGCGCGCGCCCGTGGCGCCGAGCGGATGGCCGATGGCGATCGCGCCGCCGTCCTTGTTGATCGTCTCGTCCTTGAGGCCGAGGTCGCGGATGCAGGCGATCGCCTGGCTGGCGAAGGCCTCGTTGATCTCGACCACGTCGAGATCGGCCACCGACAGTCCGGCGCGCTCCAGCGCCTTTTGCGAGGCGCTGATCGGGCCGAGTCCCATCGTCTCCGGCTCGATGCCCGACACGCCGACCGACTTGATGCGGGCGAGAATCTTGAGGCCGTGCGTGTTGGCGAACTCCTCCGAGGTGACGAGCACCGCCGAGGCGCCGTCGGTCAGCGGCGACGAGGTGCCGGCGGTCACCGAACCGTCCTGGCTGAAGGCGGGCTTGAGGCCGGCGAGCGCCTCGACATTGGTGTCGGGGCGGATCGTGCCATCCTCGCTGACCACGCCGGCCTTGGTCTGGATCGGCACGATCTCGTCGGCGAGACGACCGTCGGCGCGCGCGGCGGCGGCCTTGTGCTGGCTCTTCACCGCAAAGGCGTCCTGCTCGGCGCGGGTGATCTGATACTTTTGCGCGACGTTTTCCGCCGTGTCGCCCATGCCCATATAGGCGCCGGCGTTCTTCTTCGCGAGCGCAGGGTTGGGCAGGGGGTTGTAGCCGCCCATCGGCACCCGGCTCATCGATTCAAGGCCGGCGCAGATGAACGCCTCTCCGGCGCCGATCTGGATCTGGCCGACCGCGATATGGATCGCGCTCATCGACGATCCGCAGAAGCGGTTCACCGTCATGCCGCCGACCGACAGCGGCAGGTCGGCGAGCAACCCGATCATCCGAGCGACGTTGAGGCCCTGTTCGCCCTCCGGGAAAGCGCAGCCGAGGATGATGTCCTCGATCGCGGACGGGTCGACGCCGGTCTTCTCGATCAGGCCGCGGATCGTCTGTGCGGCGAGATCGTCCGGCCGGACGCGGGCGAGTGCCCCTTTGCCGGCGAGGTGAAAGGGCGAGCGGGCGTAACCGGCGATGACGACGTTGGTCATGGGATCCTCTCGAAATACAGCAATCGTGCTGCGTCGGCCTTGCGAAGTACCGTATAGGTGCGATAGCTTCCCATTACGTCAAGTGGGGCGGATCGACAAGCTGCGTCGACCGGCTCGATAAGCGAGAGGACAGACATGACCGGGATGCCGAGCGATGCCGTCGCGGACCCTGCGCACCGCGCGCTGGCCGTGATGAATGGCGCACCGCTGATCGAGCGACCCCGCGTGCTGGGCGCGTTGCTCGACCAGTCGGCCGGGCGCTTTCCGGCGCGGGTGGCGATCGATTTCCTCGGCGCGACGACGACCTGGGGCGCGCTGGCGGCGCAGGTGGATCGGGCCGCGGCCGGGCTACAGGCGCTCGGCGTGATCAAGGGCACGCGGGTCGCGCTGTGCCTGCCCAATACGCCCTATTATCCGATCCTGTTCTTCGCGACGCTGAAGGCGGGCGGGATCGTCGTCAACGTCAACCCGCTCTACGTCGAGCGCGAGCTGACGCATCTGATCCACGATTCGGGGGCGGAGGTGATCGTCACCTGCGACCTCGTCGAGATCCAGGCGCGGGTGCTGAAGGTGGCGGGGGAGACCGGCATCCGCCACGTCGTCACCTGCCCGATCGCCGACGCGCTGCCGCCGGTGAAGAAGGTCTTGTACCGGCTGTTCAAGCGCAAGGAGATCGGCCGAGCGCCACGCAGCGCATCGCATCTCTATTTCGCCGACCTGATCGCCAAGGGCGGGGCGCCCGCCGCGGTCACCGTCGATCCCCATGAGACCGCGGTGCTGCAATATACCGGCGGCACCACCGGCCTGCCCAAGGCGGCGATGCTGAGCCATGCCAATATCGTCGCCAATACCGATGCGATGCTGGTCCATGTCGGCGGCGAGACGGCGGACCAGGACCGCGTGCTCGGCGTGCTGCCACTGTTCCACGTCTTCGCGCTGACCAACGTGCTGACCTTCTCGACGTTGGTCGGGGCGGAAATGATCCTCTTGCCGCGCTTCGAAATGAAGCAGCTGCTCGCCACGTTGAAGCGGACGCGGCCGACCTATTTCCCGGCGGTGCCGACGATCTACAATGCGCTCGCCAACCTTGGCGACGACAAGGTGCCGGACCTGTCGACGATCAAGGTCTGCATCTCCGGCGGCGCGCCCTTGCCGATCGAGGTCCGCCACCTGTTCGAACAGCGCACCCGCGCCAAGCTGGTCGAGGGCTATGGCCTGTCGGAGGCGTCGCCGATCATCACCTGCAACCCCTTTGCCGGGGTCAACAAGGAAGGCTCGGCGGGGCTGCCCTTTCCGGGCACGACGATCGAGATCCGTGATCGCGAGGACCCGGCGCGGATCATGCCGCAAGGCGAGAAGGGCGAGATCTGTGCGCGCGGGCCGCAGGTGATGAGCGGCTATTGGCACAAGCCGGCGGAAACCGAGGGTGCGTTCGCCGACGGCGCGCTGCGCACCGGCGACGTCGGCTATCTCGACGCGGACGGCTATCTGTTCATCGTCGACCGGATCAAGGACATGATCCTGTGCGGCGGCTACAACGTCTATCCGCGCGTCATCGAGGAAGCGCTGTACGAACATCCCGCCGTCGCCGAGGCGGTGGTGATCGGCGTACCCGACGCGCATCGCGGTCAGAGCCCGAAGGCGTTCGTTACCTTGTCCGAAGCCGGGGCGGTGACGGCCGTCGAGCTACGCGACTTCCTGCGCGATAAGGTGAGTAAGATCGAGCTTCCCCGCGAGGTCGAGATACGCGAGACTTTGCCCAAGACGTTGATCGGCAAGCTGTCCAAGAAGGAGCTGGTCGAAGAGGAATTGCAAAAAGCGGCGCGATAAGCCGTAACGGAGGGATGATGGAGGAGGGTTCCGAACTTCAGGGGATACAGGAGGTCGCCGATCGGCTGGGCATCACGCCCCGCACGTTGCGCTTCTACGAGGATCGCGGGCTGATCGAGCCGTGCCGAATCGGCACGACGCGCGTCTACCGTCGGCGCGAGATCGCGCGGATGCAGCTGATCCTGCGCGGCAAGCGGCTTGGCTTCTCGCTCAAGGACATCGAGGAATTTCTCGACCTGTACGACGCCGATCCGCAGCATCTCGAGCAGATGCGCGCGCTCGCCGGGCGTTGCCGCGAGCGGATCGAGGAACTGGAACAGCAGCGTCAGGCGCTCGACACGACGCTGAGCGAACTTGCGAAGATGGAGGCGGTGGCGCTCGCCCAGGTGCGCGCGCACGAACCGGAGGCGCAGGCGGCGAACGGCTGAAGGCCGCACGCACGGCAATCAGTCGGCATCCCTGTCTTTTTGTGCCGGTCCGGTCATGATAGGCTCCGCTCCATACCGTCGCAGAACGGGATGGAGAGGTGCCATGGAATGGATGGATCCCCATGTGTGCGCGTGCAGCTTCCGGTCTTTGTGCTGGATGAGCGGCACCGCGGTCGTGCTCTGTTGCGCGGCGCTGCTCGCGATCGGCTGATCGCTTAGCAGCACCGCCCGCCGCCGCGGCCGCCGTAGCGCGCCTGCTGCCGGTCGCGGAAGAATTGCGCCTCGGTCATCACCGGCGCGTCGGGATGATGCGCGGCCATATGGTCGACATAGGCGCGGTAGGACGGCTGACCGACCATCGCACGGGCGGTGTCGATGACGAGCGACCAGATGCTCATGCCGCCGCCGGAATCTCGGTAACGCTCGGCATCGGCATCCGCCGCGCCGCGAGGCAGGTGCGGATGGCGTAGACGATGATCGTCGCCACCACGGCAAGGAACAGCGCGCACAGAGCGGCATCGACGCGGTCGTTGAATACGATGCGGCGCATTTCGGCGAGCGATTTGGCGGGCGCAAGCGTTTCGCCGCGCGCCAGCGCATCGGCGAAGCGGCGTGCATGCGCGAGGAAGCCGACGCGCGGGTCGGACGACAGCAGCTTGAGCAGCCCGGCGCTGACCGTGCAGGCGATCAGCCAGGCGGTCGGCAGCAGCGTCACCCAGGCGTAGCGCTCGCGCTTCATCCGGAACAGCACGACGGTGGCGAGCAGCAGCGCGACCGCTGCGAGCATCTGGTTGGAGATGCCGAACAGCGGCCACAAGGTGTTCACCCCGCCGAGCGGGTCGGTGACGCCCTGGTAGAGGAAGAAGCCCCAGGCGGCGACGCACAGGCCGGTGCCGACGAGGCCGGGCACGAACGAGGTCGCGTTGCAGAAGGACGGGACGGCGAGGCCGATCAGATCCTGCAGCATGAACCGCCCGGCGCGGGTGCCGGCATCGACCGCGGTCAGGATGAACAGCGCCTCGAACAGGATCGCGAAATGGTACCAGAAGGCCATCATCTCGCGGCCTCCGATGATCCGGCTGAAAATGTGCGCCATGCCGACCGCCAGCGTCGGGGCGCCGCCGGCACGGCTGATGATCGTCGTCTCGCCGACGTCGCGCGCGGTCTGCGCGAGGGCGGCGGCGTCGATCGGGAAGCCCATCGCCGTTACCGCAGCGGCGGCGCTGGCGGCGTCGGTACCGACCACCGCCGCGGGGCTGTTCATCGCGAAATAGACGCCCGGATCGATGATCGACGCGCCGATCAGCGCCATGATCGCGACGAAGCTTTCCATCAGCATCGCGCCATAGCCGATGAAGCGCGCATCGCCTTCGCTGGCGATCAGCTTGGGTGTGGTGCCGCTGGCGATCAGCGCGTGGAAGCCGGAAACCGCACCGCAAGCGATGGTGATGAACAGGAAGGGGAAGAGCGATCCCGACCAGACCGGGCCGCTGCCGTCGACGAAGCGGGTCAGCGCCGGCATGCGCATGTCGGGCATCACCACGACGATGCCGACCGCCAGCGCCGCGATCGCGCCGATCTTGAGAAAGGTCGACAGATAATCGCGCGGTGCGAGCAGCAGCCAGACGGGGAGCAGCGAGGCGATCGCGCCATAGCCGATCAGGATCCAGCAGAGCTGTACCGGCGTGTAGGTGAAGAGCGGCGCGAGGCTGGCGGAGGCGGCGACATCGCGGCCGTAGACGATGGCGAGGATCAGCCCGACAAGGCCGAGCAGCGACACCTCGCCGATCCGTCCCGGCCGGATCCAGCGCGTGTAGATGCCCATCAGCAGCGCGAGCGGGATGGTCGCGGCGACGGTGAACAGGCCCCAGGGACTGTTGGCCAGCGCGCGCACGACGATCAAGGCGAGTACGGCGAGGATGATGACCATGATCGCGAAGGCGCCGACCAGCGCGACGGTGCCGGGCACCGCGCCCATCTCCATGCGGATCAGCTCGCCCAGCGAGCGACCGTCGCGGCGCATCGAGATGAACAGCACCATGAAGTCCTGCACCGCGCCGGCAAGCACGACGCCGGCGAGGATCCACAGCATGCCCGGCAGATAGCCCATCTGCGCGGCGAGGACGGGGCCGACCAACGGCCCGGCGCCGGCGATGGCGGCGAAATGATGGCCGAACAGCACGCGGCGGTCGGTCGGCACGAAGTCGAGTCCGTCCGGGTGGCGCGCCGCGGGCGTCGGCCGCGCCGGATCGAGCCCGACGACCACCTTCGCAAGGTAGAGCGAATAGAAGCGGTAGGCGACCAGATAGACGCAGACCGCTGCGACGACGATCCACAGCGCGTTGACGCTCTCGCCGCGGCCCAGCGCGACGAGGCCGAGCGCGCCGGCGCCGAGTAGCGCGACAGCGATCCAGCCGAGCCTGTTCGCGATCGTCATGGCGTCTCCTTCCTCTGCGTCCGTCATGCCGGAACACGTCCGGGGCGACGGGTAGGCGGCGCAATCATGGTGCGCAACCGCTTGCGGCAACGCTCGTTTGCCTCTGATGACCGATCCCGATCGCCCATTGCGGCTCGGCTTTCCCGTCAAGGTGATGGGCCGGCCCGACTTCAAGAGCAACGACACCCGCCGCTGGCAGAAGGGGCCGCACCTCAAGGCGTCGCTGGAGGAGGTCGACCGCATCCTCGACTATCTCGCCGCCGAGGATCTGCACATGTACCGGCTGTCGTCGGACCTCGCACCCTATGCGACGCATCCCGACCTGCCGCAGTTCCATGACATGGTCGCGGAGAGCGACGCGGAGCTGAAGGCATTCGGCGCCAAGGCGAGGGCGCTCGACATCCGGCTGTCGTTTCACCCGTCGCAATATGTCCTGCTCAACAGCCCCGATGCGGCGCTGACCAAGAAGAGCATCTGGGACCTCGCCAGCCAGTCGGAAATGCTCGAGCGGATGGAGCTCGACGACGAGGCGGTGGTCGTCACCCATGTCGGCGGCGTCTACGACGATCGCGAGGCGAGCCGGGCGCGCTGGATCGCGGGCTGGGAGCAATGCCCCGATCATGTCCGGCGGCGGCTGGTGCTGGAGAATGACGATCTGCGTTTCTCCGCCGCGGACGTGCTCTGGATTTACGAGCGGACCGGTGTTCGCCTGATCTTCGATTACCAGCATTTCTGGTGCCTCAACGCGGAGCGACTGGAGATGCGCGATACGCTGGAGCGGTTCATGGCGAGCTGGCCCGAGGGCGTCCGACCGAAAATCCACTTCTCCAGCCCGCGTACCGAAATGCGCGAGGTGAAGCAGAAGATCACCGCACAGCAGCGCGCGACCGGCATGGCGGTCCGCAAGGGCGAGGTGACCAAGGCACCGGTGAAGGACAATGCGCGGATCAAGACCGTGCTGCGCCCGCCGGTGTGGACGGGCCATGCCGACTTCACCAACCCGTTCGAATTCGCCCGCTTCATGCGCGATGCCGAAGGGCTGGTGTTCGACGTGATGATGGAGGGCAAGGCCAAGGATCTGAGCTTGCTGAAGCTGCGGCCCGATCTGCTGCGCTACGCGCCCGACGTCGCGGCGCGGTTCGGCATCTTCGCAGAGGATGCCGAGGATCTTGCCTGCGACGAGGCGGCGCTCGACGACGGCGTCGGCGCGGAGGAGGAGGCGGACGTCGACGAGGGCGCGCGATGACTGCGCCTCGGGTTTGACCGAAGAGCAGGTGAGCGGTCGGTCCGGTTCGCCGCCAGATCATCGATCCTGGCCGTCAATGCCAGCGTCGAAACTTCGCCAAGGGCGGCCCGATCGTCATCCCCGCGTAGGCGGGGATCCAGACATGCCGGTTACTCGGTCGGCCGCTACGTCAGCGTCTCTGGATTCCCGCCTTCGCGGAAATGACGACGGGGCATCAGCGGGCTTGGGGGCCGACCCCGACCCCTTCGCCAGCGGTAGAGAGTAGGTCAGATGCGGTTCGCCACCAGATCGTCGACCACCGCCGGATCGGCCAGCGTCGAGGTGTCGCCGAGGCTGCCCGTATCGCCTTCCGCAATCTTGCGAAGGATGCGGCGCATGATCTTGCCCGAGCGCGTCTTGGGCAGGGCGGGGGCGAATTGTAGCTTGTCGGGCGTGGCGATCGGGCCGATCTCGCGGCGGACCCATTGCTTCAGCGTGTCGCGCAAATCGTCCGTCGGCTGCTGCCCGCTGTTGAGCGTGACATAGGCGTAGATGCCCTGACCCTTGACGTCATGCGGCATGCCGACGACTGCGGCCTCCGCGACCGCCTCGTGCAGCACCAGCGCGCTCTCGACCTCGGCAGTACCCATCCGGTGGCCCGAGACGTTGATGACGTCGTCGACGCGGCCGGTGATCCAGTAATAGCCGTCCGAGTCGCGGCGGCAGCCATCGCCGGTGAAATACTTCCCCTCGTAGGTGGTGAAATAGGTCTGGAAGAAGCGATCGTGGTCGCCCCAGACGGTGCGCATCTGGCCCGGCCAGCTCTGGATGATGCAGAGATTGCCCTCCGCCTGACCGACCAGCGGCGAGCCTTTCTCGTCGACCAGCTGCGGCGTGACGCCGGGCAGTGGCTTGGACGCGGAACCCGGCTTCATCGGGATCGCGCCGGGCAGCGGGGCGATCATGATGCCGCCCGTCTCCGTCTGCCACCAGGCGTCGACCACCGGGGCGCGGCCGCCGCCGACGACGTCGTGATACCAGCGCCACGCCTCCGGATTGATCGGCTCGCCGACCGAGCCGAGCACCTTGAGGCTCGAGCGATCGGTCCGCGTCACGAAATCGTCGCCCTCCTTCATCAGCGCGCGCAACGCGGTGGGGGCGGTGAACAGCGCGTGGACCTTGTGCCGGTCGACCACTTGCCAGATGCGGCTGGCATCGGGCCAGTTGGGCAGCCCTTCGTACATCAGCGTCGTCGCGCGATTGGCGAGCGGACCGTAGAGGATGTAGGTGTGGCCGGTGACCCAGCCGATGTCGGCGGCGCACCAGAAGACCTGGCCGGGCTTATAGTCGAACGACCATTGGTGCGTGATGCTCGCCCACAGCAAATAGCCGCCGCTGGTGTGGAGGACGCCCTTCGGCTTGCCGGTCGAGCCGCTGGTATAGAGGATGAACAGCGGATCCTCGGCGCCCATCGGCTCGGCCGGGCAATCGGTGCCGACCGCGGCGGCGGCCTCATGATACCAGATGTCGCGATCGGTCATCGCCACATCGGCGCCGGTCGCCTTGACGACGATCACGCGCTCCAGCGTCGGTGCGCGCGCCGCGGCTTCGTCGACGCAGGCCTTGAGCTTGATGCGCTTGCCGCCGCGGCGGCCCTCGTCGGCGGTGACGACGATGGTCGAGCCGCAATCCTCGATCCGGCCGGCGAGCGCGTCGGCGGAAAAGCCGCCGAACACCACCGAATGGATCGCGCCGATCCGGGCGCAGGCGAGCACCGCATAGGCCGCCTCCGGGATCATCGGCATGTAGATGGTGACGCGGTCGCCCTTGCCGACGCCCTGCCCCTTCAGCACGTTGGCGAAACGGCAGACCTCCTGGTGGAGCTGGTTGTAGGTGATGTAGCGCGGCTCTTCCGACGGTTCGTCGGGTTCCCAGATGATCGCGACGGTATCGCCATGCTTGGCGAGGTGCCGGTCGATGCAATTGGCCGCGACGTTGAGCACGCCGTCCTCGAACCATTTGATGTGGAAATCCGCCTTGGCGAACGACCAGTCCCCGGCGATGGTCGGCGCCGTGACCCAGTCGAGCCGCTTGCTCGCCTGGTCGAGCCAGAAGCCGCCCGGATCGTTGGCCGCCGCTTCGTACAGGTCGGTGTAGCGCTTGGGCGTCAGGCTGGCGTCCGTCCAGTCGCCGGTGATCGGGTAGATTTCGGGATCGGTCATCGACGCTTCCAGGGATCGGGTGGCAGGGCGGCGGGACTGTAGTCGGGTTGGGGCAGCAGGCAAGACGTCACCACCGCCTTCGTCATCCCCGCCTGAGCGGGGATGACGGTATGTTGTTCAGCGCCCCAGGAAGGTCAGCAGATCGCTGGTCAGCCGGTCGCCCTCGGTGGCGAACAGGCCGTGGGGGGCGCCGTCATATTCGACCAGCTGGCTGTCCGCGATGCCAACCGCCGCGGCCCGGCCGGCGGCGTCGATCGGCACCGTCTGGTCAGAGGTGCCGTGGATGATCAGCGTCGGCACCCGGAAGGCGGCGAGATCGGGTCGGAAATCGGTATGGCCGAACGATTCCGCGCAGGCCAAAGTTGGCTTCAGCCCCGCCATCATCGCGGTCGCCGTCGCCCAGTCGAGCACCTCGTCGCTGACCGGCGAGCTGATATAGCCGACGCCGAAGAACTGCTTGAAGAAGGTGTGGCGGAAGAAGTGGGCGCGGTCCTGCTTGATGCCGTCGCCGATGCCTTGCAGCGTTTCCTCCGGCGTGCCGTGCGGATTGTCGTCGGTCTTCAGCATGTAGGGCACGACGGAGCTGATCAGGCCGGCGGCGGCGACGCCCTTGCCGTCATGGCGGCTCATGTAGCGGGCGACCTCGCCGCCACCCATCGAGAAGCCGACCAACGTGACGCCGTCGGTCGCGCCCGTCGCCTCGAGCACGTCGGCGAGGTCGTCGGTCAGCGTATCATAGTCATAGCCGTTCCACGGCTGGCCCGAACGGCCGAAGCCGCGACGGTCATAGGCGATGGCGCGGAAGCCGGCGTCGGCCAGCGCTATCATCTGCGGGTCCCAGCTGTCGGCGGACAGCGGCCAGCCGTGCAGCAGCACGACCGGGCGGCCCTCGCCCCAATCCTTGACGTAGATGTCGGTGCCGTCGCGCGTCTTGACGTAAGGCATTGCAATCTCTCCATGGCTTTACCGCCCTCCGCTTCAACGAGCCCGTCCTCGCCGCCGTTCCCGCCGCCGGGCTGGCGCAACCGTACCAACGGTGCCAGCATCCGCCGCGATACGAATCAGGAGACGATATGCGGTTGAGGGTAGCGGCATCCCTGACGGCGCTCGCGATGGCGACGGCGGCCTGTCAGGTGAACGTGCATGAGGCGGACAACAATCAGAGCGCCGCAGCGGCGCCGACGGCGGCGCCGGCCGGCATGGCGAAGAGCCGCTGGGCGCAGTTCCGCGACGGCTTCATCGAAGGCTGGTTCAAGCTCGATCCGGCCAATGCCGTCTATCAGGGCCGGCACGATTTCGACGGCCAGCTGCCCGACTGGAGCGCCGCGGGGCTGAAGCGGCAGAGCGACTTCCTGCATCAAGCGATCGACAAGGCGAAGGGGTTCGCCGACGCCGATCTGAAACCGGAAGAGCGGTTCGAGCGCGACTATCTGGTGCAGGTCGCGCGCGGCAAGTTGTTCTGGCTGGAGGATGCCGACCAGCCGCATACCAATCCGGCCTATTATGTCGGCGGCGGGCTCGATCCCAACGTCTATATCGCGCGCCCCTATGCCGATGCGCCGACGCGGATGAAGGCGCTGATCGCCTTCCTCAACCGCGTCCCCGATGCGGTCGCCAACATTCGCGCCAATCTGAAGACGCCGATGCCGCGGTCCTTCGTCGATTATGGCACCGCCGGCTTCAACGGATTCGCCGACTATTACGTCGGCGATGCGAAAAAGGCGTTTGCCGGGGTCAAGGACGCGAACCTGCAGGGGCAGCTCGACGTCGCCGCCGCCAACGCCAGCAAGGCGATGCGCGATCTCGGCGGCTGGGTGGCGAGCCAAAAGGGCAGCGCGACCGGCAATTTCGCGCTCGGCGCCGATCGCTTCCAGCGCATGATTGCGGCGACGGAGGGCGTCGACACGCCGCTCGCAACGCTGGAGGCGGCGGGGCGCGCCGACCTGAAGCGCAACCAGCAGGCGCTCGCCGCGGCCTGTGCGCAATTTGCGCCCGGGCAGACGATCCCCCAGTGCATCGACAAGATGGGCGCCAACAAGGCGCCGGACGGCCCGGTGGCCGAGGCGCGGCGCCAAATTCCGACGCTGCGCGCCTTCGTCATCAAGAACGACCTCGTTACCATCCCGGGGACGGAGGAGGCGAAGGTCGAGGAAAGCCCGCCCTACAACCGGCAGAACAGCGCCTATATCGATCCGCCGGGGCCGTTCGATAAGGGTATCCCCTCGGTCTACTACATCTCGCCGCCCGATCCGGCGTGGGACAAGAAGACGCAGGACGCGTTCGTGCCGGGCAAGGCGGACCTGCTGTTCACCTCGGTGCATGAGGTGATGCCGGGCCATTTCGTCCAGTTCCTCCACGCCAACCGCTCGCCGTCGCTCTTCGGCCGGCTGTTCGTCGGCTATGCCTTCGCCGAGGGCTGGGCGCATTATGCCGAGGAGATGATGTGGGAGGCGGGGCTGAACAACGGCGATGCCGAGACGCACGTCGGGCAGATCAGCAACGCGCTGCTGCGCGACTGCCGCTTCCTGTCGGCGATCGGGCTGCATGCGCGCGGCATGACGCAGGACCAGAGCCTCAAGATGTTCCGCGAGCAATGCTATCAGGACGAAGGCAATTCGCGGCAGCAGGCGGCACGCGGCACCTACGACCCCGCCTATCTCAACTATACGATGGGCAAGTTGATGATCCGCAAGCTGCGTGCCGACTGGACCGCCAGCCGCGGCGGCCGCAAGGCGTGGAAGGCGTTCCACGACCAGTTCCTCAGCTACGGCGGCCCGCCGATCCCGCTGGTCCGCCAGCAGATGATGGGTGAGCCGATCGCCAAGGCGGTGTTCTGAGCCGGCGAGGGGGCTGTGCGGCGGTCGACACCGTTGGCGGCCCCCTCCTTGCGATGGTGAGTCTTGACAGAATTGACGCCTGAACGTGCGATTGTGCGGTCCTGTGCGTGACCGGCATTCGATGGTTGATCTCAACGGTTCAAAGAGCAGGCGCGGCGATGGCGTCTTATATCTATCAGCGGGGAACGTTGTAGGACAGCCATTCGAGGAAGCAGCGATTTTGGCGCGACGCCTTCGTGCTGAGCTGTCGTCCTGTGCCTTAACAGATCCAAAAACGGTAGTTCCGCGGCATCACGCTCCTGTCGCCGCGCCGGGGCACACCGCGGACGATCTCCTGCCTGGGGAGCCAAGCCTCAAGATGTAAGATAGGTCTTTATCGGACTAAATGACGACTGCGTCGCAGATAGGCCACCGATACCCTACTGACAGAGTCGGATATCGGAGAAGTTTATGACCCGTCCTTGCTGGCTGGCCTTACCCGCTCTGGCGCTGGCGCAGCCCGCCGTCGCGCAGGTGCAATCCACCGGCGACCCCGTCGACCAGGACCGCACCGACATCGTCGTCAGCACGGCGGCGGAGCGGCGGGCCGCGGACGGCGGAGCGCTCGGCACGCGGTCGATCCTCGACACGCCGTTTTCGGTGCATGTGGTCGGTGCCGAGGAGTTGGCGGAGCGGCAGGTCAAATCACTTGCCCGCGTCTTCGCGCAGGATGTGTCCGTTGTCGCCAACGGCGACACCTACACGTTCAACGCCTATTCGCAGACCGTGCGCGGCATTCCACTCGACGACTATAATGGCTATCGGATCAACGGCGACCCGTTCTACATGACGACGGTCGAGCTGCCGCTCGAATCCTTCGAGAGCATACGACTGTTGAAGGGGGCATCGGGCTTCCTCTACGGCTTCAACGCGCCGGGCGGGCTGATCGACTATCGGACCAAGCGGTCGACACCAGCGGCCTTCGCCAGCGCGGATATCGGCTCCTCGTCGGACACCATCCTATCGGAACATGTCGATCTCGGCGGCCCGATCGCCGGCGGCTTCGGCTATCGCCTCAATGCAACGCATGAGCGCGGCGAGACGTACAGCGGCTCGCATGTCCAGCGTTATTCGGCTTCGCTCGGCCTCGACACGCGGCTGACCGACGCGCTGACCTGGACCGGCGACCTCATCTATCAGGATCGGCGCATCCGCGGCGGGACGCAGGATTTCTTCATCAATGATCCCGACGCCTATGGCGCCGACCATCTGCCGCGACCGGTGAGCGGACGGACCAATCTGGCCGCTTATCCAGACCTCTTCTTCACCAGCCACGCCTTCTACGGCGGCACCGGCCTCAGTTGGGCGGTGACGCCCCGTTGGACGGCGCACCCCGCCTACAGCAACAGTTTGGATTGGCGGACCTACAAGTCGGAATGGATGTCGCTGACCAATCCGGCGGGCGATTATCAGCCGCTCCTGTCGACCAATCCTCGATCGTGGTCGCGCTACAATCAGGTGCAGCTCTATTAGGAGGGGCATTTCGCGACCGGCGCTATACGCCATCAACTGACGCTAGGGACCAACTGGCAACGGCTAAACAAATATCTGCCGCTGAGCCGCGTCTCCGCGCTGGTCGGGACGGAGAACCTTTATGCGGCGGTGGTACCGATCGCCTATCCGACCGAGTTTACCGGCGGCGTCTATCACAACTATCGTTCAACACAGGGCGGACTATTCGCCAGCGACACGCTGACCCTCGGCCGGGTGTCGCTGATCGCCGGATTGCGCGCCAGCCGCTTCGCCGAGGACCAGATCAGCAAGAAAGGGGTCCACAAGCCTTATGCCAAGACTCCGGTCACGCCGGTCGCCGCGCTGCTCTATCACCCGTGGCAGGACGCGACGCTGTACCTGAGCTACGTCCAGGCGCTGGAGAGCGGGATCACCGTGCCCGATACCTATGTCAATGCGCGCGAGACCCTGCCGCCGGTCAAGTCGCAGCAGGTCGAGGCCGGGATCAAGATCGATCGAGCGGGCTGGTCCGTCTCCGCCGCGGCGTATCGGATCGATCGCGGGGCGCAATATGCCGATGCGGCACGCGTCTATGTCTCCGACGGGCAGCAACGCTACGAGGGGATAGAGGCGGAGGCGCGCGTGTCACTGCCGCTCGGACTGGTGCTGGCGGACAGCATCGCCGTCGAGCGCGCCGTCTATCGCCGCACCGACCCGCTGTTACAGGGTAAGTCGGTCGAGGGCGTGCCCGGCCTGAAGGAGACGGTACAGCTGAGCGAGCAGCCATCGGCTCTGCCCGACCTGAAGGCAACGCTGGAGGCGCAGCACAGCAGCAGCCTGTGGGGCAATGACGTCAACAGCTTCCGCGTCCCGTCGGTGACGTTGGTCAACGCGCGTGTGAGCTATGTGGTGAAGCCGAACGGCACGCCGGTGACGTTGCGCGCCGAGGTCGACAACCTTTCCGACCGTGCGAGCTGGGGGTTCCTCGCCTCCGGCTATGTCTTCGTCCAGCCGCCCCGCACCGTGTTGCTCGGCGCCAGCGTGAAGATCTAGCGCGACACCTGCGTGCCGGGCTGTTCGTCCTCCGCCTCGTCGCTGCGCGGATTGCGGATCGAGGGGCGGAGGCGGGCGAGGCTGCACAGGCCGGCGACGAGCGCGAGACCGGCGGCGATCAGCGGCGGGGTGGCGCCGCCGCCGATGCCGAGCGCCAGCAGTGCGGCGACCAGGGTCGCGCCAGAGGTTTGGCCGACAAGGCGGACGGTGCCGACCAGGCCGCCCGCCGCCGCGGCCCGCTCGCGCGGCGCGGAACCGATGATCAGCCGGGCGTTGGGCGGCAGGAACAGGCCGAAGCCCGAGCCGCACAGCGCCATCCGCCACGCGATGTCGACATAGCCGGGATGCGCCGGGAGCAGGGCGATCAGCACCAGCGCGATGATCGACACCGCCATGCCGATGCCGCCGAGGATGCCGGCCGGAACGCGATCCGAAAGCCAGCCGGCGAGCGGCGCGACGATCATGTTGGTCAGCGGCCAGGGCGCGATCATCGCGCCGACCTCCGCCGCGGCGAAACCGAATTCATGTTGCAGCCGGAAGGGCGTCGACAGCAGCAGCGTCATCGAGGCGGTGAAGGCGGTATAGGCGCCGACCACCGACAGTGCGATCACCGGGCGGCCGAGCAGATCTATCGGTAGGATCGGCTTGGCCTCACCGCGTTCGCGGCGGATAAAAATCGCGCCAATGCCGATGCCGAGTGCAACGATCGCCGCCGAAACGACCGGGCTGTCGCCATGCACGGCGCTTTCCGCGCCGCCGATGACGAGGCCTATCATGCTGGCGCACATGACCGCGCCGAGCACGTCGAACGGCTCGTCGCGCAGCCGCGGCGCGGGCAGCGCCCGGCCGAGCGCGAGGCTGAGGATGGCGAAGGGCACGGCGCTGGCGAAGACCCAGGGCCAGGGCGCGATCGACAGCACCAGGCCGCCGAGCGTCGGCGCCAGTGCGGCCGAACTCGACACCACCACAGAATTGATGCCGAGGCCGCGGCCGAGCTGCTTCGCCGGGTAGATCGACCGGATCAGCGCCGACGAGACGCTGAGCGCCGCCGCCGCGCCCAGCGCCTGCGCCGCCCGCACGACCAGCAGGAACGGTAGGCTTCGCGCAAAGAAGCAGAGCAAGGTGGCGACGGTGAAGACGATCTGGCCGAACTGGTAGGTGCGTTTCAGCCCGAACCGGTCGCCAAGGCCGGCAAAGGGCAGGATCATCATCGCGAGGATGAGCTGATAGACGGTGACCACCGCGACCACCGCACTGCTCGACACGTGCAGGTCGCGCGCGATCGTCGGCAGCGCGACGGTGGCGATGCCGCCGTCGATGATCGTCAACGCGGTTCCGGCGGAAATCGCACCGATCGCCAGATAACGCCGCGGCAGCGGCAGACCGTCTCCGGCGACGGACTGCGGATTGCGCTCACGCCCGTTCGCGGCCAAGCTGGCTGCCTGACCTGGGAGGGACTCCATGCTGTTTCGCGCGTTGCTGATCGCCACCTCGATGCTTGCCGCGGCGCCCGCGCTCGCGCAGAGCAAACCGATGACGAACGATAGCGATCCGTACATCTGGCTTGAGGACAAGGACGGCGCCAAGCCGCTCGCCTGGGTGGAGGCGGAGAATGCCCGCACGCTGCCCCGGCTGCAGCACGATCCGCGCTACCAGACCTTCTACCAACAGGCGCTGGCGATCGCCGCGGCGAAGGACCGGATCCCGATGCCGAGCCAGATGTACGGCCGTATCTACAATTTCTGGCGCGATGCCGATCATCCGCAGGGCATCTGGCGCTGGACCAGCGAGGCCGATTACGCCCGCCCGCAGCCAAATTGGACGACCGTCCTCGACCTCGATGCGCTGTCGAAGGCGGAGGGAAAAAAGTGGGTGTGGAAGGGCGCAACCTGCCTGCAGCCTGAGGAGCGGCTGTGCCTGGTCGCGCTGTCCGAGGGCGGCGAGGACGCGATCAGCTATCGCGAGTTCGACCTGGCCACCGGCCAGTTCGTCGCGAATGGCTTCGCCCTGCCCAAGTCCAAGCAGGGCGCGAGCTGGCTCGACAAGGATACGTTGCTGGTCAGCCGCGATTGGGGCGCGGGGACGATGACCGCGTCGAGCTATCCGTTCGTGGTCAAGATGGTGAAGCGCGGCCAGCCGTTGGACGCGGCGACCGAAATCTATCGCGGCCAGCCGAGCGACCAGCTCGGCACCTATGCCGGGGTGATCACCGACGGCCAGGGTCATCGGCTGGTGGCGATCACGCGGCGCACGACCTTCTTCGGCGGTGAAACCTATGTCTGGACGCCGGCGGGGACGCGCAAGCTCGACATCCCGGCGCGCACCTTCCCGGAAGGCATGGTGCAAGGCCAGGTGCTGTTCCGCACCAGCGACCCGTGGGGCAAGGTGCCGGCCGGGGCGATCGCGTCCGTGCCGCTCGCCGATGTCGAGAGGGGGACGCTGAACCCGACGGTGGTGTTCGCGCCCAATCCGCGCCAGTCGGTCGACGAGGTGGTGACGACCAAGGATCGGCTGGTGCTGATCTACAACGACAACGTCCGCGGGCGGGCGGCGGTCTATACGCCGGGGGAGGGCGGCTGGACGGCGCGGCCGGTGACCCTGCCCGACAATGCGTCGCTGGGCGTAGCGAGCGCCGACGACAAGAGCGACCATGCCTATGTGACGGTCACCGGCTTCCTGACGCCAACCACCCTGCTGCCGCTCGATGCGGCGGCGGCGCGGGCAGGGGCGGCGGTGAAGACGTTGCCGGCGAAGTTCGACGCCACCGGGCTGGTCGTCGAACAGCATGAGGCGACCTCGACCGACGGTACCAAGGTGCCCTATTTCATCGTCCACAAGCAGGGCATCCGCCTCGACGGCAGCACGCCGACGATCATGACCGCCTATGGTGGATTCGAGCTGCCGATGCTGCCGAGCTATTCGGCGATCACCGGCAAATTGTGGCTGGAGCAGGGCGGCTCCTATGTCCTCGCCAACATCCGCGGCGGCGGCGAATTCGGCCCGGCGTGGCACGATGCCGGCCGCAAGACCAAGCGGCAGGTGATCTATGACGACTTCGCCAGCGTCGCCAAGGATCTGTTCGCAAGGCGCCTGACCAGCGCGCAGAAGCTGGGCATCTATGGCGGATCGAACGGCGGCCTGCTGATGGGCGTCGAGTTCAACCAGCATCCCGACCTCTGGAAAGCGGTGACGATCCAAGTGCCGTTGCTCGACATGATCCGCTACGAACAGATTGCGGCGGGCGCATCCTGGGTTGACGAATATGGTTCGGTCTCGGTGCCGGCGGAAAAGGCATTCCTGCAGACCATCTCGCCCTACCAGAACATCAGGAAGGGCGTCGCCTATCCCGAGCCCTATATCTGGACGACGACCAAGGACGACCGGGTCGGCCCGCAGCATGCCCGCAAGTTCGCGGCACGGCTGAAGGAATATCATCTGCCCTATCTGTTCTACGAGGACACGGCGGGCGGCCATTCGGGCGATGCGGACATCGAGCAGGGCGCGCGGCTGCAGGCGCTGCAGATGACCTATTTCGCGCAGAAGCTGCTCGGTCCCGCCAATGGCGGACAGACGGCGTCCAAATAGGTAATGCGGTTCTCGTCACCTCGTCTCAAACCCGGCTGACGACATCGGTTCTCGCCGTCAGTTATCAGCGAGGGTGGGGTTCGGCCCGGACCTCACCCGTGATCCAGCGCTTTGACCAGGTCCGCCTTGGTCATCGTCGAGCGGCCCTTGATGCCGCGCTTCCTCGCTTCTTCGTACAGGTCAGACTTGCTGCGGTGGTCGCGATAGGGGCGGGCCTTGTCGGCGATGTCGTCGGGCTGGGCGGAGAACTGCTTGCCCTTCCTGGTGTCGGCGCGCTTCTTGGCGGTGGTGCGGGCATAGTCCTCGTCGCTCAGCGCCTCGCGGGCCTTCTTCGGCAGATAGCGCTCGCCGGTCTTGCCGCTCTCCGCGCCCGATTTGGTGCCCCAATCCTCCTCGGTCCATTCGTGCAGCGAATTGTGCGGGTCCTTGCCGCCCTTGTAGCCGCCGCCGCGCTTCTTGTATTCGGCAACCGCCATCTGCGCCTTGCGCGCCGACCATTGGCCCTTACGGCCGCCCTTAGCACCGGCGGTGACCTCCGCCTTGACCGTCTCCCATAGTGCGGGATCGGTCTTTTCTGCCGTATCGCTCATCGTCGCGTTCCTTCTCCGATTGCGAACGTTGAACGCAGCGTTGCGTAAAGCGTTCTTGCTGCACTGCAGCGACCTTGGCTAGAGCGATGCCGATGACTGAGCCCCATGCAGGCGAGCCGACCCCCAGCGGCCCGATGCCGACCCTGTTCGAAGCGATCGTCCGGATGCGGGCGATCACCGCCACCTACAATCGCGGTGCGGTGCTGCTCGCCCCGCACATCCTGTTCACGCGCCATGGCGAAATCTATCTGGACGCGGTGACGCTGGAGCGGGACGGCAAGCCGCCGCGCGAGGAGAAGATGGGCACGTTCAAGCTCGACGGCCTCGGCGCGCCGACCATCGTCGAGGATCGGCCATTCTTCCCGAGCACGCTCTACGATCCGGCGCAGGAGAAATATGCCGGCCTGACCTTGCTCGCCGTCGAGCGGGCCTAGACACACCCGACGGCCATCGGTCGGCGATCAGCGGCAGCGGATGTCCGACTGGTTCTGATCGATCGCCTTGCCGGCCAGTGCGCCGGCGGCCCCGCCAAGCAGCGTGCCGACGATGCGGCTGTGGCCGCCGTCGATGACGTTGCCGAGCAGGCCGCCCGCGGCGCCGCCGACGATCAACCCGGTCGTGCCATCGCTGCGACGGCAGTAATAACGGCCGTCGTTACCCGCATAGACGCGCTCGTCCGGGCTCAGCACGCGTTCGCGGTAGCTGGCGCCTGAGCGAT
This sequence comes from Sphingomonas benefaciens, assembly GCF_052907485.1. Classification (NCBI taxonomy): domain Bacteria; kingdom Pseudomonadati; phylum Pseudomonadota; class Alphaproteobacteria; order Sphingomonadales; family Sphingomonadaceae; genus Sphingomonas; species Sphingomonas benefaciens. The sequence goes on along the minus strand of NZ_JBREIC010000001.1, from coordinate 635,122 downwards.
AATAGCGGGCCGGATCGTAGCCATTTTCGTAACGATCATCGTCGCCATTGTCGGCATAGCGCGGGTCGTAGCTGCCCGGCACCGGCGCCTGGCGATACCCGCCCGGGCCGGCGTTCGAGCTGTAGCCGCCGCCGCGGGCGGCGCGATAGCGATCGAATTCCGCCCGATAGCGCGCGAGTTCGGCATCGAAGCGGGCCTGTGCGGCGGCGAAGCGGGCATCGTCGGCACCGCTCTGGGCGGCGACCGGCGCGGCCGCCGATGCGAGGACGGTCGCGGCGGCGGCGGTGGCGAGCAAACGGGCGAACATCGGCGTAATCCTCCTCAAACATCCGGCCATACCGGGCGTAAGGTCAATCTACGCAGATCGTGCCTTGGCGGTTCCTGAACGACGCGCCTGCGGCACACCACCGAAGCGCGAAGGGCCGCCGCTGCGCCGCGACGGCCCCCAAGCTTCCGTGCCGACGCGGGTCAGCCGAACGCGACGCGGGTGCTGCCCCGGCGGTAGCGCGCAGCCGCGCCGATCATGCCGAAGCCAATAATCAGCATCGCCCAGGTCGCCGGTTCCGGCACCGCGCCGGTGAGCGGCGAGAAGGTCAGCGATGCCGCGTTGGTGCCGCTGGCGTTGGCGGTGAAGCTGCCGGTGCTGCCGCCCTTCTTGACGATGAACGCCTCGAACGCATGGGCGCCGGCGCTCAGGGTCGAGCCGCTCAGGCTCGAGCCGTTGCCGTTGCTGCCCAGCGTAACGCGGTCGATGATCGTGCCGTCGATCTTCACGAAGCCGGCGATCGGGCTGTTCAGCGGGGTGAAGTTGAAGTCGTAGAAGCCCGTCGTGGCGACGTTGAGCGTTCCGGAAAACAGTTCGGCGGTCCAATTGGCGATCGAGCCGCCGAAGATATCGGGCAGAACATCGATCTGCGACGTCACGCCGGCCGCCTTGTCGGCAGCGGCGCGCAGGTCGGCGAGTTCGGTGCTGCCGAAGCCGGTCGAGCCGTCGTTGGTCAGCTTGACGGTCTTCAGGTCGATGATCGACGCCGCTGAAGCCGGTTGCGCCGCTGCCACTAGCGTTACCGCAGCCGTTGCGGAAAAGAGCAAATATTTCTTCATGTTGGTTCCCCATCCGACGCCGCCCGACGCGACGCCAGGGAAATGTATAAATGGGGACATACTGGATATGAACCATTCGCGGATGAAATCCGTAAAGATTGGATTAAAGTAGGACCGTCTCCACTAGGAAATCACCGAAATATATCCGTACCCAATGCTTTAATTTCTCGGTTTTGAAAGCGTCCTCAAAGGGTTGCAGAAAAACTAGGCAGTTAGACGCTTCAGCCAAAATGAGTAATTTGGTACCGGGTCGCGGGCTTTAGAGGCCCGACTTGTTTGCCTGCCTCAATCACCACTCTTCGTTCCGATAAATCCGCGACGATTCCCGGATGCGTCAATGACCTGCTCACGCCAGCGTGACGAAACTGTCCATGACGCGCTTGCGACCCGCGGTCTCGAAGTCGATCTCGAGCTTGTTGCCTTCGATCTCCGCGATCGCGCCATAGCCGAACTTCTGATGAAAGACGCGCAGGCCCGGTGACAGATCGTCGCGGCCCTTGTTGCCGAGGCTAACGGCGCTCGCGCGGCTCTCGACGATCCGCGTCGGCTGCGTCGTGAAGCTCGATCCGCTGCCGGCGGCGCGTTGCCAGCCGGGGCCGCGCCCCGTGCCGCGCGCGACGTCGGAAAAGGGATCGGCGCGTTCGGACCAGTTGGCGCGCCACAGGCTCTCGCCGCCGGACATGGTCGTCTCGGCATCGATATGCTCGTTGGGCAGTTCGTTGACGAAGCGGCTGGGGATGCTCGACGTCCATTGGCCGTAGATGCGGCGGTTGGCGGCATGGATGATCACCGCCAGTCGCCGCGCTCGTGTGATCGCGACATAGGCGAGGCGGCGTTCCTCCTCGAGGCTTTTGGTCCCGCCCTCGTCGAGCGCGCGCTGCGACGGGAACAGGCCTTCTTCCCAGCCGACCAGGAAGACGGTGTCGAACTCCAGCCCCTTGGCGGCGTGGATCGTCATGATCGTCACCTGCGGGTCCTGGGCACCGCCCTCATTGTCCATGACGAGGCTGACGTGCTCCAGGAACGCGCCGAGCGACTCATATTCCTCCATCGCGCGGACGAGTTCGGACAGATTCTCCAGGCGCCCGGCGGCCTCGACCGACTTCTCCGCCTGCCACATCGCGGTATAGCCGCTCTCGTCGAGCAACTGGCGGGCCAGTTCGGCATGCGGCAGCTCGCGCGCCATGTCGCGCCAGCGTGCGACGTCGCCAACGAGATTGCCGAGCGCGCGGCGCGCCTGTGGCGTCAGCTCGTCGGTGTCGAGGATGCGGGCCGAGGCGACGGTGAGCGGCAGCCCCTCGATTCGGGCGAGCTGGTGGATCTTGGCCAGCGCCTTGTCGCCGAGGCCGCGTTTGGGAACGTTGACGATCCGTTCGAAGGCGAGGTCGTCGGCGGGCTGGTTGACGATGCGCAGATAGGCAAGCGCGTCACGGATTTCGGCGCGTTCGTAGAAGCGGTACCCGCCGACGATTCGATAGGGCAGGCCGATCGCGATAAATCGGTCCTCGAACTCGCGCGTCTGGTGCTGGGCCCGGACGAGAATGGCGATCCGGTCGAGGCTGACGCCGTTGCGGCGCGCCGTTTCGATTTCGTCACCGACGCGGCGTGCTTCCTCCGGTCCGTCCCAGACGCCGATGACGCGGACCTTTTCGCCGACGTCCAGCTCCGTCCACAGCGTCTTGCCCAATCGCCCGCCGTTGTTGGCGATCACGCCGGACGCGGCGCCGAGGATATGCGGGGTCGAGCGGTAATTCTGTTCGAGCTTGATCACCGTCGCGCCGGGAAAATCGCGTTCGAACCGCAGGATGTTCTCGACCTGCGCACCCCGCCACGAATAGATCGACTGGTCGTCGTCGCCGACGCAGGCGATATTCTTGCGCGCCTGAGCGAGCAGTCGCAGCCAGAGATACTGGACGACGTTGGTGTCCTGATATTCGTCGACCATGATGTACCGGAACCGCTCTTGATACAGGCGCAGCACGTCGGCATGCGTCTTCAGGATGGTCAGCATGTGCAGCAGCAGATCGCCGAAGTCGCAGGCGTTGAGCGCCTTCAGCCGCTGCTGATATTGCGCGTACAGCTCGCCGCCGCGGCCGTTGGCGAAACGCTCGCTCTCGGCGGCGCCGATATCGGCGGGGACGAGCCCCTTGTTCTTCCAGTCGTCGATCAGTCCGGCGAGACTGCGCGCGGGGAAACGCTTCTCGTCGAGATCGGCCGCGACGATCAGCTGCTTGAGCAGCCGGAGCTGGTCGTCGGTGTCGAGGATGGTGAAATTGCTCTGCAGACCGACCAGTTCGGCATGGCGGCGCAGCATCTTGGCGCCGATCGCGTGGAAGGTGCCGAGCCACGGCATGCCCTCCACCGCTTCGCCGACCAGCCGGCCGACGCGCTCGCGCATCTCGCGCGCCGCCTTGTTGGTGAAGGTGACCGCGAGAATTTCAGAGGGATAGGCCTTGCGCGTCCACAGCAGGTGGGCGAGCCGCGCGGTCAAGGCCGCCGTCTTGCCGGTGCCGGCACCGGCTAGCATCAGCACGGGCCCCTCGGTGGTCAGCACCGCCTCGCGCTGGGGCGGGTTCAGGCCCTTGAGATAGGGCGGATCTTGCAGGGATTGCGCAGCATCGGTCACCGGCGAACAGGTAGGGAACGCGGCAAGCGGAGGCAAGCCGCATCGCAATGGTGCGCTGCAACATAGCTGTCGCCGATGCGTCGCTTGGGCGACACGGATCGCGCCTATCGGCGCCTTGCCGGAGCGCAGGCCGGCCCCGACCAGCCGGTCCGGCAGAGACGCGGCGCGGGGTGCGACCCGATACGGCGCGAGCTATTGCAGGAGTATCACCATGAAGAGCCTGATCCGCGTCGCTTCGGCGTCGCTCCTTCTGTCGTGCCTGAGCATCGGCACGGTAGCTGCCGATCCCGAGCGGGAAACCGTTTCGGCACGAGTCTCGACCAAGGGGCTGAACCTCAACAACCCGAAACATCGGGCGATACTGGACGCGCGGGTCATGCGGGCCGCCGCCTGGGCCTGCGCGCCATATGGCGCCGACGTCGCGGCGCAGCGCGATGCCGAACATTGCCGCGCCGAGATGCGCGAGAGTGGCCACACGGCCGTCGCGACGCTGGTCGGGCACCAGGCGGTGCGGCTCGCCAGTCTTTCCTCGTCGGCGGAGGTCGTCAGCGCCCGATGATGGGGTAATCGCCGCCGGGCGATCGTCCTCCCTGAACTACGGGGCAGCCGTAATCGGCTGCCCCGTAGTTCAGGGAGGACCGGTCGACAGGGAGGCGACCGGACGTCGCACCCACAGGGGGAAGAAGGGCCGCGACGAGGATCGCTCTAGGCAGCGATTGTTGCGCGAAGATGTCATGGCGTGACCGGTGGCGGATTTGTTATGACGGCGGTGAGATCTCCCCATCTGTTTCCGAAGGCCTCCCGCAGGCATTATTGTAAATGCTGATGTAGCGCTGCTGGGGGCGCGCACGTGGGAGAGCGGTCGAGGGCGTTGCCACTGTGCATAGTCCGCTGCTGGAAAGGCGCGCCATGACCATACGTCTAGGCGCCGCAGCTCGAGCGAAGGTGCGTCTCGCGATATACTGACCGTTGCCTCTCGCAGACGACGAGCAATATTCATTCGGTCGCCGACCCGCCGCTCCTGGCGTGAGCGGCTTGCCACGCCGCCGCTTTGCCAAGCGTCGCACGCGGCCTATCAGGGTGGCATGCAGGCTCCGTCTCCTCGTCGCATCCTGACCGCCAGCCTCGTCGGCACGGCGGTCGAATTCTACGACTTCTATATCTACGCGACCGCAGCGGCACTGGTGTTTCCGGCGCTGTTCTTTCCCGGCGAAAGCCCGGCGGCGCGGCAGTTGCTCAGCTTCGCGACCTTCGCAGTGGCCTTCTTCGCCCGGCCGATCGGGGCGGCGGTATTCGGCCATTTCGGCGATCGCATCGGCCGCAAGTCGACGCTGGTCGCCAGCCTGATGCTGATGGGCGGATCGACCGTCGCCATCGCCTTCCTGCCGACCTACGCTCAGATCGAGCGCATCGCTCCGCAGATGGGCTGGCTCGCGCCCTTGCTGCTTTGCCTGCTCCGCCTCGGCCAGGGTCTGGGCCTGGGTGGCGAATGGGGCGGTGCGGCGCTGCTGGCCGTCGAGAATGCTCCGCCGCATCGCCGCAACACCTGGGGGATGTTCCCGCCGCTCGGCGCGCCGGTCGGGTTCATCATGGCAAACGGACTGTTCCTGCTGATCGGCCTCGGGCTGGACGAAGCGGCGTTCCGAAGCTGGGGCTGGCGGCTGCCCTTCCTGGTCAGCGCGGTGCTGGTGATGCTCGGCCTGTGGGTTCGCCTCAAGCTGACCGAGACGCCCGCCTTCGTCGAGGCGGCCAAGGCGGAGGCTCTGCCGAAGGTGCCGATCGCCACGCTGCTGTCCGGCCACGGCCGTGCGCTGGTGGCGGGGACGGGGGGCGTGATCGCCTGTTTCGCGCTCTTCTATCTCGCGACCGCCTTCACCTTGAGCTACGGCACCGCCACGCTGCGCTATGGGCGGGAAGCCTTGCTGGCGTGCGAATTGGTCGCGATCCTGTTCCTCGCCGGCGGGGTGATCGTCGCCAGCGTGCTTGCCGACCGCCATGGCGCGCGGCCGATGCTGATGCTCGGCTTCGGCGGCTGCATCGTCGCGGGGCTGCTGATGGGGCCGATGCTCGGCGCGGGCTCCCTGGCGATCGTCTTCGCCTGGCTGGCCTTTGCCCTGTTCGTGATGGGCTTCGCCTATGGACCGCTCGGCGGCTGGCTGCCCGAGCTGTTCCCGGCGGGGGTGCGCTACACCGGCGTGTCGATGACCTTCAACCTGGGCGGGATCATCGGCGGCGCGCTGGCGCCGATCGCCGCACAGATGCTGGCGACGCACGGTCTTTGGTGGATCGGACTGTATCTCGTCGGAGCTGGCCTGCTCAGCCTCGCCGGCATGGCGCTGCTGCCGCGTGGCGTCAGGATTCCGCGCGCAACAGGGTGAGCCGTGCCTTGCCGTGGACGCGGGTCGCATCGATGGTGAAGCCCGCCACGGCGATTTCCTCGGCCTTGGCGGTCTCGACGCTGATCCAGGTCGCCGGGCCGGCCCAGCCGAGCCGCGCCAGCTTGTCGAGCGCGACCGCGCCCGCTCCGGTGCCATAAGGCGGGTCCATCATGATCAGGTCGAGCGGCGCTCGCGCCGGGCCGAGTGCCATCACCGACGACGCGCGGACATCGCCACGCGCGCCGAGCTTGGCGAGATTGGCCTTGAGCGCATCGAGCGCGGCGCGATCCTGTTCGACGAACAGGCACGATCCGGCGCCGCGCGACAGCGCCTCGATACCCAATGCGCCGGAGCCGGCGAAGAGATCCGCGACGGCGAGTCCTTCGAAGCTGCCGAGCCGGCTGGCCAGCATCGAGAACAAGGCCTCGCGCGTGCGATCGGCGGTCGGGCGCGTCGCGTCACCCTTCGGTGCGACCAGCGGACGGCCGCGCCAGGTGCCGGCGATCACCCTCATGCCTTGCCTCCACGCGGACGGCGCGGTCCGCCACCGGACGGGCTGCCGCTGCCGGGGCTGCCGGAACGGGGACGGTTGCCGCCGGGGCGGGGTGACCGCGGGCCATCGCCCGGGCGCGATGGTCGGCCACGCTGCTCGCCGGTGCCGGGCCGCGCCGCGCGGCAATCGCCCGCAACCTCCGCTCGTGCCGGGCGGTTGCGCTCGCCCTCGGCAGCCGACCTTGCCGGACGCGTCCGCTCGGAAGCCGCATTCGCTCCCGCCGGGCGAGTACGGTCATCACCACTGGCGCGCGAAAAGCGCGGGCGTTCCGAGCCGTCGCGGGGCACCTGGGTACGGGTCCGGCCGGCCTGCCCGTCGCGGGGGGATGCGGCGCGAGCCGGCTGCGGGCGGGTCGTCCCGCTCGCGGCTGTCGGTCGGGCCGCCCCGTCGGACCGGGCGCGGCTGCGGGCGGCACGATCGACGGTCGGCGCGCTGCGAAACCCGGGACGCGGCTCCGCGGTCACCGTCACGAACGATTCGTCCGGCACACCGCCCTTCAGCGTGCGGCGGAAGGCGACCAATTCGTGCTGCTTGACCTCGCCGACCTCGCCGACCGGCAGGTCGCCGAGCACGAAGGGGCCGTAGCGGATGCGGATCAGCCGGCCGACCTGCAAGCCGAGGTGTTCGAGGACGCGGCGCACCTCGCGATTCTTGCCCTCGGTCAGCGTCATCTCGATCCAGACGTTGGCGCCGGTCCGCCGCTCGATATTGGCGTCGATCGAGCCATAGCGAACCCCCTCGATCTCGATACCGTCGGCGAGATCCTCGAGCTGTGCCTGAGTGATGTTGCCATAGGCACGGACGCGATAGGTGCGCTCCACCCCGGTCGCCGGCAGTTCGAGCTGACGCTTGAAGCCGCCGTCGGTGGTCAGCAGCAGCAGCCCTTCGGTGTTGAGGTCGAGCCGGCCGACCGGCACCAGCCGCGGCAGGTCGTGCGGCAAGCGGTCGTAGATCGTCGGCCGTCCGCGCGAATCGCGTTCGGTGACGAGCAGGCCGGTGGGCTTGTGGAAGAGGAACAGTCGGGTCGGCTCCGGCGCCGCGACCGGGTTGCCGTCGACGGTGATCCCCTTCAGCGAGGTCAGCACGGTCGCCGGCGTGTCGATCACCACGCCGTCGCGGGCGACGCGCCCGTCGGCGATCATGCGCTCGACTTCGCGACGCGACGCAATGCCGGCACGGGCGAGGAGCTTGGCGATGCGATCGCCGCGGGACGAACCGGAGGTGGGGGCCATGCGGCGGCTCATAACGCGATCCCACTTATGTTGCGAAATATTTGCGACCGAACCGGCCAACGCGCGTTAAGTCGCGCAGGCGTAACGAAATGAACGCCGCGCGGAGCGGGTGGATGTTGTTCGGGAAGAAGAAGCGACGGATCGTGCGGCTGCTCGTCGTCGAGGATGAACCGCTGGTCGCCTTCGACACGGAGCATTTCCTTACCGACGCTGGCTATGAGATCGTCGCGACGGTCGACCGGGTCGCGCAGGCGGTCGAGCTGATCGCCTCGGGCACGGCCCTCGATCTGGTCTTGGTCGACGTCAGCCTGGCGGACGGCTCCGGCCTCGACGTCGCGCGGGCGGCGGCAGAGCATAACGTCCATGTGCTGTTCGTCACCGGCAATTGCCCGGTGGAGGCGGCGACGCTCGCTGCCGGCTGCCTCGCCAAACCCTATGCACAGCGCGACCTGATCGGCGCGATCGCCGCGATCGAGACCCATCTCGACGGCCGCAAGCCGCGCAAGCTTCCCAACGGCTTCCGCCTGTTCGTCGGCATGGACGCCTGATCGCTCCATTCACCACATGGACTTGGTCGCGGCATCCGCTCTATGCCGGGGGCCGGTTTGGGGCGGGGTGGTGCCTGAATGGATCAGTTGCAGTCGCGGACATGGTGGGACGGCGTCAGGCCGTACATGGAGCGTGGGCCGATCGCCGCGCTGGCGCTGGGTCTGTCGTCCGGCTTTCCCTATGCGATGATCGGCGCGACGCTGACGACGCGGCTGGCGCAGGACGGCATCGACAAGAAGACGGTGACGGCATTCAGCCTCGCCTTCCTGGTCTACAATCTCAAGTTCCTGTGGGCCTGGGTGGTCGACGGCGTCCGGCTGCCAGTGATCGGCCGACTGGGCCAGCGCGTATCGTGGCTGCTCGTCGCCGGTGTCCTGGTCATCGCCGCCGTGGTCCATCTCGCGCTGGTCGATCCGCGGGAGGATATCGCCGCGACGGCGCTTGCCGCGATCCTGGTCGGCGCCGCCGGCGCGACCTTCGACATCGTCATCGACGCGTATCGTATCGAGATGCTGGAGCCGCGCCAACTCGGCGTCGGCTCGGGGATGAGCCAATATGGCTGGCGCATTGGCTCCGCCGGCGCCGGTGCGCTGGCGCTGATCGTCGCCGAACGGTTCGGCTGGTCGGCGGCCTATATCGCCTGTGCGATCTTCGCGCTGCCGGCGATGCTCTGCGGTATCAGCTTCGGTGAGCCGGAACGGTATCGCGAGCCCGTCGCACGGCGCGGGATCGGCGAGGCGGCGCGCGCCGTCTGGGGGCCGTTCGTGCAGTTCTTCACGCGACCCGGCGCGTTCCTCGTCCTCACGTTCATCTTGATCCACAAGGTCGGTGACACGCTTGCGAATCTGACCTTCCGCCTGCTGTTCGACGATCTCAAATTCACCGGCGACGAAATCGCCTTCTACGACGTCTTCGTCGGCTTCCTGGCCTATCTGATCGGTATCTTCATCGGCGGCGTGCTCTATGCCCGGCTCGGGCTGAAGCGGTCGGTGCTGATCGCACTGGTGCTGATGGCGGTGTCGAACCTCAGTTTCGCCTTGCTCGCCGCGGCGGGACATTCGAACCTCGGCATGGCCGGCGCGATCGGGTTCGAAAATATCGCCAGCGGCTATGGCGGGGTGGTGGTCATCGCCTATTTTTCGGCCCTGTGCGACCTGCGCTTCACCGCGGCGCAATTCGCGCTGATCTCCGCCGCGGCGAGCATCCTCGGCCGGATCGTCACGGGAACGACCGCCGGCGCGCTGATCGAGGCGCTGGGCTATGTCGATTTCTACCTGCTGACGGCCGTCTTGGCGATGCCCGGCGTACTGCTGTTCTGGTGGATGAGCCGGACGGGGCTGGTCGACCGATCGATCGGCAGCGCGGGCATCGACGGGCCGGGCGACGCGCGGGCGGGGGAGCCCGCCGCCTAGACGCAGATCGGGCGACCCTCGTCGGCGAAGCTAGCGGCGACCGCTGCGGCACTGGCTAGGACGCCATCGACCCGCCGCATCGCGAGCAGGTCGGCGAGCAGCAGGCGCGCGACCTCGGACCCCGTCTCGACCCGCGCGACGATGGTCAGCAGCGCGCGTTCGGCGGCGGTCATGCGGGCGCAGCAGCATGGCGCGATCGCGATCGTGTCCGCCGCCGTGCCGGCAAGATCCGCCATCAGCGCGCGCAGCAGCACCAACGGGCGCTGAAACGCCTCGCCGAAGGCACTGAACAGCGCATGGGCGGCGCGCGCATCGGCGAGGCCATGAGCACCCATCCTTCGGATCGCAAACAGCGCCAGCCGCGCGTTCGGGCAGGCGGGCAGCGTATGCGGCAAGGGATGGAGCGTGGTGCTGACGTCGGACATTCTGCGACTCCTCTGAGCGAGCCGCATCGTCCGCGATCCGCTATTGCAAGTCAATCGCAGTGATAGCGTCAGTCCGGCGCTTCATCGTTCAAGCGCAACGCGATGCCGGCGAGGTACAGCGACCCGGCGATCAGCACCACGGCATCGTCGCGAATCATGCCGAGTGCCGCGGGCAGATCGGCGGCGGTATCAGCGGGCAGACCCAGGCTGGCCGCGTGTGCCGAAAGGCGGGCGGGTGGATGACTGTCGTGCCCCGGCACCGGCACGGCGATCATGCGGGAGGCATGCGGCGCGAGCAGGCGCAGCACGCCGTCCGCATCCTTGTTGGACAGCAGTCCGGCGACCAGCACCACCGGTCGGCCGCGCGCGATGCCGTCGAGCGCCCGGGCAACGGGTTGCGCCGCGGAGGGATTATGCGCGCCGTCCAGCCATAATTCGCTGGCGGGGGTCAGCAGGGCGTGTAGCGGACCGTTGCCGAGGCGCTGCATCCGCGCCGGCCATTGCGCCCAGTCGGCGGCGGCGCGCATCGCCGCTTCGGGCACGGTGACGGCGCCCTGGTGACGCAGCATCGCGATCGCCAGGGCGTAATTGCGGGTCTGATGCGGCCCGACCAATCGCGGCCGTGGTGCGACGAGCGCGAAGCCGGTGTCGCGATAGCGGATCGTCGTCCGTGCGCTCTCGCTCCACCATTGCCGATGCCGCGCGATCACCGGCGCGCCGACCGCGGCCGCCGCCGCCTCGACCCGCTCCCGGGCGGGGCGGGCGTAATTCATCGTCACCAGCGGCACGCCGGGCTTGGCGATCCCGGCCTTCTCCGCGGCGATTCCGGCGAGCTGGTTGCCGAGAAAGGCTTCGTGATCGAGGCCGAGCGCGGCGATGCCGGTTACCACCGGCGTGCGGATCACGTTGGTTGCATCGAGCCGGCCGCCGAGCCCGACCTCGACGATCGTTGCCGCTGCAGGGGCGCGGGCGAAGGCGAGAAAGGCGGCGGCAGTGGTGACTTCGAAGAAGCTGGCGCCGATGCCGTCGGCATGTTCCAGGACCTCGGTGAGCAGCGCGGCGAGCGTCGCGTCGTCGACCAGCCGGCCGCCGATCCGGATCCGTTCGTTGAAGCGGACCAGATGCGGGCTGGTGAAGACATGGACGCGATGGCCCGCCGCCTCCATCGCCGCGCGCAGGAAGGCGCAGGTCGACCCCTTGCCGTTGGTGCCGGCGACGTGGAAGACCGGCGGCATCGCATCCTGCGGATCGCCGAGTCGAGCAAGCAGCCGCGTGATCCGTTCCAGCCCAAGCACGTCCGCACCGGGCGACAGCGCCGCGAGGCGGTCGAGCTGCGCCTGGACGGCGGGATCGGAAGACATCGCGTGATCGGGCATCGCCACCCCTCCCGCAACCGACAGGAACGCCGTTACGCCGCCTGGGCGGTCGGCCGGAGGTAGCCGATCACTGTCGCCAGCCGCTCGCGCAGGTCGCGGCGGTGCACGACCATGTCGAGCATGCCGTGGTCGAGCAGATATTCGGCCCGCTGGAAGCCTTCGGGCAGCTTCTCGCGGATCGTGCTTTCGATGACGCGGGCGCCGGCGAAGCCGATCAGCGCATTCGGCTCGGCGATCTGAACATCGCCCAGCATCGCATAGCTGGCGGTGACGCCGCCGGTGGTCGGATCGGTCAGCACGACGATATAGGGCAAGCCCGCGTCATGCAGCATCTGGATGGCGACGGTGCTGCGCGGCATCTGCATCAGGCTGAGGATACCCTCCTGCATGCGCGCACCGCCGGCGGCGGTGAAGATCAAATAGGGCGCCTGATCGGCAATCGCCGCCTCGACGCCGCGGACGAAGGCCTCGCCGACCGCCAAGCCCATCGAACCGCCCATGAAGGCGAAGTCCTGTACGCCCATCACCACGCGGTGGCCATGGATCGTGCCGCGCGCATTGATCAGCGCATCCTGTTCCTGCGCACTGGTCCGCGCCGCCTTCAGCCGATCGCTGTAGCGCTTGGAGTCGCGGAACTTCAGCGGGTCCTCGGGCACCTTGGGCGGGGCGATCTCGGCGCAGCTGCCCTCGTCGAGAATCTGCGCGAAGCGCTGCTTGGGGCCGATGCGCTCGTGATGGTCGCACTTCGGACAGACGTAGAGATTCTCCTCCAATTCCTTGGAGAAGACCATCTGGCCGCAGCCCTTGCACTTGTGCCAGAGATTCTCTTCCGACGTCTCGCGCGTGGTGACGCGGGACAGTGCGTTGCGGACGCTGGTGATCCAGCTCATGCCATGACCTTTCGGGCGGTCGCGAGGGCGGCCGCGAGGGATTGAATATAGGGGGTGACCGCGGCCGGCGCATCCTGGCCATGCTTTGCGACGATCTCGACGATCGCGGAGCCGACGACGACGCCGTCGGCAACGGCGCCGATCGCCGCCGCCTGTTCGGGTGTCCGGACGCCGAAACCGACCGCGACCGGCAGGTCGGTCGCCGCCTTCAGCCGGGCGACGGCGCTGTCGATCGAGGCCTGTGCGGCCTGCTGCAAACCGGTGATGCCCGCGACCGAGACATAATAAAGGAATCCGCCGGCACCATCCAGCACCTGCGGCAGGCGGGCGGCATCGGTCGTCGGGGTGGCGAGGCGGATCGATGCGATCCCTCGGGCGCGCAGATCCGGCCCGAGCGAATCATCCTCTTCCGGCGGGATGTCGACACAGATCACGCCGTCGGCGCCGGCCTCGGCGGCGGCGGCGGCGAACCAGCCAGACCCGCGGCGCAGCATCGGATTGGCATAGCCCATCAGCACCAGCGGCACGTCGGGGTGCCGGGCGCGGAAATCCGTGGCGATGGCAAGGATGTCGGCGGTGCGGGTGCCGGCGGCGAGGCTGCGCACGTTGGCGGCCTGGATCGCCGGGCCGTCAGCCATCGGATCGGTGAACGGCATGCCCAGCTCGATCACATCGGCGCCGCCGGCGACGAGCGCATCGAGGATCGCCGGTGTCGCCGCGGGATGCGGATCACCCGCGGTGACGAAGGTGACCAGCGCCGGGCGCCCCTTGGCGAAGGCTGCCGCCAAGCGCGCGCTCATATCGCCACCCCGAGCGCGGCGGCGACGGTGAAGATGTCCTTGTCGCCACGGCCGCAAAGGTTGGCGAGGACGATCTGGTCGGCGCGCATCGTCCGCGCGCGGCGGGCGACGGCCGCGATCGCGTGGCTCGGCTCCAGCGCCGGGATGATGCCTTCGGTACGGCAGAGCAACTGGAAGGCGTCGAGCGCCTCGGCGTCGGTCGCGCTGTCATATTCGACGCGGCCGATATCGCGCAGCCACGCATGTTCCGGCCCGATGCCGGGATAGTCGAGACCGGCGGAGATCGAATGACCCTCCGCGATCTGACCGTCCTCGTCCTGCAGCAAATAGGTCTTGTTGCCATGCAGCACGCCCGGGAAACCACCCGCCAGGCTGGCGGCATGTTCGCTGCCGCCGAGGCCGTGGCCCGCCGCCTCGACGCCGAGCATCGCGACTTCGGCGTCGTCGAGGAAGGGGTGGAACAGGCCGATCGCGTTCGATCCGCCGCCGATCGCCGCGACCAGCAGGTCGGGCAGGCGGCCGGTCCGCGCCAGCATCTGTTCGCGCGCTTCACGGCCGATGATGCTTTGGAAGTCGCGGACCAACTCGGGATAGGGGTGCGGCCCGGCGGCGGTGCCGATGATGTAGAAGGTGTCGTGGACGTTGGCGACCCAGTCGCGCAGCCCCTCGTTCATCGCGTCCGACAGCGTCGCCGCGCCGCTGGTCACCGGGCGGACCTCGGCGCCGAGCAGCTTCATCCGAAAGACGTTGGGCTGCTGCCGCTCGACGTCCTTGGCGCCCATGTAGATGACGCAGGGCAGGCCGAAGCGCGCGCACACTGCGGCGGTGGCGACGCCGTGCTGCCCGGCACCCGTCTCCGCGATGATCCGGGTCTTGCCCATGCGGATCGCGAGCAGGATCTGGCCGATGCAATTGTTGATCTTGTGCGCGCCGGTGTGGTTGAGCTCGTCGCGCTTGAACCAGACTTGCGCGCCCATCCCCTCGGGCGCGCCGTCGCGCAGGGCGGCGGACAGCCGCTCGGCATGATAGAGCGGACTCGGTCGGCCGACATAATGTTCGAGCAGGTCGTCGAACTCGGCCTGGAAGGCGGGATCCGCCTTGGCACGCTTATATTCGCGATCCAGGTCAAGGATCAGCGGCATCAGCGTCTCGGCGACATAGCGGCCGCCGAACTGGCCGAAATGGCCGCGGTCGTCTGGCTGATTACGGAAGCTGTTCGGGGCGTTCATAGCCGTGCCGCTTTAAGGAAGGCGGCGATCTTGTCCACATCCTTGACCCCCGCTGCGCTCTCGACGCCCGAGGAGACGTCGACCAGCGGCGCCCCGGTGCGGCGGATCGCGTCCGCGACATTGCCGGCGTCGAGACCGCCGGACAAAGCCCAGGGCAGCGAATGGCGGAAGCCGTCGAGCAGCGCCCAGTCGAAGCGCAGCCCCATGCCGCCGGGCAGCGCCGCGCCGTCCGGAGTCTTGGCGTCATAGAGGATGCGATCGGCGGCGCCGGAGAAGCGGCGCGCTTGCTCGAGATCGGCGCGGGTCTTCACTGCTACCGCAGCCCAGGTCTCGCGCCCGATGCGTGCGCGGATCGCGGCGACGCGATCGGGCGCGGTCTTGTGAAGCTGGACGGCGGACAGGCGCGCGGCGGCGATCGCCTGGTCGAGCAGGCCGTCGTCAGGATCGACGAACACCCCGACGCGGCTGACCCCGTCGGGCACGCGCGCGGCAAGGCCGGTGGCGCGCGCGAAGTCGAGATGGCGCGGCGAGGGGGGGAAGAAAACGAAACCGACATGGCTGGCGCCCCCGCCGAGCGCCGCGTCGAGCGTCTCGGGGGTGGTCAGGCCGCAGATCTTGGTGGCAACGGGCATGGTGCGGCCATCGCGCCACCGCCCCGCGAATTCAAGCGTCGACTGGCGGTTCCTCAACGATGTGCCACAGCACGCCGGCCGGGTCGAACAGCATGCCGACCCGTAGGCCCCAGGGCTTCATTTCTGGTGCGATCGGCGCGCGGACGCCGAATTGCTCGGCAAGCCCGTCGGTCCGCCGCCACCAATGATCGAGATCGGGGACGATCAGTTGCACCATCGTATTGCCCGCCCATTCCTGCTGGAAGTAGTTCTGCAGCAGGAAGCCGGCGCCATCATGGTCGTAGATCGCCAGCTCGGTGTCGACATAGCCCGGCGTGAAGCCGATCGCTTCATAGAAAGCGCGCGATTGCGCGAAGTCGCGCGATGGCAGGAAGGGTCGGATCGACGCCATGATCACTCCGTCGGTCGATAACGCAGGATTCCCGCGACGCGATGGCCGCCGCCGTCGGACGAATGATGCACGCCGTCGTTGACCGGGATTTCGCGGAAATCGAACGGACTGACGCCGTCGAGGCAGGCGGCATTGACGCCAAATTCGTCGCCGTTCGAGCGGCGGCGGTGATGCGTATAGATGCCGCAGGTGGAGCAGAAATGATGTTCCGCCGTGCCCGTGTTGAAGCGGTAGGTGGTCAGGTGATCGTGACCGGCGGTGATGGCGAGGTCGCCGACCTTGGCGGTCAGCGCCACTGCGCCGCGCATCCGGCAATAGGAACAGTCGCAGCGCCGCGCTGCCGCCAGCCCACCGGTCAGGCGCACGGTGAACCGCACCGCGCCGCAATGGCATCCGCCGCTGCGCAGCGGCGCGTCGTTCACAGCGTTGCGCCGATCGCACGTGCGGCCGAGTCGGGATCCTCCGCCTGGGTGATCGGGCGGCCGACGACGATCACCGAGGCGCCGGCGTCGAGCGCGGCACGCGGCGTGACGACGCGCTTCTGGTCGCCGACGACGCCATCGGCGAGCCGGACGCCGGGCACGACGAAAAAGCCTTTCGGCCATGCCTTGCGCGCCGCCGCGACCTCCGCCCCCGAGCAGACGATGCCATCGACGCCCGCGTCATGGGCGAGCTCGGTGAGGCGCAGCACCTGGTCGTGCGGACTGCCGCCAATACCGGTCGCGGCGAGATCGTCGGTATCGAGGCTGGTCAACATGGTGACTGCGACGACCTTGGTCTGCGGATGCGCCGCCGCCTTGGCGTCCTCCAGCATCGCCCGGCCGCCGGCGGCATGGACGGTGAGGATCGCCGGGGCGAGCGGGCTAAGCGCCTGCACCGCCTTGGCGACGGTATTGGGGATGTCGTGCAGCTTGAGGTCGAGGAAGACGGGCAGGCCGAGCGCCTCCATCTCGCGCACGCCATGCTGGCCATGGGCACAGAAGAATTCGAGCCCAAGCTTGATACCGCCGACATGGTGGCGGACACGCGTCGCGATCGCCTTGGCGCGGGTGAGGTCGGGCGTGTCGATTGCCACGTAGATCGGGCTCACAGCAGGCGTCCTTCGACCGCGGCCGCCTCATCGGCAGCGATCGGCTCCCCGGCCGCGGCGATCGGCAAGGCCGAGGTCGGCACCGGCGGCAGCGCGCGAGCGTCGGCGAGCATCCGTTCGGCCGCGGCGACGCGCTGGCGCAACCGCCAGCGGACCGTGCCGAGATACAGATAGGTCGGCAGGAAGCCGAGCAGGAAGGTGACGAGCAGCAGCAGCGGCAGGTTCACGTCGGCGATCAGCCCACTCCACAGATTGATCTGCACATTGTTCCAGTTGGTCGAGGTGAACAGCGCCGCCACGAAGGCGAGCAGGAACCAGAACAGGATCTTGAGGAACTGCATGCGGGACTCCCAGGGGCGGCGGTGACGCTAGCCGGGCGGGGGGCGGAAGGCCAGCCCGTCGATGGCGGACCGGGGGCAACCCGCCCGGGTCAGCCTATCTCGCGGCGCAGGCTGGCGATCAGCCCGGGGATGGCGGTCAGACGCGGCGCCTCCTCGTCGAGAATGGCGCGGAATACGTCGCGCTTGATCGCCGCGACCCGGCCGGCGCGCATCCGGACCTGCGGCGGCAGGGTCGAGACGCAGATGTCGATCATCCGCTCCGCGCCGTGCAGACGGCCCCACAGATAGTCGTTCTCGCGATAGGCGCGGCTGAAAAAGGCGCCGAAGCTGTTGAACTGGATGCCCTTCAGCGTCGCCTCGGCGCCGCCGCCGCGGATCGCGGTGGCATCGTCGGGAGAGATGCGGTCGACCTTGATCGGGTCGAATTCGTCCAGCCCCTCGCCCTGCAACAGCGGCAACGTCGCGGTATCGTAATAGGGGAAGCCGAGATAGGTCAGCAGCAGCGCGCGGCGCGGTGTGCGGTCGAGCGCGACCAGCGCGGTGGCAAGGCGGGTATCGGTTTCCGCATCCAGACGCGTGAGGTCCAGTGCCTCGGCGAGTGCATCGAGGAGCGGGCCGGCGTCGCCGCGGAGCGATCGCACCATCTGGCGCAGCTGCGGATGATCGTCGGCGCGTTGCGCCTCGAGATAGAGCGCAAGCGAATCGTAGATGGCATCGCGCATCGGCTCCAGCTCGGTGCCCGCCTCGACCTCGGTCAGCCGTCGCGCCATCAGGCGAAGGCGGCGGATGCGGAAGCCGATGTCGTAGGTGCGCAGGAAGTCGATCGTAGCGGCGCTTTCCTTGCCGATGAAGGTGGGCACTTCGCCGTCCGCGCCAAATCCGCGCGCGGCGATCGCCGCCTCGATACTGGCGCGGATGCGGCGCCAGCGCTGCTGTCCCGGCTCGCCGCCGACCTGATAGAGCAGGGCGGTAATCGTCTCCACCACGCCGGTGAGCTTGAGATGGCCGTAGGCGGCATAGCCATAGCCCGCCCGCGTCGCCGCCGCAGCCTGCGCCCGCCGCCGCCAAGCGACCAGCCGCGCCGGCGTCGGACTGTCGAGGAAGAAGGTGTGGCCGAACAGCGCCTCGATCTCCGCCTCGACGGCGGGGCGCAGCGCGGTGACGATGCCGCGCATCCGATCGATCCGCGCCGACCGCGCGGCGATCGCGTCGAGATTGTCGCGGATCGGCTGCTGCCGTGGCAAGTCGCTCAGCGCGCCGAGGATCGTCTGGAAGAAGCCCGGGTCACCGCCCGCCGAGCCGAGGCGGATTTTGATCCCTGGCGATGGGTCGATGTAGACGAAGCGCCGGTCGACCTCGCGCCGCGCCGGCCGTTCCTTGAGCGCGTCGATCGCCGGCCGGAACGGCGCATTGGCGAGCACCGAACCGTCGATCAGCACCGCGGTCTCGGCCCGGTTGACGGCGAACTGGCGGGGCAGGGTGCGGCGCAGGAAGGCGCTGCGCCCCGGCCAGTCGACGCCGCGATCGACGAGGACGCGGTCCAGTTCGGCGACGGTGAACGGCGGGAAGGCGCCGGGAAAGCTCGACGTGGCACGCGCGGCGAAGGCAAGATCGGGCACGTCGGCGAGCGGACGATCGGCGGCGCCGTGGTCGGTGAAGCCGATTACTAATCGATGCTCTGTCTCCAGCACCTCCGGCGGCGAATTGAGCGACAACCGCTCGGGATGGCCGCTGAAGTCGGTGACGGTGACGAACAGGTCGAGCGGCTGCCCTTCCGGCAACAGCCGCGGACCCGTTGGCCCCGCCGCCATGGCGTCGAAGGCGTCGAGCAGCAGATTGGTGAAGATGGCGCCGCCGAACGGCGGCTCGAACCAGCGCGAGCGGACGAAATGCGACAATTTGGCGCGGACCTCGTCGCGGGTCGTCTCGTCCAGCTCCGCCACCTTGTCAGCGCTGCGCCCCGCCGCCATCCACGCCAGCGGCAGCGCCCACATCTTCGAAAAGCGCGAGGCCGGGGCAGCGGCGGGGTCGATCAGCGCCTCGACATCGGCCGACCGCAGCCAGAGGTCGGTCAGCGGCTCCAGGCTCTGCCCGGTGGCGATCGCCTGCGCGAGGAAGATGCCGTTGATGCCGCCCGCCGACGCGCCGGCGACGATGTCGGCGAGAACGCGCAGCTTCATGCCCGCGGTCTCCTCGATCGCGGCGATCAGCGCGGCATAGACGCCCTCGCTGCCGTCGCCCGGCGGCGTGCCGTCGTGGCAGGCGCGGCTGGCCCGGACGACGCGCCACACCTCCTTGGTGATGCCATGCATGTAGACCGCCAAGCTGATCCCGCCGTAGCAGACGAGCGCGAGCCGCAGTTCCTTCTCCCGCATCAGCGGCGATCCGGGTCGCAGCGCGTCATGCGGCGGTCAGCGTCGCCCAGATGGGCAGATGATCGGACGTCTTGCGTGCCGCGGCGCTGGCATGCACGCCGCACTCGGCAACCACCCATTCCCGCGACACCATGATCCGGTCGAGCCGGCCGACCGGGCGGCGGGAATGGAAGCTGGGGCCGGTCGGCGCCATCTGATAATCCCGGCAGAAATCGCGCAGACAGCCCGACGCACTCGTCCATTCGTTGAGGTCGCCCATCAGGACCGTCGGATAGCGACGTGTCGACGCGTCGACATGAGTCATGATCGCCGCCGCCTGCCGTCGCCGCCACAGGCCCGACAGATCGAGATGCATGCCGACGACGCGGACCATGCCCGCCTGGGTCCGCACATCGGCCATGACCGCGCCGCGCGGCTCCAGGGCGGGGAGGTGGATCGGCTCCTGATCGACGATCTGCGCATCCTTGCGGACGAGGATGACGTTGCCGTGCCACCCCATCGACAGCGCGCGCATGCCGAACGGCACCGGCTTCCAGTCGCTGTGCTCGTCGATCAGATGGGTCGGTAGCACCGATTCACGCGTGCCGAACCGACGGTCCGCTTCCTGCAAGGCGATGACGTCGGCATCGATCTCGCGCAGCACCTCCAGCACCCGTTCGGGATTGCGGCGACGGTCGAGACCGATCCCCTTGTGGATATTGTAGCTGGCGACCTTGAGCGGGAGCGGGGAAACCATTGCACCTGCGCAACGCTCCGCAGGCGCGCGCGGTTGCAGCCGATCAGGCGGCGCGATGCCGCCGGCGCCAGACATGGACGACGATCAACACGCCGGCGATCACCACCGTGTCGGCCAGCCAGTCGCGAATGTCGCAGTCGCGGTGTAGTGCGGGGATCGCCTGCACCACCTCGATCAGCGCCCCGACGAAGGACAGCCGCTCGCCGATGCGCAACAACTCGGCGTGGGGATAGCCCGCGACGGCGAGGATGGTGAGCGTACCGAACGCCGCCATATGCTGCACCTTGTCGCCGGTCGGGATCGATGGGGGATGGGGCAGGAACGCCATCGTCAGCGCGAACGCGAGCGCCGCCCAGAAACCGATACGTGCGACGATCACCAGGGCAGGGCCTTCCGTCAGAAACTGGTGCCGAGTGCAGGGATCGGCTAACTATGCCAAAAACAACTGTAAAACAATGACTTAGCTATGACTGTCTGTTTATTTTGGTTTTGGCTTTGTAGCAGACCGTCAACGCTCGGCAAGGGGCGAACCTAATGCGCAAATCGCCGTCGCGTCGCTCATAGGAGCTGGGTCCCCCTTTCAATCGACGCCATCCGTGGGGCGATGCAGCGTCCGGCGCTCTAGCAAGTCGATCTTAAGTTGAAGGGAGATTCTATCATGGAAGTTCCCTTTCCAACCTGAAATCATCAGCTTAGGGCCTCATCTGCTTCGCAGGTAGTACCCTTGTACAAACGCAATTTCCCGCGTTTTCCGGATCAACTACACAGGAATTGCACAAGGCATTCGAGGCGACTTCGTCCTTCATGTCTATTTGCGGCCATAGGCAGGAACGAAAATCTGCGGATCAATCAAATTGTAATTGACGCTAAATTCAGTTTATTAAATTTCATCGCTAATTAATTCTAGCGGCATCGTACAGTATCACCATGCAATGACGAGCCTTTTTTAATGTCAGCACATATGCATCTGCAACTTTATCTTGATCAGATGGCTTTTTCGCTTCGATAATAACATTTTGAAGGTTTGCTAATGCCTGGGAAAAATCTTTAGTGGAGGTATCACTCGGGTAAACTCTTCTTATGATTACATCGGCTGCAACCAAGCGCCATTGCAACTCCGCAATTTTATCGAGAGCGTCCCCTCTTCTGCTCTTCTTGAGTCCACCGTCATAAAGTGCGTCGTTGAATTTACGCACCGAAATGGCTAAGTCCACCACGCCCTTGTTGAGTTCGTCCACGGTGGATAGCAAATGGGCAGAGCGGTTCTTTTGAAATTCGAAGTTTTCATTTACCAATGGCGCCACGTAATACGTGCCGACTGCCGCAAAAACAGCAAGTGCCACTGATAGCCATATTGGCATTTCATCCTTTGCAACATACTTGAGCGCAGATTTCAAATAATTGGCCTTCCATATGAGCAAAGCGATAACAACGAGCGCCAATAGTGCATATAGCACCAGTCCAACGTTACTCACCGGTACGACTAGGATCGAGTGCGGTGATTTGCGGTGGAGTGTGACCTTCCAACGTTAGGCCGAGTTTTGCTTTAGCGGCTCTGCCGTATTTGTGTCGAAGATCATCCACTCGCCCGACAGTAACGGACCGATGGATAGCATCCCAATCAACCCCCGCATCTGCTGGCGCATCGCTTTGCAACTTAACAATTTGTTGGCCAGCCTCGTCCCTGATTTGCGACTGGCTTTTACTCTCGTCCGCTAGCGCCATTCCGACAAAGATGCCGACTACAATCGCAGCAGCAGAGCCAACGAGTTTCGCTATATAGCCGCCGGGCGATCCAAACGACTGCGCGATTTGAATTACAAGATCAGCGTCAAAGTATCGATCGGCGGCCTCTTCGATGGCCAGCGCGCTGAACGCATCGTATTCGCCCTTTTCGATCGCCGCATATGCAGCCACTGCATATTTAATCAGGAATGATGATTCAATTGTAACAGTGGGATCAGCCGATGAATATCCGGGAGCAAAGACGTCGATCTTAGAAATGCCACCCCATACGTAGCGCTGATACACTAGACGAAAAATATCGTCGTAGAGGTCACTGTCGAACCTAGTTATCGCCTTCCGATTTTGCATTCGTCTGGCTACACGATTACGGAAATCGCGACGCGTAAGATTGTGTGACAGCCATTTGACGGAGCGGTAAGGAACCGGCTCACCAACGTAATCAGATAAGTATAATGTTTGTTCCTTATCCCAGCTACTTGTAATCTCCCCGATTAATAGATGATCGAAGTGATTGCTGGGAGTCATGATAACAACATCCCCAACTTTTGCTTCAACGTAAAGCGTGCGGACGTTCCCTAAATCGGCAGAGAAAGACCTGTCGATTTTTCCATCAAGCAATGGCGGTCGTTCCGAATATGACGGCAGGCCACGCGCTACTGGATAATCCTGCGGCTGTCTCGCATGGCGTCGAACTGCGGCCGATCTATTCAAGCTTCTGATGATGCTAGCGTCATCCGTAAACGTATTCTCATCCGTCAAAAAGCCTGGAATGTCTAAAAAGATTGCATTTTCTAGTTGGCTAACCTTCATGTATCGTCGATCACGACCAGCGTAATATAAATAGACAGATACGTCGGAAGCAATAAATCGGAAATCTGGGATGTGCATTTCTTTCCCCCGAATTTGCCGCGAAGGGCTAGCAGGTGCACGCGGCATCTTACAACAAATTTATCTGTTGGTGTTCTTACCGGCAGCGCACTGCTTTGGTCCTATGAAAATTATGCTCGAAAAGGTACAAATCGATGGGGTGGCGGGGGGCTTGACGTTGCGGCCAGGAAGCGATTCTTTCGGTCAAAGGAAAACTAAGCGTTTTATCTAACCTTGCTATGCATAAAATGCTCCGAATTCGGCGAAGGTCGCAGGTTGGGCAATAAGAGCAGCTGCCTAGCGACATTCCTGGTATCGGACTCTCCGTCGTGCCCGGAACGGTACTCAAGCCTTAAGTAAGCAGCTTCGCTGGTCGGCGGTTTGAGAGTCGTCGCGGTATGTGACGGCAGCTGGCACCAATCCGGTCCTTTGCACTACGTCGCGGTTTGCGGGCCGCTTAAAGCACCGTGCCGTTCCGATATGCGCGCTGGCAGGGATGGCCTAACCAATACATCGGCGCGGGGCATTGCACCCTTGGCAATCCCTTGGCATCTGCATCCCTGCGGCTCGGCAGAATCCGACCGTGAGGCGTAGGAACCTCCGACAGAAATCAGCCGGTCACGTTTATGTGGCCGGGTGGCATGTGCGTATGTCCAACCGGTAACGGTAAAGGCACGTGCGCCCGTGGGGTTTCTCCGGGTTCCTAACGCCCGGCTCGCCGCCGGGTTATGCCTCCGACTTGTTTGGGGCTTCTGCGATGCGCAACATCACTCTCATAATGATTAGCTTTGTTGCTCTTGCTGCCTGCTCGGATGGCGAAGCGGACGCGGGTAGTAATGCGTCTGCTATGCCACCGAAGCCAGTCCAGCTTCGCCGTCGCGATTTCGATTGGAGCAAAGTCCCAGAGGCACGCCAATATCGACAGAAGATCGTGGCGGCGGCGAACAGTGCGCTGCGATCTGATCCAGCATGTGTGTCTCTGGACCCGGCTACGCTTTCTCGCGAGGCCGGAAGCGGTAGCGGCAGCAAGCCGGTCTTTCAGTTGCAATGTCGCGATCGGCAGGGACAACCCCACTCTGTCGCCGTCAACATAGCTGACCTGGACGAAAAGGCGCGACTGTCCACGCGAAGCCCGCTCGATCAAGCAGAGGCGATGCTTTTGTGCCGTAAGGCCGTTAAGCAGGCCACTGCGCATCCTTATACAGTCAAATTCGAGTGGGGGGATATCTTTGACGATCTAGGCGAGGCTAAGGCTCATTTCGCCACCACCTTCTCGGCGGAAAATAGCTTTGGCGTACGGGACGGATTCCGTGCCCACTGCTTCTTTACCGGAGAGCGGTTGACCCGACTTACGACAAGCCCTGCTATCAGTTGATGCCGGCGCACAACTTGTAGCCTTTGAGCCTACCCGTCCGGACGCATGTTGCTTGGCTTAGAAGATAGGACTCCACAGATATGCGCCAGGCGCATATAAAGAGCCTATCTTATGAGCGACTCGGGAGGCTAGCTTGGCGCGCATTGCATACTACCGTGTATCCGATACGGCGCAGTCGATTGAGGCGCAGCGGCAGGCCTTAGGTGGGCAGTTCGATCGAGAATTTGCGGATGAAGGCGTCAGCGGTGCTGTACAAGCTGCTGACCGCAAGGGCTTTGCCGAACTGCTTGGCTATATCCGTGAAGGCGATACCCTTTACATCTACGCTATCGATCGGCTCGGCCGCGACGCGCTCGATATTCAGGCAACGATCCGCCGCCTAATCGATAAGGGCGTGACGGTGGACGTTCGCGGCCTTGGACCGATCGCTAAAGGCGTCGGGGAGTTGATCGTTGCTGTTCTAGCGCAGGTCGCTGAAATGGAGCGCCAGCGAATTAAGGAGCGTTGTGACGCTGGGCGCACTGCTGCCAAGGCGGCTTTGGCAGCTACAGGAAAGACCCATAGGGGCAAAATAAGCCTAGGCAGGCCGATGGCAGGGGATCGTGCGACGGTTCAGGCCTGGCGATCTGATAACGGCGCTAGCATAGCTAAGACGGCGGCGCACTTTGGTTTGTCCCTCGCTACCATCAAGCGCTATTGTTCGGCAGCATGACCGCTCCTTACCGGAAGTCATTCACGGTAACCCCCATAGGGAAAGGGAAGGTCTACCGGCGTAAGCGCCGATACGCCGCTGTGAAGCGTATTTAACTCCCGATCGCCGCACTCGGTGTAGCTGCCCTTGGTGGCGGCGCGCTTCGCATAGCGCCATTGCCTGGCTCGTTCCGTTCTAGCGGCGACAATCTTGATGCTGTCGCTGGCTGCATCGTCACCGACGGAGATACTATTCGCTGCGACGGCGAGCGAATACGCCTATTGGGGATCGACGCACCAGAGTTGCCCGGCCACTGTCGAACTGGTCGTAATTGCGCGCCGGGTGACGGCTATGCATCAAAAGCGTCCTTAGCCGCTGCTATGGTCGGGACGATCCATGTCAACCGGGTGGGCGAGGATCGCTACGGGCGAACCCTTGCCCTTTTGTCTAGTGACCGTGGGGACCTGTCATGTTGGCAGCTTCGACATGGTCAGGCGATCTACAAGACGCAATGGGACGACGGGCGACGAGTTGCCCGCATTTGCCCCAAGTCTGCTCGGCTTGCCGACTAGCGCGTAGCTCGAACTGAAAACTGGCGGCGCAGCCGCAACAAAGCGAGCAGCATTAGTAAACGAACACCGCCACCGTCGTTGCGATCGTAATCGTCTCAATGATGGTGGCGGCGATCCGCAGCGCGCCGCCGGAGCTATTCGACTCGGTCAAAAGTGAAAAATCTGCTAGATATACTAAAGCGACAAACTGCCCCCTAGGAAATTAGCTATTTAGATATGCTAACATCGAGTTATCTTTGCACGACGTTGCAACTTTGGCAAAAGCCTGCTTTGCACCAGTCACATCAATGACTGCCGTTGTCGTTTCGTAGTCGAAACTGCTTAGCTGTAACGTCAGCTTCGTTGCACCCGAAACTTCTTTGAGAAAGCGACCCCCATCATTGTCGGGCTTCACAGATATAACGCTTGCGGTCCGATCATCATGGAAAGCCGACATATTGCGAACGGGCGTTCCGTCAATGCGGTAGGCAAAAGTCCGAAGTTTGTTGCTACTCACACCGCCAAGGTACTTTTTTGAAAGGAAAGAAAAGTAAAGTTGATTATCACCGTTGCTGTCGCATTTGACGATCATCACTATATCGTTGGTGAGAGAGGTGTTAGCAATTCCGCGTGTCGCATCGCTCATTG
The DNA here is from genome assembly GCF_052907485.1 of Sphingomonas benefaciens. NCBI lineage: Bacteria > Pseudomonadati > Pseudomonadota > Alphaproteobacteria > Sphingomonadales > Sphingomonadaceae > Sphingomonas > Sphingomonas benefaciens. The sequence continues at coordinate 609,105 of NZ_JBREIC010000001.1, read as the reverse complement.
GGTCAACAATTGACTTAAACTGCCAAGCCCCTACATTCTCTTGTGCGAGCGCAGGCACTGCAAGCAGTGCAATCGTCAGTACTAAATTTCTCATAAAGCCCCCCTTATTTTGCTGAATGATTAGCTAGAAGGATGCGGGAACACAAGATCTTCATTCCGCATACTTCACTCCGATAATCACCAAGAATGCTACAGGCGCCCGCAGAGGAAGCCCTTACGTTGGTTGCAGCCCAACCGCCGCAGTGATGGCGGCCGCCTGATACGATGATGTAGACGGAGTTTGCTGACAGGGGGCGGTGCGGGTGTCTGCCGCTGGTTGGACCGCTGACGAAGAAAGCGGCTGTAGGCCAAAAACCCCGCTATCTGACGCGGGGAAATGCGAAGATAAAGAAACGGGGCCACACTATGCGGCGGCCCCTTTTCTGCGCTGTAGCGCGTCAGATAACTATGTTTTCCTGCAAAATGGGCAGGAGATTAGCGTGAGGCTCGTTCCTGCATGATTCGTTCAAGCTTTGCTCGAACGGCGGCAACCTGTTCGGGATCGATCGCGCCGAACTTTCGGTATCCTCTCGGCAGCGGTCGCTTTCCATAAAGGGGGCAGTTGGGGCAGGCGCAGGCCGCGGTCTGCTCAAGGAAGGTGCCGGCAGATAGCTCGTCGTAATTACATTGGCGGCACATAGCCGCAATCGCTTCTAAGGCGGTCATTCATTTTTGCTTTCGTCTAAATTCACTCCTTCCCATGCTCGGTGTCCTGATTGACCCGATATTTGAGGCAATGAGCATCTATTAGCTACCGCAAAACGCTGCCGCGCGCAATGCTTATCATGACAGCACTTAGATGGTTCATCTAAATGTCCAGATTATATACAACCCCGCGTTCTTGTTTGATATCTAACCTAATAGCAAAAGGTGGATGTCCTACCTGCATCGGTAGGACGCGTTACCAGTGCCCCTTAAATTTGTTTCACGCTTTACCCTAGGCTCACACTTACAACTCACCTTACTTAATAGTCTTTTCAAAACATTTATGGTTTGTATGCACACCGATTCTCGCCAGAGCGTTCTGCAAGGCGTTCTTTTCAAGCATCTTAGATAGCGACTTTCTATTGATGCCTATTGCATTGCAGACAGTCCGCCCGGCAAGCGAATTACCCGCCGAAAGGTTACCTTTCAGGTAGCTGACGAGCCGGGTGGCTTCTGGAATTTTCAGTTTTTCAGCGACGGCATCGCCCTTGTCAGTCATAACGGCGATACGGAGCAAGCTTGGTATTTCACAATGGACGTGAGCAGCGATCAAGTCAGCTATACCGCTAGCGCCCCCCCCTCAGTGAGCGGCACTGAAGGAAATGTCACTTATCATCTAACGCAGCACATCAGCAACTATAATCCTGCAACTGCTGAACCGGATAAACCTGAAAACCTATCGCCTGACAAATAATATTAAAGAGTAATCGAAATGTTTATCAAATTAGTGGCCATTTCCGCAGTCGCCGCGATGGCCACCATTTTGCATTACCCGCAGATAGACACCCCTCCGCTTACCGTTGCTGCTGACGCTCGAGGACCCATGGATACTCGAAGTTCAAGGACACCTGGCGTTTCTGAACTTATATTGGCTGAGTCGATGACGAACCTTTTCGCCCTTGAAAAATGCGGTCATCAAGCATCACGATTTTTCTCAAGCTTGCTCTCTGGGACCGCTTTTTTGGAGGATAATGCGAGGAGATGCGGGATTTGGTCGGCGGGATATAACATAACCGTCTTCGTATCTTGGAAACGATTGGGCGACAACTATCTGCCCGTTGTGATTTATCTTCCATCTTCATGCGTCGATATGAATGCTGCATGCGGCATTGTCATTGAAATGATAGGAGGTCCTGGCGAGGACATATCGCCGGGCGTCAATGATCTACTTCCAATCGCGCTGGCGCGTAACAATCAAATTGTGATTCGGCTCGGCTATTCCGGGACTAAACATCATAGCAGTTTCCCCGAAGCAGATTTCGACCTAGCATCTAGACAGCTCTGCAAATTAGTGCGTGATTTGCGCGCAATTAATAGCGATCCCTCGATAGTCGCGCTTGGTGAAAGTATGGCCAGTCACGTCGTTTTAGATGCGATGCTGCATTTACCGCAGAAAAGCGTCGACGGCATCGCATTAATTCTTCCGATGGTCGCCACGCCCAATGCGGAAAAAGCCTATTTCGATAGCAAAGTTCGAAAAACTGGATCCCCTATTCGCCGTATGAGGGTAAATGCCCCGGCCTTATTTGATAATTTCGAGTCAAGGTTTGCTGAAATTCGTTCCGATATACTTTTCTCGTCTTTTTTTTCGCGAGAAGCGAGTGACCATAGCTTGGCGTACTATCTCGATCTTGCTCCGGAAGTGCCCACTATCATCGCTTTTAGCAATACCGACGAGATTGGTGGGAGTGTTGCTGATTTGAAGGCTAAGCACGATCGAGTTAGCCTGCGATGGCTAGAGCTTCATAGTAAAGGGCACTCGCTAGACTCAATCGCGGTGTCCACGATTGCCGCCGGTGTGTTGAACATTTTTCAAACGAGCAAGCTCAAAGGGCGACACTAGGCTAGGGTCTATCGATTTAATGGTCGCGAGATGACGAGAGTTAGCGCGAGGCTAAAATGCTCGACAGCCTTTGCTGGCAGGATGCGCTTACTCGGTGGCTTGAATCTTCGCTGCGGGTGAACGCCCACCGCTTCGAGCATGGAATCGATCGAGCTTTGGGTCCGCTGAGGGTCGAGGTACGCGATCGATCGCTAATCGTGGTCATCGAAATTTGCTAAGAAGTATGCAGCCCCCCCCCACGTACGACCATCGCTAGTTCGTTGGACTTATGCACAGAGGGGTGCCCGCAATCGTGCGTTGGCGGAATATCGCTTTTGGAGCGAAGCGGACCATCCACTGCGCGGAAGTTCACCCCTGGAAAAGTGAAGTCCAAATAAATCCCGGCGACGCAGGCTCCTTTCGATTCACAGTGCCACCAACAAATAATCGTCATCCTCACACATGACGTTGCGCCAAACGTCCTGAGTCCAAGGCCGATTTTAGGAATTATACAGCGCCTTTCGCACCATTTGGCTGCCGGACTACCCCGGTCTGACATTTGGCGCTGAATGGTGCGTCACAAACCGCTTTAGGCTGCCTTGGCCAAACCGTGATGCCGCATCAGCCATTTGGCTCTCGCTCCCACTACGTCGGCGGTAGTCACAGCAACAGGTGCCCTGCGAAAAGCCTTGTGTTCGATGGTCACCCCTATCTTAGCCAAGGCCGTGACCAGATTGGGGTTAGCTAGTACCTGCCCGAACCGCGAAGGCGACTCTATCCCGACTGCGGTTCTGACGATCATCTTCGGATAGGGATTCAGCGCGCCCTCACGATCGACCCAAGCCTTCAACACGTCGAACACCGCCTTTGCCTGCCCGACAAGCACGGGATCAAATGGGTGCCATTCTTCAATTTGACAGCCGGGAAAAGTTTCGCGGACCAGTTGCTCTGGACTGACGGACGGCGGCGCCACGAAGTAGACGACGCACTCGCCGCATTGCCCGTTTGTGCCCTCGCGCAGATGGCCCCGGCTAAATGCCTGCAACAGATTTTGCTTCATCCGTGGCCGCGATAATTCCACCCCTTCGTCGCCGGCTAACTGGTCCACATCGATACCTGATGCTGCGGCATAAATAGCAAGGTTCATAGTATCGCGCGCCTGATGCGCACCTATGACCACCATTCGCTTCACCTGCCGGTATTCGTTGGTTCCGTAATGCCGACCCCAATGCAGGAATGACACGTCGTCGGGGTTAGCAACGCTCGCCTGCAAGCCCTTGTGAATGTCGAAAGTTGAGCGCGCCTTCTTGCCAATGACAAGGGTCGGTTCGGCGTTAAGATCAAGAGCCTTGGCGATGCCGCGAAACAGATGGTCGCGCTTTTCTGGCTGTTCCAGCACCGTGTTTCCACATGCCGTTTTCCAAAGCCGTACTGTCAAATTGGAATAATCACGGGTCAGTGCCGGCATCACCTGAACCGGGCTTTTATCCCCCCATAAGGCATACGAGTCACCGATCCGCGCCGATGCGTCGAGGATGAAGAGGGGAGCAAGGTCATCCGGCAAGGCCGGTCCCGAACCTACAAGGGTTATTCCGTATAGCTTCCCGGCGCAGATGCGTACTTTCCGCCCCATGGCCGCCCTTAATGCCTTGAAGGATTCCGTCGCCCATGAAGACAGCGATGGCACGCCGCCTTCCGCCCCCTTGAACTGGAGTCCCGATCCAAAGCTATTGGGGACGCGAATTATAGTATTCGGCGCAGCCCCCTTTACCTCCGCCACGAATGCCTCTAGTTCTTCGACCCACTCCGGGAAATAAGGGCGAACGGGTTCATAGAGCTTGCCGATGGTATCCAACGGCAGGTGAACGGGTTCTGCCCGCAAGGCTTGCTCGTCCCAAATCCGTAGCGAACGAGGCCTACCCTTAAAAAAGAACTCTTCCGCTTGTGCAAATTTCTTCTGTGCTAGGCGCTGCCGGATCATGGCCTGCGTCGTAAATAGGACCGGAACACTGGCTGCCCTATGATGCCCCGCGCCGATAATGTTGACTTCTTCGTCTGTTGTAAGAGCCGCATAATCAGTCACATCTAGCCCACAGTCTGTTGCGAACTCCACAATCTCCGCCTTGGTGTTGAGGGCGATAAGTACGCTTCCCTCTGGTTCAAAGCCTGCGGCTTTCCATCCCGCAAGGAAAGATTTGATGAGAGTAGATTTTCCAAGACCGGTATCAATAGGATAAACGTAGAACTTGGGAGCAATTTTTCCCTCTATTGAGGAAAACATTGCGTTAAAAATCCCTTGAAAAATGGAATGCGTACCAGGGTTACCATTATTCGCTTCAAGAAAATCATTAATATTTAAAATATTCATTAAAAGATGCTTTCATACAGCGCCGGTAAGTTTAGCTTTCTCTGTATAGCTTTTTCAGAGGGGGTTAAACTTGAGTACCGGAGCAGGAGCGAGCATAGCCCGCCCTAGCTCGCTTGAAAACAGCTTGTTCTGTGCGTACCTTTCAACATTTAGTACATGTTTATCTTACTATATGCTATGTTTATTAATAGGGTTGGTATCAAAGTTAATTGCCTACGGTTTCGATCAACAATAAACTATCGGTAATTCACATTTCTGTTTCCATAAGGCGCATTGCTTAAAACGCGTCAGTTAGAACGGCTCTATATCCGGTAATGCCGGTAGGGAAGGTGGAGGCTCACAGGGTATCACCCTTCCGACGAATGATAGGAGCTTACTTCCTTATCCCGCGACCTTCCGGGCAGCTTGTTATGTAAATTGGTGGTATCAGATAGTTTAGTGCTTTAGCCTCTTGGACCGTTTACAAAGGTGAAGCGAGGCATAGCCTCAATGGCGTTCCGCTTCGCTTGGAGGGACACGGCGCCGTAGCTTTGACCAACGGACCTCGGTGCGTGTCCCTGAATGGCATCAGCAACACGTTCGGGTATTCCTGCATCGATAGCGCGCGTCTTGAAGGTGTGTCGCCACCCATGGTTCGGCTGCACGTTAGGATCGGTTATACCAACCTCCAAACGTATCCAGTCTCTCAAACGCTCACCAACCTTCTTATAGTAACGGTTCGAAATGCCGGGACGGGTTATTTTCCGAACATCATAGAAGATGGGCATATCTCCGGCTAAATGAGCTACCAGGACAAAGCCTTGCTCAATTAGATGGCTATGGATCGGCACATTTCGGGCTTCGCCATTTTTTACGGTTCCTGCCTCCGGGGTGATGCGGATGATCCATATTCCATCTGATTGTTGTATGTCGCTTCCTCTAAGCTGACTTATTTCATTTACTCGCGCACCGGTGTATGCACAAAGCCATGGTATCCATCGTCTTGCGAGGCGATCGAACTGATTGCAAAGTGGATAAGAGAGACAAGAAGATTTTAATATTATTTGAGCTTCGTCATGCGTAAAGTCACGGTCCCTCGATTTTTGCTTTCTTGGAACTCGAACTTTCACATGAAGTGCAACATTTTCTGCTATGAGCCGCTTTTCGACAGCCCAAGAGAGCGTCGCCCTTAGCGCACAGAGGTATTTACCTTTTACAGTTCCGGGTGATCGTCTCTTGCCGCCACGCCCCGGCTCAACAAGCAGGAAATCGCGCCAGCGGTCTACGTCCTGCACGGTAACGCGGGCAGCGTCATCGTGACCGACGAATGCCGCCAATGCTCTTAAGATCGATCGCCATTCTGTTGCGGTAGCAGGCTTGAGGCCTTGCTCTGCCGCGTAAGCATCGAACGTGGCGATAAGGGGCACTTTAAGGGCCGCTGGGGCCGATTTCTTCCCTAGAGCAGGATTGCTCGGCAGCAGGGCTGATGATGCTGTAGGAGCCTTATTCGGGCTTTCTACAGCGTCGAACCCTATTCCGGTGTCCATGGCGTTATCGAACGCCACGACGAAAGAGGGCAGTAGGCGCTTAGCCTCTCTACGATCCTTCGTCCCCAACGTTTTGATCCATTCCCGTCGACCATCGAACATCGGGCGCAAGGCTACCGGGATAGCCCGACGGAAATAGTAGGTGCCGCCTTCCCGGCGATACAGGTGTGTAGTCAACCGTCGCTCCGCTACGTTTGTAGCAGACAGTCGCGCTAAGCTCGATTTTACAGCCTCGTCGGGATCGATGGGGGATGGGGCAGGAACGCCATCGTCAGCGCGAATGCGAGCGCCGCCCAGAAACCGATACGTGCGACGATCACCAGGGCAGGGCCTTCCGTCAGAAACTGGTGCCGAGTGCAGGGATCGAACCCGCGACCTTCGGTTTACAAAACCGCTGCTCTACCAGCTGAGCTAACCCGGCGACGTCGCCCCCATGCGTCAGGGCGGCGCGCTAGTCCAGAGGGTCGTTCGCCGCGGGACGGCGAACCAGATGACATGGGTGGCGCCTTTGCCGCCGCCCTTGCCGTCGTCGCGGGCACGGACGCGGACTTCGTCGACGGTGAAGCCGGCGCGGGCCAGCCGCTTGGCGAAGACGGGGTCGGGGCCGGCCGACCAGATCGCCAGCACGCCGCCCGGGCGCAGCGCGATGCGGGCCTCGTCGAGCCCACGCGCGGCATATAAACCGTCGTTGGCGGCGCGGGTCAGGCCGTCGGGTCCGTTGTCGACGTCGAGCAGGATCGCATCATAGCCGCGGGGCGCCGCGCGGATCGCATCGCCGACGTCGCCGATCGCCAAGGTCACGCGCGGATCGTCGAGGCAGCCGTCGGTCAGCGCCGCCATCGGCCCGCGCGCCCATTCGATGATGCCCGGGACGAGCTCGGCGACCGTCACCCGCGCCTGCGGCCCGAGCCGACCGAGCACCGCGCGCAGGGTGAAGCCCATGCCATAGCCGCCGATGAGCAGATGGGGAGAAGGGCGGCCGGCGAGCCGGTCGCAGGTCATCGTGCCGAGCGCGACCTCGGACCCGCTCATCCGCGTGCTCATCAAATCGTTGCGGTCGAGCACGATCATGAAGTCGCCGCCGCGCCGGAACAGGCGCAACGGCTCGCCGCCGGGCACGTCGGCCACGCCCAGCAGCTCGCGCGGGGTCACTTGCCCTGACGCGCCTTGCGAGCGGCATAGCGCGCGTCGCGCGCCGCCTTCAGCTCGGCCGCGGTCGGCACCACCGGCGGCCGCTTGGCGGCGGCGGCGGCTTCGGCGGCGGCGGCTGCCTCGGCAGCGGCGCGGGCGCGTGCCTCTTCCTTGGCCGCCTTCTTCTGCTCGATCGCGGCCTTGTGGGCCGCACGGCGCTCGGCCTCCGCGGCCTCCTTGGCGGCGCGGGCTGCGGCCCGTGCGGCGACCGCTTCCGGATCGGGAGCAGCCTTGTTGCGCAATTTGTCGAGCGCCGCGGCCTTGGCGTCACGCGACGCGGACGCGCGCTGCGAGAAGTCGGGTGTCTTGTATCCTGCCATATCGACCTTTCCGTCGCTGTTGCCGCCTTGCCCCAACGCCTGGCGATGCGGGAAGGCCCAATGCACAACGGCCTCGCATCGCTGCGAGGCCGTCGGAGAAACTGGTGGACGCACTTGGGCTCGAACCAAGGACCCGCTGATTAAGAGTCAGCTGCTCTACCAACTGAGCTATGCGTCCGTGACCGGTGATGCGCGGCGCCTTGGTGAAGCGCCGACCGCGTCGGGAGGCGCGCAATTACCATCGTGTCGGCGGGATGCAACCCCTTTTTTGCCTACCAGCGCACGCGGCGCCGATTTTCCCGGTCGATCGACATCATGATGCCCAGGCACAGCAGCACCGTCATTTGCGCCGAACTGCCGAAGCTGACCAGCGGCAGCGGGATGCCGACGACGGGCGCCAGCCCCATCACCATCGCCAGGTTGATCGCCACGTAGAAGAAGATCGTCGTCGCCAGGCCGGCAGCGGTCAGCCGCGAGAAGCGGGTGCCGGCATTCTGGCCGACGTTGACGCCCCAGCAGATGACGAGCAGGAAGGCGAGGATCAGCAGGCAGCCGCCGATCAGCCCCCATTCCTCCGCCATCGTCGCGAAGACGAAGTCCGTCTGTCCCTCCGGCAGATAGTCGAGATGGCTCTGCGTACCCTGCAGGAAGCCCTTGCCCCACAGGCCGCCGGAGCCGATCGCGATCTTGGATTGGCTGATATGGTAGCCGGTGCCGAGCGGATCGCTTTCGGGATCGAGGAAGATCAGCACGCGATTACGTTGATAGCCGTGGAGCAGGAAATTGACCGCGAGCGGCGCCGCCACCGCCACCGCCATCGCACCGCCGACGAACAGCCGCAGCGGCACACCGGCAAGGAACATGATCGTCGCGCCGCCGGCGCAGACCATCAGCGCGGTGCCAAGGTCGGGCTGTTTCATGATCAGCGCGGCGGGCAGGCCGATCAGCAGCGCCGCGGGCCAGATCGCGCTGAACCGCCGCGTTTCGTTGGCGGGCAGCATGTCGTAGAAGCGTGCGCAGGCGAGCACGATCGCCGGCTTCATCAGCTCGGACGGTTGCAGGCGGATGAAGCCGAGGTCGAGCCAGCGCTGGCTGCCGCCCCGCACCGCACCGAGCAGCTCGACGAAGACGAGCAGCACGACGAGGCCGCCATAGGCGGGCAGGGCGCCCGATCGCCAGACCCGTTCCGGCACATAGGACAGAGCGATCGCACCGGCGACGAAGACGTAGAAGCGCAGGCCCTGCGACAGGGCCCAGGGGCGCAGCGAGCCGCCCGCCGCGGAATAGAGCACGACCTGGCCGAAGGTGCCGATCGCGACGACCAGCAGGATCACCTTCCACGGCAGGCGGGCGATCGGATCGGGAACGATGCCGGCGCGGCTCACTGGTCGTCGCTCCGTTCGGTCGAGCCGCTTTCCGCGACGGTGTCGCCGGCGCTTTCGTTGACCAGCGCGGCCTGGGTCTGGTTGGCGAGGTCGGTCGCCGCCTCGACTGCGGCCGAATCGCTTGGCACGACCGCGTCCGTCTTGGTCGCTTGGACCGCGGGGGCGGGGGTATGGACGGCGCGATAAGCCGCCGCTTCCGCGGTCATCCGCGTCGCGATGTCGCCACCCCAGCTGGGCTCCATCTCGGCCAGGCTGGTCATCGCACGCTGCTTGTCGAACAGATAGGTCATGATGTCGCGGCCGATCAGCGGCGCGTCGAGGTTGCGGACGGTATGGCCGTTATGCTCGAGCGCGATGCCGAGCGCATATTTGGGATTGTCGGCCGGTGCAAAGGCGATCAGCAGTGCGTGGTCGCGCAGCTTGAACGGCAATTGCCCATTCTTCAGCACGCCCGCCCGCCGTTCCGCCATGGTGATGCGGCGGACCTGTGCCGTGCCGGTCTTCGCCGCCAGCGCCACGCCGGGAACGTACATCCGCGCCGCGCCGCCGGTGCCGCCGCTGTTGACCACGCCGAACATCGCATTGCGCACGACCGCGAGATCTTCGGCCGGGAAGGGCAGCGGCGCGGCATCGCGATGCACATGGTCGGCGAGCAGACTGGGCTGGATCATCCGGCCGGAGGCGAGCCGCGACGCCATCACCGCCAGCTGCAAGGGATTGGCGAGCACATAGCCCTGGCCGATCGAAGCGTTGAGGCCGTCGGCGACAGTCCAGCGATCCTTGTATTTGCGCAGCTTCCACGCCGAATCGGGGACGGTGCCGTAGCGCTGGGTGGCGAGCGGCAGGTCGAATTTCTGGCCCAGCCCCATCGTCCGTGCGACCGGTGCGATCGCGTCATAGCCCTGGCGCCGGATCATCTCGTAGAAATAGATGTCGCAGCTCTGCTCGATCGCCCCCTTGAGGTCGAGCGCGCCATGGCCGCCCTTCTTGTGGCAGTGGAAGATGCCGGTGCCGACCCGCATCGCGCCGGTGCAGACCACCCGATCGGTCGCCTTGACCCCCGAATGCAGCAGCGCCAGCCCGTTCATCGGCTTCACCGTCGATCCCGGCGGATACAGCCCCTGCGTCACCTTGTTCATCAGCGGAACATGGTCGTTCTCCGACAGCATCTGCCATTCGAGATGGCTGATGCCGTTGGAGAAGCTGTTCGGGTCGTAGGCCGGCACGGAGACCATCGCGAGGATCTCGCCCGTGTTGCAGTCCATCACCACGGCGGACCCGGAATTGGTGCCGAGCCGGCGCGCCGCATAATCCTGCAGCGCCGCGTCGATGGTCAGCCGCTGCGTCTTGCCGGGCACGTCGGGCCGCGTGGCGAGTTCGGCGACCAGCTTGCCGCGCGCGGTGACCTCCAGCCGCTTGGCGCCGGCGACGCCGCGCAGCTGGCTCTCGAGCATCTTCTCGAGCCCGTCCTTGCCGATCTTGAAGCCCGGTGTGACGAGCAGGGGGTCGTGCGTCGCCTTATATTGCTCGGCGGTGGGCGTGCCGACATAGCCGGTCAGATGCGCGACGGCCGCGCCGCCGGGATAATGGCGGGCGAAGCCGCGGGTCGGCTCGACGCCCGGCAGCTCCGGCTGGCGCAGCGACACCGCGGCGAAGCGCTCCCAGTCGATATTCTCCGCCACCTGTACCGGCTGAAAGCCCGCCGCACCCTTCAGGTCGAGCTTGATCCGCTCAATCTCTTCGGGGGGCAGCTGCAGGATGCGGGCGAGGAGGCCGAGCGTGCGGTCGGGATCCTCGAGCCGGTCGGGGATGATGTCGACGCGGAAGTCGGTGCGGTTGTTGGCGATCGGCGCGCCGTGCCGGTCGATGATCCAGCCGCGGCGCGGCGGGATCTTGGTCAGGCTGACGCGATTGCTTTCCGCCATCGCATTGTATTTCTCGTTCTGCGCGATCGCCAGCCAGCCCATGCGACCGGCGAGCAGCGCGCCGACGCCGAGCTGCGCCGTGCCGAGCAGCCAGGCGCGGCGCGAGAAGCTGTAGGTCTGCATGGCCTCGGTCACGATGCGGTTCGATCGCTTCACGCGGCGACTCCCCGCTTGCGGTCGATCCACGCGACGAGCCGGGCGGACAGGGGAAAGAGCAGCACGGCGATCACGATCTGCGCCACTAGCACGGTATCCACGCGCGCGCCGAACGGCAGGGCGATCCAGCGCCCGGCGATCAGGCAGAAGGCGAGGGCGCCGCTGGCGATCAGCCAATCCTGCCAGAAGTCGCGAAACACCAGCCGCTGCTCGATCAGGTCGATGGCCAGGAAACAGGCGGACCAGAGCAGCACGGCCGAGCCGAGCGGCTGGCCGCTGACCAGATCGTCGACGAAGCCGAGCGGCGCCGCCGCCCAGGGGCGCAGGGCGAAGCGGGCGAGCAACCGCCAGGTCAGGAGCATGATCAGGCCGAGCGGCGGCAGCAGCGCGAGGCTGGCGACCACCGGCAGCACGGCGCCGACCAGCGAGGCGGCAAGCACGCTGATCCACGGCACCGCGCGCGTGCGACCGGGGGGGAGCGGCGCGCGGAACGGCTGGTGGTCGATCGTGTTCATGGCGCCGGCGAACTCGCCGGCAGGGGGGCCGCATTGGGCGGCGGCGCGACGGCGCGGCGCGGCGGCGGCATCGGCATGAACGGCTGCTCGACCAAAGCGAAATCGACGGCATCCGGCGCGGCGACGGGGATGGCGACGACATTGTCGATCCCGGTGGCGGGGATGACGGCGACCGGAATGCCGGGCGGATAGATGCCGCCGGTGCCGGTGGTCACGAACAGCTCGCCCGGCCTGAACCGCACATTCGTGGCATTGACGGAACGGATGTCGACGCGTCCGTCGCCGCGGCCGGCCGCGATCGCGGGCAGGCCGTCGCGCGTGCGGCGGACGGGCACCAGGCTTTCCGGATCGGTGATCAGCAAGACGCGGGCGGCAATCGGGCCGCTTTCCAGCACCCGGCCGACCAGTCCGAGTGGCCCGCGCACCGGCATGCCCGGTCGGACATCCTGCAACCGGCCGGCATTGAGCAAGGCGAAGCGTCGCCCGCTCGTCGCCGACGAGGCGACGAGGCGCGCGGTGATCACCGGTGCCGGCGAACGATCGCGGACGGCCAGCAAGGCGCGCAGACGGCGGTTGTCATAGGCGAGGATGCGGGCGCGGGTGAGCAACGCGCGGTCGCGCACCACCTCCGCCTTCAGCGCGGCATTCTCGCCATGGACGTCGATCCAGGTACCGATTGCAGCCGGCACGCTGGCCACCGCGCGCGTCGCGCTGTCGAGAACGCTGGCGACCGGCGCGACGACGCTGGCCGCGGTCATCCGCAAGGCGGCGAAGGCGGGCGGGTTGAAGCTCGACACGACGAGCAGCACGATGCCGACTAGCGTGCCCGCGACGGCGAGCACGTAGCCGAGAAAGGCCGAATATTGCCGCCGCCGCGAAAACCCCGTGCGACGGTCGCGGGCAGGCGCCATGCGCCGCTCCCCCCGTTGGCGGTTAACCGTTCTGGAGCACGCCCCGGAACATCGGATCCTCGAGCGCACGACCGGTGCCGAGCGCGACGCAGGTCAACGGGTCCTCGGCGACGGTGACCGGCAGGCCGGTCTCGTCGCGTAGCACCTCGTCCAGCCCCTGCAGCAGCGCGCCGCCACCGGTCAGCACGATGCCCTGGTCGACGATGTCCGCCGCCAATTCCGGCGCGGTGTTTTCCAGCGCGACGCGGACGCCCTCGACGATCGTCGCGACCGGCTCGCTCAGCGCCTCGGCGATCTGGCCCTGGTTGATCTGGATTTCCTTCGGCACGCCGTTGACCAGATCGCGACCCTTGATGTGGATCGTGGTGCCGATGCCGTCGGCGGGCGGGCGGGCGATGCCGACCTCCTGCTTGATCCGCTCGGCGGTGGCTTCGCCGATCAGCAGATTGTGGTTGCGGCGGATGTAACTGACGATCGCCTCGTCCATCTTGTCGCCGCCAACCCGCACGCTGGTGGTATAGGCGAGACCGCGCAGCGACAGCACCGCGACCTCCGTTGTGCCGCCGCCGATATCGACCACCATCGAACCGATCGGCTCGGTGACCGGCATGTCGGCGCCGATCGCCGCGGCCATCGGCTCCTCGATCAGATAGACCTGGCTGGCGCCGGCGTTCGACGCCGCGTCGCGGATCGCACGACGCTCGACCTTGGTCGAACCCGATGGCACGCAGATCACGATTTCCGGCCAACGCGCGAACTTGCGCGGCCCGTGGACCTTGCGGATGAATGCCTTGATCATCTCCTCGGCGACGTCGATGTCGGCGATGACACCATCGCGCAGCGGCCGGATCGCCTCGATGTTGCCCGGGGTCTTGCCCATCATCAGCTTGGCGTCGTCGCCGACCGCCTTTACCTTCTTGATGCCGTTGATCGTCTCGACCGCCACCACGGACGGTTCGTTGAGGACGATGCCGCGACCGCGGACATAGACCACGGTGTTCGCGGTGCCGAGGTCGATCGCCATGTCGTGCGACATGAATTTGAACAAGCGGGGGAAGGCCATCGGGCGATAGGTTCCGTCTTCGGTGCCAGGGCTCCGCCAGCGCTGCCCCACGCCACGGTATCGGCCAGGGCTCGTTCCGTCACGTCGTTGCGGCAGGCTCGCGGGATGCCGCCGCTTGGTATAGAGCTTGCGCGGTGTCAATACGTCGTCTGCCCGAACAACTCGTCAATCGCATCGCCGCCGGTGAAGTGGTGGAAAGGCCCGCCAGCGCGTTGAAGGAGCTGGTCGAGAACGCCATCGATGCCGGTGCGACGCGAGTCGCGGTGGTGCTGCGCGACGGCGGTCTCGCCCGGATAGAGGTGGCGGACGACGGCTGCGGCATGGCCCCGGCCGACATGGCGCTGGCGCTGGAACGGCATGCAACCTCCAAGCTGCCCGACGAGGCGATCGAGAACGTCACGACGATGGGCTTTCGTGGCGAAGCGCTGCCGTCGATCGCCAGCGTCGCACGCCTGACGCTGGAAAGCCGGATGCCGGGCGCGGAGGGGTGGGCGCGGGTGGTCGACAATGGCGCGCTGGTCCGCGAGGGGCCCGCCGCCTTGCCGCCGGGAACGCGCGTCGTGGTCGAAGAGCTGTTCGCCCGCGTGCCGGCGCGCCGCAAGTTTCTGCGCAGCGCGCGGTCGGAATATGCCGCCTGCCTGGACGTCGTGCGCCGTCTCGCGATGGCGCGACCCGATGTCGCCTTTTCGCTCGAACATGACGGCCGCCGCGCCTTGGCGGTGAACGCGGGCGAGGACCGGCCGGGCCGCGTCGCGGCGCTGACCGATCGCGCGCTCGCCGACAACGCGGTGCCCATCGATCTGGAGCGCGAGGGGCATGTGCTGGGCGGGGTGGCGAGCATCCCGACCTACAATCGCGGCGTTGCCGATCACCAATATCTCTTCGTCAACGGCCGCCCGGTGCGCGACCGGCTGCTGATGGGCGCGATCCGCGGCGCCTATGCGGAGATGCTGCCGCGCGATCGGCATGCGGTGGTCGCGCTGTTTCTCGACGTCCCGCCCGATCAGGTCGACGTTAACGTCCACCCCGCCAAGACCGAGGTGCGGTTCCGCGACCCGATGCTGGTGCGCGGGCTGATCGTCTCCGGACTGCGGCGGGCGCTGGACGCGGCAGGACACCGCAGCGTTCAACGCCCGGCCGAAGCCGCGCTGGCCATGTGGCAGGCCGAGCCGGTCACCGGTAGTACGCCCGCCCAAGCGGGATGGGACCAGCCCGCCGGTGACCATCCGGGTGCGGAACGTCCGAACGCCTATCTCGCGCTCCATGGCGAGCCGGCGCCTGCCACGCACAGCCTCCACGACCGCCGCGCGAGCTTCCTCACGCCACCGCCGGCTGCGCGGGCGGAGCCGGCCTGGGCGCCGCCGCCGCAGACCGGGGCGCATCCGCTCGGCGTCGCACGCGGGCAGGTCGCCAAGACCTATATCGTCGCCGAGGCGGAGGACGGCCTGGTATTGGTCGACCAGCATGCCGCGCACGAACGGCTGGTGCTGGAACGGATGCGCGCCGCACTGGCTGGCGGGCGCGTGGCGAGCCAGGCGCTACTGATCCCCGAGGTGGTCGAACTCGACGAGCCCGGCTGCGATCGGCTGGAGGGCCGGGCGGCGGAACTCGCCGACCTCGGCCTCGACCTCGAACGGTTCGGCGCGACTGCGATGCTGGTCCGCGCGACGCCGGCGCTGCTCGGCCAGGCCGATCCGCGCGGCCTCGTCACCGACCTCGCCGACGAGCTCGCCGCCTATGACGAGGCGCTGTCGCTGCGCGAGCGACTCGACGCCGTCGCCGGGACAATGGCGTGCCACGGCTCGGTGCGCGCCGGGCGTATCCTGTCCGTCGCGGAGATGAACGCGCTGCTACGCGAGATGGAGGCGACGCCGCATTCGGGCCAGTGCAACCATGGCCGGCCGACCTGGGTGAAGCTCGCGCACGGCGACATCGAGAAACTGTTCGGACGGCGGTGAGCGGCCAGGGCTCGCCCATGCCTATGCTCGGGCGATATTTCGCCCGCGGCTCAGCTTCGTCTCTGTCCCTCGTCGCGTGCAGAGACTGCAAGTTTCGGCGCCCTATGAATTAACGGCCTCGTCGCTTTTGCGACGACCGATCCACCGATCCACAAGGCATAGCCAAAAGCGGATAAGTCTCGATGCGGTACTATCTTGCGGCGTCCTTTTTCTCGGATTATCAATCGGGTGCACGGAGCAAAGCGGCCGGCACAGGGGAGTTGGGACCATGCATGCGCGGCTGGAGGATTTGCCCTCGGACTGTCGCCAGGGGCTCGTCGAGCTACTTACCGAAGCGGCCGATGTCGGGACCTGGGACTGGGACATCGTCGACAACCGTTTCTCTTGGTCACCCAAGCAATATGCCCATTTCGGCATTCAGCCCGTGCCGGGTGAAGGGCTGACCTACGAGCGCTGGCTGGAAGCGATCCACAAGGACGATCAGGCCATGGTACAGGCAGCGATCGCCGACACCATCGCCTCGGGATGCGAGATCGACCTGAAATTCCGCGTTCTCTGGAGGGACGACGAGGCTGCCAAGGTCGATGTCCACTGGATCCATTCGCGGGGACGGCTGATCCGTGGTCTCGACGGTTCGCCGTTGCGGATGATCGGCACCAGCCGCGACGTGACCGAGAGCGAGCAGCGGCTGGCCCTTGCCCGCGCGCATCGCGATGCCGAACTCGCCGACCTCTTCGGTGGGCCGAGCCGCTTCGATGTCCTGTTCGAGGAGACGTCCGATTGCCTCGTGCAACTGAAGGTCGAGGCCGATGGCCGCTTCACCTATCAGATGATCAATCCCTCGGGATTGAAGATGATCGGCATGACGATGGCGGCCGCCCATGGTCTGACCCCCGTCGAAGTGCTCGGCGTGGGCAACGGCGGGCAGATGGAAGCCGCGCTGAGGTCCGTCGTCGAAACCGGACTGCCGGTCCACTATGAGCCGACGTTCGATTACAGCGAGCAATCGGTCGTCTATGACGCGATCTATATGCCCCTGCGGGACGAAAGGGGCAGCGTCACGGCCATTCTGTGTCGGGCACGCGATGTCACGGAGCAGCGACAGACCGCGCTGGCGCTCCAGCAATCGCACAAGATCAGCGCGCTTGGGCATATGGCCGCCGGCGTCGCGCATGATTTCAACAACACGCTGACCAGCCTGAGAGGCTGCTTCCTTCGTCTGGCAAAGATCAATCCGTCTGCCGAAGTCGACTGGGTGCTCGAACAGGGCAGCAAGGCGATCCGCCAGGGCGAGGCGATCACCCGGCGTCTGCTGACCTTCGCTCGTAAGCAGGAGGTGCCGACCAGCGCGATAGATCTCCAGATCTGTCTGAATGATGCGCTGCCGTTGCTGCAAAGCACGTTGCCGGGCGTCGAGATCGCGGTGCAGCCGATGGAGGGTCGCTGTGACGTGATTGCCGACCATGGGCTGCTGCAGGCGTGCCTGCTCAATCTCGGCCTCAATGCGCGCGACGCGCGACCTCATGGCTGCAAGCTGGTTATCGGCGGAGCAATGCTTGCCAGCCACGCCGCGCCGCTCGACCTTCCGGCCGGTCGCTATGCGACGATCACGGTGAGAGACAACGGCCCGGGGATGCCGGCGGCGGTGCTCCGCCAGGCGCTCGAGCCCTATTTCACCACCAAGGCATCCGGTAAGGGGACCGGGCTGGGACTGAGCATGGTGATGGACACCGCCCGGAGTTTCGGCGGGACCGTCAGGCTGGAGAGCGAGCCGGGACGCGGCACCTCCGTGATCATCTACCTGCAGATCGCGGAGGACCCCGCGCGATCCGTCGTGACTGCGGAACCATCCCTGCCGCAATAATCGCTGCCAAAGCGGGTTTCGGCACTGGCGGTCCGCGCAACAGCGCGACGTCGTACGGCGGGTCCAGTCCGTCGGGTTGGCGCGATCCTTGTCTGAGACCGTCTAGGGGAGCAGCCCTCGCAGCAGCAGCGGCAGCGCCGCGCCCAGCGTGACCTCCATCTCGTCGTCGGGCAGGCGGTGTTTGACCAGGCCGCTCAGCATGCGGATCGCCAGCACCAGATCGTCGGCGGTGACGTCTTGGCGCAGCGAACCGTCTGCATGACCACGCGCCGCAACCGGCTCCATCAGCCGCGCCATGCGCTGACGTAGCGCCTCGAAGCGAGCACGATTCTCGTCGGTCAGCGGAATGTCGACCGCGATGCGCTGGAACAGCGAACTCGCCTGCGCGCCCTGGCGGACGAGCAGCAGCAAGGTCTCACCGATCGGTGCGGTCGGGTCGATATGCGCCTCGGCCGCATCGATCTCCCGTTCGAAGATCGCGATCGCCAGTGCGAACCGGTCGGCGAAATTGCGGTACAGGGTGCCGCGGCCGACGCCGGCGCGCTCCGCGATCTGTTCGAGCGGTACGGTGAAGCCGCCGTCGCGAAAGCAGTCGGCTGCGGCGGACAGCAAGGCCTCGCGCCTCGCCTGGGCGTCGCGACGCAAGGGTGCCCGATCCGTCACCAGATTTCCGCCCATGGTCGGTCACATGTCACCCGGACGTGAATGAGCGGCATCGTGGCAAATGCAAGAGCAAGCTGGGCGAGCGATATCATGTTGCAGTGCGGAACCCTTGCCGGCGCGCGGTGTTCCTGCGATAGCGGACACGGCGTCCGCTTATCCGCGGTGGGCTGAAGATCAGGCGGCGCCGGCGCGCGCGATGGACACGGATGGCATCACGATGAGCGACTCGTCCCAAACCGGTTCCCAGGATCCTGAGGCTCAGCATGCCGACGACGGCGACACGGATGCGAAGCCCGCTAAGCGGCTGAGCCCGCGGGCCAAGTTGATCCTGCTCGTCATTCTGGTGGTGGCGGTGATGCTCGGCATCCTCTGGTACGTGCGCTACGAAAGCCGTGGCAAGTTCCTCCAGGACACCAATGACGCGACGATCCAGGCGGATGCGATCACGGTGGCGCCGAAGATCAATGGCTATGTCGCCGAGGTGCTGGTCGGTGACAATCAGGACGTGAAAGCGGGCCAGCCGCTCGTCCGCATCGATCCGCGCGACTATCGCGCGCAGGCGGCACAGGCGCAGGCGCAGATCGCCCAGGCCAATGCCGGATCCGACGCGACGCGCGCGCAAATCGCTGAGCAATATGCCACCATCGCACAAGCACAAGCGCAACTCGACGCCGCCCGGATCAAGGCCGCGCACGATGCTGCCGAGGTCGCGCGCTATCGCCCGCTCGCCGCATCCGGGGCGGAAACGCGCGAGCAGCTCGCCCAGCTCGAGCTTGCCGCGCGCCAGTCGGCCGAGGACCTGCGCGCGCAGGCGGCGGCGGTGACGATGCAGCAGCGCCGGATCGGCGCCTTCCGTGCGCAGATCCGCCAGGGCGACGCCCAGGCCGAGGCCGCACGCGCGCAGCTCGAATCGGCGAACGTCAACGTCGGGGCGACACTCATCCGCGCCGCAGCCGACGGCCGGGTCGGCAACAAGACGGTGACGGTCGGGCAATTCGTCCAGGCCGGTACCCGGCTGATGTCGCTGGTGCCGCTCGACCGGCTCTACATCACCGCGAACTTCAAGGAGACGCAGCTCGCGCTGATGAGGCCGGGCCAGCCGGCGACGATCAAGGTTGACGCGCTCGACGGCACCGAGTTGCGCGGTTGGGTGGAGAGTGTGTCCCCGGGCACCGGTGCGCAATTTTCACTAATTCCGCCACAGAATGCGACGGGCAATTTCACCAAGATCGTCCAGCGCGTGCCGGTGCGGATCGGCATCGAGGCGACGCCGGCCGCGCGGCGGCTGCTCGTGCCGGGCCTGTCGGTCACCGTCACCGTCGACACGATCGGCGCCAAGGGCGACCTCGACCGGCTCAAGGAGCAGCAGAAGCAGCTCGGCAAGCAGGGCCGCTGACGATGGCGAGCGCGGCGGCCGCTTCCGGCGCCGGCAGCCAGCCGGCGGGCGGAGCACAGAAGGCGGACCTCGGCGCCTGGCTGGCGGTCGCCGCCGGAACGCTCGGCGCGCTGATGGCGACGCTCGACATCTCGATCGTCAATTCGGCCTTGCCGACGATCCAGGGCGAGATCGGCGCGAGCGGCACGGAAGGCACCTGGGTCGCCACCGCCTATCTCGTCGCCGAGATCGTCATCATCCCGATGGCGGCCTGGCTCGAGCGGCTGCTTGGCCTGCGCACCTTCCTGCTGATCGCGGCGGGTCTGTTCACCGGCTTTTCGGTGATCTGCGGCACCGCCACCACGTTGACCGCGATGATCATCGGTCGCGTTGGTCAAGGCTTCACCGGCGGGGCGATGATCCCGACCGCGCAGACGATCATCGCGACGCGGCTGCCGCGCAGCCAGCAGCCGATCGGCATCGCCGCCTTCGGCGTCACCGCGATCATGGGCCCGGTGATCGGTCCGCTGATCGGCGGCTGGCTGACCGAGAATATCAGTTGGCACTACAGCTTCTTCATCAACCTGCCGATCTGCGCGCTGCTGGTCGCGCTGTTGCTGGTCGGTCTGCCACACCAGAAGAGCCGGCTCGACCTGCTCGGTGAGGCGGACTGGATGGGTATCGCCGGCCTCGCCCTCGGTCTCGGCGGCTTGACCGTGCTGCTCGAGGAAGGGCAGCGCGAGCAGTGGTTTTCGTCCGGACTGATCCGGCTGATGGCACTGGTCTCGTTCGTCGGCTTCGCCCTGCTCTTCGCCGGCCAAGTCACCGCCAAGCGGCCGGTCATCAAGCTCAAGCTGCTGCTCGACCGGCAGTTCGGCGCGGTCGCGCTGATGGGCGTGGTGCTCGGCATCGTGCTCTACGGCACCTCCTACGCCATTCCCCAGTTCCTCGCCTCGATCGCCGACTATAATGCGTTGCAATCGGGTAAGGTCGTGCTGCTGTCGGGCATCCCCAGCCTGTTCATGATGGCGATCGTGCCGATCCTGCTCAAGCGGATCGACATTCGCATCGCGGTCGCCACCGGCCTCGTCATCATGGGCGGCGCCGCGCTGATGGACGCCCATCTGACGATCACGTCGGACGGCAGCGACTTCACCGCGTCGCAGCTGCTGCGCGGGGTCGGGCAGATTCTGGGCATGTTGTTCCTCAGCCAGGCGGTGGTGCGCGCGGTACCGCCGCAGGATGCGGGCGATGCCTCCGGCCTGTTCAACGCCGTCCGCAATCTCGGCGGCAGCCTCGCGCTCGCCGGCATATCGATCCTGCAGGACACGCGGCTGTGGTTCCATTCCCGCCGGATCGAGGAAACGCTGAGCGCCAACAGCGTCGCCGTGCAGGACTCTCTTCGCGGCATGGGAGGTCCGGCCGGCATCCCGCTGATCGAGCGGCAGATTCAGGGGCAGGCGCTGGTCATGACCTATAACGACATCTTCTGGATCATGGGGGTCGGCACCTTCGTCGTGCTGCCCCTGGTCCTGTTCCTCCGCCCCTTGCCGAAGGACGCCGCACCCGCGGCGATGCACTGATGAGACAGACGCTTGCGCTGCTGCCGTTGATCCTGGCCGCCGGTTGTATGGTTGGGCCCGATTACAAGGGGCCGCCTGCGGTCGCCTCCGACGCGGCGGCGCGCGGCACCTTCGTCCGGGCGAGCGATCCGGCGATCCGCCGTGCGCCCGGCGTGGCGCGCTGGTGGGAGACGCTGGGCGATCCGACTCTGACCGCGCTGGTCGACGATGCCCTGGCGCACAGCCCAACGATAGACGCCGCCGAGGCGCGCATTCGCGCGGCACAGGCGCAGCTGCGCGCGCAGCGGACCGCCGCCTTGCCCAACGTCAGCGCCAGCGCGACCTATCTGCATGCTCAGCTTCCCGGCACCGGTATCGGCGGGAGCACCAGCCAGTCCGGCGGTAGCGGGCAGGGCGGTGGCAGCAGCGATGGCGACTCGCTGTCGTCGCTCGACTTCTTCAATCTCGGCGGCACGGCATCGTGGGAGCCGGACCTGTTCGGCGGCACCCGCCGCGGCGTCGAGCAGGTGCGCGCCACCGTCGGCCAGCGTTATGCCGATCTCGCAGACGCGCAGGTCAGCCTGTCGGCGCAGGTCGCTCAGGCCTATGTCGGGTTGCGCGACGTGCAGGAGCGGGCGCGCCTCAATGCCCGCTCGACGGCGCTGCAGCGGCAGGCGCTGGCCCTGACCCGCCAGCGCTTCGCCGCCGGCACCGCCTCGCAATTGCAGGTCGACCGGCTCGAACAGCAATTGCAGAGCACGGACGCGCAGAACATCCCGCTCGCCGCCCAGATCGACCAATTTCGCGATCAGCTGGCGGTGCTGACCGGCCGAACGCCCGGCGCGCTCGATGCGACCCTGACGGTGCCGGCGCCGGTTCCGCTGCCGCCGCGCGAGGTTCCGATCGGCGATCCCGCCGCGCTGATCGCGCACCGGCCCGACGTCCGCGCCGCCGAGCGTGCATTGGCGGCGAGCAATGCGCAGATCGGCGTCAACACCGCCAAGCTGTTCCCATCGCTCAAGTTCATGGGTCTGTTCGGGCTCGGTGGCACCAGCATCGGCGATGTCGTCGACCCGGGCAATTTCACCGCGCTGCTGACGCCGATGCTGAGCTGGTCGATCCTCGACTTCGGCCGCGCCCGGGCGAATGTCCGCCAGTCGGAGGCGCAACGCGACGCCGCCGAGGCCCAATATCGCCAGACCGTGCTGGAGGCGCTGCAGGATGCCGAGACGTCGCTGTCGCGCTTCGGCAATGTCCGCCAGCAGCTGGGTCAGCTGGTCCAGGCGGAGAGCACCGCGACCCGGGCAGCCCGGCTCAACGATCAGCGCGTCCAGGCGGGCACCAGCACGGTGATCGACCAGCTCGATATCGAACGCCAGCGGCTGTCCGCGGCGATCGGCGTCGCGCAGGGCAAGGCGCAGCTGACCAACAGCTATATCGCCGTGCAGAAGGCGCTCGGGCTGGGGTGGAGCGAGCCTGCCAAGGTTGCGCATCGATTCCGCTCGGTATGCGGTATCAAGCGTCTGGGTGCTCGGTCTGATCTCGCTGCCGCATCGAGCACGTAGCGACGCAGCGTCCGGCATCAGCCCTAGACGCAACGCTGCGCGGGACGCATTACTGAAACGGTAATGTAAGAGACAGCCCGTTTCTCACTTGCGACAAGGCGAATGGCCACCATCTATTCACCAGGCGGAAACCTTTTCGCGGGGCGCGCATTCAGTGCGTGATCGAAACGGAAATATGTCATGAAACAGATCGTGCCGCTCGTTCTCGCCCTTATCCCTCTGGCCGCGGTGGTTAGCGCCTGCGTGTCCTGCCCGTAAGCGGGTAAGCTATCGGCCGCCGATGCAGCCGGGATGATGGGACCGTTTGAACGGAGTGCAATGGAGACAAAAGGGCCGCCCGATCCATGACGGATCGGACGGCCCTTTTGCGTGCGGCGGATGCCAGCGCGTGGGCGATCAGCCCTGCGCCTGTTCCTCCGGTTGAAGCTCGGCGGTCGCGCCCGGCTCGGCATTGGGATCGTAATCCTCGGTGAAGCCGGCCTCGTCGCGCTCGAACATCTGCGCCATGACGTCGACGCCCTGCGCCTGCATCTCGGCCTCTTCGGGCGAACGGGCGACGTTGACCTTGACGGTCACCGCCACCTCGGGGTGCAGTGCGACGCGCACGTCGTACACGCCGATCGCCTTGATCGGCTTGTCGAGCACGACCTGGCTCTTGGTCACCTTGTGGCCGGCCGCTTCCAGCGCCTCGACCAGATCGCGCACCGCGACCGAGCCGTACAGCTGGCCGGTGTTCGACGCCTGACGGATCAGGGTGACCTGCGCGTCCTTGAACGAGCCGGCTTCCTTCTCCGCGTCCGAACGGCGCGACGCGTTATCGGCCTCGATGCGGGCGCGGTTCGCCTCGAACACCTTGCGGTTGGCTTCGTTGGCGCGCAGCGCCTTCTTGTTGGGCAGCAGGTAGTTGCGGGCGAAGCCGTCCTTCACCTTGACCACGTCGCCGATGGCGCCGAGCTTCTCGACGCGCTCCAGCAGAATAACGTCCATGGGGTCGCTCCTTACTTCACGACGTAGGGCAGCAGGCCCAGGTGACGGGCGCGCTTGATCGCCTGGGCGAGCTCGCGCTGCTTCTTGGCGCTCACCGAGGTGATGCGCGACGGGACGATCTTGCCACGCTCGGACACGAAGCCCTGCAGCAGGCGGACGTCCTTATAGTCGATCCGCGGCGCATCCTTGGCGCTGAACGGGCACGACTTGCGGCGGCGGAAAAACGGGCGAGCCATTAAGCGGCCTCCTCTTCACGGTCACGACGGGGGCCACGGTCGCCGCGCGGCGCGCCGTCACGGCCACCCTCACGGTCGCTGCGACGCTCGCGGTCGCGCTCCTGCTTGCGCATCATCACGGTCGGGCCCTGCTCATGCTCGTCAACCTTGACGGTCATGTAGCGGATCACGTCCTCGTTGATCTGCGTCTGGCGCTCCAGCTCGGCGACGACCGAACCCGGTGCGTCGATCTCGAGCATGACGTAATGCGCCTTGCGGTTCTTCGCGATCCGATAGGCGAGGCTGCGCAGGCCCCAGGTCTCGGTCTTGACGACCTTGCCGCCATTGTCTTCGATGATCTTGGTGGCGTTTTCCGCCAGCGCGTCCACCTGCGCCTGTGCCAGATCCTGGCGCGCAAGGAACGTGTGCTCGTACAGAGCCATGCCTTGTCCTTCGTTGGCCGATCGCTGACACCGCCCCATGCGATGCCCCTCCGGCTGTCGTCCATGCAATCGGGGCGGCAGGCAATGCCCACCGCCCCGTTCCATCCGGCCGCCCTTAGCTTCGGCCGGCCGGAAAGGCAAGCCTCACGTCTTAGCGGAAGAGGCCGGGCCGCACCTCGACGATGGTCCCGTTCGGACGGACCAGGATCGCGTCGCGGCCCGACCGCGCCCAGTAGAAGCCGCGCTGCGGCGCGCGCAGCCGATAGGTGCGATATTCGTTGATCCGGCGATAGTTCGGCGCATAGCGGCGGTCGAACCGCTGGCCGGTGCGCCAGGTGCGCGTGGTCACGACGGTGGTGCCGTTCGGACGCTCGCGGACGGTGGTAACCTCGCGGCGCTGCTGCGGCGCGGCCTCCGCGGCGGTGGCGGCGAGCGGGCCGGCGATCAGCGTGGCGGCGATGGCGGAGAGGATGATCTTCTTCATGATGTCGTACTCCCATTACGAACTGGCGCCGTCATCCGGCGTCGAGTGACAAGATGGGGCCCGGTTGTCGCAGACCTCTCCCGCCCGACCCCGAAAACGGTCGCAAGGTGTCGCAACTCCAGAAGGTTCGTTCAGGTTGCACGAGGACCGCAGCGGCCCTAGGGGCGCCTGCCATAACTCGAACAGGAGCGGCATCATGCGGGCGTTCATCTTTCCCGGCCAGGGTAGCCAGGCGGTCGGCATGGGCAAGGCGCTGGCTGATGCCAGCCCGGTCGCACGCGAGGTATTCGGTGAAGTCGACGAGGCGCTGGGGCAGAATCTGTTCCGGTTGATGACGGAAGGGCCGGCCGATGCGCTGACCCTGACCGAAAACGCCCAACCGGCGATCATGGCCAATGCCGTGGCGACGCTGCGCGTGCTGGAGCGCGAGGGCAACGTCCGGCTGGCCGACAAGGCGGATTTCGTCGCCGGCCATTCGCTCGGCGAATATAGCGCGCTCTGCGCCGCCGAGGCGTTCGACCTCGCCACCGCCGCGCGGCTGCTCAAGCGTCGCGGCCAGGCGATGCAGGCGGCGGTGCCGGTGGGCGAGGGGGCGATGGCGGCGCTGCTCGGCGCCGACCTCGACAAGGCGCGGACGATCGCGGGCGCTGCGGTCGACGCGATCCTTGCGGAGGGTGGCGAGGAGCTGGTCTGTACCGTCGCCAACGACAACGACCCGTCGCAGGTCGTCATCTCCGGCCACCGGGTCGCGGTGGAGCGCGCCGTCGCCCTGGCGAGGGAACTGGGAGCCAAGCGCGCGCTGCTGCTGCCGGTGTCGGCGCCCTTCCACTGCCCGCTCATGCAGCCGGCCGCCGACGCAATGGATGCGGCGCTGGCCGACGCGCGCATCGCCGCGCCGCTGGTGCCGGTCTATGCCAATGTCGATGCCGCGCCGATCGCCGATCCCGGCGCGATACGCGCATCGCTGGTGGCGCAGGTCACCGGTATGGTCCGCTGGCGCGAGTCGGTGCTGGCGATGGCGGACGCGGGCGTCACGCAGTTCGTCGAATTCGGCGGCAAGGTACTCGCCCCGATGGTCAAGCGCATCGCGCCGGACGTCGAGGCGATCAGCGTGGTGACGATGGACGATCTGGAGGATTGGCTTAAGAAGGCTTGATGGTCACGCGGAGGCGCGGAGGCGCGGAGAAGACGTGAGGGATATCGACGCCGTCAGCGGCGACGTTCTTGACCTGGCGCTTCGTCTCCACCGGGAGCTCGGTCCGGGTATGCTTGAAAGCGTGTACGAAACGGTACTTGCCCGGCGCCTCACCGCAATGGGGTATGATATCGTCAGGCAGCGTCCCGTGGATATCGTTTCCGACGGCCAACGCTTCGCTGGCGCCTTTCGGGTCGACCTCCTCGTTGACGCACGTCTTGTCGTCGAGGTTAAATCGATTGAGCGGCTGACTGCCGCTCATGCCAAGCAACTGCTGACCTATCTCAGATTATTGAATCAGCCCGTAGGGCTGCTCATCAACTTCGGAGGCGCAACGCTGAAGGAGGGCGTGAAGAGGGTGGTGAACGACTATTCTTCTTCCTCCGCGCCTCCGCGCCTCCGCGTGAACAAGAATTTTGGAGGCTAGATGTTCGATCTGACGGGAATGACCGCACTGGTGACCGGTGCGTCTGGGGGCATCGGCTCCGCGATTGCCAAGGGTCTGGCGGCGCAGGGGGCGCGGCTGGCGGTGTCGGGGAGCAATGCCGACAAGCTGGAGGCGTTTCGGGCCGAGCTCGGCGGCGATCACGTCGCCGTGCCATGCAACCTGTCGGACGGTGCCGCCGTCGACGCGTTGGTGCCGCAGGCGCTCGCGGCGCTCGGCGGCAAGCTCGACATCCTCGTCAACAATGCGGGCGTGACGCGCGACAATCTGGCGATGCGGATGAAGGATGACGAATGGGATCAGGTGATCCGAGTCAATCTGGAGGCTGCCTTCCGCCTCATCCGTGCTGCCGCCAAGCCGATGATGAAGGCGCGCTTCGGGCGCGTCGTGTCGATCACCTCCGTCGTCGGTCAGACCGGCAATCCGGGCCAGGCCAATTATGCCGCCTCTAAGGCCGGACTGGTCGGCATGTCCAAGGCGCTGGCGCAGGAGCTCGCCAGCCGTAACATCACCGTCAACTGCGTCGCACCGGGCTTCATCCGCTCGGCGATGACCGACGTGCTGCCGGAGGCGCAGAAGAGTGCGCTGCTCGGCCGCATCCCGGCGGGCGACCTCGGCACGGGCGAGGACATCGCCGCCGCGGTCGTCTATCTCGCCAGCCGCGAAGCCGGCTATGTCACCGGCCAGACGCTGCACGTCAACGGCGGCATGGCGATGATCTAAGTTGCTAAGAAGACTGGCGAACGCGGACCAGTCTTAACAGACGCTTGCCAGCCGCACGGCCCCGTTCTACGGGCATGCGGGCAATTTTGACAAAACCCCCCAATCTGAAGAGGGATATGAACATGAGCGAGACCGCCGACCGCGTGAAGAAGATCGTCGTCGAGCATCTCGGCGTCGAAGCCGACAAGGTGACCGAGGATGCGAGCTTCATCGACGACCTCGGTGCCGACAGCCTCGACATCGTCGAGCTCGTCATGGCGTTCGAGGAAGAGTTCGGGGTCGAGATCCCGGACGATGCCGCCGAGAAGATCACGACCGTGAAGGACGCGATCACCTATATCGACGAGCACAAGGGCTAAGCCCTCGCCCGATGTCGACATCGGGCCGGAATTGAGCGGCTCCCCGTCCCCGGCTCGAGGGCGGGGAGCCGTTTTGCGTTGAATGTCGTCGCCGCTCCGCATCGTCGCGGGGTCACCCAGCGCGGGGATGCCGGTCGCGACCGGCAGGGCGCCTGAGAGGAAGAAGAGCATGCGTCGCGTCGTCGTCACCGGTCTCGGTCTGGTCACTCCGCTGGGTGCGGACGTGGAGACCGCGTGGGCCAATCTGATCGCGGGTAAGTCGGGCGCCGGCCCGATTACGCGGTTCGATACCCAGGGGCAGAAATGCACCATCGCGTGCGAGGTGAAGCCCAAGGACCATGACTATGGCTTCGACCCCGACAAGCGCGTCGATCACAAGATCCAGCGCCAGGTCGATCCGTTCATCGTCTACGGCATCGACGCCGCCGGCCAGGCGCTGGAGGATGCCGGCCTGACCGAGATGGACGAAGCGACGAAGCTGCGCGCCGGCGTGTCGATCGGTTCGGGCATCGGCGGCCTGCCCGGCATCGAGATCGAATCGGTCAATCTGCACGAACGCGGCCCCGGCCGGGTCAGCCCGCACTTCGTCCATGGCCGGTTGATCAATCTGATCTCCGGTCAGGTCAGCATCAGATACGGGCTGATGGGGCCGAATCACGCGGTCGTCACCGCCTGCTCGACCGGCGCGCATTCGATCGGCGATGCCGCCCGGATGATCCGCGACGACGATGCCGACATCATGCTGGCGGGCGGTGCGGAAAGCACGATCAACCCGCTCGGCGTCGCCGGCTTCGCCCAGGCGCGGGCGCTCAACACGAGCATGAACGACCGCCCGACCGAGGCGAGCCGACCCTATGACCGCAATCGCGACGGCTTCGTGATGGGCGAGGGCGCGGGCGTCGTCGTGCTCGAGGAATATGAGCACGCCAAGGCGCGCGGCGCCAAAATCTATGCCGAGGTCGTCGGCTACGGCCTGTCGGGCGATGCCTATCACGTCACCGCGCCGCATCCGGAGGGCAAGGGCGCGGAGAATGCGATGCGCATGGCGCTGCGCAAGGCGGGGATGGAGCCTTCGGACATCGATTACATCAATGCCCATGGCACCTCGACCATGGCGGACACGATCGAACTCGCCGCGGCGAAGCGGGTATTCGGTGACGACCTGTCGGGGGCGTCCATGTCGAGCACCAAGTCGGCGATCGGCCATCTGCTCGGCGGCGCCGGCGCGGTGGAGAGCATCTTCTGCATCCTCGCGCTGCGCGACCAGATCGTGCCGCCGACGCTCAACCTCGACGATCCCGACGAGGGCACCGAGGGCGTCGACTTGGTGCCGCACACCGCCAAGAAGCGCGAGGTCAAGGCGGTGCTGAACAACTCCTTCGGCTTCGGCGGCACCAATGCGTCGCTGGTGATGAAGGCGATCTGATCCGCACGGCGGGGAGACGGACGTGCGCAAGGTCGGCTGTGTCGGATTGCTGGTCGCCCTGGTGGCGATCGTCGCCGCCTTTTGGGTGGTGCATGGCTGGGGCGGCACCGGCCCGGCGCCGCGCACGCTGACGGTGCAGGTGGCGGAGGGTAGCACGCTCGCCGGCGCCGCCCGCGAGCTGGAGAAGGCAGGCGCGATCCCCTCGGCCGGCCGCTTCCGCCTGCTCGCGCGGCTGTTCGGCTCGGGCGAGCCGATCAAGGCCGGCGAATATCGCATTCCGCCGCACACCAGCCAGTCCGACATCCTCAAGATGCTGCAGGGCGGCAAGGTGCTGCAGCGGCTCGTCGTCGTGCCGGAGGGCTATCCGTCGGTGCTCGTCCACGACGCGCTGATGAAGGCCGACGGTCTGGTCGGCCCGGTACCGGTGCCGGCGGAAGGATCGGTGCTGCCCGACAGCTATGCCTTCCAGCGCGGCGACACGCGCGCCTCCGTCGTCACCCGGATGCAGACGGCGATGCGCAGCTACCTCCAGTCCGCCTGGGCGAAGCGCAAGCCGGGCATAGCGGTGTCGACGCCCGAACAGGCGGTCATCCTCGCCTCGATCGTCGAGAAGGAGACGGGCAAGCCGTCCGAGCGGCGGATGGTCGCCGCCGTCTACGGCAACCGCCTGAGGGCCGGCATGCCGCTGCAGGCCGATCCGACGGTGATCTATCCGATCACCAAGGGGCGCCCGCTCGGCCGGCGCATCCTGCGGTCCGAATTGCGCGCCAAGAACGGCTACAACACCTATGCGGAAACTGGCTTGCCGGTCGGGCCGATCGCCAATCCGGGGCGCGCTTCAATCGACGCAGTGCTCGATCCCGCGCAGTCGAAGGCACTGTATTTCGTCGCGGACGGCACCGGCGGCCACGTGTTCGCCGACACGCTCGCCGAGCACAACGCCAACGTGCAGAAATGGTACGCCATCCGTCGCGCGCGGGGGGAGATGTAGGCGTTGGCCTTCGCGATCCGCTGGGCGACGCCAGCCCATACCGATGCACTGCGCGTCGTGATGGCGATGTCGATCGATCGCCTGCAACAGAGTTTCCTGTCAGCCGAACAGGTTGTCGCCAGCCGACAGGTGATGGGGCTGGACACGCAGCTGATCGCCGATGGCACCTATGCGGTGGTCGAAGAGGCGGGAGCGGCGATCGGCTGCGGCGGGTGGAGCCGCCGCGCGACGCTGTACGGCGGCGATCACAGCACCGACCTGCGCGATCCGGCGGTGCTCGACCCCGCGACGCAGCCGGCACGCATCCGGGCGATGTACACGCACCCCGACCATGCGCGGCGCGGGATCGGACGCGCGATCCTCGCCTTTTGCGAGGCAGCCGCGGCGGCGGACGGCTTTCGGGCGGCGGAGCTGAT
This sequence comes from Sphingomonas benefaciens, assembly GCF_052907485.1. NCBI lineage: Bacteria > Pseudomonadati > Pseudomonadota > Alphaproteobacteria > Sphingomonadales > Sphingomonadaceae > Sphingomonas > Sphingomonas benefaciens. Next base: position 578,508 of record NZ_JBREIC010000001.1, on the reverse strand, counting down.
GAGCACGCTGAGCGGTCGGCTGCTGTACACCGCATGCGGTTACCGGCCGTTGGAAGAGGTGACGGCGCGGGTCGGTGACGTCGACGTTCCGCTGATCCGGATGCGCAAGGATCTTGCAGCGCCGCTCGAACGCTGACCGCCGGGCCGGCGGGAAGCATCTCGCGATGCACCCCGCCGCTATGATCCTCAGCCGCGCAATGCGCTCGCCGCGCGGGACTTGGCCTCCACCTCCGCCATGGTGCCGCCGGTCACCCAACTGCCGCCGACGCAGAGCACGGGCTTGAACGCCAGCCACTCGGGCGCAGACGCCTCGGTGATGCCGCCGGTCGGGCAGAAGCGGCATTGGTAGAAGGGGGCGGCCAGCGCCTTCAGCGCCTTCAAGCCGCCGCTGGTCTCGGCGGGGAAGAACTTGAAGTGGGTGAGGCCGAGGTCGAGGCCGCGCATGATGTCGCCCGCCGTCGCGGTGCCGGGAAGATAGGCGACGCCGGCGTCGAGAATCGGCCTGGCGAGCCGCTCGGTCAGGCCAGGCGAGACGATGAATTCGACCCCGGCGTCGATCACGTCGCGCGCCTGCGCCTCGTTGACCACCGTGCCGGCGCCGACGATCGCGCCCGGCACCTGCTTCATCTCGGCGATCGCCTCCATCGCCGCGCCGGTGCGCAACGTCACCTCGAGCACGCGCAGCCCGCCAGCGACCAGAGCCTCGGCCAAGGGCCGGGCCGTAGCGGCGTCGTCGATCACCAGCACCGGAATCACGGCGCTGGTCTGCATGATGGTGGCGATGTCGGTCATGATGGGTCCTTATTGGCCGGTATGCTGCTGGGCGAAGGCGGCGGCGGCCCCGAACAGGCCGGGCTGGGGATGGGTGATGAGCTTCACCGGAATGCCGGCCATCATCGACTGGAAGCGGCCTTTGGCGACGAAGCGCTGATCGAAGCCGGAGCGGATCAGTTTGTCCTTGATGCGCAGGCCGAGACCGCCGGCGATCACCACGCCCTTGGCACCGTGGGTCAGCGCCAGGTCGCCGGCGACCGCGCCGAGCGACAGGCAGAAGCGATCGAGCGCGGCAAGCGCGATCGAATCGGTGCCGTCGAGGGCTTCGGTCCAGATCGTCTTGTCGTCGCGGCTGGGGACGGGGCGCGCTTCCATCTCCGCCAGCGTCTCGTAGATCGCGACGATGCCGGGGCCCGAACAAATCCGCTCGGCCGAGACGCGGGTGAAGGTGCGGCGCAGGCGGCGGACGATCGCATCCTCGATCGCGTCGAGCGGCGAAAAGTCCATATGGCCGCCCTCGGTCGGCAGAACGTAATAACGCTTGTCGGTCTGGAAGACCTGCGCGACGCCGAGTCCGGTGCCGGGCCCACAGACGGTGGTGATGCCGTCGGTCGGGATCGGCGTGTCCGGTCCGCAGAGGTGGACGAAATGCTGCTGCGGCAATTGCGCGACGGCATGGCCGACCGCGCCGAAATCGTTGATCACCGTATAGATGTCGGCGCCGAGCCGCTCCGGGATCAGCGACGGGCGGATCACCCAGGGATTGTTGGTCAGCCGGATCACGTCGCCGGTGATCGGCGAGGCGACGGAGATCGCCGCCGCCTTGGGCAGGTCACCGCCATGCGCCGCGGCGAAGGCCTGCCATGCCGTCTGCAGGCTGGCATGGTCTTCGGTGCGCAGCGTCATCGGCTCGCCGAGCGAGACGACGCGGCCGCCCTCGACCTCCGCGATCGCGAAACGGGCATGCGTGCCCCCGATGTCCACCGCTACGACGTGCATTCATCCCTCCGATTATCGTTGCCGACCCTTCGACGTCCGGCGCGCCGCGTCTCCCGCCCGCCTGAAGAGCGGGGTGATGGGTCGTTTTTGTTACAGTCCCGCCGCGGCCAACATCGGCGATGCGCCCTGCTCCGCCTCGTCGGCCAGCTGGCGGAACATCGCGAACAGCTCGCGGCCCATGCCCTCGGCGGCCGGCGGCGCCTCGGCAAGGGGGCGTTCGTCCCATTCCTCCGCGTCGACCAACGCCTCGAGCGTCCCGGCTTCGGCATCGAGGCGGATCAGGTCGCCGTCGCGGATCTTACCGATCGCGCCCTGGCCCAGCGCCTCGGGCGAGCAATGGATCGCGCACGGCACCTTACCACTGGCGCCGGACATCCGACCGTCGGTGACCAGCGCGACCTTGAACCCACGATTCTGCAGCACGCCGAGCGGCGGGGTCAGCTTGTGCAGTTCGGGCATGCCGTTGGCGCGCGGACCCTGGAAGCGAACCACGACCACGACGTCGCGCTCGAGCCCGCCTGCCTTGAAGGCGGAGAGCACATCGGCCTGGTCGGTAAAAACGCGCGCCGGCGCCTCGATGATCCAGCGCGCGCGGTCGACCGCCGACACCTTGATACAGGCACGGCCGATATTGCCGGTGAGGATGCGCATGCCGCCATCGGGCGAGAAGGGGTTGGTGGCGGGGCGTAGGATCGTCTCGTCGCCGCTGTCGCCGACCGGCTGCCAGGCGAGCCGGTCGTCCTGCATCACCGGCTTTTCGGCATAGGCGCTGAGATCACCGCCGCCGATCGTCGGGATGTCGCCGTGCAGCAGCCCGGCCGACAGCAATTCGCGGATCACGAACGGCATGCCGCCCGCTTCCTCGAAGCCGTTCACGTCCGCCGACCCGTTCGGATAGACGCGCGCGATCAGCGGCACCGCCTGGCTGAGCCGATCGAAATCCTCCCAGTCGATGACGATCCCCGCCGCGCGCGCGATCGCCGGCAGATGCATCAGATGGTTGGTGGAGCCGCCGGTGGCGAGCAGGCCGACCGCAGCGTTCACGACCGCACGCTCGTCGACGCAATGGCCGAGCGGCCGGTAATCGTCGCCCCGCCAGCCGAGGCCGGCAAGCCGGTGCACCGCCGCCCGCGTCAGTTCCTGGCGAAGCTTGGTCTGCGGCTGAACGAAGGCGGCGCCGGGCATGTGCAGGCCCATCACCTCCATCATCATCTGATTGGTGTTGGCGGTGCCGTAGAAGGTGCAGGTGCCCTTGCCGTGATAGGCCTGGATCTCGGTATCGAGCAATTCGTCGCGCGTCGCCTCGCCGACCGCATAGCGTTCGCGCACCGCCGCCTTCGCCTTGTTGGCGATACCGGTGGGCATCGGGCCGCCCGGGATCAGCACCATCGGCAGATGGCCGAAGCGCAGAGCGCCCATCAGCAGGCCGGGCACGATCTTGTCGCAGATGCCGAGCAGCGCCGCCCCCTCGAACGTGCCGTGGCTGAGCGCGATCGCGGTGCTGAGCGCGATCGTGTCGCGGCTGAACAGCGACAGCTCCATGCCGGCATAGCCCTGGGTCACGCCGTCGCACATCGCCGGCACGCCGCCCGCGACCTGCGCCGTCGCGCCGACCTCGCGCGCCCACACCTTCATCAGTTCCGGGTAGCGATAATAGACCGCATGCGCCGACAGCATGTCGTTGTAGGCGGTGACGATGCCGATGTTCATGCCGGGGCCGTGGCGCATCGCGTCGCGATCCTCCTCGGTGCCGGCATAGGCATGGGCGAGATTGGCGCAGCCCAGCTGCGGGCGGCGAACGCCATTCTCGCGCTCGCGCTCGATCAGCGCGAGATAGGCAGAGCGGCGCGGCCGGGATCGTTCGATGATCCGGTCGGTAACGGCGGAAACGGCGGGATTCATGGGGAGGAAATCCGTCCGGTAGAGGTGGGGCGTCCGGTCAGGGCGCCCAGTGGATGTCGACGGGCAGCTCGACGTCGGCGAGTACCCGGCCGATGGGATAGGGCGAGGACGGCCCCTGGTCGATGGCCTTTTCAATCACTTCGCGCTTCGCCTGTCCCGTCACGGCGATCATCAGCGCGCGCGCGCTGGCGATCGCGGCGCGCGACAGGGTGACGCGCGCCACCGGCGCCTCCGGCGGCAGCGGATCGGGCATCACGCCCAGCATGCGTCGTTCCTTGGGGCCGTTGAGCGCCTCGTCGAAATCGGGGCCGGGAAAGATCGACGCGGTATGGCCGTCGCCGCCGACGCCGAGCAGGCAGAGGTCGAGCGGCCAGTGCAGATCCTGCATCAGCGCATCGGCGGAGCGGCCCGCGGCCTTGTAATCCTCGGTCGCCGCGGGGACGATCGGGATGACACGCGCGCCCTTGGGAATGAACAGCTTGCCGAGCTGGGTGACGTTGGACAGCGGGTCGCCGAGCGGCACGATCCGCTCGTCGCCGGGGACGATCGTCACGCGCTTCCAGTCGAGCTTCGCCTTGGCGAGCTTCTCATAGGCGGGGAAGGGCGTCTTGCCGCCGGCGAGGGCGATGACTGCGGAGCCGCGCGCATCCAGCGCGCTTTCGATGACGAACTGGATGTCGCCGGCGATCGCCTCGGCGAGCTCGCCTGCGTCGTCGTATTCCCACCATTCGATTTCGGTCATGCGTCGTCCAATCTCTTCAAACTGCCGTCATCCCCGCGGAGGCGGGGATCCAGACACTATGCCGTCGCGGCTCTATCGCAGCCCTGCGCGTCTGGATTCCCGCCTTCGCGGGAATGACAGTAAAAGGTCAATCGTCCTGCCAGGTCACGCCGTCGCGCTCGGTCAGCGCGATCGCGCCGGCCGGGCCCCAGGTGCCCGCGGCATAATGTTTCGGCCGGGTCTGGTTGGCCGCCCAGCCGGCGCGGATCGCGTCGATCCACTTCCATTGCGCCTCGACCTCGTCGCGGCGGACGAACAGCGTCTGGTCGCCCTCGATCAGGTCGAGCAGCAATCGCTCGTAGGCGATGCGCCGCCGCTTGCCGGAGAATTCGGCGTCGAGGCTGAGATTGAGCGGCACTTCGCGCAGCTTGATCCCCTCGCGGTCGAGCCCCGGTTCCTTGGTCATCACCAGCAGCTGGACATATTCCTCCGGCTGCAGACGGATCACCATCGTGTTGGGCTGGAGCAGGCCGCCACGGCCGGAGAACATCGAATGCGGCACCGGCTTGAACTGGATCGCGATCTCGCTGCGGCGCTTCGCCATCCTTTTGCCGGTGCGCAGGTAGAAGGGCACGCCCTGCCAGCGCCAGTTATCGATATGTGCCTTGATCGCGACGAAGGTCTCGACGTCGCTGTCGTAGCCGAGCTCTTCGTCATAGCCCTTGACGACCTTGCCGCCGACCGCGCCCTCTTCATACTGGCCGGTGACGGTGCAGGCCTGCACCTCCTCCGGCTTGATCTGGCGCATCGAGCGGAAGACCTTCGCCTTCTCGTCGCGGATCGCGGTGCCGTCGTACAATGCTGGCGGCTCCATCGCGATCAGCGCGACGAGCTGGAGCATGTGGTTGGCGACCATGTCGCGCAGCGCGCCCGCGCCCTCGTAATAGCCGGCGCGATCCTCCAGCCCAACGGTTTCGGCGATGGTGATCTGGACGTTGTCGATCCCCTGCGCGTTCCAGATCGGCTCGAACATCGAATTGCCGAAACGTAGCGCCAGGATGTTCTGGACCGTTTCCTTGCCCAGATAATGGTCGATGCGGAACGTCCGCTCCTCCGGAAAGGCGCGCGCGACGGTGTCGTTGATCTCGATCGACGAGGCGAGGTCGTAACCGAGCGGCTTTTCCAGCGCGATGCGGACGGTCGGGCCGGTCAGGCCGACCTTCTCCAACCCCTCGACCGCCGATTCGAACAGCGACGGCGCGGTCGACAGATAGATAGCGAGGCCGCCCGAAATGTCGCCGATCTTGTCGGCGAGCGGCTGGAAGCTGTTCGGATCCGACAGGTCGGCGGGCTGGAACTGGATCCGCTCCATGAAGGTGCCGAGCGCGCTCTCGTCCTTGCGATCGTCGGGCAGGAACTCGTCGAGCGCCTTCTTGACGACGTCGCGATAGCCGGAGTCGTCCATGTCGCCGCGCGCCGATCCGGTGATCGTCAGCCCCTCCGGCAGCAGCCCGTCGGCATGCAGGCCATAGAGCGAGGGCAGCAGCATGCGCCGGGCGAGATCGCCGGTCGCGCCGAACAGCAGGAGCTTACCCACGGGCGTGCGCGGCATGTCGCTATTCCTTCGTCAGGGTCAGGCCGGCGAGCGGATCGAGTCCGGCCATGATGTTGAGATTCTGGACGGCGGCGCCGCCGGCGCCCTTGCCGAGATTGTCGAGTGTCGCGATCAGCCGCGCCTGGCCGCTGTCGGCGTTGCCGCAGACGCGCAGCGTCATCCCGTCGGTGCCGCTATGCTCCTCGATCGTCACCGTCTGCGCATCACCGCGGGCGACGCGGACCAGCGGCGAGCCGGCATAGGCCGCGACCAGCGCACCCTCGACGTCCGCCAGCGACGGCGCCGCCGGCAGATGGAGCAGGGGCAGCGGCACCTCGCCGAGCATGCCGCGAAGCAGGCGGGCAACCGACGGGGCGAAGATCGGCGGATAGGACAGGCCGGCACGCGCGCGCATCTCCGGCAGATGCTTGTGGGCGAGGCCGAGCGCGTAGATGCGGAAGGCGGTGTCGGTGCCCCCCTCCTCGAATTCGGCGATCATCGCCTTGCCGCCGCCCGAATAGCCCGACACCGCGTTGAACGACAGCGGCCAGTCGGCCGGGATCAGCCCGGCGCGGACGAGCGGGCGGACGAGCGCCAGAAAGGCGGTCGGATAGCAGCCGGGATTGGCGACGAAGCGGGCGGCGGCGATGCGCTGCGCCTGATCGGGCTCCAACTCGGCGAAACCATAGGTCCAGCCATCGGCGACGCGATGCGCCGTCGAGGCGTCGATCACGCGGGTACGATCGTTGCGGATCAGCGCCACCGCCTCGCGTGCCGCGTCGTCGGGCAGGCACAGGATCGCGATGTCGCAATCGTTCAGCGCCTCGGCGCGCGCCGCCGCGTCCTTGCGCCGCGCCTCGTCGAGGGTGACGACGGACAGGTCCCGCCGTCCGGCGAGTCGGTCACGGATGTCCAGCCCGGTGGTGCCGACCGCGCCGTCGATGAAGACCATAACGCTCATGCGCTGGCATCCAGCGCCACGCGATCGACATAGCCGACGACGTCGCGCTCGGGCGCACGGCCCCAGGCATGATCGCCGGCCAGTTCGAGCACCTCGAACCGATCGCCCTCGGCCAGCTCGGCGAGCGGGGCGGTGCGGTTGCGATCGGCAAAAATCGACGTCGCCTGCCGCGCGACCGTCAGGATCGGCGCGGCGTAATGCGGCGCGAACACCTGCTCGGCGAGGCGCACGTCGGCAAGGTCGCCGCGCACCGCATGCGTGCGGGGATCGAGCACGACCGACGGGCCCGTCAGTGCGAACGTCTTACGCGATTGCGGCGCGGAGAGGGGCTCGGTGGGGGGCTGGCGGGTCGCCTTCGCCGAGGAAATGCCCGAACTCTTCAAGAAAATCTGCCCCTTCGGATGTGCGAGCGACGAAGATGTTGCGCTTGTCGCTGTCGTCGCGTTGCCGGCGCAGATAGCCGAGTGCGCCCAACCTGTTCAAGGCGCGCGTGACGACGGGCTTCGAGACGTTCAGGGCGCGCGCCAGACCGCGGACGGTATGGGGGCCGGGATTGAGGTAGACGAGCATGAGCAAGGCCATCTGCCGGTTGGTCAGATCGGGCTCGCCCGAGCGGACGTAATCGACCAGAGCGGTCATCCACGTCGACAGTGATTGCGCGGCGGCTGTTCCCACGTGCAAATACCCGTATCTGCACCCATTTTCGGGTGTCGTTTCGCGGTCATAACGCCGCGCCCCGCTGCAGGTTTCCGCGAAAAATTAACGAAAAGGCGGCGATTGCAGGCCGGTCGGACGGCAGCGGCGGTTGGCGCGGCCGCGCGGTTGGCCCGGGACGCGAATCGACACTAATCCGGCGAGGGCGATCCCGGCCCGTGTCACGGCGACGGAACGCGCGGTTGATCCCCCGGCGCACCTCGCCTATGTGCGCGCCTTCACCGACAATCGGGACCTTAGATGTTCACCTTCCTTCTCGTCGTCCATGCCATCATCGCCGCCGCACTCGTGACGGTGATCCTGATGCAGCGGTCGGAGGGCGGTGGCCTTGGCATGGGCGGCAGCCCGTCGGGCCTGATGTCGGCGCGCGGCGCGGCGGACTTTCTGACCCGCCTGACCTCGATCTTGGCGACGGTGTTCGTCGTCATGTCGATCGCGCTGGCGTTCCTCGCGGCGAGCCGGCAGACGCAGACGATCGATACCTCGTTGGCGCGGACCGTTCCGGCACCGAAGCAGGATGCGGTGCCCAACACGCCCGCCGATGCGGCGCCGGCGACGCCGAGCAACGCGGCAGCGCCCGCGACGGCGCCGGCGGACAACGGCGCGGTTCCACTCGCCCGCTAATCCGGTTCAGCGGTTCGCCGCATAAACGCGCGTCCTCGCGGCGCGCGCTCTTGTCGTTTGCCCCCAACCCAAGCTAGGCGGTTCTTCCCATGGCGCGGTATATCTTCATCACCGGCGGCGTGGTCTCGTCGCTCGGCAAGGGCCTCATGGCGGCCTCTCTTGCAGCTCTTCTCCAGGCACGCGGCTACCGCGTCCGGATCCGCAAGTTCGATCCCTATCTCAATGTCGATCCGGGCACGATGAGCCCGTATCAGCACGGCGAGGTCTATGTGACCGACGACGGGGCGGAGACCGACCTCGACCTCGGCCATTACGAGCGGTTCACCGGCGTCGCGTCGCGCCAGTCGGACAATGTCACTTCGGGCCGGATCTACAAGTCGATCATCGAGCGCGAACGGCGCGGCGATTACCTCGGCGCGACGGTGCAGGTCATCCCGCACGTCACCGACGCGATCAAGGCGTTCGCCCGCGCCGAGACGGACGACCTCGACTTCGTGCTCTGCGAGATCGGCGGCACGGTCGGCGACATCGAATCGCTGCCGTTCATCGAGGCGATTCGCCAGCTGAAGAACGAGGTCGGCCGCGGCAATGCGATCAGCATCCACGTGACGTTGGTGCCCTATATCGCTGCCGCCGGCGAGTTGAAGACCAAGCCGACGCAGCATTCGGTGCGTGACCTGGCGGCGTTGGGCGTGCAGCCCGACGTGCTGGTCTGCCGCTGCGAACATCCGCTGCCGCCGTCGGAGCGCGCCAAGATCGCGCTGTTCTGCAACGTGCCCGAGAGCGCGGTGATTCCGGCGCTGGATGCCAAGAGCATCTACGGCGTGCCGCTGCAATATCACGGCGAGGGCCTCGATTCGGAGGTGCTGCGCGCCTTCGGCATCACGCCGTCCTCGGCGCCCGATCTGTCGCGCTGGACCGACATCATGGACCGGCTGACCAATCCCGAGGGCGAGGTGACGGTCGGCGTCGTCGGCAAATATGTCGGCCTGCAGGATGCGTACAAGTCGCTCAACGAGGCGCTCGTCCATGGCGGTATCGCCAACCGGGTGAAGGTCAACATCCGGTGGATCGACGCCGAAATGTTCGAGAACGACTCCAGCGAGATCGTCAGCCAGCTCGAGCCGTGCGACGCGATCCTCGTCCCCGGCGCGTTCGGCGAGCGCGGCGCGGAGGGCAAGATCAAGTCGGTCAAATTCGCCCGCGAGCGCGAGATCCCCTATTTCGGCATCTGCTTCGGCATGCAGATGGCTTGTGTCGAGGGCGCGCGCGACCTCGCCGGGATCGAGCAGGCCTCGTCGACCGAGTTCGGACCGACCGAGGAGCCGGTGGTCGGTCTGATCACCGAATGGATGGGTCGCGACGGGCTGGAGAAGCGGGAGGCGTCGGGCGATCTTGGCGGCACGATGCGGCTTGGCGCCTATGAGGCGGCGCTGGACGGCAATTCGGTGGTCGCCTCGATCTATGGCGGCACGACGATCCACGAGCGGCATCGCCACCGTTACGAGGTCAACACCCATTACAAGGACGCGCTCGAAAAGGGCGGGTTGGTGTTCAGCGGCATGTCGCCCGACGGCACACTGCCGGAAATCGTCGAGCGGCCGGACCATCCCTGGTTCGTCGGTGTCCAGTTCCATCCGGAGCTAAAGAGCAAGCCGTTCGACCCGCATCCGCTGTTCGCCAGTTTCATCGCCGCGGCGGTGAAGCAGAGCCGCCTGGTCTGACGCCGACGTCGCAAAGCGTTAAGCGCTGAAACGATAGGAAGGGGACGACTCATTCGTCCCCGGAGGCCCATGTGGCACGGCCGCTGTCGCTGAAGCTGTTCGCGTTCCTGTTCGCCGCATCCTGTCTGCTGAGCGTCGCGCTCGCCATCGCGGCGAGCCGTTCGATGACCTTCGGCTTCGCACTGGCGCCAGAGGCCGCCCGGGTGCTGGCGCGTCGGATCTTTTGGATCCGTGTCGCAGGGATCGGCTTTGCGATCACCTTGTTCATCCTCGTCGTGTTCCGGCGATCAGTCGGAGCGCGGGGGACGCTGCTGCTTCGTTGGTTCATGGCTCTGGCGACCAGCGTGGCGCTGCTGCGCGCGATCGGGGTCGTGTCTCCGGAGGGGACGGCTCCGGTCATGATCGTCGCCTCGATCGCGCAATTGATGATCGAGGGGCTGGCGATCCTCATCCTCTACAGCCCCGACGCGAGCGACTGGTTCGACCCGCGCTCCCCCGCATTCGTGCGCGGCTGACCCTTGTCGCTGCACACAAGAAGGCGCCCGGACCCGTCGGCCCGGACGCCCCACGACGTCTGGAAAAGGGAGCTACAGACGCCGATCCGTGTTACGCGGCCTGCTGCGTCGCCTCGGTCTGGTTCTCGACGGCGGCGAGCGGCGTGCCCGTCTTGATCGCGATGCTCTTCGGCTTCATCGCCTCGGGCACTTCGCGGACCAGGTCGATGACGAGCAGACCGTCGTTGAGACGGGCATCCTCGACGAAGACGAAGTCGGCGAGTTCGAAGCGGCGTTCGAAGCTGCGGTTCGCGATGCCGACGTGCAGGAAGTTGGCGTTGGCCGCCTTGTCTTCCTTCTTGCCGGCGACGAGCAGCAGATTCTGCTGCGCGGTGATCTCGATCTCGTCGCAGCTGAAACCGGCGACCGCCAGCGTGATGCGGTAACGGTCGTCAGCGATGCGTTCGAGGTTGAAAGGCGGATAATTCTCCGCCGCGTTGCCGCGGGCATTGGCCTCGAGCAGATCGAACAGCCGGTCGAAACCGATCGTCGAGCGGCGATAGGGGGTCAGGTCGAGTCGCATGTCAAATCCTCCGAAAGAAGCGAGTTGATGTGTTCGGCGCCCGCTCGTGCGCGGCACCTCTGCACGGTCCGTATCGGCCCCGTGCGACCCAGATTTGGGAAGGCTTCGGCCCTTTACAAGAGATCCGGTGCCGCTGGCCGGCAAGCCGCGCTATGTCCCGGACAAGCAAGTCCTTCTTTGATCGCCTAGTCAACCAGTGGACGTTGCCGGCGAACGATAAAGGGGTCCTGCATGTCGCTTACGCTCGCAATCCTGTTCGCGGGTCAGACCGCCGCCGCGTCCGCCGTGCCGATCCAGGATGGGCCGGCAGAGGGGCAGCCGGCACCGGCGGCGGCGGACGCCAGCTCGCAGCAGGGCGACATTCTGGTCACCGCGCGGCGGCGTTCCGAATCGGTCCAGCGCGTGCCGATCGCCATGTCCGTGATCGGCGGAGCGGACATCGACAAGACCGGCGCGTTCAACGTCAACCGGCTGCAGCAGCAACAGCCGGCCCTGCAATTCTACTCCAGCAACCCCCGCAATTCGGCGATCAACATCCGCGGGCTCGGCGCACCGTTCGGCCTGACCAACGACGGCATCGAACAGGGCGTCGGCTTCTATGTCGACGGCGTCTATATCGGCCGGATCGGCGCCTCGACCTTCGACTTCGTCGATGTCGAGCGGGTTGAGGTGCTGCGCGGGCCACAGGGGACGCTATACGGCAAGAACACCACGGCCGGGGCGCTCAACGTCACCACTCGCGCGCCCAGCTTCACGCCGGAGGGGCGGGCGGAAATCAGCCTCGGCAATTACCGCTTCGTCCAGGCCAAGGCATCGGTGTCCGGGCCGCTGTCCGACGATATCGCGCTGCGCCTGTCGGCCTCTGCGACGACGCGCCGCGGGACGATCTACGACACCCGTTCGGGAGAGGATCTGCACCGCCAGCGCAACCTCGGCCTGCGCGGCCAATTGCTCTGGCAGGCCACCAGCGCGCTCAGCCTGACACTGTCGGGTGACTTCAACGTCCAGAACCCGCTGTGCTGCGTGCAATATTACGCCCGCGTCGGGACAACGCAGCGGCCGCTCGCCCGCCAATATGCCGCGCTGGCGGCGGCGCTCAACTATCGGCCGCCGAGCACCGATCCCTTTGACCGGGTCACCGATCTCGATGCCGGCATCAATTCCCGGCAGGAGGTCGGCGGCGCGTCGCTGGTCGCCAATTGGGATATCGGCCCGGCGACGCTGACCTCGGTCAGCGCCTGGCGCTATTGGGACTGGCAGCCGCAGAACGATCGCGACTTCACCGGCCTGCCGATCACCACCGTGTCGCAGAACCCGTCGCAGCAGAAACAGGTGTCGCAGGAATTCCGGCTCGCCTCGAACGGCAGCAACCGGCTCGACTATACGGTCGGCGCTTTCCTGTTCCACCAGACGATCCACACCCAGGGATCGCAGGTGCAGGGATCGGCGGCGAGCCGCTTCCTGCTGTCCGGTTCGGACGCGAACAATCCCAATGTGCTGAACGGCCTGACCTCGACCAACACGATCGACTTCAGCAACGACAGCTTCGCCGTCTTTGCCAAGCTCAACTGGGCGCTGACCGACGCATTTCACGTCCAGCCCGGCCTGCGCGTCAACTATGACCGCAAGTCCGGATTCTATGAGTCCGTGGTCAGCATCGCCAATGCGCAATATCGCTTCACCGCAACCGCCGACAATGTCGCCGCCCTGCTCGCCGCCCAGCCGACCGCGGCGGCGCGCACAACCTTCCAAAACCAGATCAACACGCTCGCACCGCAACGCTACAGTCCGCGGTTCAGCGCCTGGAACACCTCCGGCGACATCACCGTCTCCTACGACGCGACGCCGGACATCCACGCTTATGCGACCTATGCGCGCAGCTTCAAATCGGGCGGCATCAACCTGTCCGGCCTGCCGCTCAACGCCACCAACACCGGTGTCGACCTGTCGACGCAGACGGTCAAGCCGGAGAAGGTCAACAATTACGAGATCGGCCTGAAGACGCAGTTCCTCGACCGGCGCCTGACCTTCAACCTCGCCGGCTTCTGGACCGACGTCGCCGACTATCAGGCGACGGTGAACAACAATGCGATCAACGTGATCCGCGGCTATCTCGCCAATGCGGGCAAGGTCCGCTCGCGCGGCGTCGAGTTCGACAGCAGCTTCCGTCCCGACCGGCACCTCAGCCTCTATCTCAGCGGCGCCTATACCGACGCCCGATACGTCCGCTTCACCAACGCGCCATGCCCGCCGGAACTGTCGGGTGGTACCGCCACGGCCCCCGGCGGCATCACCGATCTGGCCGGCACCCCCGGCGGCCGCAGCCCGGCCTATTGCGACATCTCCGGCCAGCGGCTGCCCGGCATCTCGAAATGGGCTTTCTCGTTCGGCGGCGAATACAGCCTGCCGGTGCCGAGTGCCGGCGGCGAGGCCTATGTCGGCTATGACGGCAGCTATCGCTCGCGCTTCTCGTCCAATCCGTCGCCGTCCGCCTATACCTGGATCGAGGGCTATTCGCTCTCCAATGTTCGGCTCGGCTATCGGCAGGACGGCACCAATGTCTTCGCCTGGGTGCGCAACGTCTTCGACCACCATTATTTCGAATTGCTGTCGACCCAGTCGGGCAGCACCGGGCTGATCGTCGGCCAGCCGGGCGATCCGCGCACTTATGGCGTGACCGTGTCGAAGTCCTTCTAGGCAGAGCGACAGGCATCGCCGGGCGCGCCATACCGACCGCGGCCGGGAGGGGGGCGCCATCTCTGGCCTCGGCCGATGCCGCTGGAAAATACAAAGACTGGGCCACGTTAGGCGATCGTTCAGGATGGATCGGCTAATCCGGATCAGCCGGACAAGGGGCGCGATTTGGAAGCTCCCGCCCTTTGTCCGGCTCGGCCGCGGCGGGGAGGGCGGCCTTTCAACGGCAAACGCCCGGACCGTTGCCGATCCGGGCGCCTGCGTGACGAGAAACTCGTCAGCCCCCTTGGTCGTCAGGCCGATCGCGCGTGTTCGCTGCGTCGTCCCGATGTCGTCCCCGAACCACGGCCGTTGCCTGTGTCTCAGATGAATTTCTGCTATGGCATGGGCCGGGGTTTGTCATCGGCTATGTCACGGCCGCATCACGATTGCGCCTGCCCTGTGACGATTCCGCAACATCTCGTTGCGCGCACCGCCGGGCCCGCTTACAGGCTCGCGCCATGATCCTCTCGCGCTATGAACGGATGATCGCCCGTCGCTACCTGCTGCCGGGCAAGGGCGAGGCGTTCATCTTCCTCGTCGCCTCGATCAGCCTCGTCGCGGTGATGCTCGGCGTCGCCGCGCTCGTCATCGTGATGAGCGTGATGAACGGTTTCCGGGCAGAGCTGTTCGACAAGATCGTCGGGCTCAATGGCCACGCCGTGATCCAGAGCGTCGGCGGTCGCCTGCCGGACTGGCAGGACATCGTCCGCCAGGCGCGCGCGACCCCCGGCGTGACCAGCGCCGTGCCGCTGATCGAACAGCCGCTCGCCGCGACCTACAACGGCCGTGCCGAGGCGGTGCTGGTCCGCGGCGTGCGGATGAACGACGTGCAGGACGTGATCGGCAAGAAGATCGTGATGGGTTCGCTCGCCTCGGTCACGCCGGGAAGCGGGCGGATCGCGATCGGCTCCCGCCTCGCCGAGGCGCTGGGCGCGACCGTCGGCAGCGAAATCCAGCTGTTCAATCCGCAGGGACAGACGACGCCGTTCGGAACGGTGCCGCGGATCGTCAATTATCGGGTCGGCGCGATCTTCGAGATCGGCCTGTACGATTACGACAAGCAGTTCGTGATGATGCCCATCCAGGATGCGCAGACGCTGCTGCTGATGGGCGATGCGATCGGCATGATCGAATTGCAGACCGTCGATGCCGATCGGGTCGGGCCGATCCTCGCGCCGCTCGCCGACAAGTTGCCACCCGGTGCGATCATTCAGGACTGGCGGTCGATGAACGCGCAGCTGTTTCAGGCGCTGGAGGTCGAGCGCGTCGCGATGTTCACCGTGCTGTCGATCATCATCCTGGTCGCGGTGTTCAACATCCTGTCCAGCCTGATCATGCTGGTCCGCGCGAAGACGCGCGACATCGCGATCCTGCGCACCATGGGCGCGACGCGGGCTGGGATGATGCGCATCTTCGTCACCGTCGGCACGATCATCGGCGCGCTCGGAACGGTCGCCGGCCTGATCCTCGGCGCGGTGTTCCTGTTCTACCGCCAAGCGGTGGTCAATTTCGTCCAGTTCGTCACCGGCCAGAATCTGTGGGATCCGTCAATCCGCTATCTGACGGAACTGCCGTCCAAGCCCGACCCGGTCGAGATCGTCGTCATCACCGTGATGGCGCTCGGCTTCAGCTTCCTCGCCACCCTCTATCCGGCGTGGAAGGCGGCGAGCACCGACCCCGTACAGGTGCTGCGCTATGAATGACGCCGTCCTCCAGACCCGCGGCCTGACGCGCAGCTTCACCCAGGGCGGCCATACGATCCATGTGCTGCGCGGCGTCGAGCTGTCGGTCGGCCCCGGCGAGATCGTCGCTTTGGTCGGGCCGTCGGGATCGGGCAAGTCCACCCTGCTGCAGGCGGTCGGTCTGCTCGAGGGCGGGTTCGAAGGCTCGATCCGCATCGGCGGCGAGGAGGCGGCGAGCCTCGACGCGCACGGCCGCACCGTGATGCGCCGCGACCGTTTGGGCTTCGTCTATCAGTTCCACCATTTGCTGCCCGACTTCAATGCCACCGAGAATGTCGTGCTGCCGCAGCTGATCCAGGGGGCCGAGCGGAGTGCGGCGGAGACTCGCGCCGCCGGGCTTCTGACCGCGCTCGGCCTCGGCCACCGGCTGACCCATCGGCCGAGCCAACTGTCGGGCGGCGAGCAGCAGCGCGTCGCCGTCGCCCGCGCGCTCGCCAATCGGCCGATGCTGGTGCTGGCCGACGAGCCGACCGGCAATCTGGACGAATCGACTGCCGATGTCGTCCTCGCCGAATTCCTGCGGCTGGTCCGCGGCGAGGGCTCGGCGGCGCTGATCGCGACGCATAACGAGCGGCTGGCGCAGAAGATGGATCGCGTCGTCCGCCTGCACGACGGCGTCTTGTCGTGACCGGTTGGCGTGACACGCCGACCCTGGTCGGTCGCCATGTCACGCTGCGCCCGCTGGTCGAGGCCGATTTGCCGGCGCTGGTCGAGGTCGCGCGCGTCGGCGGCCTGTGGGACATCTTCTACGCCAACGTCGCGATGATGAAGACGCCGGACCGCTGGTGGGCGGCGGCGGCGGCGGAACAGGATTATGGCCGCGCACGCCTGTTCGCGGTGGAGACGCCCGACGGGCAGCTGGTCGGCACGACCCGGCTGATGCGGATGAACCCCAGCCACCGCCGGCTGGAAATCGGCGGTACCTTCTACGCCAAGGCGGTGCAGCGCACCGGCGTCAATACCGAGGCCAAGCGGCTGCTGCTGAGCCACGCCTTCGAGACGCTCGACTGCCAGTGCGTCCAGATCCGCACCGACGCGCTCAATCTCCGTAGTCAGCGGGCGATCGAGCGGCTCGGCGCCAAGAAGGACGGCGTGCTGCGTGGCCATCAGCAGATGGCGGACGGGCGGCTGCGCGACACCATCGTCTATTCGATCCTCGACCGTGAATGGCCGGGGGTGAAAGCGAACCTCCAATATTTGCTGGCGAGGCACGACGGATGACGACCATCACCGACCTTTCCATCCGCGGCGCCGACGGCGCGCCAGTGGCGCTCGACCGGTGGGCCGGGCAGGTGCTGCTGATCGTCAACACCGCCTCGCAATGCGGCTTTACTCCGCAATATGAAGGCCTGGAGGCGCTCTACCGCCGCTATGCCGAGCGCGGCTTCGCGGTGCTCGCCTTCCCGTGCAACCAATTCGGCAGCCAGGAGCCGGGCGATGCGGCGGAGATCGCCAGCTTCTGTTCGCTGACCTACGATGTGACCTTTCCGGTCTTCGCCAAGATCGACGTCAACGGCGCCGCCGCCGATCCGCTGTTCGATCGGCTCAAGGCGGCGGCGCCGGGACTGCTCGGCTCGCAAGCGATCAAGTGGAACTTCACCAAGTTCCTCGTCAACCGGTCCGGCAAGGTCGTCCGCCGCTATGCCCCGACTACCAAGCCGGAGGCGCTGGCGGCGGACATTGAGGCGCTGCTCTAGCGACTCACACCGCCGGCGTGGCGAAGGCGGGTGCGCCCTTGCGGTGGTTCAGCGCCGCGGCGATCGAGGTCACGCCGCCGAACAGGAAGCTGATGCCCAGAATGAAGCCGGGCAGCGTCAGCGCCGACCATGGCAAGGTCATCAGCACGTAGACGGCGAGCAGGATATTGATGACGCCGAGCGCGATCATCAGCCCACGCCCGCGGCGAAAGCGCGCGCCCAGCCCGATCTCCATCGCGCCGCGCACCCCAAGCCAGATGGCGACCATCAGCGTCAGCGAGAAGGCGCCGGTCGCCGGCTCGAACGCCATCAGCAGTCCGACGATCAGCGACAGCAGGCCGAAGCCGATCGCATAGCCGCGGCCTTCATGCCCCTTGCCGAAGATGCCGGCGCCGATCGAGACGATGCCCGCCGCGATGAAGAAGGCGCCGATCACCAGCGTTGCCGCCAGCGTCGCGGCGAACGGCCAGGCGAAGGCGGCGAGGCCCAGTAGAGCGGACACCACACCATAAGCGAGAATCCATCCCCAGCCAGCGCCGGCGGAGCCGGTGGCGAGCGGGTCGGTGAAGCTGCGCGCGTCGGTCATGTTCGATCCCTCCGTTTCTGACGCAACGGAGTTATCCACCGCCGGTTCCGCGCCGTCCCTGTTCGA
Organism: Sphingomonas benefaciens; assembly: GCF_052907485.1. Lineage (NCBI taxonomy): Bacteria > Pseudomonadati > Pseudomonadota > Alphaproteobacteria > Sphingomonadales > Sphingomonadaceae > Sphingomonas > Sphingomonas benefaciens. The sequence goes on along the minus strand of NZ_JBREIC010000001.1, from coordinate 560,591 downwards.
ATCGCCCCCCATCCGCTACATGGGCGCGATGCATTCCGGGTTCGTGCCGCTCCGTATCTTTTCGTCCTACACGATGCTGGATGGCGCGATCGAGCCGAAGGCGATCGCCAAACAGGCCAAGGCGTTGCAATTCCCCGCCGCGGGCCTCACCGACCGCAACGGCCTCTATGCCGCCATGGCCTTTTCCGACGCGGCCAAGAAGGACGGCGTGCAGCCGGTGATCGGCACGATGCTGTGCGTCGCGCGGCCCGACATGCCGGAGGGGGTGGCCGCGCCGCTCGACTGGCTGGCGCTCTATGCGCAGGATGCGACCGGCTACGACAATCTCTGCGCCCTGGTCAGCCTGGCGCATCTCGACCGCCCGGTCGAACAGCCGGCGCACGTCGATTTCGCCGCTTTGACCGGCCGTACCGACGGGCTGGTTGCGCTGACCGCCGCGGGCGAGGGGACGCTGGCGCGGCTGTTCGCCGAGGACCAGCCGGCGCGGGCGGAGGCCTATTGCGACCGGCTGCAGGCGCTGTTCGGCGATCGGTTGTTCATCGAGCTCGCCCGCCGCGGCGACCCGGTCGAAGAGGCGGCGGAGCAGGCACTGATCGACCTTGCCTATGCCCGCGACCTGCCGCTGGTCGCGACCAATCCCTGCTGCTTCGCCGACAGCGGCTTTCTCGACGCGCATGACGCGATGCTGTGCATCGCCCATTCCACCTATGTCGAAAGCGACGACCGGCCGAAATCCTCGCCCGACGCCTGGCTGAAGCCGGCGGCGGCGATGCGCGAGCTGTTCGCCGACCTGCCCGAGGCAATCGACAATACCTTGCTCGTCGCGCAGCGCTGCGCGGTGGCGGCGCCGAAGCGCAAGCCGATCCTGCCCAGCCTCGCCGGCGACCGCGAGGGCGAGGCGATGATGCTGCGCCGCGATGCCCATGCCGGGCTGGAGGCGCGGTTGCGCCGGATCGTCGAGGTCGAGCGCGGCGTCGCGGTGGCGGAGGTGCCGCTCGGTACCGTGGCGGAAAGTGCGGCTGCCGAGCCGGTCGGCCCCGCAACCTCGGCCGCCGTCGACGACGTCACCCCCGACTATCTCCGCAGCCGCTTCCCGGAGTATTTCGAGCGGCTCGACTTCGAGATCGACGTCATCGTCCAGATGGGTTTCCCCGGCTATTTCCTGATCGTCGCGGATTTCATCAAATGGGCGAAGGATCACGACATTCCCGTGGGGCCGGGCCGCGGCTCGGGCGCGGGCAGCGCGGTCGCCTGGGCGCTGACCATCACCGATCTCGATCCGATCAAGCTCGGCCTGCTGTTCGAACGTTTCCTCAATCCGGAACGCGTGTCGATGCCCGACTTCGACATCGACTTTTGCGAAACCCGGCGTGGCGAGGTGATCCGCTACGTGCAGGAGAAATACGGCCGCGACCAGGTCGCGCAGATCATCACCTTCGGTAAGCTGAAGGCGCGCGCGGTGCTCAAGGACACCGGCCGTGTGCTGCAGATGAGCTACGGCCAGGTCGACCGGCTCGCCAAGCTCGTCCCCAACCACCCGACCGATCCCTGGGACCTGAAGCGCGCGCTCAACGGCGTGCCCGAGCTGGCGAAGGAATATGCCAACGACAATCAGGTCCGCCGCCTGCTCGACCTCGCCACCAAGCTGGAGGGGCTGCCGCGCCATTCGTCGACCCATGCCGCCGGCGTTGTGATCGGCGACCGGCCGCTCGCGCAGCTGGTGCCGCTCTATCGCGATCCGCGCTCCGACATGCCGGTGACGCAGTTCGACATGAAATATGTCGAGGGCGCGGGGCTGGTGAAGTTCGACTTCCTCGGCCTCAAGACGCTGTCGGTGCTCAAGAAGGCGGTGCAGCTGCTCGCCAAGCGCGGCATCGCGGTCGACCTCGACGCGCTGACCTGGGACGACGAGGGCGTCTACAAGCTGCTGCAGAAGGGCGACACGGTCGGCGTCTTCCAGCTCGAATCGGAGGGCATGCGGCGCACGCTGTCGGCGGTCCGCCCGACCAATTTCGGCGACATCGTCGCGCTCGTCTCGCTCTACCGCCCCGGCCCGATGGACAATATCCCGTCCTTCGGCCGGCGTAAGCAGGGCACGGAAGAGCTGACCTATCCGCATCCCTTGCTCGAGCCGATCCTGAAGGAGACCTACGGGATCTTCGTCTATCAGGAACAGGTGATGCAGGCGGCGCAGGTGCTCGCCGGCTACAGCCTCGGCGGCGCCGACCTGCTGCGCCGCGCGATGGGCAAGAAGATCAAGGCGGAGATGGACGCCCAGCGCGCCACCTTCGTCGAGGGCTGCGCCAAGCATAACGGCATCAAGAAGGACTATGCCAACCAGCTGTTCGACCTGATCGACAAGTTCGCCGGCTATGGCTTCAACAAGAGCCACGCCGCCGCTTATGCGCTGCTCGCCTATCAGACCGCCTGGCTGAAGGCGCATCACCCGCACGAATTCTTCGCCGCGTCGATGTGCTACGACATGGCCTTGACGGACAAGCTGAGCATCTTCGTCGACGACATGCGCCGCCTCGGCGTCACCGTGGTCGGTCCGGACATCAACGCCAGCGAGGCGGAATTCGACGTGCAGGAGGTCGGCGAGGGCGAGGAGCGGGGCCTTGCGGTCCGCTATGCTCTCGGTGCGCTCAAGTCGGTCGGCGAGGGCGCGATGGAAAAGCTCGTCGCCGAACGCGAAGCGGCAGGACCGTTCAAGAGCCTCGACGACCTCGCCGAGCGGGTCGATCCGCGGCTGATCAACAAGCGCCAGCTCGAAACGCTCGCCGCCGCCGGCGCCTTCGACTCGATCGAGCCGAACCGCGCGGCGGTCCATGCGGTGGCGGAAACCATCCTCGGCCTCGCCGCGCATACGCATGCCGGGCGGACCAGCGGTCAGGGCGGCCTGTTCGGTGCTGACCACGTCGCCGGCGACACGATCAAGCTGCAGGCGAACCTGCGCTGGTCGATGGCGCAGGCGATGGAGCAGGAGAAGGAGGCGTTCGGCTTCTATTTCTCCGCGCATCCGGTCGACCGCCACACCCATCTCGCGCGGATGCATGGCGCCCGGCAATATGTCGCGCTGACCGAATTGCGCATTCCGGAGGACGGCACGCGCGCCGGCGCGACCATGGCGGTGCTGGTCGAGGAGGCGCGCTGGCGCACCTCGGCGCGCGGCAAGCGCTATATGATGGCGACGCTGTCCGACGCGAGCGGCCAGTTCATGGCGACCTGTTTCGACGATGGCGTCGCCGCCGATCTGGAAGAGGCGGCGCGCGAGGGCGGCTGCGGGCTGATCACCGTCGAGCTCGACCGGCGGCCGGGCGAGGAGACGCCGCGCGTCTCGGTGAAGCGCATCCAGCCGTTCGAGAGCCTGGCGACCCACGCGCGCTTTATCATCGAGGCACGCGTCGCGGATGCGGCGGCGCTTGGCCGCCTCGCCGAACTGCTCGGGCCGCAGCGCGGCGCGCGCGGCGAGGTGCGTGTGCGGCTGCCGATGGAGGGCGGCGAGGCGAAGCTGCTGCTCGGCCGCGACTTCCTGCTCGACCTCGAACTGGTCGCCGCGATCGAGGCGATCCCCGGCATCACCGAGGTCGCGCTCGACCGCGCCGCCTCGCAGCTGCGCTCGGTGGGCTGATCCGATGCCGATCGACGCCGCCCTGCCGTTCCTGCCCGTCCGTATCGCGGTGCTCACCGTCTCCGACACGCGCGGCCTCGCCGACGACCGCTCCGGCGACACATTGGTGGCGCGGATCGCCGACTCGGGGCACGTCCTCGCCGATCGGGTGATCCTGCGCGACGACGTCGATGCGATCGCGGCGCAGCTCGACCGCTGGATCGACGATCCCGCCGTCGACTGTATCGTCACCACCGGCGGCACCGGCGTCACTGGCCGCGACGTCACCCCCGAGGCAGTCGAGCGTGTCGCGGACAAGATGATCCCGGGCTTCGGCGAACTGTTCCGCTGGCTCAGCTATGCCAAGATCGGCACCTCGACCGTCCAGTCGCGCGCCTGCGCCTGCGTCGCGCGCGGCACCTATGTCTTCGCGCTGCCCGGCTCCACCGGGGCGGTGAAGGACGGCTGGGACGGCATCCTCAAGGACCAGCTCGACAGCCGCCACCGCCCGTGCAACTTCGTCGAACTGATGCCGCGGCTGACCGAGCGGTAGCGCGCGTCAGTCGTTCTGGACGACGGCGAGTTCGTGCCCGTCCGGATCGAAGAAGTGGAAGCGCCGGCCGCCGGGGAAGGCGAAGATGGCCTTGGCGATCCGCCCACCGGCCTTCTCCACCGCCGCCAATGCGGCGTTGAGATCGTCGACCGCGATCACCGGTAGCACCGATGCGGTCTTTTCGGCCTCGTCCGCTTGGAAGCCGAGATCGGTATCGCCGCTTGTCGTCGCAGCGTAGCTCGGCCCGAAGTCCATGATCTCCCACCCGAAGGCCGCCCCATAGAAGGCCTTGGCGCGGCCGGTGTCCGCCACCGGCAGTTCGCAATAGTTGAGTCGTGCCACGTCTCTACTCGCTTACGTTCTTGCTATGTTCTGACGTTTCTTTTAGGCTCCGGCGATGCCCGAACGCAAGCCACGTCCGGTGCGCGGCGCTACCTGGAACCGGGAAAGCACGCGCTTCAACCTGCCCCAGACGGAGGTGGATGGCGACTGGCTGGATGCACGCGCCGATATCGACGGCGCGCCGCCGCCGCTGGCGACGTCGGTGACGGTCGAGCATCCGCGCACGATCATCGCGCGCAACACCTCCCCCGACGTCGGTTTCGACCGGTCGATCAATCCCTATCGCGGCTGCGAACACGGCTGCATCTATTGCTTCGCGCGGCCGAGCCACGCCTTCCATGACCTGTCGCCGGGGCTCGACTTCGAAAGCCGCTTGTTCGCCAAACCCGATGCGCCGGCCTTGCTCCGCGCCGAGCTCGCCAAGCGCCAGTACGAGGTGCGGCCGATGGCGCTCGGCACTAACACCGATCCCTATCAGCCGATCGAGCGCGACTGGCGGATCACCCGCAGCATATTGGAGGTGTTGCGCGACACCCACCACCCGTTGACCATCACCACCAAATCGGATCGCGTCGTCCGCGACCTCGACATCCTCGCACCGATGGCGGCGCAGGGGCTGGCGGCGGTGGCGGTGTCGGTCACCTCGCTCGATCCGGTCATCGCCCGCACGCTCGAGCCGCGCGCGCCGCATCCGGAGCGGCGGCTGGCGGCAGTGCGCACGCTCGCCGACGCCGGCGTGCCGACCTATGTCTCGATCGCGCCGGTGATCCCGGCGATCACCGATCACGAGCTGGAGCATCTGGTCGAGCGGGCGGCGCGGGCGGGGGCACGCGCCTGCTTCTTCATCCCCGTCCGCCTGCCGCACGAGGTCGCGCCGTTGTTCCGCGCCTGGCTCGACGCTCATTATCCCGATCGCGCCGGCAAGGTGATGGCGACGATCCAGTCGCTGCGCGGCGGCCGCGACAACGACCCCGGCTTCTTCACCCGGATGCAGGGGCAGGGGCCGTGGGCGGAACTGATGCGGACGCGCTTCCGCATCGCCTGCCGCCGCCATGGCCTCGTCAACCGCGGGGTGACGCTGCGCTGCGACCTGTTCCGGCCGCCCGCCGGGCCGCAGGGCGAATTGTTTTAGCGCGCTGGTAACCATCCCGCGCTAGAGGCGGGGCGATGACGCTGCGCCGCGCCTGGCTGATCCTCTGCCTCGCCGCGGTGGCGCTGCGCCTGCCCGACATCGGCAATCCGCTGATCGACTATGACGAGCAGATGTACCTGCTGGTCGCCCGCCGCATGTGGGACGGCGCCTGGCCGTATGTCGACATCTGGGACCGCAAGCCGATCGGGCTGTTCCTCATCTATGCCGGATCGCAGGCCTTCGGTGGCGATCCGATCGTCGCCTATCATCTGCTCGCGCTGCTCTGCGTCGGCGGGACGGCGATGCTGATCGCAACGTGGCTGACGCGGATCGCATCGCCCTGGTGCGGACTGGTCGGCGGGTTGGTCTACATATTGTGGATCGGCTCACTCGGTGGCCGCGGCGGGCAGGCGCCCGTCTATTACGAGCCGCTCGTCGCCGCCGCGGCCTGGGCGGCGTGGCGCGCGGCGAGCGGCGGGCGGCGCGGTTGGACGGCGGCGGCGATGCTGCTCGCCGGCGTCGCGCTGCAGATCAAGCCGACCGTAGTGTTCGAGGGCTGTTTCTTCGGCGCCGCCATCCTGTTCGGCGATTGGCGACGCGGGCGCGCGCTGCTTGCGCTGGCGGGCGAGGCGGCGGCGATGATCGCGCTGGCGCTGGCACCGACGCTGTTGGCCTATGGCGTCTATGCGGTCTGCGGCCACGGCCAGGCCTGGTGGTTCGCCAATGTCGATTCGATCTTCCTGCGCGGCATCACGCCGAGCGACCCGGTGGGCGGCCGGGTGATCAACACCGCGGCGATCGTCGCCATCCCGCTGGCGGTGGCGCTATACGGCATCGCGCGCCACGCCGGGCCGATGCGCCCGTTCCTGGCCGGCTGGCTGGCGGCGGCGCTGCTCGGCTGGCTCGCGATCCCGCCCTATCTGGTCCATTATGCGATGCCGCTGATGCTGCCGATCGCGCTTGGCGCCGGGCTGGCGGTACGCCGCTCCTGGGCGCCGGCGGCGCTGCTCGCGATTCCCGCCGGCTGGTTCCTGTGGCTGTCGGGCTATCCCCATCGCGGCGAGACGGCGATGGCGCGGCGTGCGGTTGTCGCGTCCGCGCGGCTGATCGACCGTTACCGGGGGCGGGGCTGCGCCTACATCTTCCTCGGGCCGCCGGCCTTCTACACGGCAAGCGGATCGTGTCTGCCGACCCGTTACCCCTTCTCCGAACATCTCGGCAACATCAGCGAGCGCGGCGCGATCGGCATCGATCCGCAGGTGGAGGTGGCGCGCATCCTGGCGTCGCGCCCGCCGGTGATCGTTTCGCGCCGCTCCGGCAGCGGCGACAATCCCGCCACCGTGGCGCTCGTCCGCACCGCGGTCCGCAGCCACTATCGCCGGGTCGGCACGACGCTCGGCTACGCCGTCTACGCTCGAACCAACTGATTGAGGTTAAACACTTTTACTGCATCCTCCCAAGGCAAGGCTCGTTGAGCTGGGACCCTTTCCAGCCAAGGAGGACCCTCGCATGGCCACCGTACCGACCGACGTCGTCCGCTCGCTGTTCGTCACCGGCCTGAAGAACGCCCATGGCGTCGAGCATCAGGCGCTGGCGCTGATTGACCGGCAGCTCGACCATCTCGCCAATTATCCGGAAGTCGAGGCGCAGCTGCGCCGTCACCGCGGCGAGACGGAGACGCAGATCAGCCGGATCGACGAGATCCTGAGCGGCTTCGACGAAACGCCGTCGGCGCTGAAGGATCTCGGCCTCAGCATCTCGGGCAATCTCGCCGCGCTGGCGCACGTCTTCGCCCCGGACGAGATCCTCAAGAACAGCTTCGCCAACCATGCCTTCGAGCATTTCGAGATTGCCAGTTACACCGGCCTGCTGACGCTCGCCGAGCTCGGCGGCTTCGGCGGCCAGCGTAGCCTGCTCGAACAGTCGCTCGGCGAGGAGCAAAGGATGGCCGCCTGGGTGCTCGATAGCCTGCCGGATCTGACCCGCAAATATGCCGACCTGCGCGCCGCCGGTGCGACGGCGAGCCATTGATCGCCCGCCGGATAGACGCATCGGGATCGCTTCGCCGGCCCGAACGGTTCTGTCACGGATGGAGGACAATACGATGACCGATCCCGAACAGCCGACCCCGAACGACGCCGATCGCCAGCGCGAAGGCGCGGAGGGCACCGACGCCAACCGTGCCGAGACACCGGAATCCGGTGCCGGTTATGGCAATCATGCGCCCGACAACGACGACAACGAGGGCTGACGTCGCCAGCTGACCGCCGTCGGGCCAAGCGCCCGGCCGCCGGTCACGCCGGTGTGGCGCCGTCGAACCGGAAATCCCGATAGCGGTCGCGCAGGGCGGTCTTGAGCAGCTTGCCCGTCGCGGTATGCGGCAGGTCGTCGACGAACAGGATCGCGTCGGGCAGCCACCACCGTGCCACCGCACCGGCGAGATGCGCGCGGATCGCTGCCGCGTCGACCGCCGCCTCGGGCTTGCGCACGACCAGCAGCAGCGGCCGTTCGTCCCATTTCGGATGCGGCACACCGATCGCCGCCGCCTCGGCGACACCGGGACAGCCGAGCGCCGCATTCTCCAGCTCGACCGAGCTGATCCATTCGCCACCGGACTTAATCACGTCCTTCGACCGATCGGTGATCTGCATCGTACCGTCGGGATGAAGGATGGCGACATCGCCGGTGTCGAACCAGCCGTCGGCATCCACCGCATCCTGCTCGGCGCCGAAATAGCGCTGGATCACCCACGGCCCACGGATATGCAGCCGCCCCGCGCTGACGCCGTCGCGCGGCAACGGCCGGTCGTCGGCGTCGCGGATCGTCAGCTCGATCCCATAGGGGACCTGACCCTGGCGGACGAGCAGGTCGAGCTGCGCCTCCCGCGGCCAGTCGGCGAAGCCCGGCGGCGGCGCGGCGACCGTCGCCACCGGCGAGGTCTCGGTCATGCCCCACAGATGCTTGACCTCGACCCCCATGTCCATCAGCCGCGCGATCATCGCGCGCGGTGCCGCCGAGCCGCCGATCGTCGCCAGCCGCAGATGCTCGGGCCGCTGCCCGGTGGCATCGATGTGCGCGAACATCGCCAGCCAGACGGTCGGCACCCCCGACGAGATCGTCACTCGCTCGCGGTTCATCAGGTCGCACAGCACGCCGGCGTCGTTGACCGCGGACATCACCAGCGTCGCGCCGGCGATCGGCGCCGCGAACGGCGTGCCCCAGGCTGCGGCGTGGAACAGCGGCACCACCGGCAACAACACCGATCCGGCGGTCAGGCCGAGCACCGCGGGGGAGGCGACGAGTTGCGCGTGGAGGATGCTGGAGCGATGCGTGAACAGCACCCCCTTCGGATTGCCGGTCGTGCCGCTGGTGTAGCAGAGCATGCACGGGTCGCGCTCCGGCCCCGTCCGCCAGGCGTAGTCGCCGTCCTCCGCGGCCAGCAACGCTTCGAAGCCGTTGGCGCCGTCGCCGTCCATCACGACATAATGGTCGATCGTCGTCCAGCGGGACCGCAGCCGGTCGACGATCGGCTGGAAGGCGCGGTCGTAGAGCAGCACGCGATCGGCGGCATGGTTGGCGATATAGACCAATTGATCATCGAACAGCCGCGGATTGATCGTGTGGATCACGCCGCCCACGCCGATCACGCCATACCAAGCGGCGAGATGGTGCGCATGGTTCATCGCCAGCGTCGCGACGCGTTCGCCCGGCGCGATGCCGAGCCGCTCCAGCGCCTGCGCCAGCCGCCGCGCATCGTGCGCGATCCCGGCCCAGTCGGTGCGCGTCTCGCGCCCGTCGGCCCAGCGGCTGACGATCGCCCGTGTCGGATGTTCGCGCGCCGCGTGGTCGATAAGCGAGGGAACCCGAAGTTCGAAATCCTGCATCCCGCCCAGCATTATCCCACTCCTTCACCGCGACACCGTCGAACGGCACCGTTCAGGCAACCATACCGCCGGCAGGAAATCGGACAAGCCGCCCGTGTGAGGTCCCGGCCGTGCAGCGCCGGTCGGCATCGCTGTGATCGCCGATGGAGGTTGGGCGCAGTCCCGACGATCGTGGCGGGGCGACGCGCGGCCATCGATCGGCCTTTTCACGCTTCGGGCATGTCCGGCGACGGCGGACCATGAACAAATGTTTTGTTGCGGCCGATCCGGGGCTGTCCGAACGGCGCCGAATGCCCATGCGCCTCAACCTACTCATCATCGCCGTCGCGCTGCTGACGACCGCATGCGCGCAACGACAGACCGGCGCCGCCGATGCTTTATCGACGCTGGCCAAGGCGCAAGCCGCCGCTACCCCGGCTGAACGGCGCGCCGCGATGGTGGCCGAGATCCGCGCAGGCGTTCGCGATGGCGACCCCATCGCCGATACGCCAGCGCTCGATCGTGCGCTGTCGGTCATCGGCACCATCCCGCGCGACGAATTCGTCCCGGTCGAAGGGCGCGCCGCCGCCTACGTCGACCTTCCTCAGCAGATCGGTTTCGGCCAGACCATCTCCGACCCCTATGTGGTCGCCGTCATGACGGCTGCGCTCGATCTGCCCGCCGATCGTCGCGCCAACGTCCTCGATATCGGCACCGGTTCCGGTTACCAGGCCGCGGTGCTCGCGCATGTCGCGGCCCGGGTATCGTCGATCGAGATCGTCGCGCCGCTGGCGCGGGCTGCCGCGGCACGCCTGCACCGCATGGGCTATTCGAACGTCGTCGTGCGCGCTGGTGATGGCTTTGCAGGCTGGCCGGATCGCGGCCCGTTCGACGGTATCATCGTCGCCGCGAGCGCCACGGCGCCGCCTCCGCCGTTGATCGAGCAGTTGAAGGTCGGCGGCCGGATCGTGATGCCGATTGGGGCGACCGATATGAGCACGCAATTGCTGCGCATGACCAAACGCGCCGACGGAAGCCTGGATCGATGCGTCCTCGGACCGGCGTTGTTCGTGCCCTTCACCGGCGGCCGCGTCGCACCATTCGCCAGGCATGGCCTGTTCGACCGCACCATCCCCTTGTGCTTCAAGGCGCCGATCGTCGGCATCCTCTAGCGGATGCGCTGGATCACCTGTGCGAGGCGGCCAGGTGCGAACCGCGATGCCGGGGCCCGATCAGTCCTTTGCCGTCGTCACCGTGGTCGAACGGGGCGAGACGCTGCCGTTGATCGCGATCGCGGTGGTCGCCGGGCGGGCGTCCATGCGCACCGCCGCCGCACCGGGCAGGCCCGGGAAGCGCGGCCACAGCCCCTGCGCCAGTGCCGATCGGCTGGCATGCGCCTTGCGGCCCGACTGCGCCTCGTACATCCAATAATTGCGCAGCACCGTCGTGACGTAGCCGCGCGTCTCCCAATAGGGGATGCTCTCGATGTAGAGCAGCGGATCGCCGCCGTCGCGGACGATGGCGTTCCATTCGCCGACCGGCTTCGGCCCGGCGTTATAGGCGGCGATCACCTTGGGCAGCAGACCGCCGGTGATGCCCGCCATGTCGCGCAGCCGCTCCAAATGGCGCTGGCCGATGTCCATGTTGGTCGCCGGCTTGGCGAGCGCCGCCTTGTCGAGCGGCACGCCCTGTTCGCGCGAATAATCGGTCGCCGCCGCCGGCATGATCTGCATCAGGCCATAGGCGCCCGCCGGGCTGGTCACCCGGCTGCGGAAGCCGCTCTCCTCGAGCGTGTGGGCATAGACCAACGCCTTGTCGACGCGCCATCCGCTGACCGGCGTCCAGTTCGGCGTCGGATAGCGCGCCTCGGCCGTCGCGGTGACGCCCTGCGGGCAATTGTGCGCCAGCCATACCGTCGTCGCGGGCAGGCTCAGCGCCTCGGCGACGCGGACCAGGCTGCCAAATTCCTCGGGCGCGCCGATCCGCGCCTGCTGGCGGATGACGTCGTCGGCAAGATCGGTCTCGCCGATCTCGACCAGCGCCGCCGCGACGCGCAGATTGGGCCGCTTCTCCAGCCGCGCCCAGTCGGCGGCGACGACGCCGCCGGCCGGCTTGTCCTTGTCGCGGATCAGCAGCGCCTGGCGGGCGAGCTGGCCATAGAAGCTTTCGGAAAATTGTGCCGCCGACTGCAGGCGCGGCTGCACCTTGTCCGGCCGGCCGCAGACCACGTCGGCGCGCGCCGCCCAATAGAGTGCCGCCGCGCGCAGGTCGATGTCGGTCGCCCGCGCCGCGACGCCCTCGAAGCCGCTTTCCGCCGCGGCGCAATCATTCTGCCGCCAGGCGGCGAGTGCGCCCATCCAGCGGCCCTGCACCGCCCAATCGCCGACGCCGTCGCCGGCCTTGGCGGCGAGGGCGCGCGTGCTGACGTCGTCGCCGGACAGATAATACATCCAGGCAACCTTGGCCTGCCATTCGGTCTGTGCCTCGGGGCTCAGCCCGCCGGTCGATTCGAGCAGCGCCTGCGCCTCGCGGCCCATGTCCGCCTTGACGAAGGGCTGCATCTGCGTCGCCAGCGCGGCGGCGATCTCATCCGATCGGGTCGTCTTGGCGCGGACCCGGCGCGGCGCACCGTCCTGCCAGATCAGCCGCTGCGCCACCGGCAGCGGCGGCAGGTCGCTCGCCCCGCGCGCCCGCGCCAGCCGCGCCACATCGGCCGCCTCCGGCAATTCGGGCGCATCGTTGAGCAGCGCGACCAGCGGCTCCAGCTCGACCTTGGGCGATCCCTTGGCGGTATAGAGTTCGGCGCGTGCGATCGCGTGCAGCGGGCCGGGCTTCATCGCGTCCAGGCCGAGCTGCGCATCCTGCCAGCGGCCGTCGCGGATCGCCTGGAAGACGGCGCGATAGCCTTCGCGCTGTTGCGCATCGAGCTGGGCGGGCACGGCTTCGCCGCCGCGCATCGGGGTCGCCAGGCGGGCGTCGCCGGCGGGCGAGGCCTCGGCCGCACCCTTCGCCTGTGCCGCCACCGGCACCATCGACATCGCCATCACTAGCGCCAGCTTGCGGGTCACGCGGACAATCCCCCGATCAGCAATTGCAGGTCCTTCCAGGCCTCCGCCTTCGCCACCGGCTTCTCGATCAGGAAGCGCGGGTGAAAGCTGGCGACCACCTCGGTCGTGCCGCGTGTATGGTTAAACGGGTGTAAAGACCCGCGGCTGCCGGGCATTTCGGCCGACAGAATCGCACGGCTCGCCGCATTGCCGAGCAACAGCAGCCGCTTCGGGCCGACCAGGGCGATGTGGTGGCGGGCGATCGTGGCGAGTTCGTCCTCGACGTCGCGCGGCATCCGCCCCGCGGTCGGCCGGCGTGCGCAGACCGCGGCGAGGTGTACCGTGTCCCGCGACTGGCCGATCGCCGCGAGCATCCGGTCGAACAGCCGGCCGGCGGCGCCGCTGAGCAGCGTGCCGGCATCGCCGTCGTCCTTGTCCGGGCAGTCGACCAGCACCATCAGTGCGGCATCGGCCGGGCCGCTCGACGCTACGGAAATGCCGTGCCAGCGTGCCTCCGGCACCGCCTCGCCCAGCCGCCAGGCGAGGAAGGCGTCGAGCGCGTCGGGCATCGTCGCGGCGGGCGGCGGGGCAGGGGCGGCGACGGGCGCGCTGCCGGCCGGGGCGGGCCGCGGCAAGGCCGGCGCTTCGGGCATCGGCGTGCGCAGCCAGTCGCGCGGTGCCTCGTCGACGAGCGCGTCGACGCCCGCCTCCTGCCACCAGTCCAGCGTCGCCGCGGCTGCGCTCATCCAGTCGAGATGCTGATCGGCCCCCACGGGCGGCCTTGTTCCCGCGGTTGACGTTTTCGTCAACTTGTCCGATCGCGTTCGGGAGACAAGACGTTGCCGGCCCGCGCCCGATCGCTGTCAGCGATCGTTGTCGTTACGGAAAGCCGCCGGCCCCGGGAGTGAGATGATGTCGAACCGCGAATCGATGCCCTATGACGTGGTGATCGTCGGCGCCGGCCCCGCCGGCCTGACCGCCGCGATCCGTTTCAAGCAGGTCGCCGCCGAACAGGGTGCCGACCTCAGCGTCTGCGTGCTGGAGAAGGGCTCGGAGGTCGGGGCGCATATCCTGTCGGGTGCGGTGATCGACCCGCGCACGCTCGACGAGCTGCTGCCCAACTGGCGCGAGGACGGCTGCCCGCTCGCCGAGGTGGCGGTGACCGAGAACCTGCATTGGGTGCTGTCGGCGAAGAAGAAGACGGTGCTGCCGCACCTGTGGACGCCGCCCTTTCTGCACAACAAGGGCACCTATACCGGCAGCCTCGGTAACCTCTGCCGCTGGCTGGCTGGCAAGGCGGAGGAGCTGGGCGTCGAGATCTTCCCCGGCTTCGCCGCGGCGGAGGTGCTGTTCGACCACCAGGGCCGGGTGATGGGCGTCGCCACCGGCGACATGGGCGTCGCCCGCGACGGCACGCACAAGCCGGACTATCAGCCCGGTCTCGAACTCCACGCCAAATACACCTTCTTCGCCGAAGGCTGCCGCGGCCATCTGACCAAGGAGGTGATCCGCACCTTCGACCTTGCGCACGACAGCGACCCGCAGGTCTACGGCCTCGGCGTCAAGGAATTGTGGGACATCGATCCGGCGCTGCACCAGCCCGGCCGCGTCATCCACACCCAGGGCTGGCCGCTCGGCGACGACGCCAATGGCGGCGGCTGGATCTACCATCAGGCGAACGGCCAGGTCAGCCTCGGCTTCGTCACCTGGCTCAACTATTCCAACCCATACATCTCCCCCTTCCAGGAGATGCAGAAGTGGAAGACGCATCCGGAGGTCGCGGCGCTGCTCAAGGGCGGCAAGCGCGTCTCCTACGGCGCACGCGCGATCAGCGACGGCGGGCTGCAGTCGATCCCGAAGCTGGTCTTCCCCGGCGGCGCGCTGATCGGCGACAGCGCCGGCTTCCTCAACGTGCCGCGGATCAAGGGCACGCACACCGCGATGAAGAGCGGCATGATGGCCGCCGAGGCCGCGGTCGACGCGATCCTGTCGCAGCGCGAGCACGACGAACTCGCCGCCTATCCGGAGGCGTTCGAGCATTCGTGGGTGAAGAAGGAACTGTCGGTCGTCCGCAACGTCGTGCCGCTGGTCAAGAAGTTCGGCGACTTCCTCGGCTCTGGCCTTGCCGGCGTGACGATGTGGCTGGAGCATTTCGGCATCCGCATGCCGTTCACCATGCGTCACCATCCCGATCACGAGACGCTGTGGCGCAAGGACATGGTCAAGCCGCCGGTCTATCCCAAGCCCGACGGCGTGCTGACCTTCGACCGGCTGTCGTCGGTGTTCCTGTCCAACACCAATCACGAGGAGGACCAGCCGGTCCATCTGACGCTGAAGGACCCGGACGTTCCGATCAGCTACGACCTGCCGCTGTACGACGAACCGGCGCAACGCTATTGCCCGGCCGGTGTTTACGAGGTGGTGGGTGTCGAGGAGGGCGATCCGAAGTTCGTGATCAACGCCCAGAATTGCGTCCACTGCAAGACGTGCGACATCAAGGACCCGACCCAGAATATCAATTGGGTGGTGCCGGAGGGCGGTGGAGGCCCCAATTATCCCAACATGTAAGCTCCTGTTGTTGACGTCGGTTGCGAGCATCGTCGCGCAGCCGGCCCTTGCCGATACCCGCGACGTCGGGCGGGGCCTGTCCGCCTATATGACCGCGCGCGCCGCCGATGCTGGCGGGCGGGTCGATGTCGCCGCCGCCGGCTATGGCCAGGCGCTCGCGGCGGCGCCGGCGGACACCGGCATCGCGCTGCGCGCCTTTCGCGAGGCGCTGGCCGCCGGCGACCTGTCGCTCGCCAACCGCGCCGCCGCGACGTTGAAGGGCAGTGCGCAGGCGCCCGGCGACCTCGCCCTGCTGCCGCTCGCCGAAGCGGCGGCGCGCGGCGATACCGCAGCCGCCGCCACCGCGGTCGCGGGCCTCGACGGTACGCCGCTCGCCGTGCTGACCCCGTCGCTGCGCGGCTGGATCGCCTTTGCCGAGGGCAAGGACCCGGCGCCGGCCTTGGCCGCGGCAGCGGCGCTGAAGCAGCCGATCGCCGAACGCCTCGCCGCCGAAACGGGCGCGCTGTTGCAGATCGCGCGCGGCAAGACCGACGACGGCCTCGCCGCGGTGCAGGCGCTGCAGGCGACCGGCGCGCCGATCGACTTGCGCCTCGCCGCGGCGCAATTGCTGTTCGCCCGCGGCGAGGCGCAGCCGGCGCGTACCCTGATCGCCGGCGACGATCCGGTGCTCGCCGCCTTCCGCACCGGCATCGCCGCCAGGCCGACGCTCGGCTTCGGCGTGTCGCGTCTGCTCGCCCGCATCGCCGGCGACCTGGCCGGGCAGGGGGCGTCGCCGCTGACGACCTCGCTCGCCCGTACCGCGTTGATCGCCGATCCCGCCAACGACCGCGCGCGCCTGTTGCTCGCCAGCGCGCTCGCCGCCGACGGCGCGACCGATGCCGCGCTGGCGCAGCTTGCCGCCGTGCCGACGACCAGCCCCTTTGCGTCCTCCGCCGCCGCGGCGCGCGTCACCGCGCTCGCCGGTGCCGGTCGCGAGGCGGAGGCGCTGGCCCTCGCCAAGACCCAGGCCGAGCGACCGGAGTCCACCGACGGCGACTGGCAGCGTTACGGCGACCGGCTCGTCGCCGCGTCGCGCTATGCGGAGGCGGCACCCTGGTACCGCCGCGTGCTCGATGCCGGTGGCACCGGTGAGTGGACGCTGTGGCTGCAATATGGCGGCGCGCTCGATCAGGCCGGCGACTGGAAGCGGGCGCGGCCGGCGCTGGAACGCGCCGTCCAGCTCGGGCCGGCGGAACCGCTGGCGCTCAACTATCTTGGCTATGCCAAGGCGGCGCACGGCGAGGACGTGCCCGCTGCGACGCGGATGCTCGAACGCGCGCATGCGCTCAAGCCCGACGACACGTCGATCACCGATTCGCTCGGCTGGGTCTATCACCTCGGCGGCCAGACCGCCCGCGGCCTGCCGCTGGTCGAGGCGGCGGCGATCGGCGAGCCCGACAATGCCGAGATCGGCGAACATCTCGGCGATCTCTTCTGGACGCTCGGCCGCCGCTACGAGGCGCGCTATGCCTGGCGGGCCGCGCAGGTCGTCGCCGACGCCGGCGACAGCCAGCGCCTCGCCGGCAAGATCGCCAATGGATTGCCGCGGCGATGATCGTCGAGCCCGCACCGGCGAAGATCAACCTCGCCCTCCACGTCCGCCGCCGACGCGCCGACGGCTATCACGAGCTCGAGACGCTGTTCGCCTTCGCCCGCGACGGCGACACGATCACCGTCGTGCCGGCGGCGGAGGACGATTTCGCCATCACCGGACCGTTTGCGGCGGCTTTGCAGCCGGCACCCGACAATCTCGTGCTGCGGGCCCGTGATGCCTTCCGCGCGACCTTCGGCGGCGGAGCGGTGGCGATCTCACTCGACAAGCATCTGCCGATCGCCTCCGGCATCGGCGGCGGTTCGGCGGACGCGGCGGCGACGCTGCGCGCGCTCGCCCGGCTGGCGGGAACGGCGAGCGACGACCCGCGGCTGTTCGCCATCGCGGCGGCGCTCGGCGCCGACGTGCCCGCCTGTCTCGACGGGCGGACGACATTGGGTACCGGCCGGGGCGAGGCACTGGTCGCGGTCGCCGGGCTCGCCGGCACGCCGCTGCTGCTGGTCAATCCCGGCGTCGCCGTATCGACCGCGGCGGTGTTCGCCCGCTGGGACGGCATCGACCGCGGACCGCTCGCGGTCGGCGCGGACCTGCTCGCCACCGCCCACGCCGGCCGCAACGACCTGGAGCCGCCCGCCACCGCGCTCGCCCCCGTCATCGCGGAGGTGCGGGCGCTGCTCGACCGCGCCGACGGCGGGACGCTCGCCCGCATGTCCGGCTCGGGCGCCACCTGCTTCGCGCTGTTCGAGAGCGAGACGGCGCGGGACGCAGCGGCCGAAGCGGCCCGGGGGCGGGGCTGGTGGGCACTGGCGACCACGCTGGACTGACCGCCGCACGGCGTTGCGGAAAAAATCCTACGTTCGCCCAGGAACATCCGGTTCCCCTCTTGTTCCACCGGAACAAAAGATGTACATGGCTGTCAACCGCGTTGCCCCGCGCGCGCGCATCGCCTAAGCGAAGGGAACATCCTTATGGCCGCCAATCTGAAAGTGATCGACTCCGGTATGGCTACCGCAAACGCAGACCGTCAGAAGGCGCTCGACGCCGCCCTCGCGCAGATCGACCGCGCCTTCGGCAAGGGCTCGGCGATGAAGCTGGGCCAGAAGGAGGCGATGCAGGTCGAGGCGATCTCGACCGGCTCGCTGGGTCTCGACATCGCGCTCGGCGTCGGCGGCCTGCCGCGCGGCCGCGTCATCGAGGTCTATGGGCCGGAAAGCTCGGGCAAGACGACGCTCGCGCTGCACGTCATCGCCGAGGCGCAGAAGAACGGCGGCACCGCGGCCTTCGTCGACGCCGAACATGCGCTCGACCCGGTCTATGCCAAGAAGCTCGGCGTCAACATCGACGAGCTGATCGTGTCGCAGCCGGATACCGGCGAACAGGCGCTCGAGATCACCGATACTTTGGTGCGCTCCAACGCCATCGACGTGCTGGTCGTCGATTCGGTCGCGGCGCTGGTGCCCCGCGCGGAGATCGAGGGCGAGATGGGCGACAGCCACGTCGGCCTGCAGGCGCGGCTGATGTCGCAGTCCTTGCGCAAGCTGACCGGCTCGATCAGCCGCTCGCGCTGCATGGTGATCTTCATCAACCAGCTGCGCATGAAGATCGGCGTGATGTACGGCAATCCGGAGACGACGACGGGCGGCAACGCGCTGAAGTTCTACGCCTCCGTCCGCCTCGACATCCGTCGCACCGGCCAGATCAAGGATCGCGAGGACATCGTCGGCAACGCCACGCGCGTCAAGGTGGTGAAGAACAAGGTCGCGCCGCCGTTCAAGCAGGTCGAATTCGACATCATGTACGGCGAAGGCATCTCGAAGATCGGCGAGATCCTCGACCTCGGCGTCAAGGCGGGTCTCGTCGAAAAGTCGGGCGCGTGGTTCAGCTACGACAGCACCCGCATCGGCCAGGGCCGCGAGAATGCGAAGAACTATCTGCGCGAACATCCCGAAATGGCCGACCGCCTCGAAAAGGCGATCCGCCAGCGCACCGACAAGGTCGCCGAGGAGATGATGACCGGTCCGGATGCCGACGACGATCTGTGATCCGACCAGCCGTGCGAAAGGAAAGGGGCTCTTCGGCGACGAAGGGCCTCTTTTCGTTTGCAGCCGCCCCGCCTCCGACGCGCGGCTGGCAGAGCGATGACGCCAGGGCGCTCCGACGCGACGTTCTGGCGAGGCGTTTCGGTGCGACCTTCGAGGCTTTCAGCGCGAGGCTGCTTCGGTGCGACCTTTGAGACTTTCCTTGAGGCGGCCGCGGTGCGACTTTCGAGACCTTCCGCGGGAGGGCGCCCGGGTGCGACCTTTGAGACTTTTCGCGAGAGGACGCCTGGGTGTGACCTTTGAGACCTTCCAACGGACAGATCCCCCTACAGCGACCGAGGCCTCCTCGCGGAAAGCGCGCCCCGGCATAGCCCTTCCGACAGCTGGCGGCGGAGGTTGGCAGCGACACGATCATCGGAGGACGGAATGACGGCGAGCGGCGACTGGACGGGGCGGGTCGGAGACATATGGGCGGAGGAGTGGCGGCGCACCGACCGGTCCTTCGCCGATCTGGCGCCGCGGCTCGATGCAGCGATCCTCGCCGCCGCGCCGCCGGGCGCGTTCGCGGCGCTCGATCTCGGCTGCGGTGCCGGCGCCACCACCGCGGCGCTTGCGACCGCGCGCCCCGACGCGGCGATCACCGCCGTCGACCTGTCCCGGCCTCTGCTCGCCGTCGCGCGTCAGCGATGCGCCGCGCTGCCCCATATCCGCTTCCACCACGGCGACGCCCTGTCGGCGGCGGAAGCGGCCGCGCCGCTCGATCTCGTCCTGTCCCGCCATGGCGTCATGTTCTTCGCCGATCCCGCGGCGGCCTTCGCGCACCTGCATCGGACGATGGCGCCCGGCGGCCCCTTGGTGTTCAGCTGCTTCGCGGCCCAGGCGGACAATCCCTGGTCGCTGCTTGTCGGCCCGCCCGACGCCCCACCCGATGGCTATGCGCCCGGCCCCTTTGCTTTTGCCGAACCCGATCGGGTGGCGGCATGGCTGGCCGCGGCCGGCTGGCAGGCGGCGCAGCCGGTCAAGGTCGGTTTCGCCTATCGCGTCGGCGAAGGCGACGATCCGGTCGCCGACGCCATTGCCTTCCTCGGCCGCATCGGCCCTGCGGCGCGCCTGTTGCGCGATGCCGCCGCCGCCGATCGCGCGGCGATGCTGGCGCGACTGCGCGATCGCTTGGCGGCGCAACGAAATGGGTCCACGATCGATTTTCCCGCTGCGGCCTGGATCTGGTCCGCGCGGGCAAGGGGGTAAGCACGATGATCATCGTCCATCATCTCGCAAACAGCCGGTCGCAGCGGGTGCTGTGGATGCTGGAGGAGCTTGGCCTGCCCTATCAGGTCAAGCGCTACGAGCGGAACAAGCAGACGATGCTCGCCCCGCCGGAGCTGAAGCGCATCCACCCGCTCGGCAAGTCGCCGGTGATCGAGGATCTCGATGCCGATGGCGGCCGGGTGATCGCCGAGACCGGCGCGATCGTCGAATATCTGGTCGAGAAGGCGGATGGTCGCCTGGGGCCGCCGGCGCACCGCGACTCGGCGCTCCGCTACCGCTTCTGGCTACATTATGCCGAGGGCTCGCTGATGCCGCCGCTGCTGGTCAAGCTGGTGCTCGGCCGCGTGCCGCTGTTCGGCAAGGCGGCGCAAAAGCGCATCCAGCCGATGATCGACGTGCACCTCGATTATGTCGAATCGGAGCTGGCGCAGCGGCCCTGGTTCGCCGGCGACGCGCTGACCGCGGCGGACGTGATGATGAGCTTTCCGCTCGAGGCGGCGCGCAGCCGCGCCGGGCTCGACGCGTCACGCCCGCACACGATCGCCTGGCTCGACACGATCCACGCCCGCCCCGCCTATCAGGCGGCGCTGGCGCAGGGTGGGCCCTATGCCTACGCCTGACGGAGGCTGTCCGGCGCCTGCGGCGCCGGGCCGCCCGACGGGGCATGCGGCGGCTCGATCGCGACCGGCTCGCGCGGATCGAAGCCGCCCTCCCATTTCGCCACCACCGCGCTCGCCACCGCATTGCCGACGACATTGGTCGCGGTGCGGCCCATGTCGAGGAAATGGTCGACCGCCAGGATCAGCAGCAGCCCGGCCTCCGGAATGTCGAACACCGGCAGCACTGCGGCGATCACCACCAGGCTGGCCCGCGGCACGCCGGCGATGCCCTTGGACGAGATCATCAGGAACAGCAGCATGGCGATCTGCGTGCCGAGCGGAATGGCGATGCCATAGGCCTGGGCGATGAACAGCGACGCGAACGTCATGTAGATCATCGAGCCGTCGAGGTTGAACGAATAGCCGAGCGGCAGCACGAAGCTGGCGATGCGCGGCGGCACCCCAAACCGGTCGAGCGCCTCCAGCATCCGCGGATAGGCGGCTTCCGACGAGGCGGTGGTGAAGGCGACCAGCAACGGCTCGCGGATGTAGCGGACCAGGTCTGTGATCCGCCCGCCGATGACCAGGAAGCCGAGGCCGAGCAGCACCGCCCACAGCACGAGGAGCGCGAGGTAGAAACTGCCCATGAAATAGGCGAGCTGTCCGATCACCCCGGCGCCGCGCTCGGCGAGCGTCGCGGTGACGGCGCAGAACACTGCGAACGGCGCGACGCGCATGACATAGTCGGTGATCTGCAGCATCACCGCGACCAACCCGTCGACCGCGCGGATCAGCGGCTGGCCCTTCTCGCCGACCGCGGTGATCGCGACGCCGACGAAGATCGAGAAGACGACGATCTGCAGGATCTCGTTGGTCGCCATCGCCTCGATCATCGAGGCGGGGACGATATGGGTGATGAACTTATCGAGACTGAACGCCGCGGTCGCCACGCCGGCGTCGGCGGTGACCGGCGGCAGCGGCAGGTTGATGCCGACGCCCGGGCGCAGCAGATTGACCAGCACCAGGCCGAGGCTCAGCGAGACCAGGCTCGCGCCGATGAACCAGCCGATCGCCCGCGCGCCGACCCGGCCCAGGGCGGCGGTGTCGCCCATCTGCGCGATGCCGGAGACGAGGGTGGCGAAGACCAGCGGCGCGATGATCATCTTGATCAGCCGCAGGAAGACGCTGGTGCCGATGGTGAAATAGCCGGCGATGCTCTTCAGCCGCGCCGCGGCGGCCGGCGTGCCGTCGTCGAGCAGTCCGTTGAGGACCAGGCCGACGACGATGCCCAGCACCAGGCCGATCAGGATATAGAAGGTCAGCCGCTTGGCCATTCGATGCTCCCCGGTAACGGCGCGACAGAGAGGGGATTGCGGCGCGCGGGTCAAGCGCCCTATCGCTTTGGCAACATGGCCTTCACGCCCTCCCGCCGCTCGCTGCTTGCTGCCGCCACGCTGCTGCCGCTCGCCTCCGCCGCCATCCTGCGCGCCGCCGAGCCGGACCTGTCGGCGCTGCGCGACATCACCGGCGATGCGGTGCCGATCGGCCCGGCCGAACGCGCCGACCGGCTGGCGCGCGCGCAGGCGCTGATGAAGGCGGCGGGAATCGGCGCGATTCTGGTCGAGCCGGGTTCCAGCCTGATCTATTTCACCGGCGTGCGCTGGGGGCGCAGCGAGCGGCTGACCGCGGCGGTGATCCCGGTCGAAGGGCAGCCGTGCATCGTCACGCCCTTTTTCGAGGAGCCATCGGTCCGCCAGACGCTGGCGGTGCCGGCCGAGGTTCGCGTCTGGCAGGAGGACGAGGATCCGTTGCGCATTGTCGCCGGCTTCCTGCGCGACCGCCATCTGGCCGGCCGTCCCGTCGGTATCGAGGAGAGCGTCCGCTACTTCGTGTCCGACGGGCTTGCCCGCGCGCTCGGCCACGCGCGGCTGGTCTCGGCCAATCCGGTCGTGCGCGGCTGCCGGATGATCAAGACGCCGGCGGAGATCGCGCTGATGCAGCGTGCCACCGACGTCACGATCGCCGCCTATCGCTGGCTGCATCCGCGCGTCGAGCCCGGGATGACCGGCGGCGAGATTGGCGCGCTGATGAACGCGGCGACCCGTAAGCTGGGCGGCGATCCCGAATTCGCGCTGGCGCTGATCGGCCCCGCCGCCGCCCTGCCGCACGGCAGCCGCGAGGTGCACCGGCTGACGCCGGGCGAGATCCTGCTGATGGACTGCGGCTGTACGGTGCAGGGCTATCAGTCCGACGTGTCGCGCACCTGGGTGCCGCAGGGCCGCGCGAGCAAAGAGCAGCGCGACGTCTGGGACCTCGTCGCCCGCGGCCAGCAGACCGCGCTCGCCGCGGCGCGCCTCGGCGCGCCGGCGGGCAGCGTCGACGACGCCGTCCGCGCGCTCTACCAGCGCGCCGGTTACGGACCGGGCTATCGCCTGCCGGGCCTGTCGCACCGCACCGGCCATGGCATCGGCATGGACGGGCACGAGCCCGTCAACCTCGTCCATGGCGAGACGACCCCGCTCGCCGTCGGCATGTGCTTCTCCGACGAACCGGGTCTCTACCTCCCCGGCCGGTTCGGCGTCCGGCTCGAGGATTGTTTCCACATGACCGGGGAGGGGCCGCGCTGGTTCTCGACGCCGCCGACGTCGATCGACGCACCGGTATGACGACGAGTCGCCTTGAGGCGGGCCGCGCTCTCGCCTAAGTCGCATCCCCTATGACTTCGACCAACGACATCCGCCGCGGCTTCCTCGACTATTTCGGCAAGGCGGGGCACCAGATCGTGCCGTCCGCGCCGCTGGTGCCACAGAACGACCCGACGCTGATGTTCGTCAACGCCGGCATGGTCCCGTTCAAGAACGTCTTCACGGGGCTTGAGAGCCGGCCCTATTCGACCGCCACCTCGTCGCAGAAGTGCGTGCGCGCCGGCGGCAAGCACAACGACCTCGACAATGTCGGCTATACCGCGCGCCACCACACCTTCTTCGAGATGCTGGGCAATTTCTCGTTCGGCGATTATTTCAAGGAACAGGCAATCCTGCACGCCTGGACGCTGCTGACCCGCGACTGGGGGCTGCCCGCCGACAAGCTGACCGCGACCGTCTACCACACCGACGACGAGGCGTTCGAGCTGTGGAAGAAGATCGCCGGCCTGCCCGATCATCGCATCATCCGCATCCCGACCAAGGACAATTTCTGGGCGATGGGCGACAGCGGGCCGTGCGGTCCGTGCTCGGAGATCTTCTATGATCATGGCGAGCATATCGCCGGCGGCCCGCCGGGCAGCCCGGACGAGGACGGCGACCGCTTCGTCGAGATCTGGAACCTCGTCTTCATGCAATATGAGCAGGAGGCCAACGAGATCGTCGGCGAATTGCCGAAGAAGTCGATCGACACCGGCATGGGGCTGGAGCGCGTCGCGGCGGTGCTGCAGGGCGTGCACGACAATTATGACACGGACACGTTCAAGGCGCTGATCGCCGCATCGGAATCGCTGACCGCGACCCATGCCGAAGGTGCGCAGAAAGCGTCGCACCGGGTCATCGCCGATCACCTGCGCTCGTCCGGCTTCCTCGTCGCCGACGGCGTGCTGCCGGCCAACGAGGGCCGCGGCTATGTGCTGCGCCGGATCATGCGGCGGGCGATGCGGCACGCGCATCTGCTCGGCGCCAAGGAGCCGTTGATGCACCGGCTGGTGCCGGCGCTGGTCGCCGAAATGGGCGCCGCCTATCCGGAACTCGTCCGCGCCCAGCCGCTGATCGAAGCGACGCTGCGCCAGGAGGAGACGCAGTTCCGCAAGACGCTCGACAAGGGGCTGAAGCTGCTCGACGAGGCGACCGTGGGCATGAGCGATGGCGCGACGCTGGCCGGCGAGACCGCGTTCAAGCTCTATGACACCTATGGTTTCCCTTACGACCTGACCGAGGATGCGCTGCGCACCCAGGGCCTACACGTCGACCGCGCCGGCTTCGACGCGGCGATGGCGGAACAGAAGCGCGCCGCGCGCGCCGCGTGGAAGGGATCCGGCGCCAAGGCATCGGACGATCTGTGGTTCGACATCGCCGAGGAAAGCGGCTCGACCGAATTCATCGGCTACAGCGTCGACCAGGGCGAGGGCGCGGTGCTCGCGCTGGTCAAGGATGGGGCGCGCGTCGATCACGCCACCGCCGGCGACACCGTCGCGATCATCGTCAACCAGACGCCGTTCTACGCCGAAAGCGGCGGCCAGGTCGGCGACACCGGCTTGATCAGCAGCGACGTCGGGCTGCGCGCGCTGGTCACCGACACGTCGAAGCAGCTCGGCCGCCTGTTCGTCCATCATGCCGAGGTGCAGGCTGGCACGATCAAGGTCGGCGACGCGGTGAAGCTGCAGATCGATGTCGCGCGCCGCGGCCAGATCCGCGCCAATCACAGCGCCACCCACTTGTTGCACGAGGCGCTCCGCCAACGTCTGGGCGGCCATGTCGCGCAGAAGGGATCGCTGGTCGCACCCGAACGGCTGCGCTTCGACGTATCGCATCCGATCGCGATGACGGCGGACGAGTTGGCCGACGCGGAAGCCGCGGTCAATGCGCAGATCCGCGGCAACGGCCGCGTCACCACCCGCCTGATGACGCCCGACGAGGCGATCGCCGAGGGCGCGATGGCGCTGTTCGGCGAGAAATACGGCGACGAGGTCCGCGTCGTGTCGATGGGCACGGACGATGGCGGCCAGACCTATTCGCTCGAACTGTGCGGTGGCACGCACGTCGATGCGCTCGGCGACATCGGCCTGTTCAAGGTCGTCGGCGAGGGTGCCGTCTCCTCCGGCGTGCGCCGCGTCGAGGCGCTCACCGGCGAGGCGGCGCGCAGCTATCTCAACGGTCGCGACGAGAAGCTGCGCGAGGCGGCTGCGACGTTGAAGACCACGCCTGACGAGGTTCCCGCGCGTGTCGCCGCGCTGGTCGACGAGCGGCGCCGGCTCGAGCGCGAATTGGCCGAGGCGAAGAAGGCCCTGGCCATGGGCGGCGGCGGCGGCCAGGCGGCGGGGCCGGAGCAGATCGGCCAGGTCGCGTTCATCGGTCAGGTGCTGGACGGCTTCGAGGCCAAGGGCCTGCGCGGTGCGGTGGACGACGCCAAGCAGCGGCTGGGATCGGGCGTCGCGGCGCTGGTCGCGGTGAACGACGGTCGCGCCTCGGTGGCGGTCGGCGTGACCGAGGATCTGGTCGCCAGCCACAATGCGGTCGACCTGCTGCGGCGGGCCGTCGCGGCGCTAGGGGGGCAGGGCGGTGGTGGTCGGCCTGATATGGCGCAGGGCGGCGGCCCGGACGGCGACAAGGCCGCGGACGCGCTCGACGCGATCCGCGCCGCCCTCGCGGGGTAAGACGTCGCTTCGGCCTGGGCCCCGCTAGGAGGTAAAGAAAAGCCCCCCGCCGATGGGATCGGAAGGGGGCTTCTATTTCGTCGACCGGGCGGGCGCCCGGCAAGGGTTACTTCGCGGTCGCCGACGCCGTCGCCGCGGCCAGCTGGTCGGCGGTGACGCCGGCCACGACATTGCCGCTGGCATTCAGGCTGAAGCCGGCGATCGGCAGCTTCACATCGCCCTTGGCAGTGGTCAGCGTCACATATTGCTCGTCCGCAGCCTTGACCGTGCCGAGCGTCGCGCCGTTCAGGCCGGTGACCGGCGTGCCGGCGACCAGCTTCGCCTTCAGCGCCGCCTTGGCCTGCGCCTGCGACGAGGCGACGGCGGCATCCAGGTCGGCCTTGGTCATCGCCATGGCAAAGCCCTTGTCGGTTTTGCCGATCGATGTCGGCGGCACCGGCACTTGCGCCGAACCGGTGTTGAGGATGATCGCCTGCGGCGTCACCTGCGCGACGGTGCCGAGCGCGACGCCGGCGGAATCATAGACGGTGGCGCCGACCGTCGGGGTCGCGGCGGTTGCGCTCGCGCCGCCTTCGACCGTGGACTGCGGCGCGGCCTGCTGGGCCTGAGCCGCGGCGGGCACCAGCATCAGGGTGCCGATCGTCAGGGCCAAGGTACGCATCAACATATCTCCCAATTGTTTCGCGTCGTTGAGACAGAGAAACGATGGGGTGCGTATCGCGGTTCCGCCCGTTTTCTGCGGCGGACGGAGTGGCGGGTGCGATCAGCCGGTGATCGGCAGCCGTACGCGACCGTCTTCGTCGCGCGTCAGCGGCGAATAGGCGACGATGGTTTCGAGCAGCAGCGGGCCATACAGGTGCGGGAACTGCTGTCCGCCGCGCGAGGTCTCCCAGCGCACCGGATCGTCCTGCGCGTCCAGGTCGACGGCGGCGACGTAAAGGTCGGTCTGGCCGGCGAAATGCTTGTCGACCGTTTCGGTCAGCTGCGCGGCGGTCGACAGATGGATGTAGCCGTCGGCAAGGTCGATCGGGGCGCCGGCGAAGCGCCCGTCCCGTTCCAACGTCGCCATCTCGTCCGCGGTCAGCACCTTGTAGGCGGTCAGCGGTTTCTCGCTCATGCCTCGTCCCTCTCGTCGTCGGTTTCGTGGACGCGCTCGTCCATGGTCTGCGGGCCCGTGCCGTCGTCGAGCATGATCGCGTCGGAGGTGTCCGCCGCGGGAGCATCGGCGCGCTCCTCCGCGACCAGCGCCTCGGCGGCATTCTCCGGCTCTTCCTCCTCGTCGATCCGCGCGGCGGAGACGACGTGCTCGTCTTTGGCGACGTTGAACAGCGTCACGCCCTGCGTGTTGCGGCCGGTGACGCGCACGTCGCCGACCGACATGCGGATCAGCTTCGCCTGATCGGTGACCAGCATCAGCTGCTCGCCGTTGTGCGCCGGGAAGCTCGCCACCACCGGGCCGTTGCGCCCGGCGGAAACGATATTGGTGATCCCCTGGCCGCCGCGACCCGTGCGGCGATATTCATAGGCGGAGGTGCGCTTGCCGTAGCCGTTGGCGGTGACGGTGAGGATGAACTCCTCCGCCGCCTCGAACTCCGCCATACGCTCCGGCGGCAGCGACATCTCACGGTCGCCTTCCTTCCACGGTGCCGCCTTGAGATAGGCGTCGCGCTCTTCGGTCGTCGCCGCGAAACCGCGCAGGATCGACAGGCTGATGACCTCGTCGCCCTCGGCGAGGCTGACGCCGCGCACGCCCGTCGAGGTACGGCTTTGGAACTCGCGCACCTCGGTGGCCGCAAAGCGGATCGCCTTGCCAGCCCGGGTGGCGAGCAGGACGTCGTCGTCCTCGGTCAGGAGGGCGACGCCGATCAGCCGGTCGTCCGATCCCTCGTCGAAGCGCATCGCCAGCTTGCCGTTGGTCGGAACGTTGGCGAAGGCGTCCATCGCGTTGCGCCGCACCGTGCCGTTGGCGGTCGCGAACATGACGTGCAGATCGCCCCAGCGCGTCTCGTCCTCGGGCAGCGGCAGCACGGTCGAGATCGTCTCGCCGGGGCTGAGCGGCAGCAGGTTGATCATCGGGCGGCCGCGCGTCGCCGGTCCACCCTCGGGCAGGCGCCAGACCTTCTTGCGATAGACCTTGCCGTGGTTGGAGAAGAACAGCACCGGCGTGTGGGTGGAGGTGACGAACAGCGAGGTGATCGCATCCTCGTCCTTGGTCGCCATGCCGGCGCGGCCCTTGCCGCCGCGCTTCTGGGCGCGGAAGGTGTCGAGCGGCGTGCGCTTGATATAGCCCTGCACCGTGACGGTGACGACCATGTCCTCACGCTCGATCAGATCCTCGTCATCGATACCGTCGGCTGCCGCGGCGATCTCGGTACGCCGCGGCGTGGCGAAGGCGGCGCGGACATCGACCAATTCCTCGCGCATCACTTCATAGAGCTTGGCGCGGCTGCCGAGGATGGCGAGCAGCTCGGCAATGGAATCGGCGAGGCCCTTCAGCTCCTCGCCGATCTCGTCGCGGCCAAGCGCGGTCAGGCGATGCAGCCGCAGGTCGAGGATCGCGCGGACCTGCACCTCGGTCAGGCGATAGGTGTCGCCGGTCGCCTGGGTATCGACCGCCTCGACTAGCTTCAGATAGGGCGCGATCTCCGCCACCGGCCACTCGCGGCCGAGCAGCGCCGCGCGCGCCTCCGCCGGGCTGGCCGAGCCGCGGATGATCCGCACCACCTCGTCGAGGTTGGTCACCGCGATCACCAGGCCGAGCAAGATGTGCGCCCGATCGCGCGCCTTGGCGAGCTCGAACTTGGAGCGGCGGGTGATCACCTGCTCGCGGAACTGGACGAAGGACTGGATGATGTCCTTGAGGTTTAGCGTCTCCGGCCGGCCGCCGCGGATCGCGAGCATATTGGCGGGGAAGGAGCCCTGCGCGGGCGTATGCCGCCACAGCTGGTTCAGCACCACGTCCGGCGTCGCATCGCGCTTCAGGTCGATGACGATCCGCACGCCCTCGCGGTTCGATTCGTCGCGGATGTCGCTGACGCCCTCGATCCTTTTGTCCTTGGCGGCTTCGGCGATCTTTTCGACCAGCGCGTTCTTACCCTGCTGGAATGGGATTTCCGTCAGCACGATCGACCGGCGGTCGCCGCGACCCTCCTCGACCTCGTGGCGCGAGCGCACGATGATCGAGCCGCGGCCGGTGTTGTAGGCGGAACGTGCGCCGGCGCGGCCGAGGATGATCGCACCGGTCGGGAAGTCCGGCCCCGGCACGATCTCCATCAGCTCCTCGATCGTGATCGCGCCATTGTCGATATAGGCCAGGCAGGCGTCGACCACCTCGCCGAGATTGTGCGGCGGGATGTTGGTCGCCATGCCGACCGCGATGCCGCCGGCGCCGTTGACCAGCAAATTGGGGAAGCGCGCCGGCAGCACCTGCGGCTCGCGCTCGCTGGCGTCGTAATTGGGTTGGAAATCGACGGTATCCTTGTCGAGATCCTCCATCAGATAGTTGGCGGCCCGCGCCAGCCGCGCCTCGGTGTAGCGCATCGCGGCGGGCGGATCGGGGTCCATCGAACCGAAGTTCCCCTGGCCGTCGATCAGCGGCAGCCGCATCGACCAATCCTGGGTCATGCGGGCCAAAGCGTCGTAGATCGCGGTGTCGCCGTGCGGGTGATATTTACCGATCACGTCGCCGACGATGCGCGCCGACTTGCGATAGGGCCGGTTGAAGAAGAACCCGCTTTCCTGCGCGGAGAAAAGGATGCGCCGATGCACTGGCTTCAGCCCGTCGCGCACGTCGGGCAGCGCGCGGGCGACGATCACGCTCATCGCATAGTCGAGGTAGCTCGACTTCATTTCGTCGACGATCGAGATCGTCGAGATGCCCTCGGGATGGGCGGGGGGTTCGGCGAGGACGGTCTCGTCGGCCAAGGATCATGCTTTCCGAAGATGGGGGTGTAACGAACCCCTATCTAGGCATGAGTCGCCGGAATGTCACGCGCGCGTGCGCCCGCGAGAGACGCTGCCAGCGCGGTTGGGCCGAAACCCGGCCGCGCTGGACGATCGGCCGCGCCGCGGCGCGCGGCACGGCGAGATGCTTATCTGCAGGCCTTCTTGTTGGCGTTGCCGGCCTTGCTGCAATTGTAGGTCACGGTCTTGCCAGTCGCGGTCTTGGTCGTGACCATCCGGCCATTGGCCGCGGTCTGCCGGGTCGTCGTCGCGCGGCTGGTCGCCTTGGCGGCAGGAGCGGCGGACGGACGGGTCGTGGTGGTCGTCTTGGTGGCGACGGTGGTCTTCGCCTGCGCCTTGTGGGTCGGGGTCATGCCCTGTGCCGACGCGGTGCCGGCGGTCAGCAATGCGGCGGTGGACAAGATCAGGACGGGAAGCGACTTGGTCATGGCTCTCTCCTTGCGATGCACCGATCGTCCGTCCGACGGACGTCGTCAGTCAAGGATGCGCGCGCCCATCTGTCGGCAGCGTGGCTGGCCGATGACATTGGTGTCATCTTCGCTTCCACCCCCTTCAGGGCTGGATTTCCTTGCCCTCATAGTCGAACAGCCGTCCGCTATCCGTCACCTTCAGTCCGTCAAGGACATCGAGCAGTTGCGATGCAGCGCGATCGGGCGTGAACAGCGTTCCGGGCCGCACATTCGCCTGGAACGGCTTCGATAGGCGGGTATCGACGGTGCCGGGATGCAGGCCGACGACGATCGACCGATCGTTGCGCCGCTTCTCCTCGATCGCCAGCGTTCGGACCAGCTGATTGGCCGCCGCCTTGGCCATGCGATAGCCGTACCAGCCGCCGAGGCGGTTGTCGGTGATGCTGCCGACACGGGCGGACAGAATGGCGAAGATGCTGCGCCCCTGCTTCGGCATCAGCGGCAGCAGATGTTTGGCGACCAGCGCCGGGCCGACCGCGTTCACCGCCAGCGTCCGCATCAGCCACGCCGGATCGAGGTCGCGATAGGTCTTCTCGGGTCCTCGCTCTCCGTCGTGCAACAGCCCGCTGGCGACGATCACCAGCGACGGTACCGGACCGGCGGCGATCCGCGCCGCGGCGGCGGCGATGCTTTCCTCGTCCTCGATGTTGATCTGGGCATCGCCGGGCCCACTGCGCGACAGGGCGTGAACGACGTCGTACGTCTCCTCCTCGCGCAGGGCGGCGATGAGTGCATGGCCGATCCCGCCTGAGGCGCCGATGACCACCGCGGCGCTCACCGGCGAAACGTCCAGCTGTCGCCGTCGCTGTCGGCTGCGTCGAAGGCGTAGCCGTCGCTGTCGAACCCCTGCATCGCCTGCGGATCGGTGACGCGATGCTCCACCATCCAGCGAGCCATCATCCCGCGCGCCTTTTTGGCGTGGAAACTGATGAAGCGGTCGCCGTCGCGAAAATCGACGGCGATCACGCGCACGTCCTTGGGCAGGCGGCCGGCGACCGCGGCGAAATATTCCTGGCTGGCGAGGTTGAGGATGGTGTCGCCACCCTCCGCGCGCAGATCGTCGACCAGAGCGGCGGCGATACGATCGCCCCACCAGTCGGTCAGCTTGCTGCGCCGCGGCGCCCAGCGCGTCCCCATCTCAAGGCGATAGGGGC
This sequence comes from Sphingomonas benefaciens, assembly GCF_052907485.1. Classification (NCBI taxonomy): domain Bacteria; kingdom Pseudomonadati; phylum Pseudomonadota; class Alphaproteobacteria; order Sphingomonadales; family Sphingomonadaceae; genus Sphingomonas; species Sphingomonas benefaciens. Next base: position 529,029 of record NZ_JBREIC010000001.1, on the reverse strand, counting down.
GCATCAAATCCAGCGGTCGCAGCAAACCGTACAGGCCGGACAGCAAACGCAGATGGTCCTGCGCGAAGGGCAAGGATTCCTCGGGCAGAGTCGCCGCTTCCAGCCCGGTGTAGACGTCGCCGGCGAAGGCGAACAGGGCGGGCCGCTCCGGCGCGTCGGCGAAGTCGCGGAAGCGGTCAGCGTTGAGCTTCGCCAGCGCGGGCGAGATGTGCATCAGCTCCTGCAGCTTCTTCTGCGTCAGGTGCGACGCCGCCTTGGCCAGCGTCGTCGCCTCGTCAGCAAAGCGTGGCCGGCTGGGTGCGACTGCCGGCAGCGGCGATTCGTAATCCAACGTCTTGGCGGGGGAGAGCAGCGCAATCATGGCCCCGCCGGTAGCCGGCGCGACGATGCCGTTCAATCGCCGTTCAGTGGCTGGCGGCAAGGGCGCGATGGTTAGCCTCGCTTGAACGGCTCGGCAGGGACCTCTACAGCAACGCCGCACGTTGCCCTGCCAATCGTTCACTTGGCATGCCCTAAACGGAGAGAGTTCGCATGAAGACCCTTTCGAAGCTGGCGCTGGCCGCCGCGCTGGCCACCGGCGTGAGTGGCCTTGCCCTCGCGACGCCCGCCGTCGCCAAGGACAAGAAGGAACAGGCCCAGGCTCCCGGCTTCAAGCTGAGCAAGCCCGTGCTCGCGGTCGCCTCGCAGGCACAGACCGCGATCTCGCAGAACAACGTCGCCGCCGCTGAGCCGTTGGTCGCGCAGATCGAGGCTGCCGCGACCACCGACGACGACAAATATGTCGCTGCCGCGCTGCGCTATGATCTCGAAAACCGCAAGCTCGCCGCGGCACAGGATGCCAATCCCAAGGCGCCGGTCGACGAGACCGTGCTCGCCAAGCCGCTCGACGCGCTGATCGCGGCGAAGAGCACGCCGGCCGCCGATCGCGGCAAGTATCTGTTCCGTCGCGGCGCGCTGGCGGCGAACAGCGGCCAGTCGCAGGTCGCGGTGCAATATTTCACCCAGGCGAAGCAGGCCGGCTTCACCAGCCCCGATCTCGACATCCAGCTCGCCAAGCTGAAGGTGCAGAGCGGCGACGTCGCCGGCGGCCTCACCGATCTCGATCAGGTCGTGACCGCGCAGAAGGCCGCCGGCCAGACCCCGCCGGAAGCCTATTATCGCTATGCCATCGCCACCGCCAACGGCAAGGGCATGAAGGCGCAGACGATCGACTGGATGAAAAAGTATCTGGTCGCCTATCCGACGCCGAAGGTGTGGCGCGACGTGATCCTGCAGTACGCCTTCGCCCAGAATGCGCCGGTCAAGACCGACAAGCTGCAGCAGATCGACCTGTTCCGCCTGATGCGCGCGAGCAACTCGCTGGTCGACCAGGCGGCCTATGAGGAATATGCCCAGGCCGTCTACGACCGCGGCAACCCCTATGAGGCGGCGGCGGTGCTGAAGGAAGGCATGGCGTCGGGCAAGATCCCGGCAACCAGCACCTTCTCCAAGCGACTGCTCGGCGATGCCAACACCGCGATCAAGAACGAGGGTTCGCTCGCCAGCAGCGAGAAGCAGGCCGCGGCCGCGAAGGACGGCAAGCTGTCCGCGCAGACCGCCGACGCCTATCTCGGCCAGGGCAATTACGCCAAGGCGATCGAACTCTACCGCCAGGCGCTGACCAAGGGCGGCGTCGACAAGGACGAGGTCAACACGCACCTCGCCATCGCCCAAGCGCGCTCTGGCGACAAGGCGGGGGCGCAGACCACCTTCGCCTCGATCACCACGCAGCCGCGCGCCGACATCGCCGGCCTGTGGACGACGTGGCTGCAGACCGGCACCAGCACGGCCGCGACGCCGGCCGCCTGATCGATCGGTCGGTACGACGGGGAAAGGGCGGTCCCGCGGGGCCGCCCTTTTCGTTTGGGGGGGCGGCGTGGTCGCAGCGATGAGGCCGATTGAGCGACTCGTCGATAGCAAGGGCTGGACGTGATGGCTGACGGGGCCTCGCACGAAAGGGGACGACGCGCCGCTAGCGTGGCGATAGGGCTGTCTGATGGACAGCATCGTCGAGGAGTTGACCCCCGATCGCGAGATCGCCGTCGCCAGCGCCGCGCCGGCCGATCGCGGTGCGTTGGCGGCGCTGCTCGCGCTCGACCAGCGGTTCGGCGCGATCGTACGGGCGGCGCGCGATCCGATGATCGGCCAGATGCGGCTGACGTGGTGGCACGATGCCCTCACCCGGCTTGACCAAGCTCCGCCTCCCGCCGAGCCGCTGTTGCAGGCATTGGGCGCCGAGGTCCTGCCGCATGGCGTCACGGGCGCCGAACTCGCGATGCTGGTCGAGGGGTGGGAAATGCTGCTCGAGGCGATGCCCGACGATCCGGCTGGCTTCGACGCCTATGCGGCAGCGCGGGGCGGTGCCTTGTTCGCACTGGCCGGCCGTGTCCTAGGGGCCGATGCCGAAACGTTGCGTACCGCCGGGCAGGGGTGGGCACTCGCCGATCTCGCGTCGCACAGCAGCGATGACGCGCTGGCCGGGGAGATCCGTCGCCATGCCGACGATCTGCTCCAGCGGGCCTTCGCGAATCGGTGGGACGCTGCCCGTGCGGTCGGAATACTCGCCTTGCTCGCCCGGCTCGCGCTCGGCGATCGGTCGCCGCTAGCCAAGTCGCTGATCGTGGTGCGCTTTCGGATGACCGGTCGATAGGCGTTGCTCGCAGCCTCCGCCGCGCTAGATTTCGGCGCGACCGGAGGGCGGATCATGTGGCGATATCTGACGGGGGGCGCGGCGATCGCTGCCGCGGCGGTGGCGGCATGGCTGTTGATGCATGGCGGCGGTGCCCCGCAGCCGCTGTTGCCCGCAGCGCCCGCGGCCGCGCAGGCGACCACTTCGGCGGCGGCGAAGGATGCGGGTGTCGTGCCGGAGGCGACGGCGGCGACGCGCGAGGAGAAGCGCTTCGCCCGCTACGACAAGGATCGCGACGGCAAGGTGACGCGCGACGAATATCTCGCTGCCGCCGCAAGGCCTTTGTCAAGCTCGATACCAATGGCGATGGCCGGCTGTCGTTCGACGAATGGGCGATCAAGGCGACGACCAAGTTCGCCGCCGCCGATCGCGATCATTCGGGTGCGATGGACCCGACGGAATTCGCCACCACCGCGGTCAAGCGGAAGTCGCCATCGCGCGCGAAATGTCCGCCGGCGGAGCGTCCGTCGACGGCGCCGGCCGAGACGGAAGACAGCTGAGCCAGCCGCGGAAGGCGGTTTGCGCCCGCGCGGTGTACATCTTCTTGCGGTCGGCCTTCTTGGTTCGCCCTTCGATCGGCGGCATCAGGCCGAAATTGACGTTCATCGGCTGATATGTGGCGGCTTCCGCTCCGCCGGTGATATGGTGCAGCAGCGCGCCCAAGGCGGTTTCCACCGGCGGCGGCGCCAGCACCTGGCCGGCCAGCTCGGCGGCGGCGAAGCGGCCGGCGAGCAGGCCGATCGCCGCACTTTCGATATAGCCCTCGCAGCCGGTGATCTGCCCGGCGAAGCGTAAATTGGGGCGGTTGCGCAGGCGGAGCGTGGCATCGAGCAGGTCCGGCGAGCGGATGAAGGTGTTGCGATGCAGCCCGCCCAGCCGGGCGAATTCGGCATTTTCCAGCCCCGGTATGGTGCGGAACAGCCGCACCTGTTCGGCATGTTTCAGCTTGGTCTGGAAGCCGACGATGTTCCACAGCGTGCCTTGGGCATTGTCCTGCCGCAGCTGCACCACCGCATAGGGCCAGCGGCCGGTGCGGGGGTTGTCCAGGCCGACCGGCTTCATCGGGCCGTAGCGCAGCGTGTCGACGCCGCGCTCCGCCATCACCTCGACCGGCATGCAGCCGTCGAAATAGGGCGTGTCCTTCTCCCACTCCTTGAACTCGGTCTTCTCGCCAGCCAGCAGCGCGGCGTGGAAGGCGAGATACTGGTCCTTGTCCATGGGGCAGTTGATGTAATCGGCCTCGCCCTTGTCCCAGCGCGACGCCTTCCATGCAATGTCCATGTCGATCGTGTCGAAATGGACGATCGGCGCCAGCGCATCGAAGAAGGCGAGCGCCTCCGTCCCGGTCGCGCCGCCGATCGCCTCCGCCAGCGCCGGCGCGGTGAGCGGTCCGGTGGCGAGGATCGCCGGGCCTTCCGGCAGGGTGTCGATGCGCTCGCGCACCAACGTGACATTGGGATGCTGCGCCAGCGCCGCGGTGACGCCCGCCGAATACCCCTCCCGGTCGACCGCCAGTGCTGAGCCGGCAGGCACCCGATGCCTGTCCGCCTGCGCCATGATCAGCGATCCCATCGCGCGCATCTCCTGATGCAGCAAGCCGACCGCATTGGACTCGGCATCGTCCGACCGGAAGCTGTTCGAGCAGACCAGTTCGGCAAGACTGTCGGTCTGATGCGCGGCCGTCCCATCGCCGCCGCCGCGCATCTCCGACAGCCTGACGCGGAAGCCGGCCTCGGCGAGCTGCCAGGCGGCTTCGGATCCGGCGAGGCCGCCGCCGACGATATGGATATGATGCGAGGTCATGACTGTGGTGCCGAGCAGGTAAGAGGAAAGCGCGGGCCTTAGCGGCATGGCGCGGTCGTGCCTATATCGGCGCGATGACGACCATCTACACCATCGGCTACGAAGGCGCGACCATGGCCGACTTCCTCGCCGCGCTGACGCGCGCGGGCGTGCGCCGCGTCATCGATATCCGCGCCTTGCCCTCGTCGCGTCGCCCCGGCTTCTCCAAGACGCCGCTCGCCGGCAGCCTGCGCGAGGCGGGGATCGACTATGTCCACCTCAAGGCGCTCGGCACGCCCAAGCGCGGTCGGGATGCCGCCAAGAAGGGCGATGTCGCGACGCTGCGCGCGGTCTACGACGAGCAGCTCGACCTGCCCGAAGCGCAGGCGGCGGCCGCGGCGATGCTCGACCTTGCCGGCGAGATGCCGAGCGCCTTGCTCTGCTACGAACGCGAGCCCGGCCATTGCCACCGCACCCTGTTGCTCGCCGCGGTGGCGGAGCGGGCGGAGGTCGTCGACCTCTACGTCTGACCCGTCGCCTCGCTCAGCCGGCGGACGCGGCGGATACGCGGTTCGCGGTCGAGCGCCGCGGCCTGGCGGATCGTCTGGCGCAGCTCGTCGCGCTTCTCGTGGATCGAGGCGATGACCGGGCCCATCGCCACGCCCAGATCGACCAGCACCGCCTCGGAAAGCTGCAGCGAGCTTTCCAGCGTCTCCGGCACTGCGTCGGTGACGCCGGCACGATAGAGTTCGGCGGCATGGTCCGGGTCGCGCGCGCGGGCGATGATCGGCAGGTCTGGCGCCAGCGCGCGGATCCGCCGGGTCAGCCGCACGGTCAGCACCGGATCGTCCATGGTCAGGATCAGCGCACGCGCACGCGCAATGCCCAGCCGCTCGATCAGCTCGCCGCGGGCGACGTCGCCGAACACCACGGGATAGCCGGCCTCGCGTGCCTCACCGACCGCGTCGATGTCGGCGTCGACCGCGATGAACGGCTGTTTGTGCACACGCAGCAGGTCCGCGACCATCCGGCCGACGCGGCCGAAGCCGATCACCACGGCGGCGGTGTCGTCCGGCTCCGGCGTCAGGGCGTCCTGCGCGCGGGCGTCGATCCGCCGCGAGATCACCTGGCCGGCACGCGCGAGCAACGGCGTGATCGTCAGCCCGATCGCGGTCACCGTCTGCCAAAAGGCGGCGGTGGAGGCGGTGATCAGCTGCGCCTGCGTCGCGGTGGCGAGCACGATCAGCGTGGTTTCGGACGGGCTGCCCATCAGCAGGCCGGTTTCCGCCGCCAGACCGCGGCGCGACTGGGCGACGCGCAGCAGCAGATAGGTGACCACCGACTTGACCAGCACCACGCCGACCACCGCGGCGAGCAGCCCCGGCCAATTTGCGAGGATCAGCCTGAGATCGAGGCTCATGCCGACGGTGATCAGGAACACGCCGAGCGCCAGGCCCTTGAACGGCGCGGTCACCAGTTCGACCTCGGTGTGATATTCGGTCTCGGCGATCAGCAGCCCCGCGAGCAGCGCACCCACGATCGGTGACAGACCGGCCGCGGTGGTCGCGACGCTGGCGACGATGACGACGAGCAGCGAGGCGGCGAGGAACAGTTCCGGGCTCTTGGTCCGCGCCGCCTGCGCGAACAGGCGGGGCAGGAAGATGCGGCCACCGATGTAGATAGCCGCCACCGTGCCCATGCCGCGCAGCGCCACGCCCGCCAGGCCGACCCAGCCGCCCTCGCTCGCGGTCGGCGCCATGGCACCCAATGCGAAGATGATCGGCACCAGCGCCAGATCCTCGAACAGCAGCATCGAGAAGGCGCCGCGCCCGACCGGACTGGTCGTGCCGACCAGCGGCAGCACCAAGGCGGTCGACGACAGTGCCAGCGCGAGGCCGAGCCCCGCCGCCCCCGCCCAGGGCTGGCCGAGCAGGTGGAGCGTGACGCCGATCAGCGCCGCCGAGCCGAGCAGCTCCGCCGGACCGGTGCCGAACACCTGGCGCCGCAGCGACCAGAGCCGTCGGAACGACAATTCCAGCCCGATCGAGAACAGCAGCATGACGATGCCAAGTTCGGCGAACGGCTCGATCGATTCCGGGTTGGAGATGGTCAGATAATAAAGCCACGGCGCTTGCGGCACGAGGCTGCCGAGCCCCGCCGGTCCGACCAATATGCCGACCAGGATGAAGCCGATCACCGGGCTGACTTTGAAGCGCGCAAAGGCGGGGATCACCAACCCCGCTGCGCCCAGGATCACCAGCGTGTCCGAGAAACCTTCATTGTCGAGACCAATTGCCATGCCGCGACCTTAATCATGTTGGGCGTCGGTTGTCAGGCATTGATCGCCTGCGCGCCGCGTCCGGCAATGTTTTGTCGGTGTTGCGCGCGTCCGCCCATTAACCGCTCTTCTTGCAATCGCGGCAAAGATTAGCGGGGCATCATCGTGATCGAAGGGGAGATTTTCTGATGATCATCATGCTCACCGCACTGCAAGCCGCCGTCATTGCGGCGCCGCCGGCGCCACCGGCGCCGCCCCAGATCTACCTGACCCCGATCAGCCCCCCGCCGGGGCAATCGAACCGCAACGGAGTGCCGACGATGCCGGCACCGAAGCGCAGCCGGATCGGTGTGGTGGTGAGGGCGGGCAATCTGCCGCTGTGGGACGGTGCACTCTGGGTCGCCAGTCGCGGCGTCAGCGTCTGGCGACAGAGCGTGCAGGAGCCGCTGCCCGAACAATGCGGCCCCCGGCCGTGGTCCAACGACCAGAACGAAATCAGCGTCCAATTGTCGCCAGTTATTGACGACGCGAATGCGTCGCGGATCGCGGTGACCGTGCGCTGGGTGCGGTCCGGCGACGAAGTCTGCGGCGGGACGCGCTCGGTCGAGTTGCGGCAGACGATCGCCGTGCCGCCGAGCGGCGTCGCCGTCGTGCGCGGTGACGCGGGGCTGGTCGTCGAGCTGCGTCAGCGCTGATACGAAAAGGGGCGCGACCTCGCGGTCGCGCCCCGTCTTTTGTTGGTTCGCGTGAAGGCGATCAGGCCCAGGCGGCCATCTTGGTTTCCAGGTTCGACCGCACCGCCTCGAAGAACTGCTCGGTGGTCATCCACGGCTGGTCCGGCCCGATCAGGATGGCGAGATCCTTGGTCATCTGGCCATTCTCGACGCACTCGATGCAGACGCGTTCCAGCGTCTCGGCGAAGCGGACGACGTCGGGCGTGTTGTCGAACTTGCCGCGATACTTCAAGCCGCCGGTCCAGGCGAAGATCGACGCGATCGGGTTGGTCGACGTCGCCTTACCCTGCTGATGCTGGCGATAGTGGCGGGTGACGGTGCCGTGCGCCGCTTCCGCCTCCACCGTCTTGCCGTCCGGGGTGAGCAGCACCGAGGTCATCAGGCCCAGGCTGCCGAAGCCCTGCGCGACCTGGTCCGACTGGACGTCGCCGTCATAGTTCTTGCAGGCCCAGACGAACTCGCCGTTCCACTTCAGCGCCGATGCGACCATGTCGTCGATCAGGCGATGCTCGTAGACGATGCCGGCTTCCTTGAACTTGTCCTTGAACTCGGCCTCGAACACCTCGGCGAACAGGTCCTTGAAGCGGCCGTCATAGGCCTTGAGGATCGTGTTCTTGGTCGACAGATACACCGGCCACTTCAGGTTGAGACCATAGTGCATCGACGCGCGGGCGAAGTCGCGGATCGAATCGTCGAGATTGTACATGCCCATCGCGACGCCCGACGAGGGGAATTGGAACACCTCCTCGTCGATCCGCGTGCCGTCCTCACCCTCGAAGACGAGGCGCAGCTTGCCCGGGCCCGGCACGCGGAAGTCGGTCGCCTTATACTGGTCGCCGAAGGCGTGGCGGCCGACGACGATCGGGTGCGTCCAGCCCGGGATCAGGCGGGGGACGTTCTTGATCACGATCGGCTCGCGGAACACGACGCCGCCCAGGATGTTGCGGATCGTGCCGTTCGGCGACTTCCACATCTTCTTCAGGCCGAATTCCTCGACCCGCGCCTCGTCGGGGGTGATCGTCGCGCACTTCACCGCGACACCATATTTCTGCGTCGCCTTGGCGGCGTCGACCGTCACCTTGTCCTCGGTGGCGTCGCGATGCTCGATGCCGAGATCGTAATAGTCGAGTTCGATGTCGAGGTACGGCTTGATCAGGCGCTCGCGGATCCATTCCCAGATGATCCGCGTCATCTCGTCGCCGTCGATCTCCACGACGGGCGTGTTCACCTTGATCTTCGCCATGTTTCGCATCCTATGGGAGGGGAATTTGCCGCTCGTCTAGGCAGAAGCGGGCAGGGGATCAACCTGCGATGCGGGCCGGTCCGCGGATCGCGCGCCGCCGCGCGGCTCCGGCGTTGTGTTGCCGGAAGGTCACGGTTACACCCTCGATCTATGCCATCGCTCGAAAAGCCTCCCCACACGCCACTGCCGACGACCACCGTCAAATGGCGCTTTCCCGCCGTTCATCCGGAGGGGCACAAATATGCCGCCATCGCCTTCGGCATCACTTTGCTGGCGACGATCGTCACCAAGGTGCTGTTCTGGCCGCTGTTCGCGGTCGTCATCTGGGTGCTGACCTTCTTCCGCGATCCGGTACGCACGACGCCCACCGGCGAGGGCCTGATCATCGCGCCTGCCGACGGACTGGTGACGATGATCCAGCGCGTGCCGGTGCCCCGCGAGCTGGTCGGCGAGCTTGGCGATGCGCCATTGACCCGTGTGTCGATCTTCATGTCGGTGTTCGATGTCCACATCAATCGCACGCCGATCGCTGGTACGATCCGCCAGGTCGTCTACATCTCCGGCAAGTTCCTCAACGCCGATCTCGACAAGGCTTCGGACGAGAATGAACGCCAGCATATCGTCGTCCAGGGCCGCGACGGCCGTCGCATCGGCTTTACCCAGATCGCCGGCCTCGTCGCCCGCCGCATCGTCCCCTTCGTCAAGCCCGGCGACATGGTGGCGACCGGCCAGCGGATCGGCCTGATCCGCTTCGGCAGCCGCGTCGACGTCTTTCTGCCCGACGACATCGTGCCGCAGGTCGTGCTCGGCCAGCGCTCGATCGCGGGCGAGACGGTGATCGGTCGCGTCGGCGGCGTGCCGGTTGCAGGCATCAGCCAGTGACGCCGGACGATCCTTTGCTGCCGGCGATCGATCCCGATCCGATGCCGACGGCTCCGCCGGTGCGGCCGCGCCGTCCGCTGCGGGCGCTGCGTCGTCCGGCCGGCGGGCTGCCGTTGCGCGCCGTCGCGCCCAATGCCGTCACCGCGCTTGCCTTGTGTTCGGGGCTGAGCGGCGTTCGTTTCGCGATCGGCGGCGAATGGCAGAGTGCGGTGACGATGATCATGATCGCCGGTGTCCTCGACGGTATCGACGGTCGCATCGCGCGATTGCTGCGCGGCGAAAGCCGCTTCGGCGCCGAACTCGATTCCCTGTCTGACGCCATCTCGTTCGGCGTGGCGCCGGCGCTAATCGTCTATCTCTGGTCGCTGGCCGCCTTGCCGCGGCTCGGCTGGATCTGCGCGCTCGTCTTCGCGGTTTTCTGCGCCTTGCGTCTCGCGCGGTTCAACGCGCGGATCGACGCCGACGAACAGCCGCACAAATCGGCGGGCTTCCTCACCGGCGTGCCAGCACCGGCAGGCGCTGCCCTGGCAATGCTGCCGCTCTATTTCTGGTTCTGGACCGACGAACCATTGTTCGCCTCGCCCTGGCTGGTGGCGCCATGGATCGCGTTCATCGCCGTGCTGATGGCATCCAGCGTCGCGACCTACTCCTGGGCGTCGTTCCGGTTGCGCCGGACGGTGCGATTCGAGGCGCTGGCGGGGGTCGTGCTGCTCGGTGCCGCGCTGGTGTCGATGCCATGGCATACACTCTGCGTGCTGTGCCTCGGCTATCTGATCAGCATTCCGTTCAGCGTGATGGGCTATGCCCGGTTCAAGCGACTTCGCGCAACCGGCGAACGGCCGCGGGGACCGGCGTCGCCGCCCAGCGCCTGACCGCGATACGGCGTTCGGCAGTGGCGAGCTGGGCGAGCGGCATGAACGCCGGCTCGACATGGCCGTCCATCAAGCGGACGATCCGCCGCCATTGCGGCGCGACCGTCGCGACGATCACGCCGGCGGCAACCGCAAACGCACCGACGAAAATCATAATGCTGACCATTGCAACCATGTTCGCCTCCCTGGCGCGAACTTTCTTGTGGATAAGTCCGCTAAACCGGTGATTAACCATCAGGTTCCGCCCGCTTCGGAATTTTTCGCGCTTTTTCAGCGACTTTCGTAACGGTCTTGATCTGTTCCAGCGTCCGTGCCCCTGATGGACCCTCTATGTTCCATGTACGTTCCACGGTCAAGTGGTTGCGTTCCGTATCGCGTTGCGCTAGGGGCGCCCCTCTCAACCCCGCATGGGAAGCAACATAGCCCGGTGCGTCGGCCTGATCGGTCGCACGTCATCCGCTTCCCAGAGGCTTAACCGGAAGGATCTATCCCTATGGCGGCTCCCGTCGTCACCATGCAGCAGCTCATTGAAACCGGCGCGCACTTCGGCCACCAGACCCATCGCTGGAACCCGAAGATGAAGCCGTATCTGTTCGGCGATCGCAACGGCGTCCACATCATCGACCTGTCGCAGACCGTGCCGCTGTTCGCGCGCGCGCTCGAATTCGTGTCGTCGACCGTCGCCGCCGGCGGCAAGGTGCTGTTCGTCGGCACCAAGCGCCAGGCGCAGGAGCCGGTCGCCGAGGCCGCGCGTCGTTCGGGCCAGCATTTCGTCAACCACCGCTGGCTGGGCGGCATGCTCACCAACTGGAAGACGATCAGCAATTCGATCAAGCGCCTCAAGAGCCTTGAGGAGCAGCTGTCGGGCGACACGCACGGCCTGACCAAGAAGGAAGTGCTGCAGCTCACCCGTGAGCGCGACAAGCTCGAGCTGTCGCTCGGCGGCATCCGTGACATGGGCGGCATCCCCGACGTGATGTTCGTGATCGACGCCAACAAGGAAGAGCTGGCGATCAAGGAAGCCAACACGCTCGGCATCCCGGTCGTCGCGATCCTCGATTCGAACGTCTCGCCCGACGGCATCGCCTTCCCGGTGCCGGCGAACGACGATGCGAGCCGCGCGATCCGCCTGTATTGCGAGGCGATCGCGATCGCCGCGACTCGCGGCAACGTCGAGCAGCAGCAGCGCCGCGGCGTCGATCTTGGTGCGATGGAGGAGGCTCCCGTCGAGGAGGCCGTCTCGGTCGAGCCGGAGCAGCCGGCGGCCGCCAACGTCGAGGGTGCTGGCGCGGAGGCCGAGCGTCAGATCGACGCATAAGCCACCGACGTCATCGAACTTTCATGCGGGCGGGGCAGGGCGCGGAGCGCTCCGCCCCGCCCGCAACCACATTCGAAACTAGAGGATAGCACAATGGCCGATATCACCGCCGCGATGGTCAAGGACCTGCGCGAGAAGAGCGGCGCGGGCATGATGGACTGCAAGAAGGCGCTCAACGAGGCCGGCGGCGACATGGACGCCGCGCTGGACTGGCTGCGCACCAAGGGTCTGGCGGCCGCGCAGAAGAAGTCGAGCCGTACCGCCGCCGAGGGCCTGGTCGGCGTCGCCGTCTCGGGCACCAAGGGTGCGGTGGTCGAGGTCAATTCGGAAACCGACTTCGTCGCCAAGAACGACCAGTTCCAGCAGTTCGTCCGCGAGGTCACCCAGATCGCGCTGGCGACCGGCGACGACGTCGAGGCGCTGAAGGACGAGAAGACCCCGTCGGGCAAGACCGTCGCCGAGGTGCTGACCAACAACGTCGCGACGATCGGCGAAAACCAGTCGCTGCGCCGTGCCAAGCGTCTCGAAGTGACGAAGGGCGCCGTCGTGTCCTACGTCCACAACCAGCAGTCGCCGGGCCTCGGCAAGATCGGCGTGCTCGTCGCGCTCGAATCGGAGGCGAACGACGAGACGCTGCAGGCGCTCGGCAAGCAGCTGGCGATGCACATCGCCGCCGCCTTCCCGAAGGCGCTGAACGAGGAGGACCTCGACGAGGCGGAAATCGAGCGCGAGCGCGCGATCGCGGCCGAGAAGGCGGGCGAGAGCGGCAAGCCGGCGGACATCATCGCCAAGATGGTCGAAGGTTCGATCGCCAAGTACCGCAAGGAGCATGCTCTGGTCAGCCAGCTGTTCGTGATGGATGGCAAGACCAAGATCAGCGACGTCGTCGCCAAGGCGGGCAAGGACGCCGGCGCCGAGATCAAGCTGGTCGACTATGTCCGCTTCCAGCTCGGCGAGGGCATCGAGAAGGAAGTGTCCGACTTCGCCGCCGAAGTCGCCGCCGCCTCGGGCGTGCCGCAGAAGCAGTAAGCCGGTCGTCACGACCGATTGCGCAAGGGGCGTCGTCCGCGAGGATGGCGCCCTTTGCGTTTCGAAACCCACGCAATCGCCTGCTGCAACCTTTTGGTAACCAACATGTCACCGCGCTGACCTGCGCCCTCCCTAGGCCCACGCCGGACTTCAAGGGGGACGATCGAAGTGCTGACCAGGATCGCGTTGCTCACCACCGTTGCCGCCATTGGCCTCGTCGCGCCGGCCATGGCGCAGGAATTGCCCGCCGCGGCCGACCCGGCACCGCAGGATCAATCGGCGACGCAAGAGAGCGGCGACATCGTCGTGCTCGGCTTCGGCGAGAGCCGTCAGGTGCAGACGGTCACCGCGATCGATCTCGAACGGCTGACGCCGGGCACTTCGCCGCTGAAGGCGATCGCCAAGCTCCCCGGGGTCAATTTCCAGTCGGCGGATGCATTCGGCGCCTATGAATGGTCGACGCGCATCTCGCTGCGCGGCTTCAACCAGAACCAGCTCGGCTTCACCCTTGACGGCGTGCCGCTCGGCGACATGAGCTACGGCAACGTCAACGGCCTGCACATCAGCCGCGCCGTCATCTCGGAAAACCTCGCCAGCACCACGGTGGCGCAGGGGGCAGGGGTGCTCGGCACCGCCTCGACCAGCAACCTCGGCGGCACGATCCAATTTACTTCCCGCAAGCCGTCGGAGACGTTCGATCTGGTCGGCTCCGGCACCTATGGCAGCGACAATACCTGGCGCGGTTTCGCCCGGCTCGACACCGGCGATCTCGGCGGCGGGCTGAAGGGCTATGTCAGCTATGGCTATCTCACCACCGACAAGTGGAAGGGATATGGCACGCAGCGCCAGCATCAGGTCAACGCCAAGCTGGTCGAGGATCTGGGGACACGCGGCAGCATCACCGCCTTCGTCGATTATTCGGATCGTCGCGAGAACGACTATCAGGATCTGAGCTACGCGATCATCAGCCGGCGCGGCCTCAACGACGACAATATCAGCGACAATTATCCGCTCGCGCTGCAACTGGCGCGGGTTTACCAGAACCAGGCGGCGCTCGCCGCCTATCGTCAGGCGAACGGCGGCGTCACCGTCGGCTTCGTCGCGCCGTGGGCGGACGCCGGCTATACCCTCCCGACCGGCTTCGGCAGCGTCGACGATGCCTATTATGACGCCGCAGGTCTGCGCCGGGATTGGCTGGGTGGCGTCACCTTCGACGGCCGACTGACCGACCGGCTGTCGATCGTCTCCATCACCTATTACCATCACAACAAGGGCCAGGGATCGTGGATCACGCCCTATTCGCCGACGCCGGCCGGTGCGCTCGGCGGTGACGGCCAACCACTGCCGCTCGCCTCGGCCGCGGCCTACGGCTATGCCTCGCCGCTCGGCTTTCGCACCACCGAATATGGTATCGACCGCGGCGGCAACGTCACGCGCCTCGCGCTCGACACCGGCGCCAACCGCCTAGAGGTCGGGGGCTGGTACGAAAGCAACAGCTTTACCCAGGCACGCCGGTTCTATGGGATGAGCAACACGAGCGCGGATCGTAACGCCCGCGACTTCCAGTCCAATCCCTATTTCACGCAGTGGAACGGCAAATACGACACCGAGACGCTGCAATATTTCGTCGCCGACACGCTGCGGCTCGGCGCCCTGACACTGAACGGCGGCTGGAAGGGCATGCGCGTCCGCAATCAGGCCAATCTGCTCACCGGCTCGCTGGTCAACGGCAAGATCAAGGCCGAAGACTGGTTCCTGCCGCAGGTCGGCGCGGTGTTCGACCTTGGCCACGGCGCGGAAGTGTTCGCCAGCTATACCGAGAATATGCGCGCCTTTGTCTCGTCGGCGACCTCCGGGCCGTTCGCGACCACGCAGGACGGGTTCAACGCGATCCGCAACACGCTCAAGCCCGAGACGTCGAAGACGGGCGAGGGCGGTGTCCGCCTGCGCACCGGCGGCTTGCAACTGTCGGCGGCGGGATATTACATCCATTTCGCCAATCGCCTGCTCAGCTTCGCCAACGGTTCGGGCATCCAGGGCAATCCGCCGACGCTCAACAATGCCGGCAGCGTGGAAAGCTACGGCGCCGAAGTATCGGCCTTTTACCGGATCGTCCGGCCGCTGACCGTGTTCGCCAGCTACAGCTACAACAAGGCGACCTATCAGGACGACGTCCGGAACGCCGCCGGACAGGTGCTGACCGCGACTGCGGGCAAGACCGTGGTCGACACGCCGGAACATATGGCGAAGGGCGAGCTGGTCTACGACGACAGCCGCTTTTTCGCCCGCGCCGGCGTCGACTATATGGCGAAGCGCTACTTCACCTATCTCAACGATCAGTCGGTCGCCGGACGGGTGCTGGTCGATGCCAGCCTCGGCTATCGCTTCGGCGAGGACAGCGGCGTGTTCCACGGTTTCGCCATCGAGGGCAGCGTCACCAACCTGACCGACAAGAAGTACATCTCGACGATCGGTTCGAACGGTTACACCGCGAGCGGTGACAACCAGACCCTGCTGGCCGGGGCGCCGCGCCAGTTCTTCGTGACGATCCGCCGCGGCTTCTGACCGCGGCGCCCGCCACCAGGCCCCGATCCCCCTCCCGCCGCCGGAGGGGGGGAGGGCGTTTGCCGCCGGTCGGGGCTCGCGGCGAACGCCCGGCATCTGCACGGAAACCTCACCAAGGCACGGCGAGCCGAGGTTGCTCCCGCGCGCCTCTCCGCCTAAGGTCCGCGCCGCCTCCCCATAGACGAATAGGACCTCATGAGCCCCGCGCCGCGCTTTAAACGCATCTTGTTGAAATTGTCCGGCGAAGTCCTGATGGGCGACGGCTCCGGCCTGTCGATCGATCCCACCGTCACCGCCCGCGTCGCCGAAGAGATCGCCGACGTGAAGGCGCAGGGGTACGAGCTGTGCATCGTGGTCGGCGGCGGCAACATCTTCCGCGGCATATCGGGCGCGGCGCGCGGCATGGAGCGCGCGACCGGTGACTATATGGGCATGCTCGCGACGGTGATGAACGCGCTGGCGGTGCAGAATGCGCTGGAGCAGATCGGCGTCGAGACCCGCGTTCAATCGGCGATCCCGATGGCATCGGTGTGCGAACCGTTCATTCGTCGTCGCGCCATGCGCCACCTGGAAAAGGGACGGGTGGTGATCTTCGCCGCCGGCGTCGGCTCGCCCTTCTTCACCACCGATTCGGGCGCCGCCTTGCGCGCCGCAGAGATGAACTGCGATGCCTTGTTCAAGGGCACCAGCGTCGATGGCGTCTACAATGCCGATCCCAAGAAGGATGCCAGCGCAAAGCGTTATGCGACGGTCAGCTACGACACCGTGCTGGCCGACAATCTCAAGGTAATGGACGCCAGCGCCGTTGCCCTGTGCCGGGATTCGAATATTCCGATCGTCGTCTTCAACATCCGCGAGCATGGCAATTTCTCCGCCGTGTTGCGCGGCGAGGGTGTGTCGACGGTCGTGCAGAAGGAAACGGAGTAAGCCATGCCAGCCTATGACAAGTCCGATCTCGAGCGCCGCATGGCCGGTGCGGTCGAAGCGCTCAAGCACGACCTCGGCGGCCTGCGTACGGGCCGCGCCTCGACCTCGCTGCTCGATCCGGTGACCGTCGAGGTCTATGGGGCGCACATGCCGCTCAACCAGGTCGCGACCGTGTCGGCGCCGGAGCCGCGCATGCTGTCGGTGCAGGTCTGGGACAAGAGCAATGTCGGGCCGGTCGAGAAGGCGATCCGCTCGGCCGGGCTCGGCCTCAATCCGATCAACGACGGTCAGACGCTGCGCCTGCCGATCCCCGACCTGACCGAGGAGCGGCGCAAGGAGCTGGCCAAGCTGGCCGGCAAATATGCCGAGCAGGCGCGCATTGCGGTGCGCAACGTCCGCCGCGACGGCATGGACAGCCTGAAGACCGACGAGAAGAAAGGCGTGTTCAGCGAGGACGAGCGCAAGCGCCACGAGACCGAGGTGCAGAAGCTGACCGACGCGACCATCGCCGATCTCGACGCGGCGGCGGCGGCGAAGGAAAAGGAAATCCTGGGCAAGTGACGGGCAAACAGCGTCAGCTGTTTAGCTCATGCCGGGGGCATGAGCGGCCCGTCGCTCCTTACGGAGCGATGGCATGAGCAGCGCCCCCCTTCTGTCGGCCGTGCCCGACAGCGGCCTTGTTCCGCGCCACGTCGCGATCATCATGGACGGCAACGGCCGTTGGGCGAAACAGCGGCTGCTGCCCCGTGTCGCCGGCCACAAGGCGGGGGTCGAGGCGGTGCGCCGCGTCACCCGCGCCGCGCGGGCGATGGGGATCGAGGCGCTGACGCTCTACGCCTTCTCGTCGGAGAATTGGCGGCGGCCGGAGGACGAGATCGGCGCGCTGATGGGCCTGTTGCGGCTGTTCATCCGCTCCGACCTCGCCGAACTCGTCGCCGAGAACGTGCGGCTGCGCATCATCGGTGACTATCGCCGCTTCGCGCCCGATCTGGTCGAGCTGGTCGACGATGCGGTGGCGCGGACCGCCGGCAACACCGGGCCGATCCTGGCGATCGCGCTCAACTACGGATCGCAGGCGGAACTGGTCGCCGCGACGCAGCGGCTCGCCGCGCGCGCGGCGGCGGGCGACATCGATGCGGCCGCAATCACCGCGGCGGATATCGAAGCGGAACTCGACACCGCCGACCTGCCGCCGCTCGACCTGGTGATCCGCTCGTCGGGCGAACAGCGCCTGTCGAATTTCCTGCTGTGGCAGGCGGCCTATGCCGAATTGCTGTTCGTCGACACCCTGTGGCCCGATTTCGACGGCGATGCGCTGGCGGAGGCGGTCGCGGCCTTCGGGCGGCGGCAGCGGCGTTACGGCGGCCTGTGACCTCGCCCGATCAGCCGTCGCCGCGACGGCCCTCCGAACTCGTCGTCCGGACCGTCACCGGGCTCGGCCTGATCGCGCTGGCGCTGGTCGCGCTGGTGCTCGGCGGTTTTCCGCTGTGGCTGCTCACCGCCGTCGCCGGCGTGTTCATGATGGCCGAGTGGAGCGATCTGCACGGCGCGGGCCCGCGCGACAAGCGCCTGGCGCAATTCGCGCTATTCACCGCGCTGGCGATCATGAGTCCGCTCGCCGCCGGCCCGAACTTCTTCGCGCTCGGCCTGCTCGCCGGCGTGTTCTTCTTCGTCACCATCGTCACCCGCCGGCCGCAGCTCGGCATCGGCACGCTCTATGTCGGCCTGCCGATCTTCGCCTTGCTGCTGATCCGCCACCAGAAGCCCGATGGCCTCGTCTATGCGCTTTGGGCGCTGGTCTTGGTCTGGGCGACCGACATCGGCGCCTATTTCGCCGGGCGCAGCATCGGCGGTCCCAAGCTTGCGCCGCGCGTCAGCCCGAACAAGACCTGGGCGGGGCTGATCGGCGGGATCGTCGCGGCCAGCCTGCTCGCGCTGGCGATGCACCTTGCCTGTGGGCTGCCGCTGCGGCTGATGCTCGCGACGCCATTGCTCGCCGTACTCGCGCAGCTCGGCGATCTCTACGAAAGCCATCTCAAGCGTCGGGCCGGCGTCAAGGATTCGGGGGATCTGATCCCCGGCCACGGCGGCTTTCTCGACCGGCTCGACGGCGTCGTGCCGGTCGCCCCGGTCGCCGCGCTGCTCGTCATCCTGCCGCAGCTGCTCACCGCATGAAGACCGTCTCCATCCTCGGCGCCACCGGCTCGGTCGGCACCTCGACCCTCGATCTGGTCGAGCGCGAGCCCGATCGCTTCCGCGTCCGCGCGCTCACCGCGAATTGCGACGTCGACGGCCTTGCCGCCGCGGCGCAGCGGACCCGGGCCGAGCTGGCGGTGGTCGCCGACGAACGCTGTCTGCCCGCCCTGCGCGATGCGCTCGCCGGCACCGGCATCGCGGCGGCGGGCGGCGCGCAAGCGGTGTGCGATGCGGCGCGCGGCGCCGACTGGACCATGGGGGCGATCGTCGGCTGCGCCGGGCTCGGCCCGGTGATGGCGGCGATCGAAGGCGGCGGCACCGTCGTCCTCGCCAACAAGGAGCCGCTGGTCTCGGCAGGGGAGGTGATCCTCGCCGCCGCGGCCCGCACCGGCGCCACGCTGCTGCCCGCCGACAGCGAGCATAATGCGATCTTCCAATGCCTCGACGCCGCCCGCCCGGCGAGCGTCCGCCGCATCATCCTGACCGCGAGCGGCGGCCCGTTCCGCGATTGGTCGACGGAGCGGATGCGCGCCGTCACCCCGGCACAGGCGGTCGCCCACCCCAATTGGTCGATGGGCGCGAAGATCAGCGTCGACAGCGCGACGATGATGAACAAGGGGCTGGAGCTGATCGAGGCGGCGCGTCTGTTCCCGATCCCCGCCGACCGCATCGAGATCGTGCTGCACCGCCAGTCGGTGATTCATTCGATGGTCGATTATGTCGACGGGTCGATGCTCGCCCAGCTCGGCCCCAGCGACATGCGCGTGCCGATCGCCCACACGCTCGCCTGGCCGGAGCGGATGGCGACGCCGATGGAGCCGCTCGACCTCGTCAAGATCGGCCGGCTCGACTTCGAGGCGGCGGATGCGGTGCGTTTCCCGGCCTTGCGGCTGGCGCGCGAGGCGCTCGACGCGGGTGGCGCGCGGCCGGCGATCCTCAACGCCGCCAATGAGATCGCGGTCGCCGCCTTTCTGGCGAACCGCATCGGCTTCCTCGAAATTGCCGCAATCGTCGCCGATACCCTCGACCGGTTCGATCCGCCGCCGCCCGGTACGCTCAAGGATGTCCTTGCCGTCGATGCCGAAGCGAGACGATTGGCGGAAGAACTGGTACAGGGGCACGGTTCGCGCGTTGAGGGTTGCGTAGCTTGATCCAGTCTCCGGGTATCCTGTTGACCGCCGTCGCTTTCCTGTGTGCGATCGGTCCGCTCGTCTTTATCCACGAAATGGGCCATTATCTCGCCGGGCGGCTGTTCGGCGTAAAGGCGGAGGCCTTTTCGATCGGCTTCGGGCGCGAGGTCGCGGGCTTCACCGATCGGCGCGGCACCCGCTGGAAGTTCGGCTGGCTGCCGCTCGGCGGCTATGTCCGCTTCGCCGGCGACATGAACCCGGCGAGCCAGCCCGACGCCGCCTGGCTGTCGCTGCCCGCCGACGAACGCCGCCGCACCTTCCAGGCCAAGCCCTTGTGGCAGCGCGCCGTCATCGTCGCCGCCGGACCGGCGGTGAATCTCGTGCTCGCCGTCCTCATCCTCGCCGGCTTCGCTTATGCCTATGGCGTCGATCGCACGCCGGCGGTGGTCGGCAGCGTCGTCGCGGCGGGCCCCGGCGCCAAGGCCGGCCTCGTCCCCGGTGATCGCATCGTCGCGATCGACGGCCGCGCGATGGCGACCTTCTCCGACGTCGCGCGCTTCGCACTGATCCGGCCGGGCCAGCATGTCGACCTGTCGGTGGACCACGCCGGCAGCGTCGTGACGCGGCCGCTCGACATCGGCACGGTTCATCAGCGCGATCGCTTCGGCAATGAATATCGCATCGGCCGGATCGGCATCGCCAGCGGCGATCCCGTGCTGGCGCGCGTCGGTCTGCTGGAGGCGCCGGTCGCCGGCGTGCGGATGACGGTCGACATCATCGGCGGCACGCTCGAGACGCTCGGCCAGATCATCAGCGGTCGCCGCTCGATGGACGAACTCGGCGGCCCGATCCGCATCGCCAAGATCTCCGGCGAGCAAATGGCGCTCGGCTGGTCGGCCTTCGTCTGGCTGGTCGCGATGCTGTCGATCAATCTGGGGTTCATCAACCTGCTGCCAGTTCCGATGCTCGATGGCGGCCATTTGTTCTTTTATGCGATCGAGGCCGTGCGCCGCCGCCCGCTCGAACCGCGCGTCCAGGAATGGGCGTTCCGCGGCGGGCTGGCGATGGTATTGGCGCTGATGCTGGTCGTGACCTTCAACGATTTGATCGCCGTGGGCCTTTGGCAACGGCTGGCCGGGTTGATCGGCTGAACCGCTTGGGGCAGGGCTGGCGCCCGGGCCTTTTCGCCTGACGTATTTGGGGTGGGTTGAGTGACCGCGATGAAGAGTTCGAAATTCGCGCAGACGGGCGCGTTGCTGCTGGCCGGCACCGTGCTGTCGGGCGTGCCCGCGATGGCCCAGACCAAACCGGCCAATCCCGCTGCGCCGGCGCCGGGCACGACGGCGGCAGCGCCCGCCGGCCAGGCCGCGGCCACGCCGGCACCGCAGCGCGTGATCAAGACGCTGCGCGTCGAGGGATCGCAGCGCATCGAGCCCGAGACGGTGCTGTCCTACACCAAGCTGCGCGTCGGCGCGCCCTACACGCCGGAGTCGCTCGACCAGGCGCTGAAGGACCTGCAGGCGTCGGAACTGTTCGTCGACTATTCGATCTCGGGCGTCGAGAGCGGCGACATCGTGCTGCGGGTGCGCGAGAACCCGATCATCAACCGCGTCATTCTCGAAGGCAACAAGGCGCTCAAGAGCGACAAGATCACCAAGGAGATCAAGCTCGCGCCGCGTCAGATCTTCACCCGTACCGCGGTGCGCCAGGACGTCGCGCGGATCATTGAACTCTACCGCCGGCAGGGCCGGTTCGCCGCGGTGGTCAGCCCGAAGATGGTCAGCCTCGACCAGAATCGCGTCGACGTGGTGTTCGAAATCACCGAGGGGCCGAAGTCGAAGGTCCGCCAGATCAACATCATCGGCAACGAGGTGTTCAGCGACGACAAGCTGCGTGGTGAGATGTACACCAAGCAGTCGCGCTGGTTCCGCCTGCTGTCGTCCAACACCAGCTACGACCAGGACCGGCTCAACGCCGACCAGCAGAAGCTGCGCCTCTTCTACCTGACCCAGGGCTATGCCGATTTCCGCGTCACCAGCGCGGTCGCCGAGCTGACGCCGGACAAGCGCGACTTCATCATCACCTACGTCGTCGAAGAGGGGAAGCGCTACAAGTTCGGCGACGTCACCGTCGACAGCGAGATCCGCGACTTCGACAACAAGAAGCTGGCCGCATCGCTGCCGGTCAAGAAGGGCGATTGGTACAATGCGAAGCTGGTCGAGGATTCGATCGACCAGCTGAGCGAGGCGGCCGGCCTGTTCGGCTACGCCTTCACCAACGTCGAGCCGGACTATAACCGCGACCCCGAAACGCTGACGATGGGGTTGAACTTCCACATCGGCCAGGCGCAGCGCACCTATGTCGAGCGGGTGGAGATCAACGGCAACACGCAGACGCAGGACAAGGTCGTCCGCCGCGAGATCCGGCTTGCCGAAGGCGATGCCTTCAACAGCTTCCAGGTCAAGCGGTCGCAGGATCGCATCAACTCGCTGGGCTTCTTCCAGGACAAGATGGAGATCAAGCAGAACCCCGGTTCCGCCCCCGATCGCGTCGTCCTGGAAACCAACCTTGAGGAAAAGTCGACCGGCGAGCTGCAGCTGTCCGTCGGCTATTCGAGCCTCGAACGGTTCATCATCCAGGCGAACATCACGCAGCGCAACTTCCGCGGCAAGGGCCAAGAATTGCGCGCCGGCGTCAACTATTCGACCTATTCGAAGTCGGTCGAACTCGGCTTCACCGAGCCGTATCTGTTCGACAAGAACGTCGCGGTCGCGTTCGACGTGTTCCGTCGCGACTACAATTCCTTCAACTATATCGGCACGCAGCGGCAGACGACCTATTCGCAGGTGTCGACCGGCTTCCAGGTTCGTGCCGGTGTGCCGCTGACCGAATATTGGCAGCTCGCCGGCCGCTACGGCCTGTCCTACGACGAAGTCGGGCTCGATCAGGCGACCTATTTCACCGACGGCGCCTGCGATCCGCTCAAGGCCGGCCGCTATCTGTGCGAGGCGATCGGCAACCGCTGGACCTCGTCGATCGGCTATTCGCTGATCTTCGACAGCCTCAACAGCCGCCTGCGGCCGACCGCCGGTCAGCGCTTCTCGTTCAGCCAGGATTTCGCCGGTCTCGGCGGTGACGTGAAATATATCCGCACCCGCGCCGAAGGATCGAAATTCTGGGGCCTGGGTGGCGGCTTCGTCTTCTCGGTGCTGGGCGAGGGCGGCTATATCAAGTCGCTCGAAGGCAGCCGTGGCGCCGGTATCGACAAGGTCCGCATCACCGATCGCTGGTATCTCGGCGAGCCGCAGTTCCGCGGCTTCGACATTCGCGGCGTCGGCCCGCGCGTGCAGCGTATCCCGTACACGACGGATGCGAACGGCAAGCAGGTGCTGGTCACCGACCGCGACCAGATCGTCGACGACGCGCTGGGCGGCACCGCTTATTACCTCGCGCGGGCGGAGCTGGAGCTGCCGCTCGGCGCCGGGGCGCGCGAGCTCGGCCTGCGGCCGTCGATCTACGTCCAGGCGGGCAGCCTGTGGAACCTGACCCGGCCGCTGCCGACCGCGACCTTCCCGACGATCACCGATTCCAACGGCAACGTCACGGTGCTGCCGATCAGCACGCCGGTGAAGGACAGCTCCGGTCGCCAGCTCTACATCGTCTCGTCGACCGACACGACCAATGCCGGTGCGGTGACCACCTGCGCGATCGGCTATTCGTCGACCGGCGGGGGTGCCTGCTCGGGATCCTCGACGAACAGCCTGTACCAGACCTCCACCGCGCCGTTTAAGGAAGTCTATTACGGCAGCACCGCGCTGCCGCGCGTCTCGGTCGGTGTCGGCGTCAACTGGAATTCGCCGTTCGGCCCGCTGCGCATCGATCTCGCCAAGGCGATCGTGACCCAGAAGGGCGACGATCCCAAGCTCATCACCTTCAACGTAGGGACCCAGTTCTAATGAAGACTATCACCAAGACGTCGCTCGTCGCGGCGGCCGGCATGGCCGCTGCTCTCGTCGCGGGCGGCGCGGTCGCGCAGACCGCGGGCATCGCCACCGTTCAGCCGGACGCCGCGATCCTCAGCGCCAAGGCGTTCGACGCGGCCAACCAGCAGATCGCGACCACCTACAAGACGCAGCTCGACCAGGCGGCGTCGCAGCAGACCGCGCTCAACACCCAGCTGCGCACGTTGCTCGACACCAACAAGGACGGCCAGGTCAGTCAGGCCGAACTGCAGGCCGCGCAGGCGCCGAACAGCGCGATCGGCAACCAGATCCGCGCCGCCCAGCAGAAGGCGGAGCCGCAGATCGAATCGCTGCAGCGTCCGGCGACGCTGGCCCAGGCCTATGCGATCGAGCAGATCTCGCAAAAGTATGACGCGGCACTGCGCGCGGTGGTCAATGCCAAGAAGATCAGCATCGTGCTCACCCCGAACGCGATCCAATATGCGCCGCCGGCGACCGACGTGACCCGCGACGTGATCGCGGAGATCGATCGTTCGACCCCGACCGTGACGATCACGCCGCCGGCCAACTGGCAGCCGCAGCAGGACACAGTGCAGCTGCTCCAGCAGTATCGCCAGATCGTCGCCGCCAACGCGCAGCGTCAGGCGCAGGCCGCGCCGGGTGCCGGTGCCGCCGCCGCGCCGGCGACCACCGGCAAAGCGCCGCAGGGCCGCTGAGCGCTGACCCGGTGAGCGACGACACGACCAACGCGGCGAGAGGCGCCATGACCGGTTACGACGTGACCAAGGTCATGGCGGCTCTGCCGCACCGTTATCCAATGCTGCTCGTCGACCGCGTCGTGGAACTCGTTCCCGACGAGTCGATCGCCGCGATCAAGGCGGTGACGATCAACGAGGGCTTCTTCCAGGGCCATTTCCCCGGCCGCCCGATCATGCCGGGCGTGCTGATCGTCGAGGCGCTGGCCCAAGCGGCGGGCATCCTGGCGGTGGAAAGCCTCGGCCTCGCCGGCTCGGGCAAGCTCGTCTATTTCATGGCGATCGACGGTGCGAAATTCCGCAAGCCGGTCGAGCCGGGCGTGCTGCTCCGGCTGGAGGCGAGTTTCGTGCAGAAGCGCGCCAGCGTCTGCAAGTTCGCAGGGGTTGCGAATATCGACGGGCAAGTCGTTGCCGAAGCCAACTTTACCGCGATGATCGCCGATCCGCCTGCCAAGGCGTGATCGTGCGACCTTTGCGACTTTTGACAAATGGCGGCGTCCCGGTTACGGGCGCCGCCTTCCTCTTTCAGGCTGGTCGGAACCAGCCGCCACAAGGAACGTGACGATGAAGGCCGATACCCACCCCGACTATCACATGATCAAGGTCCAGATGACCGACGGCACCGTGTTCGAGACCCGCTCCACCTGGGGCAAGGAAGGCGACACGATGCAGCTCGACATCGATCCCTTGGCGCACCCGGCCTGGACCGGCGGGCGCGGCCAGATGCTCGACGCGGGTGGCCAGGTCGCGCGCTTCAACAAGCGTTTCGGCGGTGGTCTGACGCTCCGCAAGGGCTGAGCCGACGTTTCGTTAACGCAGCCGCAACCAATCCGGCCGTAACGGATGGATCATGTTCGCGGCTGAATATGAATCTGCCGAATCCAACGGCCGGCGCCGCGCCCCGCGCGCGCCGGTTTCGTTGGATGCGCAGATCGGCAAGGCCGCGCGTACCCTCTGCAAGGTGGTCGACATCTCGATCCACGGTGCGCGGCTCCACACCTATTCGGCCCTGACCAAGGGCACGACGATCTGGCTGACCCTGCCAGAGGCGGGCTCGATCGCCGCCGACGTGATGTGGGCGGACGACTTCACCGCCGGCTGTCAGTTTCACCATCCGCTCGACATGAACGTCTTCGACAAGCTGGTGGCGCTCAACCGCTAGGGCCGCAAAGCCGGCTGACCGCGGCCGGCTGACGGACCAGGAGGAGCCGACCGTCGTTGTCGGCTCGCCCGCTGGCGGAGAGGGTGGGATTCGAACCCACGGTGGGCGCGAACCCACGACGGTTTTCAAGACCGCTGCCTTAAACCACTCGGCCACCTCTCCGCATGCGCGGGGCGTGGTGCCTCGATAGTCCGAGCGCGGCATGGCGTGCAAGGGGCGCGACGATCCGGGGTTCACCGCGGCGGCCCCCTGTGGCACCTGCTTGGCCATGTGGGGGCTGATCTCAGGACGATGGCGGCGCGGCGCGACCGTCGCCGCGGTGGCGCTGACGCTCGGCGGGGCAACGCCCGTCGCGGCGCAGGACGAGGCGGGCTTCCAGGCCTATCTGCCGCAGCTGCGCGCGCAGGCGCTGGCCGCCGGAGTGAGGCCGCGGACGGTCGAGGCGGTGTTTCCGACGCTGACGCTCAGCACCCGCACGATCGAACTCGATCGCGCCCAGCCGGGCAATCCTGGCAGCACCGCGACGCCGCCCTTCGCGCCCTATCAGCGCAGCCATGTCGACGCCGCACGGATCGCGCGCGGCCGGGCGACCTATCAGGCGCAGCGCGGCCGCCTCGCCGCGGTCGAGCGGCAGACCGGCGTGCCGGAATCGATCATGGTCGCGATCTGGGGCCATGAGACCAATTACGGGGCCTATACCGGGAATTTCGATCTGCTGCGCAGCCTCGCCAGCCTTGCCTACGAGGGGCGCCGCCGCGACCTGTTCGCCGGGGAGTTCATTGCCGGGCTGAAGATGCTCGACCGTGGCGTGCCGCGCGCGCAACTGGTCGGCAGCTGGGCGGGGGCGACGGGCAATCCGCAATTCCTGCCCTCCGTCTATCTGCGCCTTGGCCGCGATGGCGACGGCGACGGCCGTGTCGATATCTGGAACAGCCCGGCGGACACGCTGGCCTCGATCGGCAATTATTTCGCCAACGCCGGCTGGCGCCCGGGCCAGCCATGGGGGATCGCGGTGCGCGTTCCCGCCGGCTTCGACCGCAGCCAGTTGACCAACCGCCTCGTCTCGCCGCGCTGCCCGCGCGTGTTCGAACGACATAGCGGCTGGAAGACGATGGCCGAATGGCGCGCGCTCGGCGTGCAGCCGCAGGGCAGGGGCTGGCCCGCCGATTCGGTGCTGGCGACGCTGATCGAGCCGGACGGCCCGAACGCCACCGCCTATCTGCTGACCGGCAATTATCGCGTCATCCTCGACTATAATTGCTCCAACTTCTACGCCCTGTCGGTCGGCCTGCTCGCCGACGCCGTGGAGGGATGACGCCGCGCCGTCACCTCCCTATGCTGCCGCCTTTCTCCCTGCCTCGAAAGCCTTAGACGCCGACATGAACAAGCTGATCGCCGCCCCGTTGCTCGCCGCCCTGCTTGCCACGCCGACCATCGCCGCGGCGCCGCAGTTCCAGGGCACCGCGCCGATCGCCTATATGGAGGATCTGTCGTCGGGCGCGGTCCTCTACCAGCGCGACGCCGATCGCCGCATGCCGCCGGCATCGATGGCGAAGATGATGACCGTCTACGTCGCCTTCGACCTGATCAAGAAGGGCGAACTGAAGCTCGACCAGACGTTCCAGGTCCGGCCGGAGACCTGGCAGAAGTGGCACGGCCCGCAGGCCGGATCGACCATGTTCCTCTCCTCGGGCGAGAATGTCAGTGTCGAGAACCTGCTGAAGGGTATCGTCACCCTGTCCGGCAACGACGCCTGCGTCGTGCTGGCCGAGGGCATCAGCGGCACCGAGCAGAGCTTCACCGACCGGATGAACGATGCCGCCAAGCGCATCGGCCTGACCAACAGCCACTTCGGCACGTCGAACGGCTGGCCCGACGGCGGGGCGACCTATGTCACCGCGCGCGATCTCGCCCATCTCGCCGCGGCGACGATCAAGGACTTTCCGGACCTCTACAAGCGCTTCTACTCGCTGCCGAACTTCACCTGGGGCAAGACGCTGGGCGCGGGCGCGGACATCACCCAGGCGAACCGCGACCCGTTGCTCGGCCGCGTCGCCGGTGCCGACGGCCTGAAGACCGGCCATACCGAAGAGGCAGGCTATGGCTTCACCGGCTCGGCCGAACAGAATGGCCGCCGCCTCGTCATGGTCGTCGCCGGCCTGCCGACCTACAGCGGCCGCGCCGAGGAGTCGGTGCGCTTCATGGACTGGGGCTTCCGCGCCTGGCAGGCCAAGCCGGTCGTTGCCGCCGGCCGCGAAGTCAGCACCGCCGAGGTGCAGATGGGCAGCAGCAGCAAGGTTGGCCTAGTCGCCCCCAAGCAGCTGACCGTGACGCTGCCGTCCGGCGCCGCGCCGCAACTCAGCGCCAAGGTCGTCTACGAAGGTCCGATCCGCGCGCCGATCAAACAGGGTCAGCATATCGCCGACCTCGTCATCACCTCGCCCGATATGCCCGAACAGCGGCTGCCGCTGGTCGCGGCACAGGATGTCGGCGAGGCCGGCTTCTTCGGCCGCGCCTGGGCGGGGCTGACCTCGCTGTTCGGCTGAACGCGATGACGGGGGGCGGGCCGCCGTTCGGCAATGCCGCGGCACAGGCCGCCTTCCTCGCCGCCCTCCATGGCGGGTCGCTGCATCATGCCTGGCTGATCACCGGGCCGGAGGGCGTCGGCAAGTCGCGCTTCGCCGAGGCTGCTGCCCTGCGCATGCTGGCGGAGGCGGGCGCGGCCCGCCCGCTGCCGCCCGGTCTCGCCGTCCCCGCCGACCATCCGACCCGGGCGCTGATCGAGGCTGGTTCGCACCCGGACCTGCGCATCTTGCGCCGTCTGCCCAAGGATGCGGACAAGCCCGACCAGGATCTCGCGCGCAGCATCACCATCGCACAGGTGCGCAGCCTGCAGCCGATGTTCGCGACGACGCCGGCAATGGGGCCGCGCCGCGTCGTGATCATCGACGCGGTCGACGACCTCGAGCGGGGCGGCGCCAATGCGTTGCTCAAGAACCTCGAGGAGCCGCCCGCCGGCACGATCTTCCTGCTGGTCAGCCACGCCCCCGGCCGGCTGCTGCCGACGATCCGCTCGCGCTGCCGCCTGCTGCGCTTCGCGCCGCTCGACGAGGCGGAGATGACGCAGGCGCTCGGCGCCCTGCTGCCCGAGGCCGACGCGGACGAGATCGCCACGCTGGTGCGCAGCGGGGAGGGGGCGCCCGGCCGTGCGGTCCGCTATGCCGGGCTCGATGTCGCCGGCCTCGACGCCGCGATCGCCGCGATCGCGACCGACGGCGACCCCGGCAATGCCCGCCGCGCCGCCTTGGCCAAGACGCTGGCCGGCAAGGCGAGCGCGTTGCGCTACGAACTGTTTCTCGAACGCGTGCCTGCGCTCATCGCGCGGGAGGCGCGCAGCCGCACCGGTCCGCGTCTCAAGGCGGCGCTCGACGCGCAGGCCGCCGCCCGCGACCTCGCCGGCGCGGCGGTCGGCCTGTCGCTCGATCCCCAGGCGACGGTATATGAGATGGCCGGCATCCTGGCGACGCTGCGCTGATCCATGATGCCGGCGGAGGCGCGGCGCGCCGTATGCGCAGGCCGCACACCCTCTTCGTCATTCCCGCGAAGGCGGGAATCCAGACGCGCCGCCGTTTCGGTCAATGGACGAAAGGTCAGCGTATCTGGATCCCCGCCTGCGCGGGGATGACGGCATGCGTCAGGGACGGCTGCCGGGACCCCGAGGATGGGCCGCCTCTGCCGACCCCACACCCTTGGCGAGCAGGCTTCACCTCGTCCCGTCGATCGCGTAGAGCCCGGCGCCATGGCCGATCCCTATTACATCACCACCGCGATCCATTATCCCAACGGCCGCCCGCACATCGGCCATGCCTATGAGATGATCGCCGCCGATGCGATTGCGCGCTTCCAGCGTCAGGCGGGGCGCGACGTGCGCTTTCAGACCGGCACCGATGAACATGGCCTCAAAATGGCCCAAACCGCCCGTGCCCGGAACATGGAAACGCGCGCGTTCGCCGATCAGATGTCCTCCTATTTCAGCGACATGGCCGCCACTCTCAATATCAGCTACGATCGCTTCATCCGCACCGTCGAGCCGGATCATTATGCCGCCAGCCAGGCGATCTGGCGCGCGATGCAGGCCAATGGCAATCTGTATCTCGACCGTTACGAAGGCTGGTATTCGGTCCGCGACGAAGCCTTTTACGACGAGAAGGAGCTGGTCGACGGGGAGGGGGGGCAGCGCCTGTCGCCGCAGGGCACGCCGGTCGAATGGACCGCGGAAGAGACCTGGTTCTTCCGCCTGTCGAAATACCAGCAGCCGCTGCTCGATTTCTACGCCGCCAACCCCGATTTCATCCGGCCGGAAGCGCGCCGCAACGAAGTGCTGCGCTTCGTCGAAGGGGGGCTGTCCGACCTGTCGGTGTCGCGGACCAGCTTCGACTGGGGCGTGCCGGTGCCCGACAGCCCCGGCCACGTCATGTACGTCTGGGTCGACGCGCTGACCAACTACCTCACCGGCGCCGGCTATCCCGACGATGCGGCGATGATGGCGCGCTATTGGCCGGCCGATCTGCATCTGATCGGTAAGGATATCACCCGCTTTCACACCGTCTATTGGCCGGCCTTCCTGATGGCGGCGCAATTGCCGTTGCCGCGTCAGGTCTTCGCCCATGGCTTCGTGCTCCACCGCGGCGAGAAGATGTCCAAGTCGGTCGGCAACGTCGTCAGCCCCGACGAACTCACCGACGCCTTCGGCGTCGATGCGGTCCGCTATTTCCTGCTCCGCGAGGTCAGCTTCGGCCAGGACGGCAGCTATTCGGCGGAGGCGATCGTCACCCGCGTCAATGCTGAACTGGCCAACAGCTTCGGCAACCTCGCCCAGCGCACGCTGTCGTTCATCGCCAAGAACCTGGGCGGTACGTTGCCCGGCGAAGGGCGTGCCGATCCGGCGGATGCGATGCTGATCGAGGAAATGGTCGTCGCCTGCGCCGGCCTGCGCACCGCCTTCGACGATCTGATGCTGAGCCAGGGGATCGAGGCGTGGATGCGCGGCGTCTTCGCCTGCAACCAATATATCGATGCGCAGGCGCCCTGGGCGCTCCGCAAGACCGATCCCGAACGGATGCACGCCGTGCTGCGCACCTTGGTGCGCGCGATCCGCATGCTCGCCATCGCCATCCTGCCCGTGGTGCCGGCCTCGGCGGCCAAGGTGCTCGATCAAATCGGCGCGGCCGAGCGCGACCATGCCGCGATCGACGACGATGGCTGGTATGCGAGGGCGGAGGCGGCGGGCTTCGTCATTGCGCCACCATCGCCCGTCTTCCCCCGGCTCGAATTGCCGGCGGCGGAGGTCGCCTGATGTTCGCCGACAGTCATTGCCACCTCAACTATAAGGGGCTGGTCGAGGAGCAGCAGGCGGTGCTGGCGCGCGCGCGGGCCCGCGGCGTCTCCGCGATGCTCAACATCGCGACGCGCGAGCGGGAGTGGGACGAGATCGTCGCCACCGCGGAACGCGAGGCGGACGTCTGGGCCTCGGTCGGCATCCACCCGCATGAGGCGGACCAGCATCCGCATGTCGACACCGCCAAGCTCGTCGCCCGCGCGCAGCATCCCCGCGTCATCGGTATCGGCGAGAGCGGTCTCGACTATTTCTACGATCATTCCGACCGCGCCCGTCAGCAGGCGAGCTTCCGCGCCCATATCGCCGCATCGCGCGAGACCGGGCTGCCGTTGATCGTCCATACCCGCGATGCCGAGGAGGACACGCTTGCGATCCTCGGCGAGGAGATGGAGCAGGGGGTCTATCCCGGTGTCATCCACTGTTTCACCGCCAGCGGCGCCTTCGCCGACGCGGCGCTCGCGCTCGGTCTCTACATTTCGATCTCGGGGATCGTCACCTTCAAGAATGCGCGCGACCTACAGGAGACGGCGGCACGCCTGCCCGCGGACCGGCTGCTGATCGAGACCGACGCGCCGTTCCTCGCTCCGGTGCCGCATCGCGGCAAGACCGGCGAACCGGCCTTCGTCGCGGACACCGCGGCCTTCCTGGCGCAGCTGCGCGGCGAGACGGTCGAGGATCTGGCGGCACGAACGGCGGCCAACTTCTTCACCTTGTTCGGCAAGGCCGGGCAAGCCGGGCGGACATGAGGGTTCGTATCCTCGGCTCCGGCACGTCGTCGGGCGTGCCGCGGATCGGCAATGATTGGGGCAGCTGCGATCCGACCGAGCCGCGCAACCGCCGCACCCGTGCGTCGTTGCTGGTCGAGCATGACGGGGTGAGGGTGCTGGTCGATACCAGCCCCGATCTGCGCGAACAGCTGCTCGCGGCCGACGTCGCCACCGTCGACGCGATCCTGTGGACACACGATCACGCCGACCATTGCCACGGCATCGACGACGTCCGCCAGATCTTCCATGCGCTCGGCCATCCGGTCGCCGGCTATGCCCGGCCGGGAACGCTGGAGGCGTTGCAGGCGCGCTTCACCTATGTCTTCGCCGGTCGACGCGGCTATCCGTCGACCGTCGCCGGTCAGCCGCTGCGCGATCGGCTGAAGGTCGGCGGGATCACGATCGACGTGGTCGACCAGCCGCACGGCAATATCCTGTCGGCCGGGCTCCGCTTCACGGCGGGCGGCAAGAGCGTCGGTTATGCCACGGATTTCCATGAACTGACGCCGGCGATGCGGACGCTCTACACCGGTCTCGACGTGTGGATCGTCGACGCCCTGCGCTATGCGCCGCATCCGACCCATCCCGATGTACCGACGGTGCTCGGCTGGATCGAGGCGCTCGCTCCCGGCCGGTCAGCCTTCGTACATATGGATCACAGTATGGACTATGCGACGCTCCGCGCGACGCTGCCCGCCGGCGTGGAGCCGGGCTACGACGGGCTGGAATTTCATCTATGACACCGGATCTGGGCGGTCAGGCCGCTCTGTATCTGCTTCTCCTGATCCTGCCGATCTCTGCCCTGATCGCACGCCGCGTGCCGATCCTGCGCGTGCTGTTCTCGCTCGCGTCCTGGGGGATCATCGCGGCGCTGCTGCTCGTCGTCGTCAACCAGCGTGAGCAATTCGATCCGTATCTCCAGCGCATCGCCGCGCTCTTGAAGCTCGACGACCAGAATGTTGTCGGCAAGGAAACGCGCATCCGGATGAGCCCGGACGGCCATTTCTGGGCGCGAGTGAACGTCGACGGGGTCGAACGGCGCATGCTGGTCGACAGCGGCGCGACGGTGACCGCGTTGTCGACCGCGACCGCCGACGCCGCCGGTCTGGCGGTGAAGGACGGCATGTTCCCGATGGTGCTCAGCACCGCCAACGGCCGCATCACCGCCAAGACCGCAACCGTTGGGGAGCTGCGGCTGGGCGACATCGCGGCGCGCGATCTGGGCGTCGTCGTATCACCCGCATTCGGCGATACCGACGTGCTCGGCATGAACTTCCTGTCCAAGCTGAAATCCTGGCGTGTCGAGGGTCGGACACTGATCCTCGAACCGCATCACCCGCAGGATTTAACATAATACATATTATCGAACTCGCAGGTTGAGCGAGAGGGGGGCGCTGCGGCGTATCTGTGCGTGAAGAATGAGAAGATCGACCGTCTCGTCGCCATCATGGCGCGCCTCCGCGATCCGCAGCATGGCTGTGAATGGGATGTCGCCCAGACCTGGGCGACCATTGCGCCCTATACGGTCGAGGAAGCCTATGAGGTCGCCGATGCCATCGCCCGCGGCGACGTCGCCGATCTGATGGACGAGCTCGGCGACCTGCTGCTCCAGGTCGTCTTCCACAGCCGCATTGCCGAAGAATGCGGCGCCTTCGATCTCGGCGACGTCGCCGATGCGATCAGCGCCAAGATGGAACGGCGCCACCCCCATATCTTCGGCGACGAGACCGAGGGCGGCCATCACCGCTGGGAAGAGCTCAAGGCTGCGGAACGGGCCGCCAAGGGTGCCTCCAGCGCGTTGGACGGCGTCGCGATTGGCCTTCCCGCCCTGCTTCGCGCCGAGAAGCTCCAGAAGCGCGCCGCCCGCGTCGGCTTCGACTGGCCGAACGCCGACGGCTCGCGCGCCAAGATCACCGAGGAACTGGCCGAGGTCGCCGACGCGACTACGCCTGACCACGTCGAGGAAGAGATTGGCGACCTTCTCTTCGCCGTCGTCAATTGGGCCCGGCACCTGGGCGTCGATCCGGAGTCGGCGCTGCGCCGAGGCAATGCCAAGTTCGAGGCCCGTTTCCGGGCCATGGAGGCTTTAGCCGGTGAGGCCTTCCCCCAGCTCGACCTGGATGCCAAGGAGGCGCTGTGGCAGCGGGTGAAAGGCTCAATGCCGCTGTAGGAAGCGTTCGTAATCGCGTTCCGCCAGACGCACCTCATATTGCGTCTGCAGCCCCTCGCTCTGCTGGCCGATGACTTCGCCATGCGCGTGCAGCCAAGCCGCGCCCGCGCCATCGGCCGCGTCGAGGGTGATCCAATAACGGCGATGCCCGGCGGTAAGCTTGGCGGCGACGGCCGTGATCAGCGTATCTACCCCTGCTCCGGTCAGGGCCGAGATCGCAACGACGTCCTCTCGTCGCGCCGCTTCGGCAAGCATGTCCTCCCGCGCCTCGCCGTCTAGCAGGTCGAGCTTGTTCCAGGCTTCGAACCGCGGCGTCGCGTCGCCGACACCGATCTCCGCCAGCACCGCCTCGACGTCGGCGCGCTGGGCCTCGCTGTCGGGATGCGCGATGTCGCGAACGTGGATCAGCAGATCGGCGGATACCACTTCTTCCAACGTCGCCTTGAAGGCCGCGACTAGCTGCGTCGGCAGGTCGGACACGAAGCCAACCGTGTCCGACAGGATCGCCTTGTCGATACCGGGAAGCGAGATTTGCCGTAGCGTCGGGTCCAGCGTCGCGAACAGCAGGTCCTCGGCCATGACATGCGCGCCGGTAAGGCGATTGAACAGCGTCGACTTGCCCGCATTCGTGTAGCCGACCAACGCGATCACCGGCCATGGCGCACGCTGGCGTCGATCGCGGTGAAGGCCGCGCGTCCGGCTCACCTGCTCGAGTTCCCGCCGGAGCCGTGCCATGCGATCGCGGATAAGTCGTCGATCCGCCTCGATCTGCGTCTCGCCCGGGCCGCCGAGAAAGCCGAAGCCGCCGCGTTGCCGCTCCAGGTGAGTCCAGCTGCGGACCAGCCGACCCGCCTGATAGTCGAGATGGGCGAGCTCGACCTGCAACCGTCCTTCCGCAGTTGCAGCACGTTCGCCGAAGATTTCCAGGATCAGGCCGGTGCGGTCGATGACCTTGGCACCGAGACCGGTCTCCAAATTGCGCTGCTGCACGGGCGTCAGGCTGGCGTCGAAGATGACGAGATCCGCCTCGTCCTGCTGGACGTGCGTGGCGATCTGCTCCACCTGGCCGCTGCCGATCAGCGTCGCCGGCTTCGGCGCACGGACGCGCACGGCGAGCCGGTCGGTGACGACCAGCCCGATCGCGGCGGCCAGACCGGCAGTTTCGTCCAGCCGTGCCTCGGCGTCGCGGCTCGCGTCACCCTGGTCGGGCAGGACAACGATGGCCCTGCCCCCACGGGCGAACTCGTCGCGGTCACGATTGAAGCCGGTGCTCACGCGGTCACTCTGCGTCGTCGCCTTCGTCGGCAAGGTTGAGCGGCCGCGACGGTTGGATCGTCGAGACGGCGTGCTTGTAGACGAGCTGCGCCATGCCCTCGCGCTGCAGCAGCATGCAGAACAGGTCGAAGCCCGCGATCTGGCCCTGCAGCATGACGCCGTTGATCAGGAACATCGTCACCGAATCCTCCGCCTTGCGGACGGCGTTC
The DNA here is from genome assembly GCF_052907485.1 of Sphingomonas benefaciens. NCBI lineage: Bacteria > Pseudomonadati > Pseudomonadota > Alphaproteobacteria > Sphingomonadales > Sphingomonadaceae > Sphingomonas > Sphingomonas benefaciens. Next base: position 493,647 of record NZ_JBREIC010000001.1, on the reverse strand, counting down.
AGGAAGATCTCCTGCAGCAACGGCTGCTTGCGTTGTGACTCGCCGACCGAGTCGACGATTGCGGCGATATCAAGCGGACCAGAGGGCATGATGGTCGAGATGGCATGCTTGTAGATCAGCTGCGATTGGCCGTCGCGGCGCAGTAGCACCGAAAAATTGTCGAACCAGGTGACAATGCCCTGCAATTTGACGCCCTTGACCAAGAACATGGTCACCGGGGTCTTCGAGCGGCGGAGGGCGTTGAGAAATAGGTCCTGCAGCGAACCTTGCTTGTCGGCCATGAAAAAGCCTTTCGTTCTTGGCGAGCCGTTTGCCCGCTATCGCGCCGTTTCCCGGCGTCGGATCGGCGTCGAGCGACGACGCCAGTCAGTTATGTATGGACGCAGATCGCGTACGTCCACCCGGATCAATCGTCGCGCATGTCGGTAATGCCGAGCAGCTTCAACTTGCGGTGGAGCGCGGAGCGTTCCATGCCGATGAAGCTCGCCGTGCGGCTGATGTTTCCAGAGAAGCGGCGGATCTGGACGCGCAGATACTCGCGCTCGAAGGTTTCCCGCGCTTCTCGCAAGGGGGCGCCCATGATCGCGCCGCCTCCGCCGATATCGCCCCGCTCGCCGAGCACCTCAGCGGGCAGCAGGTCGAGATCGATGCGGCCGATGCGATCGCCGGGGGCGAGAATGATCGTCCGCTCGACCACGTTGCGGAGCTGGCGGACATTGCCGGGCCAGTCGTAGGACTGCAGTGCGACCATGGCGTCGGCCGCGATTTCCGGCGTCGGCACGCGGCGTTCGTTGGCATAGTGGGCGATGAAATGCTCGACCAGCGCCGGTATGTCTTCGCGCCGTTCGGAAAGCGCCGGGATGCTGACGGGGACGACGTTGAGACGGTAGTAAAGGTCCTCGCGGAAGCGACCGGCGGCGATCTCGTCGGTCAAATCCCGCGAGGTGGCGGTGACGACGCGGACATCGACCTTGACGGTGCGGGTGCCGCCGATGCGGCTGAAGCTCTGGTCGGTCAGCACCCGCAGGATGCGCGCCTGCGTCGCGACCGGCATGTCGGCGATCTCGTCGAGGAACAGCGTGCCGCCATGCGCCTGTTCGAGCAGCCCGGTGCGGACGAGATCACCCCCCTCCTCCACGCCGAACAGCTCTTCCTCGACGCGTTCCGGGGTCATGCGGGCGGCGCTGACGATGACGAACGGCGCCTGGGCGCGGTTGCTCCAGCCGTGGAGCAGCCGGGCGGCGACCTCCTTGCCGACGCCGGCGGGGCCCATGATGAGCACGCGGCTGCCGGTCGCGGCGACGCGCTTCAAGGTGGCGCGCACCGTGTTGATCGCGCCGGAGCTGCCGGTCAGGTCGTTCTCCCGCCCGGCGCTGGCGCGGAGCGAGGCGACCTCGCGACGCAGCCGTTCGGTCTCGGTAGCACGGGCGACGAGCAGCAGCAGCCGCTCCGCCTCGAACGGCTTTTCGATGAAGTCGGAGGCGCCGCGACGGATCGCGGAGACGGCCGTGTCGAGATTGCCGTGGCCGGAGATGACGAGGACCGGGATCGACGGATCGCGGCGCTTGATCTCGTCGAGCAGGTCGAGACCGTCGAGCCGCGAGCCCTGCAGCCAGACGTCGAGCAGCACCAGCGACGGCCGCCGCGTCGCGATCGCCTCCAGCGCCGCATCGCTGTCGGCGGCGGCGCGCGTCTCATAGCCTTCGTCTTCGAGGACGCCGGCGACCAGTTCGCGAATGTCGTGTTCGTCGTCGACGACGAGGATGTCGAGGGCCATGATTCAGGTCCGATTGGAGGTAAGGGCAGCGAGCCGGCCCTCCCCCGCCGGCTCGGGCGCGGCGGCGCCCTGGTCGAGGCGGGCGAGTGCGGCGCTGTCGAAGGCCATCCGCACCACCGTGCCGCCGCCTTCCCGGTCGGCGAAGGTCATGGTGCCGTGATGCTCCTCGACGATCTTCTTGACGATGGCGAGGCCGAGGCCGGTGCCGCGGGCGCGGGTCGTCATATAAGGCTCGACGATCCGGTCGCGTTCCGGCGGCAGGCCGATGCCGGTATCGGCGACCTCGACCACCAGAACTTCTCGATCTTCACGCATATGCATCATCACCGATCCGCCACCTTCACCTTTACTTTCAATGGCTTCGACGGCGTTCTTCACGATATTCGTGAAAGCCTGCCCCAACTGGCGGCGATCGCAGACCAGGGTCGGCATGGTGGCGGGATGATCGAAGGTGAAGCGGATCGACGGATGCGCGACCTCGTGCAGGAACAGGGCCTGACGACCGACGTCGACGATCGATTCCTCGCGGAACACCGGCTTGGGCATGCGCGCAAAGGAGGAGAATTCGTCGACCATGCGGCGCAAGTCGCCGACCTGGCGGACGATCGTGTCGGTCAGCCGCGCGAAGGTCGTGTCCTCGGGATCGATCTTGCTGCCGTAGCGGCGTTGCAGCCGTTCGGCGGCGAGCTGGATCGGGGTCAGCGGATTCTTGATCTCGTGCGCGATGCGACGGGCGACATCGGACCAGGCGGCGCGGCGCTGGTCGAGCAATTGCTGGGTGATGTCGTCGAAGGTGAGGATCGGGCCGGACTCGGTCCGCGCGATCCGCACCGCGAGCGTCCGCGGCTCGCCGGGACGGGCGACCTGGACGATCGCCTCGCGCTCGCCCGAGGCGACGAAATCGGCGAGTTCGGCGGAGACGTCCGCCAGGCGCCGGCCGACTAGCCCCTCGCCCTCGTCCGCGCCGAGCAGTCCCGTCGCCGAGCGATTGGCGATGCGGATATCGCCGCCAACACCGGTCGCGATCACACCGGCAGAAACTCCAGCCATCACCGCTTCGATCAGCGCCCGGCGTGCCTGCAGCTGCTCGTTGGCGGTGACCAATTCGGTGTTCTGCTCTTCGAGCCGCCCCGTCATCTGATTAAAGGCATTGGCGAGCGTGCCGATCTCGTCGCGGGTCCGCGGGGCGGTGACGCGGGTCTTCAAATCACCCTCGGTGACGCGCCGCGCCGCGCCGACCAGTTCGCTGACCGGACGCACCAGCCGATCGGCCACATTGAGGGCAAACCACACCGCGAAGGCAACGATGAGAAGCGAAACCACCAGTAACGCCGCATTGAAGCGCAGCTGCAAAGTACGGGAGCGCGACTGCATGGCACGGAAATCGGCGGTAATCTGCTCGCCCCGCCGCCACTGCGCCGCGGTCTGCGGGTCGAAGACACGCGCCGCGTAGAGATAGGCACCCTGCTCGTAATCCATCGGAACGATGACGCCGACGCGATCCTTGCGTTCGATCACGACCTTCGTGGCGCCCGCGTTCAGCTTCGCCGCGATTTCGGGCGTGATGATCCGTTCCAAATGCCGCTTGTACGGGTTGATATAGGCTTGCGGGATCGGATCGCCCTTCAGGTAAAAGGCTGCTTCCGACATGTTTCTGTTGAAGGCCTGAAACACGATGCCCTGCGCGAAATATTCACTGTCGACGTCGTTCTTCGTGAGATAGTAGCGAAGATCCTTTGTCATCGCCTGCGTCTGGTCGCTGACGCGATCGAGTTCTTGATTGTAGTTGATCCGCAGCAGCGAGGTCGCGTTTTCCAGCATGCCGCGCGCGCGGTCCGAGGACCAGAACTCGACGCCATACTGAAACAGCAGGGAGGCGAAGATCGTCACCAGCAACGCGGGCACCGCCGCCACGGCAGAGAAGATGGCGACGAGCCGTACGTGCAGTCGTCCCTCGCCACCGATGAGCGATTGGGCGGCACGGCGTCTGGCGATGCGTCGCCCCGCCAGCATCAACAGCAGAATGCCGGGCACCAGATTGGCGACCAGCAGCAGTGCCATGACCGGGGGCGACAGAGGCACCTGTGGGGTGTTGGTACCCGTGATGACGAAATAGGTCGCCAATGCAACGGCAATGGCGATCCCGAGAACCAGCACCTCGACAGCCGGCGTGATCCGAAGCCAGCGGTGATCGGAAGCGTGGGGCAGTGCAGGCGTCGGCGACGCAGTCATCGGTGCATCATTACAACGTGGATTGTTGCACGGAAACCACAATCTTTGCTGCCGCTTTCGATGACCGTCCGGCGCCGGAACACGCCTCGGTCACCCGCCTATCGCAGCATCCCGATCGCAAGAAGGGACACCACGACCGGCGGTCCCGGCATCGCCCCCGTCAGCGGGCAGCACTGGCGGGTCGCTATTCCTCCCCGCGCGTGGTGATGCCCAGCGTGTCGAGGCGCTTGCGCAGCGTGTTGCGGTTGAGGCCGAGCGCCCGCGCCGCGCGCAGCTGATTGCCGCCGTGACGGGCGAGCATCGTCTCGATCAGCGGCCGTTCGACCTCGCCGATCACGCGGTCGTAGAGGGTGCCGTCGTCGAGCGCGCCGGGGCGCTCGCGCGCGATCCGTTCGACGAGATGGCGGACGGCGGCGGCGATGTCGTCGCCGCCCGTGTCCGGCACGCTGCCCGGCCCGCCGAGCAGCGCCCGGATCGTCGTCGCGTCGATCAATTCGTCGCGCGCCAGCACCGCCATGCGGCGCATGACATTCTCCAGCTCGCGGACGTTGCCCGGCCAGTCATAGGCGCTCAGCGCCTCCAGCGCCTCGTCGCTCAGCCGCCGGCGCGGCAGACCCTGGGCGGCGGCCATGTCAAGGAAGTGGCGGGCGAGCAGCGCCACGTCCTGACGCCGATCGCGTAGCGCGGGAAGGACGATGGGCACGACGTTGAGGCGGTAGAACAAATCCTCGCGGAACTGGCCGGTGGCGACCTGCGCGGCAAGATCGCGGTTGGTCGCGGCGACGACGCGGACGTCGGCACGCAGCGGTCGCGCGCCGCCGACGGTGGTGAACTCGCCCGATTGCAGTACGCGCAGCAGCCGGGTCTGCGCCTCCATCGGCATGTCGCCGATCTCGTCAAGGAACAGGGTGCCGCCCGCCGCCTGTTCGAAACGGCCGGCGTTGCGCTGGCCCGCGCCGGTGAAGGCGCCGCGCTCGTGGCCGAACAGCTCCGCCTCGATCAGCTCGCGCGGAATCGCCGCCATGTTGATCGCAACGAAGGGCGCGGCACGGCGGTGGCCGAGATCGTGGATCGCCCGCGCGACCAGTTCCTTGCCGGTACCCGATTCGCCGGAGATCAAGACGGTGAGATCGTTGGAGAGGACGCGGGCGATGACGCGGTAGACGTCCTGCATCGCCGGCGAGCGGCCGATCAGCGGCAGCGCCGGATCTTCCCCCGCCCCCTCCCCCGCCGCTGCCTGCGGCTGCGCGGCGCTGCGTGCGAGGGCGGCGGCGACGGCGCGGGTCAGATCGTCGAGGTCGAACGGCTTGGGAAGATATTCGTAGGCGCCGACCTCATTGGCGCGCACCGCGGTGGTCAGCGTGTTCTGCGCCGACAAGATGATGATCGGCAGCTGCGGCAGTCGCGCGCCGATCTCCTTGACCCGGTCGATGCCGTCGCCGTCGGGCAGGACGACGTCGGTGACCAACACGTCGGGCACGCGCGTAGCGAGGATGCGGTCGAGCTGCGCCAGCGTCTCGGCGACCTGCACGTCGTGCCCGGCGCGGCGCAGCGCCTGGCCGACGACGGTGCGGATCGCGGCATCATCGTCGACGACGAGAATCCGGCTCATGACGCCGCCCGGGGCAGCAGGAGGCGCAGCGTCGTCATCTCGGGGGTTCCTTCGCGGGCATATTGGACGATGCCGCCCATGTCGCGCATCAGCTTGTCGACCAGGGCGAGGCCGAGCCCCTGCCCCTCCGGCCGACCGGAGACGAAGGGGTCGAACAGATGCTCGGCGATGTCGGCGGGGGCGCCGGGGCCATTGTCGATGACGCAGATCTCGATCGGCAGCGGCACGCGCGGCCGGCCCGGCGCGGCGCTGACCGCCATGCCGTGGCGATAGGCGGTGGTCAGGATCAGGCGCGGCTGGCGTTCCGCGCGCGCGGCCTCATAGGCATTCTTGAGCAGGTTGATCAGGATCTGGAGCAGCGCGTCGCGGTTGATCAGCGCCGGCGGCAACGAGGGGTCGAACCGCTCCTCGATCGTCACGCCGCGGGCGAAGCCGGCGAGCGCCAGCCGCCGGGCGTGGCCGATCAGCGGATAGATGTTCTCGGCAGCACGATCGAGCGGACGGGTGTCGCTGAAATCCTGCATGCGGTCGATCAAGGCGGCGATCCGGTCGACTTCCGTAACGATCAGGCTGGTCAGCTCGCCCGCGCCGATCAGCTGCGCCGCACCGCGGATGCCGGATAGGGGATTCTTGATCTCATGCGCCAGCATCGCGGCGGCGCCGCTCGCCGCGCGCGCGCTGGCGGCGCGGCCGGCGGAATGGCCGAGGCCGCGCGTGCTGGCGGCGGCGTGCAGCGTGACGACACGCCAGCCGGGATGATCGGCGAGCATGGCGGCGGCATAATCGACGCGGATCTTGCCGCGCGGCGTCGCGATCTCGACGTCATAGACGGCGACGCCATGGCCGTCGTTGGGCGTGCCCTCGGTCGGCGGCGGCAGGATGGCGGCGAGCGGCTGGCCGCGCATCACCCGTTCCGACAGGTTGAGCAGCCCTTCGGCATTGGTGTTGGCGTGGGCGATGCGATCGTCGGGATCGACGGCGATCGCCGCCACGGGCAGCGCCGCGAACAGTTCGGCGAAACCGGGACGCCCCGCCAAGGTGCGTCAGGCCGCCTGCGGCAGCGGTGTCGTCCGCAGCGACGGCTGGCCGCGGAACGGCGCGTAGAAGTCGGCGAGCATGCGCTGCACGACTTTGGCGTCCGGCTCCTGGTTGACCGTGTTGCGGAACTCGGCCGATCCGTTCAGCCCCTTGGTGTACCAGCCGATGTGCTTGCGCGCCATGTTGACCCCGGTGTGGGTGCCATAATGGTCGAGCATCGCCTCATAATGTTCGGCGATCGTGCGATATTGCTCGTCCATATCCGGATCGGCACGGCGTTCGCCGGTGGCGAACCAGTGCATCATCTGGCCGAGCAGCCACGGCCGGCCGTAGGCGCCGCGACCGATCATGATGCCGTCCGCGCCCGACTGGTCGAGCGCGGCCTCGGCATCCTCGATCGAACAGATGTCGCCGTTGGCGATCACCGGCAGATCGACCGCATCCTTGACGCGGCGGATGAAGCCCCAGTCGGCCTGACCCTTGTACATCTGGTTGCGGGTGCGGCCGTGAACCGTGATCAGCTGGACGCCAAGGTCCTGCGCGATGCGCGACAATTCGGGCGCGTTGAGGCTGTCGTGGCACCAGCCCATCCGCATCTTGAGCGTGACGGGCGCCCGAACCGCCCTGACGACGCTGTCGATCAGCTGCGCGGCGAGCTTCAGGTCGCGCATCAGCGCCGACCCGGCGTCGCCGTTGGTGACCTTGCGCACCGGGCAGCCCATGTTGATGTCGATGATCGCGGCGCCGCGATCCTCGGCGAGCTTGGCCGCCTCCGCCATTTCATAGGGGGTGCAGCCGACGAGCTGCATCGACACCGGCTCTTCCGACAGGTGCCACGCCGCCTTCTGGATCGACTGGCGCGTCTCGCGGATCGCCGCCTGGCTGGCGATCATCTCGGTGACGTTGAGGCCGGAACCGTAGCGGCGCACCAGGGTGCGGAACGGCATGTCGGTGACGCCGGTCATCGGCGCCAGCACGACGGGCTGGTCGATCCGCACGGGACCGATCTGAATGGGGGCGAAGGGTCGCATCGATCTGCCTGAAAAACGGGCAGCTCCCTACCCTTTCCGGCGTCGGCTGGCAAGGCTAGGGGCGGCGCATGACCGATCGATTGCGAACAACGGCGCTGATCGTGGCGGCGGGCTCCGGCTCGCGTGCGGGCGGCGCGGTGCCGAAACAATATGTGCTGCTCGGCGGCAAGCCGCTGCTGCGCTGGGCCTATGAGGCGTTCGCCCGCCATCCCGCCATCGACGAGGTGGTGGTGGTGATCGGCGCCGGGGCGGAGGCGCAGGCACGGGCGGCGCTGGGCGACGGCGCGCGGCTGGTGACCGGCGGGGCGAGCCGGCGCGAGTCGGTGGCGCGCGGGCTGGCGGCGGTCGACGGCGCGCGCGTGCTGGTCCACGATGCGGCGCGGCCGTTCGTGCCGGCGGCGGTGATTGACCGGGTGATCGCGGCGCTGGACGAGGCGGAGGGCGCCTATCCGGTGCTGGCGGTGGCGGACACGCTGGTGCGTGACGGGGCGGTGGTGCCGCGCGACGGCCTCGCCCGGGTGCAGACGCCGCAGGGCTTCCGCACCGAGGTGCTGCGTGCCGCCCATGCCGGCTGGCCCGCCGACGAGGAGGCGACCGACGACGCCCAGATGGTGCGGCGGCTTGGCGGACGCGTCGTTCTGGTGCAGGGCGATGCGATGCTCGACAAGGTCACGCACCCGCAGGATTTCGCCGCCGCCGAGACGCGGCTCGCCTTTGAGACGCGCAGCGCGTCCGGCTTCGACGTCCACCGGCTCGAGGCCGGCGAGGACTTGTGGCTGGGCGGCGTGCTGATCCCGCACGACAAGGGTCTGTCCGGCCACAGCGACGCCGACGTCGCGCTGCACGCGATCACCGATGCGCTACTCGGCACGATCGCGGCGGGCGACATCGGCACGCACTTCCCGCCGAGCGACCCGCAGTGGCGCGGCGCCGAATCGGGCCAGTTCCTGCGCCATGCCGCAGGGCTGGTCGCCGAACAGGGCGGCCGCATCGACTTCATCGACCTGACCCTGATCTGCGAGGCGCCCAAGATCGGCCCGCACCGACCGGCGATGCGGGCGCGGATCGCCGAACTGCTGGCGCTTCCCGAAGGCCGGGTCAGCGTCAAGGCGACGACCACCGAACGGCTGGGCTTCACCGGCCGCGAGGAAGGGATTGCCGCGCAGGCGGTGGCGACGATCAGCCTGCCGGAGCAGCCGCGATGATCCGCGCGCTCCTGCTGTCGACCGTGCTGCTCGCCGCGCCGGTGCAGGCGCAGACCCGCTGCCTGACCGCGCCCGAGGCGGAGGCGGTCACGCTCATCGCGCTGCCGACGATCATCCAGCAGACCGGCGTCGTCTGTGCGACACGGTTGCCGCCGTCCAGCCTGCTGCGCCAGACCGACGGCGGCTTCATCGACAAATATCGCGATGCCGCCGAGCGCGCCTGGCCGACCGCGCGCGCCGCGATCGTCAAGCTCAGCGATCCGCTGATCGACGGGCTGCTGCAGTCCGAATTCGCGCGGCCGCTGCTCACCGCGGCGCTGGCCCCGCTGCTGGTCGGGCGGATCAATCCGGCGGATTGCGGCACGATCGACCGGTTCGTGACGCAGCTCGCCCCCCTGCCGCCGCAGAATACCGCCGGCGTGATCGTGACGACGCTGGGCTACCTCAAGGCCGAGAAGGCGAAGGGCAAGGACAGCGCCGTGCCCGACCTGCCGCTGTGCACGGGGAGCGCGCGATGACCGATACGATCCTGCCCGCCGAGCTGGTCGCCGCCGCCGCCCGCGTGGTCGAGGCGAATCGCGCCGCCGGGCGCACCGTTGCGGTCGCGGAGAGCTGCACCGGCGGCCTGGTCGCGGCGGCGATCACCGAGATCCCCGGCTCGTCCGACGTGCTCGGCGCCGGTTTCGTCACCTATTCGAACGACGCCAAGAAGGCGCTGCTCAAGGTCAATGCCGATGTGCTCGACACGTTCGGCGCGGTGTCGATCGCGACCGCCTGGGCGATGGCGCAGGGCGCGCTGACGCAGAGCGGCGCCGATGTCGCGGTGGCGATCACCGGGGTCGCCGGCCCCGGCGGCGGATCGGTCAAGAAGCCGGTCGGTACCGTCGTCTTCGCCCGCGCCGAGAAGGGCGCGGACCAAGCCGACGTGCATGCCGACATGAAGGCGTTCGGCGACCTCGGCCGCGGCGGCATCCGCCTTCAGGCGGCGCTGGTCGCGCTGGAGCTGTTGCTGCCGTAGAGTTTGGCGGCGCGTTCCTCGAAGGCGCCGATCATCTTGCGCAGCGCCATGCCGAACACCTGGCCGGCGAGCATCTCGAACATCCGGTTCTTGAACTGGAAATCGACGGTGAAGTCGACCGCGCACCCTGCCCCGTCGGGCCGGAAGCGCCAGTCGTTGTGGAGGTACTTCAGCGGCCCGTCGACATATTCGACATGGATATGGTCGGGCCGCTGCTTCTCGACCTTCGAGGTGAACGTCTCGCGCAGCCCCTTGAAGCCGACGATCATGTCGGCAACCGTCGCGGTGTCGCTGTTCTGGCGGACGCGCATCGCGCTGACCCAGGGCAGGAACTCCGGATAGCGCTGCACGTCGGCGACCAGATCGAACATCTGTTCTGGCGTGTACGGCAGCCGCCGCGTCTCGCTATGCTTGGGCATGAACCGGCTTCGCCCCCGCCAGCTTCGCCTCCCGCGCCGCCCGCATCTTGGCGAAATCGTCGCCGGCATGATAGCTCGACCGGGTCAGCGGCGACGAGGCGACGAGCAGAAAGCCCTTCGCCCGCGCGATCGAGGCATAGGCGGCGAACGCCTTCGGATTGACGAATTCGGCGACCTTGGCGTGGCGCGGCGTCGGCTGCAGATATTGGCCCATGGTGAGGAAGTCGATGTCGGCCGAGCGCATGTCGTCCATCACCTGATGCACCTCGAGCCGCTCCTCGCCGAGGCCGAGCATGATGCCCGACTTGGTGAAGATCGACGGATCGAGCTTCTTGACGCTCTCCAGCAGGCGCAGCGAGGCGTAATAACGCGCGCCCGGCCGGATCGTCGGATAGAGCCTTGGGACGGTTTCGAGATTGTGGTTGTAGACGTCGGGCCGGGCGGCGACGATCGCCTCGACCGCGGCCTCGTGCTTGTTGCGGAAGTCCGGGGTCAGGATCTCGATCGTCGTCGTCGGGTTGGACCGCCGGATCGCCTCGATCACCTTGACGAACTGCTTGGCGCCGCCGTCGGGCAGATCGTCCCGATCGACCGAGGTGACGACGATATGCTCCAGGCCCATCTGCGCCGCCGCATCCGCCACGTTCTGCGGCTCCATCGGGTCGACCGCACGCGGCATGCCGGTCTTGACGTTGCAGAAGGCGCAGGCGCGCGTGCAGGTGTCGCCGAGGATCATGACGGTAGCATGTTTCTTCGACCAGCATTCGCCGATGTTCGGGCAGGCCGCTTCCTCGCACACCGTCGTCAGGCTCTTGGCGCGCATCAGCTCGCGCGTCGCGGCAAAGCCGGCGCTGGTCGGCGCCTTAACGCGAATCCAGTCGGGCTTGCGCTGCCGCTCCGGGCGGGCCACCGGGGTCATCTCGTTCATGACGCGCGAGATAGCGCCTGTGGCCCGGCGAAACAACGGATGTGCCACGAAGTGTTGCTATGGGACCGCAAAGGCCGTGAAGTGCGTTAGCGGACGCGATATTTCTTCAGGAGGGATGCGTGACCGACTTTGCCGACATGATCCAGGGCTACCACCGTTTCCGCGACACCGGCTGGGCGCAGCAACGCGAGCGCTGGGACGAATTGAAGGACGGCCAGAGCCCCAAGGTGATGGTGATTGCCTGCTCGGACAGCCGGGTCGATCCGGCCCAGATCTTCGACGTATCCCCGGGCGAGATCTTCGTGGTGCGCAACGTCGCCAATCTGGTGCCGCCCTATGAGGTCGGCGGCGGCCGTCATGGCGTCTCGGCGGCGTTGGAGTTCGCCGTGACGCAGCTCGAGGTGCCGGAGGTGGTGGTGATGGGCCATGCCTCGTGCGGCGGCTGTGCAGCGTCGCTGTCGGGTGCGTTCGACGGCCATGCGCCGGGCGATGGCGGCTTCATCGCGCAATGGGTCGGCCTGCTCGACGAGGCACGCGAGAAGGTACGTGCCGAGCACGGCGACGGCCCCGAGGCAAAGAGGGCAATGGAGCATGAGGCGGTGCGCGTCAGCCTCGCCAATCTGCGCACCTTCCCCTTCGTCAAGGAGCGGGAGGAGGCCGGCACATTGGCGCTGCGCGGCGCCTATTTCGCGATCGCCGACGGCGTGCTGCACGTGATGGATGACGAGGGCCGGTTCGCGGCGGCATAGTCCGTCGCCCCCTCCCCTTCCCCCCGTCGCTCCGGCCGATCCGCCGGGGCGACAGGCGGCGGGCATGCTCAGCCTGCCAGCGCTTCCCTGGCGATCCGCTCCAGTTCCGGATCGAGCGGCGGCGGCGTCATGTCGACTTGGCGTTCGAGCTGGTCGGCAACGGCGGTGAGCGCAGCGATGCGGGCGGATTTCTTGTCGTCGCCCGCGATCAACGTCCAGGGTGCACCGCCCGTATCGGTACGGGCAAACATGTCGTGCATCGCGGCCAGATAGTCGGCCCGGCGGGCGCGGTTGCGGTAATCGTCGAGGCCCGTCTTCCACCGCTTCCACGGATCTTCCAGCCGCGCCTTGAGCCGTTTGTCCTGTTCCTTCTGGCTGGTGTGGACGAACACTTTGACCAGCGTCGTGCCGCCTTCGATCAGTTCGGCTTCGAAGGCATTGATCTCTTCGTAGCCCCGGCGCCATTCCTCCTCGCTGGCATAGCCCTCGACCCGCTCGACGAGCACGCGACCATACCAGCTGCGGTCGAAGACGCTGATATTGCCGGGCTGCGGCAGCCGTTGACGGAACCGCCAGAGGAAGTCGTGCGCCTTTTCCTCCGCGGTCGGCGCGCTGATCGGATAGACTTCGTAGCGCCGCTGGTCCCAGCGCTGGGTGAGACGCTCGATGATGCCGCCCTTCCCCGCCGCGTCCCAGCCTTCCAGCATAACGACCGCGGCGCGGTCGTGAACGATATGGGCGATGAGAATATGCTCAAGCCGCTTCTGTAGGACCTTCAGATCGTCGGCATAGTTGCCCTTGTAATGATGGTCGCTCTCATAGTCGTTCAGGTCGATCATCCGTCACCTCCGGCACGTGAACGCGCCAGTCGCCGCGGCGACGCAGCACCAGCACGTAATAGGCGGCGGAAGCGGCGATCTGCAGTGCGGTCATGATCAGGCCGGGCCGGCCCTCGGCGGGGTCGAGCCAACTCGTCCAGGTGACGTAGCCGAGCGCGACCAGCGTCGCGACCGGCGCGAGCGGAAAGAGCGGCATGCGATAGGCGGCATGCGCGGTAGCGCCATTGAGCCGGCCGACCAGCGCGGCGACGGCAATGCCGGCATAGATGGCGATGAGGCCGGTGCCGCTGAGCACCAGCAGCAGCGTCAACGGCAGGAAACAGCAGGCGACGCCGACCCCGCCGACGATCAGCGTGCCGACCCAGGGCGAACCCAGGCGCGGATGGATCATCGCCATCCACCGGTCGAGCGGTCGGCCCCAACTGCCATCGCGGGCGGTGCCGTAGAAGAAGCGGGCGCAGGCGAGGATGCAGGCGATGATCGCGTTGACGATGGCGATGACCACGCCGATCGCGATCGCATCCGCCGTCCAGCCACCGCCGCGCATCCGGGCGAGCAGGCCGAACGGATCGTCGGCGGTGACCGCGCCGTGCAGATCGGGCGCGCCGACCAGCAATGCGACGGTCGGCGCGATCTCGAACACCAGGGTGAGGACGAGACTGGCAAGGATCGCGCGCGCGATCAGCCGCGACGGCTCGCGCATCTCCTCCGCAAAATAGACCGCGGCACCATAGCCGTTGAGCGCGAAGATCGCGATCGAGGTGGCGAGGCCGATCGCCGCCGGGCTGGCGGGGACCAGCGCGGCCGCCGACGGCATGACGGGGTGGAGCAGCATCGCGCCGACCGGGCGGGCACGATCGGCGAGGCCGAGCGCGACGATCGCCGCCAGCGCCAGCATCTCGCCGAGCAAAAAGAGGCCCGTGACCCAGGCGTTGACCCGGATCTGGAGCAGCGCGACCAGCGTCGCACCGGCGACCACGACGACCGCCACCGGCACGGTCGGCAGCCCCGGCCAGACGGTCGACAGCACCGCACTGATGCCAAGTCCGGCGACCGGCGGGAAGAACAGATTGTTGAACACATTGACGCCGAGCATGACGAAGCCGGCGAGCGGCCCCAGCGTCTGCGCGACCGCGACATATTCGCCACCGGCGGCGGGCCAGGCGCTGGACAGTTCGGCATAGACGAAGGCAGTGGCGACGCAGACGATGCCGGCGAGCACCATCGCCCAGATCGCACCGGTCCCGGCGACCTGCAGCATCCCCGGTACGATGACGAACACCGACGAGGCCGGAGTTGCCACCGACAAGGTCAGGAACAAGACGCCCATCACGCCCAGGCTGCGGGTGAGCGGCGGCACCGGCCGGCCAAGTGGTTGATCGTCCAGCATTGTCCCCCGGCTCATACCCCGGCGGGTCTAGTGGCATGGTTAATGTGGCGAAGAAAGATGGCGTTGCTGGCCTTTCCCGCCCCTCCCGGGCCGGCAACCGGTGTGCTATCGCGCTGCCACACGTGGTGGGAGACGATCATGCCCTTTCAATCCCCTTGGCAGCAGGCCGGCGGCAGCGGCGGCGGTGCCGACGACATCGAATTCGAGATCAAGGGCGAGGAGTTGCAATTCCTCGAGATCGAGCTCGATCCCGGCGAAAGCGCGGTGGCGGAGGCCGGCGCGATGGTGTGGAAGGACGCCTCCGTCGCGATGACCACCGTGTTCGGCGACGGCAGCGGCGACCAGGGTGGCGGCTTCATGGGCAAGTTGCTCGGTGCCGGACGGCGGCTGGTCACCGGCGAGAGTCTGTTCACCACCGTCTTCACGCATGAGGGGCGCGGCAAGGCGCGAGTCGCCTTCGGCTCGCCGACGCCGGGCTCGATCCTGCCGATCCGCCTGTCCGACGTCGGCGGGCAGCTGATCTGTCAGAAGGATGCCTTCCTCGCCGCGGCGCGCGGCGTGCAGCTCGGCATCTATTTCCAGCGGCGAGTGCTCACCGGCCTGTTCGGCGGCGAAGGCTTCATCATGCAGTCGCTGACCGGCGACGGCTGGGTCTTCGTGCAGATGGGCGGCACCGTCGTCGAGCGCGAACTGGCGCCGGGCGAGGAATTGCACGTCGACACCGGCTGTCTGGCGGCGATGACGCCGTCGATCGACTTCGACCTGGTCACCGTCGGCGGGGTGCGCAGCGCGCTGTTCGGCGGCGAAGGATTGTTCTTCGCGCGGCTGCGCGGGCCGGGCAAGGTGTGGATCCAGTCGCTGCCCTTCTCGCGACTGGCGGGGCGGATGCTGGCGGCGGCGAACGGCCGTGGCGGCAATCGCGGCGAAGGATCGGTGCTCGGCGGCTTCGGCGACTGGGTCGGCGGGAACGACTGAGGCTGGAGCATCCATCATCATTCGTCATCCCCGCGCAGGCGGGGATGACGAAGGGGGTTACCCCGCGCTCGGTGCCACCGTCGCGGTGACGCCCGCGGTGGGCTCGACCGGCACCGCCGAGCGGATCGACAGCTCGCGCAGCTGCTTCGGCGCCGCGGGGCTCGGCGCGCCCATCAGCAGGTCCTCGGCGCGCTGGTTCATCGGGAATAGCGTGATCTCGCGCAGATTCTGCGCGCCGCAGATCAGCATGACGATGCGGTCGACGCCGGCCGCCATGCCGCCGTGCGGCGGCGCGCCATATTGGAAGGCGCGGTAGAGGCCGCCGAAGCGCTCCTCGACGTCCGCCTTGCTCAGCCCCACCAGCTCGAACGCCTTGACCATCAGCTCCGGCGACTGGTTGCGGATCGAGCCGGAAGCGATCTCATAGCCGTTGCAGACGAGGTCGTACTGGAACGCCTTGATCGTGAGCGGCTCGCCCGCGTTCAGCGCGTCCATACCGCCCTGCGGCATCGAGAAGGGGTTGTGGGCGAACTCGACCTTCTTCTCGTCCTCGTCCCATTCGTAGAAGGGGAAGTCGACGATCCAGCACAGCCGGAACGCGCCCTGCTCGATCAGGCCGAGCTGGTCGGCGACGCGGGTGCGCGCTGCGCCGGCAAGCTTGGCCGCCGCCTCCGCCTTGCCGGCCGCGAAGAACAGGCCGTCGTCGGGCCCGAGGCCGAGCGCGGCGTAGAGCGCCTCCATCCCCTCGGTGCCGTGGTTCTTGGCGATCGGGCCGCCGAACTCGCCGCCCTTGCGGGTGACGTAGCCGAGGCCGGCATGCCCCTCGCCGCGCGCCCATTCGTTCATCTCGTCGAAGAACTTGCGGCTCTTGTCAGCGGTGGCTGGTGCCGGGATCGCGCGGACGACGCCGCCCGAACCGACGATCTTCTCGAACAGGCCGAAGCCGCTTTGCGTGAAATGCTCCGACACGTCGGTGATGAGCAGCGGATTGCGCAGGTCGGGCTTGTCGCTGCCGTACTTCAGCATCGCCTCGTCATAGGGGATGCGCGGGAACTCGCCGGTCGGCGTGACTTTGCGGCCGTCGGCGAACTGTTCGAAGATGCCGCCGATCACCGGCTCCATCGTCTCCCACACCTCCTCCTGCGTGACGAAGCTCATCTCGAGGTCGAGCTGATAGAATTCGCCCGGCAGGCGGTCGGCGCGCGGGTCTTCGTCGCGGAAGCAGGGCGCGATCTGGAAATAGCGGTCGAAGCCGGCGACCATCAGCAGCTGCTTATACTGCTGCGGCGCCTGCGGCAGCGCGTAGAACTTGCCCGGATGGATGCGGCTCGGCACCAGGAAGTCGCGCGCGCCCTCCGGCGACGACGCGGTCAGGATCGGCGTCGAATATTCGATGAAGCCGGCATCCTCCATGCGGCGGCGCATCGCCGCGATCACCTTGGTCCGGCGGACGATGTTGGCGTGCAGCGTCTCGCGGCGCAGGTCGAGGAAGCGGTAGCGGAGGCGGATATCCTCGGGATAATCCTGCTCGCCCGCTACCGGCATCGGCAGCTCGTCCGCCGCCGACAACACGGTGGCGCCGCGCGCGAAGACCTCGATTTCGCCGGTGGCGAGATTGGGGTTCACCGTGCCGGCCGAACGCGCCTTCACCACCCCGTCGATCGTCACCACCGATTCGACGCGCACCTGCTCGAGGATCGGCAGCGCAGCCGAATCGCTGTCGGCGACGATCTGGGTGATGCCGTAATGATCGCGCAGATCGACGAACAGCACGCCGCCATGGTCGCGCTTGCGATGGACCCAGCCCGACAGGCGGACGGTCTCGCCGACGGCCGAGGCACTGAGCGCGGCGCAGGTGTGGGTACGATAGGCGTGCATAAAAGAATTCCAACAATGTCCGTCGCCGCCCGGCAAGCTGGCCCGGCGGTTGATCGATGGCCGCGCCCTCCCCTTTCCATCCCCTCTTTGTCAACCCGCACGCGCGGGCTATGGACGGTCGGATGCACATCCACCCGTTGATTACCGACAGCGCGACTCTCGCCAATCTCTGCACCCGCCTCGCCGATGCCGACTTCGTCACCGTCGACACCGAGTTCATGCGCGAGAGCACCTATTATCCGGAACTCTGCCTGATCCAGATCGCCGATGTGAACGAGGCAGCGGCGATCGATCCGATGGCGCCGGGGCTCGACCTGACGCCGCTGCTGCAGCTGCTGACCGACAATGAGGACGTGCTCAAGGTCTTCCATGCCGGCGGCCAGGATATCGAGATCATCTACAATCTGACCGGCAAGACGCCGCACCCGCTGTTCGACACGCAGGTCGCGGCGATGGCGCTCGGCCAGGGCGAGCAGATCGGCTATTCCAATCTGGTCGACAGCTGGCTGGGCATCCAGGTCGACAAGGGCGCGCGCTTCACCGACTGGGCGCGGCGCCCGCTCGACGCGCGGCAGATCGAATATGCGATCGGCGACGTCACCCATCTCGCCCGCATCTTTCCCAAGATGCTGGAGCGGCTGCGCAAGACGGGGCGCGGCGCCTGGCTGGATCAGGAAATGGAGCGGCTTGCCGATCCCGCCAATTACGCCAACGACCCGGATGGCGCGTGGAAGCGCGTCCGCGTGTCGAGCCGCAAGGCGGACGTGCTCGGCCGCCTCAAGGCGCTGGCCCGCTGGCGCGAGCTGGAGGCGCAGGCCAAAGACTTGCCGCGCGGCCGGATCGTCAAGGACGAGACGCTGGGCGACCTCGCCGGCCACCCGCCGCGGCGCCAGGCCGATCTCGCCAAGGTGCGCGGCCTGTCGGCGACCTGGGCAGCGAACGACATCGGCGGCCGGCTGATGGCGGCGCTCGACGCGGCAGAGCCGCTGCCGGCGGACGAGATGCCGCCGCGCGACGACCGCAAGCCCGGCCTGGGTAAGGACGGCGCACTGGTCGCGGACCTGCTCAAGCTGTTGCTGAAGATCCGCGCCCGCGACATCGACGTGGCCTCGCGCCTGCTCGCGCGTTCGGACGAGCTGGAGATGCTCGCCGCCGGCGTGCGCACCGGCCTCCCCATGCTGCAGGGTTGGCGCTATGATCAATTCGGTCGCGACGCGCTCGATCTGGTCGAGGGGCGGCTCGGCTTCGCCGTGCAGGGCGGCAAGCTGAAAATGACGCGCGGCGAGGAGGCGGCATGACCAAGCTGACGGTGGCGGCGATCGCGGGGGCTCTGCTGATCCAGGGCTGCGCGACGGTACCGGAACCGGTGCCGACGGGGCCCTGCAAGGTGACGCAGCAGATGCATATCCGCTACGCCGGGATGAAGTATCGCGAGCGGATGCGGCGCGGGCTGGAACGGGACGCCAACGCGCCGGTGTCGCGAATCCTGCGCGCCGATGCCGGCGGGACGATGGATTTCCGGACCGAGCGGCTGAACATCCACCTGGGCGATGACGGCCGTATCGACGGATTGCGCTGCGGCTGATCGTCCGCCGCTGCCGCCGGACGGGTCAGCCGATGGAGCTGACAACCGGCCGGCGCTTGAGCAGCAAGGCGAGCGCGGCATGCCGGCGCGCGACCGTCTCCGCATATAATTGCCGATCCGCCGCCTTCAGCGCCAGCGTCACATCCTTGGCCGTCATCGACAGGGCGGTGCGGTGCAGCGGTCCGGCGAGACCCGCGCTGAAACGCTGGCCGAGACGGATCGCCAGACCCCAGCGGATGGCGGCGTCGAGCTGTCCCGGACTGGCCAGCGCGGCGAGCAGCGGGTGCGGCGTCGTGACACCGCCGAGGCTGGAGTGCAGCGCCTGCGCGAGCATCGCGCGTTCCGCGGCGTCGATCCCGACCCAATTGCCGTGCAGCGCGATCTCGAAGCCGCGCTCGTCCCGGAATTCAGGATTGGCATGCCAGCCGACGTCGGCGAGCAGACAGGCGGCGTGGCGGATCCGGGCGTAGGCCGCGGGCTCGTCGGCGAACAGGGGCGCGATCCAGCCGTCGAGCAAGTCGCCATGTTCTGGAAATCGGCCGAGCAACCGTCCTTCCTCTCGCGCGCCGACGATCAGCGGATCGAGAGCACGGATCGCCGGGTCAAGTGCGGCATAGAGCAGGCCTTCACGCAGGCCGAAGGTCGAGGCGACGCCGGCACTGCTGCCGAGTTCGCGCATGACGATGCCGAGCAGGGCGGTGGCATCGCCGAGCGCGGCGGCGCGGGCGGACGACATGCCCGGCACCGCGCGCAACCGCTGGCGCGGCAGATGGGCGATGCTGCGGCCAAGCCGAGCGACGGTCTGCGGCGCGAGTGCATAGCCGTGGATGATCGGCAGCGGATAGTGCGTCAGGCTCATGTCGAGCCGGGCGAGCGCGCGCCACGAGCCGCCGACCATGTAGAGCGGCAGACCCCTGCCCCGCCCAGTCCAGCCGGCATCGCGGATCATGCGCGACACCTGGCGGTCGAACGCGCCGCTGCGCTGTGCGCGCAGCGCGGCGATGCGCAGCACGCCGAGCGGAAAGGAAATCCGGTCGGTCACCGTATTGGCGACAACGCGGACCAGTTCGAGGCTGCCGCCGCCCAGATCGCCGACGATGCCGTCCGCGTCGGGAATGGCGGACAGCACGCCCATGCCGGCGGCGGTCGCCTCCTGCTCGCCGCTGAGCAGTTCCACCGACAGGCCGAAATCGGCGGCGGCGGCGATGAAGTCACGTCCGTTGCTGGCGTCGCGAACCGCGGCGGTGGCGACGGTGCGTACTTCCGCCTTCATCTCGCGCGCGACGGCCGCGAAGCGCGCCAAGGCACCGATCGCCAATGCCATCGATTCCGCATCGATCGCGCCGGTCGCCGACAGGCTGCGGCCGAGGCCGGCCATGACCTTTTCGTTGAATAGGGCGGCGGGAACGCGCGGGTGACCTTGATAGACGACGAGGCGCACCGAATTCGAGCCGATGTCGATGATCGCGGTGCGGGGGTAGGAGACCGCCATCACGCTGCCATCTGACTAGCGATGACGGAGGGATGCGCGGCGCTCACGGGGCCACCCATGCCCCGACCAACGCAATTGCGGGCGCGCGCCGCACCGATCAGGACGGTTGCCGCCGCCGCAGCGACAGGGTCGGCACCGCGTCGCTTTCCGCCAGCGCCTGGCCCCGGCCGGACAGCGACGGATTGGTCATGAAATAGCGGTGCAGGTTGAACGGCTTTTCCCCCGGCTCGTCACGGATATAGCGGCCGTCGGGCTGTAGCTCCCAGCTCTGTTCGGTGTCGAGCAGGTTGGCGACCATGACCTGGTCGAGCACCTGGTCGTGGACGGTCGGGTTTTCGATCGGCAGCATATATTCGACGCGTCGGTCGAGGTTGCGCGGCATCCAGTCGGCGGACGAGATGAACACCTTCGCATTGTCGTTGGGCAAAGCCGCGCCATTGCCGAAGCAGAAGATGCGGCTGTGTTCGAGGAAGCGGCCGACCACCGACTTCACCCGGATGTTTTCCGACATGCCGGCCACGCCGGGACGCAGGCAGCAGATGCCGCGCAGGATCAGCTCGATCTCGACGCCGGCATTGCTCGCCTCGTATAGCTTCTCGATGATCGCCGGGTCGACCAGGCTGTTCATCTTCGCCCATACCATGCCGCAGCCGCCGGCGCGGGCATGGGCGATTTCCTCGTCGATCAGCGCCAGCAGGTCCTTGCGCAGGTCGCGTGGACTGAGGCTGAGCTTGGCGATGTCGGTCGGTTCGACATAGCCGGTGACGTAGTTGAACATTTGTGCCGCATCGCGCCCGATCCGCGGATCGGCGGTGAAGAAGCTGAGGTCGGTGTAGATGCGCGCCGTCACCGGATGGTAGTTGCCGGTGCCGAAGTGGCAATAGGTGCGGAACTGGCCGTTCTCGCGCCGGACGATCATCGACACCTTGGCGTGCGTCTTCCATTCCAGGAAGCCGTAGACGACCTGGACCCCGGCGCGTTCGAGCGCGCTGGCCCACAGGATATTCTGTTCCTCGTCGAAGCGCGCGCGCAGTTCGACCACGGCGGTGACCGACTTGCCGGCCTCCGCCGCCGCGATCAGCGCGTTGATCACCGCCGATTGCTTGCCGGCGCGATACAGCGTCTGCTTGATCGCGATGACGTCCGGATCCTGCGCCGCCTGTTTGAGGAAGGCGAGCACGACGTCGAACGTTTCGTAGGGGTGATGGACGATGATGTCCTTCGCGCGGATCGCGGCGAAACAGTCGCCGCCGAATTCGCGGATGCGTTCGGGAAAACGCGGCACGAAGGGCAGGAACTTGAGGTCGGGACGATCCTCGTCGACCACCGCGTCGAGATCGCCGATGCCGAGCAGATTGCCGCTTTCGGTGACGATCGCGTCGCCGCCCAATTCGGCGCGCAGCACCGCGGCGAGCGTGTCGGGCATGCCCGTCTCCAGCTCCAGCCGGATGACGCGGCCGCGACGGCGGCGCTTGATGGCGTTGGCGAAGTAGCGGACGAGATCCTCCGCCTCCTCGTCGATCTCGATGTCGCTGTCGCGCAGCACGCGGAAGGCGGCGGCGCCGTGCACGGCATAGCCGGGAAAGACGAGCGGCGCGAACCGCTTGAGGATCGCCTCGATGGACACGTAGCGGGCGGGCTCGCCGGGGAGGCGGACGAAGCGGCGCGCGGAGGCGGGGATCATCACCAGCTCGCGGACCGGCTCGCCGTCCGACTGGCGGACCAAGTCGAACATCACCGACAACCCCTTGTTGGGGATGAAGGGGAACGGGTGCGCGGGATCCAGCGCTTGCGGCGTGAGGATCGGGAAGATTTGCTCGCGGAAATGCGTCTCAAGCCAGGCGGCGGCTTCGGCGTCGACCTCGTCGCGACGCAGGACGTGCAGATTGGCTTCGTCGAGCAGGGTGCGCAGGTCGCCCCACACCTGCTGCTGATCGGCCATCAGCGCGTCCGCCTCTTCGGTGATCGCGGCGAGCTGCTGCCCCGGCGTCAGCCCGTCGGTGGAGCGGCGATCGACGTCCTTGAGCTGCTGGCCCTTCAGCCCGGCAACGCGGACCATGAAGAATTCGTCGAGGTTCGAGCCGGAGATCGACAGGAAGCGCAGCCGCTCGAGCAGGGGATGCGCCGGATTGCACGCTTCGTCCAGAACGCGACGGTTGAACGCCAGCCACGACAGCTCGCGGTTGAAATAGCGATCATTGACCTCCGGCACGAAGGGGTCGTCGTCAGCGTCGGTCAGATGAGAGAGATGGGCAGGCCTGGTCATGGTTCGTCGCTAGAGACCAACGATTGCGGTTGCGTGACGATCCCCGCCGCAAACAGCACGTTGCGGGCAAGCGGAATCGACAGCCGCCGGCGCGTCTCCAACGCCGCCTGATCGAGCGCGTCGACGGTGCGCTGGATCGCGACGTGACTGCGTTCGATCCGCGTCGCCAGCCAGTCGACCAGCTCCGGCCGGGCATCGAGGCCGCGACGGTGGAACAGGTGCGCCAGCAGCTCGCGGACGAGCGCGTCGTCGGGCATGTCGATCGCGGCATGCGGACTGGCGGCGAGGCGCGACCGCAGATCGGGGAGCCGCACCGCCCAGGCCGGCGGCAGCGCGTCCGCGACGATGACCAGCGGCCGCCGTTCCGCCTGCGCCCGGTTCCAGGCGTGGAACAGCTGGGTCTCCGGCAGGCTTTCCGCATCGTCGATGATCGTGCCGCCGCTCTTCGCCGCGAAGATGCGGGCGAGCAGGCTGCGCCCCGACTTGCGCGGGCCGGTCAGCACCGCGGCCATCACCGGCCAGGACGCCCAATGCTCCAGCGTGCGCGCCGCTCCCGCATTGGACGGGGTGACGAGGAAGGCATCGTCGCGGGGATCCGCCGGCCAGCCAAGCGGCAGCGCGAGCTGGCTCATCCGGCCGGCTGGGTGTCGGCCGGTAGCTCGGGCGGCGCGAGCCGCGGTGCGCGGCGGATGCGCAGCGTCTGCCCCGATCCACTGACCTGATAGCCGCGTACCTCGAGGGCGGCGCGCAGCGAGGCGGGATCGCCGTCGTAGCTGACGCGGAGCAGCGAAACGCCGCCCAACGCCAGGCTGGTGGTGGTCGCGGCCCGGACCCCGGGAATGCCGCGCAGCAGCCCCTCGATATTGGCAACCGATGTGGCGCTGGGGGTATCCGCCTGGACGACGACGGGAATGCCGGCGCTGGCAGTGCTGCCGGTGTCGCCGACGATCTCCGCCAGCGTCTCGCCGCTCGCCTCGTCGTCGGCCGCCGGCTCGACGACCGGTTCGGGCGCGGGCGGCGGCGACAAAGTGGCGTCGACGTTCAGTGCGCCGCCACGCAGCGCCTGCTGGTAGAGCGCGTCCATCCGCTGGACGCCGGTGTCGAGCAGTTGCGGAAGCCCCGCGGCATTGCCGACGCGCAGCGTGAAGCTGCCGACGAGCTGATTGTCGGGACCGTGGCGCGCCTGGAAGACGCCGATGATCGGTCCGCCGGGATAGCTGCGATAGAGGCGCACAACCGGGATCAGCACGTCCGACGCGCCATATTGGTCGAGGACATTGCGCCACCAGCCGCGTCCTGGCCGGCCGATCTGGCCGGCGTTGAGCAACAAGGCGTCGGCGCCGCTGCCCGACGGGCGGATATAATCGATCGTGCTGTTGCCGGTGCGCAGCCGTGCCCAAGCCGCCTGCCACGGGCTGGGCTGTTCGAACATCAGCTCCGTGCCGGCGGAGACGAGCAGCGGCATCACCAGCATCGGCCGCGACCGGTCGGCATAGGCGCTGATGCCGAGCAGCCCGGCGGCGCGGGTCCGGTCGAACAACACGCCGAGACGGGCGATGTAGCGGTTGGGGCCGATCTGTTCGTTCTCGACGACGATGCCCGAGACCATGCCGTCGAGCGTGCCGTCGCTGACCAGGCCGCCGCCACCGCCGAGTCGCCGCGACAATTGCACCCAGGCCTTGCGCTGGGCGAGCCGCCAGCCGCCGAGCCGCGCCTGATCGGCGGTCTTGGCGGCGACGTCGACCGTGACGCCGGAGACCTCATAGCTACCTGAGGTGTCGATCGGCGCGACGCCGCGGCTGCCCTCGATCTGGGCGAGCGCGGCGGCGCCGGCGAGCAGCGCCGCACCGGCGAGAAGGGAGAACAGGGACCGCGGACGCATCGTGGCAGCCTTTTGGCGAAGCAGGCGTGGAAATCCAAGCGCGATGTGGCTAGGTCGCCGCCATGAGCACCGAAGCCGAACCGAATGCGCCCTATACCTATGCCGATGCCGGAGTGTCGATCGCCGCGGGCAATGCGCTGGTCCGCGCCATCGGCCCCCTCGCCCGATCGACGCGGCGACCGGGCGCCGATGCCGACCTGGGCGGCTTCGGCGGCTTCTTCGACCTCAAGGCGGCGGGCTTTACCGATCCCCTGCTGGTCGCCGCCAACGACGGGGTCGGCACCAAGCTGAAGCTGGCAATCGAATCGGGCCGGCACGAGGGTGTCGGCATCGACCTGGTCGCCATGTGCGCCAACGATCTGATCGTCCAGGGCGCCGAGCCGTTGTTCTTCCTGGATTATTACGCGACCGGCAAGCTCGACAACGGCATCGCCGAGCGGGTCGTCGCGTCGATCGCAGAGGGCTGCCGTCAGGCTGGCTGCGCGCTGATCGGCGGCGAGACGGCCGAGATGCCGGGCATGTACGCCGATGGCGACTATGACCTCGCCGGTTTCTGCGTCGGCGCGGTCGAGCGCGACCGGGTGCTGACCGGCCGGACCATCGCCGCCGGCGACGTCGTACTCGGCCTCGCATCGACCGGTGTCCATTCCAACGGCTATTCGCTGGTTCGCCGACTCGCCGCGGACAAGGGATGGCGGCTCGACCGACCGGCGCTGTTCGATTCGGACCGGCTGCTGATCGACGCGCTGATGGCACCGACGCGTATCTATGTCGCCAGCCTGCTGCCGCTGGTGCGCGAAGGCCGGATCAAGGGTCTGGCGCATATCACCGGCGGCGGTCTGCTCGAGAACATCCCGCGCGTGCTGCCCGAGGGTGCGCATGCGGTGATCGACGCCGGTGCCTGGGAACAGCCGCGGCTGATGGCCTTTCTGCAGGCGCAGGGCGGCATCGAGCCGGAGGAGATGGCGCGCACCTTCAATTGCGGGATCGGCATGGCGGTGGTCGTCGCCGCCGAAGCGGCCGACGACGTCGCCGCGGCGCTGCGCGCGGCGGGGGAGACGGTCCATAGGATCGGCCGGATCGAGGCGGGGCCGCGCGGGTGCACGGTCCGCGGTCCGGCGGAGAGCTGGTCGGCGCGGGCCGACTGGACCGCGACGCACAACCACGGCTGAACGGCGATGAAACGCGTCGGCATCCTGATCTCCGGGCGGGGATCGAACATGATGGCGCTGGTCGAGGCGGGGATCGATGTCGCGCTGGTCGCCTCCGACAAACCGGACGCGGCCGGCCTGGCCTGGGCGCGGGAACGTGGCCTCGCCGCCTTCGCCCTGTCGCCGAAGGGCATCGGCAAACCGGCCTATGAGGCGGCGATCGACGCCGCGCTCCGAGAGGCGGGCGTCGAGGTGATCGCGCTGGCCGGCTATATGCGTCTGCTGTCGAACGATTTCGTCGCCAGGTGGCGCGGCCGGATCGTGAACATCCACCCGTCTCTTCTGCCCAAATACAAGGGCTTGGACACGCACGCGCGGGCAATCGCGGCGGGCGATGCGGTCGCCGGCTGTTCGGTTCATATCGTCACCGAGGAACTGGATGCCGGTGAAGTGCTTGGACAGGCTGAGGTGCCGGTGCTGCCCGGTGACACGCCCGACGCGCTCGCTGCGCGGGTGCTGGACGCCGAGCACCGCCTGTACCCGCAGGTGCTGAAGGAGTTCGCCAGCCGATGACCAGTCCCCTCGACCGTATCCGCGCGATCGCGCTCGTCCTGCCCGACAGCGAAGAGCGGGAAAGCCATGGCCAGCCCACCTTCTTCGTCGCGGGCAAGCCGTTCGCGCAATTCCGTGACGACCATCACGGCGACGGCCGCACCGCCGTGGGCGTGCGGACGAGTGGACCAGACGAGCAGGCGAAGCTGATTGCGTCGGCGCCGGACACCTATGCCACGCCGTCCAGTCTCGGCACCGAACATTGGGTCGCCATCGATCTGTCGGCCGAAGCGGACTGGACGCTGGTCGAGGATCGGATCGCGCGCAGCTGGGAATTGAGCGCGCCGGCCGCGTTGCTGGAGGCCGGCGGGCGATGACGGAGACGGCGGATCAAGCCCGCACCCGCCGGCGCTGGATCACGCTGGCCGAGGTCGTCGCGGTCGCGGGCGTCGTGATCGCGGCGCTGACGCTCTATCTCAACGTCTCGGACCGGCGCGCCGACCAGGCGGAACGCGCCGCCACGGCGCAGAAAGACGCGGCGGTTCAGGCGCGCGTCGAGCTGACCGGCACCGTCGATGGCGACACCATCACGCTCAAGGATCCGCGCCACGACATCACCGACACGACGATCCTGTTTCCCAAGGCGCTGGGCGTCGGCAAGCAGGCGCCGGTCGAGCCGGAGATCGACGCGTCGATGTTCAACCGGGCATTGCTCAAGCTCACCGATGGCGGCCCCGATGCGCGCACGGGCAGGCTGCCGGTGCTGATCACGACCCGCTATTGGGATGGCGATGCGACGCGCAGCGCACGCGGCCTGTACGACATCGTCTGGCGGACCCACGGCCGCCGGTTGTTCGGACGGGCGCTGACACTGGAAGGATTCCGCCTGCGCCAGACCGGGGGCGACGCCGCGGCGCTGGAGCGTGCCTGGGACGCGGCCAAGCCCCGCTGATCAGCCGCGTCGTTTCAGCATGGCGGTTCGCAGGCATTGGCAGACGGTCTCGTCACGCTGGTTGAGCATGACGTGGCGAAACGTGACCAAACCGGCATCCGGGCGGCTCTTGCTGTCGCGCAGTTCGACCACCTCCGTCTCGGCGCGCAACGTGTCGCCGAGGAAGACCGGCTTTGGCATCTCCAATTTGTCATAGCCGAGATTGGCGACCAGCGTGCCTAGCGTCGTATCCGTCACCGACAGGCCGACCATCAGCGCAAAGGTGAAGGTGCCGTTGACCAGGATCTGGCCAAATTCCGAGGCTCGCGCCGCCTCCGCATCGAGGTGCAGCGGCTGCGGATTGTGCGTCATCGTCGAAAAAAGCAGATTGTCGGTTTCCGTCACGGTCCGGCGGATATCGTGCACGACCCGGTCGCCGACCGTCCACTCGTCATAGCAGCGACCCGCCATCACGAATCCCTTTCGATGCGGACGAGCATGGTCCCCTCGGTCACCTGCCCGCCTGCCGTTGCGGCCAGCGCAGCGACCGTGCCGTCGAAGGGCGCGGTCAGGCTGTGTTCCATCTTCATCGCCTCCAGCGTCACCAGTTTCTGGCCGGCGGTGACCCGGGCGCCCTCGGTGACATCGACCGCAATGATGCGGCCCGGCATCGGCGCGAGGATCGCGCCATCCGCCGCGCCGCCGCCCGCGGTCGCCGTCGCGCGCCACGGCATGACCTGCCAGGTCTGGCCGCCTTCGGTGATCAGCAGGCGCGACAGGCCGGGCGTACCGGTGACGGTCGCGCGAACGAAATCGACCTCGACCGGCTCGCCGCCGACATCGAGGCGGGCGATCCGGCGCGACGGGGCATTGAGCCGGAAGCCGCCAATGGCCCCGGCCGCATCGCCGGCAAGCGCGGCGGCGGCATCGACCAACGCTTCCTCGCTCGGCAGCGCCGGCGGCAGCAGGGCGTCGCCCTCGCGCGCGATCAACCCGGTGTCGACATGGCCGGATACGAAATCAGGATGGTCGAGCGCCTCGACCAGGAAACCGGCGTTGGTGCGCAGCGGCCAGATCACCGCTTCGTCCAGCGCATCGGCCAGCGTCTCTCGCGCCTCGTCGCGTGTCTCGCCGTGCGCGATCAGCTTGGCGATCATGGGGTCGTAAAAGGGCGTGATCGTAGCCCCCTGCTCCACCCCGGTGTCGACCCGCACACCCGTCTCGTCCGGATCGCCCAGGTCGAACGCATCGAGCCGGCCGATCGACGGCAGGAAGCCCTTGGCCGGGTCTTCCGCATATAGCCGCGCCTCGATCGCATGGCCGTGAATGGCGAGCTGATCCTGGCGCAGCGGCAGCGGCTCGCCGCTCGCGACGCGTAGCTGCCACTCGACCAGATCCTGGCCGGTGATCGCCTCGGTGACGGGATGCTCGACTTGGAGCCGCGTGTTCATCTCCATGAACCAGATCCGGTCGGCGTGCAGGCCATCGCTGGCATCGGCGATGAATTCGATCGTGCCGGCGCCGACATAGTCGACCGCCTGCGCCGCGCGCACCGCCGCATCGCAGACTGCGGCGCGCGTCGCCGCGTCCATACCCGGCGCGGGCGCCTCTTCAATCACCTTCTGGTGGCGGCGCTGCAGCGAACAGTCGCGCTCGAACAGATGGACGACGTTACCACGCGTGTCGCCGAACACCTGCACCTCGATATGGCGGGGCGACAGGATGTATTTCTCGATCAGTACGCGATCGTCGCCGAACGAGGAGGCCGCCTCGCGGCGGCAGCTGGCGAGCGCGTCGGCGAAGTCGGCGGCATCGTCAACGCGGCGCATGCCCTTGCCGCCGCCGCCCGCCACCGCCTTGATCAGCACGGGATAGCCGATCGCAGCGGCCTGCGCCTGCAGATGGTCGGGACGCTGGTCCTCGCCCTGGTAGCCAGGGGTGACGGGCACGCCG
Source organism: Sphingomonas benefaciens (assembly GCF_052907485.1). NCBI lineage: Bacteria > Pseudomonadati > Pseudomonadota > Alphaproteobacteria > Sphingomonadales > Sphingomonadaceae > Sphingomonas > Sphingomonas benefaciens. The sequence continues at coordinate 464,744 of NZ_JBREIC010000001.1, read as the reverse complement.
GCGGCGATCATCCGCGTCTTGGCTGCGTCCTTCAGCCCCATCGCGCGGATGCTGGCGGGGGGCGCCCCGACCCAGACGAGGCCGGCGGCGATCACCGCCTCGGCGAAATCGGCATTCTCGCTGAGGAAGCCGTAGCCGGGGTGGATCGCCTGTGCGCCGCTATCCCGGGCCGCGGCGATGATCCGTTCGCCGACGAGATAGCTCTCGCGCGCCGCGGCGGGGCCGATATGCACCGCCTCGTCCGCCTCACCGACGTGCAGCGCGTCGGCATCGGCATCGGAATAGACGGCAACGGTGCGGATGCCGAGCCGCCGCGCGGTGCGGATGATGCGGCAGGCGATCTCGCCGCGGTTGGCGATCAGCAACGATTCGATCATGCCGGGCATCCGGTGGTGCGCTGCGTCCAGGTGACGTTGAGGACGCGCCAGCGACCGTCCTCGCGGACCAAGTCGAAATGGTCGGTGCCGCAATGATGCACCTTGCCGTCGATGGTGAAGACGTAGGGGCTCCACACCATGGCGATGTCGCCGTCGACCTCGACTGCGGGATCGGTCAGCCGTTCCTGATAGCGTTCCGGGCCGGGCTTCACGCCGGCGGCAAATTCCGCCCAACTGGTGTGGCGGACCTCGCGGCGGCCGTCGGGCCGCTCGGCGACGACGGTGGCACCGCCATCGGGACGGACCTGTGCCAGGATCGCCGCGCCGTCGCGCGCAGCGAGGCCGCGGAACATGGCGTCGATCGGCGCCATCACGTTCGCCGCATCGGCGTCGGCATAGGGCAGCGGATTGGCGGGCGGCAGCTTGTCCGACGCCTGAACCTGAAGCGCGAGCAGGAGAGCGAGGATCATCGGGGTCACATCCGGAACACGCCGAAGCGCGGCGCTTCGGCTATGGGAGCAGCGAGACAGGCGTCGAGCGCGAGGCCGAGCACGTCACGGGTCTGGACCGGATCGATGATGCCATCGTCCCACAGTCGCGCGGTGGCATGCCAGGGGTTGCCTTCATCCTCGTAGCGGGCGCGGATCGGCGCCTTGAAGGCATCGGCCTGTTCCGGCGTCCACCGCTCCGCGTCACGATGGACGGTGGCGAGCACGCTCGCCGCCTGTTCGCCGCCCATCACGCTGATCCGGCTGTTGGGCCAGGTGAACAGGAAGCGTGGGCCATAGGCGCGCCCGCACATGCCGTAGTTGCCGGCGCCGAAGCTGCCGCCGATCAGGATGGTGATCTTGGGCACGCTGGCGGTGGCGACGGCGGTGACCAGCTTGGCGCCATGCTTGGCGATGCCTTCCGCCTCGTAGCGGCCGCCGACCATGAAGCCACTGATGTTCTGCAGGAAAAGCAACGGCACGCGGCGTTGACAGGCGAGCTCGATGAAATGCGCGCCCTTTTGCGCGCTTTCGCTGAACAGCACGCCGTTGTTGGCGAGGATCGCGACCGGCATGCCGTGGATATGGGCAAAGCCGCAGACCAAGGACGCGCCGTAGAGCGACTTGAACTCATGGAATTCCGAGCCGTCGACCAGCCGGGCGATGACCTCGTGCACGTCATAGGGCGCGCGCACGTCTTGCGGAATCAGGCCATAGAGGTCCTCGGCCGGATGCAGCGGATCGCGTGGCGCGACCCTATTGACCGCGGCGGGCTGAGCGGGCGGCAGGGTCGCGACGATGTCGCGGACGATGGTCAGCGCATGGTCGTCATTCTCGGCGACGTGATCGACGACGCCGGAGCGGCGGCCGTGCGTGTCGGCGCCGCCCAGCTCCTCGGCGCTGATCACCTCGCCCGTCGCGGCCTTGACCAGCGGCGGACCGGCGAGGAAGATCGTGCCGGCGCCGGCGACGATCACCGTCTCGTCGGACATCGCCGGGACATAGGCGCCGCCGGCGGTACAGCTGCCCATCACGCAGGCGATCTGCGGGATGCCGAGCGCCGACATATTCGCCTGGTTGAAGAAGATGCGGCCGAAATGGTCGCGGTCGGGAAACACCTCCGCCTGATGCGGCAGATTGGCGCCGCCGCTGTCGACCAGGTAGATGCAGGGCAGCCGATTCTCCTGCGCGATCTCCTGCGCGCGCAGATGCTTCTTGACGGTCAGCGGATAGTAGGTGCCGCCCTTCACCGTCGCGTCGTTGCAGACGATCATCACCTGCCGGCCCGAGACGCGGCCGATGCCGGCGATCATGCCCGCGCCGGGCACCTCCCCGTCGTACAGGTCGTAGGCGGCGAGCTGGCCGATCTCCAGGAAAGGACTGCCGGGATCGAGCAGCCGTTCGACCCGGTCGCGGGGCAGCAATTTGCCGCGACCGGTGTGCCGCTCGCGCGCCGCGTCGCTGCCGCCGCGTGCCGCCCGAGCGACGTCGGCCCGCAGCCGTTCCGCCAGGGCACGATTATGCGCAGCAAGCGCCGGATCGATGGCGGCGGTGGTCGGGATGACCGGGGCGTTCATGTCGCCGTCCTCACTGCGCCACCTTGGGGGCGGCGCCGATCAATTCGCGGCCGATCAGCATGCGGCGGATCTCGTTGGTCCCCGCCCCGATGTCGAGCAGCTTGGCGTCGCGCATGAAGCGTTCGACCGGCCAGTCCTTGGTATAGCCCGCACCGCCCAGCGCCTGGATCGCCTCCAGCGCCACCTTTACCGCATTCTCGCTCGCCAGCAGAATCGCGCCGGCCGCGTCGAAGCGGGTCGTCTTGCCCGCGTCGCAGCTCTTCGCCACCGCGTACACATAAGCACGCGCCGAATTGAGCGCGACATACATGTCGGCGACCTTCGCCTGCATCAGCTGGAACTGGCCGATCGGGTGGCCGAACTGCTTTCGCTCGCGGACATAGGGAATGACGACGTCGAGGCAGGCCTGCATGATGCCGAGCTGGATCGCGGCAAGCACCGCCCGCTCATAATCGAGGCCGCTCATCAGCACCCCGACCCCGCCGTTCAGCGGGCCCATGACGTTCTCGCGCGGTACCTCGCACTCGTCGAACACCAGCTCCGCGGTCGGCGAGCCGCGCATGCCCATCTTGTCGATCTTCTGCCCGATCGAGAAGCCGGGCATGTCCTTCTCGATCAGGAAGGCGGTGATGCCGCGGCTGCCTTCGCCCGTCTTGGCATAGACGACGAGCGTGTCCGCATAGGCCGCGTTGGTGATCCAGAATTTCGTCCCGTCGAGCACGTAGCCGCGATCCGTTTCGCGCGCGCGCAGCTTCATCGACACGACGTCGGAGCCGGCGTTCGCCTCTGACATCGCCAGGCTGCCGACATGCTCGCCGGAGATCAGCTTGGGCAGATATTTGGCCTTCTGCTCCGGATTGGCCCAGCGGCGGATCTGATTGACGCACAGGTTCGAATGCGCGCCATAGCTGAGCCCGATCGAGCCCGAGGCGCGCGAAACCTCCTCCACCGCGACGACATGTTCGAGATAGCCGAGGCCAAGACCCCCGTCGGCCTCCTCGACGGTGATGCCGTGCAGGCCCAGTCCCCCCATGGCGGGCCACAGCTCGTCACGCGGGAACCAGTCGTCGGCGTCGATCTTCGCCGCCAGCGGTGCGATCCGGTCGGTCGCGAAGCGCCGGGTGCTGTCGCGGATCATCTCCGCCGCCTCGCCGAGCGCGAAATCAAAATCGGGGGTCACAGCCGCCACCTCTCCACATATCGTTGCAAATGCGACTAGCAGGCCGGCGTCAGCGATCAACCCTGGATGCTTGCGGCCGAGGCGCGCAGTGAATACCGGTTCGCCCGTCACCGATCGGAGCCATTGCCCATGAAGACCCGCGCCGCCGTCGCGTTCGAGGCCAAACAGCCGCTGGAGATCGTCGAACTCGACCTCGAAGGCCCCAAGGCCGGCGAGGTGCTGGTCGAGATCATGGCGACCGGCATCTGCCACACCGACGCCTATACGCTCGACGGCCTCGACAGCGAGGGCCTGTTCCCGAGCGTGCTCGGTCACGAAGGCTGCGGCATCGTCCGCGAGGTCGGCGCCGGGGTGACCAGCGTCGTGCCGGGCGATCACGTCATCCCGCTCTACACGCCCGAATGCCGCCAGTGTAAATCGTGCCTCAGCCAGAAGACCAATCTCTGCACCGCGATCCGCGCGACCCAGGGCAAGGGATTGATGCCGGACGGCACCACCCGCTTCAGCTACAAGGGCCAGCCGATCTTTCACTATATGGGCTGCTCGACCTTCTCGAACTTCACCGTGCTGCCCGAGATCGCGGTCGCGAAGATCCGCGACGACGCGCCGTTCGACACCAGCTGCTACATCGGCTGCGGCGTGACCACCGGAGTGGGCGCAGTGGTCAACACCGCCAAGGTCGAGCCCGGTGCGACGGTGATCGTCTTCGGCCTGGGTGGCATCGGCCTCAACGTCATCCAGGGCGCGAAGCTGGCCGGCGCGCTGCGCATCATCGGCGTCGACATCAATCCGGATCGCGAGGAATGGGGGCGCCGCTTCGGCATGACCGACTTCGTCAATCCCCGCGACATCGGAGACATCGTGCCGCGTCTGATCGCGATGACCGACGGCGGTGGCGATTACACGTTCGACTGCACCGGCAACACCGTGGTGATGCGCCAGGCGCTGGAGAGCGCGCATCGCGGCTGGGGCGAATCGATCATCATCGGCGTCGCCGAGGCGGGCAAGGAGATCGCGACGCGGCCGTTCCAGCTCGTCACCGGCCGGACGTGGAAGGGCACGGCCTTCGGCGGCGCGCGCGGGCGCACCGATACGCCAAAGATCGTCGACTGGTATATGAACGGGCTGATCGAGATTGACCCGATGATCACCCACCGGCTGAGTCTGGACGAGATCAACACCGGCTTCGACCTGATGCATGCGGGCGAGAGCATCCGCAGCGTCGTCATCTACTGAGGAGAACGGACATGTTCAGCCACGTCATGGTCGGTGCCAACGACATCGCGGCATCGCAGGCCTTCTACGATGCCGCCCTCACCGCGATCGGCATTCCCTCGGGACGTCGCGATCCAAAAGGACGCGTGGCCTATATGCATGGCGGCAGCTTCTTCATGCTCACCACGCCGATCGACGGGGCACCGGCGTGCCACGCCAACGGCGGGACGATCGGCTTCCGCGCCGCAGATCCGGAAGCGATCGACGCCTGGCACGAGGCGGGCGTGGCGCATGGCGGTACCCCGTGCGAGGATCCGCCAGGCTGGCGCGACAGTCCGTTCGGCCGGCTATATCTCGCCTATCTGCGCGATCCGTCGGGCAACAAGGTCTGCGCCATGCACCGGCCAGCCGCATGACGATGGGCCTGGGTGTGGAGACGGTATCAACGGCCAAGGCGCATGGGGGGACGCAGGGTGTCTACCGTCATACCAGCGCGGCGACAGGTACCGCGATGACCTTGTCGGTCTTCGTGCCCGATCACGCGCCGGGCGCGACGCTGCCGGTCGTCTGGTATCTGTCCGGGCTGACCTGCACCCACGCCAACGTCACCGACAAGGGCGAGTATCGGCGTGCCTGCGCCGAGCTGGGTCTGATCTTCGTCGCACCGGACACCAGCCCGCGTGGTGAGGGCGTCGCAGACGATCCTGATGGTGCCTATGACTTTGGCCTCGGCGCCGGCTTCTACGTCGATGCCACCGCAGCGCCTTTCGCGCCGCATTATCGCATGTGGAGCTATGTCACCGAGGAACTGCCCGCGCTGATCGGTGCGGAATTCCCGGCAGACCTTACGCGTCAGTCGATCCTCGGCCATTCGATGGGCGGTCACGGCGCACTGACGATCGGTCTGACCTTTCCGGAGCGGTTCCGTGCGGTATCGGCCTTCGCCCCGATTGTCGCGCCATCGCAAGTGCCTTGGGGCAGGAAGGCGCTAGCTGGGTATCTTGGCGACGAACAGGCTGCCTGGCGGCCTCATGACGCAATTGCGTTGATCGAGGACGGCGCCCGGATTTCGGAGCTGCTTGTCGATCAGGGCGATGCCGACCAGTTCCTGGCCGAGCAATTGCGCCCCGACCTGCTGGCCGATGCGTGCCGGCGCGCGGGGATCGATTGCACGCTGCGCATCCAGCCGGGCTACGACCACAGCTATCTCTTCGTATCGACCTTCATGGCCGATCACCTGCGCTGGCACGCGGCGCGTTTGCATACCGGGTCTTAACCGCGCATTGATACGGCTGCGACGGTCGAGAATCGGGAGACCTCGTGTGACGATCAAAGCATGCCTGTTCCTGCTCGCGGCGAGCGTGCCTGCCGCCGCATACGCGGCCGATGCCCCCTATTACGGTCCGATGAAGAAGATCGACGGATGGTGGGGCCTCGGGATGAAGGTGGGCTACGACGTCCGCCTTCAAAAAGACGGCAGCTGGCGGGTCGATGCAGTGATGCGCCGCGGGGATGCCCTGTCCGTCGCCATGTACCGCGCGGCCGAAATGGCCCGCGCGGGCGGCCATGACTACGTGCAATTCCTCGGCGGCAGCGCAAGCCGCGGCGGCGGCACCGAGGCCGCCACCGTTATTGCTCGGCCAAGCGACGTCTCGGCGCCGCCGAGCGAATGCGCGGGACGCCGACGGGACGCCTGCTACACCGCCGCTGCGGCGGAGGTGATGCGCATTTTGAGCGGCCCGGACGGTAGTCAGCCGGGCGTCGCCATCGTCGACCATGTCGACCGCTTCGGCCGCTCGGTATTCCTTAGCGGCTTCGGCATTGGCAAAGTGGACCCCGGCAGCGCCCGCGTTGCGGCCGCACCGCTTGCACCGCCCGCACCGACGCCGCAGCCGCCGATGCATATGCCGGTCTCGGCGCGACTGCCAGACGCGCAGGACCGGTTCAAGCAGGCGCTCAAGGAACAGCAGTCGGTTCGAGGGCGCGACCCCCGCCAGGGCTGGACGATCAGCGACTAAAGATCGCGGGCGTAGACACGATCGTCGCACGCGGTTGCGCCGACGGTGAACGCGCGTTCGGTCACCACGGCGAATCCCTGACGCTCGTAGAAGGCACGGGCGCGGCTGTTGCCGGCAAAGACACCGAGCAGCATCCGGCGCGCACCACGCGCCCGCGCATCGGCGATCGCCTGCGCCATCAGCATCGCACCTAAGCCGGTGCCGCGGGTGGCGGACAAGGTATAGATGCGGCGCAGCTCGATGTCGCCGGCGCGCGTCTCCCCCACATCTTCGGGCGGAGTCAGCAAAGTGTAGCCGACAGGTGCGAGGCCGGCAGGATGCTCGGCCAGCGTCAGCACGAACGTCGGGTCAGCGGCCCAGGCGGCGAACCGCGCGACGCTGCTCTTGGCGGCAAGATGCGCGAGGATATCGGGACCGGCGAGCACGCCCGCGAAAGTCTCTAGGAAACTGGCCTGCGCGACCAGCGCGACCGCGGGTGCATCGTCGACCGACGCACGCCGCAGCCGCCAGTCGGTCATCAGCCGACGATCTCTTCGGGCTTGAAGAAATAGGCAATCTCGATCTCGGCATTCTCGTCCGAGTCCGAGCCATGGACGGTGTTCGCCTCGATCGACTCGGCCAGTTCCTTGCGGATCGTGCCGGGCTCTGCGTTCGCCGGGTTGGTCGCGCCCATGATGTCGCGGTTACGCTGCATGGCGTTCTCGCCCTCGAGCACCTGCACGACCACCGGACCCGAGATCATGAACTCGACCAGGTCGTTGAAGAAGGGCCGCTCCTTGTGGACCGCGTAGAAGCCCTCGGCCTGCTCGCGGGTCATGTGGATGCGCTTGGACGCGACGACGCGCAGGCCGGCATCCTCCAACATCTTGGTGACCGCACCGGTCAGGTTGCGGCGGGTGGCGTCGGGCTTGATAATCGAAAAGGTCCGGTTCGCGGCCATGATGGTCACGGAGCTCCTGTGCTTGGGCTGTCGGTGGAAAGTGGCGCCGCCCTAGTCGCCGCGCCCCCACTTGGCAACACGGCTCAGGCGGCCTGTTCCCAGCGGCCGCTATCGGACTGTTTCCAATAGCGACGTTCGACCCCATCGGCATCGCCGAGCGCGCGCCACGCCGCCCGCGCCGCGCCGATCTGGTCCTCGCCGAAGATGTGGAAGGCGCGGTCGAAGCCGAGTGCCTCGTCACGCCAGCGTCCGTCGACAATCGCGATGTGACGCGCACCGTTGCCCGCCTCCGCCTCCGCCGCAATCAGTACCGGCTGGGCGGCATCGTCGCCCGATCCCGCCCGCGCATGGGGGAGGAAACTGTCCGCCTGATAGGTCCACAGCAGCCGGTCGAGGTGCGCGCGCTGGTCCTCGCTTTGCGCGACGATCAGCAGCCGCGCGCCGCTCGTCACGACCTTGTCGGCGATCTGCGGCAGCACCCGGTCGATGGGTGCCGCCGTCAGATGGTAGAAGTCGACCTGCATCAGCGCTCGAAATGCGCGGCGACGAAGCGGTCGAGCAGCTTGACGCCATAGCCGGTGGCGCCCTTGTCGTGCGTGGCGCCGGGCTTGTCGGACCAGACCATGCCGGCGATGTCGAGGTGCGCCCATTTCACCCCCTGATCGACGAAGCGCTTGATGAACTGCGCTGCGGTGATCGAGCCAGCGCCGCGCGGCCCGATGTTCTTCATGTCCGCGATCGGGCTGTCGAGCAGCTTGTCATAAGCGTCGGACATCGGAAAGCGCCACAATTTGTCGCCCGTCTCGGTCCCTGCGGCGAGCAGCTGATCGGCAAGCGCGTCGTCGTTGGCGAACAGGCCGCCATATTCGTTGCCCAGGCTGACGATCATCGCGCCGGTCAGCGTCGCGAGATCGACGATCGTCGCAGGCTGGAACGTCGCCTGCGTCCAGGTGATCGCATCGGCGAGCACCAGCCGTCCTTCCGCATCGGTGTTGAGCACCTCTATCGTCTGGCCCGACATCGACGTCACGACGTCACCCGGACGCTGCGCATTGCCGTCGGGCATGTTCTCGACCAGGCCCATGACGCCGACGACGTTCGCCTTCGCCTTGCGCGCAGCCAGCGTCTTCATCGCGCCGGCGACGGCACCGGCGCCGCCCATGTCCCACTTCATGTCCTCCATCCCGGGCCCGGGCTTGAGCGAGATGCCGCCGGTGTCGAAGGTCACGCCCTTGCCGACGAAGGCGAGCGTCGGTGCACCGTCGCCGCCGCCGTTCCACTTCAGCGCGAGCATCCGCGCCTCGCGCACCGAACCCTGGCTGACGCCGAGCAGCGACCCCATGCCGAGCTCGCGCATCTGCGCCTCGTCGAGCACGACGATCTCCAGGCCGAGGCCGTCTACCGACTCCCTGACGTGGTCGACGAAGGTCTCGGGATAGAGGATGTTGGGCGGCAGCGTCACCAAAGTGCGGGTCAGTTCGAGACCGGCGGTGGTCGCCGCCTCGGCCTGCCAAGCTTCCTCGACGCCGGTTGCGGCGCCGGCGATCGTCAGCACCTGCAGCGTCGGCTTCTGCTTGTCGGTCAGCTTGGTGCGATAGATATCGTACCGCCAGCCGCGCTGCGCGGCGGCCGCGGCGAGGCGGGCGATCGCAGCCGGTTCGGCGCCTGTAGCCGAGACGTCGACGGCGAGTTCGGTTGCACCGGACGTGAGCAGCTTGCCGGTCAGCGCGCCGCCGGCCTTGGCCCAGTCGGCCGGCTTGCCTTCGCCGACGCCGACGATCAGCCACTGACGGACGCCGCCGTCCTGCGCCGCGAACAGTTCGACCACTGCCCCTGCCTCGCCATCGAAGCGCGCCGCGCGCGTCGCCGCCGCGACCAGTGCCGGATCGACGCCGGCGAGCGCCGGTGTGCCCGCCCCCTTGGCGACTGGTACCGCGACGAGGGTCGCGGCAAGGGAGAGAGCCGGAGCGAAGCGAACGTCCATGCGATCCTATTCCTGCATCATAGCGTTGAGGCCATGATCTAGGACTCGGCGACGCCAAGCACAACGATTGCAGCGTCGCGCGGGTGATGCGATAGGCGGCGGTCATGCGGCATCGATCAGGGCGGTGCCGGGGTCGCCAAAGGGGTGAGTTCGAATCGTCGTGTTGCGTCTCCACCTTCTGGCCGGCTGCGTCCTGCCGCTCGCAATCCTGGCCGGGCCCGCGGCGGCGCAGGACCTCGGGGCGCGCCCGGTGGCGCCGGCGCCGAGCAGCGATTCCGCGCTCGCCGTAGCCTCCCCTGCCCCACAGGACCCGACGGCGATGCCGGCGCAGGATCAGATCCGCTTCAGCGCCGACCGGCTGGAATATGACAGCGATGCCGACGTCGTCACGGCGGTCGGCGAGGTGCGCATGTACCGTGAGACGGAACGCCTGCGCGCGGATCGGGTCGTGTGGAACCGCAAGACCGGCAAGGTCGTGGCGAACGGCAATATCGCCGTCACCAATCCACAGGGCGACACCGCTTATGGCGATTCGATCGAGCTGACCGATTCGCTCAAGGACGGCGTGGTCGACAACATGCTGATCGTGCTCAATCGCGGCGGCCGCCTCGCGGCGCAGCGCGGGACGCGCGATGCGAACGGCGTCGTCGAGCTGGACAGTGCCGCCTATACGCCCTGCGCGGTGGAAACCTCGGCGGGCTGTTCGAAGGAGCCGTCGTGGAAGATCACGGCGGTCCGCATCACCTATCGACCGGATCGCGAGCGCCTCTATTACGGCGGCGGCTCGTTCCACCTGTTCGGCCTGCCCGCGCTGCCGCTGCCGCGCTTCTCCACGCCGGTCGGCGGCGGGTCCGAAAGCGGGCTGCTGATGCCCGACGTCCAGGTCAACCAGTCGAACGGACTGGAGCTGGTCGTCCCCTATTTCTTCAAGCTCGCCCCCAACAAGGGGTTGACGCTGACGCCGCATCTCTTCTCCGGCGAGCTGCCGATGATGCAGGCGCAATATGACGCGCTCGGCCAGACGGGGGCATTCCGCCTGACCGGCTATGCGACGGAGAGCCGGCGCAGCGACGATCTGACGACGGTGAACATCACCGACACGACGCGCGCCTTCCGCGGCTATCTCGACGGCGTCGCCCGCTATCAGCTGAGCCCCGACTGGACGGCGAGCGGATCGCTGCGCGTGACCACTGACCGCACGTTCTTGCGCCGCTACGAGATTTCCCGCGACGATCGGCTGCGCACTACCGCCAGCCTGGAGCATATCGACGCGGACAGCTATTTCGCGATCACCGGCTGGTATGTGCAGACGCTACGCGTGAACGATCGACAGGGCACGCAGCCGATCGCGCTGCCCGAGATCGATTATCGGCAGCGCTTCGATCTGTTCGGCGGCAAGCTACAGCTCCAGGGCAATACGCTGGCGCTGACCCGGCCGGAGGGCCAGGACACGCAGCGCGCCTTCGTAGCCGGGCAATGGGACCTGCGCCGCCTGACCAATTGGGGCCAGGAGGTGACTCTCACCGCTTACGCCCGCGCCGATGTCTACAATACGCAGAACGTCGACAGTACCGCGGTGGCCAGCTACCGGGGGCTGGAGGGCTTTCGCGGCCGCGCGATCGGGGCGTTGGCGGTCGACGTGAAATGGCCGTTCGTCGGCGATTTCATGGGCGGTACGCAGCGTTTGACGCCGCGGTTGCAGATCGTCGCCTCGCCCAAGATCGCCAATCTCGAAGTTCCCAACGAGGATGCACGCTCGGTCGATCTCGAGGATTCGAACCTGTTCGCGCTCAACCGCTTCGCCGGCTACGACCGGTTCGAGGATTCGAGCCGGGCGACCTATGGCGCGGAATGGGCGGTCGACCTGCCCGGCGTCAGCTTCAACGCAGTGATCGGGCAGAGCTATCGCCTGTCGGAGCGGCCGACGATCCTGCCGCAGGGCACCGGCCTGTCTGACCGCTTCTCCGACATCGTCGGGCGTACCGAGTTGCGCGTCCACGACTTCGTGTCGATCACCCACCGCTATCGGCTCGACAAGGGCGATTTCGCCGTCCGCCGCAACGAGGTGGACGCCACCGTCGGGTCGCGCAGCACCTATCTGCTGGTCGGCTATTTGCGCCTCAACCGCAACATCTTTCCAAGCATCGAGGATTTGCAGGATCGCGAGGAACTGCGGGTCGGCGGTCGCATGCAATTCTCGCGCTTCTGGTCGGCGTTCGGCTCGACCGTTATCGACCTCACCGACAAGGCGGAAGACCCGCTCTCGCTGTCGGACGGATTTTCGCCCGTCCGCCACCGGCTCGGCGTGCAATATGAGGACGATTGCCTCCGCCTCGGCGTGACCTGGCGGCGGACCTATCAGGATACGGGTGACGCCCGCGGCGGCAACGCCTTCCTGTTGACGCTGGCGTTGACCAACATCGGTCGCTAAGCCGGCATTCAGCCGATCGGGGGCATCAGCACGCTGACTGCGCGCTCGCCGCGCCGCAATTTTGGGAACACGATACGACGTGACGCACGCATTTCGACCGACCGCCGTTCGACCGATCGCCCGTCTGGGCCGCGCCATGGGCTGGGCTTTGCTGGCGGCGACCGCCGGTGGCGCGGTGGCGCAGACCGTCGCGGATCAGAGCGTGCCGGAAACCAACCTCGACATTCCGCAAAATCTGCAGATCTTCGGCAAGCTCGATCCGAACATCCGTAAGCCGACCGCTGTCGTCAACGACACGGTGATCACGCAGACCGACGTCGATCAGCGGCTGGCGCTGACGCTGCTGACCAATGGTGGTGCCAAGCCGCCTGCGGATCAGCTGGATCAGATCAAGCTGCAGATCCTGCGCCAGCTGATCGATGAAACGCTGGAGGTGCAGGAAGCCAAGGCCAACAAGATCACCATCACCCCCGCGGAGATCGATCAATCGGTCGCGGGCGTCGCCAAGCGCGCGGGCCAGACACCCGAACAATTTCGCGTGACGCTGCGCAAAGCCGGCACCTCGGAGCGCTCGCTGCGTCAGGCGATCGAGGGCGAACTCGCCTGGAACCGTTACCTTCGGCGCAACGTGGAACCCTTCGTCAATGTCGGCGACGAAGAGGTGAAGGCGATCATCGATCGGATCCAGGCCGCCAAAGGCACGGAAGAATTCAACCTCCACGAAATCTACCTGAGCGCCAACGACGGTAACCGCGAACAGGTCGCCGCCAACGCCCGCCAGATTATCCAGGAATTGCAGAAGGGGCAGCAGCCCTTCGAATTCTATGCGCGCAGCTATTCCGAAGCCTCGACCAAGTCGGTCGGCGGCGATCTCGGCTGGATCCGTCTCGCCACCCTGCCCCAGCCGCTGGCCGAGGCAGCACAGTCGATGCAGGTCGGTCAGGTGGCTGGACCTATCCCGACGCCGGGCGGCTTCTCGATCCTCTATCTGACCGACAAGCGGACGATCGGCGCCGCCGATCCGCGTGACGCGCGGCTCAGCCTGAAGCAGCTGACGATCAAGTTTCCGCCGAACACGACGATGGCGCAGGCGCAGGCGCGGGCCGGCGTGTTCGCCAAGGCGCTGGAGTCGATCCAGGGCTGCGGCAGCGTCGAGAAGGTGGCGCAGAGCGTCGGCGCCGAAGTCGTCGACAACGATTCCGTGCCGGTGCGCAGCGTCCCCGACCCGCGCCTGCAACAGATCCTGCTCAGTCTTAAGGTCGGTCAGGCGACACCGCCGTTCGGCTCGCCCGAGGAAGGCGTGCGCTCGCTGGTGATCTGCGGCCGCGACGACCCGCAGCAAGGTGCGGAGCCGAGCGCCAATCAGATCCAGGGTCAGCTCGAGCAGCAGCGTGTCAATCTGCGCGCGCAGAGCAAATTGCGCGACCTCCGCCGCGATGCGGTGATCGAGTATCGCTGACATGAGCAAGGCCCTGGCGCCGCTGGCCGTTTCGATGGGTGATCCCGCCGGGATCGGACCGGAGATCATCGCCAAGAGCTGGGCCGTCCGGGCACTGCGCAGCCTGCCGCCGTTCGTGGCGATCGGCGACCCACGCGCTTTCGCCCGCGTCTGGCAAGGGCCGGTCGCGCCGGTCGCCGATCTCGACGAGGCTGTAGCGACATTCGATCGGGCATTGCCGGTGTTGAGTGTCTGCGAGGCAGGCGATGTGACACCCGGATTGCCTGATGAAGCGGGCGCCCGCTGCGCACTGCAGGCGCTCGAACAGGCCACGGCACTGACCCGCTCGGGGGCGACCCGGGCCTTGGTCACTGGCCCGGTGTCGAAGGCGCAGCTCTACGGCATCGGCTTCAACCATCCCGGCCAAACCGAATTCGTCGCGGAACGCTGCGGTATCGCTGGCGAGGATGCGGTGATGATGCTCGCGGGGCCCTCGTTGCGCGTCGTGCCGATCACCACGCACATCCCCTTCGCCGACGTGCCGCGCGCGCTGACCGTGAACCTGATCCTGGCCAAGGCGCGGGTCACGGCGCAAGGGCTGATCGAGCGGTTCGGGATCAAGGCGCCGCGCCTCGCCTTTGCCGGGCTCAACCCGCATGCCGGCGAAAGCGGCGCGATCGGCCGGGAAGAGATCGACACGATCGCCCCCGCCATCGCCGAACTGCAACGCGAAGGGATTGCCGCAACCGGCCCTTACGCAGCGGACACGATGTTCCACGCCCGCGCCCGCAGCGGCTATGACGCGGTGATGTGCGGTTATCACGATCAGGCGCTGGTGCCGATCAAGACGCTGCACTTCGACGAAGGCGTCAATGTCACGCTGGGGCTGCCGATCGTCCGCACCTCGCCCGATCACGGCACGGCGTTCGGCCTCGCCGGGCGCGACACCGCGCATCCCGGTGCGATGATCGCGGCGATCGCCATGGCGGGGCAGATGGCGGAGCGGCAGGCGCGTACCGACGCGCTGGTTTCGTGAGCATCGTTCCGGTCGGCGGCCCATTGCCGCCGCTGCGCGAGGTGATCGCCCGCTATGGTTTGTCGGCGAGCAAGGCGCTGGGGCAGAATTTCCTGTTCGATGGCCAATTACTGGCGCGCATCGCCGCGGTGCCCGACGATCTCGGCGGTGCCGAGGTGCTGGAGGTCGGGCCCGGTCCCGGCGGCCTGACCCGCGCGCTCCTCGCCGCCGGTGCGCAGGTCACGGCGATCGAGCGCGATCGGCGCTGCATCCCCGCGCTGGAGGAACTTGGCGCGGCCTATCCGGGGCGGCTACGGCTGATCGAGGGCGATGCGCTGGCGATCGACGCGCCGTCGCTCTTCACTGGTCGGCCGCATATCGTCTCCAACCTGCCCTATAACGTCGGCACGGCCCTGCTGGTCGGTTGGCTGACCGGCCCTTGGCAGCCGTGGTGGCAATCGCTGACGCTGATGTTCCAGAAAGAGGTCGCGGAGCGGATCGTCGCTACGCCGAACTCCGACGCTTATGGCCGCCTAGCCGTGCTCGCCCAGTGGCGCAGTCACGCGCGGATCGCCATGCCGGTCCACCGGTCGGCCTTCACGCCGCCGCCCAAGGTGATGTCTGCCGTCGTCCACATCACCCCCGCAGAGCCGCCGGCGGGTGTCGAGGTCGCGACGCTGGAGCGGGTCACCGCCGCGGCATTCGGTCAGCGACGCAAGATGCTGCGGCAGAGCCTGAAGGGCGTGCCGGGCGCGATCGAGGCGGCCGAGGCGGCGGGGATCGATGTGGCACGCCGCGCCGAGACGCTGACCGTCGAGGATTTCGTGGCGATCGCCCGTGCCCTGTGAGACCGCCAATCGCCGTGTCGGCGTAAAGCCTATTCCTTCGCCGTCGCCGTCTTCGTTTGGGCACTGGCGGTGGTAATCGGCGGTCCCTTGGCGATCACGGCGGCGAGCTGCGTCGCCTGCGGGCAGGACGTCTTGCAGAGCGTGCGGATCTTGGCGAGATTGGCCTTGGCCAACGTCACCGCGCCCTTGGCAACCAGCGCCTCGCCCTGCCCCTGCAGCGCCGAAACGTCATTCGGTTCGAGCGACAGCGCCTCGCGGTAGAGACGGATCGCCTTGCCGGGTAGGCCACGCGCGTCGGCGGTCTCGGCCAGCACGACGAACGCCTCGCGGTTGCGCGGGTCCACCGCAAGTGCGGTTTCGAGCAGGTCGGTCGCACCATCGAGGTTGCCCGCGGCCTTGGCCGCCTTGCCCTGGGCGAGCAGCTGGAGCGAGCGGGCGTCGACCTGATCGTCGGGACGCTGGCCGTTGAGGGACGTCGATACGCACACCAGGGTCAATGCGGCGGCGATGGCGACGGACGTGACGCGCATGAAGGTCTCCGACGAGGGCACGAAGCTCAAGCTAGCAGGGCCGCGCCAGCCGCGCGACAAAAAACCCATCGGTGCCGTCATGCGCGGGGTCGAGTCGTAATCCCCTTCCGCGCGGCCGACCGGCGGGCAGCGTCAGCGGCTCGGCGGTCCAGCCGGGACGATCGGCGAGGAAGCGGTCGATCTGCTCCGCCCCTTCCGCATCGAGCAGGGAGCAGACGATGTAGACCAACGCACCGCCAGGTCGCACGAGCGGGGCGCCGAGCGCCAGCACATGGCGCTGCTGCGCCGTAAACCGCTCCAGCCGTGCCGGCGTCAGCCGCCAGCGCGCCTCCGGATTGCGACGCCAGGTGCCGGTGCCGGAACAGGGTGCGTCGATCAGCACCGTGTCCGCATATTCCTCCCAATCCGCGAGCGCCGCCGCCTCGCGGCCGCCGTCGAGCAGGCGCGGTTCGACGATCGTCACGCCGGCGCGGGCGGCCCGCGGTGGCAGGCGCGACAGGCGCGGCCGGTCGATATCGGTGGCGAGCAGGGTTCCGCGATTGTCCATGGCCGCAGCCAGCGCGAGCGTCTTCCCGCCACCGCCAGCGCACAGGTCGACGATGTGTTGGCCGGGCTTGGCGCGCGCGGCGAGCGTGACAATCTGGCTGCCGGCGTCCTGCACCTCGACCAAACCGGCGAGCGGCTCGACATTGGTGCCTGCAGGGAGGCGCAGGGCGTCGGGCAGACCAGCGATCGGTTCGCCGCCCAGCTCGGTTGCAAGGGCGGCGGGATCGGCGCGCAGGCGGTTGATGCGGATGTCGAGCGGCGCGCGCGCCACCAGCGCGGCCTGATCCGCGACGGCGAGGCCGGAGGCCAATAGGGCATTGGAAAGCCAGTCCGGCATCGCCCCCGCCCCGGCAGCGGCTTCGGTTTGATCGATCGGGGCGGGACCATGGGCGGAACCGTCGAAGGTCGCCGCCACCCCGTCGTCCTCACGCGCAAGCCCGACCAGCGCGGCCCGGCCGGTCACGGGCACTTCCCCGGCACGGCGGATGGCGGCATAGACAAGGTCGCGCACGGCGCGCCGGTCCTTCGATCCCGCATAGCGCCGCGTCGCGAAGTAACGCGCGACGAGCACGTCCGCCGCCGCGCCACCGCCGCGCGCGGCGGCAATGACCTCGTCGAGGATGTCGATCGCGGCCTGGGTTCGTGCCGCCGGCGTCATCGCTCCTCGCTCATCGGGTCGGGTAGTTCGGCGCCTCGCGCGTGATCGTTACGTCGTGGACGTGGCTTTCCTTGAGGCCCGCGCCGGTGATCTGCACGAATTGCGCGCGGTTCTTCAACTCGGCGATCGTCGCGGATCCAGTATAGCCCATCGCCGCCTTGATGCCGCCGACCAGCTGGTGGATCACGTCGCGCGCCGGCCCCTTGTAGGCGACCTGGCCCTCAATGCCCTCCGGCACCAGCTTCATCTGGTCCTTGATGTCGCCTTGGAAGTAGCGGTCGGCCGAGCCGCGGCCCATCGCCCCGACCGAGCCCATGCCACGATACGACTTATAGGCCCGCCCCTGGTATAGGAAGGTCTCGCCCGGCGCCTCCTCGGTGCCGGCGAGCAGCGAGCCGACCATGCAGGTCGACGCACCGGCGGCGAGCGCCTTGGCGAGATCGCCCGAGGTGCGCAGGCCGCCGTCGGCGATCACCGGCACGCCCGACTTGGCGGCTTCTTCGGCGCAATCCATCACCGCGGTCAGCTGCGGCACGCCGACGCCGGCGACGACGCGCGTGGTGCAGATCGAGCCCGGGCCGATGCCGATCTTGATGCCGTCTGCGCCGGCATCGACTAGGGCGCGCGTCGCCGCGGCCGTGGCAACATTGCCGGCGACGACCTGAACCGAATTGCTCAGCGCCTTCACCCGTTCGACCGCGCGAGCGACGTCGCGATTGTGGCCATGGGCGGTATCGATGACGATCAGGTCGCATTCCGCGTCGACCAGCGCCTCGGTCCGCTCGAACCCCTTGTCGCCAACGGTGGTGGCGGCGGCGACGCGCAGGCGACCGGCGGCGTCCTTGGTCGCATCGGGATAGGTAACCGCCTTTTCGATGTCCTTAACGGTGATCAGGCCGACGCAGCGATAAGCCTGGTCGACCACGAGCAGCTTTTCGATCCGGCGTTGGTGGAGCAGGCGGCGCGCTTCCTCCTGGCCGACGTCGGTGGAGACGGTAGCGAGATTGTCACGCGTCATCAGTTCGGCGACCGGCTGCTTGGGGTTGCCGGCGAAGCGCACGTCGCGATTGGTCAGAATGCCGACCAGCTTGCCGTCCGCCTCGACGACCGGGATGCCACTGATCCGGTGGCTGGCCATCAGCGCCTGCGCCTCGGCCAGGGTCGCGGTCGGCGCGATGGTGATCGGGTTGACCACCATGCCCGATTCGAACCGCTTGACCTGCCGCACCGCGGCGACCTGTTCCTCGACGGTCAGGTTACGGTGCAGCACCCCCATGCCGCCCAACTGCGCCATGACGATCGCCATGTCGGCCTCCGTCACCGTGTCCATCGCGGAGGACAGGATCGGGATGTTGAGCGCGATGCCGCGGGTCAGCTGTGTCCGGGTGTCGGCGCTACTCGGCAGAATGTCCGACTCCTGCGGGACGAGCAGGACGTCGTCGAAGGTGAGCCCGAGCCGGATATCCAAGGTGCCGTTCCTCGCTGATGGGGAGAAGTGGCGGGCCATGTAACCGCGGTTCGCCGGTTTAGCTAGAGGGCGGCCAAATGCGCCGCGACATAGTCGGTGACCACGCCGACCAGCGAGCCGCCGAAGCGCGGGTTGAGTTCGAGGATGCGCAACGCCCCCTCCTCCAGCTTGTAGTTGAAGCAGCAGGTTCCCTCGAAGCCGAGCGCATCGAGAATGGCGATGCACCGGTCGAGCACCGGCCCCGGATCGGTCGGCATGATCGCCGACGGACGATCGGCGTGGCCGCGGACACCGAGCGGCTGTCCCATGTCGTATCGATAGGCGACCTGAAAGCGGACTCGGCCGCCGACCCGCAGCAGGTGCAGGACATATTCGTCGGCCCCGACGATTGCTCTCTGGCGGAAGACGTCGGGCGTGTCGGCGCCGTCATCTTCGCCGGGACCCTGAATCATTTGGCAGCCGAAGCCGAAATCGCCCTGCCGCGTCTTGCGGATATAAGGAAAGACGTCCGGGGACGGCCCGAGCAACTCGGGAACGGCGTCGCCAAAGCCGTTACCGATCAGCCAGCGATTGAAGGCCAGCTTGTCGTCGCACAGCGCGACCAGATCCGCATCCGGCAGCGTGGCCCGGCCAAGCGCCGCGGCGGGACGCGCCGATGCGATCTGTTCGACGCGCAGCGGCACGACCAGGTCGAAGCGAGTCAGATCGACCGCGTCGAAGGGTGCGAAGCTCGCCTCATAGCGCTGATGGTCAAGATACTGCGCGATCGCCGGCATCTGCGTCGCATGATTGCCGAAGAGAATGCGCCTGATCACGTCGATACGCTTACGATGCGACGGCGAGCAGTGCTATAGCGGTGTGGGGCACCGACGCGGAGTCGGCTCGCCCGGGAGGGCCGACATGGGGATTACCATCGCAGCGTTCGCTTTGGCGCTGGTCTTGTTCTACCTGATGAGCAGCATCAAGATCGTGCGGCAGGGCTATCAGTACACGATCGAGCATTTCGGCCGGTACACCGGCACCGCCAGCCCCGGCTTCAACTTCTATCCGGCGTTCTTCTATCGTGTCGGCCGCAAGGTGAACATGATGGAGCAGGTGATCGACATCCCGGGGCAGGAGATCATCACCAAGGACAATGCGATCGTCTCGACCGACGGCGTCGTCTTCTTCCAAGTGCTCGACGCGCCCAAGGCGGCCTATGAGGTGTCGGACCTTTATGTCGCCCTGCTGCAGCTGACGACGACCAATTTGCGCACGGTGATGGGCGCGATGGACCTCGACGAGACGCTGTCCAAGCGCGACGAGATCAACGCCCGGCTGCTGTCCGTGGTCGATCATGCCACGGTGCCGTGGGGCGTGAAGATCACCCGCGTCGAGATCAAGGACATCCGCCCCCCCGCCGATATCGTCGCGGCGATGGGGCGCCAGATGAAGGCCGAACGCGAGAAGCGCGCCAACATCCTCGAGGCGGAGGGCACGCGCGCGTCGGAGATCCTGCGTGCCGAGGGCCAGAAGCAGGCGCGCATTCTGGAGGCGGAGGGTCGCCGCGAGTCGGCCTATCGCGACGCCGAGGCCCGCGAGCGCGCCGCCGAAGCCGAAGCCAAGGCGACGCAGGTCGTGTCCGACGCGATCGCCACCGGCGGGACGCAGGCGATCAATTATTTCGTCGCGCAGAAATATGTCGAAGCGGTCGGTAAATTCGCCACCAGTCCCAATGCCAAGACGATCCTGTTCCCGGTGGAGGCGACCAATCTGATCGGTACGCTGGGCGGCATCGGCGAACTCGCCAAGGAAGCGCTGGGCAAGTCGACGCCCTCCCCCGCGCCCGGTGAGGCGCGCCGCGGGCCGTTCGAGCTGCCCAAGCCGTGAACCTCGACTCGATCGGCGTGGCGGCAGGCGCGTGGCTGATCGTCGCCCTGGCGCTTGGTATCGCGGAGCTGCTGATCCCCGGCGTGTTCGCGGTGTTCATCGCCGTCGCCGCCGCGGTGGTCGGGCTGACGCTGTTCGCCCTGCCCGGCCTGCCGGTCGCCGCGCAGATCGGTGCCTTCGCGGTGTGGAGCTTCGTGTCGGTGCTGATCGGGCGGCGATGGTACCGCGACTATCCCGTCGCGACCAGCGATCCGCAGCTCAACGATCGTGCGGCGCGCCTCATCGGCCAGATCGTCGTGGCCGAGACGGCGATCGATCGCGACGGCGGTCGGGTCCGGATCGGCGACGGGAGCTGGCCGGCGCGTGGCGTCGCTGTGGCGGCAGGTGAACGGCTGCGCGTCGCCCGGGTGGACGGCGGCGTGGTGATCGTGGAGCGGATCGCCGACTGATTGGGGCAGCCGGGCCGATTGTCGCTGCCAAGCCGCGATTGCGTTGCTATAACGAACCAGTGAGCGACAGCATCCCCTTCGACGTGCCGATCGGCGTCGATCCCGCCGACATCGACTTCATGGGTCACGTCAACAACGCCAGCTACCTGAAATGGGTGCAGGAGGCGGTGGTCAGCCATTGGCAAAAGCTTGCGCCGGCGGATGCGGTGGCGACCCATTTGTGGGTCGCGCTCAAACATGAGATCACCTATCGCAAGCCGACCTTCCTGGGGGATGACGTCATCGCGACGGTGCTGCTCGAAAAGGTTCAGGGCGCGCGGGCCTTCTACGAGACGGTGATCCGCCGCGGCGAGGACGTGCTCGCCGAGGTCAAGTCGAGCTGGTGCTGCCTCGATGCGGAAACGCTGCGGCCCGCACGCCTCGCGCGCGAGGTGATCGATCGCTTCTTCACCAATCCCGACGCGGCCGCGGCCGGCTGACCGTCACCCGGCCCGTCGAGCCGGCGTGACGATCAGCGGTAGGCTTCAGGCGGCTTCGGTGGTCCGCGGTGCGGCCTGGCGCACGCCATCGTCGACATGCTCAGCGAACTGGGCGAAATTCTCGACGAACAGGTCGACCAGCTTGGCGGCGGCCGCGTCATAGGCCGCCTTGTCGGTCCAGGTGCCGCGTGGGTCGAGGATCGCCGCGTCGACGCCGGGCACCGCGACCGGCACCTTGAAGCCGAAGTTCGGATCGGTGCGGAACTCGGCGTCCTTGAGTGAGCCGTCGAGGGCGGCGTTGAACAGCGCGCGCGTCGCCTTGATCGGCATGCGGTGGCCTACGCCATATTGGCCGCCGGTCCAGCCGGTGTTGACCAGCCAGCAATCGACCCCGCCCTTGGCAATCCGCTCCTTCAGCAGATTGCCGTAGACCGACGGGTGCCGCGGCATGAACGGGGCGCCGAAACAGGTCGAGAAGGTCGCGTCCGGCTCGGTAACGCCGATCTCCGTGCCGGCGACGCGCGCCGTATAGCCCGACAGGAAATGGTACATCGCCTGGTCGGGCGTCAGCTTGGCGATCGGCGGCAGGATGCCGTAGGCGTCCGCGGTCAGCATCACGATGTTCTTGGGCACGCCGCCCATGTTCTCGTCCGACGCATTGGGGATGAAGTCGATCGGATAGGCGCCGCGGCTGTTCTCCGCGAGGCTGTTGTCGTCGAGGTCGAGCTGGCGCGTGACCGGATCCATCACCACGTTCTCGAGCACGGTGCCGAATCGCTTGGTGGTCGCAAAGATCTCCGGCTCTGCCTCCGGGGAGAGGCGGATCATCTTCGCATAGCAGCCGCCTTCGAAATTGAAGACCGCGGTGTCCGACCAGCCATGCTCGTCGTCACCGATCAGCGTCCGCTGCGGATCGGCCGAGAGCGTGGTCTTGCCGGTCCCGGACAGCCCGAAGAACACAGCGGTAGAGCCGTCCGCGCCCATATTGGCCGAACAATGCATCGGCATCACGCCGCTGGTCGGCAACAGATAGTTGAGGATCCCGAACACCGACTTCTTCATCTCGCCCGCATAGCGGGTGCCGCCGATCAGGATCAGCTTCTCGGAGAAGTTGACCGCGATCACCGTCTCGCTGCGGCAGCCATGGCGCGCCGGATCGGCCCGGAAGCTGGGCAGGTCGATGATCGTGTATTCGGGCTCGAAGCCCTTCAGCTCATGCTCCTCGGGGCGAACCAACATCGTCCGGATGAACAGATTGTGCCAGGCGAGTTCGTTGATCACCCGGACGCGGACGCGGTGTTCCGGCTGCGAACCGCCGTAGAGATCCTGAACGAACAGATTTTCCTTGTCGCGCAGCGCGGTGAGGAAGTCGGCCTTGAGCGCGGCGAAGGCCTCGGGCGCCATCGCCTTGTTGGTCTTGCCCCACCAGACGGTTGACTCGGTTTCGCTATCGCGGACGATGAACTTGTCTTGGGCGGACCGGCCGGTATGTGCGCCGGTCTCGACGACCAGCGGCCCGTCGGCGCTCAACTTGCCTTCGTTGCGGGCAACCGCCGCCTCGACCAGTCGCGCGGTGACCATGTTCCAATGAAGATCGGCCCGGGTCTCGATCCCCTGGCGATCAAGGCCGGCATGCGGAATACGCTCGTTCACAGACACAGATCCTCCCACAACAAAGCCGCCAACGCGCGCGTCCTGGGGAGGAAAAGTACCCGCGCCGGCTATGCCCCTCGCTTAGGCGGCAAAAGCGATGTCGTCAAACCCATGGCTGCCGTAACGTCATGTGCGATGTGGTTGAGCCGGGCCACGCTTTCGCCTACCGCTGGCGATCATGAGCGGCAGGGCCCCCTTGGCATGACGGCGACGATCGCGCTGGTCGACGACGACCGCAACATCCTGACCTCGGTCTCGATCGCGTTGCAGGCGGAGGGGTT
Source organism: Sphingomonas benefaciens (assembly GCF_052907485.1). NCBI lineage: Bacteria > Pseudomonadati > Pseudomonadota > Alphaproteobacteria > Sphingomonadales > Sphingomonadaceae > Sphingomonas > Sphingomonas benefaciens. The sequence goes on along the minus strand of NZ_JBREIC010000001.1, from coordinate 441,300 downwards.
CCTGACGCGCGTCTATTCGGATGGCGAGACGGCGCTGAAGGCGCTGACCGACAATCCCCCGGATCTGGCGATCTTCGACATCAAAATGCCGCGAATGGACGGGCTGGAACTGCTGCGTCGGTTGCGGGAACGCAGCCAGATTCCGGTGATTTTCCTAACCAGCAAGGACGATGAGCTGGACGAGGCGCTGGGCCTGGCGATGGGCGCGGACGACTATATTGCCAAGCCGTTCAGCCAGCGCCTGCTGATCGCCCGGATCCGCGCGATCCTCCGGCGCACGGATGCCGTCACGACTCCCGCCGGGCAAGAACCGGTGGGTGCCGCGGCGCCGCTGGAGCGCGGCCGGCTTTCGATGGACCCGGCGCGCCATCGCACCACCTGGGGCGGCGAGCCGGTCACCCTGACCGTTACGGAATTCCTGATCCTCGAAACGCTCGCACAGCGCCCTGGCATCGTCAAAACGCGCAACCAGCTGATGGACGCGGCCTATCACGACGACATCTATGTCGACGACCGCACCATCGACAGCCACATCAAGCGCCTGCGCCGCAAGTTCCGCGGCGTCGATCCGGAATTCGACGCAATCGAGACATTATATGGCGCCGGATACCGATTCTCCGAAGAGTGAGGGCGGTGAAGGTCGCGATCTCGCGCTTCGCTGGTCGGGCGACATTTCGCTCACCCGTCGCATCTTGGCGGTCAACATTCTGGCACTGCTGCTGCTCGCTGGCGGCTTCTTCTATCTGGACTCCTACCGCAGCCGGATTGTCGACAGTCGCGTCGCACAGGCGAGCCGCGAAGCACAGCTGATTGCCGAAGCGCTGGCCATGGTCGAGCCGGCGCAGCGCGATCCGCTGATGGTGCGATTGGCGAAGGATACCGGCGCCCGGGTGCGAGTGTTCGACGGCGACGGCGATACGGTGGCCGACACACGCGACCTTGATGTCCGCAACTTCGTGCTGCTCGATCCCGACAAGCAGCCCTGGAACCAGGCAGTGGCGCGCTTTCTCGACGCCGGCATCGACACCGTCGTCGGCGCGGCGCGCGCGCCGCTCTACCGCGAACGCAAGGACGGGCGCCAATGGCCGGACGTCGCGGCGACCGCTCGCAATGTCGTGTCGACCACCGTCTGGCGCGCGCCGGACCGCACGCCCGTGATCACCGCCGCTGCGCCGCTGCCACGCGGACAGGTGGTGATGACCACCACCAACGCACGCGACATCACCCAGACGGTTCGGATCGAGCGGTTCCGGCTCAGCCTGGTACTGGCCACGGTGACGATGGTGTCGGTACTGCTGTCGCTGTTCCTGGCCCGGACGATCGTGCGGCCGCTGCGCCGGCTGGCGCGGGCGGCGGTACGGGTGCGACTCGGCCGGGCACGCGAAGTGGTGGTGCCGCGACTGCCGTCGCGGCGCGACGAGATCGGCAGCCTGGCGCGCGCCCTGTCCGACATGAGTCTGGCACTGCGCGCCCGCATCGACGCGACCGAGGCGTTTGCCGCCGATGTCACCCATGAGCTGAAGAACCCCCTCGCCTCGCTGCGATCCGCCGTCGAAGGCCTCGGCCACGTCAAGGACCCGAACCTGCAGGACCGTCTACTGGCTATCGTCCGCGATGACGTTCACCGGCTCGACCGGCTGATCACCGACATTTCCGAGGCCTCACGCCTCGATGCGCAGCTCAGTCGCGCCAAGTTCGAGCCGGTCGACATCGCAGCGATGCTGACGGCGCTGGTCGCCCAACGTCACGACCGCGGCGTCGAACGCAACATTCGGCTGGTATTTGATCGCGGCGACGGTGCGATGGTGACGATGGGCGAAGGCGCGCGCTTGGAACGGGTCTTCGACAATCTGATCGACAATGCCCTGTCCTTTTCGCCTGATGACGGCATCGTCGCGATCTGGGGCGGCCGACAGGGCGACATGCTGGTCGTGCAGGTCGAGGACGAGGGACCCGGCGTCCCCGAAGAAGCGCGCGAGGCGATCTTCCGTCGTTTCCAGTCCATCCGGCCCGAGAGCGAGACGTTCGGCCAGCACTCGGGCCTCGGCCTCGCCATTGCACGAACGATTGTAGAAGGCCATCAGGGCACGATCGCCGTCGAATCGCGCGAGGATCGACTGGGCGGCGCGCGCTTCGTCGTCCGACTGCCGTGCGCCGAAGGCATTTGAAGGCGAACGATACCCTCCATGGCGGTGCTCTCCTCGGAAACTTTGCACGCGACCACGATCGCGATCGACGGCCGCGCGGTCGTGCTGGAAGGGCCCTCGGGGGTCGGCAAGTCCGACCTTGCCCTGCGCCTGATCGATCGAGGCGCGGCGCTGGTCAGCGACGATTATACGGTGCTGATGCGCCGCGGCGATATGCTGGTCGCTCGCGCGCCGGACACGATCCGTGGGCAGATCGAGGTGCGCGGCGTCGGTATCCTGACGCTGCCGAATGTCGCGGAGGCGCCGGTGGCGCTGATCGTCCGGCTGGGCGACGAGCCGGTGCGCATGCCCGAGCGGCGCGTGCGACGCATCGCCGGGGTGCCGGTCCGCGAGCTGGCCTTCGATGCGGCCTTCCCGTCCACGCCGATCAAAATCGAATGGGCCCTGCGCCAGCCCGAGGCGACACCGGCATGAAGGCGGACCGATGAGCGACCGCAAGGATATCCTGCTCGTCACCGGCATGTCGGGCGCGGGCAAGTCGACCGTGCTGAAGACGCTGGAGGATATCGGCTGGGAGGTGGTCGATAATCTGCCTCTCACCCTGCTCAACCGACTGCTCGAATCGCCCCTGACCGAAGGCGCGGGCGACGCCGGGCAGCCGCTGGCGATCGGCATCGGATCGCGGACCCGCGATTTTGCGCCCGAGCGGATCGTCGAGCGAATCCGGGTGCTGCGCGACGAGCACGGGCTCGACATCGGCATGCTGTTCCTCGACTGCGCGGGGGGTGAGCTCGAGCGGCGCTATTCCGAGACCCGGCGGCGACACCCGCTCGCCCCAGATCGCCCGGCGAGCGACGGCATCGCCCGCGAGCGGGAATTGCTGGCGCCGCTGCGGGAATGGTCGAACCGGCTGATCGACACCACCAACCTGTCCTCGCACGCCCTGGCGCAGCAAATTCGCGAGACATTCGCGCGATCAGGTACCGACGCGCCGGTTCTGTCGATCCTCTCGTTCGGCTTCGCGCGCGGGTTGCCCCGCAACGCCGATCTGGTTTTCGACATGCGCTTCCTCCGCAATCCGCATTGGGTGCCGGCGCTGCGTCCGGGGACCGGGCTCGACGCCGACGTCGCCGCCTATGTTGCCGCGGACCCGGCCTATCCCGAGGCGGTCGACCGCATTCACGGCCTGCTGCGGCTGCTGCTGCCGCGCTACCGGGCCGAGGGCAAGTCGTACGTCACGGTCGCCATCGGCTGTACCGGAGGGAGACACCGCTCGGTCCATGTCGCCGCGACACTTGCAAGCCGGTTGCGCGCAGACGGTTTTTCGCCCACCATCGCGCATCGCGACCTGGGCGCCGCGCCACAGGACTCGCTTGAGGGGCCGCCGGCCACAGCATGAGTAATACGTCTGACATGATTGGCCTTGTTCTGGTGACTCACGGCCGGCTCGCCGAGGAGTTCGTGACCGCGATGATCCATGTCGTCGGCCCGCAGGAGCGGATCGCGACGATCTCGATCGGTCCGGACGACGACATGGAGACGCGGCGGGCCGACATCGCCGAGGCGATCGGCGCCGTCGATGCCGGTCGCGGCGTGATCGTGCTGACCGACCTGTTCGGTGGCACGCCGTCGAACCTCGCCATCTCCCTGATGGAGCGAGGCCGGGTGGAGGTGATTGCGGGGATGAACCTGCCGATGCTGATCCGCCTGGGCTCGGCGCGTCGCTCGATGAAGGTGGTCGAGGCGGTCGCCGCCGCGCGCGAGGCGGGGCGCAAATATATCTCGGTCGCTTCCGAGGTGCTCGGCGAGGCCGCCGCATGAGCGCGGTGGAGCGGGCCGTACTGATCACCAACAAGCGCGGCCTCCACGCGCGCGCCAGCGCCAAGTTCGTGACGCTGGCTTCGACGCAGCCCTGCGAAGTGCAGGTCCGCAAGGATGACGGCGCCGTCACGGGCACATCGATCATGGGCCTGATGATGCTGGGCGCGGCGATGGGCGACACGATCACGATCAGCGCGGCGGGAGACGGCGCCGATCAGGCGGTGTCAGCGCTGTGCGAATTGGTCGAAGCCAAGTTCGGCGAAGATTGAGCTTGCAGACCCGCCCGCGGATGCGGGAGGGGACACCATGCCGCGAGAGATCACCGCCTTTTCCAATCCGCTCGTCAAGCGTGTCCGCGACCTGCGCGACAAGCGTCATCGCCGCGCCGCCCGCCAATTCCTCGCCGAGGGATTGCGCATCCTGACCGAGGCGCGCGAAACCGGGCGTATCCCGCGACTGCTCTTCTATGCCGGGCAGAGCGCCGGCCATCCGCTCGTCCATGCCCTGTCGGTCGAGGTCGAGGCGGCCGGCGGCGAGTCGATCCAGACCACCCCCGACATCCTGTCCAAGCTGTCCGGCAAGGACAATCCACAGGCGGTCGTCGGGGTGTTCGACGAATTCGACGTCGGCCTGGGCGACCTCGAGCGCGACCGTTCGGGTATCTGGCTGGTCGCCGAGCGGCTGCGCGATCCAGGCAACCTCGGTACGATCCTGCGCACCGGCGATGCGGTGGGCGCGGGCGGGCTGATCCTGATCGGCGAGAGCGTCGACCCCTTCTCGGTCGAGGCGGTGCGGGCGAGCATGGGCGCGCTGTTCACGGTACCGGTGGTGCATACCGACTGGCAGTCCTTCCTCGACTGGCTGCGCCAGGGACCGGGGCAACTGGTCGGCCTCAGCCTCGACACCGACCAGGATTACCGGGCGGCGCGCTACGCCGCTCCCACTTTCCTGCTCACCGGCAACGAGGCGCAAGGCATGCCGGCGGACTATGCCGCCGCCTGCGACCTGCTGGTCAAGATTCCCATGCTCGGCAAGGCCGACAGCCTGAACGCGGCGGTGGCGACGGCGGTGATGGCCTATGAGGTGCTCGCGCAGCAGCGCGGGTGACGCTCAAACGAGGCCGGAGACCAGGATCCGGCCGCCATCCTGATGGATACGACCGGCGATCATGCCGGAGACATGCGCCTCGGCACCCTGCTCGACGCGCAGATCGCCGCTGACCATGCCGGCGATCCGCACGCGGCAGCCGCGCCGGACGATCACGTCGCCCGCCACCATCCCATCCATCACCCCGTCCTGATCCATGACCAGCGTGCCCCGGTACATGCCGCCCACATCGCTCTCCTTCGCGAACCGTCAGAAATACTGACAGTTTCGACGGTCCAACGCCGGAGCGCGAAAATATGTCCGAGACACAGGGACCTTTTCGCGTTGAGCGAAGTTTATGGCGGCCGCGCGGGTCAGCCGTCGGGCATCGCCACGGGTCACGCCGATCAGCGCCACATTGGTCGACGCCATCAGCACGGGTGGAGGCGACGGGAAGTCCGGCGCTACGCCGCCCGATCCCGCTGCTGCGCCATCGAGATGGCGACAACCGCATGGTCCGGCCGCGCGCCACCTCACACCTCCTCGGGCACCGCAGCCGTCAGCTTGGTCAGCGGCCGGGCATTCTGTTCGCCGACCGGCAGCGCGTCGATCGCCTTGCCGCCGGTGTCGATGTTGAGCGATTCGAACCGCTTGGCACTGGTCAGCACTTGGCTTTCGAGGCTGCCGACAAAGGCGTTGTACGCGCCCATCGCGGTGTCGAGGTTCTTGCCGAGCCGCGCGACATGGCCGCCCATCACCGCCAGCCGCTGGTACAATTCCTTGCCGAGCGTACCGATCTCGCGCGCCTGGCTGGCCAGCTTCTCCTGCCGCCACACCGCCGAGACCGTGCGGGCGATGGCGATCAGATTGGTCGGGGTGGCAAGAAGGACGCGCTTGTCGAAGGCGAAGTCCCACAAGGTCGGATCGTGCTCGAGCGCCGCCGAGAGGAAATGCTCGCCGGGAACGAACATGATGACATATTCGGGCGCGTCGTCGAATTGCGCCCAATAGGCCTTGTTGCCGAGGCCGTTGACATGGACGCGCATCGACTGGGCGTGGGCGGCGAGGCCGATCTGCCGCTCCGCCTCGTCCACCGCGCCGAAGGCGTCCTGATAGGCGTTGAGCGACACCTTGGCGTCGATGATGAGCGACTTGCCGCCCGGCACGCGGACGATGGCGTCGGGGCGCAGCCGGCCGCCCTCGCCGTCGGCGACGCTGACCTCCATCGCGAAATCGGTGTGTTCGGAAAGACCGCAGCTTTCCAGCACGTTGCGTAATTGCTGCTCGCCCCAGCGACCGCGCGCCTTGGGCGCGTTGCGCAATGCATTGACCAGCTTCGCCGCCTCGCCGGAGACGCGCTCCTGACCCAGGCGCATCTGCTCGATCTGCCCCTTGAGATCGCCGAAGGCGTCGCGGCGCTCCGCCTCGACCTTGGCGACCCCCTCCTCGTAGCGCGACAGTCGCTCGTTGACCGGCTGCAACAGCGCCTTGAGGTTCTGGCCGGCGCTTTCCTCCGATTGGCGGAAGCGCGCCTCGGCCCGCTCCAGGAACGCCTTTTGCGCGTCGGACAGCAGGCGGTTGGCGACCTCGCCGAACTGCGCCGCCATGACGTCCTTTGCCTCGCGCAATTCGACCAACCGCGCTTCGAACGCCTCGCCCTGCGCGCGCAAGGCCGCGATCTCGGCGCGGGCGGCGTCGCGATCGGCGCGCACCGTGGCGAGCTCGCGCTGCAGCCGATCGGCAAGCCCGAGGCGCTCGTCGGTCTGCGCGCGCAGCGATGCCGCCTCGCGCATCGCCTCGTTGCGTTCCCGCTCGACCGCGTCGCGCGCCTGGCGGACCAGTTCCGCATCGGCGACCTTGCTGCGCGCCACCGCCAGTTCGGCCGCCAGGCCAGCGGCGCGTCGCCCGGCGACCAGCCAGCCGACAAGAAGGCCCGCGGCAAGCGCCAGAATGGCGACGATGATGATCTGCTCCACGCCTTACCCCTCGAAAAGTCCTAAAGGTCTCACCCGGTCGGGGTGTGCGACCATTGCTTGCGACAGTCATGAACGACGCACGCGCCGCCCCGTCAAGGAACATAGATCGAACGAGGCCTGTAGGACAGGGAATAGTTGGTATGCGTAGGGCGAAGCGATGCCGATCGTCATACGAGGCGGCCTCCCTCAACCGCCTCGAGTCGCCGGACAAGCCAGCGTCGGTCGCGCGAACCTTGTATGCACAAGACGTCGCAAACTTGCGCCAGTCGCGCCAGCACGTCGCCGACGACTTCCTGGCCGCTTCGCCCGGAGCCTGGCTGGACGACGCAGATCAGTTGGTCAGTACCTGCCACGGGCAGGTGTCGCAATGCGACGTAAAGCCGTCGGACGCCGTCAACGCCCACGACGGAGGCCACTGCGGCAGCATGCACGTCGTCCGTCAGTGGCCGAAGTTCAACGGCCTCGTCGATGCCTTCTGCCTCTATGCGGCGCTGCTCCGAAATGTCCTGCGCCTGCCGAAGCAGCGCGCGATAGCGACTGGCTTCCTCGCGCCGGCCTGCCCCCTCCAAATAGGCGATGATATGGTCGTACAGGCGATCGGCAACGCCGGGAAACCGCTCAGCCGCATGCTCGAGCAGCGGCAAGCCGGCGTCCTGCCCAGCATCGAGAAGAGCGATTCCCTGGCGCGACAGAGCCGGACCAGGATCGGCCACGACTTTGGCGACGTCGTCGAATGCGGTCGCGCCGGCAATGGGACCATCGATTTGCTCGATCAGTTCTGCCAGTCGAAAGCGCCCGTCATCGTCAATCTCGTCACGGGCCAGCGAGTCCGACAACGCGGCGCGTTCACTGATCGCGTCCTGCCGCTCCCGAAAGCGTTCCGCCCAGTGTGGGGAACAACCCGCATGCCAATCATCGTCGAGCATCTACGCGATGGCGACTCGCGCTTCGCCCAGCAGGTCGAATGCAGAGCCGCCTGCGAGCGGCGGCGGAACGAACGGCTCCACACCCAAGGCCGCCAGTCGCGAGGCTAGTCCCGGGTGCGTGTCGCCGAGGCCGGGCAGGCTTTCGAGTTCGCGATCGATTGCGAACTGATCCTGATCGTCAGGCCCTTCCATGGCGCAGCCGCTTATCGCTGTCGGGGAAGTCGGCGGATCAGCCCTGAGGTGAGCCTGCTCCCAGACAGCGCGCCAGACCTGTTCGTGCCGCGCATGCTGGCAGGTCACCCGAAGCAACGCGCGCGCCGCAACCTCCTTACCCTCGGCAATCGCTGCGATCCGGTCGGCCTCATACTCCTGCTGTCGAGCGAGAACGAAGCTGTAGGAGGCGAACCATGGGCCATACCAATCGAAAAACCGTTTCAGCAGCCGTGCGAACACGCCGTCGGACAGCCTCTCCGCAATCTGGGACCAACGCCGTCGCACCCGGTAGACGAAGCCGGCGGAGCGACCGTGGGCGCCAATGAAATGGCCCATCTCGTGCGCGATGATGGCTCGGCATTCATCAACCTCGGTCGCCTGTAGAAGAGGGGCGCCGATGAACAGCGTGTTGCGGTTACCGAGGCCGAAGCAGCGGGGCGACTGAATGATCGCTGCGTTAAGGCGGTCGATAATCCGTATCTCGTGAACGACCGGGCCGCCGGTCGTCCCTCGAACCTCCTCGACCAGCGCGAACAACGCAGGTGTTTGCGCAGGATTCACCGCGTGGCCCTCGGGCGGTTCCTCTCGCACCCATAGTGCCCGTACGATCCCGACGGCCAGCATGCCGAACACAAAAGGAGCTTGATCTCGAAACCGACCGCCTGCGGTGCGTAGATGATCAATCCAACACACGCGGCGGCAAGCCCTAGCGCGATTAGCACCAGGCCGCCGATCACCACATAGCCCAGCAATCCTGCGATCGCCACGCGTCGGCGGTAGGCGCGAGGATCCATCTGCGCTTGCCGCTCGATACGCGCGACGAAATTGGTCATGTGCGGCGGAATGCCGACGACATTTCCCCACGCCGCCGCCGGCGTGTCCTGAACCCGGATCGTCTTCATGCCACCCCCCGATGTGGGGATTATCGTGGCGCGGTCTTTCGACCCGTCAAGGGCAGGCAACGGTTTTGATGCGGAACCTCAGTCCGCGCGGCGCGCCTTGGTGAGCTTCTTCATCAGCATCTCGCGCTTCAGGCGGCTGATATGGTCGATGAACAGCACGCCGTTCAGATGATCGATCTCATGCTGCATGCAGGTGGCGAGCAGCCCGTCGAGGTCCTGCTCGTGCGCCGCACCGGTTTCGTCCTGCCACTTCACGCGGCAGCGGGCGGGGCGCTTGACCTCGGCATATTGCTCCGGGATCGACAGGCAGCCTTCGTTGTAGGTCGACAGCTCGTCCGACAGCGAGAGGATCTCCGGGTTGATATAGGCATGCGGCTTGCGGATCGGCTTGCCCTCCTCGTCCTCGTCCTCCTGCAGGTCGATGACAAGGATGCGCTGGTCGACGCCGACCTGGATGGCGGCGAGGCCGATGCCGTGTGCGTCGTACATGGTGTCGATCATGTCCGCGACGAGGGTGCGCGTCTCGTCGGTGATCGCCGCGACGGGCTTGGAGACGAGGCGCAGGCGCGGATCGGGAACTTCGACGATGGGGAGGACAGCCATGGCGGGTCAGCTATGGCGCGGCGGGCGGGGCGTCAAGCCGGCGGCATCACGCCACGGGGCGGCGGGCCCGCAGCGCCTGCGCCAGCGTGCCCTCGTCGAGATAGTCGAGTTCGCCGCCGACCGGCAGGCCGTGGGCGAGCTGGGTGACGCGGACCGGGAAGCGTTCGATCCGGTCGGCCAGGTAATGGGCGGTGGTCTGTCCTTCGAGCGTCGCATTCATCGCCAGCACGACCTCGTCGATACCGCCCGCCTCGATCCGGCGGACCAGCGCGTCGATCGCCAAATCCTCCGGCCGGACACCCTCCAGTGCCGACAGGCGGCCACCGAGCACGTGGAAGCGGCCCGGAAATAGGCGCGAGCGTTCCAGCGCCCAGAGATCGGCGACCTCCTCGACCACGCACAGCGAGCGCTGGTCGCGGCGCGGGTCGGCACAGATCGCGCAAGGATTGGCGGTGTCGACATTGCCGCAGGTCGCGCAGGTCTCCAGCCGCTCGTCGACCGCCTCGAGCGCGGCGCGCAGCGGACCGAGCGCGGCCTCGCGCTTCTTGAGCAGATGCAGCACGGCGCGCCGGGCCGAACGGGGACCAAGGCCGGGCAGACGCGCCAGCGCCTGGGTGAGCGCTTCGATTTCGGGAGACGCCATGGGGAACAGATAGGGGGTTGCGCCGCCCGCCGCCAGCGCGTTGAAGGTGCGCGATGCGGATCGTCTTCATGGGAACTCCCGAATTCGCGGTGCCGACGCTGGAGGCGCTGGTCGCCGCGGGGCATCAGATCGTCGCCGCCTACAGCCAGCCGCCGCGCCCCGGCGGTCGACGGGGTCGCGAGCTCGTCCCCTCCCCCGTCCAGCAGCGGGCGGAGGCGCTGGGCGTGCCGGTGCGCACGCCGGTCTCGTTGAAGGATGCCGAGGCGCAGGCGGCGTTCGCGGCGTTGGCGCCCGACGTGGCGGTGGTCGCGGCCTATGGCCTGATCCTGCCCAAGGCGGTGCTGGCGGTGCCGAAGCATGGCTGTCTCAACGTCCACGGCTCGCTGCTGCCGCGCTGGCGCGGAGCGGCGCCGGTGCAGCGGGCGATCCTGGCGGGCGATACGGAAACCGGCGTCGGCATCATGCAGATGGAGGCCGGGCTGGATACCGGGCCGGTGCGGCTCGAGGGCCACGTCGCGGTGGACCACAAGACCGCGGGCGAACTGACCGGCGAGCTGGCGGCACTCGGCGCGCGATTGATGGTCGAGGTGCTCGGCGATCTCGACGCGCATCCCGCGGTCGCGCAGCGCGACGAGGGCGTCACCTATGCCGCCAAGATCGACAAGGCGGAGGCGCGGATCGACTTCACGCAGAGCGCGGTCGCCGTCGAGCGGCTGGTGCGCGCGATGAACCCCGCCCCCGGCGCCTGGTTCGAGGTGCGTGGCGAGCGGATCAAGCTGCTCGCCTGCGACGTGCTGCCGTTCACCTTCCCGGGCGGCGCGGGCGAGACGGTCGACGATCGGCTGACCATCGCCTGCGGCGACGGCGCGGTGCGTGCGACGCTGGCGCAGCGTGCCGGCCGCGGCGTGACCAGCGCCGAGGAGATGCTGCGCGGCTTCCCGATCCCGACGGACACCGCGCTTTGACGCGGTTCGCGCTGACCGTCGAATATGATGGCCGGCCGTTCATGGGCTGGCAACGGCAGGCGCACGGTCCGAGCGTGCAGGGCGCGATCGAGGGGGCGGTGCTGGCGGTTACCGGCGAGGCGGCGGCGGTGCATTGCGCCGGACGGACCGATGCGGGCGTCCACGGCCTGGGGATGCGCGCCCATGTCGACATCGCCAAGCCGATCGCGCCGTTCCGGCTGATGGAGGCGCTGAACGCGCTGCTGCGGCCGGCGCCGGTGGCGATCCTCGCCTGCGACGTCGTCGCCGACGATTGGCACGCGCGCTTCTCCTGTCTGGGGCGCGCCTACGAATATCGCATTGTCAACCGGCGTGCGCCGCTGACCGTCGAGGCGGGACTGGCGTGGCAGGTGCCGCAGCCGCTCGATGCGGCAGCAATGCAGGCCGGCGCGCGGCGACTGGTGGGCCGGCATGACTTCACCACCTTCCGCTCGGCGCATTGCCAGGCGGATTCGCCGGTGCGCACGCTGGGCCGGCTCGAAGTGCAGCGCGCGGGCGAGCGGGTGACGGTGTTCGCCGAGGCGCGCTCGTTCCTGCACCATCAGGTGCGCTCGATGGTCGGCTGCCTCGCCCTGGTCGGCATGGGGCGCTGGTCGCCCGACGATGTCGGCATCGCGCTGGCGGCGCGCGACCGGGCGCGGCTCGGCCTCAACGCGCCGCCTGACGGGCTGTTCTTCGTGGCCGCCGTCTACCCCGACTGATCAGCGCACGAAGCGCGCCGCCAGTTCGACATGCGTCGACCAGCGGAACTGGCCGACCGGCTGGACCCAGTCGAGCCGCCAGCCCTTGTCGACCATTGCCTTGGCATCGCGCGCGAAGCTGCTCGGGTTGCACGAGACATAGCCGACCACCGGCACCTGGCAGGCGGCGAGCGCCTCGACCTGGTCGCGGGCGCCGGCGCGCGGCGGGTCGAGGACGACCGCCTCGAACCGGTCGAGCTCCGCGACGGTGAGCGGGCGGCGGTAGAGATCGCGATGCTCGGCGAAGACGGGCCGCTGGGCGCGGCCGGCGGCCGCCTTGAGCGCGAACAGGGCGTCGCGTGCCCCTTCGGCGGCATAGACCTTGGCCGGCAGCGCAAGCGCGAAGGTGCCGAGACCGGCAAACAGATCGGCGACCGTCGCCGCGCCCGCCACCGCCTCGCGCATCGCAGCAACCAGCGTCGCCTCGCCCTCGCGCGTCGCCTGCAGAAAGGCGGCGGGGGGCAGCGGCACCGGCACGCCGCCAAGCGTGATCGTCACGCCCTGCGGCTCCCAGCGCGTCTCGGGACCGAGACCATCGTCGAGCGCGAAGCGGGCGATGCGATGCGTCTCGCAGAAGCGGGTGATCGCCTCGGCCGCGGCGAGCCCGTCCGCGCTGAGGCCGGTGACGAGCAGGTCGACGCCCTGGTCGGCGAGCGTCAGGTGGATGTCAGCGCGGCGGCGCAGTTTCAGCCGCTGCAGCATGCCGCGGAGCGGCGCGACCAGCGCGAACAGCTCGGGCGCGAGAATATGGCATTCGGCGATGTCGACGATCGCATGGCTCTTGGCGGCGGTGAAGCCGATCAGCACGCGCCCGCCCTTGGCCTCGGCGTGCAGCGTCGCGCGTCGTCGGGTGTTGGGCGGCGACAATGCCGGCGCGCGCATCGGCGCGTTAAGGCCCTGAGCGTCGAGCGCCGAGACGATGCGGTCGGTGCAGAACGCCGCGTAGCTGGCATCGTCGAGATGCTGCAGCTGGCAGCCGCCGCATTCGGGAAAATGGCGGCACGGCGGCTGCTGATGGTGCGGCCCCGCGATGACGCTGCCGTCGGCGGCAAGGCGGTCGCCGGGCGCGGCGAAGGCGGCATGGCGCCCGTCGGCGGTGATGCCGTCGCCACGGGCGGCGACGCGCAGGATCGTATCGGTGTCGGTCACGCGCCCGCTCTGGCGGCGGTGAGCGCGCTTGCCAAGTCATCGGCGATGAAGCTTTTCCCGGACAGGCGCGCGGCGCGGGCGTGCAGCCAGACGCCGGCGACCGCCGCTGCGAAGGGATCGGCGTGCGGATGGGCGAGCTGCGCGGCGATCGCGCCGGCAAGAACGTCCCCGGTCCCCGCCGTCGACAGCCACGGATTACCGCCGGGCAGCAATTCGGCACGCTCGGCCGACGCGACGATGGTCGTCGGCCCCTTGAGCACGACGATCGCGCCGGATCGCCGCGCCGCGTCGCGGGCGCGGTCCATCGCTGTGCCGTCGCCGTCGCCGAACAGCGCCTCGAATTCGCCGGCGTGCGGAGTCAGCACGATCCGGCCGCCGTGTGCCCGCAGCGCCGCGGGCGTGACGAGATGCAGCGCGTCGCCGTCGACCAGCAGCGGGTGATCGTGGTCGGAAAGCACCGCGGCGACCCTGGCCCTGGCGGCATCGTCGCGACCGAGGCCGGGGCCGATGACGATGGCCCCGATCCGGTGGTCGTGCAGCGCGGCGGGATCGAAGGGGCGATGGACGATGGCGGCGGGGCCGCCCTGCCCCTCGTCACCATAGAGCGCGACATAGCCGGCACCGGCGCGCAATGCCGCCTCGCCCGCCAGCCGCGCGGCGCCGGCCATGCCGCCGGTGACGATCGCAACCATACCGCGGCTGTATTTGTGGGAGGCCGGGCCGGGGTCGCGAAAGTGCGGCTTGGCTGCGACCGACACCGCCGGCTCCGCGATGGCGAGCCCGATGTCGATCAGCCGGACGGTCCCGCAGCCGCGTGCGCCGGGTTGCAGGACATGCGCGGGCTTCACCGCACCGAGAGCGAGCGTCAGGTCGACCGCGGCATCGCCGAGCCAGGGCGGCAGTTCGCCGGTGTCGGTCGTCACCCCGCTGGGCAGATCGACCGCGATCATCATCCTCGCCGCGGCACGCAAGCGGGCGAGCGGTGCATCGATCGCGTCGGCCAGCGGCCGCGTCGCGCCGATGCCGACGATGGCGTCGACAACGATCGGCGCCGGTGCGGCATCCGCGAGCGGTTCGACCGGCCCCTGCCACTGCGCGCGGGCGCGGGTCGCGACGTCCGTACGCGGCTGGCCGCTAGCGGCGACGCGAACGGCGTGCCCGAGGCGGCGCAGCGCGGCCGCGGCGACATAGCCGTCGCCGCCGTTGTTGCCGGTGCCGCAGAGGACTAGCACCTCGGCCGCGGTGGCGAAGCGATGCACCGCCAGGGCGATCCCCTGCCCCGCCCTCGCCATCAGCGCGTCGGTCGTGACCCCGCCCGCGAACAGGCGCGCCTCCACCGCCCGCATTTCGTCAGTGGCAAGGATCGGCCAGCCTTCGATCGGGATCACGAGCGGCCCCGCACGGTCGCGGGCAGGCGGTAGCGGTCGCCGGCGATCGTCACCTCGATACCGCTGTCGACGACACGGACGGCCGCCGGCTGCGCGCCGTCAGCGGCCGCCACGCCGCGGCCATCGCGGGTCACGAGCAGGCGATGGAAGCGCCCGTCGTCGGCATGGCGCACGGTCAGCACCAAACCCGCCGCCGTCTGCGTCTGCTCCACGGTACAGGCGCGCGCCCATGCGGCATCGCCGTGCGCGCACAGGATGCGGCCGTCATCCTCCGCCGCGGCGCGCTGCTGTGCCTCGAAACCGGCCAGCGCCTGGGTATTGGCGGTGCGGTCGTCGCCGCGCGAACAGGCGGCGAGCAGGATCAGCCCGCCCGCCGCGACGACATCAGATGTCCGCAAAGACATGGGTTTCGGCGCGCGCTCCCGGATGGGTGACGGCGCCGCGCCAGGCTGGTCCGACGTTCTGGGCATAGCGCCACAATGCGCCCGACTGGTAATCGTTCATCCGCGGCCGCCACGCCGCGCGGCGATCGGCGAGCACGTCGTCGGCGACGAGCAGATCGATCGTCCCCGCCTCGGCATCGATGCGGATCGTATCGCCATCCTCGACCAGCGCGATCGGACCACCCTCCGCCGCCTCCGGACCGACGTGGCCGATGCAGAAGCCGCGGGTGCCGCCCGAGAAGCGGCCGTCGGTGATCAGCGCGACCTTCTCACCCATGCCGAGGCCGTAGAGCGCGGCGGTGGTCGACAGCATCTCGCGCATGCCGGGGCCGCCCTTCGGTCCTTCGTAACGGATGACGATCACCTCGCCCTCGCGGATCTCACGCGCCTCGACCGCGGCGAAGGCGTCCTCTTCGCGATCAAAGCAGCGCGTAGGGCCTTCGAACTGGAGGCGGTGCATGCCGGCGACCTTCACGATCGCGCCGTCCGGGGCGAGGCTGCCGCGCAGGCCGACGACGCCACCGGTCGGGGTGATCGGCGTCCTGACGTCGTAGATCACCTTCTGGTCGGGATTCCACGTCACCTGGTCGATGTTCTCGCCGAGCGTCTTGCCGGTGACGGTCAGACAGTCACCGTCGAGCAGACCGCCCGCCAGCATCGTCTTCATCAGCATGTAGACGCCGCCCGCCTCGTACATGTCCTTGGCGACATAGCGGCCGCCGGGCTTGAGGTCGGCGATATAGGGAGTCGACTTGAACGCCTCGGCGACGTCGAACAGATCGAAGTCGATGCCCGCCTCATTCGCCATCGCCGGCAGGTGCAGCGCGGCGTTGGTCGACCCGCCGGTGGCGGCGACGACGCGCGCGGCGTTGACGAAGGCGGCGCGGGTACAGATGTCGCGGGGGCGCAGCTGACGCTCGACCAGCTCCATCACCTGCGCGCCGGCCGCGACGGCGATCTGTTCGCGGCTGCTATAGGGGGCCGGCGTCATGTTGCTGTTCGGCAGGCTGAGCCCGATCGCCTCGCCGACGCAGGCCATGGTGTTGGCGGTGAACTGGCCGCCGCAGGCGCCGTGGCCGGGACAGGCGACCTTCTCGAGTTCGTGCACCTCCGACAACGGACAGGCGCCGGCGGCATATTTGCCGACCACCTCGAAGACGTCGACGACGGTGACGTCGCGGTTCTGGAAGCGGCCGGGCAGGATCGAGCCGCCGTAGACGAAGATCGACGGGATGTTGAGCCGCAGCATCGCCATCATCATGCCGGGCAGCGACTTGTCGCAGCCGGCGAAGCCGACCAACGCGTCATAGCAATGGCCGCGGACGCTGAGTTCGACCGAATCGGCGATCACCTCGCGGCTGACCAGGCTGGCCTTCATCCCCTGATGGCCCATGGCGATGCCATCGGTGACGGTGATGGTGTTGAAGCGGCGCGGCAGGCCGCCGCCCTGCACCACACCGGACTGCGCCGCGTCGGCCTGGGCGTCGAGCGTCGTGTTGCACGGCGCCGAATTGTTGCCGGCGCTGGCGAGCGCGACGAAGGGCTTGGCGATGTCCGCCTCGTCGATGCCCATGGCGTAGTAATAGGAACGATGCGGTGCGCGTTCGGGGCCAACCGACACGTGGCGGCTTGGCAGGCGGGACTTGTCGAAACGGGTCATGGCGCAGGCCTATTGCGCAAGACCCGCCTCAAACGCAAGCTTGTTACGCGTAATAACGGATACGCGCGCGGTGCAGCGTCCGATCCTCCAGCGAATAATAGAGGGAGATCATCCCGTCCTCGATGATCGTCGAGGCGGCGAAGGCGATGTCGGTCTTACTGCGATCGACCGGTGGCGGCGGCAGGATGACGGGTTCGAGGCCGCGGCCGGTCACCGCAGTATAATCGGCCGAGAAGCTGATCCAGCCGATCCGCCAGCGCGCATCGACCGTCGCGCCATTGTAGAACATCACCGGGTCGGCGCCGGGCAATTGGCAGATCGGCCCGGTCGACAGATGCCAATTGTCCCAAGCCCCGGCGCGGATCGGAAACGGGTCGGCGAGCGACTGCCAGCGGTCGTGCAATCGGCTCGCCGCAGCGATGCCGACCCGCGAGGCACCGACCCCGCCCTCTTCCGCAGCGGCATATTCGTAGAACAGGCGCCAGTCGCCGGACGGCGTCTGCACGACGGTCGCTTCCTTGATGTTGCCCTCTCCGGGCGGGGCGGCGAGCACGATGCGCTGCTTGGTGAGCCGATCGAGCGACGGGCCGGTGGCGACGATCATCACGCCTTGCGCGCGAGCCGCGTCGACCCCGGTGTAATAGACGACATACTGACCGTCTGCATCGGTTACGGCGGTCGGGTCCTCGCAACCGCCGGCGTCCGCGTCCGCCGGATCGCTGCCGGGGCCGATCGCGATCGTCTGGTCGAGCGTGAAGTGCAGGCCATCGTGGCTCCAGCCGCTGGCGATCAGCCCGGTCGGATCGTGCGGCCCGAGCGGATCGGGCACGCCGCGCACCAGGATGCGGTAGCGGCCACCCTCCGCCCAGACAAAGGGGCTCATCAGGTCCATGCCGTCGAGCGGCGAACCGGGCGCGATGGTGACGGCGTCGAGCTGTTCGACGGCATAGGTCGGCATGATCGAATCAGGCTCCCGGTGCCACGACCTGCGCCAAGGCGCCGTCGATCGTCACGGTCGTGCCGGTGATGTAATCGGCGGCCGGCGACAGCAAGAAGGCGACCAGGGCGGCGACCTCGTCCGGGCGACCGGCTCGGCCCCATGGGATATTCGCTTCGAGCTTGCGGCGATAATCGACGTCTTCGACCGCCTTTTCATTCATCGGCGTCAGGATCATGCCGGGCGCGACGCCGTTCACCGCGATCTGCTGCGGCGCGAGTTCGAGCGCCAGCGTCGCGGTGAGCTGCGCCAAGCCACCCTTGGCCGCGTCATAATCGACGCCGCCGGCACGCGGCGCGCGTTCGTGGATCGAGGAGATGTTGACGATCCGCCCGCCCAGCTTGGCGCCGGTCAGCGCGCGGGCGAAGCGGCGGCAGGTGAGGAACGGGCCGACCAGATCGGCGTGGAGGACGCGATCGAACTGCGCCAGCTCCATGTCGACGAGGCGGACGCCGCTCATGTTGAGTCCGGCGGAATTGACCAGCCAATTGGCGGTCCCGAACGCCTTCTCGGTCTCCGCGAACAGCGCCTCGACCGCCGCCTCGTCACCGACGTCGCATTGCACGGCAAGGGCGTGGCCGGCACCGCCCGCGTGGTCGGCGACCTGGTCGGCGGCCGATCTGTCCTTGAAATAGGTGAAGGCGACGCGGGCGCCGGCCGCGGCCAAGGCCTGGACGCAGGCCGCGCCGATTCCGGATTCACCGCCGGTGACGATGGCTATGGGCTGTTCGGTCATGGCGACCGAGCGTTTCGCGCGGCCGCAAGTTCCGTGACAGATGCGTCACGATCCGCGGCGGCAGGGCTGTCGCCGCGATGAATCAGAGGCCGTCGAGCGCCTTCGCCACCCCGTCCATGGTGAACGGCTTCTGGAGGACCGGCCGGTCCCGGAATTGCGCGTCGACGCTGTCGTCGCCGCCGCCGGTCGCGAAGACGAACGGAATATTCTGGGCGGCCAGTGCCTCGGCGACCGGGGTGCTCTTTTCGCCACCGCGCAGATTGACGTCGAGGATCGCGGCGTCGATGCCGCCGTCCTGCACCCGCGCCAGTGCGCTGGCGACGGAGTCGACGGTACCGGCATGCTGTTTGTCGAGCACGTCGAGGAAATCCTCGAGCATCATGGCGATCAGGGGCTCGTCCTCGACGATCAGGATTTGGGTCGGCGCTGGCATGGTCGCGCCTTATCGCGGCTCGTCGCGCTTTGCCAACAGCTTGTTCGCGCCTGCCGTGTCAGGTCGAGACCAGAACGTCGCGCGCCGCCTCGGCCAGTTGCTGCACCGAGAAGGGCTTGGGCAGGAAGGCGACATTGTCGATGTCGATCGATTTGCGCAATTGCTCCTCGGCATAGCCGGACATGAAGATGATCGGCAGGTCGGGGTAGCGGTCGCGCGCATGGCGGACCATCGTCGGCCCGTCCATCGTCGGCATGACGACGTCGCTGATCAGCAGATCGGGCCGGCCGTTGCGGTCGAGCAGGTCGAGCGCCGCCTCGCCATTCTCTGCGGTCATCACCGTATAGCCCTGCCGCGTCAGCGCGCGTTCGGCGACGGCGCGGACCATGTCCTCGTCCTCGACCAGCAGGATGGTGCCGGTGCCCCACATCTCGACCGGCTTGGGGGCGGGACGCTGCGGCTGCGGCCGGGCCGCGGTGCCGGCGGCGTGGACGGGCAGATAGATGGAGAAGACCGCCCCCTCGCCCGGCTTGGAATCGGCGAAGATCCAGCCGCCCGATTGTTTGACGATGCCATAGACGGTCGACAGGCCGAGGCCGGTGCCCTTGCCCACCTCCTTGGTGGTGAAGAAGGGCTCGAAGATCTTGGGCAGCACCTCGGGCGGGATGCCGGTGCCGGTGTCGCTGACGATCAGCGCGGTATATTCGGCGACGGGCAGGATGTCGGATGCCATCGCCCGTACCTCGGCGGCGCTGACCGCCTTGGTCTGGATGGTCAGCGTGCCGCCGCCGCGCGGATTGGTGGCGAGCATCGCGTCGCGGGCATTGACCGCGAGGTTGACGACGACCTGCTCGAGCTGTCCCGGATCGGCACGCACCGCACCGAGGCCGCGGCCATGACTGACATCGAGGCGGATCTGCTCGCCCATCAGCCGCTTGAGCAGGCTCGACACCTCGGCGACGACATCGGGCAGTTGCAACACCTGCGGGCGCAGCGTCTGCTGCCGGCTGAAGGCGAGCAGCTGGCGGGTCAGGCTGGCGGCACGGTTGGAATTGGTGCGGATCTGCTGGATGTCGTCGTAATCGCTGTCGCCGGGCGAATGGCGCATCATCATCAGGTCGCAATGACCGATGATCGCGGTCAGGATGTTGTTGAAATCGTGCGCGACGCCGCCGGCGAGCTGGCCCACCGCCTGCATCTTGGTCGCCTGCGCGACCTCGCGCTTCAACCGGCTTTCCTCGCTATTGTCCTTGAGGCTGAGCAACACGGCGGCATCGCCCAGCCCGCGCGCGCCGGCGATGGTCAGCACCACTGGCTCCTCGGGATGTTCCTTCAGGCGGACGGCCATGTCGGACGAATGGGTCGCCCCGCTGGCGAAGCGCCGGATCGCATCCGCCACCGCCGCCTTGTCCTCGCGCACCACCAGGTCGCCGGGATAGAGCGGCGGCGCCTGGGGGTCGACCTGTCCGGCGCGGACGAAGGCGTCGTTCATCTGCAGGAAGCGACCCTCGCGGTCGACCAGTGCCATGCCGAACGGCATCAGGCTGACCAGGCTGCGGACGTGCGCCGAGGCGCTGGCGCCGATCGCCGGGGCGCTGTCCTCGTCGTCGAGCAGCATGACGAGGACGGGCGCGTCCTGCCCCTCGAGGAACGGGATCTGGACGACGCGGAGCGGCGTGCCGTCGAGGCCCTCCCGCTCGAAGCGGACGAGGCGGCGGCTGTCGGTGATCAGCAGGCGGCCGAAGTCGCGCCCCTCCAGCCGCCCCGGCGCGCCGAGCGCACGCAAGGCGAGGACGCGATTGGCGGCGCGGACCCGGCCGTCCGGGCCGAGCAACGCCGCCATCACGCCCGCGGCGCCGAGCCGATCGCCCGCCGGGCCGGCAAGAAACTGCTCGGCCGAGGCGGCGAGATCGCGCTGTTCGACGACGGCGAACCGCCAGATCAGCAAGTCGCCATCTTCACCGGCCCGGGTGACCTGGGCAGTCAGCCGACGGCCGAGCGTGCCGAGGCCGGCGACTTCGCCCATCCCGTCGCGCCAGGCGGTACGGCCGGCCTCGCTGAGCCGGGCGACGCCATCATCATCGAGCGGCAGCCCGGGCGGGGTCGGGAAACCGGCGAACAGCAGATCGTAGGCGTCGTTGGCGCAGACCAGGCGGCCGGCGCGGTCGGTGATCGCGATCGCGTCGCCGCTCGCCTGGGCGATGGCGCGGGTGAAGCCCCAGTCGATGCTGCGCGCCTCGACGGCAGCAACCGGCGCGAGCAGGCGGACGGCGATCGCGATGCCCGCGACGGCGAGCGCGGCGGCGAGGAAGCCGGCGGCGATCCAGGCACTGCCTACCAGCAGGAACACGACCAGGCCCGCCGCCAGCGCGGTGCCGGCAGCGACCAGGGCGGCCGCGCGAACGGGGGACGGACCGGCAGGGAATGGAAGCGAGGCCATTGCCGCGTTCTTCGGGCCGGGGAGCCACCGCCGTCAAGCGGATAGCGCCCCGGCGACGCCCCCTCCCGATGCGCGGGAGGGGGAAGGCGGAGTTACCAGATACGGACGCGCTTTTCCGGCGGCAGGACCAGCTTGCCGGTCGGCGCCGGATTGTAGGCGGCGTACCAGGGGTCGAGGTTGCGGACGACCCAGGCGCGCTGCTCGGACGGCGAATGCGGATCGGTCATCAGCCGCTGCTTGAGGTTGGCCTCGCGATAGTTGCGCCGCCACACCTGTGCCCAGCCAAGATAGAAGCGCTGGTCGCCGGTGAAGCCGTCGATCGTCGGTGCCGGCTTGCCGCCGAGCGACGCCTTGTAGGCGTCATAGGCGACCGACAGGCCGGCGAGGTCGGCGGTATTCTCGCCGAGCGTCAACGCGCCCTTGACGTGCATGCCGGGCAGCGGCTCGTAAGCGTCATACTGGTCGACGAGCTGCTGGGTCAGCGCCTTGAAGCGGGCGACGTCCTGCGGTGTCCACCAGTCGGTGAGCTGGCCGTGGGCGTCGTATTTCGAACCCTGGTCGTCGAAATGGTGGCTGAGCTCGTGGCCGATCACGGCGCCGATACCGCCGTAATTGACCGCCGGATCCGCCTTGGGATCGAAGAACGGCGGCTGCAGGATCGCGGCGGGGAAGACGATCTCGACCATGCCGAAATTGGCATAAGCGTTGACCGTCATCGGGGTCATGCCCCATTCCCAGCGCTGCAGCGGCTTGCCGAGATGCTGGACGTTATAGTCGTGGTTCCACCGGCGGGCGCGCAGCGCGTTGCCGAAGGCGTCGCCGGACACCATCTTCAGCGCGCCATAGTCGCGCCAGCGGCTCGGATAGCCGATCTTGGGGGTGAAGGCGGCGAGCTTGGCATGCGCCTTGACCTTGGTTTCCGGCGCCATCCATTCCAGCGCGTCGATGCGCTTGCCCATGGCGGCGAGCACGTTGCGCACCAACTGGTCGGCCGCCGCCTTGGTCTCCGGCGGGAAATAGCGCGCGACATAGAGCTTGCTGACGTCGTCCGACAGCGCACCGCTGGCAAAGCCGACCGCCCGCTTCCACCGGTCCTCCTGCTGCGGCGTGCCGGACAAGGTCGTGCCGTAGAAGGCGAACTGCTCCTGGTCGAAGGCGCTCGGCAGGACGCTGGCATAGCCGTCGAGCGTGCGCAGCAGCAACTGATCCTGCAGCACCTGGATCGGTGCCGCGGCGACCAGCCGGGCGATGCCCGTGATCGCGCTCGGCTGCGACACGATCAGCGTGTCGACCGGCGTACCGATGCCCTTGAGATAGGTGACGAAGTCGAAGCCGGGCGCGCTCTGCACCAGCTGCGCCACCGACATCTTGTTGTAGGTCTTGTTGGCGTCGCGGCTGTCGATCCGCGTCCAGCTCACCTGGGCGATCTGGGTCTCGAAATCGACCAGCGCCTTGGCGCGCGCGGCGGCATTGGGCTCGCCGGCGAGGGTGAACATCTTGGCGATATGCGCCTCGTAGGCCGCCTTCTCCTTGGCGTTCTTCGCCTCGAGGTAATAATCGCGATCGGGCAGGCCGAGCCCGGACTGGCGCATCTCGACGATATAGGTCTCGGGCGCCTTGTCGTCCTGACCGACGCCCGCGCCGAACGGCACGCCAACGCCGTTGCGATCGGCCTCCGCGATCAGTGACGCGTAATTGGCCTTGGTGGACGCCTTGATCTTGTCGAGCCACGGCTTGACCGGCGCGAGTCCCTTGGCATCGATCGTCTGGGTGTCGAGATAGGTCGCATAAGCGGTGCCGATCTTCGACCCCTTCTGCTTCGCCGCCGCCTCGAGAATGCCGCGGGTGCGGTCGCGCGACAGGTCGGCGAGCGTGTCGAACGCGCCGAAGCTCGCCTTGTCCGCCGGGATCGCGGTGGTCTTGGCCCAGGTGCCGTTGGCGAAGGCATAGAAATCGTCACCGGGGGCGACCGACTTGTCCATGCCCTGTTCGTCGAAGCCGAAGCGGCCGATCTGCGGCGCGCCGGTGGCGGCGGTGGAGGCCGCATTCTGTGCATGGACGACGCCGGCGACGGCGGTGGCGCCAAGCAGGCCGGCAATCAGCAACGTTCTCATTCTCATCCTCCCAAATGTCCTGTTTACGGGATCGGCGGGCCCGGCTCGACGTGACGCCGTCACGCATGTGCCCGATGTGGCGCGCCCGTGTTGCGGCGCGATGCGTGGCCACCGCCCGCCCGATGGCGGAGGGGCGGCGGTTCCCGCGCGCCCCCCTCGCCGCTTACCAGATGTGGATACGGTCCTGCGGCGCCAGATAATAGGTCTGACCCGGCTTGACGCTGAACGCCCCGTACCAGGGATCGAGGTTGCGCACGACATAGGCGCGCCACTGGCCCGGGGTATGCGGATCGGTGGTCAGCTGGTTCTTGATCGACGCCTCGCGCGCCTTGGTCTGCCAGACCTGGCCGAAGCCCATGAAGAAGCGCTGGTCGCCGGTGTAGCCATCGATCACCGGTGCCTTCTTGCCCTTCAGCGACAGCTGATAGGCGTCATAGGCGACGTTGATGCCGGCGAGATCGGCCATGTTCTCGCCGAGCGTCAGCTTGCCGTTGACATGGCTGCCGGGGATCGGCTCGTAGGCGCCATATTGCGCGACGACCTTGTCGGTCAGCGCATTGAAGCGGGTGACGTCCTGCGGCGTCCACCAGTCGGAGAAATTGCCCTTCGGGTCGAACTTGCGGCCCTGGTCATCGAAATGGTGGCTCAGCTCGTGACCGATCACCGCGCCGATCGCGCCATAGTTGACCGCCGGATCGGCGTTCGGGTCGAAGAACGGCGGCTGCAGGATCGCGGCCGGGAACACGACCTCGTTCATCAGCGGATTGGCATAGGCGTTGACCGTCTGCGGCGTCATGAACCATTCGCTGCGGTCGACCGGCTTGCCGATCTTGTTGAGCTGGCGCCGATATTCGAATTCGGCGACGCGATCGGCATTGCCCAGCACGTCACCCTTGACGACCTGCAGCGTCGAATAGTCGCGCCACTTGTTCGGATAACCGATCTTCGGCGTGAAGGCGGCGAGCTTCGCCCGCGCCTTGACCTTGGTCTCGGGTGCCATCCATTCCAGCTTCGACAGACGAATGTCCATCGCCGCGATCAGGTTGCGGACCAGCTCATCCGCTTTGGCCTTCGACTCGGGCGGGAAATACTTCTGGACATAGACCTGGCCGACCGCCTCGCCGAGGCTGCCGTTGACCAGCGCGACGCCGCGCTTCCAGCGGTCCTTGAGCTGCGGCGTGCCGTTCAGCGTGGTGCCGTAGAAGGCGAACTGGGTGTTGACGAAGGGCGACGACAGCAGCGGCGCGGCGTTGGAGATGGTGTGGAACGCCAGATATTCCTTCCACACCGGCAGCGGCGTCGCGACGATGATCTTGGCGGTGCCGGTCAGCGCCGACGGCTGGCCGACGATGACGCGGGTCTGGCTGCCCAGCCCCTGCGCGGCGAGCATGCCCTGCCAGTCGAAGCCCGGCATGGCGGTGGCGAGCTGCGCCACCTGCATCGGATTGTAGCCCTTTTCGACCTGGCGCAGTTCGGCGCGATCCCAATGGACCTGGGCGATCTGCTTCTCGAGGTCGTAGATCCGCTGCGCCGAGCCCTGCGGGTCGGGCTGGCCGGCGAGGCGCATCATGTCGGCGATATAGGTGACGTACTTGGTCCGCGCCTCGGCGAACTTGGGATCGTCCTTGAGGTAATAGTCCTTGTCGGGCAGGCCCAGCCCGCCCTGGCTCATGTAGACTGCATAGACGGTATTGTCCTTGAGGTCCTGCTCGATACCCGCGCCAACCGGCACGTCGATGCCGTGCATCGTCGCCTCGGCGAACGCCTTGGCGAGATCCGCCTGCGAGTTGATCGCGGCGATCTTGGCGAGGCGCGGCTGCAGCGGTGCTGCGCCCGCCTTTTCGATCGCGGCCTGATCCATGAAGGTCGCGTAGGTGACGCCGATCTTGTCGTTGATGCTCATCGCACCGTTGCTCGACGGGGCCGCGGCGGCGTCCTCGATCACCTGACGCGTCCGCTTCTCCGACAGGTCGGCGAGGATCGCGAAGCCGCCCCAGCTGGCGCGGTCGGCGGGGATTTCGGTGCGCTTCATCCAGGCGCCGTTGATGTAATTATAGAAGTCGTTGCCCGGCAACACGGCCTTGTCCATCGCGCTCAGGTCGACGCCGAAGTCGCCGAGCTGCGGCTTGCCCGGCGCGGTCGCGGTCGCGCCGGTCGTGGCGGTCTGGGCGTAGACGGCACCGGTGGCGGCGGAGGCAAGCAGACAGGCGGCGAGAACCGTTTTGCGCATCGTTGGTCCTTGAGAAAGTAACATCGGATACTGCGTGTTGTAACTGGTTAAGACGCCTCGTCAATCGCCAGATTTTGCGTGTCGATGCCGCCACTTACGCGCAATCCACAGCCGCCAGCCGAGCGCCGAGGCGGCGTAGCCGGCCAGGGCGCAGAGCGCCGTCAGGGTGAGCAGGCCCAGGCCGAATGCCGGCCCCTGCGCCCACAGCCAGTGGAAGGTGCTGGTCAACCAATGCAGCCAGCCGGTCGCCGCCTCCGTCACCGGCTGGGCGATGGTCGCCGCCTCGCTGCGCAGCAGCCAGGCGCCGATCCGATAGGCGACATACCACAGGAACGGCGTCGTGAACGGGTTGGTGATGAAGGTGGTCAGCGCCGCCACCGGCACATTGGCCCGGAACGGCAGGGCGAACAGCGCCGCGACGGCGATCTGCGCGACCGGGAACAGGAAGCCGGCGATGACGCCGAGCGCGACCCCGCGCGGCACCGATCGGCGG
Source organism: Sphingomonas benefaciens (assembly GCF_052907485.1). Taxonomy (NCBI): domain Bacteria; kingdom Pseudomonadati; phylum Pseudomonadota; class Alphaproteobacteria; order Sphingomonadales; family Sphingomonadaceae; genus Sphingomonas; species Sphingomonas benefaciens. Next base: position 415,156 of record NZ_JBREIC010000001.1, on the reverse strand, counting down.
GTGAAGCGCCACAGGCCGGGATCGAGGACGCGATGCGCGACCGGGCGCAGCAGCCAACTCGATTCCATCGATTCGCGGGTGGGGAGATTGCGGTGGCCCCAGGCGGCCAGACGCTGCCAGACCGACGCCCCGGCCGCGGGCATCAGCCGCGGTCGCGCATGATGCGCGCCGCGTCTCGCTTCCAGTCGCGTTCCTTGATCGCCTCGCGCTTGTCGTGCGTCTTGCGGCCCTTGGCGAGCGCCAGCTCGACCTTGGCGCGGCCGCGGCCGTTGAAATAGACCGACAGCGGGACCAGCGTCATGCCCTCACGCGCGACGGCGCCGTGCAGCTTGTTGATCTCGCGCTCGTGCAGCAGCAGTTTGCGCGGCCGCTTCGCCTCATGGTTGAAGCGGTTGCCGTGGCTGAATTCGGGCACGTTGGAATTGACCAGCCACACCTGCCCGTCGCGCACCTCGGCATAGCTCTCGGCGATCGACCCCTCGCCGAAGCGCAGCGACTTCACCTCGGTGCCGGTCAGCGCGATGCCCGCCTCGTAGACGGTGTCGATGCTATATTCGAACCGGGCCTTGCGGTTCTCGGCGACGATCTTCTTCTTGTCGAAGGTGGCGGGCTTGGGACGCGACATTGCGATGCGATGTAGGGTTCAATCGCGCGGAGGGGAAGCGCCCTTCGGTTCAAACGAGGCCGGCGTGCGCCAGCGCCGCATCGACCGCCGCGCGCGACGCATCGGACGGCCATGTCATCGGCAGGCGCAGGCCGTCCGGGAAGCCGGGTCGCACGCGGGTCATCGCATATTTGACCGGGCCCGGCGACGCGTCGGTGAACAGCGCGTCGTGCAGCGGGTAGAGCCGGTCCTGCAGGGCGAGTGCCGCGGCATAGTCGCCGGCCTGGCAGGCCGCCTGGAACTCGGCGCACAGCCGGGGCGCGACATTGGCGCTGACCGAGATACAGCCCCTGCCCCCCATGGCGTTGAAGGCGAGCGCCATGTCGTCATTGCCCGACAGCTGGACGAACGTGTCCGGGCAAGCGGCGCGGTGCTGCGAGACGCGGGCGATCGCGCCGCTCGCGTCCTTCACTGCGACGAAGACGTCGGGGAAGGTGTTGACGATGCGGGCGAGCGTCGCCGGCTGGATGTCGGTGACGGTTCGCGCCGGCACGTTGTACAGGACGATCGGCAGCGGCGCGTCCTTGGCGAGCTGCGCGAAATGCCGGAAGATGCCCTCCTGGCTCGGCCGGTTGTAATAGGGCGGCACCATCAGCGCCGCATCCGCCCCGGCGTCGCGTGCGCGCTGCAGATTGGCGGCGGCGACCGCGGTGTCGTTGGAGCCCGCCCCGGCGATCACCGGCACCCGGCCCGCCGCCTGCTCGACGCAGATGCGGACGATGGCGAAATGCTCGTCGGCGGTCAGCGTCGCCGCCTCGCCCGTCGTGCCGCACGGCACCAAGGCGGACGAGCCCTCCGCGATCTGCCAGTCGATCAGCGCGCGATAGGCGTCCTCGTCGAACCGGCCCTCGGCAGAGAAGGGCGTGACCAGCGCGGGAATGGATCCGGAAAACATGCCGGCGCCGTGCGACTGCGCCGGGCGCGAGTCAAGCGGGCGACGGCGGCGACCGATCGGGTGAATCGGCGGATCGCCCAACGGAATCGGCGAAAAGTCGGCCTTTGTTCAGGACAGGTTGGCCGCGATCCTCTATCTTATAGCCATGCATTCACCCAGCCTTCCGCTCGGACTCCTTCTCACCGCCATCGCCGGCGTCGCTGCCGTGCCCCAGCAGGACGCACCGTCGCAAACCGATCAGCTCGATCGCTATCGGACGCAGATGGCGAACATGTCGCCGCAGGCGCCCCAGACGCCGCAGGACGGGGCGATCGCCGCGACGATCGCGCAGTGGAAGGCGCTGCAGCAGACGGACTCGCTGCCGTTCGACAGCTATGCCGGCTTCGTCATGGCCCATCCCGGCTGGCCGGGCGAGGCGGCGAACCGGCGGGCGGCGGAGCGCCAGGCGGCAAGCGGATCGCCGACCAGCGTGGTCGCCTATTTCAACCGCTTCCCGCCCCAGTCCGCGACCGGCTTCGTGGCGCAGGCACGCGCGCTGCAGGCGCTTGGCCGCGTCGGCGAAGCGCAGGCGGCGGCACGGGCGGCCTGGCGTCGCGGTACGCTGGCAGCGGCGGACGAGACGTTCGTGCAGAGCTATTTCGCCAATGCGCTGACCGCGGACGATCACGACGCGCGCATGGACGCCTTGTTGTGGCAGAATGCGACCGGCGTCGCGCAGCGGCAGCTCGCCTGGACCAGTGCGACGATGCGGCCGGTGTTCGCGGCGCGCCTGTCGCTGCGCACCAATGCGGCGGATGCGGCGACGGTCGCGATGACCGCCGCCGATCTCTACGGCAACGATCCGGGCTTCATCGCCGACCGCGCCACCTGGCTGCGCAACAGCGGTGCGGCGCCGACGGTGCGCAGCTATCTGGCGCGGCCACGGACGCTGAACGCGCGGCCGGGCAATGTCGAGAAATGGTATGAGGTGCTGCTCACCGTCGCGCGCGAGGCGGCGAACGACGGCCAGTATCAGCTCGCCTATGACATCGCGCGCCAGGTCGACGACGCCTATCCGGCCGGCACCGACGTGTCGAAGAAGCCCTATGGCGAGCGCGACGACTATACCAGCCTGGTCTGGCTCGCCGGGCAGACCGCGCTGAAGCGGCTCGGCCGGCCGGCCGATGCGATGGTGATGTTCGAACGCTATGGCCGCGGCAGCATGGCGCCGCAGACCCGTGCCAAGGGCTTCTACTGGGCCGGTCGCGCGGCGGAGGCGGCCGGCCTGAGCGCGCAGGCGAGCGGCTATTATGCGCAGGCGACCTCGTATCGGGACCAATTCTACGGCCAGCTGGCGCTGGAGCGGACCGGGCGGCCGCTGGTCGCGCCGCCGGCGATCGGCGCACCGCTGATCGCCCCGGCCGTGCGCCAGGCCTTCGCGGGGCGCGAGACGGTGCGCGCGGTGCGCTTCCTCGGGCAGGTCGGCGACTGGCAGGACCAGACCGCTTTCGTCCGCCAGATCGCCGCCGATGCCGAGAGCGAGACCGACCATCTGCTCGCCGCCGAACTGTCGCGACAGATCAACCGGCCCGATCTCGGCGTGATGGTCGGGCGCAGCGCGATGCAGAACGGGCTGACCGACTATTCCGCCGCCGGCTTCCCGACGGTGGCGGTGCCGGCCGGCTATGAGGACAAGTGGACGATCATCCATGCGATCGCGCGGCAGGAAAGCCAGTTCGATCGCACCGCGGTCAGCCATGCCGGCGCGCGCGGCCTGATGCAACTGATGCCGGCGACGGCGCGCGAGCAGTCGGGCAAGATGGGGCTGACCTACACCGCCTCGGCGCTGACCGAGGATCCGAACCTGTCGATGATGCTGGGGTCGAGCTATTTCCAGCGCATCTTCGACCTGTACGGCAGCTATCCGCTGGCGATCGCCGCCTATAACGCCGGCGGTGGCAACGTGAACAAGTGGCTGCGCGCCAATGGCGATCCGCGCACCGGCACGGTCGACATGGTCGATTGGATCGAGGCGATCCCCTATATGGAGACACGCAACTACGTGCAGCGCGTACTCGAGAATGCCGTCGTCTACGATCTGATCAACCCGGCGCGGGCGAAGAGCCGCGGCCCCGCCAACCTCAGCTGGTATCTCGGCAAGAACCGGCCGGGCTGAGCGGCGATGGACCGTCCCAATTACATCACGCCGGCCGGCTATGCCGCGCTGCGTGCCGAATATGAGCACTTGTTCGCGACCGAGCGGCCGGCGCTGGTCGAGACGATCGCCTGGGCCGCGGGCAACGGCGACCGGTCGGAGAATGGCGACTATATCTATGGCCGCAAGCGGCTGCGCGAGATCGACCGACGGCTCGGCTGGCTGTCCAAGCGGATGAAGGCGGCCAAGGTCGTCGATCCCGCCCAGCAGCAGGATCGCAGCCGCGCGTGGTTCGGGGCGACGGTGACGATCGCCGACGAGGACGATCAGGAGCGGGTGCTGACCCTGGTCGGCGACGACGAGGCGGAGGCGGGCGCCGGGCGGATCGGCTGGAACGCCCCCCTCGCGCGGGCGCTGCGCGGCGCGGCGGTCGGCGATCTGCGCCGGGTGAGTCTGCCGGCCGGCGAGAAGGAGTATGAGATCGTCACGATCGCCTATCCGCCGGGCCGCTGAACCGACGTTTTGCGGGAATGACATATAGGTGACACAAACATGCTGACGGGTCCCTTACAGGGTCCGAAGAAGTGTATTTCCGACAACAAAATCAGTGCCTTATCACTGTTATTTCGCAATGTTGCCGAATGTGTAGGGTGACACATACGTCATATACCGTGACCTAGTCATCACAGGCCTCCGCGATCCATCCAGCGGCCTCCCACGGGCCGTTTACAGGCCGCCCGCCCGCTCCCACCACGACATCCATAGGGTGCCCGCCACCGCATCGCGACACTGCGACGGGGATACGGCGGACACCATGGTGTGGAGGAGTAAGAGAATGTTCCGTGTCGCCCCATCTCGCGCCGTGCTGCTTCGGGGAGCCGCGATGACCGCGATCGCTCCCGCCGCGCTGATCGGCAGCCTGGTCATCGTCTCGCCGGCGCTGGCACAGACCGCCCCGGCGAGTGCCGACACCGCTCCCGCCCAGACCGACCCCGCGGCCCAATCAACCGCACCGGCGGCTGCGACCGGCCCCGACATCGTCGTCACCGGCACGCTGTTCCGCCGTACCGACAGCGAGACGCCGTCGCCGGTCACCGTGCTGACCGCGGACAGCCTCGCCAAGGCCGGCATCACCACCGTCTCCGACGCGATCCGCTCGATCTCGGCGGACAGCAGCGGCTCGATCCCGACCGCCTTCTCGGCCGGCTTCGGCGCTGGCTCCTCGGGCGTGTCGCTGCGCGGCCTGACCGTCAATTCCACGCTGACGCTGATCGACGGCATGCGCACCGCCAATTATCCGCTGGCGGACGACGGCCAGCGCTCGTTCGTCGACCTCAACACCATTCCCGATGCGATCGTCGACCGGGTCGAGGTGCTGAAGGACGGCGCCTCGTCCAGCTATGGCGCGGACGCGATTGGCGGCGTCGTCAACATCATCATGAAGAAGGAGATCACCGGCGTCTACGGCACCGCCGAGGCGGGGGTCAGCCAGCGCGGCGACGGTGGCGAGCAGCGCGCGACGCTGACGCTCGGCACCGGCAAGCTGTCGGACAAGGGCTTCAACTTCTACGTCAGCGGCGAATATCAGCATGACGGTGCGATCTACGCGCGCAACCGCGGCTTCCCGCTCAACACCGCCGATCTTTCCAGCATCGGCGGCGACAACAACCAGGCCGGATCGGTCGTGCCGGGGTCGACGACCAGCGCGATCGTCGCACCCTCGACGCAGCAGACGCCGGGCAATCTGCTGTCGGGATCCGGCGCGGTCAGCGGCCCGTGGCAGGTGCTCAACCCCAATGGCTGCACCGGCACCACCTCGCCGGTCAGCGGCGCGGCGGGCAACGGCTGCACGCAGAACACCGTCGCCGATTACGGGTTGATCCAGCCCGAGCAGACCCGCTTCGGCGTCACCGGCCACGCTACCGTTCAGGTCAACGACCGGACGCAGGCCTATCTGATGGCCTCCTATTTCCAAAACGAGGTGTTCGCGCCCAGCGGTCCGCCCAACATCCGGTCGGTGAACCCGACCAATACGCAGAACATCGTCCTGCCGGTGCTGCTGAGCAACGGCCAGCTCAATCCGAACAATCCCTTCGCAGCCAGCGGCCAGGTCGCGGCGATCCGCTATCTGTTCGGCGACATCGTCGGTTCGTCGGATTACAAGAACCACGTCATCCGCGGCGCGGCCGGCATCGACGGCGCGTTCGGCGACGGCTGGACCTATTCGGTGTCGGGCACGGTCGCGCATTCGTGGCTCGACATCACCCAGAACGGCTATCTCAACCTCAACGCGCTGACCAACGCGATCAACACCGGCAGCTACAATTTCGTCGATCCGACGCAGAACAGTGCGGCGGTGCGCAGCGCCCTGGCGCCCGCGGTGCGGACCCAGGCGACCAGCGACCTCGACATGATCCAGGGCGTGATCACCAAGGATCTGTTCCAGCTGCCCGGCGGTCCGCTGCAGCTCGGCGTCGGCGGTTCGTTCCGCTACGAGGCGCAGAACGATCCCAACCAGAATCCGAGCCTGGCGACGATCGGTCTCAACCAATATTCGGCGACGGGTCACCGTACGGTCGAATCCGGCTATTTCGAGGTCAATGCGCCGGTGCTGACCAGCCTCGAGATCAACGGTTCGGGCCGCTTCGATCATTATGAGGAGGGCTACAACAAATTCTCGCCGAAGATCGGCGCCAAGTTCACTCCGTTCAAGCAGCTCGCGATCCGCGGCACCTTCTCCAAGGGCTTCCGCGCCCCGAGCTTCGCCGAACTGAGCGGTTCGGTGATCGGCTTCACGTCGGCGAAGGCACCCTGCTCGATCCAGCTGCAGCATGGCGCGACGGTTCCGGCAAGCGGCACCGGCTGCACCGGCGGCAGCTCGTACAACCAGAGCTATTCGATCGGCTTCGCGACGGTCGGCGATCCGAACATCAAGCCCGAACTGTCGACCAGCTTCACCGGCGGCATCGTGTTGCAGCCGAAGCGCTGGCTGAGCTTCACGGTCGATTATTACAACATCAAGAAGACCGACGTGATCACCGGCGGGCCGCTGTCGAACCAAGCGCTCGCCGCCTTCTACGGCAACGGAACGATGCCTGCCGGCTATTCGGTGACGCCGGACTCGATCGACCCGGCCTATCCGAACGGCCCGCTGCGCGCGCTCTTCGTCAATTCGCCCTTCGCCAATGCCGCGGCACTGAAGACCTCGGGTATCGACGCCTCCGCACTAGTCACGCTGAAGCCGCGCGACGACATCCGCTTCACCAGCCGGGCCGAAGCGACCTACATCCTCCACTATCTGTTCAAGTCGAGCGCCGACCAGCCCTATGCGGACTTCGTCGGGACGCAGTCGCCCTATGTGACCTCGTCGGGCGCGGGCACGCCGCAATGGCGCGGCAATTGGCAGAACAGCATCGAGGCGGGTGCCTATGCGCTCACCGCGACCGCCTATTACGTCTCGGGCTACAAGGCGGTCGGCTATGACCAGTTCGGCGACTTCTCGTGCGCCAACAGCAGCACGTATCAGGGCAGCGACCCGAACTTCAACTGCCATGTCCGGCGCTTCATCGACGTCGACCTGACCGGCAGCGTCAAGGTCAACGATCGCTTCACCTTCTACATGAACGTCATCAACCTGACCGATGCCAAGGCGCCGCTCAACGCCGGCAACTATGCCGCGGTCAATTACAACCCCACCTATACGCAGGCCGGCGCGATCGGGCGGACGTTCCGCTTCGGTGCGAACATCCACCTGTAAGCCCGTCTCTCGCGTCCCTCGCTCGGGTGCGGGTGGCCCTGCCACTCGCACCCATCTTTTTGCCCACGTGGATTTTCGTTGACCGATCCGCGATCGCCCGCGACCACTCGCGGATGACCGACGCGCCCACCCGCAACATCGCCCTGCTGATCGACGCCGACAACGCCAGCTGGCATGCCATCGACCCGGTACTGACCGTGCTGGCCGAATTGGGCACGGTGAATGTCCGGCGCGTCTACGGCAATTGGACCAAGCCGGGGCTCAAGGGCTGGCGCGACATGACGGTCAAGCATGGCATCGAGCCGCAGCAGCAATTCGACCTGACCAAGGGCAAGAACGCCACCGACATGAAGATGACGATCGACGCCATGGACCTGCTGTTCCGCGGACGTATCCAGGGCTTCGGCATCATGTCGTCGGACAGCGACTTCATGCCGCTGGCGATGCGCATCCGCCAGGACGGCATTCCGGTCTACGGCTTCGGCAGTGCCAAGACGCCAGAGGCGTTCAAACAGGCCTGCACCCGCTTCATCGACGTCGACGCGCTGATGACCCCGGTACAGCCCGCCAAGCCGGTCAACGTCGACGTGCCGATCGGCGAATCGCTGCCTGCGGCCATCGGGACCAACACTGCCACCCCGCCGGCCAAGCCGAAGCCGATCGACCCGGAACTGGTCGCGTTGCTGATCGACGTCTATGGGTCGGTGAAGCGCGACGAGAAGGGCTATGTCAGCCTGTCGGCGATGGGCCAGCTGGCGGGCAATCGCTCCAGCTTCGACGTGCGCAACTACGGATATCGCCGGTTGGCTGACCTGATCCAGGCGGTGCCGAATTTCCAGACCGAGCGACGTGAGGACGGACGGATGTTCGTCAAGCGCGTGCGCTAGGCGGAGGCTATCGGGCGGGCGCTCGATGGCGTTCGGGGTGCTCTGCCGCCCAGAAGCGGAATACGGCACTCTGCAGCGCCGCGATATGGGCGGCGGCCTCGGCCCCTTCCCAGGCACCCGTATAGCCGCGGTCCGACGTTCCGATCCACCAGCCCTGCCCCGGCAGCCCGTCGCTCTCCCGCACCACCAGCACCGCCAACCCCGGCTCGCCGCGCGTGGCGCCATCGGCGTCGATCGCGTCGAGCGTCTTGCACAGAGCCCGCATCTTCGGTCGCGTGAAGCGATGCCCCAGCGCCCGGAGCAACTCGCTGTAGCTCAACGCCCGGCCGTCGCGCGCGGCGGCGACGAGCAGCGACCGGACCAGCGCCGTGTCGGCGATCGTTCCCGGCCCCTGCGCGGGTTCGAACCCATTGGCAGCGAGCCAGCCGCCCAGGTCATCCCCGTGCGGCCGGCCCGTCCCCATCAGCGGGTCAGCTTCTTGTAGGCGAGGCGCGTCGGACGGTCGGCGGCATCGCCCATGCGGCGCCGCTTGTCCTCTTCGTAGCTCTCGTAATTGCCCTCGAACCATTCGACATGGCTGTCGCCCTCGAAGGCAAGGATGTGGGTGCAGAGGCGGTCGAGGAAGAAGCGATCGTGGCTGATGACGACGGCGCAGCCCGCGAACGTCTCCAGCGCCTCTTCGAGCGCGCGCAGCGTCTCGACGTCGAGGTCGTTGGTCGGTTCGTCGAGCAGCAGGACGTTGCCGCCCTCCTTCAGCATCTTGGCCATGTGGACGCGGTTGCGCTCACCGCCCGACAGCTGGCCGACCTTCTTCTGCTGGTCCTGGCCCTTGAAGTTGAACGCGCCGACATAGGCGCGCGTGCCCAGTTCCTGCTTGCCGAAGCGGAAGATGTCGAGCCCGTCGGAAATCTCTTCCCAGACGTTCTTGTTCGGATCGAGATGGTCACGACTCTGGTCGACATAGCCGAGGCGGACGGTCGAGCCGACTTCGATCGTGCCGGAATCAGGCTGGTCCTGGCCGGTGATCAGCTTGAACAAGGTCGACTTGCCGGCGCCGTTGGGGCCGATGACGCCGACGATGCCGCCCGGTGGTAGGCTGAAGTCGAGATTCTCGAACAGCAATTTGTCGCCATAGGCCTTGGTCAGGCCCTTGGCCTCGATCACCTTGCCGCCGAGCCGCTCGGGGATCTGGATCAGGATCTGCGCCTTGCCGACCGCACGATTCTCCTGCGCCGCCATCAGCTCGTCGAACGCGCGGATACGCGCCTTGGACTTGGTCTGGCGGGCCTTGGGAGTCTGGCGCATCCAGGCGAGTTCGTCGGCGATCGCCTTCTGGCGGCCCTGCTCCTCGCGCTCTTCCTGCTCGAGGCGCTTCGCCTTCTTCTCAAGATAGCCCGAATAGTTGCTTTCGTAGGTGTAATAACGGCCGCGATCGAGCTCGAGCACCCAGTTGACGACATTGTCGAGGAAGTAGCGGTCGTGGGTGACGAGGATGACGTTGCCGGTATATTCCTTGAGGAAATTCTCCAGCCAGGCGACGCTTTCGGCGTCGAGGTGGTTGGTCGGCTCGTCGAGCAGCAGGATGTCCGGCTTTTCCAGCAGCAGCCGGCACAGCGCGACGCGGCGACGCTCACCGCCGGACAGGTTGGTGACCGGCGAGTCGGACGGCGGGCAGCGCAGCGCTTCCATCGCCTGTTCGAGCTGCGAATCGAGGCTCCAGCCGTCGGCGGCATCGATCTCCGCCTGCAGATCGCCCATCTCGGTCATCAGCGCGTCAAAATTGGTGTCGTCCTTGGGATCCCCCATCTCCGCCGAAATGGCGTTGAAGCGGTCGATCTTCTCGACGATCGGGCCGGCGCCGAGCCGGACGTTCTCGATCACCGTCTTGTCCGGATCGAGCTGCGGCTCCTGCGGCAGATAGCCGACGCGCACCCCCTCCGCGGCCCAGGCTTCGCCTTGGAAATCCTGATCGATGCCGCCCATGATCTTCATCAGCGTCGACTTGCCCGAACCGTTCGGACCGATGATCGCAATCTTGGCGGACGGCAGGAACTGCAGGTGGATGTTGTTGAGCACGGGCTTGTTGGCGCCCGGGAAGGTCTTGGTCAGACCCTTCATGACGTAGGTATACTGGACGGCCATGTGCCGACGGCTCCTGATCGAGAAGACTGGGGGATTTTGCCAGCGCATGTAGCGAGCGGCGGGGCGTCACGCAAATGCCGCGCTTGTGCTCCGCCACGCATCGCGTCACACCCCGCAGCCAATTGGAAACACAGGGGACCATCATGAGCCGTGCCGCCCTCGTCCTGGCGCTCGCCGCCGCCACCGCCCTGCCCGCCGCGGCGCTCGCGCAGCGGGCGGCGCCACCGGTTCCCGCCAAGGTCGATCCCAGGGTGGCGGCGCTGCGCGACGCCGCGCTCAAGGACGAAGTTGCCTGGGACATCGTCGAGGGGCTGACCACCGAGGTGGGCCAGCGGCTCGCCGCCACCGAGGCGGAGGCGCGCGCTCGCAACTGGGCGGTGATCCGGCTGAAGGCGCTCGGCTTCAAGAACGTGCGGGTCGAGGAATATCAGATGCCGGTATGGCTGCGCGGCGAGGAGCGGGCGGAAGTGGTCGCTCCCTTTCCGCAGACGCTGAAGCTGGTCGCGCTTGGCAATTCGGGTGCGACCCCACCCGCCGGGATCACCGCGCCGGTCGTGGTGTTCCGCAGTTATGGCGAACTCGCCAACGCGCCGGCGGGCAGCCTGGCCGGCAAGATCGCCTATATCGGCAACGCGATGGAGCCGACGCAGGATGGGTCGAGCTATGGCGCCTATGGCCCTGCCCGCTTCGTCGGTCCGGCGCTGGCGGCCAGCAAGGGGGCGATCGCGACGGTGATCCGCTCGGTCGGCACCGATCACCATCGCAATCCGCACACCGGCGGGACCAACTGGCCCGAGGGCGTAACGCCGATCCCGGCGGCCGCCCTGTCCGTCCCCGACGCCGAGCTGCTGGAGCGGATGGCGGAGCGCGGCAAGCCGATCACGCTGAAGCTGGTGCTGACGCCGCGCTTCGCGGGCACCGGCACGTCCGGCAACGTCATCGCCGAGGTGCCGGGCACCGATCCCAAGGCCGGCGTGGTGCTGATCGGCGGCCACCTCGACAGCTGGGACCTTGGCACCGGTGCGATCGACGATGCCAGCGGCGTTGCGATCACCACCGCAGCCGCCAAGCGCCTGCTCGACGGCCCACGCCCGCGCCGCACCATCCGCGTCGTGTGGTTCGGGGCGGAGGAGCCGGGCGGCTATGGCGGCAAGGATTACGCCAGCAAACATGGCAGCGAGCGTCATGCCACCGCCGGCGAAAGCGACTTCGGCGCCGACCGCGTCTGGCGGTTCGAGGTCAACCTGCCCGACAGCGCCAAGCCGATCGCCGACCGATTGCAGACTGCGCTGGCGCCGCTCGGCATCAGCCGCGGCGCGGGCGTCGGCGGCGACGGCACGGACGTCGGCCCGACGCTGGCGCTCGGCGTCGCGGCGATCGACCTCAACCAGGACGGCACCCGCTATTTCGACACGCACCATACGCCCGACGACGTGCTGGACCGGATCGACCGCGAACAGCTGCGGCAGAACGTCGCGGCGTGGACGACGATGCTGGCGGTCGTCGCCAATGCGCCGGAGGAGATTGGCAGCGTCACGCCGCGCCGCTAAACCACTGATCGCGCACCCGTGACGGACCATCGTCGGCGTAACGACTTGCCTCAAATCGGCCGCATTGGTTGCTGTCACATGAATTTGGTGATTGACCGCGGGGAGTCGTGCGGTATTTGGGCCGTCTCGCGTCGGCAATCGGGCCGGCCGCGAACCTGTATATTGCTTGGGAGCTATCGAATGAAGAAGATCGCTTTCGTTCTCGCTGCCGCCGGCCTGATGTCCGTCGCTGCGTGCTCGAAGTCGCCGGAAGCCGCCGCCGTTGAGAACAACGCGGACATGCTGGCCGACAACATGGAGATGCAGGCGGACAACATGGACGCCCTCGCGGACAACACCTCGAACGCCACGGCTTCGGCAGTGCTCGAGAATGCGGCCGACAACATGAACGCCGCTGCCGACAACGTCCGCGACGCGGCCGACGCGAAGGCCGACAACATGTAATCGGCCTGCGTCGGGTCCGCCCGGCGCGCCGGTGCATCGTTGCACCTTCTTTGATCAAGGGCGCCTTCCTCCAGCAGGGAAGCGCCCTTTTTCTTTGCCCAGCGCTGCGCTAGGCGGGGAACCATGGTGGGGCCTGTAGCTCAATGGTTAGAGCTGGCCGCTCATAACGGCTAGGTTGCGGGTTCGAGTCCTGCCGGGCCCACCAAATGCTTGCACCGGGCGCAATGAGCGCCTAGTCGGCAAGCCGCTCGTCGGGGAGTGGCGCAGTCTGGTAGCGCGCCTGCTTTGGGAGCAGGATGTCGCAGGTTCGAATCCTGTCTCCCCGACCATCCCATCGCGTCATTCGCATGACGAAGCCCTCGCCGTGCGGAGCGGATGCCCGGCGGTATGGACGGGAGCAGCCGCAGCCTCCTGAACGCCAGCATGGCTAGCGACGGCGCTGGGCGGGCGCTATCGGTGCATTGGGCTGCCGGTCGGTTCCGGAAAACCGGTCTAGCGTTGGGTGTCGCTCGGACGACGCGTGATCTTCCTGACAGCGATCCTGCGGCAAGGCTGTCAGTTCGTGCCGCTGATCGCCGCCTGGACGATCAATCGCGGGAAGACCGTCTCCAGCGGCTTGGTGTCCGGCAGGATGTAGACATAGCCGCCCTTGCGCCCGAACAACGGCTTCACGCTCTTCGTGTAGAAAGCGATCGGCACGTTGATGCAGCCGAAGGTGATCCGGTTGTCGTCCGGCGTCGGCGAGAGCATGCGCTCGCGACGATGTTCGCTCTTCTTGCCTGGCGTCGGGATCGGATGGAGCGCGACCGACGTGGCATAATCCACCCACAGCACCCGCTGGCGTCCCGCGGCCGGGCCGAATTTCGCGAGAAACCGTCCCGCCGGCGTCGTCTTTTCCGCGGGGCCGATTTCCGACAGGTCCTTGCTGCCGACGCCGGGCGTCGCATCGTCGCCGACGGCGATGCCGATCAGCACCGGCGCCCGGCCCAATTCCATGCCGGCGCCGTCGTAGAGCACCATCGACGCATTCGTCTTGTCGATGATCACGTATGGAAGACCGCGGTTGTCGCCGGAAACCGACACCCAGTCCGCCACCCGGATCGCGGCCGAGGAGAGCTCCAGCGCTGCGGGCATCACCGAAGGCGCTGCTTGCTCGACCGGTGGCGGCGGGACCGGGCGTTTCCGCTCGGGGCCCATCGCCGTCGAGCCGGCGAGCGCCAGAAGAAGTGAGATCATCGGCAAGGGCGCTCTACACGAAAGGCCAGCGTCGCATGGCGGCGACGCTGGCAGGTTTTAGCCGAACAGGGTCGGCGGGTCGGCTTAGTTGCGAGCGCGCTTCGGCCGGCGCTCCTGCGCCTGCAGCCGCTGGTCGATCGTATCGACGCGGCCGTTCAGCTGCTCCAGCCGCTGGCCGTTGCCCTGGATCTGCGCGGACGCGGCCTGCGCCTCCGCCAGCGCCTGGCGGGCGGTGCCATCGGTTTGCTGCAGGCGGGATTCGAGCGTGTCGACTCGCGCACTGACGGGGGCGATCTGCTCGCGCACGTAGGATTTCGTTGCGCAGCCACCCAAGGTCGCCGCACCGATCATGATCCCGACCACCGGCGACAGTTTCTTCATTGCTGGCGACATAACGCGTCCTCCCACATTGTTGATCAAACGGAACAATTCCAAAGAGCGGCCCTCGGTTCCCCCGGGGGCGCGCTCGGTGCGGGGGTTTTGGTGCCGACAGGTGAATGGCACCTGACTGCGATCCGGCTAGCGTGACTTATAAGACCGCTTGTTGCTCCCACGCGAGAACGGGTCTTTCGGCACCGTCTGGTCGTCGTTGCCGCTTGCCGTTGCGGCAGCCGGCGGGGCCGAGACGGCGGCGATGCAGCGCTTCAGTTCCGCGATCGCCGGCGCGCTGCCGTCGAGCGCGAGCCTGGCGACCGGCACGTCGCCACGGTCGATGTTCAGGAATTTGGAGGTCGCCAGGTCGGCCGTAAACTTGGTCGGAAGGCGCGTGACGAACCCCCGCTTCCGGTCCGACGTCATGCCGATGGCGGTCTGCTTGAGGTAACGGCCGTTCGACAGGCGAAAGTCCAGCGTCAGCCGCTCCTTGGGTTTGATCGACCAATTGTCGTTCAGCACCGACAGGTGGTTCTGCCCATCGGCGTCCAGCCCGAACAGCAAGGTGGTGCCGCCAGCGCCGGCGTAGTCGCGGGTCATGAAGCACCCGGGCGCATCGCTGCTCGGGGCCAGGGTCCAGTCGCCAAGAGTTCGGACCGCATAGGCGTCCGGCGACGTCAATACGGCGAGCGCGGGGCCGGCTTTCACCGCCAACAGGATCAAGGCCGCCTGGCCGAGGATGGCGCGAAGGCGGATCGGCGATGCGATCCCGCACCAGGACCGGGGCCGACCAACGGCAGGTGTAGCGGACCGGCACGGCAAGGCCATCATCTCATCTCCTCAGCGAACATCGCCAGCGGCGATACAGTTGCCGAGATCGATAGGCGATCCCCCGAACCCCTTATCCGCCGTATGCCGGTCAGCAGACCGCGGCCTGCGGATCGGCGCATGGAGGGCGGAGTCGCCGGCGGCGGGCCCCGCCCTCCACCAGCCGCGGTCAGGCCGGCGCTATGGCGTCATAGTCCATCGCCGCTAGATCGGTGAGCAGGTCGGGGCCGGTCGGCTCCCAACCCAACCGCGCGCGCGTCCAGTCGTTCGACGCGATCATGTCGAGCGCCGCGAAGGGGGCCATCCAACCGAAATATCGCTCGACCTCGTCGGGGGAGATCGAACGGACCGGCAGCCCGCTCCCCTGTCCGATCGCCTCGGCGATCGCGCGCGCGGCAACGCCGTCTTCGGCGGAGGCGTGATAGCGTGCGCCCGGCTCGCCCCGTTCGAGCGCGAGACGATAGAGCCTGGCGACGTCGCTGACGTGCGCCGCCGCCCAGCGCGATGTTCCCGCGCCGACATAGGCGATCGCGCCGGCACGCTTGGCCTCGGCGATCAGCGGGGTAATCAGGCCGGCCCTCGTGGTGTCATGCACCTGCGGCAGGCGGATCGTGCGCACGTCGATGCGCCGCGCGGTCAGCGCCGCGCCGGCGAGTTCGGTGGCGATACGGGGATTGGGGTGGCGGGGGTTGAGCACGTCCTCGCTGGCCAGCCCGCCGCGCAATGGCGTGCCGATCCCGACCCCCGACGTGATCAGCAATGGCTTATGGGTTCCGGCCAAGGCCTCGCCCATCGCGGCGATGTTGTGCTCGTCCTTGCGGGTATTGTCGACGAAGGTCGCGAAATTGTGGTCGAACGCACAATGGATCACCGCATCGGCCACTGCCGCGCCGCTGGCGAGGGTCGCGGGCTCATCAAGGTTGCCGCGATGCACCTCCACCCCTGCCGCTTCGAGCTGACGCGCGCCGGCGTCCGAACGGGTCAGGCCGAGCACCCTATGACCGGAGGCGAGCAGTTCGGGGATGACGTGCGAGCCGATGAAGCCGGTCGCCCCGGTCAGGAACACGCGCATGGATCAGTCTCCTCAATGACGAGAGACCATGTCGCAGCGGTCTGAAACCTGTTAAAGTAGTGACTTTATCCTAGTATAAGAGCCAACAGGATCATCATGGCCAGCGAACCGTCCAATCCGCTTGGTAGCTATCTGCGCGATCGTCGCACCCGTCTTGATCCCGCCGCGTTCGGCTTCGCGAGCGGGCGTCGCCGGACGCCCGGCCTGCGCCGCGAGGAGGTGGCAAGCCGCGCGAATATCAGCGCCACCTGGTATACCTGGCTCGAACAGGGCCGCGGCGGCGCACCGTCGGCCGATGTGCTCGACCGCATCGCCAAGGGGCTGATGCTGACCGAGCCGGAGCGCGAGCATCTCTATATGCTCGGTCTCGGCCGCCCGCCTGAGGCGCGATACCAGCCGGTCGACGGCGTCTCGCCGCGGTTGCAACGGGTGCTCGACAGCATGCCGCTCAGCCCTGCGATCATCAAGACGGCGATGTGGGACGTGGTCGGGTGGAACCGCGCGGCGACGCTGCTGCTCACCGACTATGCCAAACTGCCGCCTGACGGGCGCAACATCCTCCGCCTGATGTTCGGCAGCACCCAGCTCCGCGCCCGCAACGCCGATTGGGACAGCATCGCCCGCTTCGTCGTCGCCGCCTTTCGCGCCGACATGACCCGCGCCGGCGCCGCCGGCAGCGCCGCCGCCGCCGCGCTGGTCGCCGAGCTCAGCGCGCTCAGTCCCGATTTCGACCGGCTGTGGCGCGACAACGACGTCGTCGCGCATAACGAGGGTATCAAGCGCCTGCACCATCCCACCGGCCCGCTGGCGATGGAGTTTTCCACCTTCACCGTCGAGGGCCGACCGGAACTGGGCATGATCGTCTACAATCCCGCGACGCCGGCGGATGCCGAGCGGCTGCGCCTGTTGCTGGACGGGCGCCAAGGGTCATGAGCGTCGCGGGCGAGCCTCGGCACGCGCGATTGGATCGGACGTGACGGGCGACGCCGCCCGCCCGGTCACGCCGGCCTCTCACGCATTAAAGGCGCGTGGCGATCGACCAGTATGGCGCTCGCCGCGTTCAAGCCGACGATCTCGACCGATATGCCGTGGCGCCGCATCGTCGATGCGACCTCCTCGAGCGCGCCGACGGCGGTGATATCCCACAGGTGCGCGTCGGTCAGGTCGATGCGGACGCGCTGCGCCGAGTCGCGCAGGTCGAAATGGTCGGCGAAAATCTCTGCGCTGGCGAAGAAGATCTGGCCCGACACGGTGTAGATCCGCGTAACGCTTGCCGCATCATAATCGATCGTGACCCGCATCATCCGGGTCACCTTGAAGGCGAAGAACACGCCGCTGAGCAGCACGCCGACCGCGACCCCGGCCGACAGATCGTGCGTCCCCACCGTCACTGCGACCGTCGCAAGCATGACCACACCCGACACCTTGGGATGGCGGGCGAGATCGCGCAGCGAATTCCAGGAAAAGGTGCTGATCGACACCATGATCATGATCGCCACCAGCGCCGCCACCGGCACCTGCGCGATCCAGGGGCGAAGCGGCACCATCACGATGAGCAGGAACACGCCGGCGACCAATGTCGACAGCCGGCCCCGGCCGCCATAGCGGACGTTGCCGACGGTCTGGCCGATCATCCCGCAACCGGCGATGCCGCCGAACAGGCCCGCCGCGACATTGGCGAGCCCCAGCCCGGTACATTCCCGCGCCTTCGAACTGGTGGTTTCCGTGAGATCGTCGACGACACGTGCCGTCATCATCGACTCCAGCAATCCCACCGCGGCCATCGCCAGCGCATAGGGCGCGACGATCCGCAGCGTCGCGAGATCGAATGGGATCTGCGATAGGTGCAGCGACGGCAGCGCGCTCGGCAGCCGGCCGAGATCACCGACCAGCCGCAACGGCATGGGGACCAGCATGCTGACGACGGTCAGCACCACGACGCAGACCAGCGGCGACGGTATCGCCGCGGTCAGCTTGGGAAGCAGATAGATGATCGCCAGTCCGAGCCCGATCATCGCATAGCTGTGCCAGCTCACGCCCAGCATCTGCGGCACCTGCGCGGAAAAGATCAGGATCGCCAATGCATTGACGAAGCCGGTGCGCACCGAGCGCGAGACGAACCGCATCAGCACGTCGAGCTTCAACAGGCCGAAGACGATCTGGAACAGCCCGGCGAGGAGCGTGGCCGCCAGAAGATAGGGCAAGCCATGCGCATGGACGAGCGCGGCGGCGACCAGCGCGACGGATCCGGCCGCACCGGAGATCATCGCCGGCCGGCCACCGAAGACGGCGATGACGATGCCGATCACGAAGGAGGCGAACAGGCCGACCTCCGGATCGATGCCCGCGACGACGGAGAAGGCGATCACTTCCGGGATCAGGGCGAACGTCCCGACCATGCCGGCGAGGACGTCACGCCGGGCGGCGCGGGGATCGGCAAACCATTCGGCGCGATAGTGCGAGATTGATAAGGTCATGACAGGGTCCGCAATCACGGCATCCGTGTGCGCTATGGCGTTCGACGATCGGATGCAGATGCGTTGTCCGGCGGATCGGCGGCCGGAATAGCCACCCGGGGTTTCACCGGGTCCAGGCGGTTGCCGTCCGCTAGCGCCGCAATGCCTCCGGCGCAAGCCGTGACGCGACGCGGTCGCGGCTTCGGCGGATCGCGGCTCGGGCCAGATCCATCGCGACGCGGCCTTCGGTCAGGAACGTTGCCGTTTCCCTCGCGTATGTCCCTCGCGCGCCGAATGGGCGGCGCAAAAGGAGGATCCATGACACTCAAGACGCTCTTCGTAGCCGCGGGCATGTTTGCCGCCAGCCTCGGTTTCACCGGCACGGCGGAGGCGCAACGCCATGAACCGGGCCCCGACCGGTTCCACCACCGCGATGATCGCGGTCCCGACCGCTTCGATCGCCATCGCGGGCCCCGTGGGCGTCATTACGCTTACGGACGTCACGACCGCTGCCGCATCTTCTATCGCCATCATCGTCGCATCCGCGTCTGCCGCTAAGCATTATCGCCGCCCGCCGCTAGGCATCGGCGGGCGGCAGTTCCCAGCCAGCTGATGATAGGCGGGTCAGAACAACGCCGATCACCGCACGCACGACACCGCCCATCGCAGGATTGGCGCTTCTAACGGCTACGCTCACGCGGCGTAAACCTTTGCAAAGCCATCGCTTGATCGTCACCGCCGCAGTATCGGCATCGCAGAGAGACGAACAATGGCCTTCTACCTCACCATGTCCGCCTTCATCGCCGCGAACCTCCTCGTCATCGGGTTCGAACTGCGGATGGGCCCGCAACGCGATGGCCGGGCGCTGGCCCTCGCCCCCGCCCGAGGCATGGGCGCGCGCCGCTAATCAAGGCGCCGCTCCCACTGCGACATCATAAGTGACGCGGCATAAACCTCGCGCATGGAGGGAATCATGACGTTCTCTCTCGATCACGCCCCTGGCACGCCCGGGCAATAAACCCTGCCGTCACCCCTCCCACGTCCGACCGGGCCGCGCTATGGCGCGACCATGGCGAGGAAGAAGCGCTATCTGACCGCGACGATGGCGGACGGCTATGTGAAGACGATCGGTCCGACCGCCGCGCCCTTCACCCATTATTGGCGGATCGTCGCCTATCTTCAGAACGGCAAGACTGAGGTGTTCTGGGGCCATGCCGTGTCGGCGAAGGAGGCTGCAGGCAAACGGGCGCTGACCGAGCAGGCCGCCCGCAGATACGGCTGGCAGCGCTTCGATTTCGAGGTCGTCGCACTGACCGAGCATTGAGGCAGCGGCCGCGGACCTGCGGGCCGAAGTCCGACGGCCGTGCCGGGCGCTCAGGCCGATAGTCTCGCATCCGCCCCAGCATCGCGCTGGGCAGCGGCGACTTCCCGCTCGGCCTGGAAGAAGCCATAGGGCGGAACGAAGGCGCCAGCGCGTTCGGTGATCGTCGGCCAGTGCCGGACCACCTGAACGTCCGCATCGGCGTCATGCCCAACATAGGCACCCTGCGTCAGCGTCACCTCAGCCACTGCAAAATGGCCGGCGCCGGCACACAGGATCGTGCGCGTCGGTGCATTGTCCCCGACGAGCCGCAACAGTCCCGGCGATACGCGGTCGGGCGCCAGCATGCGCAGGCTTTCCCCATCGAGCACCCCCTCGGTCATCTGCGTCGCGGCCGTCGGAGCGAGGCAATTGACGCGAATGTCGTGTTTCTCGCCTTCGATGCTCAGCGTCTGCATCAGACCGACCAGCGCCATCTTGGCGGCGCCGTAGTTCGCCTGGCCGAAATTGCCGTAGAGTCCTGAGGAGGAGGTGGTCATCACGATCCGCCCGTAGCGGCGGCTCCGCATCGATTCCCACACCGCCTTGGTACAGATCGCGGCCCCCATCAGGTGAACGTCGACCACTGTCTGGAAGTCGGCCATCGTCATCTTGACGAAGCTCTTGTCGCGCAGGATGCCGGCGTTGTTGATCAGAATGTCGACCGATCCCCATTGCGCGAGAGCCGTGTCGACCATGGCGGCAACCGCCTGCTCGTCGGTGACCGACCCGATCGCGGCGATCGCCGTGCCGCCGCCCGCCCGGATCTCGTCCACCACCGCGGCAGCCGCCTGTTCGGACAGGTCGTTGACGACCAGCTGCGCGCCCTTGCTGGCCAGGTAGAGCGCATGGGCGCGCCCCAAGCCGCCGCCCGCTCCGGTCACGATCGCGACCCGCCCGTTTAGTGCCATCATCCTGCTCCTCCATTATTACGTTCACTCGGGTGATAGCGAACATGATGGCAAGTGCAAGCCGCTAGCGCGATTGCCCCGAACAGATCGCCTGGAAGCCGGCGGCCATGAACGTCGCCATCACTTCCTTGACCGCGGCGAAGTCGTCGGACTGGCACAAGCCGCCGGACAATTTGTCGATGCGACCGGTCCGTGCGAGCGTCAGCATCAGCGCGCCAGTGACGAAATGATAGCCCCAGAAGATCCGGTCCTCCGGACAGTCGGGCATCGCCTGCTTGAGCAAGGCGATGAGCCGCAGCACGACGGGGTCGAAATGCTCGTCCATCAGCTCCGCCCCCCATTCGGGCGTGTTGGCAACCTGCGCGCCGAGCTTGGCGTAATTCTTCCACCCTTCGCCGCCGTCGATGTACAGGTCGAGGTCGGTGTCGAGGAACGCCCGCAGCGCGCCCTCCACGGTCGGTCGACCGTTGCTGGCTTCGGCATAGGCGTCGAGCGCCTGCATCCGCCGGTCCGCCGTGACCGCCGCGCGACGCGTAAAGACGGCGTCGAACAGCGCCTTCTTGTCGGTGAAATAATAGTTGAGGAGCGTGTGGTGGACACCGACCTGCTTGGCGACGTCCTTCAACGTGACGCCGTGGAGGCCGTGTTTCGAGAACAGCTCCTCCGCCGCGTCGTAGATCTGCTCCATCGTCTCGGCGCGCTGTTCAGCCTTGCGAGAGCGGCGGGCGGGTTTTTCGGTCTGGCTCACGCCCCTTCCCTCCGGCGTTCACCCGACGGCGTCAAGCAGGCTTCAACCGACAATTTACTCTCACGCGAGTGAGTGTCCATTGACACTCCGAAGACCCTGCCCCATCCTGCCGGCATAATCCACGCGACATGGCGGGAGAGGAACATGGCACTCGCAGGCAGCGTGGCGACGGGACGGCCGCATGCACCATCGGGAGCGGCGCCGCGACGTCGTCCGGCGATCGTGCTCGCGATGCTCACCTTCGTCTACGTGCTCAACTTCCTCGACCGGCAGTTGCTCGGCATCCTTGCCAAGCCGATCCAGGACAGCCTGCACATCAGCGATGGCCAGCTGGGGCTGATCGGCGGCCTGTACTTCGCGATGTTCTATTGCTTCATCGCCATTCCGGTGAGCTGGCTGGCCGACCGGACCAGCCGGGTCGGTGTCCTGACCTGCGCCTGCGCGATCTGGAGCGCGGCGACGATCGCCTGCGGCATGGCGCGCACCTACCCACAGCTGGTGGCGGCGCGGATGGTGGTCGGCTTCGGCGAGGCGGGCGGCGTGCCGCCATCCTACGCCTTGATCACCGACACCTTCGCCCCGGGGCGGCGCGGGGTCGCCTTCGGCATCTACAATCTCGGCCCGCCGATCGGCGCGGCGCTCGGCATCGCGCTCGGCGCCTCGATCGCCGCCGCCTATGACTGGCGCGACGCCTTCGTGGCGATCGGTCTCGCCGGCCTCGTCGCCGCCCTCGCGCTGCCCTGGATCGTCCCGGAGCCGATGCGCGGCGCATCCGATCCGGTCGCCGCCCCTGCCCAGGCCAAGGCGCCGTTCTGGCAGACGCTCGCCACCTTCTTCCGCAGCCCGGTGATGATGCTTGCCGCCCTCGGGAGCGGTGCGACGCAATTCGTCACCTACGGCCTCGGCAATTTTGCGGTGCTCTTCCTGATCCGCGAAAAGGGTATGACCCTGTCGGAGATCGCCATCTGGTATGCCGTCGCGATCGTCGTCGGCATGGGTGGCGGCATGATCGCCTCGGGCCGGATCATCGACCGTTTCTCGAAACGCTCGCGCCGGGTCTTCGCCATCGCCCCGGCGACATCGCTGGCCATCGCCCTGCCATTCTACGTGGCCTTCGTCTGGGCGCCGGGCTGGCCGCTCGCCTTGGCGCTGCTCACCATCGTGATGTTCTTCAACTATTTCTATCTCTCCTGCTCCGTCACTTTGGTGCAGGAGGAAGCCGCGCCCAACCAGCGCGTGCTGGCCGGCGCGCTCTTGCTGCTGGTGATGAACTTCATCGGGCTCGGGCTCGGGCCCACCTGGGTGGGGGCAGCCAGCGACCGGTTCGCCGCGGCCGGCGCGGACAATCCGCTGCAGCTGTCGCTCTACACCCTCGCCCCCTTCTACATCGTCGCCATCGCGCTGTTTCTGGCGCTGGCGCGCACGCTGCGCCGTCGGGAGTTTGCCGCATGAAAAATGTTCTGCTTGCCGCCGCCTTCGCCGCCGCGCCGGCCGCCGCGCAGACCGCGCCAAGCATCGCCGCGCCCGCGGGCACCGTACGGGGCGTCGCCGACGGCACGCTCGCCGTGTTCAAGGGCATTCCCTATGCGAAGCCGCCGGTCGGTCCCTTGCGCTGGCGCGCGCCGCAACCGCTGCCGCGCTGGTCGGGCACACGCGGCGCCACGCAATTCGGCGCCGCCTGCATGCAGACCCAGGGGCAGAACACCACCATCTATGCCGAGCCGGCCATGCCGGTCAGCGAGGATTGCCTGACCTTGAACGTCTGGATGCCGGCGAAAGCGAAGCGGGCGCCCGTGATGGTGTGGATCCACGGCGGTGCCCTGGCCGGCGGATCGAGCCGAGAGCCGATGTACGACGGCGCGGCCCTCGCCGCGCGCGGCATCGTCGTCGTGTCGATCAACTATCGGCTCGGCGTGCTCGGCTGGCTGGCCCATCCGGGATTGAGCGCGGAAACGCCCGGTCGGGTATCGGGCAATTACGGCCTGCTCGACCAGATCGCAGCGCTGCAATGGGTCCAAGGCAATATCGCGGCGTTCGGGGGCGACCCGCGCAAGGTCACGATTGCGGGTGAGTCGGCAGGCGGGCTCAGCGTCCTCTACCTGATGAGCGCGCCGTCGGCGCATGGCTTGTTCGCCAGGGCGATCGCCGAAAGCGCCTATATGATCTCCATGCCGGCGCTGAAGACCCCTGCGTTCGGCATGCCGGCGGCCGAAGCGGCGGGGTCGGCGCTTGGCGCGGCCCTGCACGCCGCCGACATCACCGCCCTGCGCGCGATGGATGCCCAGACGCTGACCGACAGCGCACCGAAGCTGGGCTTCGCCCCCTTCGGCGTGGTCGACGGCACGCTGCTGCCGGAGCAGATGGTGGCGGCGTTCGATGCCGGCCGGCAGGCTGCGGTCCCCGTGTTGATCGGCTTCAACCAGGGCGAAATCCGTTCATTGCGCATGCTGGCGCCGAAAGCCCCGCAAGGCGCGGCGAGCTACGAGCGCGACATCCGCGCCCGCTACGGCGATCTTGCCGCGCCGTTCCTGCGCCTCTATCCGGCGACGACCTATCCGGAGAGCATCCTCGCCACGACGCGGGACGCGCTGTACGGCTGGACGGCGGAACGGGTGGCGAGGACACAGTCGGCGCGGGGACAAAGCGCCTATCTCTATCTGTTCGACCACAGCTATCCCGCTGCGGACGATGCCGGCCTGCACGCCTTCCACGCTAGCGAACTGCCCTATGTCTTCGGCACGTTCGACCGAACGCCGCCGCGCTGGCCGCGGGTGCCCGACACCGAGGCGGAACGGTCGCTGTCCTCGGCGATGACCGATTATTGGGCGTCCTTCGTCCGAGACGGCCATCCGACCGCGTCGCGTGCCGCGGCCTGGCCCGCCTATGACCGAACACGCGCCTATATGCATTTCGCCGCCACGCCGACGCCGTCGCGCGACCTGATGCCCGGCATGTTCGCGCTCAACGAGCAGGTCGTCTGCCGCCGCCGCGCCGCCGCAACGGTACCGTGGAACTGGAACGTCGGCCTTTACGCGCCGCTGTCGCCGCTGCCGCCGGTCAAGGGCTGCGACTGACCGGCGCGTCAGCCATGCTCCGCGCGCAGCCGCATCTTGTCGATCTTGCCCGTCAGCGCGAGCGGCATGGCCGCAACGCGGATGATCGCATCGGGCAGCCACCAGCTCGCGATACGCCCGCGCAACGCGTCGATCAGCGCGTCGTCCGACAGCGTCGCCCCCTGGCGCGGTTCGACCACCAGCACCGGGCGCTCGCCCCATTTGGGATGGGCCCGCCCGACCACGGCGACCAATGCGACATCGGGTAGCGCACCGACGATCGCCTCGATCTCGCCGGGGTTGATCCATTCGCCGCCCGACTTGATCAAATCTTTGGCGCGTCCGGTGATGCTGAGATTGCCGTCGGCGTCGATCCGCGCGAGGTCGCCGGTGTCGAACCAGCCGTCGGCATCGGTCGCCGGCTCGATATGGTCGAAATAGCGTTCGACCGCACTCGCCCCGCGCACCCACAACCGTCCTTCGCCGTCGCGCTGCTCGGTCAGCGGCCGTCCCGCCTCGTCGGTCAGGCGCAGATCGACCCCCATCGGCGGGCGCCCCGACTTGGCCGAGACCCGGCACGGCACGTTAGCGGGCGTGACGGTGCCGACCGGGGACAATTCGGTCATGCCCCAGCTGGTCTGCACGACGCAGCCGAGCCGCTGTTCGAGCCGGTCCATCAGCGCTTGCGGCACCGGCGATCCGCCGAGCAGGATGCGCTGTAGCGATGGGGTCGTACCGCCCGTCTGCTCCAGGTGATCGACCAGCCCCAGCCACACGGTCGCGACCCCCGCCGCCACCGTGATGCCCTCCTCGTCGATCAGCCGCGCCAGGCTGGCGCCGTCCTGATGGCGGCCCGGCAGGACCAGCTTCGCGCCGGCGGCGGGCCCGGCGAAGGCGAAGCCCCAGCCGTTGGCATGGAACATCGGCACCGCGACCAGCACCGCGTCGCGCGCCGTCACGCCGATCACGTCGGCCGACAGCATGTGCAGCGTATGCAGATAGTTGGATCGATGCGTGTAGGTCACGCCCTTGGGCCGACCCGTGGTGCCGGAGGTGAAGCACAGGCCGGCGGGCGCGTGCTCGTCGAACCCGCCCCAAGCGGCCGCCGCGCCGTGCTGCGCAAGCAGCTCGTCGCAATCCCAGATGCGCGCGCGCGTCGTCACCGGCCGATCCGCCGGCGCCCCGCCTTCGTCGAGCAGGATTACGTGCGCGATGGACGGGCATCGTGCGAGCAGATCCTCGACCAGCGGGGCAAGACCGGGGCTGACCGCCAGCACCCGGTCCTGCGCCTGGTCGATCATCGCGGCCAGATGCGCCGGCGCCAGACGCGGGTTGAGCGTGTGGCAGACCACGCCCATCCCCATCGCGCCATACCAGATTTCGATATGGGCCTGGCTGTTCCAGGCGAGCGTCGCCAGATGATCGCCGCGCGCCAGGCCCAGCGCGATCAGCGCACCCGACAGCCGATTGGCGCGATCGCGCAATGCGGCATATCCGATGCGCTGGCTGTCGCCCTGGCCGCCGGTCACGATCTCGGTGTCGCCATGCCATTTGGCGGCGTGGTCGATGAACTTGTCGAGGGTCAGTGCATAAGGTTGCATCGATCCGGGGAGCATGACGAGACTTTCGGGAAGGATGCTCGGAACGGGCGGGACGCGCGGACGCGCCCGTCCGGTGATTTTAGAATTTGGTGCTGACGCGCAGCCCATATTGCCGCGGCGGCGCCGCCAGCCGGCGGATGCCGTTGAGCGAGCCGATATAATGCTGGTCGGTCAGATTGGTGCTGAACGCCGCGATCGACCAGGTGCCGTTGTCGAGCGTCGCCTGCGCATTCACGATGTTGCGGGCTTTCAGATAATCGCCGAGCTCGGCTGCCTGGAACAGCGTGCCCCAGACGGCCGAGATATGCGCATAATCGACCCGAGGGGTCAGCGTCAGGCCTTCGGCGACGGGGATGGCATATTGCGCACCGGCGCTCAGCGTGAATTGCGGCGCATAGGGTTGGCGCCGGCCGCCGAGATTGATGCAGCCCGCGGCATTGGCGGGGCCGTTGATCGGATCGCAGACTCCGGTCGTGCCCTTGCGCGGATCTCGCGCAAAGAACTGCCCCAGCTCCGAATTGGAGATCGATGTCGAGACATCCATCAGGACATTGCCGAATGATCCCTGCGCCGACGCCTCCACGCCATAGAGCTTGGTGACGTTCGGCACGTTGAAGATCGAGGTGAAATTGGGCGTGGCCGGATCGACGATCAGCACCTGGAACTTGCGATAGACGTTGTAATAGCCACCCAGCTGCGTGCGAAGATGACCGTTGAGCAGCGTCCCCTTCCAACCCAGTTCATAGTCGGTGACCTTTTCGGGCACGAAGCCGCGCGGCGTCGTGCCGAATAGATTGGCACCGTTGAGCCCGCCTGCCTTGGTGCCGGTCGCGACAAAGGCGTAGAGGAAATGATCCGGGTTGATCGTCCAGTTCAGCGACAATTTGCCGTCGACGTTGCTGTTGGCGGCAAAGTCATGCTGGACCAACGTCGTCTTGAACGTCGGCAGCGCGCCCAGGAACAGTTCGATCGGATAATTGACGTCGTTGCGCGAGGTGGTGCGCGACCAGCGCCCGCCGAGCGTGACCTGGAGGGCATCGGTAAGCTTGTAGCCGACCTGCGCAAAGGCGGCGAGCGCGGTGTGCGGATTGGTCCCCTCGATCCGCAGGGATCGGACCACCCCGGTCGGCGACAAGGAGACATAGCCGTTGCCGACGGGGAATTCGTATTTGTCATACTGCCAGAAGCCGCCGACCAGCCAGGTGAAGCGGCCGGTGTCCGGCGAGATGATGTTGACCTCTTGCGACCAGACGTGCTCGTTGGCGAAATCCTGGAACGTGTCGTTACGGGCCGCGGTGCCGTCGGCGTCGATCGTCTCCTGCAGCGTGCCCTTTTGGAAGGCGCTGATCGATCGGATCATCAGGCCGCTGTCGAACGTGTAGCTGAGGTTGGCGGAGATGCGGCCGAATTCGTCCTGGCCGGACAGATAGGCGTTGCTGCTGATCGTGAAGGGATCGCTGGTGTTGAGCGTCGGCGCATTGGCGGTGCCGAAATAGGCCGGGCTGTTCGGATAGCCGCCGACGTTGATGCGGTTGTAGTCGCCCTTGACCAGCAGCTTGAGATGGCTGTCCGGCTGCCACAGCAGGCTCGCCCGGCCGCTTACCGAATTGAGGTTGCCGGGATTGCCGGTCCAGGGACCGGTGATGGTGAAGAAGCTGTCGCGCTTTTCCAGGTTCGTCGCCAGCCGGATGGCGAGCGTGTCGCTCAGCGGCAGGTTGATCGCGCCCTGCGCCTTGACCTGGTTGTAATTGCCGATCTGCGCCGTGGCAAAGCCCTTGACTGAATCGAACGTCGGGTTGGTCTCGGTGATGAACACCGCACCGCCGGTCGCATTGCCGCCGGCGAACGTTCCCTGCGGTCCGCGCAGCACCTCGACTGACTGGATGTCATAATAGGGCTCGCCCTGGAAATAGCCGGGGAAGACCGGCACGCCGTCGCGATAGGTGACGACGCCGACGCCGACCGAGCTCGAGATTTCCGATTTGCCGATGCCGCGGATGTTGAAGCTGTTCGCCTGACCGGAGGTGTTGACGGTCAGCGACGGCGTCGAGAATTGCAATTGCTCGACCGTGTTGACGCTCTTCCTGACCAGATCCTCGCCGGTCAGTACCGAGGCGGCGACAGCGGTGCGTTGCAGGCTGGTCGAACGGCGTTCGGCCGTGACGACGATGTCGCTGGTATCCACCGCGCCCGGCGCGACCTGCGGCGAGGCGGCGTCGGTGGGATTCTGCGACGATTGCGATCCCTCCCCCGTCGTCTCCGACGCATGGTCGCGCGCGGTCTGGGCGAAGGAGGCGGCCGGCATCGCCATCGCGATCACCGAAACTGTCAGCAGCAACGAGCGCATCGAAACTTCCTCTCTAAGGGCCGCGCTCTTCGGCGCGTGACGGCAATGTTGGCATCCTTGCGACGAGGCTGTCAATCTCATTCACATGTGAGTGAGTATAATTGTGCGGCCGGACTTCGGAGGGAAAGGTTCAGGCGGCCGCTCGCTCGTCAGAAGATCGTCAGTCGCCGCCGATCTGCCGCCACGGGCTGTCGATACGGCGCTCAGCTCGTCGATTTTTCGCGATCAGGTGCGTGGGAGAGGCCGGTGTCCTGCGCTATGATCTTTCTTGTAGCCAGTTCTCGAAGAACCACCCACAAGAGCAACCGATGCGCCTGCCCTTCCGCCCCCGCCTGCTTCTGTGCTGCCTGGCCGCCGCGACACTGGCCCCGGCCCCCGCGATGGCGAGTTCCCCCGAACTGATCGGACTCGAACGCGCATTGGCGTCCCTGGTATCGGGCCATCCCAGCGATTACGGCATCGCGGCGCTCGACCTGCGCGACGGCTCGGCCGTCTCCCTCAACGGCGACATCGCCTATCCGATGGCGAGCACGGTCAAGCTCGCGATCGCCGGCGTCTACCTCGCCGATGTCGATCATGGCCGCCGCCGCCTGACCGACATGGTCGCCGGACGGTCTGCATCCACGCTGCTCGAAGCGATGATCATCCACAGCGACAATCGCGCCGCCGACCTGCTCCTCGCCACGGTGGGTGGCCCGGCGGCGGTCCAGCAATGGCTGTCTGCCAATGGCATCGCCGGCATTCGCGTCGACCGCAGTATCGCGCAGTTGCTGCGCGAGCGCGGCCACCTGCTAGACAGCAAGGACGTGGCCACGCCCAACGCCATGGTGTCCCTGCTGTACAAACTGAACAACGGATCGCTGCTCACCGCCGACAGCCGCGCCTTGCTGTTCAATTTGATGGGCCGATGCGCGACCGGTACACGCCGGATCCGGGCGCTGCTGCCCGCAGGCACGCGGGTTGAGGACAAGACCGGCACGCTCGACGGCATCACCAACGACGTCGGCTTCATCACCATGCCCGACGGTCGCCGGCTTGCCGTGGCGGTCTTTGCCAGGGGCGGCCGCGATCGCCAACTCGGCATCGCCCAGGTGGCGCGGGCGATCTACGACCGCTTCGCCGATGCCGAGCGCAACGCCCTGACGCTGTTCATGCACCTCAAATAGCGCAAGGGCCGAGCTGATCGCGATACGGTCCAAGTTTGGCCTCGATCCGGACCCTGCGCAGATGCGAGCCGGTCTCCCCCGAAAGAACTTGGGTGCAGCATGGTCGCGCCAGCGCTGACGTTCGTGCCGCGAGCGCCGCAACAGGTCCCACACATCGCGGACTATGATGGTGTTCGGAGACTGGCTGGGGCGGCAGGATTCGAACCTGCGTATGACGGTACCAAAAACCGTTGCCTTACCGCTTGGCGACGCCCCAGCAAGAAGGGCGGCCTTATAGCCGCCGCGGCGGCGTTGGGAAGCCCCGCCGACCACCGTTTTTCGCGCGCCGCGCCTCAGTCGAGGCGCTGCAACCAGCCGTGCGGTTCGGCGATCCGGCCGCGCTGGATCGCGGTCAGCGAATCCAGCACGCGCTGGGTGAGCTGGCCGGTGCCACCCGAGCCGATTGTGAAGCGCCCTTCCGGGCTCGCCACGGTGCCGATCGGCGTCACCACCGCCGCGGTACCGCAAGCGAAGGCCTCGGTCAGCCGGCCGCTCGCCGCATCGGTGCGCCATTGGTCGAGGCTGTACAGCTCCTCGCGCACGGTGATGCCCTGATCACGGGCGATGCGGATGATCGAATCGCGCGTGATGCCGGGCAGGATCGTGCCGGTCAGCGGCGGGGTGACCAGGCTGCCGTCGTCGAACACGAAGAAGATGTTCATGCCGCCCAATTCCTCGATCCAGCGGCGCTCGACTGCGTCGAGGAAGACGACTTGGTCGCAGCCCTGGCGGATCGCCTCGGACTGGGCGGCGAGGCTGGCGGCATAATTGCCGCCGCATTTCGCGGCACCGGTGCCGCCGGGGGCGGCGCGGCTATACTCCTGGCTGACCCAGATGGAGACCGCACGGGCGCCGCCCTTCCAATAGGCACCGACCGAGGAGGCGATCACCATGTAGATATATTCGGCCGATGGTTTGACGCCGAGGAACGCCTCGCTGGCGATCATGAACGGCCGGAGGTAGAGCGCGCCGCCGTCGATCGACGGGATCCAGTCGCGCTCGGTGGCGACCAGCCGGCGGCAGCTTTCCAGAAACAGCGCGTCGGGCAGTTCGGGCATCGCCAGCCGCCGCGCCGAATCGCGGAAGCGCCGGGCATTGGCATCGGCGCGGAACAGCGCGATGTCGCCGTCGTCGAGGCGATAGGCCTTCAGCCCCTCGAAAATCTCCTGGGCATAATGGAGAACCGCGGTCGACGGGTCGACGGTCAGCGGAGCGCGGGCGGTGATCTGCGCGTCGTGCCAGCCTTTGCCCTCGGTATAGCGGATCAGCGCCATATGGTCGGTGAAGACGCGGCCGAAGCCGGGATCGACGAGCCGCGCCGCCCGCTCATTGGCCGCGACCGGGGTCTGGCTGGGATCGAAACGAAAGGCGGGAAGATCGGCTGTCATCATCATCCTTCAGGCTTTCGG
Source organism: Sphingomonas benefaciens (assembly GCF_052907485.1). Taxonomy (NCBI): domain Bacteria; kingdom Pseudomonadati; phylum Pseudomonadota; class Alphaproteobacteria; order Sphingomonadales; family Sphingomonadaceae; genus Sphingomonas; species Sphingomonas benefaciens. The sequence goes on along the minus strand of NZ_JBREIC010000001.1, from coordinate 384,085 downwards.
GGTTGCAGTCGGGTAGGAGCGGTGGCTAAACCGGTCAACATGGCTGCCACAGCTCTCTCCTCCGCCCCCGCCCAATTCCTCCGCGAGTCCGAACTCCGACGCGGGATGGAACTGCTCTATTTCGGTCACAGTCACCTTACCCGCTCCGTCGATCAGGGCCTCGCCGCGCAAGGTCTGGGCCGGGCCCATCACCGTGCGCTCTACTTCATCGCCCGCAAGCCCGACCTGACGGTCAGCGAGTTGCTGGCGCTGCTGGCGATCACCAAACAATCGCTTGGCCGCGTACTCAACGAGCTCAACGACCGCAAGCTGGTCGAGGCTCGCCCCGGCGAGCGCGACCGGCGCCAGCGGCTGCTGCGATTGACCGCGGAAGGCGTGCGGATGGAGGCGGAGCTGTTCGAGGCGGTGCGCACGCGCATGTCCGCGGCCTACCAATCGGCCGGCCAGGATGCCGTGTCGGGCTATTGGGCGGTGCTCGAGGGCATGATCCCCGACGCCGAGCGCGCCCATATCGAGGCCTTGCGCAACTGACCGCCGGCCGGGCTGCCGGCCGACGCTAGAGATGCAGCTCCCATCCGGCGCCGAAGGTCTGTGGGTCGCCGAGCAGCGCGCGCTGCACGCCATAGGCTTGATATTGAACATAGCGCGCATCGAGCAGATTCTGCGCGAAGGTGAAGGCCGTCCATCGCCCTGTATCATAGCCGATCCGGGCGTTGACCACGATCCGGCCCGGCACGCGTGATCGGCCCTGGTCGGTGCCGATGTCGGTGAACACCGGCCTGCGGTAATTACCGTTGACATTGGCGCGCCAGCGACCGGCATGGCCATCGATCCCGCCGGCCAGCGTCAGGGGCGCCGCATAGGGGAATTGGCTCCCCGCCAATTCGACCTGGCTGGTCGAGCCCGTCGGCAGGGTGAAGGAATCGTAGCGGGTATGTACCGTGCCCGCGGTCCCATAGGCGTCAAGGTGGCGGTCGATCCGAGCCCGCACCTCCAGCTCGCCGCCATAGAGGTGTGACGCGGCCGCATTGACCGTATTATAGTCATAGGCATTGCGCCCGAAATAGGCGACCACCTGCTGCTGGCGCCAATCGACGTAGAAAGCGTTGGCGTTGAGCGACAGCCGCCCTCCCCACCAGCGGGAGCGCAAGGACGCTTCATAATTCCAGCTATATTCCGGTTCATAGGGCACGAGCGTGGCCCGCGCCGGATTCTGTGACGAACCTCCCGACCGATAGGCGCGCTGGACGGTGAAGGCGGTCGAGAGATCGGGCGACCACGCCATGCTGACGCCGACCTTCGGCAGGAAGGCGTCGAAGCGGCGCGCCCGGCTTGCCGGGGCGGCCGCCGCATCGGCGACGATCGCCAGCACGCCGCGGTTGATCGCGCCCACCGCCACATAGACTGGCGTGCCGGGCGCGGCGAAGGCCGACGGATCGGGCAACTGCCCGGTGAAGGCGGTATCGGTCTGCGCCCCGTAGCGATTGTCTTCGTGGTCGTAGCGCAGACCGGCGAGCAGCGACAGGCGATCGGTCAGGTGCAATCGCAGGTCGCCAAACAGTGCCGCATTGCGCACCCGTTCGGGCTGGTCCGCGGTGTAATGAAGCGGGATCCACGGCAACGCGCGGGCATAAGCCGTGGCGAGCTGGCTGGCCGTGGTAATCGGAAACCCTCCGGCCCGCAGCAGGCCGGCGATCGTGCCGACCGGCGTCGGCACCGCCACGCGGCTGTCGGCGACGAGGCCGCCGGCGCGGCTATAGGCCCAGGCGCCGAGCACCCCGCTCAGCCGCGGCCCGTCAATGTTGAGCCGCAATTCCTCCGTCCAGGTCCGGAAGCTGTTGTCGTTCATGAACACCAGGCGGTCGGTCGGCGTACCGTCACCGTCGGCGACGATGATCGCCGTGGTCCGGTTGAACGAGGTGGTGCTGCTGAGGTGCAGCCCGGTGCCAATTGGATAGCTGATCGTCAGCCCGACGATGTCGCTGCTGACATAGCCGCGATCCGGTTGATTGCCGCGGACGTGGCGATCGGCGAAATAGTTCGGCTGGTCGACGTCGACATATTGGAACATATAGCCGCCGTCCCGCCGCACCCGGTTCGCCGTCGCCTGGACGTCCAGCCCCGGCAGCGCGGCGGGGGTCCAGTGCAGCTTGGCGCGCAGGGCGAGCGAGCGCAGCGCGTCGGCAAAATCGTCGATGGTCAGGTTGCGGACGATGCCGCGATCGGCACGCCGCTCCGCCGACAGGCGCAGGCCCAGTTCATCGCGGATCAGCGGTCCGCCGGCGGCCGCCGACAGCGTCCGTGCCGTATGATCGGTCCACAGGACGCGCGCGTCGGCGCTGGTCTGGGTGGTTGAGGCGTCGCGCGTCGTCAGGATGATCGCCCCCGCCAGCGCGTTGAGCCCCTGGATGGTCGACTGTGGCCCGCGCAGGATTTCGACCTGGGCCGTGTCCCACAGGTCAGTCGGCCCGCCGAACAGCGCCTGCGCCGGGATCGGCGCGCCGTCGACATAGACGGTCGTCGTGTCGGCCGCGCCCCCGGCGCCGATGCCGCGATTGCTGATCCCGCGGATCGAAAAGCCGGACGCGCCCCAGGTCTGCCCCACATTGGCGGTACGGTCGTAGATATCCTGGATCTGCAGGAGATTCTCCTGCCGGATCCGATCGGGGGTGGTGATCGCCACGCTGGTCGGCGTGTCTTGTACACGGCGGTTCGACTTCTCGCCGATGACGACGATATCGTCCGACGATGCGGCTTCCTGCGGCGACGGTGCCTGCTCCTGTCCCACGGCCGGCATCGGCGGGGCAATGGTCACGGCAGCGCTGGCGAGCAGCAGGCGAAAGATAGGTGTCATCGCGTCCCCCCTTGGTTCGAAGGGAGGGCCTAATATTGCCGCTATTGCGATTCAATATCAAACCGCTGAGCTATTGGGACGGGACGATAATCTAGTCTCGTGCCGCCGCCGCCATCTCGCGATTGCGCTTCGCCGAGGCCGCCAACGTCTCGATCAGCAGGCCGACCAGCCCATCGGGACGATCGAGGACGTTGAGCCCTTCGCGGGTCGAGCCGCCGGGGCTGGCGACCCGGTCGGCCAGGACGTGCGGCGTGTCGGACGAGGCCGCCGCCATGGCCGCCGAGCCGGCCAGCGTCGCGATCGTCAGCCGGGCCGCCTGATCCTGCGGCAGGCCGAGCGCGGTGCCCGCCTGCGTCATCGCATCGGCGAAGCGGAACACGAAGCCGGGACCGCAGCCGGCGAGCGCAGTGACGTCATCAAATCGCGCTTCGTCGTCGATCCATTCGGCATGGCCGAGCGTCGCCATCAGCGCCTGCACATCGGATCGCGCCGCCGGGTCGGCGGCGGAACTGTACAGCGCAACCACGCCTTGCCGGATCGCCACGGGCAGATTGGGCATCGCACGGACGACGTTGGCCGCCGGGCACACCGCGGCCAGCGTCGCCTCTTCTACCCCGGCGAGAATCGAGACGAGGATGCGGGGACGGTGCGCCGTCAGCGGACCGCCGCGAAACCCGCCGATCTGCTGCGGCTTGAAGCCGAGCATGATCAGGTCGAACGGCGCACCTTCCCCGGCAGCGGGGACCGCCGGCACGACCTGGACGCCGTCGGGCATCGGCCGGCCGCTCGGGCTGACAACGGTGACCTGTGCCGGGTCCAGCCCGGCCGCGATCCAGCCGCGCAACATCGCGCCGCCCATATTGCCCGCACCGACGAGCAACATCCGACCTTGCGGCAGCCCGCTCATGCCTCGCCCTGCGTCTCGATCAGCGCGGCGGCCAGCGCTTCCTTCGGCGTCTTGCCGCCCCACAGCACGAATTGGAACACGGGGTAGAAGCGCTCGCACTCCTCGATCGCCGATTCGACCAGCAGTTCGGTCGCGCCCAGCGACATGGTGCCCGCATCTTCGCCGTCGATCATCGCCGCGTGGCGGTAGAGCAGCACGCCCGACGACGACCACAATTCGAAATGGCCAATCCACAATTGCTCGTTGACCAGGCCGATCGCCTCATAGACCGCGCCGCGGCGATCGTCGGTGACCTTGATGTCGGGAAAGGCGAGGAACTGCAGCACGCTGTCGTCCTCGCGCCAGAGCGCGCGCAGCTCGTAGGTCGTCCAGCTTCCCTTGACCGTCGCGACGATCTCGTCGTCGTGCCGTTCATTGTCCCAGCCATGCGCGGCATAATAGGCCTCCAGCATGTCGATGGGGGCGGCGGCATCCTGGTCGTGGTCGGGGTGATCGAGCATGGCCATGCGTCCTTATCGCACGGTCACGCTGCCGCGGCAAAATGGCCGCGGCAACCCACCCCGGCGGGGGTGCGGACAAGGTCGGGGATAAAGCTGTGGAAAAGTCAGGCGGTCGGCAGCGGATCGGCCGATGCGCCCCCCTGCTTGGCCTCGAGCGCATCCAGCCGGGCGCGCAGCGCGTCGGCCTCGTCGCGTGCCGCCACCGCCATCGCCTTGACGGCGTCGAATTCGTCGCGGCTGACGAAGTCCAGCCCGCCGATCCATTCGCGGGCGCGCGAGCGGGCGCTCGATTCCGCCTCGCGGCCGACCCCCGCCAGCGTGCCGGCGGCGCCGTTCACGAACTTGACGAAATCATCGAACAGGCGGTTTTCGGTCTGCATGCTGGGTCTTTCCGGTACGGGTCGTCGTGTCGTCAGAGCATCTGGGACGTATGCGCCGCAGGCACAAGGGTTTCCGCGTCCGGGTTGAGCTGCCCGATCCGCCAGGTCAGCACGCCGGCAAAGCTGATCCAGACCAGATACGGCACCAGCAGCCACGCCGCGACCACCCGGATCCGGGAAAAGGCAATTGTCGTCGCAACGCCCAGGATCAGCATCCCGACGATGACGATCAGCGCGGCGTGTACCCGGTGCATGCCGAAGAACAGCGGCGTCCAGGCGAGGTTGAGCAGGAACTGCGCCGCGAACAGCCCGATCGCGACGCCGCGCCCGCGCGCGCCGCGCGCATGGAGGATCATTGCCAGCGAGACGCCGAGCAGCACGTAGAGCGTCGTCCAGGCAACGGGAAAGACCCAGCCGGGCGGTGTCACCTCCGGCTTGCGCAGCGCTTCGTACCAGGCATTCTCAGCCCCGGCGGGCACCGACCGGCCCGAGGCGAAGCCGAGCAGCAGGATCAGCGGCACGCTCACCGCCGCCCAGCGCAGAAACGACATGCGCAACTGACCCTTGGAAGCGACGACGCTCACCCGATACTCCTTGTCCCCTGTGCCGGACGGCACAGCCGATTGGATTTGTGCCGGACGGCACAGTCGATTGGTTGGTGCCGACGGACCCCGACCGCACGATGCCGAATGGCACAGATCGCGCTCTGCCCGGCCCCGCAGCCTTCGTAAAGCGTCCGGTTCGATTATCGTTCCGATTGCGGTCCGAAACGGGATGCCGCGACCAGAAATTCCACATTGCCCTCCGGTCCGGTGATCGGACTGGGGGTAACGCCGGCCACCGTCCAGCCCGCCTCGGTCAGCCATGCCACGACGGCGTCGCAGACTCGGGCATGCACCGCCGGATCGCGCACCACCCCGCCCTTGCCGACCTCGTCACGCCCCGCCTCGAACTGCGGCTTGATCAGCGCCAGCAACCGCGCCTCCGTCGCGGCCAACAGCATTGGGCGTTCCAGCACCTTTGCGAGGCCGATGAAGCTGGCGTCGCAGACGATCAGATCGACCGGCTCCGGGATGTGATCGGCGGTCAGAATGCGGGCGCTGGTCTGCTCGTGGACGATGACGCGCGGGTCCTGCCGCAGCTTCCAGGCGAGCTGATTGGTGCCGCTGTCGATCGCATAGACGCGCGCCGCGCCGCGGCTCAGCAGCACGTCGGTGAAGCCGCCGGTCGACGAGCCGACGTCGATCGCCACCGCGCCGGCGACCTCCCAGCCGAAATGGTCGAGGCCATGGGCGAGCTTGATGCCGCCGCGCGACACCCAGGGGTGATCGCGACCACGCAGTTCGATTGCCGCATCCTCCGGCAGCGTCTGACCGGGCTTGTCGACCTTGCGCGTGCCGGCGAACACCAGCCCGGCCATGATCAGCGCCTGGGCGCGCGACCGCGATTCGGCGAGGCCGCGATCGACGAGCATCTGGTCCACGCGGGTCTTCGCCATGCCGTGCGCATAGCGGCATCATCGTCGCCGATCCACCCGCCGCATGCCGCCATCGCTTCGGCGCAGTCGCTATTGCCCATCGGAATAGTGGGTATAGCTTTCGGTCTTGGGGGGCGTGCCGAACGAAGCCGCTCCTGCACGGTATGCGTTCGTCACGCCCTTCCTTGAGGGAGATGCAAGATGACGGGTTTCGCGATGTTCGAATCGGCCGGTCCGACGATCCTGACCGTGCCTGGCCTGGGTGGCTCCGGCCCCTCGCACTGGCAAAGCCTGTGGGAAGAGGCGCGGCCGGACACGGTGCGTGTCGAACTCGGCATGTGGAACACGCCGCATCGCAACGCCTGGGTGACCAAGCTCGACCAGGCGATCCGCGCCGCAGAGGCGCCGGTGATCCTCGCCGCGCACAGCCTCGGCTGCCTGGCGGTGGCGTGGTGGGCGGAACTGAGCCCCCAGCCTTATGGCTGGCCGGTCGCCGGGGCATTGCTGGTCGCGCCGGCGGATGTCGATCGTTCCGACGCGCCGGACGCGCTGAAGGGCTTCGCCCCCTCGCCCCGGACGCCCTTGCCCTTTCCCTCGATCCTCGTCGCCTCCCGCGACGATCCGTGGATCACGATCGATCGCGCGCACAGCCTTGCCGCCAATTGGGGCAGCCATTTCATCGATGCGGGTTCCCAGGGGCATCTGAATGCCGCCAGCGGCCTCGGTTGGTGGCAGGAGGGGCAGGAATTGCTCGGTCGCGTCATCGCCGCGAGCAGCGACGGCCGCGGCCATGTCCGCTCACCGGGCGACGCGCGCTCGATCCTGGCGATCAACGCCACCGACGCGGCACACGCGCATTATCTCGGGCGTTGATCGTCGCAGAAAGCCCCCCGGTCCGACAGGATGGCGCCCTGCGGCAAGTCCGCGTCCTCGTGGTTCGGCGGGATGCGTGCGGCTGAGCTTTTCCCACTGCGGGCATTGAACGCCGTGCTCGTTTCACGGGTCGTGCGACATGGAAGTTCGCCCCGCCACCCCGCCGAGGCCGGGGTGGCGGCATCAATGGCGTCCCTGACAAGGAAAAGCAGCAAAGCACTACCTTCGCGCCAATCTTCTCTTTATCACTCCGAAATGAATTCGGGGATGCCTCCCCTGTCTAGAAAATCACTGCATTAACCAAGTAAAGCATTGACTGATTGAGGTTTGCAGTCACCTTGCCGTCGATGCCAAGCAGCGCATCCCGGTCGCTGCCCACCTCCCCAGACAGACGACCGCCCAGCGAAACGCTGGGTTTACCACCGCGCCACTGCTTTCTCGTAGCTGCAAGCCTACATCGCTCCTCAACCAACGCGAGCGATGGCACGCGCTTCGCATGGAGCTATGCGAGAAGATGAAGAAGATTGGCTTTCTGTCGTTCGGCCACTGGTCCGATACCCCGCATTCGGCGACCCGCTCCGCGCAGGACGTCCTGCTGCAGTCGATCGACCTGGCCGTGGCGGCCGAGGAGCTCGGGGCCGATGGTGCCTATTTCCGCGTCCATCATTTCGCCCAGCAACTCGCCTCGCCCTTCCCGCTGCTCGCCGCGGTCGGCGCCAAGACACAGCAGATCGAGATCGGCACCGGCGTGATCGACATGCGCTACGAAAACCCCTTCTACATGGCGGAGGATGCGGGCGCGGCCGACCTGATCAGCAACGGACGGCTGCAGCTGGGGATCAGCCGGGGCTCGCCCGAACAAGTGATCGAAGGCTGGCGCTACTTCGGCTATGCGCCGGCGGATGGTGAGAGCGACGCCGATATGGGTCGGCGCCATGCCGAAGTGTTCTTGCAGCTGCTTGCCGGCAAGGGCTTCGCACGGCCCAATCCGCGCCCGATGTTTCCCAATCCGCCGGGGCTGTTGCGGCTGGAGCCGCACGCACCCGGACTGAAGGAGCGGATCTGGTGGGGATCGGCGTCGAACGCTACGGCGATCTGGGCGGCACAGCAGGGCATGAACCTGCAAAGCTCGACCCTGAAGGCCGACGAGACGGGCGAACCGTTCCACGTCCAGCAGGCCAAGCAGATCCGCGCCTATCGTGAGGCCTGGGCCGCCGCCGGTCATGCGCGAACGCCGCGCGTTTCCGTCTCGCGCTCGATCTTCGCGATCGTCGATGACCGCGATCGTGCCTACTTCGGCCGCGAGCAGGGCGGCGATCAGATCGGCGTGATCGACTCGATGCGGGCCGTGTTCGGCCGGTCCTATGCAGCGGAACCCGACACGCTGATCGAGCAGCTCCGTGCCGACGAGGCGATCGCGGAAGCGGACACGCTACTGCTCACCGTCCCCAATCAATTGGGCGTGGCGTACAACACCCATGTGATTGAAAGCATCCTGCGCCACGTCGCACCGGCACTGGGCTGGCGGTGAACCGAGCACCGATTGCAGGTACAACAAGGGGGGCCGTAGCCCCCCTTGCGCGATCAACGATGGCGTCGCGGTGCGTCTTGGGAACCCCGCTACGCCGCGGCGATCTCAGTTGCTGCTGCTGTTGTCGTCAGCGATGATCACGATGCCCGCAACAACCGCCGCAGCGGCGATCACGGCCACGATCAGGCCGCCGCCTGCCAGTTCGTTCTTCTTTGCCGAGGCCGAACCGGTGCGGACCGACTTGGCGACCGACAGGCTCGCGGCCGGGTTCGCCGGAGCGGCGGCAGCCGGAGCCACTGCGAGAGCGGCCACCGCGACCGCCATCAAAGCCTTCGAAACCATAAAACTCCCCTTCACTGGTGAGGCTTTCCCATGCCAGATTATTGCCGCATCGCAAAATGATTCTTTGCACTATACTGTCGAATGAAGCTTTCGCCTGACGACTCAAGATAGAAATTGAAGATATTTCTAGATGTTGTCCGTGGCGTGGAGGATTTCGTCGAGCGACGCCGGAGCATAGCCGAACCGGTCCAGTTGCTCGAACATCCGGCTCCACCAGCGCCAGAAAACCGCCAGATCCGTCGAATTGCGAACATAGGGGGTATGGCCGGGGCACAGCGACGGCGAATGGAAGGAGAAAGTGAGCAGGCGCAAGTCGTCACGCTCCGCTGCCACCTCGACCGCCTCTAGTGCAGCTTCGATCGGCATATCCTCCGGGGTCAGTGCGACCCGTTGCAGAAGGCCCGCGCGCGCCACCACGCCGCGTACCGGAGGTAGGCGACCCGTCAGGGGAAATAAGGATCCGCCGTGCCGGCGCCATGCGCCCGTGAACACCGTGGTGAGCGGCAGTTCGAGCAAACTTCCCGTCCGGAACGCGGCATTGCCGATTTGCGAGAAGTCCGGCCCGAGGTCGGCGGTATAGTCGTACCGCGCACGCATCGAACTGTCGATGCGATAGCCCCGCTCCGCCAGCAATTCGATCGTTGCGGGACCGAGACCATAACGTCCGGCACGATAGACGAGCGGCCGACGTCCGAAGGCCTGCTCAAGCCGCCCGGTCAACGCGTCGAGCTTCGCCGCCTCGTTCGCAATAGGCAGGTTGCCCGCATAGCTGTCACCTGGCGATGCGGGAAAGTAGGGCGGATTGACCCAGGCGTGAAGTTGAGCGCCGAGCGTGTTTCGCGGTTCTTCGAGCACCTTACAAAGGATGTCGCAAGCAGCGGGGTCCTCCGTTACCGGATAGTCGACCATGAAGGCCAGGCCGATGCCGCAGTCGCGAAAGCGCCGGCAAGCCTCGGGAAGAGCGCCGATTGCCGTGACGGCGCGATGGTCGCGACTGAGCGGTGCGGTCCAGTCAAACTCCTCCTCGACATCGACGAAGACCGTGTAGCGCCGGCCGAAATCGGCGGGCCAGTCGACGATCGCGTCCGGTGAGGGCGGCGACGGACGGAAAGGCGGCACCGGCGTGACGATCAGGCCGGCGCGCCGACGAGGGCAGGAACGGCGGCGGGGAGGCGCAAGGTGAGCAAATGCTTGCCGACCGACAGGCCGCCGCCAAGTTCGCGTGCGAGATCGCGGGCGAGCCGCAGCCCGAAGGAGGCGCCGAGCAAAGGCCCGTCGCTTCCACCGTCGTGGTCACCAAGGCTGAGCAGCGAATCGTCGTCAGTGATTGCAGAGAGTGCCGCCGGACGCGCGAAGCAGATCGCGACCTCGCCGTCGTCAGCCGGCGCTTCGGCGATGTCGATCCGCTCACCCGGGGCTGCGGCGCCGGCAAGGGCGGCCAACATGCGCGACAGCAGCCGCTCGACGGCCCGGCTGTCTGCCAAGGCGGCGTGTTCGCCCATCGGGTGGAGGTCGAAGGCGGTGTTGTGAGCGTCGGCAAATGCGGTGAGGTCGCGCGCGACACGCGCGAGCAGGGGTTCGATCGGGACCGGTTCGGGGTGTAGTTCCAACGCCTCGCCCTCGATCCGTGCGGCGGTATCGAGATCTTCGATCGCGCCGATCAGCCGGGCGGCCTGCGCCTGGATGGTCAACGCATGGCCGCGATAGGCGTCGGAAACGGGACCCAGCAATTGCGATTCGATCAGCTCGGCAAAGCCCGCGATCGCATTGGTCGGCGTGCGGAGTTCATGGACGAGCTGCCGGAGGAGTTCCGAACCACGCCGGCGCTCGGCGTCCTCGTTCAGATCGCCGCCTGCCGGCCGCTGCGTGGTGCAGAGGTAGCCGGTAAACCGGCCGGCCTTGTCGAACAGGGGCAGGCCAGCGACCTGCCACCCGCCGGCGAGCTCCGACCGGCCGGCGATATCCAGCCGCGCGCCCGAGAACCGCCGTCGGCGCAGGAAGGCATCGACGATCGCGGTATCGACCGTCACCGACCCCTGTCGCATCGCGACCGCCAGCGATACGCCGATCAGCGCCCCGCGCGCCCCGCCATCGATGGCGACGACCAGCCCCTGCGCGTCGGTCTCGAACCGGAAAGCATCCAACTCCGCGGCCGGTTCGGCGATCGGCGCCTCGTCGCGCTGGCGCTGAAAGGCATCGATGCGCGCGACGACATCGGCGATGCGGAAGCCGCCGTGCGGGGCCGGGCTGAGATCGGGGGCGGACGGCTCCGTCGCCGGCGCCGGGGCCGGGGCCGGCGAGCGTGCCGGCACTGCGTCACGAAACGCGTCCAGATCGATGACGGACGGTGCCGGACGCACGTCCTGTTCGGACGAATCAGCCAGAGGCTGCACTGTGTCGGGCAGGGGCTCAGCCTCTGCCGCTGGCTGGCTTTCCGTCGCGGTGGCCGTCGTTTCTGCGGCGGGGAGGACGAAATCCACCGCCTCATAGGCGGCGAGCCCATCGATCACCTCGCGCGGCAGATCGCGACGGTGACGAAGCAGCGCGCGCCCTTCCGGATTGAGCCTCGGCAACAGATCCAGCCACGCGCTCGCGTCGAGCCGTGCGGTGCGCAGCACCGGCGCGGCGACGGCAAGGCCGTCCTCGGCAAACAAGGCGACCAGCGGCGCCGGCGGCGTCGCGAAGGCCAGTGCCCGGCCGCTGGCGGCGCGGATCTCGACCGGGACAATGTCGCGAAGGGCGCGCAGACGCGTCAGGGCGGCCTCATCGGGCGCGGCGCGGCCGCGACCGATCAGGTCGACGAGCTGCCGCCACGCCGAACGCGCGCCGAACCCACTCTCCATATCGGCGGAGAGCACGGTCTTGAGGCTGTCATCGAAACGCACGCACGGCTCCTGCGCCCCGTCCGTCGGGACGCGTCATTCGTCCTGTCCTAGCGAAGCGGAATCACCGCGCAAGCAGCGATTTGCCGCCCGTCGCAATGTGGGACAATTGCGTTGCACCGCAATTTTCTTATGTCTAAGGGGAGCCGTCGTCGTCGTTCGGCGAGTTGTGGGAGAGTTGCGCGCAATGTCCTTCGATCGGATCGATCGGCAGATCCTTGCCCATCTACAAGCAGATGGCCGGATGACCAATGTCGAACTCGCCGAGCGCGTCGGTCTGACCGCCCCTCCCTGCCTGCGCCGGGTTCGCGCATTGGAAGAAGCGGGCGTCATCCGCGGCTATCACGCCGATCTCGACCCGGCCAGCCTGGGCTTCCCGATCACCGTGTTCGCGATGGTGTCGCTGCGCAGTCAGGCGGAGCATGACCTCGCCGCGTTCGAAGCGCATGTCGCGGGCATTCCCGAGATTCGCGAATGCCATATGCTCAACGGCGAGATCGACTTCATTCTCAAGATCGTCGCCGCCGATCTGAAGAGCTTCCAGGAAATCCTGACCACGCATCTGACTCCGGCACCGAATGTCGCAAGCGTGAAGACGTCGCTGACGATCCGGACCGCGAAGGCGGTGTCGGGAATTCCCGTCTCCGCGGACTGAACCCGGTTCCTGCGGACGCAGCGACCCGGAGCCGCGATCGACAGCGCGCCTGACCCTGGGCGCCTGCGTGCGCAGCAGCGCTGGAGGGGGGGGCCGAAGCCCCCTCCCCTTACTTCTTGTAGACCACCTTCTTGACCGTCTCGACGACCTTGGCGGCGTTGATCAGCGCCTGCTTCTCGAGATTGGCGGCGTAAGGCAGCGGCACGTCCTCGTCGGTGACGCGCAGCACCGGCGCGTCGAGGTCGTCGAACCCTTCCTCCATCACGAACGCCGCCACTTCCGACGCGATCGAGCAGGTCGGCCAGCCTTCCTCGACGACGACGAGGCGGTTGGTCTTGGCCAGGCTCTTCAGCACCGTCTGCTTGTCGAGCGGACGCAGCGTGCGCAGGTCGATGACCTCCGCATCCACGCCCTCGCCCGCCAGCGTCTCGGCGGCTTCCAGCGCGATGCCGACGCCGATCGAATAGCTGACCAGCGTCACGTCCTTGCCCGGCTTCATGATCCGCGCCTTGCCGATCGGCAGGACATAGTCGTCGAGCTTCGGCACCTCGAACGAACGGCCGTACATCAGCTCGTTCTCGAGGAAGACGACCGGGTCTTCGGACCGGATCGCCGCCTTGAGCAGGCCCTTGGCGTCCGCCGCGTCATAGGGCGCGATGACGATCAGGCCGGGGACGCTCGCATACCACGGACCATAGTTCTGCGAGTGCTGCGCACCGACGCGGCTCGCCGCGCCGTTCGGGCCGCGGAACACGATCGGGCAGCGCATCTGCCCGCCCGACATGTAGTTGGTCTTGGCCGCCGAGTTGATGATGTGGTCGATCGCCTGCATGGCGAAGTTGAACGTCATGAACTCGACGATCGGACGCAGGCCGCCCATCGCCGCGCCCGTGCCGACGCCGGCGAAACCATATTCGGTGATCGGAGTGTCGATGACGCGACGGTCGCCGAACTCGTCGAGCAGCCCCTGGGTGACCTTATAGGCACCCTGATATTGCGCGACTTCCTCACCCATCACGAAGACGCGGTCGTCGGCGCGCATTTCCTCGGCCATGGCGTCGCGCAGCGCCTCGCGGACGGTGAGCTTCACCATCTCGGTGCCTTCGGGGATCGACGGATCCTGACGGCCGTCGTGCTTGGCGGCTTCGAACAGCTGGCGCGCGCCGGTCTCGACCTTTTCCTGCGCCGGATGGGCCGAATCCTCGACCGTGTCGGGCTTCTTGGTCTCGTCGGCCTTGGCATCGCCCTGCGGCGCGTCGTCCTTGGTGGCGGCGGGCGCGGCGGCGGCATCGTCGGCGCTCTCGCCGTCGGCGAGCAGGGTCGCGATGACCGTGCCGACCTTCACATTGTCGGTGCCTTCCGCGACGACGAGCTTGCCGATCGTGCCTTCGTCGACCGCCTCGAACTCCATCGTCGCCTTGTCGGTCTCGATCTCGGCCATGATGTCGCCGGACTTGACCGTGTCGCCTTCCTTGACGAGCCACTTGGCCAGCGTGCCTTCCTCCATGGTCGGCGACAGCGCGGGCATCTTGATCTCGATCGCCATCTCAGTAGCTCTCCACCAGCACGTCGGTATACAGCTCGCCCGCATCGGGCTCGGGGGTGCTTTCGGCGAAATCGGCGGCTTCGTTCACGACCTTGCGGATCTCCTGTTCGATGGACTTGAGGTCGGCCTCGCCGACGCCGTGCCCTTGGAGCAGCTTCTTGACGTGCTCGATCGGGTCGGACTTGTCGCGCACCGCCTGCACCTCCTCGCGGCTGCGATATTTGGCGGGGTCGGACATGGAATGGCCGCGGTAGCGATAGGTCTTCATCTCGAGGATGACCGGGCCCTTGCCCGCACGAACCCAGGCGAGCGCCTCCTCGGCCGCGCCGCGGCAGGCGAGCACGTCCATGCCGTCGACCTGGATGCCGGGGATGCGGAAGCTCTCGCCGCGACGGTAGAGCTGGTCTTCCGACGAGGCGCGGTTGACGCTGGTGCCCATGGCATATTGGTTGTTCTCGATCACGAAGATGATCGGGAGCTTCCAGAGCTCCGCCATGTTGAAGCTCTCGTAGACCTGGCCCTGGTTGGCCGCGCCGTCGCCGAAATAGGCGAGACAGACGCCGCCGTCGCCGCTGTACTTGTGCTTGAAGGCGAGGCCGGTGCCGAGGCTGACCTGTGCGCCGACGATGCCGTGGCCGCCATAGAACTTATGCTCGGTCGAGAACATGTGCATCGACCCGCCCTTGCCGCGGCTGATGCCGGCGGCACGACCGGTCAGCTCGGCCATGATCACCTTGGGATCGATGCCGTAGGCGAGCATGTGGCCATGGTCGCGATAGCCGGTGATCACGGAGTCGGTGTCGCCATTCAGCGCCGACTGCAGGCCGACGGCGACCGCTTCCTGGCCGATGTAGAGGTGGCAGAAGCCGCCGATGAAGCCGAGGCCATAGAGCTGGCCCGCCTTTTCCTCGAAACGGCGGATCAGCAGCATCTGCTTGTAGAAGTCGAGCAGCTGGTCCTTGTTCGCCTCGAACGGCTTGGGTTCGGCCGGTCGCTCACGGTTGGTGAGCGGCGGTTCGGCGGGACGAGCGGCAGGCGATTTGGCCACGGATTACCTCAACGGTCCTGGGGGAATGTGGAAGCGCCTATAGTCCGGCTTCTGCGGGAACATCAATTCCCTGGCTCAAGATGGCTGTGACGTAGCGTTTCCGAGGGACGGCGAGGCATGATCCCGGTCGCTCGGCGACCCGGACCTGCGGGACGGCAAAGCGCAAGTTTGTTGCCCTTTGCGTTCGCCCGCGCCAAACCGCATCGCAGATGGACAAGCCCACCCACCCGTTCCGCATCGCCAACTTCCGCGCCTATTGGCTGTCGCGCCTGTCCGGCACGATCGCGCAGACCGCGCTGGCGATCGTCATCGGCTGGCAGGTCTACGGCCTAGCCCGGCAGACGATGGACATCCGCCAGGCGGCGTTCCTGCTCGGCATGATCGGCGCGGCGCAGTTCGTGCCGCTGTTCCTGCTGACGCCGGTCACCGGCCTGGTCGCCGATAGCGTCGATCGCCGCTGGATCGTGCGTGCGACCACCGCCTTGATCGTTGCCGTCGCGGCGATGCTGGGGGTGCTGACCTGGGCGGGTTCGCTGACCCTGCCGGCGCTGTTCGCCGCCGCGGTGCTGATCGGGGTGGCGCGCGCCTTCACCGGGCCGGCCTATTCGGCGCTTGCCCCCAATCTCGTCCCGCGCGAAAGCCTGCCGACCGCGATCGCCATCTCGTCGATCGCCTGGCAGGTCGGGTCGATCGCCGGGCCCAGCGTCGGCGGGCTGCTCTACGCCATCCACCCCGATGTCGCCTATGCCAGCATCACCGGTCTGTTCGTGCTGGCGCTGACCACCATCTTCCTGATCGGCAAGGTGCCGCAACCGCCGGCGCAGAAGGATCGGCGGCCGATCCACCGCATCCTCGACGGTTTCCAATACGTCCGCAACAACCGGCTGGTGCTGGCGACGATCACGCTCGACCTGTTCGTCGTGCTGCTCGCCGGGGCGACCGCGCTGTTGCCGATCTATGCGCGCGATATCCTGCATGTCGGATCGCAGGGGCTGGGCGTGCTGGCCGCCGGCATGGGCATCGGGGCGGCGAGCACCGCGATCTGGTTCTCGTTCCGGCCGATGAAGTCGAACGTCGGGGTCAAGATGCTGATCGCAGTGATCGTGTTCGCGCTGGCGGTGCTGACCTTCGGCCTGTCGACCTGGTTCCCGCTCAGCCTCGTCGCGCTGATCGTCGCGGGCGGCGCCGACATGGTATCGGTCTACGTCCGCCAGTCGCTGATCCAGCTGCATACGCCGGACGCCATGCGCGGCCGGGTCAGTGCGGTGTCGCAGCTCACCATTTCGGCATCCAACGAGCTCGGTGAGGCGGAGAGCGGGTTGATGGCGTCGCTGCTCGGACCGGTCGGCGCGGTGGTGTTCGGCGGCTGCGCGGCCATCGTCGTCACGCTCCTCTGGTCGCGTCTTTTCCCCGAGCTACGGCAGGCGCGGACCTTCGATCCGCCCGACATGTTACAGGTCGAACCCCAACACGGAGAAGCCAAGCCATGAAGGCCAACACGATCCTGGAAACGATCGGCAACACGCCGCATGTGCGGATCCAGCGCCTGTTCCCGAACAGCGAAGTGTGGATCAAGTCCGAACGGTCGAACCCCGGCGGCTCGATCAAGGACCGCATCGCGCTGGCGATGATCGAGGCGGCGGAAGCGTCGGGCGATCTGAAGCCGGGCGGCACCATCGTCGAACCGACCAGCGGCAACACCGGCGTCGGCCTGGCGATGGTCGCGGCGGTGAAGGGCTACAAGCTGACGCTGGTGATGCCCGAATCGATGTCGCTGGAGCGGCGCCGGCTGATGCTGGCCTATGGCGCGAGCTTCGACCTGACCCCGCGCGAGAAGGGCATGAAGGGCGCCATCGAGCGGGCGCTCGAGATCGTCGAGCAGACGCCCGGCGCCTGGATGCCGCAGCAGTTCGAGAATCCCGCCAACGTCGACGTGCACGTGCGCACCACGGCCCAGGAGATCCTCAACGACTTCCGCGATTCGCCGATCGACGTGCTGATCACCGGGGTCGGCACCGGCGGCCATATCACCGGCGTCGCGCAGGTGTTGAAGCAGCATTGGCCGGAAATGAAGGTGTTTGCGGTCGAGCCGGCCGCCTCTCCGGTGATCGCCGGCGGCCAGCCGGGGCCGCACCCGATCCAGGGAATCGGCGCGGGCTTCATCCCCAAGAACCTGCATACCGAGGTGCTGGACGGCGTCATCGAGGTCGATGCCGCGGTCGCCAAGGACATGGCGCGGCGTTCGGCGCGCGAGGAGGGGCTGCTGGTCGGCATCTCGTCCGGCGCGACGCTGGCGGCGATCCTGCAGAAGCTGCCCGACCTGCCCGACGGCGCGCGCGTGCTCGGCTTCAACTACGATACCGGTGAGCGCTACCTCTCCGTGCCGGACTTCCTGCCCGAACAGTGAGCGCATCCTTACGCAAGCCGGGGGCTGCTGCCGGCGCAGACCGTCCCGGCGACCTGGCAGAGCCGACCGATGCCGGTCGCGCCCGGCGACCGGCGCGGCCGTCGCGCGGCGCGACGATCCCCATCATCCTCGCGGCGACGGCGGCGGTGGCGCTGGCCGTGCCCGGCTGGGTCGTGACGCATCCCCCGGCGATCCCGGCGACGCCGGTGCGGCGGATCGCGCTGCCGCCCCGCCGCGTCGTGCCGCCGGCCGAACTGCCGCCGGTCGAGCCGGTGCGGCTGGTCGATCTGTCGCAGGACGAGGCCCGCGCCTTCAACGCCGCGGTGCCCTTTTCCACCGCGCCCAATCCGGCGGCGCGGCCGTTCCGCTATGCCGGCAGCGGCGACGATCTCGCCCGGGCGACCGACTGTCTGGCCGCCGGCGTCCTCTACGAGGCGGGCGACGATGCGGTCGGCGAGCGCGCCGTCGCCCAGGTCGTGCTCAACCGCCTGCGCCACCCGGCCTTTCCCAAGACGGTCTGCGGTGTCGTGTTCGAGGGACAGGAGCGACGCACCGGCTGTCAGTTCACCTTCGCCTGCGACGGTGCGCTGACCCGCTGGTCGCCCGGCGATGCGGCGTGGCGGCGCGCCCGCGCGGTCGCCCGGATGGCGCTGTCGGGCGCGGTCTATCGGCCGGTCGGCTATGCCACCCATTACCATACCGACTGGGTGGTGCCCTATTGGCAGGCCAGTCTCGACAAGATCGTCGCGGTGCACAGCCATTTGTTCTTCCGCTGGAGCGGCTGGTGGGGCACGCCGCCCGCCTTCAACCGGCGGCTGGGGGCCGGTGAGCCGGTGATAAACCAGCTCGCGCCCCTGTCCGATGCCCATAAGACCGGCGCCGCCCTGGCGCAGGCGCAGGCGGCATTGGCCGAGGCGGCGACCGCCGGCGGCAGCGGCGAGGCGCCGGCACCGGTGAGCGGGGCCGCGGACAGTTTTCTCGTCGCGTTGCCGCGCGCCACGCTCGCGGAGGATTTTCCGGCGATCGCGGCCAAGACCTGTGGCGATCGGCCGACCTGCAAATATTCCGCCTGGCTCGACGCGGCGAAGGTACCGACCAGCCTGCCGCTCTCATCGGAGCAGGTGGCGGCGATGACGTTCAGCTATCTGCGCGACCGCCCGGCCGGGGTCGAAAAAAGCCTTTGGAATTGCGAGCAATTGCCGCGCCCCGACCGGACGCAGTGCATGAAGCGGCAAGTGTTGCTCGCGCCCGCCGCCGTGCCGACCGCGACGCCGGTCGCAACGCCGAAACCCACTACGGATCCGCGTGGACCGACGGAGCTGGGCGGCGTGCGTCGCAAGGGCGAGCCGGCCGCCGCCACGCCCGCCAAGCCCGCCGGTACGCCGTAACGCCACGCCTCCCCCGCACGCCCGTGCGGGGGAGGACGCGCCGTCACGCCGCGCGGAACATCTCCGGCGGCAGCGCCATGATCGTCTCCGCACCGCCTTCGATCTTGCGGCGCAGCGCACCCGCATCGGGCATGATCCGCTCGGCGAAGAAGCGGGCGGTGACGAGCTTGGCGTCGAGAAACGAAGCGTCGCCCTCGCCCGCCGCCTGCACCGCCGCCGCCGCCCTGGCCATGCGCAGCCACATCAGGCCGACCGCGACGATACCGGTCAGGTGCATGTAGGACACCGCGCCGGCACCGACATTCTCCGGGTTCTTCATGCCATTGGCCATGAACCACATGGTCGCCGCCTGCAGCTGGCCGAGCGCCTTCTCGAGCGCCTCGGCGATCACCGCCGTGGCCTCGTCACCCTTGGCCGCCGCCGCTTCCTCGCCGACGATCTTGAAGAAGGCCTGCACCGCGCGGCCGCCCTTCTGGGCGAGCTTGCGGCCGACCAGGTCCATCGCCTGGACACCGTTAGTGCCTTCGTAGATCATCGCGATACGGGCATCGCGGACATATTGCTCCATCCCCCATTCCTGGATGTAGCCGTGGCCGCCATAGACCTGCTGCGCGTTGGTCGCGACCTCATAGGCCTTGTCGGTGCCGACACCCTTGATGACCGGGGTGAGCAGACCGACGAGGTCGGCCGCCAGCTGGCGGTCCTCCTCGGTCGCGGCATGATGTTCGAGGTCGACCTGGAGCGCGCCCCACAGGCAGAGCGCGCGCAGCCCCTCCGTCCACGCCTTCGCCTCCATCAGCATGCGGCGCACGTCCGGGTGGACGAACAGCGTGTCGGCCTTTTCGTTCGGCTCCTTGGGGCCGGTCAGCGCGCGGCCCTGGCGGCGGTCGCCGGCATATTGCACCGCATTCTGGTAGGCGACTTCCGCGACGCCGAGACCCTGCAGGCCGACGCCGAGGCGTGCGGCGTTCATCATGATGAACATCGCGGCGAGGCCCTTCATCTCCTCGCCGACCAGCCAGCCCTTGGCGCCGTCATAATTCATCACGCAGGTCGAATTGGCGTGGATGCCCATCTTGTGCTCGATCGAGCCGCAGGTGACCGCGTTGCGCTCGCCGAGCGCGCCGTCGTCGTTGACCAGCACCTTGGGCACGACGAACAGGCTGATGCCCTTCGAACTGTCGGGCGCGCCCGGCGTCTTGGCGAGCACGAGATGAATGATGTTGTCGGTCAGGTCATGCTCGCCGGCCGAGATGAAGATCTTGGTGCCGGTGATCGCATAGCTGCCGTCCGCCTGCGGCTCCGCCTTGGTGCGGATCAGGCCGAGATCGGTGCCGCACTGCGGCTCCGTCAGGTTCATCGTGCCGCCCCATTCGCCCGACACCATCTTGGGGACGTACATCGCCTTCTGCTCGTCGGAGCCCTGCGCGAGCAGTGCAGCGATCGCACCATGGGTCAGGCCGGGATACATGGCGAAGGCCATGTTCGACGAGATCATATATTCCTGGAACGCCGTCGAGACGACGTGCGGCATCCCCTGCCCGCCATATTCGGGCATGTTCCCGAGCGTCGCCCAGCCGCTCTCGACATATTGCTTGTAGGCGTCCTTGAAGCCGGCGGGCGTGGTGACGCTGCCGTCGTCGTGACGCGTGCAGCCTTCCTGGTCACCCGATTGGTTGAGCGGGAACAGCACCTCGGCGACGAAACGTCCACCTTCTTCAAGTACCGCATCGACGACATCGGGCGTGGCCGCATCAAAGCCGGGCAGATTGGCGTAATTCTGCAGCCCGACGACGTGTTCGAGCACGAACCGGGTGTCGCGGACGGGGGGCGTGTACTGGGGCATTTCGGGGCTTCCTCTCAGGCGTCCTGGGCGTGGACCGCTTCTACGACGGTCACGAATTCGGTCAGTTCGGCAATGGCGGCATCAATGTCCTGCTTCTGCCGTTCGAGCAGCGCGATGCGGCCGCGGCAGCGGTCGATCGTCGCCTGACGCTGGGCGCGGCGATTGTCGCCGACGTCGTACAGGTCGATCATCTCGCGGATCTCGCCGAGGCTGAAGCCGACGCGTTTGCCGCGCAGGATCCAGGCGAGCCGCGCCCGATCGCGATGCGAATAGATGCGTTGCGTGCCGCGCCGTTCGGGGGCGATCAGCCCCTCGTCCTCATAAAAGCGCAGCGCGCGGGCGGTGACGCCGAACTCGTCCGACAGATCGGAGATCGTATAGCTGTCGCGGTCGTCCCGCGGCGCGATCGGCGCATAGGCAGGCGTCAAGTCCATGCCACGGCAAATAACTTCCCTTTACGTCAACGTCAACGGCCGCAGAGCGCCCGTCCGTTGGTCGCACGCAGTTGTGCGGCTTCGGAGGCGGCGGCGCTGATCCGGTCGACCGACAGGGCCGACAGGCTGGCGCGGCCGGTGCACAGCGAATCGCAGGCCGATGGCAGCGTCGCGGGGAAGACGATCCGCTCCCCGTCGGAGCGGGCGTCGAAGCGGCAGCCCCCAAAGCCAACGCTCAGCGTTTCGCCGCGCTGGCGGGCGATACCCGACGCGGCGCATCCCTGGCCTTCGCCATAGTCGACCAGGACGCCGACGCGCAGGCTGCCCGAATTAGCGCCGACGACGCACAGCCGATCGGTATCGCGCGCCCAGGCGCCGACCAGACTGATCCGAGCCGGATCGGCGACGATACCGGCGGCGGTCGCCGCCCGTTCCAGCCGCGCGCCGGCCGTATCGCCACCAGTTGGTGCCTCCCGCTGGTGACAGCCGACGAGGAGCGACAGGGCGAGGAGCGCCGGACGCCTCATGCGACGGGAACTAGCCGATCGCCGTCGATCCGCCGGTAGAAGCAACTGGCGGCGCCGGTATGGCAGGCGGGACCGGCCGGATCGGCGATGATCCAGATGGCGTCCTGATCGCAATCGATGCGCATCTCGACGACGCGGAGGACATTGCCCGAGGTCTCGCCCTTTCGCCACAGCCGGCCGCGGCTGCGCGACCAGAAGGTCGCCTCCCCGCTCGCCTGCGTCGCCGCGAGCGCGTCGGCATTCATATGGGCAACCATCAGCGGGGCACCGGCACGGTCGACCACCACGGCGGTGACGAGGCCGGCGGCATCATATCTCGGATCGAGGACAAGCTCGGTTTCGCGCGGATCGGGCATGCCGCGGGATTAGCGTGTGCAGAGTGCGGCGTCACGCGGCTGACTCATTACAACCGTCCCCCCGGACCTGTTCCCGGGGCCACGGCTTCGCGTGCCCCGACCCATAAGGTGCGCGGAACCGTGGATGCCGGAACACGTCCGGCAGGACGGACGTGGCAGAGGCTCCTAACGATGCCCGCGGATCGCCTTGACCAGCGCCGCCTTGTCCATCTTCGATCGCCCCTCGATGCCGATCTCCCGCGCCTCCTTCATCAGATCGGCCTTGCTGCGGTCTTCGAGGTGCGTCGATCGGTGGTCGAGCGAGCCGTTCGCCTTAGCATTGGCGATGCGGGCGGCTTTCTCCTTAGAATTCCCCTGTTTGCGCAGGTCCTCGTAGAGCGAATCGTCCTTGATCTGGCTGCCGTGATCCTTGGCCATCGCGGGTCTCCTTGCGCCCGCTCAACGCCAGTCGTCCACGATCGGTCCGAAAAGCGTGACAAACACGCGACAAATGCGTTTCGGCTGCCTATATGGCCGCTCGCACGACATCGGGCCGGGCCATGCTGACCACTCATCCCTTCGACGACGACAAGCTGCGTGAAGAATGCGGCATCTTCGGTGTTTCCGGCAGCGACAGCGCCGCCGCGCTTGCCGCGCTCGGGCTGCACGCGCTGCAGCACCGTGGCCAGGAGGCCGCGGGGATCACCAGCTTCGACGGCACGCTGTTCCACACGCATCGTGCGATGGGGCATGTGGCGGGCAATTTCGATCGCGACGACGTGATCCGCGCGCTGCCGGGCAGTATCGCGGTCGGCCATGTCCGCTACTCGACGACGGGCGAGACCGCGCTGCGCAACGTCCAGCCGCTCTACGCCGATCTATCGACCGGCGGCTTCGCGGTCGCACATAATGGCAACATCTCCAACGCGATGAAACTGCGTCGCGAGCTGGTCCGCCGTGGCTCGATCTTCCAATCGACCAGCGATACCGAGACGATCATCCATCTGGTCGCGACCTCGAGCTATCGTACATTGCTCGACCGCTTCATCGACGCGCTGAAGCAGATCGAGGGCGCCTATTCGCTGATCGTGACGACGCCCGAGGGGATGATCGCCTGCCGTGATCCGCTCGGCATCCGGCCGCTGGTGATGGGGCGATTGGACGATGCGATCATCTTCGCGTCGGAGACGGTGGCGCTCGACGTCTGCGGCGCGACCTTCGAACGGCAGGTCGAACCCGGTGAACTCGTCATCGTGCAGGGCAGCGAGATCCGTTCGATCAAGCCGTTCGCGCCGATGGCGCCGCGGCCCTGCATCTTCGAATGGGTCTATTTCAGCCGCCCCGATTCGATCGCGGGCGACCAGTCGGTCTATTCGGTGCGCAAGGAGATCGGTGCGCAGCTGGCGATCGAGGCCCCGGTGGAGGCGGACCTGGTGATCCCGGTGCCCGATTCGGGCGTGCCGGCGGCGATCGGCTATGCGCAGCAATCGGGCATTCCGTTCGAGCTCGGCATCATCCGCTCGCATTACGTCGGCCGCACCTTCATCCAGCCCGGCGACAAGGTCCGCCATCTCGGCGTCAAGCTGAAGCACAATGCCAATCGCGCGCTGATCGAGGGCAAGCGCATCGTCCTGATCGACGATTCGATCGTGCGCGGGACGACCAGCCTGAAGATCGTGCAGATGATGCGCGATGCCGGCGCAGCGGAGATCCACATGCGGATCGCCAGCCCGCCGACGCGCCATAGCTGCTTCTACGGCGTCGACACGCCGGAGCGGGCGAAGCTGCTCGCGGCGAAGCTCGACGTCGGTGGCATGACCGATTTCATCCACGCCGACAGCCTGGCCTTCGTGTCGATCGACGGGCTGTACAAGGCGCTGGGCGAGGCGCAGCGTGCCGACATCCGCCCGAAATATTGCGACGCCTGCTTCACGGGCGACTATCCGACGACGCTCACCGATCATGACGACACCGGTCCCGTCGACCAATTCGCGATGCTCGCCGAGCGGGTGAACTGAGCGCGATGACGAAAGCATTGGACGGCAAGCTCGCGCTGGTGACCGGCGCGAGCCGGGGGATCGGCGCCGCGACCGCGATCGCGCTGGCGGAAGCGGGCGCGCATGTCGTGCTGACCGCGCGTACCGCCAAGGATCTGGAAGCCGTCGAGGAGACGATCTTCCAGGCCGGCGGCTCGGCGACGATCGCGCCGCTCGACCTGACGCAGAGCGACGCGATCGCCCGGCTGGCGACCGCGATCGGCGAGCGCTGGCAGGCGCTCGACGTGCTGGTGCTCAATGCGGCGATGCTCGGCAGCCTGTCGGCGGTGCCGGCGATCGACGCCAAGGAGTTCGCGCAGGTGCTGACGCTCAACGTCAGCGCCCAGGCGGCGATGCTGGCGGCGTTCGATCCGATGCTGCGCAGGTCGGCGGGGGCGCGGGTGATCGGCCTGACGTCGAGCGTCGGCCGCACGCCCCGCGCCTATTGGGGCGCCTATGGCGCGTCCAAGGCGGCGTTCGAGACATTGCTCGGCGCCTATGGCGACGAGACCGCGGAGATCAGCCGCATCCGCACCGCAATCGTCGATCCCGGCGCGACGCGGACCAAGATGCGCGCCCGCGCCTATCCGGGCGAGGACCCGCAGGCGGTCAAGCCGCCCGAGGTGGTGGCGGCGCGGATCGTGGCGCTGGCGATCGACGGCTTCGATCCGGGCCACGTCGAACGGGTCGGCTGACCGGTCCTAGGCCTTGATCAGCGTGACCTGCGCGACGTCGATCCCGCCGCCGCGGAAGCCGCCCTCGCAATACATCAGATAATAGCGCCAGAGGTCGCGGAAGCGCGCGTCGAGCCGTGCCGGCAGGCGCCCGGCCTTGTCGGCATTGTCGAAACGCTCGCGCCAGTGGCGCAGCGTCTGGGCATAGTCGAGCCCGAAGCCGTGACGATCGGTCCAGGCGAAGCCTCGCGCCTCGCATAGGGCGCGAAAGCGGCTTTCGGACAGCAGCATGCCGCCCGGAAAGATATAGCGCTGGATGAAATCGACGCCGTTCGCATAGCGTTCGAAGATGTCGTCGGCGATGCTGATGTACTGGAGCGCGACGCGACCACCGGGCTTCAGCACCCGGGCCAGCGTGTCGACATAGGCGGGCCAATAGGCCTGGCCGACCGCCTCGACCATCTCGATGCTCGCGACCGCGTCATAGCTGCCGGTGACGTCGCGATAGTCGGTCAGCGACACCGAGACGCCGGGCAGCCCGCGCGCATCGACCGCCGCCTTCTGTTCGGTCGACAGGGTCAGGCCATGGACTTTGCGGCCCGCGGCCGCGGCGGTGGCGGCGAACGAACCCCAGCCGCAGCCGATCTCCAGGATCGTCTCGCCGGGACGGGTCGCGGTGCGGGCGAGGATCGCGTCGAGCTTGCGCTGCTGCGCCGTTTCCAGCGTGTCGCCACGGTCGTAGATCGCGCTCGAATAGGTCAGGCTGGCATCGAGCCATTCCCGGTAGAAGTCGTTGCCGAGATCGTAATGGTCGGCGATGTTGCGCCGCGCCCCGCCGCGGTCGTTGCGACGCAGGCGGTGCCAATGGCGCAGCGCCGCCTTGGGAATGCCGCCGGCCCGCGCCGTTCCGCCGAGCGAGGTGCGGTTGCGCATGAACAGGTCGAACAGCGGCACCGGGTCGGGGCTCGACCATTCGCCCGCCTCCCAGGCGCGATACCAGCCGACCGACCCTTCCGTCGCCAGCCGCAGCAGCGCACGCCAGCGGACGATGGTGACGATCGGCACCGGACCGGGGGCGCGGCCGCCGAGCAGCCGGTGCGTCCCATCGGGCAGGCGCGCCTCGATCCCGCCGCTCGCCAGCCCGGCGTCGATCCGGTCGAGCAGGCGGTGGAACGGAGGCGCGATCGTGCGGGACAGGAGGCCGGTCATCCGCGCGCTCATGCCCGAGGATCGGGTCGGGCGAAAGACGGTCAGGCGAAGGCGGCGCCCAGGGTCAGGATGGCATCGACGTGGCGGCGGGCGATCGCCAGCGCATCGTCGCCATAGCCGCCGCCGACCGTGCTCGCGAGCGGCGCCCCCGCCGCCTGCGACAGCCGCGCGACCAGCCGCTCCCGCCGGGCAAGGCCGTCGAGGCTAAGCGACAATCGGCCGAGCCGATCATCGGCGAAGGGATCGACCCCCGCCTGATAGAGGACCAGCTGCGGCCGGTGCTCGGCGAGGAAGGGCGTCAGCGTCTCTTCCAGCGTCGTCAGATAGGCCTCGTCCCCGAGCCCGTCGGCGAGCGCCACGTCGCGCGTCGATCGCGCCTTGCGGGCGGGGAAGTTCTTTTCGGCGTGGATCGAATAGGTGACGATGCCGGGATGGCCCGCCAGCAAGGCGGCCGTGCCGTCGCCCTGGTGGACATCGCAATCGACGACGGCGAGCCGGTCGACCGTCCCCTCCTCGACCAGCCGGACCGCCGCCACCGCCAGATCGTTGAACACGCAATAGCCTGCCCCAGTGCCGGCGAGCGCATGATGGCTGCCGCCGGCGGTATTGGCTGCGAAGCCGTGGCGCAGCGCCAGGTGCGCCGCCAGCCAGGTGCCGCCCGGAACCGCCTGCGCGCGTGCCGCCACCTCGGGGGTCACCGGAAAGCCGATGCGCCGCGTCTTGAGCGGCGGGACCCGCGCCTCCAGCACCTCCGCGACATAATCCGGGTCGTGGACCGCCTCCAGCCAGCGCGTCGGCATCGGATCGGGCGTGTGCCAGTCGATCCGCCGTCCCTGGTCCAGCAACAGGTCGCGGATCAGGCCGTTCTTGTTCCAGCGGTAGGTCGATCGCGCCGGGGCGGGCGCGACATAGGCGGGATGATGGACGACGGCGATCACGCCACCTAGGTAGGGCGCCACCGCAGGCTGCCCAAGGGACCCGTGCATGACCGACCCCGCCCCGTTCGTCCGCCCCGACGTTCGCGCCTTTCTCGATTATCTCGCCTCCGTTCCCGGCCCGCGCACGCACCAGATGACCCCCGAGGCGGCGCGACAGGTGTTCGTCGCGATGAAGGACGTCGCCGACTTGGCCGTCGGCGAGCTGGCGACGATGCGCGATCTCGCGATACCGGGGCCCGCGGGCACGATCCCCGCGCGCTTGTTCGACGCGCGCGAAAGCCGCGCGCCGGGGCCGGCGGTGGTGTTCTTCCACGGCGGCGGCTTCGTCATCGGCAACATCGATACGCACGCCAGCCTGTGCGCGGAGATCGCGCGGGTGCTCGACCTGCCGGTGATCTCGGTGGACTATCGACTCGCGCCCGAACACCGCTGGCCCGCGGCGCCGGACGATTGCGAGGCCGCGGCGCGCTGGGTCGCCGGCAGCCCGGCTGCGCTTGGGCG
Organism: Sphingomonas benefaciens; assembly: GCF_052907485.1. NCBI lineage: Bacteria > Pseudomonadati > Pseudomonadota > Alphaproteobacteria > Sphingomonadales > Sphingomonadaceae > Sphingomonas > Sphingomonas benefaciens. The sequence goes on along the minus strand of NZ_JBREIC010000001.1, from coordinate 356,795 downwards.
CAGTGTCACCGCACTGGTACTTGCCGGCGACAGCGCAGGAGGCACGCTGACGATCGTTGCCGCGATGGATCTGCGCGATCGACCCGCGACGGTGCCGGTGATCCTGCAGGCACCGATCTATCCCGCGGCCGACACGTCGCGCCTCTATCCGTCGTTCGAGGAATTCGCCGACGGTTATCTGCTCACCCGCGACACGATGCTGTGGTTCGTCGACGCCTATCAGGCGGATATCGCCCATCCACGGGGATCGCCGCTGCTCGGCAACGTCGCCGGGCTGCCGCCGGCGGTGATCGTCACCGCAAGCCTCGATCCGATCCGCGACCAAGGTCGCGCCTATGCCGCGGCATTGGCGCAGGCCGGCGTGCCCGTCGTCTTCCGCGAGGCGGTGGGGACGATCCATGGCTTCGCGACGCTGCGCAAGGCGATCCCGTCGAGCCAAGGCGACGTCGCCGCCTATCTGGCAACGCTGAAGCCGGCGATCGTCGAGGCGGAAGCCGCGCGGGTACAACGCCAGGCCGCCGGAGCGGCGGCATGAGCAAGGCCGATCTACCCTATCGCCCCTGCGCTGGCGTGATGCTGATCAACGCCGAAGGGCGGGTCTTCGTCGGCCAGCGGATCGATTCGACGCTGGAGGCCTGGCAGATGCCGCAAGGCGGGATCGACGCCGGCGAGGACGCGCTGACCGCCGCGATCCGCGAACTGGGCGAAGAGACGGGCGTCGCGCCGGATAAGGTGCAGCTGATCGCCGAGGCGCCCGACGAACTGTTCTACGACTTGCCCGACGATCTCGTCGGCAAGGTGTGGAAGGGTCAATGGCGCGGGCAGCGGCAGCGCTGGTTCCTGTTCCGCTTCCTGGGCCAGGACAGCGATATCGACATCGCGACCGAGCACCAGGAATTCCGCGCCTGGCGCTGGGCCGATCCGCAGGATCTGCCGGCGATGATCGTGCCCTTCAAGACGGCGCTCTATGAGGCGGTGCTCGCCGCATTCCGGCCTCACCTCACCGCAAGCGAAAGATGGTAACGTTGCCTGCCGGATCGCGTCGCCTAGAGCCCGCGATCATGCGCCGTGCGATGTCTCTGTTCCTGCTTCCGTTGCTCCTCGCCAACGCCGAGGGCACGCCGGCGGCCGATCAGAATGCGGTGCCGATCCCAGGGCCGATCAAGGCGATGCTCGACGCGGCAATCGAGAGCGGCAGCGATGGCGACGTGTCGGTCGTCGTCAAATATGCGCGGCTGGCCGATCCGGCGAGCGCCGACCAGGTGCTGGCGATCGCGCAGAAGTGGCGCAACGAACGCGCCGCGGCGCGCAACGCGACGATCCGCCAGGCCAACATCTTCGATCTATGGACCGGTCGCGCGGAGCTGGGCGGCTATATCACCACCGGCAACACCGATTCGAAGGGCGGCAGCGCGGTCCTCGACCTGACGCGCGAAGGCCTGCAGTGGCGGCACAAATTCCACGTCCAGGCGGACTATCAGGAGAATGCCGGCATTCCGACCCGCGAACATTACCTCGCGAGCTACGAACCGAACTACAAGATCGACGACCGTGTCTACGTCTACGGTGCCGCCCAGTATGAGAGCGATCGCTTCCTCGGTTATTTCGACCGCTATTCGGCTTCGTCGGGCATCGGCTACAGCGCGGTGAAGACGCCGCGCGTCCGCCTCGACGTCGAATTGGGCCCGGCATTCCGGCGGACCAATTTCACCAACGACCTGCTCGAAAGCAGTCTCGCCGCGCGCGGCACGATGGCGTTCAGCTGGCGGTTGCTGCCCGGCCTGTCGGTGACGCAGAATGCCGCCGCCTATGTCGAACGGTTCAATTCGACGGTCAGCGGCACCACCGCGCTCAACGCCAAACTGATCGGCCCGCTGTCGGCCGCCCTGTCCTACAACGTGCAGTACGAAAGCCAGCCGCCGGTCGGCTCGGTGTCGACCGACACCACCAGTCGCGCGTCGCTGGTCTACAGCTTCTGAGCGGAAGGCTCGCAAGGACACCGCGATTTCCCTTCTGCCGCCGGGTCGGCTAGCAAGCCGCCGATGGAGAGCAGAACCAGCGCGGCACGTGCACTCATCGACGGTCTGGATGGCGCGACGATGCTCGCGCAGACGCAACGCTGGGCGGCGATCAACAGCGGCACGCGCAATCTCGACGGGCTCGCCCGCATGGCGGACGTGCTTGCCGATGCATTCGGCGCATTGCCCGGCGAATGCCGGTTGGTCGAGCCCGCGCCGGTCGAGGCGATCACCGCCGCCGGGCAGGTCGAGACAATCGCGCATGGTCGTCATCTCCACCTGCGCGTCCGCCCGGAGGCGCCGGCGCAATTGCTGTTCACCGGCCACATGGACACCGTCTATGCGACGGATCACCCCTTTCAACAGGTGACCGAGCGCGCCGACGGTACCGTCAACGGGCCGGGCGTCGCGGACATGAAGGGCGGGCTGGCGGTGATGCTCACCGCGCTCCAGACGGTGGAGACGACGCCGTTCGCCGCACGATCGGGCTATGAGGTGGTGATCAATTCGGACGAAGAGACGGGCTCGCTCGCCTCGGCCGGGCTACTGGTCGCCGCCGCGCGCGGCAAGCTGGCAGGGCTGACCTACGAGCCCGCCTTGCCCGACGGCACCTTGGCGGGCGCGCGCGGCGGCACCGGGAATTTCTCGATCGTGGTGCGCGGCCGCAGCGCCCACGCCGGTCGCAACCCCGAGGACGGCCGCAATGCGCTGGTCGCGGCAGCGGACCTCGCGCTACGGCTCGCCGCAGCGACGGGCGACGGCCTGAGCGTCAATCCGGCCAGGATTGACGGCGGCGGACCAAATAATGTCGTGCCTGACCTGGCGGTATTGCGGGTCAATTTCCGGCCGCGCGATGCGGCGGCGATCGCGCGGGCCGATGCCGCGATCGCGGCGGCGATCGAGGCAGTGCGCACGGCGCACGATGTCCACATCGCCCGCCACGGCAGCTTCAACCGGCCGCCCAAGCCGATGACCGGGGCCAGCGAGACGCTCTTCTCGCAGGTCGCGGCGGCAGGACGCGACCTCGGGCTGACCGTCGGGTGGCGGGCGACGGGCGGCGTCTGCGACGGCAATACCATCGCCGCTGGGGGCGTGCCGGTCGTCGACACGATGGGCGTGCGGGGCGGCGCGATCCATTCGCCAGACGAATTTCTGATCGTCGACAGCCTGGTCGAACGGGCGGCGCTGTCCGTGCTGACGATCGGGCGGCTCGTGACAGGGGATGATGTATGACCTTCCGTATCCGCGCCGGCACGGGGCGTGACCTGTCGCACCTCTATGAAATGGCGAAGCTGACCGGTGGTGGTTTCACCAACCTGCCGCCCGACCGCAAGGCGCTGCGCGCCAAGCTCGAGCGCAGCGAAGAGGCGTTCGCCAGCGATGGCGGGCCGCTGTCCGACGAATTGTTCGTGCTGATCCTGGAGAATGCCGCCACCGGCGAGGTGCGCGGCACCAGCCAGATCTTCACCCAGGTCGGCCAACAGCATCCCTTCTACAGCTATCGCATCGGCACGCTGACTCAGCACAGCCGCGAGCTCGGCCGCACGTTCCGGGCCGAGATGCTGACGCTGACCACCGATCTGGAAGGATCGTGCGAGGTCGGCGGCCTGTTCCTCCATCCCGGCGAGCGGGCCGGCGGCCTGGGTCTGCTGCTCGCCCGCAGCCGCTATCTGTTCATCCGGGCGCATCGCGAGCGGTTCGCCGATCGCATCCTCGCCGAGCTGCGCGGCGTCATCGACGAGGCGGGTGGATCGCCCTTCTGGGACGGGCTGGCCGGCCGCTTCTTCGGCATGAACTTCCAGGATGCCGACCAATTCAATGCCGTCAACGGCCACCAGTTCATTGCCGACCTGATGCCCAAGCATCCGATCTACACCGCGATGCTGTCGGAGGCGGCGCGGGGCGCCATCGGCCTGCCGCATCCGAGCGGCCGGGCGGCGATGCGCATGCTGGAAAACGAGGGGTTCCATTTCGAGAACTACGTCGACATCTTCGACGGTGGTCCGACGATGACCGCCCGCACCGATCGCGTCCGGTCGATCGCCGAGGCACGGGCGAGCCGGATCGTCGCGATCGACGGCGAAGGCGGTATCGAATCGCTCGTCGCAGTCGGCCGGCTCGACGACTTCCGCTGCGCCTTCGGCTGCGTCCGCGAAGTGGGCGAGCGGATCGTGCTCTCCGCCGACTGCGCCGATCTGCTCGGCGTCGGCGAAGACGACCTCGTCCTCCACGTTCCGCGCTGGTGATCGACATGGTGACCGAGATCAACTTCGATGGCATCGTCGGGCCGAGCCACAATTACGCCGGCCTGTCGGCGGGCAATCTCGCCGCGACCAGCAACGCCGGCCAGCTGTCGCATCCCCGCGCGGCGGCGCTGGAGGGACTGGCGAAGATGCGCGCCAATCTGGCGCTGGGTCTGACGCAGGGCATTCTGCTGCCGCACCGGCGACCGGATCGCGACTGGCTCGCCCGGCTGGCGACCAGCTACGACACGGCGTCACCTTTGCTCCAGGCGCAGGCGATGTCCGCCTCGGCAATGTGGGCGGCGAATGCGGCGACGGTGTCGCCCGCCATGGATTGCGCAGACGGTCGCTGCCACCTTAGCGTCGCCAATCTGATGACCATGGCGCATCGCAGCCACGAATGGCCGGAGACGCTGGCGCAGCTTCGCCTCGCCTTTGCCGATCCCGCCTTCGCCGTGCACGGCCCGGTGCCGGCGCCGTTCGGCGATGAAGGCGCGGCCAATCACATGCGGCTGTGTCCGGAGCATGGCGCGCCCGGAATCGAGGTGTTCGTTTATACGTTGCCCGGAGGCCCCTTCCCCGCGCGCCAGCATCCCGAGGCAAGCGCGACGGTGGCACGGCGGCACGGGCTCGATCCCGCGCGGACCCTGTTCGTCGAGCAATCCCCCGCGGCGATCGCAGCCGGCGCCTTCCACAACGACGTGGTCGCGGTCGCCAACGAGCGCGTCCTGCTGGCGCACGAACAGGCGTTCGCGGACCGCGACGGCGTCTATGCCGAACTGCGCCGGCTGATGCCGGAGGTGGAGATCGTCGAAGTGCCGACGGCCGAAGTCAGCCTGGCCGATGCGATCGCCTCCTATCTGTTCAACGCGCAACTGGTCACCACCGCGGATGGGCCGACGCTGATCGTGCCGGCGGAAGCGCGCGGCAATGCGGCGGTGTGGCGCTGGCTCGAACGGCATCGCGGCGGCAACGGACCGATCCGCCGGGTCGAGGTGGTGGACGTCAAACAGTCGATGGCGAACGGCGGCGGCCCGGCCTGCCTGCGGCTGCGCGTCGTCGCCGACCCGGCGACGATCGATCCGCGTTTTCTCGTCGATCCAGCCCGGCTCGATCGAATTGCTGCGGTGGTGCAGCGCTGGTGGCCGGAGACGATCGACCCCAGGATGCTCGGCGATCCGACCCTGGTCGCGGCGATCGAAACCGCGCACGACGCGCTGCTGGCGGCTCTCGGCCTGTCGGGTTACCTGACAGGTAACCAAATCGGGTAACCCGCAAAGCCCGGTTTTCCGCGGTTGGCATCGTTCGTGCTTAACATTCGGTTATGTGGAGCCGTATCCGTCGCCTGTTCGTCATCAAGACCAAGTTCGAGGCGTTCCTCGTCATCTACGCTCTCGCGCTCGGCGCCGTCGAACGCGGAGTGCACTATCTCGAGCTCTACCCCGGCTATGGTGGATGGCTGCTGTTCGCGGTCTGCCCGATCTCCGTGTTCATGGTCGGTGGCATCCTGATCGACGTGGCGGAGCGACGGCAGCACGAATGACGCGTGCGGCTTTCGCCGCCAACAGGACAAGTTTGTCGCATTGCAGCGACATCCGCTTATCTGGGCACGGATGAGTGGCGTGACGCATCTGGACCGGCTGGAAGCCGAAAGCATCCATATCCTGCGGGAAGTCGTCGCCGAGGCCGAGGCCCCGGTGATGCTCTATTCGGTCGGCAAGGATTCGGCCGTGATGCTGCATTTGGCGCGCAAGGCCTTCTACCCGGCAACGCCGCCCTTTCCGCTGCTCCATGTCGACACGACATGGAAGTTCCGCGCGATGTACGACCTTCGCGACAAGGCCGCCGCAGCCGCCGGCATGCGATTGATCGTCCACCGCAATCCCGAAGCGCTCGCCGCCGGCATCAACCCCTTCGATCATGGCAGCCGCCATACCGATCTGTGGAAGACGGAGGGGTTGAAGCAGGCGCTGAAAGCCGGCGGGTTCGACGTCGCCTTCGGCGGCGCGCGCCGCGACGAGGAGAAGAGCCGGGCCAAGGAGCGCATCTTCTCGTTCCGCTCCGTCAGCCAAGGCTGGGATCCCAAGGCGCAGCGGCCCGAGTTGTGGAACCTCTACAATGCGCGCATCCACCGCGGCGAGAGCATCCGCGTCTTTCCCCTGTCCAACTGGACCGAGCTCGACATCTGGCAATATATCCTGCGTGAGGGCATCGAGATCGTGCCGCTCTATCTGGCCGCGCCGCGACCCACCGTCGAACGCGACGGGCTGATCCTGATGGTCGACGACGATCGGTTCCGCTTGCGTCCCGGCGAACAACCGGTCGAGCGGTCGATCCGGTTCCGGACGCTCGGCTGCTATCCGCTGACCGGCGCCGTCGAGAGCGAGGCGGCGACCTTGCCCGCGATCATCCAGGAGATGCTGCTGACCACCACGTCCGAACGCCAGGGCCGGGCGATCGACCACGACCAGGCGGCGAGCATGGAGAAGAAGAAGCGCGAGGGCTATTTCTGATGACCGCTTATACCCCCGACGCGCTGATCGCCGCGGATATTCACGCCTATCTCGACCGCCACGCCGCCAAGACGATGCTGCGCTTCATCACCTGCGGCTCGGTCGACGACGGCAAGTCGACGCTGATCGGCCGGCTGCTCTACGATTCGAAGACGATTTTCGAGGACCAGCTCGCCGCGCTGGAAGCGGACAGCCGCCGCGTTGGGACGCAGGGGCAGAACATCGACTTCGCGCTGCTCGTCGATGGCCTCGCCGCCGAGCGCGAGCAGGGCATCACGATCGACGTCGCCTATCGCTTCTTCGCCACCGAGACGCGCAAGTTCATCGTCGCCGACACACCCGGCCACGAACAATATACCCGCAACATGATCACCGGCGCGTCGACCGCCGATCTGGCGGTGATCCTGGTCGATGCGCGCAAGGGCGTGCTTACCCAGACGCGTCGGCACAGCTTCCTGGCGCATCTGATCGGCATCCGGAACATCGTGCTGGCGGTGAACAAGATGGACCTGGTCGGGCACGATCAGGCGCGCTTCGACGCGATCGTCGCGGATTATGCCGCCTTCGCCCAGGACATCGGCATCGCCGATTTCACCGCGATTCCGTTGTCGGGCCTGACCGGCGCCAACGTCACGACGCGCTCGAACGCCATGCCCTGGTATCGTGGCCCTGCGCTGCTCCCGCATCTCGAAGCCGTACCGGTCGAAACCGATCGCGCTGCGGCGGGACCGTTCCGCCTGCCCGTACAATGGGTCAACCGGCCGGACCTCGACTTCCGCGGCTTCGCCGGCACCGTCGCGCAAGGGCGGGTGGCGGTCGGCGACCCGGTGCGGATCGTGCCGTCAGGCCGGACGACCAGCATCGCCCGGATCGTCACCTTCGACGGCGATCGCGACACGGCCGCGGCAGGCGAAGCGGTTACGCTGGTGCTCGGCGACGAGGTCGATTGCTCGCGCGGCGACGTCATTGCCGCAGCGGCTGAAGCGCCTCAGGTCGCCAACCAATTCCAGGCGACGCTGGTCTGGATGGCGGACACGCCGCTGGTACCGGGGCGCGGCTATTGGCTGAAGATCGGCACCCGCACCGTCGGCGCCACCGTGCAGCCGCCCGACCATGTCGTGGACGTCAACACCCAGGCGAAATTGTCCGCCAAGACGCTGACCCTCAACGACATCGGCGTCGCGGAGGTCTATACCGACGCGGCCATCGCCTTCGCGCCTTATGCGGAAAGCCCGATCTTCGGCGGGTTCATCCTGATCGACCGGGAAAGCCATGCGACGGTAGCGGCCGGGATGATCTCTCATGCGCTGCGCCGCGCGCAGAACGTGCATTGGCAGTCGATCGAGATCGGTCGCGAGGCGCATGCCCGCCAGAAGGGCCAATCGCCCCGGCTGCTGTGGTTCACCGGCCTGTCCGGCTCTGGCAAGTCGACGATCGCCAATCTGGTCGAAAAGAAGCTGCACGCGCTCGGCCGACACAGCTTCCTGCTCGATGGCGACAACGTCCGCCACGGCCTCAATCGCGACCTCGGCTTCAGCGACGCCGACCGGATCGAGAATATCCGCCGCGTCGGCGAGGTCGCAAAGCTGATGTGCGACGCGGGGCTGATCGTGCTCACCGCCTTCATCTCGCCGTTCCGCGCCGAACGCGAACTGGTCCGCGGGCTGCTACCGGCCGGCGAGTTCGTCGAAATCTTCGTCGACACGCCGCTGGAGGACGCGGAGGCGCGCGACGTCAAGGGCCTCTACGCCAAGGCGCGCGCCGGGCAGATCGCGCATTTCACTGGCATCTCCAGCGCTTACGAGCCTCCGGAGCGCCCCGATATCCGCATCGACACGCGCCACGAAAGCGCCGAAGCTGCCGCCGAGCGGATCGTCGAGCATGTGCTGGGCATATGGAGTTTCGAACTGTGACCGATGTCGAACTCGCCGCGGCGGTAGCGGAGGAAGCGGGCGACTTGTTGCTCGCCATCCGCGCGCGCGGCGGGGCGCCGGGCAAGGCGCTGGGTGACGCGGGCGACGCCGAGGCGAATCGGCTGATCCTCGACCGGCTGCGCCGCGCCCGTCCGGACGACTTCATCCTGTCCGAGGAATCACTCGACGACGGGGCGCGTTGCGCGGCACGGCGGGTCTGGATCGTCGATCCGCTCGACGGCACGCGCGACTATGCGGATGGGCTGGACGATTGGGCGGTGCACGTCGGCCTGGCCATCGACGGCCGTCCCGCTGTCGGGGCCGTCGCAGTGCCGACGCAGCGGCGGGTCTATACGACGGCGCAGGCGCGGCAGGCGGCCAGCGCCTGCGGTGCCCCGCCGCGCATGGTGGTCAGCCGCACCCGCGCCTCCAGCCTTGTCCACCAGGTCGGCGCGGCCCTGGAAGCGACGCATCGCGGCATGGGCTCGGCCGGGGTCAAGGCGATGGCGGTGGTCGACGGGCGGGCCGACATCTACCTGCATGACGGCGGTCAATATGAGTGGGACAATTGCGCCCCGGCCGCGGTGGCGCTGGCGGCCGGCCTGCACGCATCGCGGATCGACGGCAGCCCGCTGGTCTATAATTGCGCGGACCCCCTGCTGCCGGATCTGCTGATCTGCCGGCCCGAATTGGCCGAGCAGGTGCTCGCTGCGGTCGCGGCTATTCGCTAGCCTTGGCATAACGTCGCGCGATCACCGCGCAGGCGATCAGCTGGATCTGGTGGAACAGCATGACCGGCAGGAGGATGACGCCCACCTCCGCCGGGGCGAACAGCACGCCGGCCATCGGCACGCCCGACGCCAGGCTCTTCTTCGATCCGCAGAAGAGCAGCACGATGGCATCTTCGCGACTGAAGCCGAGCAGGCGTCCGACGAACCAGGTCAGGCTCAATACGACCGCCAGCAGCAGGATGCACAGGCCGCCGATCAGCACGAGGTCGCCGGGCGACACCTTGTGCCACAGCCCCTCGACGACCGCCGCGCCAAAGGCGCAATAGACGACGAGCAGGATTGAACCGCGGTCGACGATACCGAGCAGCCCCTTCCAGCGCGTCACCAGACCGCCGATCCACGGCCGCAGCAGATGTCCTGCGACGAACGGCACGAGCAGCTGAAACACGATCGATCCGACGGCGGACAGCGACAGTCCGCTGCCCTGTCCGCCGATTCCGCCGATCAGCAGGGCGACAAGTGCCGGCGTCACCACAATACCGATCAGATTGGAGAAAGACGCGCTGCACACCGCGGCGGCGACATTGCCGCGCGCGATGGCGGTGAAGGCGATCGACGACTGTACCGTCGAGGGCAGCAGGGTCAGGAAGAGCAGGCCGATGCCGACGGTCGGATCAATCCCCGGCGCATGACGCAAGGCGAGACCAAGCAGCGGAAAGAGCGCGAAGGTGACCAGCAGCACGGTGAGGTGCAGCCGCCAATTGCGTGCGCCCTGCCAGATCGCCTCGCGCGATAATTTGGCGCCATGCAGGAAGAACAGCAGCACGATGCCAACGTCCGCCGCCGTCGCGACGATCCCCGCCATCGCGCCGCGCGGCGGCAATAGCGAGGCCAGCAGCACGGTGGCCAGCAGCAACAGGATGAACGGTTCGACGAACGACAGCAAGCGACGCAACATGGCGCCTGTCTAGCCGCTTGCGCCCGTTAGGCGAATGCATGTTACTTCAGAGGAGCTGCAGATCGGACAGCCGGCATGTCACATCTGCCGGAATGCAAAACCCCCACCAGGTCGATAGACCTGGCGGGGGATTTTGGCGCGCCCGGAACGATTCGAACGTCCGACCCTCAGATTCGTAGTCTGATGCTCTATCCAGCTGAGCTACGGGCGCCAACCGGAGGCGCGCTGATAGCAGACGTTTCGGAGCGCGCAAGTGCGTTGCGCACTTTTTCTTCGCCCCATAGTTACAGCGGCCATGAAAACCCTCGCACTGCTCGCTCTCGTCCCCGTCACTTTGGCTGGCTGCACACATGATTCGCGTGTCTATCCCTCGCTGGCGCCGCGTGCGGTGGAGCGGGTCGGCTTCGCCGAACCGGTGCGGACCGCCCCCAAGCTGGTGCCCGACCCGGCGCTGGACGTCCAGATCGCCACGCTGCGCGCCCAGCTGACGAAGCTCGCCGACGGTTTCGCGGGCGACGCCCGGACCGCGGAGGCCGCCGCCAGCCGCGCGCAGGGAGCCGCAGCGGGCAGCGACGCCTGGCTGGAGGCGCAGACCGCGCTGGCTCAGCTCGACGATTGGCGGGCGCAAACCGGCGCGCTGCTGACCGACGTCGAGACGCGGGCCGGCGATCGCGCCGCTCAGCTGCAGCCTCCCTATCCGGCGCTGGAGGCGCTCCACGACGCCATCACCGAGGAGGCTGATCGCCAAGGCAAAACGATCGACCGGCTGCAGGACGGCTTGGCGAAGGCCTAGCCGGCACGTCCCGGCGTCAGGCGCAGCAGCGGCAGGATCGTCGAATAATCGTCGGTCCAGGCCGGTACGCCAGGCCGTCCGACGATCGCGCGCCAGTCCGGGTCGCCGCCGGTTACGGCGTCCAGCGCAGCGCGATCGCGCGACAAGGCGATCCATTGACTGGGCGAGGCATCTGGATCGAGCGACGAAGGCTGGAAATAATATTCCGCCGCATGCCAGCCACCCGCCCGCGCCGCCGCGGCCACGACCGGCTCGAGGTCGAGGAAGCGGTTCGAGATGTGGACGAGGAGGAGCCCGCGCTCGCTCAATACCCGGGCATAGGTGGCGAACGCCTCCCGGGTCATCAAATGCATTGGTATGGCGTCCGAGGAAAAGGCATCGAGCGCGAGCAGGTCAAGGCTGTCAGCGGGCGATCGCGACAGGCTGACGCGCGCGTCGCCGAGCGTGATCGTGGCGTCGGGCGTGCAGCGTCGCAGATAGGTGAACCGTCCCGAATCACGGGCGATGCGCACGACCGTCGGATCGATCTCGAAGAAGGTCCAGCGCTGGCCGCGTCGGGCGTAACAGGCGAGCGTGCCCGTCCCCAGCCCGACGATGCCGACGCGGGCCGATTCGCCGTAGAGCGCCGGCACGGCCTGTAACGCCTGCCCGACGCCCGATCCGGCGACATAATAGGTCGTCGGCATTCGCTCGCGGGCGGCACTGCCGGTCAGCTGGATGCCGTGGACGGTGGTGCCATGGTCGAGCTCCCGGCGCCCGTCCCCGTCACGGATCGTGTAGACGCCGAAATAGCTCCGCGTCCGCGCGCCGCGGTCCAGCGACAATTCGATGGCGCGCCAGCCCCCGAACAGCACCAGGGCGCTGACCAGCACCGTCGCATAGGCGCGGCGCCGGCCGATCGTCGCCAGGCCGATCACCGCGACGAAGACGAAGGCAAGGCCTTGATGCCGTTCGCCGAAGCGACCGGATGGATCGAACACCGCCGCCGCGATGAGCAAGGCGCAGGTTGCGGCGACGATGATCCAGGCGATCCGCCGCGAGGCATCGGACCACCAGAGATCGCGCAGCCAGCCGGTCAGATAGACCTGCGGCACCAGTACGCCGGCGGCGAGGATCAGCAGCGGATATTCATACGTCCAGTCGAACACCGCCGGCGCCACCAGGCCGGCGAATGCGCCGCCGAGGGCACCGCCCACCGCCATCGCCAGGTAGAAGCCGGTCAGCCGGTCGGGTGCCGGGCGCAGGCGGTAGAGCTGGGTATGCAAAGCCATCGCCGCCATGAACAGCAGCAGCAGCGCGACGCCGAGATTGGCGAACGGCTGCGTGTTGAAGCCGCCGATGATCACTCCGCCGAACAGCAGGATGGTGATCGGCGCGACGCGGGTCAGGAAGTCGGCCGTGTCGCGCCGTGCGGCAAAGGCGATCGTGAAGCTCAGCAGGTACAGGCCGAGCGGCAACACCCAGAGCAGCGGCATGGCGACGATGTCGGTGGTGACATAGGTCGACGTCGCCAGCATGAGACCGGACGGCACCGCCGCCAGCGCGATCCAGTGCACGACCCGCCAAGGTTTCGCGGGCGCGCTGGTCGGCCGCGCGCGCTCGCCGCTGCCCGCGCGCGGCAGCCGCGAGGCGCAGAGCAGCACCAGGGCGATCAGCAGCAGGTAGCCGAAGCTCCACCCCCAGCGCTGCAGCCGGAGCGCGAACAACGGCTCGACCAGCAGCGGATAGGCGACGAGCCCGGCGAAGCTACCCAGATTGGAGGCGGCGTAAAGGCCATAGGGGTCGCCACCGCTGGCGAGGCCGAACCAGCGTTGGATCAACGGCGCCTGCGCCGACACGGCGAAGAACAAGGGCCCGATCGACACGACGAGCAACCACGGCACCCACCATGCCGGGCTGGCCCCGGCCGGCAGGCCGGCGGCGATCAGGCCGATCGGCAGGAACAGCGCGCCGATCGCAAGGACGGCAAGATGCACCGCCGCCTGCAGCCACGGCCGCACCCTCGCCAGGGCATGGGCATAGGCATAGCCGCACAGCAGCAGCGTCTGATAGACCAGCATCGCCGAATTCCACACCGCCGGCGCCCCGCCGAGCCGGGGCAATGCGATGCGCGCGACAAGCGGCTGGACCAGGAACAGCAGGAACGATCCGGTCAGGATCGTCGCGACGAATAGCATCCGCCCGCCACGCCCCATCGGCCTGATCTCGGTCACGGCTGCGCCGGACCGCAGCGTCGATCAGCCATGCAACAGCCGCGCCGCATGCGCCGCATGATAGGTCAGCACGCCCGCACAGCCTGCGCGCTTGAAGGCCAGCAGCGTTTCCAGCACCAGCGCGTCGCGATCGCCCGCCCCGGCCGCGACCGAGGCCTCCAGCATCGCATATTCGCCCGACACCTGATAGGCGAAGACCGGCACCTCGAACCGCTGCTTCACCCGGACGATGATGTCGAGATAGGGCAGGCCGGGCTTGACCATGACGCTGTCGGCCCCCTCCGCCAGGTCGAGCGCCACCTCGCGCAGCGCCTCCTCGGCGTTGGCGTGATCCATCTGATAGGTCTTCTTGTCGCCCTTCAGCAGGCCGCGGCTGCCGACCGCGTCGCGGAACGGGCCATAGAAGCCGCTGGCGTATTTCGCGGCATAGCTCATGATCTGGACGTTGTGGGCACCCTCGCCTTCCAACGCCGTGCGGATCATGCCGATGCGGCCGTCCATCATGTCGGACGGCGCGACGATGTCGGCGCCGGCGCGTGCCTGATTGAGCGCCTGCTCGATGAGGATGGCGGCCGTGTCGTCGTTGCGGACATAGCCGGCCGCGTCGACCAGCCCGTCATGGCCATGGGTCGTATAGGGATCGAGCGCGACGTCGGTCAGCACGCCGACCTCCGGCACCGCATCCTTGATCGCGCGGGTCGCGCGACACATGAGATTGTCGGGATTGAGCGCCTCGCGCCCGTCGTCGGTCTTCAGCGCGGCATCGGTGTAGGGGAATAACGCGACGCAGGGGATGCCGAGGTCACGCGCCTCGCGTGCCCGTGCGACGATGCCGTCAACCGACCAGCGCGACACACCCGGCAGGCTGTCGATCGGTTGCTCGACCCCCTGCCCCTCCGTCACGAACAGCGGCCAGATCAGGTCGGCCGGGGTGAGGACGTGTTCGGCGTGGAGGCGGCGGCTCCAGGCGGAGGCGCGGGTGCGACGCAGGCGGAGCGCAGGATAGGCAGCGGTCATGACGTTCCTTGCCATGATGGATCGCGACCGGCTTGCCAAGCGTTGCGCGACCGTAACCACTGGATGTGTCATGACCGACTTCACCTCGGCCGCGCTGATCGTCAACGCCAAGTCGCGCAAGGGACAGAGGCTGTTCCGCCGCGCCTGCGCGGCGATGGACGGCCTGCCCTTCCCGGTCGATGCCCATGCCGTCGAGGATCCGGACGATCTGGAGGCGACGGTCGCGCGGGCCTTGGCCAAGAAGCCGCAGCTCGTCATCCTGGGTGGCGGCGACGGCACGATCAGCGGGCTGGTCGATCTGCTCGTCGGCAAGGACGTCGTGCTCGGCGTGTTGCCGCTCGGCACCGCCAACAGTTTCGCGCGCACGTTGGGTCTGCCGCTCGACGTGCCGGGAGCGGTGGAGGCGATCCGCACCGGCCGGCGCAAGCGGATCGATCTCGGCATGATCGACAACGACTATTTCGCCAATTGCGCGGCGATGGGGATCAGCCCGCAGATCGCCGAGACGGTGCCGCACAACCTCAAGAAGGTGTTGGGACGGGTCGGCTATCTTGGTTGGGCCGCCTATCAGTTCGCGCGCTTCAAGCCGTTCACGTTGATCGTCGACGACGGTTCGGGCGAGAAACGGATGCGCGTTACCGAGGTGCGGATGTCGAATGGGCCCTATCATGGCGGCACCTGGCTGGTCGACGATGCGGCGGTCGACTCGGGCGAGATCGTCGTCCAGGCGGTCGTCGGCCACTACAAGCGCCGTTTGGTGCGCAATTGGGCGGCGAGTTTCGTCGGCTCGTCGGCGCGCCACCACGACACCGTCACCTTTCGCGGCAAGAGCCTGCGCGTCGCGACCGAGCCGCCCTTGCCGATCTCGATCGACGGCGAGGTACTCGCCCACACGCCGGTCACCGCCCGGATCGCGGCGGGCGTGATCGAGGTGATGGTGCCGGCGGAAAGCTAAGCGCGGCCGCGGTCTAGCCGACCGGCATCTGCTTGCCGGCCGGATCGCCCTGCGACAGCGTCTGCTCATGCGCCTCGTCGCGGCTGACCAGACGGCCGCGCCGCCACGTGCCCGCACGATAATAAGCGATCGTCATCACCATCGAGGCGATCGACCCCGCCGGGAAACTCCACCACAGGCCGTCCGCCCCCCAGCCGGGCAGCAGCGCATAGGCGGTGCCGATCCGCACCGGGAATAGCGCGATCGCCAGGATGACCAGCGGCGCGACGACCGCACCATTGGCACGTACCGTCGCCGACAGCACCATGGTGACGCCGAACAGGATGAAGCTCCAGCTGACGATCAGGTTGATCTTGCCGGCGATGCCGATCGCCGCCGGCACGTCACCCAGGAACAGCCAGAGCACGTGCCGGTCGAGTACGGCGACAACCGCCACCAGCCCGCCGGTGAGGGCAAGGTTCATCAGCAATCCCGAACGGGTGATGCGATCGACGCGATCCCAGCGACCGGCACCGATATTCTGCGCAACCATCGCGCTCACCGCCGCCCCGATCGACATCGCCGGCATCTGGATATATGTCCATAGCTGCGTCGCCGCGCCATAGGCCGCGGTGGTGGTGGTTCCCTGACGGTTGACCAGACCGATCATCGCCAGCGCCGATCCGGTCGCGACGAACATCTGCAGGCCCATTGGTATCCCCTTGGCGACGATCGGTCGCAGTTCCGCGCCCGTCGGGCGCAGATAGCGCCACTCCGCACCGCGCAGTCGGATCGGCAGGTCGCGGCGATAGACGAAAGCGAGCAGGGCTATCAGCGCCACCGCATTGCCGATCACCGTGGCGGTCGCCGATCCGGCGATGCCAAGCGCCGGGATCGGCCCCAGCCCGCGGATGAGCACGGGGTTGAGCGTGACGTCGATCACCGAACCCAGCGCCATGAAGCGCAGCGGCGTCACCGAATCACCGGTGCCGCGCAGCGCCATGCTGATCAAAGTCGCCAAAAACCCCATCGGCATCGACAGGAAGATGATCTGCAGATAGTCGCGCGCCAGCGGGAAGACCTCCGCCGGGGTCGCCAGCGCATGGAGGATCGCCGGCGCCGCAGCGATGCCGATCGCCACCACGGCGAGCGAGGCGACGCCGAACAGGCCCAGCGCCGCACCGAACACGCGGCGTACCGCGTCAATGTCGCGCCGGCCCATGTTTTGGCCGATCAGGATCGTCGCCGCCATGCCGAAGCCGAAGACCGCGGCCACCAGCAGGAACAGCACCAGATTGGCATTGGTGGTCGCCGCCAGCGCCCGCTCACCCAGCAACTGGCCGATCCAAATCGCGTTGATCGATCCGTTGACCGACTGCAGGATGCTGGAGCCGAGCGTCGGCAGGGCGAAGAGCAGCAGCGTGCGCCCGATCGGCCCGCTGGTCAGATCGCGTGGCGGGCGCCCGGCCACGCGCTCAGCCCAGCCGCGCCAGCGCGGCGGACAAACGCTCCGCCTCCGCACTCTTGTCAGCATGGTCGACGCGCGCCTTGTCGACCGCCTCCGGCTTGGCCCGCTCGACGAAGCTCGGATTGTTCAGCCGGCCGGCGAGCCCGTCGCGCTCCTTCTCCGCCGCGGCGATCGCCTTGGTCAGGCGCGTGCGCTCGGCGTCGAGATCGATTACCCCGTCCAGCGGCAAGACGAAGGTCGCCTCGTCGACGACGACCTGTGCCGCTCCGCCCGAAGGCGCGTCGTCGGCGGAGAGATCGACCCGCGCGAGACGGGCGATCACGGGCGTCTGGCGCGCGAGCCGGGCCGCCGTCCCCTCCCCGGCGCCGCGGACATGAAGCGGCAGTCGAGCGCCCGGCGGGACGTTGAGCTCGGTCCGCGCGGCGCGAATCTCGCCGACCAGACGGATCAGCCAGTCGACCTCCGCCTCCGCGGCGGGATCGAGGCTGCGCGCGTCCGCCATCGGCCAGCGCGCGACGATCAGATCGTGGTCGCGCGGGGTCCCCTCCGGTGCCATCGCATGCCACAATTCCTCGGTGATGAACGGCATGAACGGATGGAGCATCACCAGGATCTGGTCCAACACCCAGCCGGCGACCGCGCGGGTCTCGTCGTCGATCGCCCCTTTGATCAGCTCGAGATACCAATCGCAGAAGCGGCTCCACACGAATTGATAGATGGCGTTGGCGGCGCCGTCGAAGCGATAGTCGGCGAGCGCGAGGTCGACCGCCTGCACCGTGCGGATCGTCTCCGCGACAATCCACTGATTGACCGCCAGCGTCGCGGACGGCGCCTCCATCGTCGTCGATCCGCCGATGCCGTTCGCCTGCGCGAAGCGCGCCGCATTCCACAGCTTGGTCGCGAAGTTGCGATAGCCTTCGACCCGCTTCTCATCCATCTTGATGTCGCGGCCCTGGCTTTCCATCGCCGCCATGAAGAAACGCAGCGCGTCGGCACCGTACCGGTCGATCAACCCGAGCGGATCGACGGTATTGCCCTTCGACTTCGACATCTTGGCGCCATCTGCGGCGCGCACGAGGCCATGCAGGTACAGCGTCTTGAACGGCACCTCGCCCATGAAGTGCAGCCCCTGCATCATCATCCGCGCATCCCAGAAGAACAGGATGTCGAACCCGGAAACGAGCACGTCATTGGGATAACGGCCGCCCAGCGTGCGGTCATCGCCATCGGGCCAGCCCAGCGTGGCGAACGGCCACAGCGCGGACGAGAACCAGGTGTCGAGCACATCCGGATCACGGGTCAGCACGACACCCGCGCCGGCTTGCCCCTGCGCCTCGGCCTCGGTTTCCGCGACGAAGACCCGCCCATCGTCGGCGAACCAGGCAGGGATCTGATGCCCCCACCACAATTGCCGCGACACGCACCACGGCTGGATGTTCTCCATCCAGTTGAAGAACGTCTTCTCCCATGTCTTGGGAACGATCTTGATCGCCTCGCTCCGCACCGCCTCGATCGCCGGCTGCGCCAGCGTCTTGGCGTCGACATACCATTGGTCGGTCAGCCACGGCTCGATCACGACGCCCGATCGGTCGCCGAACGGCGTCTGGATCGTGCGTGGCTCGGCGTCGTGCTCGGCGCCGTCCTTGTCGACGTGCGGGATCAGCACGCCGTTCGCCTTCAGCCGCGCGACCACCGCCGCGCGCGCCTCTGCGGTCGACAGGCCGAGGAACGCGTCGGGGATCAGGCCGTCGGCGGTCTGGACGATCCGCGCTTTGCCATCGAGCATGTTGAGCATGTCGCGCGCCTCGATACCGGCACGGCGACCGACATCGAAGTCGTTGAAGTCGTGGCCCGGCGTGATCTTCACCGCGCCCGATCCCAGCGCCGGATCGGCATGTGCGTCGGCGACGATCGGGATCAGCCGCCCGGTGATCGGCAGCCGCACCTGCTGGCCGACCAACGCGGTGTAGCGCGCATCGTCCGGGTGCACCGCCACCGCCATGTCGGCGAGCATCGTCTCGGGCCGCGTCGTCGCCACCTCGATGAAGCCGGAACCGTTGGCGAGCGGATAGCGCAGCCGCCAGAAGCTGCCCTTCACCTCGCGCGTCTCGACCTCCAGGTCGCTGATCGCGGTACCGAGGCCGGAGTCCCAATTGACCAATCGTTTGTCGCGGTAGAGCAGCCCCTGCCGATGCAGCTCGACGAAGACCTTAAGCACGGCCTTCGAAAAGCCTTCGTCCATCGTGAATCGCTCGTTGGCCCAATCCATTGAGCAGCCGAGCCGGCGCAGCTGGCGGGTGATCTGCCCGCCGCTCTCCGCCTTCCACTCCCAGACCTTGGCGACGAAGTCGTCACGGCCGAAGTCGGTGCGCTTCTTGCCCTTGGCCGCCATCTGACGCTCGACCACCATCTGCGTCGCGATGCCGGCATGATCCGTACCGACCACCCACAAAGCATCCTTGCCCTTCAGCCGCGCGTGCCGCGTCAATATGTCCTGCAGCGTATTGTCGAGCGCGTGGCCGATATGCAGGCTGCCCGTGACGTTGGGCGGCGGATTGACGATCGTCCACGGCTCCGCCCCCGGCCGGTCGGGACGGAATAGGCCTTGTTCCTCCCAATGCTGGTACCAGCGGGTTTCGATGGCGGCGGGGTCGAAGGTCTTGGGAAGCTCGGTCATAGGCAGCGGGTCTTAGCCAGCGCCGATGCCCCCGTCACCCCCGGCCCGCGCCGCTCTCGTCACTGGGCAGGCGCGTCCTTTGTCCACCTGTCCATCCAGCCGAGCACCTCGTGATACCATTGCCGTGAATTGTTCGGCTTCAGCACCCAATGGTTCTCGTTGGGATTGACCACCAGCCGCGACGGAATGCCGCGTCGCTGCAATGCGGTGAAGGCTGCGATCCCCTGCGTATAGGGGATGCGGAAATCCTTTTCGCCGGTGATCACCAGCATCGGGGTCTTCCAGTCCTGGACGTAATTGACCGGGTTCCACTTCTCGAAAGCGGCCGGGTCCTGGAAATAGGCCTTGCCGCCATGTTCCCATTCGTCGAACCACAGTTCGTCTGTCTCATACGCCATGGCGCGGGCGTCGAAGACGCCGTCATGTTGGACGATGCACTTGAACCGATCGGGCCAGCGCCCCTCAATCCAGTTCATCATATAGCCGCCATAGGAGGCGCCGAGCGCGCAGGCGCGATTGCCGTCGAGCCAGTCGAACTTGGCGGTCGCCGCGGCGAGGCCCTTCTGCAGATCCTCGAGCGGCCAGCCGCCCCAATTGTTGCTGATCGCGTCGGTGAACGCCTGGCCGTAGCCGGTCGAGCCGTGGAAATCGACGGCGACGAGGCCATAGCCCGCACCGGCGAACACCGCCGGGTTCCAGCGATACGACCAGCTGTTGTCGCTCGATCCCTGCGGGCCACCGTGGACCATATAGGCGATCGGCAGTTTGCCGGTGCTGCCCGCCGGTCGGACCGCATAGCCCCAGACCTGGTCGTTATTGGCGCCGGCGAAGCTGAACCGCGTCACGCTCGGCATGTCGATACCGGCGAGCTTGGCCGCGTTGACGCTGGTCAGCCGCGTGCGTTTGCCCGGCCCGGCGACCGCGTAGAAATCGTCGGGCGCCGTGAGACTGTTCATCGCGATCACGCTGCCCTTGGGCGTCGCTACCACGGCAGAGACATGCCCTTGCTGCGTCAACCGGGTCGGCTTGCCCGTCCGTGCGTCGACGGACCAGAGCGGCATCTCCTGCGTGTCCTGCGCGGTCACGAGCAGCCGCTTCGAATCGGGCGACCAGGAGATCGACCCGACCGACCGGTCCCACCCTTCGGTCAGCGCGCGCACCTGCCCGCTGGCAAGGTCGCGCACCATCAAGACCTGCCGATCCGCTTCGAAGCCTGGCCGCTTCATCGCCACCCAGGCGAGCGTCTTGCCATCGGGCGACACGGTGGGCAGCGTATCGGTCGCCTGGTTCGCCGCGGTCAGATTGATCGGCGCGGCCGAGCCGTCGGCGGGCGCCTGCCAGATGTCGAGGTTGGTCGACAGCGGCTCCGTCGTACCCGCGACGCGCAACGCGAAATAGAGCGTGCGGCCATCGGCGCTCCACGCCACCTCCTCGCCGCCGCCGAACGGGCGCGAGGGCGTGTCGCCGTCGAGGCCGTGCTCGACCGCGACGCCATTGCCCGGCGCTCCGGCGGCGGTCAGCGGCAGCACGAACAGCTGCGAATGGGTGCCGTCGACCCAGCTATCCCAATGACGGACGAACAATTTGTCATAGACACGCGCCTGCCCGGCCCGCGCGTCCTTCTTGACCATCGCCGGCTCGAGGCTGGGCGCATCGGGGCGGCGATCAGCCCAGACGACGATCCGGTCGCCGGTCGGCGCCACCTTGAAGCCATTGAAGCCGCCGGTGAAGTCAGTCAGCTTGCGCGGCGTACCACCG
The DNA here is from genome assembly GCF_052907485.1 of Sphingomonas benefaciens. NCBI lineage: Bacteria > Pseudomonadati > Pseudomonadota > Alphaproteobacteria > Sphingomonadales > Sphingomonadaceae > Sphingomonas > Sphingomonas benefaciens. The sequence goes on along the minus strand of NZ_JBREIC010000001.1, from coordinate 335,559 downwards.
GTCACCGCCACCGCCCAAATTGCGTCGTTCGCGCTGTAATAGACGGTGTCCCCGACGATCTGCGGGTCATTCTCGTCGACGGCCGGATCGGCGAGCAGCTTCTCCGGCACCGCGCCCTTGCGCGTCAGATCGAGCCGCCAAAGATCGTACCGCCCCCGATTGGCGTCGAGGTCCGTTTCGCGCTGCGCCCAAACCAGCCAATGACCGTCCGCCGAGGCGGTCGGCGCGCCGACGCGACTGAGCGTCGCGACGTCATCGATGGTGATCTGGCGGGCCGCGACAGGGGCGGCAGCGGCAACGGCGAGCAGGCTCGCGGAAAGGAAGATCTTCATGCCGCGCAACTAAGCAGATGCCGCGCGGCGGGGCAAATGCGGGCCCCTTCCACCTCTGGTGAAAGGGGCGGTCGATCAGCGCGTCGGCGCGGTCAGCTTGGCGATCTCGCGCGCGACCATCGTCTCGACCATCTCCGGCAAATGGGCGTCGAGCCATTCGCGTAGCATCGGGCGCAGCATTTCGCGCACCAGACCTTCCAGCGTGCCGTTACCCTGCGGCTCCGGCTTGACCAGCATCCGGCTGAGAGTCTCCAGCGGCGCGCGCGTCGCCGCAGCGGCCTGATGCGACAGGATCGGCTCGGGCTCTGCCTCTGCTACCATACGGGGTTCGGGGCGGGGCTCCATCGCCCGTGGCTGCTCCGCCGCCCGCATCGGCTCGGCTTGCGGCTGCACGGGAGGGACCGGTGCGGTGCCGCGCGAGGGATCGGATGGAGAACGCGGTGCGGGCATGGGATCGCTCAGCTCCAGAATTTCGTCGGTTTCGGGTTCGTGCTCGACCGACGCCGCGACCGCGCGCTGCGTTCGGCGCGGCCGCACCTGCGCACCGTCATTCTCTTCGGCGATGATCCGTTTGATCGAGGACAGGATTTCCTCCATCGACGGTTCCGCGCTGATGTCCCCCATCATCTCGATTCCTGCGTTGCGCCCGCCGTTATTGGCGATTGGGTGCCGCAGCACCTGTGGTTAATGCAGGGCTTCTGTCAACCGGCGTATCGAGCATTGGATCAAGAGGCCGTGTGACTACAGAGGTTTGCGCAGGGGTATTGGCGGTCGAGGCGGCCACCGGATCGGGCCGACCGTCGTCGCCGAAATCGGAAATCCGGCCGCGAACGCGATTGTAGTTGGCCACCGGATCGTAGAGCGATCCGCCCTCCAGCCCGAGGTCCCGCGCCTCCGCATGGCCCATGGCGGCGATCAGCGCAAAGCCAGCGACATAGGCGTTACGACGCGCCGTGACCAAGGTCACCTGGCTGTTGAGCAATTCCTGCTCGGCATTGAGGATGTCGAGGATCGTGCGCGTGCCGACGCTGTTCTCGGCGCGGACGCCCTCTAGGCTGAGCTTGTTGGCATTGACCGCGATCTCGCTGCTCGCGATCACCTCCTGCGCCGACTTCCATGCCGCATAGGCGGAGCGGGTCTGAGCGACGACCGCGCGTTCCGTCGAGGTCGTATTTTCGATCGCTTGGGCGTGCAGCGCCTCGGCCTGGCGAACTTGTGCCGCGGGACGGCCGCCCTGGAAGATCGGCAGGTTGAGCGCCAGGCCGACGGTGCCGCTGGTCGCGGACTGACCGACCCGCACACCGGTGCCGGCACCGAGCGAACCGAGGTAGCTGTAATAATTGCCGCCGAGCACGGCGTTGACCTGCGGCAAGCGCGTCGCGCGGGCGACGCCGATGTCGTAACGGGTCGCGTCGCGCAAACGCTGCTGCGCCAGCAGCACCGGATTGTTTCGCAGCGCGTCCTGGACGGCGTCATTCGGCGTCGCCGGCAGGGCGGGCAGCGCCGGCGGCTGTTCCAGACTGGTCGGCGGCGTGCCGATGACGCGGACATAGGTTTCCCGGCTGGCGATCAGCTGCGCCTCCGCCGACTGCAGCTGGCCCCGCGCCAGCGCCAGGCGCGCTTCCGACTGGGCGACGTCGGTGCGGGTCAGATCGCCGACCTGAAACCGGTCGCGGCTCGCCTGCAAGTTGATCTCCAGCACCTTGACGTTCTGCTGGTTGAGACTGACGATCGCCTCGTCGCGGATCACGTCCTCATAAGCGCCGACCACGGCGGTGAAGAGATCGGATTCGGTGCCGCGCAGCGTCGCCCGCCCCGCCTCGACCCGCGTCTCCGCCGCCTCGATCGAATTGCGCACCGAACCACCGCGATAGAGCGGGATGCTCAGCTGGGCGGCACTCGTCGCCTGGCGGGCGGGATTGGCGAAGCTGTTGTTGTTGCTGCCGAGGTTCGAACCGCCAGGCGAAAGGACGTTCTCGACATAGCCGCCCGTCAGATTGACCGATGGCAGCCCGCTCGCCCGTGCGATCGGCACCGTCTCGTCGGTCGCCCGCTGAACGGCGCGCTGCGCGGTGATCGTGGGGTTGCCCTGATAGGCCTTGACCATCGCCTCGCGCAGGGTTTCTGCCCCCGCCGGCACGGCGACCAGCGCGACACCGCTGGCCAGGATTGTCCGAAACGCGTGCATGCCCCCCCTAACCCTTGTCTCAGAATGTAAAGCCACTCGGCTTTTCGAAGCCGGGAAGAATGACGCAGTCGCTATCCATGAACGGCGTCAGACCGAAACCGCCATCGGTCTTGCGCCCACTGGCGAGCCGGATCACGCCCTTCTCGACCAGACCGGTGACGACGCGCCCGTCCGTCCGAACCTGGTTGACCAGCAGATCCGGAACCTGTTCGATCGCACCGTCGACGATCAGCACGTCATAGGGCGCGCCAGCGGCATAGCCTTCGGTCAGCGACCCCTCGACGATCTCGACGTTCGGCGTGCCGGCGAGGGCATCGCGCGCGATCGCGACCAGTTCGGCGTCTTCCTCGACCGCAACGACGCTGGCGACGATCGAGGCGAGCAGCGCCGCCGCATAACCGCCCGCCGCGCCGATCAGCAGGACGCGATCGTCGGCGGTCAGATAGGCTTCGGTGAGCAGTCGACCAGTGACCATCGGCAGGTTGATCGCCCTGCCCCTGCCCGCCGGCAATGCCGTGTCCCGATAGGCGAGCAGCCGCGAAGCTTCCGGCACGAAGATCTCGCGCGGCACGCTCATCATCGCCGCGATCACGCGCTGGTCGTTGACCGCATTCGTCCGCAGCTGGCTCGCCACCATCGCGTGGCGCATCGTCTGGGTGGTCGTGCCGTCGATGCTCGTGTTCATGCTTACCCCTCTCGCACAACTGTCTTAGCTGCGCAATACACTTCGTGATCCAACGGCTTGTATCGTGCGCGCCGGTCGCCGCCAAGCCGGGGATGGGCAATATGGGTTGGCGAGCGTGGCGGCACCGCCTAAGGCGCGGCGATGATCCCGGCGACCTACCACCGTTTCATCGACTGGATCGGCGACGGCACGGGCTTGCCCGACACGATCCTCCACCTGCACGCCGGTCTTGCCGTGCTGATGGTCGCGCGTGTCCTGACGCGGCGGTCGCTGGGCAGCTTCGTGCCCCTGTCGGTCGTCGCTCTCGCCGAGACGTTCAACGAGGTCATGGACCGGCTCCACTTCGGCTCGTGGCGCTGGCCGGATACGACCTCCGACATCATCAATACGTTGTTCTGGCCGACCGTGATCTGCCTGGGGATCCGGTTGCGTCCGATGCTCCTGCCGCGTGATTCGGCACGGGTCGTGCCCCGCCAGGACCGCTGACGCCCGACGTCAGAACAGCCCGTCATCATCCTCCAGCGCGGCGTCGGCGTCGACGACCGCCATGCCCGGCAGCAGGAACGGCGCATGCACTTCGCGCTCGCGCGCCATCGTATAAAGCGAGGCGGCACGGACCAGCACCGCCCGCAACGCCTCCTCCTCATCCGCCGATCGCTCCTCCGGGACGGGGACCCCGGTCAGGAGGTCGGCAGCCCGCTCCAGTGCCTCCACCACTACACGCTGCTCATGTAGTGTGTCGGCGCTCCGCTCCAGCGATGTCACGATCGCGCGGGCCTCGCCGCCGCCATCGCTGACCGCGCGGTCCGACTTCGCGCAGGCCTGGCGCACGACCTTCAACGCTGCATCCAGCGCCAGATCGTCCCGGCCCTCCTCGCCATCGCCCTGCGCTTGGGTCAGTTCCACCCGCTTCAGATCGGCGATTAACCGGGCAACACCAGCACTCGATGCGTCGAGCCGGCTGGCGCAGGGGGCGACCTCAGTCGCGATCACCGCCACGGCGCGGCCGGTCGTGCCATGGCGGCGGCAGAGCAGCCGGGTGTTGGTCGAGATGTCCTGCACGTCGAGGGCGATCCGCTGGATCCGCGACAGGCCGCCGAGCAGATCGGCGAAGGTCCGCCGCACGAACTGGGCCAGCGTCGCCAGCCGCCGATCCGCCTCGCACAATTGCCCGGTAACCTGGCTGACGTCGGCGATGCCGTGCTCGATACGGACCAGCACATCGCCATCGTCACCGCTGGCGCCCTGTCGCTCGACCAGACCCAGCAACCGCGTCGTCAAGGGCCCGAGCTGCTCGATCGCGGCGATCAGCGCGCCGATCTCCCGGGAAAAGTCCTGCGCGGTCGCCCGCATCTGCGCGGCGACCAGCGCCGCCATGGTCGCCACCACCGTCGGCGGCGGTGCAGCATCGTCGCCCTGCTGCAGCAGCATGCGCAAGATGGTCGCGCCATGTTCGACCCGCTGGCGGACACTGTCGCCGATCTGGATCGCGCCGAGCATGCGCGCCACTTCGGCCTGAACGGTTCGCATCACGCCGCTCACGTCCTGCGCCATCCGCGCCACCGTCTTCAGCTGAACCTCCAGTGCGTCGGCATTGCTGGTCAGTTCGGCCGGCGCCTCCGGCCCGATCTTGCGGGATTCGACCGCGAGCAGATGATCCGCCTGACGCATGTCGGCGATGACCTTGCCGAACCGGTCGAGCTCGTCGCCGAAATAGCGCAGCTCGCGTCGCCCGCTCTCCAGCTTGCCCTCCATCCCCGCAACGAAGTTGAAGAAGGCCGTTTCGCCGGACGAGGCGATCTTGATGCTCATGCCGTAAATGCCGAGGAGATGCAGGATCTCGCCGACATCGGCGAGCAGCGACCGCATCTCGCGCGTGCGACAGGTCAGCACCTGGATCTCCGCGGCACGGCGTTCCTGCGCCGCCGGCAATGTCTTCAACCGGTGCGCCGCGTTGCGCAGCCGCTTGATCGCCGTGCCGACCACCTCCGGGGCCAGCGAGGCCTGAATATCGTCAAGATCGGCGCCCATCCGGTCGATGGTTTCAATCGCCTGCGCCAAGGTCTCACCGACCCCGCGAAAGCGCAATTCGAGGTCCGCGACCATCTCGTCGAGCTGGTCGGCCATTTCCGCAATCGGCAGAGGAATGTGGGTCGAGTTCTCGATCATCGTCATCATTCGTCTCTCATCGTGCCGTCGCCTGGAGCATCTCGCGGGCGATCGCCTCCAGCGGCACGACGCGATCGACCGCGCCGCGCGCGATCGCCTCCTTGGGCATGCCGAATACCACCGACGTCTCCTCATCCTGTGCGAAGGTGCGCGCCCCGACCTCATGCATTTCCAACAGGCCGCGTGCGCCGTCATCGCCCATGCCGGTCATGATCACACCGACGGCATTGGCGCCGGCATTGCGCGCCGCGGAACGGAACAGCACATCGACGCTGGGCCGGTGCCGCGACACCAGCGGCCCCTCGCGCACGGCCACCGCATAGCGGGCGCCGTGGCGTTCCAACATGGTGTGACGCAGGCCGCCCGGCGCGATCAGCACCCGGCCGCGCATCACCGTGTCGCCATGTTCGGCCTCCTTGACGTCGACCGCGCACAGCCCGTCCAGCCGCCGGGCGAAGGCGCGCGTGAAGCTTTCCGGCATATGTTGGACGATGACGATGCCGGGCGAATTGGCCGGCAGCGCCTCCAGCACGGCACGCAGGGCCTCCGTTCCTCCCGTGCTGGCGCCGATGCAGACGACCATTTCCGTCGTCCGGCTGAGCGCGCGGCCGTTCGGCGGCGGCAGCATGGCGTCAGCCGACAGGCGCGCCGCCGGGCGGAGCACCGGCCGCGTGCCGAGCCTGGCACTCGCCGCGCCCTTCACCGCCTCGCGGATCTGCAGATGCGCCTCGACCAAATGATCGGCGACGCCCAGGCGCGGCTTCAGGATGACGTCGACCGCTCCCGCCTCCAGCGCCTGGAGCAATGTGTCCGACCCCTCGTCGACCAGCGACGAGCACATCACCACCGGCACCGGGCATTGCGTCATCAACTTGCGCAGGAAGGTAATGCCGTCCATCCGCGGCATCTCGACGTCCAGTGTGATGACGTTGGGCACCTCGCCCTGTATATAGCGCGCCGCCGCAAACGGATCGGCGGCCGCAGCGATCACCTCGATGTCCGGATCGGCGGACAGGATCGCCGTCATCGCCTGACGCACGCTCGCGCTGTCGTCGATGATCAGGACGCGGATCTTCTTGCTCATGTCAGACGCGTTTGAAGACGGTGTTCGAGACGGCGACCAATTCGTCGTCCAATTCGAGCCCGGCGATCGTTTCGGAATGGCCGAGGACCAGCAGGCCACCCGGAACCAAACAGCGTGCGAGTCGCCGCACGACCTGCGCTTGCGTTTCCTTGTCGAAGTAGATCAGCACGTTGCGGCAAAAGATCAGATTCATCGGCGCGCCGATCGGATAGTGGCTGTCGATCAGATTGTGCCGGGCGAAGCCGACCGCCGTGCGCAGTGACGGCACGATGCGACGCTCGTCCCGGCGCGGATCGCGCGCGGGCAGCGAATAACGTGCGCGCAGCAGCGGCGGCACGGGATCGAACAGCGCGCCGGGATAGACCCCACGTCTCGCGATCTCGAGCACCTCGGTGTCAAGATCGGTGGCAAGGATCGCATAGTCCGGGCCGCCGTGATCCTGGGCGAAGGCGTCGAGCAGCATGGCCAACGTGTAGGCTTCCGGCCCCGTCGAGCAGGCGGCGCTCCATACCCGCAGGCGCTGGGCCCCGGCATCGCGCCAGCGCGGCAGCACTTCCTCGGCCAGATAGGTGAAATGCCGCGGTTCGCGGAAGAAATCGGTCTTGTTCGTGGTTACTGCATTGAGCAACGATTCGACTTCGTCACCCAGATGGCCTTCGTCAAACAGCCAGGCGCAATAGTTCGCTAGGGTTCCACAGCCCAGATGCCGGACACGGCGCCGCAGCCGCCCCTCGATCATGGTCTTCTTCGCCGGCGGCAGATGGATCCCGGACGCTGCATGGATATAGTCGGCCAGCCGGCGAAAATCCGCAGGTGACAATGGATCGTCGGGTGGCAGGCTGACTCCGTCTGCGGGAAGGGCGGCGAGGCTGCTGCTCATGCCGCCTCGTCGATCGGCGCGATCAGCAGGTCGACGTCGGCCGCGACGATATGGCGCAAGTGGAGCAGGACGATGAAGCCGCTCCCGCGGCGCAGAATCCCCCCGATATGATCCGACCGCCAGCGTATCCCGACATCCGGTGACGCCTCGATCGCGCCGCGATCGAAGCTGCTGACGTCGATGACCCGGTCGACGACCAGGCCGAGCGTCAGTGCATGATCATCGTCCAGCGTCAACTCGACGACCAGGATGCGCGTCGCCAGCGTCGCTTTCGCGGGCGCGAGGCCAAGCCGTTGGCGCAGGTCGACGACCGGCACGGACAGGCCGCGGACGTCAATCAGGCCGCATAGCCAGACAGGCGCGTTCGGGACGCGGAAGGCGGTTTGGTGATCGAGGATCTCGCGCACGCTGACGACCGGCAGCGCGAACTGCTCGTCCCCCAGACCAAAGACGACGACCTGAATTTCCCCCGCGTCGGTCATGCAGCGCGTCCAAACTCGGCATCCTCGCCGTCGGGGCCGCCAGCCGAGAGGTCGAGCGCAAAGCCGCGGACGCGCGCCTGTTGATCCGCGACCGTGGCCTGACGGCCGGCGGCGCGCGCCTTCCGACCAGGCTTAGCGGTCCGTGCACGGGATACGGCATGGCGCGGGACCGGTGCCGTTGCCCCCGCTTCGGTACGGAAATAGGCGATGCTCTCCTGCAGTTCCTCGGCCTGGCCCGCCAATTGCTCGGACGTCGCCGAGATTTGATCGGAGGCGGAGGCGTTCTGCTGGGTTACCGCATCGAGCTGTTGGATTGCTTCGTTGATCTGCGAGGCGCCGATGTCCTGTTCGCGGCAGGCGGCGCTGATTTCAGCGACCAGTTCCGCGGTACGGCGGATATCGGGGACCAGCTTGATCAACATCTCACCCGCTTCGCTGGCGGCGGTAACGGTATCCGAGGACATACCGCTGATCTCGGTCGCAGCGGTTTGGCTGCGCTCGGCGAGCTTCCGCACTTCCGCGGCAACCACCGCAAAGCCACGGCCGTGTTCGCCCGCCCGCGCCGCCTCCACCGCCGCGTTCAGGGCAAGCAGATCGGTCTGACGCGCGATCTCCTGGACGATGCCGATCTTCTCAGCGATCGTCCGCATCGCGATCACCGCCCGCTGGACCGCCGCGCCGCTCTGCTCCGCATCCTGCGACGATTGACGCGCGATCTTCTCGGTCTGCGCCGCATTGTCGGCATTCTGTTTCACGTTGGCGGCCATCTGCTCCATCGAAGCGGAGGCTTCTTCCGCGGCTGCGGCCTGTTCCGTCGCACCCTGACTGACCTGCTCGGACGAGGCGGACAATTGTTGGCTTCCCGCCGCGACATTTTGTGCCGCCGTGGTCGCCTCGCCGACCACACCACGCAGTCGCTCGACCATCGTGGCCAGGGCGCGGCCAAGCCGGTCCTTGTCGGAGAGTGGCCGGTGATCGATTGTCAGATCGCCGCCCGCGATCGATTCCGCGACCCGCGCGATCCCCTCGAAATTGCTCCGCAAGGCATCGAGATTGCTGCCGAGCTGATCGCTTAGACCACCAAAGCGCTGACTCATGCCAACCGAGGTGTCGCCAAGCGACACCGCATTGAGGACGCTGGACATCTGGTCGAAGGCACCCTCGACGGCGGCGACACTGCCCTGCATCCGACCGATTTCGTCACGACGTTGGAGCGTCAGCGGTTCGGCGAGGCGCGCCAAGCCGCCGGTGAGCATCGCGATCGGGCGCGCGATGGTGCGCGTCATCAAGATACCGATTCCGAACGCAGCCAAGACGCTGGCGATCATGCCGATCAGGATCGCCGTGTTGATCGTCGCGAAGGCGGCGGCTTGGGCGCGCTGGCGCTCGGCGAGGAGGGCGTTTTCCGTCGCCACCATCTCGCCGACGCGGGCGCGGAGCTGATCCATCGCGGCCTTCCCGGTACCGCTCGCCTCCATCGCCCGTGCGGTCTCGCGTTGGCGCGGATCGGCCATGATGCGAATGGTCTTCTCCGCCACGTCGTTGTGCCAGCTGGCGGCCAGGCGGCGGATATCCTCCAACCTGGTTTGCTGCACCGGATTGTCGCTGGTCAGCGACTTGACGTCGCTCCAGGCGCGGGCAAAACCGTCCCAGCCGTCATGATAGGGCTTTAGAAACGCCTGGTTTCCCGACACCAAATAGCCGCGATAGCCAGTCTCCTGATCGACCATGTCGGTGACCAGCTGGTTGGCGGTGGCGATGACCTTGGAGGTATGCTCATTGATCTCCGTCGTCGCGCGGACCTGACCGGCGTTCGCCAGAATGATCCCGTCGACACCCATGGTGATCGCAACGATCATGCCTAGGCAGAGGGTCAGTTTCTTCGATATCGAAAGGTGATTGAACAGGGTCAGCATCGGATGGTCTCACAACGGAGGGCACGGGCGGTCAGCTGGCCCGCACGCGCCGTGTCGCGTGCGGGAAGGATCGGAAAAGGCGGCATCTCTCGTTCGACCGCATTGGCTTTGCTCGCCCTCACGCGGCGCGGCCGTATTCGTTGTCCTCACCATCCGGTCCGCCCGGGGTGAGGTCGAGCGCGAAGCCGCGCGCGCGAGCCTGTTGATCGCCAACGGTCGCCGATCGGGCGAGCGCACGAGCCTTGCGGACTGGCGTCGCGGTCGCGGACCGCGGCGGCGCCTTGCGCGCTGCCACCTGCCTTGCCGCACCTGCCTCCGTGCGGAAGAACGCCATGCTCTCTTGCAAACTTTCGGCTTGGCCGGCGAGTTGGTCGGCGGTCGCCGAAATCTGATCTGAGGCGGCGGCGTTCTGCTGGGTTACGGTGTCGAGTTGCTGGATGGCGTCGTTAATTTGCGAGGCGCCGATGTCCTGTTCGCGACAGGCAGCACTAATCTCTGCGACCAGCTCGGCCGTACGGCGGATATCCGGCACCAGCTTCACTAGCATCTCGCCTGCCTGCGTTGCGGCCGTGACGGTTTGCGTCGACATGCCGCTGATCTCGGTCGCTGCCGTCTGGCTGCGCTCGGCGAGCTTGCGAACCTCGGCGGCGACCACCGCAAAGCCCTTGCCATGCTCGCCGGCGCGAGCGGCTTCGACAGCGGCGTTGAGCGCCAGCAGATCGGTCTGGCGGGCGATCTCCTGGACGATACCGATCTTCTCGGCGATCGTCCGCATCGCCGTTACTGCCTGCTGTACGGCGGCACCGCTCACCTCGGCATCCTGCGACGACTGACGGGCGATCTTCTCGGTCTGGGTGGCGTTGTCGGCATTCTGTTTGATGTTGGCCGCCATCTGCTCCATCGATGCGGACGCCTCTTCCGCTGCGGCGGCTTGTTCGGTCGCACCCTGCGACACCTGCTCAGACGACGACGAAAGCTGCTGGCTTCCCGCCGCGACATTCTGTGACGCCGCCGTGGCATCGCCGACGACGGTACGCAGCCGCTCCACCATCGTGACCAGCGCATGGCCCAGCTTGTCCTTGTCCGACAGGGGCTTGTGCTGCACGGTCAGGTCCCCGCCAGCGATCGCGTCGGCCAGTTGCGCGCTCTGCCGCAGATTGGCCGTCATACGATTCACCGTTTCGACCAGGTCGCGGATCTCGTCATCGCTTCGCACCGCGAGATCCTGGTCGAGATCGCCGATCGCTACCGCTTCAATCGCCGTCGAAACTGTGTTCAGCCCGCGGGTGACCAGACGCGCGATGTAGAAGGCGCTGCCCGCGGCGATCACCAAGGCAAGCAGGCCGGCGACCAGCATGATCTCACGCGATTGGACATAGAGTTCGTCGGTGCCCTGATCCGCCTCCTTCATGATCGTCCGCTGTAAGTCGGCAAGATTGGAAATCGCGTTCATGAAGGCGTCCATCAGCTTCGCCTGCTCGGTATTGGACAGTTGGGCCGCCTCGTCGTTCTTGTTGGCGTAGCCAAGGTCACGGACGCGATCGAAGGTCGGCTTCAGCGCCACCCACTTGGCATGCATGTCTTCCCACAAAGGCTTGCCCCGTTCCGTGGCGCGGCGACGGCCGTCGGCCATCAACTGCTCCATCTCCGCTTCGCGCCGGACCACCTTGTCGTAATAGCCTTTCATCACGGTCGCATCGCTGTTGAGAATCAGCGATTGTTGATCGGCGAGGATCTGGCTCTGATCGGTGTCGATCTGCTGAGTGATCGACAGTCGCTTGGCCGGCCCGGCGATCACGTCCGAGATTGCCTCGTTCATCGTGTTCAGCTTCGAAATGCTAATCGCCACGACGGCGAGGAACAGCAATACGAGGATCGTGAAGGTCACCCCCAGCTTCAGCTTGATCGTTGCCCGCATGATAACTTTCCCAATTCGACCGTTGTGTCAGTGAGTGGCAGCGGCAACGCCGCCGTCGTGCGATGCCTTCAGAAAGATCGCCTGCAGATCCGGCAGCACGACGAGGTCGCCGCGCCAGCGCACCAGGCTACGCATGTGCTGCTTCTGCCAGCTGATACCTACCGCCGGCACCTCCTCCGCCAGCGCCTGGGCGAAGGTCGCGACCTCGTGCACGCGGTCGGTGCGCAGGCCGATCAGCGTCGGCTCGCCGTCCAATGGCAGGTCGATGACGACGATCCGGCTGTCCGGACTGGCGGCGGCCCGCTCCATGCCAAAGGCGAGGCTGAGGTCGGCGACCGGCACGATTCTGCCGCGAAAGTTGATGACATGGCCGACCAGTGGCGGCGCCCCCGGAATGGCAGTTTCCGGCAACAGGTCGATGATTTCCTGCACTTGCACCGCCTCGAGCGCGAAGGTTTCCCCGCCGAGCTCGAAGATCAGCACCTGCAACTCGCCCTGCGCGTTCCACGCGACGGCGTCGGATTGCGGCGCGACGTGTGCATCAACCTGCGGCACGGGCGTTCTCCTCCTGGGGCTGGGCCAGTGCGACGAGTTGCGCCACGTCGAGGATCAGGGCGACACCACCGTCGGCCAGGATCGTGGCGCCGGCGAAGCTCGCCACATGCCGGTGGAACGGCGACAGCGACTTGATCACCGTCTGATGGCTGCCGACGATCTGATCGACGACCAGGCCGACCCGCTCGCCGCCCGTGGCGACGACGACGATCTTCTGATGCGGATCGGGGCGGGTGCCCGTGGCGAACAGTTCACGCAGGCGCAGGAATGGCACCAGCCGATCGCGCAAAGTGATGACGCTGCGCCCGCGCGAGCGCAAATCCTCCGACAGCGGCAGTTCGAGGCATTCCTCAACCGCGGCGAGCGGAATGACGTAATGGCCCCCTCCCACGCGCACCAGCAGCCCCTCGATAATCGCGAGGGTCAGCGGAATGCGGAGCGTGATAGTCGATCCCTCGCCCGGCCGGCTGACCAGCTCGATCGCGCCGCGCAGGCTTTCGATCGTGCGCTTGACCACGTCCATGCCGACGCCGCGGCCGGACAGATTGGTGACCTGGGCCGCCGTGGAGAAACCGGGGTGGAAGATCAGCGCGAGCAGTTCGTCGTCGGTCAGGGACTGGCCGGGCTGGATCAGCCCATTCGCCACGGCCTTGGCGCGGACCCGCTCGCGATCGACGCCGCGGCCATCGTCGGCGACGGTGATCAGCACCTCGCCGCCCGCCTGCCGCGCGGCGAGCCGGATCTGGCCGGTCGCCGGCTTGCCCGCCGCGATGCGATCCGCTGCCATCTCGAGGCCATGATCGCAGGCATTGCGGACGATATGGACCAGCGGATCGAACAGCCGTTCGATTACCGTCTTGTCGACCTCGGTCGCCTCGCCCTCGGTGGCCAGCGCGATGTCCTTGCCGGTATCGCGCGCAAGGTCGTGGATCAGCCGACGGAAGCGGCCGAACAGCGAGGACACAGGCACCATGCGCAAGACCATCATCGTGTCGCGCAATTCGCCGGCGAGCCGCTCGATCTCTTCCGCCACCGATCGCAGCGTCAGATCGTGGCGCTGGCCGGCCAGCTGTGACAGGCGGCTTTGCGCGATCACCAATTCCCCGACCCGATCCATCAATTCGTCGAGCCGTTCGGCGGGGACACGGACGCTTTCCCGAGCCGCGGCCGCCGCGACTATGGTCGGCGCCTCCGCCGGGGTAGGAACGGCAATAGGCGCTTCCTCCGGGCCGACGGCTGGCGCGGCGAGCGGCGCAATCTCCAGTGTCATGTCGTCCATGACGAACAAGAAGACGTCCTCGATCGCTTCACGCGGCACGTCGCCGACCAGCGTCACGTCCCAGCAGATCCAGCATTCCTCCGGCACCAGATCCGCCAGCGGGGGCACGGCATCCGTCCGCGCGACGATGCGGCATTCACCCAGCTCGCGCAGTTCGTCCAGGAGCATCAGCGGGTTGGTACCATTGGCCATGGCGTTCGGCGGCAGCCGGAACGACAGCTGCCAGCCGTGATCTTGCCCCACCGACGTGGCGCCACCGTCCGCACCGGCGACCGCCGCGGCGAGCCGGTCGAGGATCGTGCGCCCGTCAGCGTCCGGCGCGTCACCGTCGATCAGCGCCTGCATATGGTCGCGCGCCGAAAGGATGACCGCGACCAGCTCCGGGGTGGCGCGAGCCTCGCCCTTACGAACCCGATCAAACACGCTCTCGCAATGATGCGTAAAGGCAGCGAGCGCGTCGAAGCCGAACATCGCTCCCGAACCTTTCAGCGTATGCAGGCCGCGAAACACCGCATTGATCAGGCCGGCATCATCGAGACGATGCCCGAGGTCGAGCAGACTCTGCTCGATCTGCTCGAGCAGCTCGGCCGCTTCGATGCGGAAGGTCGCGACCGGATCCTCTGCGGTCACCGGCCGAGCACCTTGCGCACGACGCGGATGAGTTGTTCCGCTTCGAACGGCTTGACCAGCCAGCCCGTCGCGCCTGCATCCTTCGCCTGTGCCTTCATGGCGGCATCCGATTCGGTCGTCAGGAAGATGATCGGGATGCCGGCCTGCGCGGGCTGCGCGCGCAGTGAACGGATCATCGCCAGACCGTCCATGTTGGGCATGTTCAGGTCCGTGACGATCAGATCAAAGCGCGTCTCCGCCGCCTTGGTCAAACCGTCCTCACCGTCGACCGCTTCGGTCACGGCATAGCCCGCCCCGGTCAGTGCGATGCGGATCGCCATGCGCAAACTGGCGCTGTCGTCCACCGTCAGGATCGCAGCAGTCATTGGGTCGCTTCTCCATGGAACCAGAATTGCAGGTCGTCAGCGGATGCGTCGGTCATCAGGCCGGCCCGGATGAGCAAGGCCCGCAGCGCCGCGTCGGCCGGCGTGCTCAAGCCGAAGTCCAGCCCGATCTTCGCGGCACTGGCACGCGCGGCGCAGGCGAGCTGCACGACGCTGAGGTCGGGCGTCCGGACGGAGGACAGATCGAGACGCACGGCGCCGCCCTCGTCGAACGCCTGGCGCAAGTCCGCGGCGCAGGTGCCGATCGACGGCAGGCACAGATCCTCATTGGCCGTCACGATGGTGATCGACATTAGTCATTCCCTAAATATGAAGGCGTGCGATCCGCGGCAGGTCAAGCCTGCCGCATCCGCCGATTCTATCTACGTTCGCTGCGGCACAGCCTGCGGCTTACGTTGATTGTTGTGCCACATCCGGCGTATGTCTCTCGCCACTCCCACCCCGTCATGTCCATATCGGACACGTATCCCGGTAGACCGGCAGCCATGAAATTTTAGTTAAATCGCAATGCCACCGTCGTCGGTGTTCGCATTATAGCGTGATCCCGCCAGTCGCGGTTCTTCCTACTAACGGCGAAAGCCCGCGCGATGATGGGTCGCGACCGTCAGCGCAACGATACCATACGTCGACGCCGGCTCGGCGAACGCCGCTGCCGTCGCGTGGCGTGGAGGCCCGACCGGGCCTTGCAAAAGCGCAGTTCTCTGCGGCTTCGGGGTGTCTAACCCCTGAGGCTGTACCCACGGCGGACTGCGGCGCCCAAGGGTAAATGTCTAACCGTTATGCGCCGCTTTTTGGCTCGAAGCGGAGTGGCTGCTCACGCCCAAAGACGGTCGTCAGACCCGTGCCTCTATTCTGCTATTTTGCCTGATTGCGTACCTTCGGAGTTAATCGTGGCATTCTCAAATGGGTTGATGCACCGGAGAAGCGTGAGACCCCCGGATAACTTGCTAACTCGATTGCGTCGGTGGTTTCGTCCGGCACCAGGTGACCGATCGACTGAATTGATCGATGAGGCGATTGAGAGCGCCAAAGCGAACGGAATCACTGACGTCCGAGAAGCGGCGAATAGCTATTACGGTTTCAGCCTTGCCGACGAACAGTGGAACATCGTCCAATCGCGGTGGCAAAAGCGATAATACTGACGTTCGACCCTCGGCCTTTGGTCTCGCGAACGTCCGCCGCCCCCCCCCAATAGCGGACATTCGCGGCGGAGATGCCCTCCGCAGCGCGCTGCACTTATTAGCAGGCCTACATAAGCGCCGAGGCACCTGGAAGCGAGCGGCACCCCCTCGATACCCTCAACAGATCGGCGGATGCCAAATCCTGCTAAACGCTAGTTATAAAGTGTTGAATACTGACAATGCTCGATACCTCGAAACCAGGCTATTCCCGGTAAACGTATAATGAATTTGCTTTCCGGCATTTGGCACCCTACGCGAACAATATGTACGAATCGGACCCATGCCGCGAGCTCTTGATATTGTCTGCGCGAGTTCGCGAAGATGGACATATGATTATCGCCGCCTTGTCTCAGGGGAAGGACGCTTACCTGCGGCACCGCGCTGCCTTGCATCAGTCATTCTCAGCCTCTGTCACCAGCTTCAAGATCGCCAAAGAGAATCTCGTTTTGAAGCCGTTGCTGGCTAGCACAAACAAGTCCGAGAGAGACATCGCTATCGACCTAAAAGTCAAGTCGATCTCATCTCACGAACAATTTAGATATCATCTTATTCAATGGCCAAATACCAAGGTAAAAGACGAGTGGAATGTGTTTTCACAGCAAACTATCCACCTAATAAGGGGCTTGCAAGAGTCCCTTGTTGATCAAGAAGCAATATTTGGTCGGCTATTTTCCGCCGATAGCCAGCCTCACACACCCACGGCAAGTTCAGAAGGATAAAGACACGTCGATCATATATATGCAGGTGGATCGACACGATTGATGCCCTCGGCGCTACCGCCTCATTCTCATCATTCGATCATTCAGCATGCAACTGCGCGTAGCGACGAACAAGATTCAAGGCGGGGGTGGCCTCCGGCGTGGTAGCCGCCAGCCCGCAGCTTAACGCTTGTTTCGAGGCTGCGCTCGGCGAAAATACCCGCTCGATACCCACGTCTGCTTTCGCCCAATAGCGGACGTACGCTTTGGCCGGTATATAGACGGCATGAAGATCGCTAGCGCAGTTCCAGCCCTCTCCCTGTGCCTTGTTGCTTGCGTCCAACAGTCGGAGAGAAAATGGACCACTCACGCTGCATCGCCGTCACCTTACAGCGCCACACTCATCGAGACTGATTACAACAACGGAGAGAGTAATGCGCTGCGGGTCCGCGTTGATGCCGCCCCGCATGGCGATAACGGTTGGTTCTTTGTGGAGGACCTGAGTACCGGTCTAATCACCTCCCCCCAGCCGGACATGCGCTGGATTTCGCCCAACGATTTGCTCGTTACGGTGCATACCGCAGAGATTGAGGGGCAGACCCGCCGACGCTTTGCGGGTCAGGGAAGGCCGTCCGGCTCGCTCACGATACGCTACATAGCAGACCAAAAACCACAATAGCCAACGTCCGCTTCCCCCCAATAGCGGACATTCAGTGTCGCGACCGAGCCTGGAAGCCGGGTCGCCACCGCCTACCTGCAATGGTGGCTAACGAGTCCGACCGGGCCTTGCGAAATCGCAGTTTTCTGCGGCTTCGGGGTGTCTAACCCCTGAGGCTGTACCCACGGCGGACTGCGGCGCCCAAGGGTAAATGTCTAACCGTCATGCGCCGCTTTTTGGCTCGGAGCGGAGTGGCTGCTCACGCCCACTTGCGGAAACGCGCTACGCTTTTACCATTGCTAGATGCGGCATCCGTTCCAAATCACGGCTGTGGCCGTTATCGTGGCTACAGTGATGATCCCTGCGATTAGCCCGAGCGAGAGCCGTGCTGGGCGGTTTGCCGCTTCAACAGCTTCATGTGCGCGTAATAACAGCGGGACGGAAGCGGAGGAGCTGGGATGCGCCCTAGCGGCCGAGCGCCGTTCCGCAGCAGTTCTAGAGGACGCTTTGGCTCACACGCTGCATGCCGCTAATGCCATCGATCGCCAGTACTCCGATGCGATATCGAGCAGCCGGCCTCCGTCGCTCGTGGACGCGCTACGATCTTCACAAGAATCCTGGCGGCGGTATGCTTTGACCCAGTGTCAACTTGAAGGAGCAACATCGTTCGGCGGCGGCGGAACAGACATTTTAGCGGCGAGGTGCCAAAGCCGATTGAACCTTCGACGAGCCGCCGAACTCAGGGCCACTGCCGACCTAATAAGTCGCTGATGCAAATGTCCGCTCACCCCCAATAGCGGACATCAGCGGAGGAGGTGCCCTCCGCCGCCCCAACTGCAAAACGCGAGGCTCGCGTCGTTCTAGAGCGAAAGGTGTGAGAAATACCCGCGCGATACCCGCGCAAATACCCCCCCCTCGAGGGCACTCGTCTCATATTGCGTACTGTTTCGCACCAAAAATGTTTGGAGCCGGAAAGATCGCCAGCCGTTCGTGGTGCGAAGCTGGGGGATCATGACAATGGGTTGTCGGAGCGATGACAATACAACTTCATCCCGCACGTCGACAATGCGCGAAGATGCGAGCTTAACATCGCTTCTCGTTCTGGTAGCCTCATCCGACGAGCGTGCTTTCTCAATCTTCTACACTCGCACTAAAGCAAAAGTTTTTCAAACTTGTCTGCAAATTTGCAATGATCACAGCGCGTCAGAGGAAGTGACGACCGACGTGTTTAGAACGGTTTGGTTGAAGGCCGCTGCCTTCGACGCCAAGCGGTCATCACCGATCACTTGGATTTGCGCAATCGCGAGAAATCGTTCGATAGATTGGTTGCGTTCAAACTCCCGCCATCTAGCAGCAAGCATCGATGACGCCCTGTTTGTCATTGATGAAAGTCAACGAACTCACGAGGATGCCGTTTTACGCGGCCACTACAGACTCGCAATCGCAGCGATTGCGAAGCTTCCCGAGCCTAAAAGGCAAGCTTTGAATCTCGCTTTTTTTGACGAGTTGTCCGGCCGCGACATCGCTCTTCGCTTGGATACGCCAGTCGCGACCGTAAAGAGCTGGATAAGGCGCGGATTAATCGACCTTCGCCGGGAATTCGACGACATCCCCCAGAACGAGCCGCTCTACCAGCTGAGCTAAGCGCCCCCTCTCGGGAAACCCGCGTAATACCGTTGTTTTGGATGTTCACAAGCGAGCGTTTCGCGGAACGAATGGGAGACGAGCGGAAACAAGCGGAACCAGAAGTCCCGGACTATTCCCGAAGCGGATTGGCTATCATCGCGCTGCGCTTAGCAGCGCAGCCCAGGTCGGCTGTACCTGTTATCGGGTTCGTGCGGATAACGGGAAATGGACGCTATCGTACATCGATATATCGTTTCGGCTACATTAGGCGGCCATTAAATATCGCGCTTATTTTCAGTGCGGAATATAGTTCCGGCATGATCCCCGCCTCTCGTATTTATAATAGTTAGCCTATTATCCCCGTCTACAATGCTGGTCGCCACGCGGTCCTGCAAAACACGGGAATAAGGCTCTATCTCTTTCCAAACCAAATTCGCCAGCACACCAACCAAAACTTGGTCGAATTTTATGACGCGTTCGGGCATAAATATACTATAATCACCGTCGAACAGAAATTCAGCATACCTCTGACCGCCGTCGCCGATTTGATCCCAGTATTTTACTACAGCTTTGTCGTGCTCATCCTTTATTCTATCCAACCAATTGTCCGTTATCCCTTTGTATAAGGTGGGATACAATCGCTCGGAAAGCAGATCATCATGTATTAACCGATTATCCTCGGTAATCTCAGTGTGCGAGACATTAGTGCCGTCCTTCGTCTGGGCGGCAACGTGGCAGATTTGCAATGTGTAATGAAGCGACTTCCACGGCTTTGTGAATTCTGCTGCCCAATCAACATCAGCAGCGTCGTCGGCTGCTAAGCAATGCATCCTATGTCGCGCTGCCTTCAGCGTTGAGGCGGCAGTGAAGCCGGAACTCGACACGGCGAGGACTTTGTCGATAGGTAAATTCTGATATTTACCGATCAAGCTATCTATCCACTCAACTGACTGAGCTCGCGAATAGTCTCGGCACTCGACAGCCAAAGAAAGATCGGAGCCGGCGACCTTCGTCCTGATGAGGATGTCTACCTCACGACGTGTTCCGTCCGGCTCGGCTACCATAGCGGATTCCTCGAATTCCGCACCTTCTGGCGCCAGAGTACGATAAAGATCAGAGACTATGTCTTGGAATTGGTTCGTTCTCTTCGGCATACCGCCCTGTCCGACAGACCTACGCCCAATACTAGGGAACTCGGGCCGACGACCATCGTCGGCGTTCATACCAACATATGCAGTTTGTTCGCTACTCGCGAGCGTCGGGCGTCTGATAATGTAGAAAGTCATCCGACGGATCGCTGCGAAGCAAGGTGTCAGGGCTAATTTCCAACCGCGGCTAGCCACAACCCGTAGACGACTGAGAACAAAGGCGGAACAGATTACCCTCCAAGGGCTTATCGAGTCGGAGGTTCAATCATGCACACAGTCAGGGATCGGTATGGTGAGGTGCGCCCGGCGTTCGGCGCGTGGCTGGTCGACCAAGTCGACCGCGAGGGCACGATCGGCGAGCTCGTCAAGGCCGCGAAGGCCGATCGCCGCTTCCCGCGCGCCGGGGCTCCCAACGACGTCCGTCGGCACCTCAACGAGATGCAGGCCAGCGGCGAGATGTTCGAGGCGGTGGACGACGCCGAGCTCGACTGGCTCTGCTACTGATGCGTCGGCCGGCACGGGCGGCACCGCCCTCCCCCCGCATGCGGATCGACATGCGCGATCCCGATCCCCGCACCGCCCTTGCGCGCGTGGTCGACGCAAGCCCGCACAGCTACGCCGCGCTGTCGCGCATGCTGGGCCGCTGGGACGGCTATCTGCGTCGCTTCGTGGTGGAGGGCGAGCCTGCCGCGCTGCGCCCCGACGAACACCGTCGGCTGGCGGACTTCTACGGTCTGGACGAACGCGCGCTCGGCGTCCGCGATCTGTGGTCCGATGCCTGACCATCGCTGCCGCCTCTGCACCGCGAACGATCACGACGCACTGATCGAGCATGTCGCCGAAACGTTATGGGAAAGCCGCCGGCGCGGCACCCTCGACGACTGGCCGTGGCCCGAGGCAGGCGACTATTGGCACAAGGTCTTCCGCGAACTCGCGACCACGGCGGTCGGAGCGATGCGCTGATCTGGCATGGGCTCGAAGAAGTTTCGGACCATCCACGACTGGTCACGTCATGGGGTCAACATCCACCTGACCTGCATCAACGGGCCGTGTTCCCATGTCGGAATCGCGGACCCGCACGCATGCTGCCTGTGGTTTCGCGCGCATCGCTGGCCGATCGCGCTGGACGCCGGCGCCTGGCGGCATTTCCGATGCACCAAGTGCGGATCGAAGGGCGCGCACCTCCGACCAACGGACATGGTGATCACTGTTGTCGACTTCTTTCCGGTGGATGAGCGCGGATGGCAGGCGCTGGTTCGGCGACTCCGAAGCTGATGCTGGAGCGGTCGCGCTTGAGAGGAGGTAACGTTGGTTAATGAGCCAATATGGCACGATCGGAATTAGTTCCGTCGGGGGTCTATCTAAATAGTGAACGGCAGATTAATAGTCTCCCAGCCCGCTCTCCCGCGTGGCGCAGAGGGGATAGACAATGAAGACGTTCCTTTTCGCGATGACTGCCTTAACGGCTGTCGCAGGTGCGACGTCGGCTTCGGCTGCGACGACGATCACTGCTTCCGGTCGGGGCTGGTACAATCAGTCTGGAGGCAACAACGGCATTTCTGCGACGAACAATTACGCTGCGGGCAACTGCGGCGCGGGTGATTGTAATGTTGGCGAATTCCGCAACTTCTTTACATTCAATCTCCCAACGTTCACCGGGACTGTTTCGAGCGCAACTCTGATACTCGACGCTGCAAATTTGCTGCTTCAGCAAAACAGCTCGGCTGTGTATACGATCACGTCGACCTCGGGTTTCAGTTTCGGCCAGCTCGGCACTGGCACCGTCTTTTCGAGCGGCTCGCTAACTGGCACGCAAAGCAATCAGCTGGTCAGCTTTCAGTTTAACGCCGCCGGTTTGGCCGCACTTCAAAGTGGTCAATCGATCACGTTGAGCGGTCGCGTCACCTCGCCGACGACCTTCAGCGCATCTGCACCGGACCAGCTGCTGTTCGGCAGCTCTCAAAGCAGGAGTGCATCGCTGCAGTTTGATACTGTCGCCGCCGCTGTTCCTGAGCCGGCCACCTGGGCGTTGATGATCCTGGGCATGGGCGCGGTTGGCTTTGCGATGCGTCGCCGCAAGAACGTCAACATGACCGTTCGTTTCGCCTGATTTCCCCTTTTTATCTGGCTGAGAGAAGCCGCCGTCCGAGCAAGGGGCGGCGGCTTTTCTGTGTTTGCGATCGTTCGTGCTATCGCGCGGACAACGCCCAGCGCAGGCCTGCGCCACGCACCCGCTGGACCGGGCACGGATACGGCGAGGCAGCGAAGATGCGCCGCGCTTGATAGAGCGCGACGTCGATAAGCCGGTTCGGCCGAACGGCATCGGACCCTATCCGCTCCGCCAGCACCTCGAACGACAGCGTTCGGCCGCGTGCCTGCATGACGCTGCCGAGCACCTCCCGCACCTGCGGCCGGCACTGCACCGGCTCCCCGTCGATGAGGAAGGCCGGGCAGGTGGGGTCATAGGTGAACGGGCCATCGGTGATCAGCTGCTCGCGCTCCAGATTGTAGCCGCAGGACGGGCAGATGCAGGAGCGCGTCATGGCCCGAACGCGATCGCAGTCATGCGGATATAGGACGAACTGCCGGCGAAGCCGACGGACGGCCGCACGCTCGCGGGGAGGGTGGCGACGGTGTAGACGGTCGGGCCGCCGTCGAAGTTGGTGAAGTTGCCGCTCGCGATAGTGGTGCCGCCGTCATTGTTCGTCAGCGTGGCAGGGCCGCTGTTGGCGTTGCCGATGTCGTTGATAGCAAAGCGCAGCGCGAGGCCGTTGGCCGGCAGGGTCAGCGTGTTCGTCATGGTGACGCTGGTGTCGTTGCCGGGTCCGAACGTCTGCTCGAAATACTGCGTCGGCGTGCCGTTCGCGCCCTTGATGAAGATCGGGATGAAGCCCTGGATGATCAGCGCCGTCGGCGAGGTCGTGCGGGTGAAGACGATGCTGTAATCGGAGGCGTCGGCGGGGATGTCGCCCAGCCATACGCTCGAGGCGGTGTTGCTGCCCTGCTTGGTCAGCGAGATGTCGGCCTGACCGGCGCGCTTCACGACGATGGTGTTGGGCGCGCGGTCGTAATCCGACTTCACGAACAGCGCGAGGCGGCCGGCCTGCAGCGCCTGATTGGCAACCGTCTGGGTCGCGCCACCGGTATTCTGGAAATAGCCCGGCGTGCCCGCCGCATAGGTGACCGACCCGCCTCCGCCGACGTCGTCGTTGACGATCGTGCCGGTCGCGGTCGCCGAGGTGATGTTGCCGGCGGTCTGGGCGTTGCTGAGCGTCACGGTGAACGTGTCGTCCGGCTCCTGGCCGGTGTCGCCCTGGATCGGCACGTTGATCGTCTTGCTGCTCTCGTTAGCCGCAAAGGCGAGGGTGCCGGACGGGAAGGCGCCGCCGACGAAGTCGCTGGCGTTCGCCGGGTTCGTGCCGCTGCCGGTCACCGCCCAATCGACGGTGCCCGACCGGGTCAGGGCGCCAGTGCGGGTCACAGTGAAGGCGGCAATGACGGTGCCGCTGTTGCCTTCGGTGACGCTCGGCGAGCCGGTCAGTGCATAATCGGACACGTAGGTTCCTTCCGAGGATCCAGGGAGCGGCGTCGCCGCGTAGAGGGCGTCCATGGCAGCGGCGAAGATCGGGATGGCGTAGCCTTCGCCGGCCGGCTGAGCGCCCTCGGTCAGGTGGAGGCCGTCAGACGATTCCGGCGATCCCCTGAGCATGCCGCCGTCTCGGCCGATGACGGCGTCGGCGCCGATGTCGATGACCTGGGCAATTGCGCCATCGCTCTTCCACTGGCGGATGGTCGCGTTCAGCGCCTTGCGGTTGTTGTTGTAGCGGGCGGTGACGCCCGTGACGTCGCCCTGGGCGTCATGGTTCTCGGTTAGCGTTGCGACGGCGATCGCCACCGCCGGCAGCTCCGCCTTGATGTCGTCGATGATGCCGCGATAGGTCGTCGAATAGGCCTCGAGCAGCTGGGCGTCGGTATAACCCTGGCCGGAGGTGTCGTTCATGAAGTCGTTGCGGCCACATGACAGCACCACGACATACGGCTTGGCGGCGATGATCGCCGGCACGTCATCCCGCAGATGCTGGAGCCCCGATCCGCTCAGCGCCATGTTCTGGACCGCATGGCTCGGGTTTGCCGCGAAATAGGCGCCCATGTGCTTGCCGGGATACGGCGCGTTCGCAGGATATTGCTCCGATGGCGAACCGAACCAGCTGTCGCCATCGGTCACCGTGAAGGGGTTGAGGCCGCTGTTCGCCCCGCCTGCCGCGACCGAAGGCGCGCGCGCCAGCGACGTTGAGGCGAGCGGTGCCGGCATGACGCTGGCGCTGCCCGGCACCACCGCTGGCGTGCGCAAGACGGCGCTCGATGCCGCCGCGGGTGGCGCAACGGTGGCCGCCCCCGGCAGGACGGACGGGGCATAGAAGCTGGCGGTTGTCGCCAGCGCGGGCGGCGCGACGCTCGCGGCTCCCGGCTGCACCGATGGCGCGAACTGCTGCCCGCCGGCGGCCAGCGCCGGCGGTGACACCGTTACCGCGCCTGCCGTGATCGCCGGAGGATACGGCGAGACGGTCGACGGCAGCAAATCAACGAGGATGCTGCCGGCAGCCACCGTCTGCACGGCGGGCGCATAGAAGGCGGCGGCTGAGGCGAGGAGCGTCGGCGCGACCGCCACGCCGCTCGGCTGAACGGCCGGCGAGGGCGTGATGGCCGAGGATGCGAGCAGGGGCGGCAGAATCGCGCCGGCGGCAGGCGCCGTGACGATCGGCGCGAAAATCGCGGCGTTGCTGGCGCGCAGGAACGGCTGGACCGCCACCCCGCCAGGCTGGATGTCAGGCGCGAAGGGGTTGCCGGTCGACAACAGCACCGGCGGCAGGATGGCGGTGCCCGCGGCGATGACGCGCGGCGAGAACGCGGCGACGCCGCTGCCGAGCGCGGTCGGGGCGATCGTGACCGGGCCGGACGTCAGCACCGGCGGGAAGAGAGCAGTGCCGGCATCCAAGCGGGGCGGCCGGATCGTCAGCCGCCCGTCAGCCTCGCGCGGAGGGGCGGGCAGCAGGACCGCCGTCAGGCCCCCGCTGGCGATGATCTGCGCCGGCTTGCGCAGCTGGTCGACGACGATCGTCCGCATCACGCCTCCGGCTCGGTGACGGGCACGAGGACCGGCAGCTTGATCTGCACCGGGATCCACTCGTCAGGGTCGAGGTCGGCTCGGGCAAGGTCGAGCCACGCGGCATCGTTGCCGATGTTGCTGGTTAGGCCTTCCGGTAGGTCGAGCTCGACGGTGCTGTCGTCGATGCGGGTGATGCCACCATTCTCCGTCGTGAGCGTGCCGGCGACGTCGGGCGAGCCGACATAGGGGCGCACCTGCGCCCGCAGGCGGCAACCGAGAGGGAACACAGGTTCCTCGCCGGTCACCTGCAGGCGCACGCGATAGGAATAGCCCGCCGCGATCGGGGGCACGCTCTGGATCGGCATGGACGTGCCCCTCGTCGGTCGGATCAGGAGAAAGAGAGGATGCCGCTGGCATTCCAGCTGACCACGATATTGCCGCCGTTGGGCGTCACTGGCAGGCCGGTCGCCGTGTCGATGTAGTAGATGAGGTCGGACGTCGTCGGATCGCCGGTATCGCGGTAAATGATGATCGCCTCTTCCTTGTCGGTCGTGCCGCTGGAGCCGGCCGGCACGGATGTGAAAAGGGAATCGTCCGCGTCGAAAACCGCGGTGGTGCCCGACAGGCTGACGGTCTTGTTCAGGAGGGTGGCCGGGTTGCCGTATCGCGCCGCGGCGGGGACGCTACTCAGGAACTGATGAGCGTCGGAGTAGGTGTAGGCACTGGTGTCGACCAGCTGCGCCTTGATCGTGTTCGACACGAGACCAATGCCGGTCGCCGCGTGCGTCTGCTTGAACTTCGGGTAGAGAGTGTTCGCCATGGTGGTGGTCCTTCGGTGTTGAACAGGGGATCAGCGCAGCGGGGCGTTGGGATCAGACTCGAACGACTTGCTTGCCCGCTCATCGCCCCACCACGCATGATGCGGCCCCCAGCTGATGCGCTGGTCGACGGTCGGCCGCGGGCCGTCGAGCGAGAGGAAGAAGCACCGCCACACCGCATCGCCGTCGCGCTCGACGGTGACCCGCCAGGCGGGAGCGGCGGTGTCGGGCACGGAGGCGCGGTCGACCGCGACCACGCGCCCGGTGTGGCTCATCGGGTGAGCAGCTTCAGCAGCGCGGCGCCGATCGCGAGCAGGGAGGTCTGCTTGACCTGCGCGACCACCTCCTCGACCACCCCTCGGGCGCGCGGAATGGCCGTTCAATGAAGATCAGGTTCGCGCCCAAGCCGCTGCTCTGGGATTGCCATTGCGCATCGAGCGCAACACCTCGGGTGACCTTTGGCGCCGGTTTGGCAATCGCTGGCAGCTGGGCCTCGCGGCCTACGTCGAGATGCGATGCTACAACCTCCGCGGTCCATGGAGCACGCCGGACAACAAGTTCTGCCAGAGCGAACAGAAGATATCGGTCATGGGGCCGAACGCCATGCGTCGCCACCTTGGCGAGACTGTGGTGCAAGTCACGGGTCTACGTCGAGAAGAGAGCCGCGCTCGGCGGGCGACGCCAGTCGCGAAGATCGACACCAGGTTCATCAAACCGAACAGCCGTGCTGCAAAGGCCGGCACCGTCATGCTCGTCTGGAATCCGGGGATTCTACTCACGAAGGAGCAGGTCTTCGAGATCAATCATAGGCGGGGCATTCCCCTTTCCCCAACCTATGCGCTGGGCGGCAGCCGCCACAGCTGCCGCTGGTGCATCATGGGCAACGAAGGCGATCTGACCGTCGGCGCGCGGTATCCCGACAACCTGCCGATGTATCGGGAATAAGTAGGGCTCGAGGTTTCGAGCACCTTCAGCTTCCAGGCGCAGCGCTGGCTCGGCGATGTAGCTCCGGACTTGCTGACCCCCAAACTCGCCAAAGGCGTCGAGCGTGCGAAGCGTCTTGGGGTGGAACGTCGCCAATTAGAGGCCGTCATGCCGGCTCGTCATCGTTATGTCGACGGCTGGCCTCTCCACGTTCCGACGTATGACGAGGCGCTGACAATCTTCGACGCCCGCGAGGTCATCCTCGCCCACCACGGCGTCACCTCGCCCTACGATAGCCCAGCGAAGATCATCGACCGCTTCGCGAGCTTGAAGGCCGAGGGCCAGGCGTATCGCGCGAGGAAGCTGGCGGCATGACCGCCCCCCGCTTCGCCGACCCGCGCTACCGCCGCGACTGCGCCCGCGCGGCGCTGCGGCTGCTGCGCGACCGCGAGGCCGCCCTCCCCCGCTTCGTCGAG
Organism: Sphingomonas benefaciens; assembly: GCF_052907485.1. NCBI lineage: Bacteria > Pseudomonadati > Pseudomonadota > Alphaproteobacteria > Sphingomonadales > Sphingomonadaceae > Sphingomonas > Sphingomonas benefaciens. The sequence goes on along the minus strand of NZ_JBREIC010000001.1, from coordinate 308,422 downwards.
CAGGGGCAGATCGAGCAGGCCGGCGCCGATCGCGCGATCCACCTTGCCGAGTGCCTGGTCGCGCAATGGCGCTGGATCGTCGATCCGGCGCGCCCGCCGCTGCCCGCGTTCGACGAGCGCACCGGCTTCTTCGGCGCCTTCTGCTTCGAGCTTGCCGACGACCTCGCCACCGCCGCCCGCCGCCAGCGCGCGCGGGCCGAGCGTGCCGATGCCTCGGAGGACGCGACGGCGCTCGCCGAGCTCTATGAGGCGCTCGCTTATCTGCAGCGCGTCCACGTCGGCGCTGCGCTGGTCGTCGGCGAGGTCGACGTGGAGCGTTCCATGGCCGCCGTGCGGCTGGCGGAGGCGGCATGAGCGCGCGTGCCCGTTTCAGGCAGGAAGACGTCACCCGAGCGCTCAAAGGCGCTGTGGCGGCCGGAATGCGCGTCGGGCGCATAGAGATTGAGCCGAACGGAAGGATCGTCATCCTTAGCGAGACGGCCGCGCCCACCGCGGATCGCAACTCGTGGGACGATGTTCTGCCGGTATGACCAACCGCCGCCTGCTCAAGAGCAACCGGTTTCTCCCTGAGTTCGTGACGCGCTTCAAGGACCGCCACGGCAAGGAGCGCCTTCGGTTTCGCCGCAAGGGCTATCCGTCGCACTACTTCAAAGCGGCACTCGGCACTGAAGACTTCCGGATCGAATATGCGGCGTGCATGGACCCGGAAGCGCCTCGCAAGGCCGCCGAACAGGCGCGGCTCGATCGCGCCATCCCAGGCAGCGTCCTGGACCTGTTCACGCGATACGTGGCCACGCCGGAACGGCTCGGCCCGACGAAGACGACGCAGGACCGCGTCCGCTCAATCCTCGAACGTTTCGTGGAGGGCAACGAGCACCGCCTGGTCAGGGACGTCAGGTTCGACCACCTCGACGCGATCATCGCACGCACGCGGAAGAAGACCGGCACCGGGAACAAGCAGCGGGGCGGCATCGAGGCAGCGCGCAAGCTCCGCAAGGAACTGATGCGGATGTTCGCTTTCGCGGTGAAGCTCGGCATCCGCGCGGACAATCCGGTCGAACATACCGACCGGATCAAGGTGGCGCCGGGCGAGCGCACGCGCGGCTTCCATACCTGGACGGAGGATGAGATCGCGCTATACCGCGCACGTCACCCGCTCGGCACAGCGGCACGGCTCGCGATGGAACTCATGCTCTGGACCGACCAGCGGAAGGTCGATTCGATCCACCTCGGCCGCCAGCACATCCAGGACGGTCGTTTCCGCATCACGCAGTCCAAGACCGGCAAGACACTTTGGATCGCCATCGCGCCCCAGCTGCTGGAGGCGATCGTCGCCATGCCGCCTAACCCGACGGCGCTGACATTCCTGCTGACGGAGCACGGTCGCCCCTACAGCACGAAGGGCTTCGGCAACCGGATGCGCGACTGGTGCGACGAAGCTGGCCTGCCACTGTGCACCGCTCACGGCTTGCGAAAGGCGACCATGCGCCGCATGGCGGAGCTCGACATGGGCAATCAGACGATGAAGTCGATGTCGGGTCACACCAACGACGACGAGGTCGCGCTCTACACCCGAGAAGCCAATCAGAAGCGCATGGCAGACGCTGCCGTGGCAGCACTTTCGCGGTGGGAAGTGTCTAACCTCGATCCAGGGTTAGACACCAAAAGCGCCTAACACCGCAGAAATCCAAGCCTTTTCGGCAAGGATGGAGGCCCGACCGGGAATCGAACCCGGGTGCAAGGATTTGCAGTCCTCTGCGTCACCACTCCGCCATCGGGCCTCGATGCGGTGGAGGCGGGCTGATGATGGCTTTTTTGGTCCCGGTCAACCTCTCAGCTGCAAATCGCCGGCGAGGTATTCGACGAGCGGCAGGTCCGCGGGCGGCATCGGCAGCGTATGCATCGCTACTGGCGCGACCCATCGTAACTCGGGCGCTTCCAGAGGTCGCGGCGAACCTTCCCAGCTTCTAATGCCGTAGAGCAGCAGGATCAGCGACCGCGCGCCGAGATCGGCGGTGGCGAAGGTCAGCGGCGAGAGGGCCGCCGGCGCGACGACGATGCCCAATTCTTCGTAAAGTTCGCGCACCAGCGCCGCCTCCGGCGTTTCGCCTCGCTCCACCTTGCCGCCGGGAAATTCCCATAGGCCGGCCATCGCCTTGCCCTCTGGGCGGCGCTGCAACAGTACGTCGCCGCGCGGATCGATTAGCGCCGCGGCGACGACCAGCAGGGGTAAGTCCTTGACCAGCCCCGAATCGGCCCCGATTTCAGTCATTCGTTAAGGCCTTGCTGCGAAAAGACCGGGCATGACGCTGCGCTCTGCCCTTCGCCGTCTGAGGCGTGGATCGACCCGGCTCGGCCGCGACCCGCGCGGCGCGACGGCCGTGGAATACGGACTCATCGCGACGCTGATCGTCGTGGCGATGATCGCGTCGTTGAAGGGCGTCGCCAACGCCAACACCAGCCTGTGGGGCAATGTCAGCACCAAGGTGCAGGCCGCCAACTGAATTTCCCGCAACTTTAAAGCTTTCGCAACCTCTCACCCGCTATTTCCCGTTCCGCTGCTCCGGTGTCACCGGTTCAGCCGGGTGACTGAAGTGATTTGATAGTGGAGACCGGAATGCAGACGATTCGCAAGTTCATCAAGAACAACAAGGGCGCGACCGCGATCGAATACGGCCTGATCGCCGCTTTGATCGCCGTTGCCGCCATCGCCGCGATGCAGGGCCTGGGCAACAAGCTCAAGACGACCTTCACCAACGTGTCGAGCAACATGACCGTCAGCTAAGCGGACGATCAGGTACGATATGACCGGGGCGGTGGATCGTCATGATCCGCCGCCCTTTTCATGTCGCTCCGGGCCGAGCGCCTCCCGCGTCCGACGGCGGCGTTACAGCCGGCCGATGGCCAGGAACTTGCGGCGACGATCCGCCCGCAGGGTCGCCGCATCCATGCCGGCAAGACCCTGTAGCGCTTGGTCCAACGCATCGCCCAGGGCCGCGATCGCTGCCGCATGATCGCGATGCGCGCCGCCGACCGGCTCGGGCACGATCGTGTCGACGATGCCGAAGCCACGCAGATCCTGCGCGGTGATCTTCATCGCCTCCGCCGCATCCGGTGCCTTGTCCGACGTCCGCCACAGGATCGCGGCGCAGCCTTCCGGGCTGATCACCGAATAAACGGCATGTTCGAACATCAGCACACGATTGCCGGCGGCCAGCGCCACCGCACCGCCCGAGCCACCCTCGCCGACGATCGCCGCGATCACCGGTACGCCGGCATTGAGGCACGCCTCGGTAGAACGGGCGATCGCCTCCGCCTGACCGCGCTCCTCCGCCTGGACGCCGGGAAACGCGCCAGCGGTATCGACTAAGGTTACGACCGGCAGACCGAAGCGCGCCGCCAGTTCGACCAGGCGGATCGCCTTGCGATAGCCCTCCGGCTTGGCGGAGCCGAAATTGTGTTTGAGTCGGCTGGTAATGTCCCAGCCCTTCTCGTGGCCGATCACCATCACCCGGCGACCGCGGAACGTGGCGAAGCCACCCATGATCGCCTGGTCGTCGGCGAAGGCGCGGTCGCCCGCCAGCGGCACGAATTCGTCGAACAGGCCGGCAACGTAGTCGCGGAAATGCGGGCGTTCCGGATGGCGCGCGACCTGCGTCTTCTGCCACGGCGTCAGCTTCGCGAAGGTATCGCGCAACAGCTTGTCGGATTTGGCCTGCAACCGCGCGACGTCGGCGGCGATATCGACGTTGCCGTCGGCCGCGGTCTCGCGCAGATCGTCGATCTGGCCCTGCAGCTGGGCGATCGGTTTTTCGAAATCGAGGAAGCTCGGCATCGGCAGGCGGTTAAGCCCGCGCCGGGCTCGCGTCAACGAGCGGGTGGCGGGTGTTGACCAGCTCGACCAGCCGGCCGGTGTCGACATGGGTGTAGATTTCAGTGGTCGCGATGTCGGCATGGCCGAGCATCGCCTGCAACGCGCGCAGATCCGCGCCGCCCGCCAGCAGATGCGTGGCGAAGGCATGGCGGAGGACGTGTGGGCTGACCCGGTCGGGTGGGATACCGGCGTCGGCGGCGAGCGCCTTGATCAACTGATAGAGGCGAATCCGCGACATATGTGCGCGACCCGACGGAAACAGCCAGGGGCGATCCGTCGCGACATGCGCACGCCAGGTAGCGACCGCGGCGCGGGCGCGATCGGAGATCGGCACCAGCCGTTCGCGACCGCCCTTCCCCTTCAGGATCAGGAACGGCCGGTCGGGATGGACGGAATTGCGCGGCAGCGACACCAACTCGCTCGCCCGCAGCCCCGACCCGTAGAGCAGTTCGACCAAGGCGGCGAGCCGCAGGTCGCCGGGTAGCGGCCGTTCGGCTGCGATTCGTTCACCGATCACCGCGAACAGCCGGTCGACATCGGCATGGCTCAGCACCTTGGGCAGCGGCCGTGCCGTGCCCCGGCGCGGCAGCGCCGCGGTGGGATCGCCGGCGATATGCCCCTCGTCGACCAGAAAGGCGAAGAAGCGTCGCAACGCTGCTGCCTTGCGCGCCACCGTCGCCCGCGCCAGACCGCTCCATTCGGCAGTAAGCCGTTGCAGCGCGGCCTCGTCGGCATCGGTCAGCGCGCCGTTCAGCGCCTGCGAAGCGAGACAAAGATCGCTGCGATAGGCGGCGATCGTGTTGGCGGCGGCGCCCGCCTCCGCCGCGAGCATCTCGAGGAACCGGTCGATCAGCGCCCGGTCGCTCACACCCGCGCCAGCGCCTCCGCCGCGATCATCCGCGCCTCGCCATCGAGGCCGACCGCCCGCAAGGCACCGACGATCCGGTAGAGCATGGCCGGGGGAACGCCCCGCCAGTGCGGCGTCTGCATGCCGATCGCCGCGAGCAGCACGACGCCGCCCCGGTCGCCATCCGCCGCGGCGCGGTCGATCGCGCGCGTCCACGACGTCTCCGCCCCGATCCGCACGTCGAGCGCCTGCGCCGCCCGCTCGACATCCTCGGACGACAGGCGGCCGAGCCCAGCCAGGCCCGCAAAGAACAGACGCTGCTTCAGCGCTGCGTCACCGCTGCCGGCGTAACGCGACAGCACGCCATAGCCGACGCGCGCGTCGGTGTCGGGGTCGGCGAGCGTGATCATCGCCCATCCGTCGCCGCCCTCGGGCACCGCCGCTCGCCAGCGGGCCGCGCCGCGGTCCAGCCCCGCGGTCAACAGCGACGCGACGATCCGGTCGGCATCGGCAACGCCAAGCCGCACCGGCTGGCGCGCGGCCGCCCGCGCGGTCAGCACGAGCCGCGCGTAAGACGGCGTCTGCCCGCCCCACAGCTGACGCAAGGCGCCGAGCCGGGCATCGGCGCTGGCCCCGACATAGGCCGTCCGCAGGTCGCTGGCGGCGGCGCTGGCGGTGCCGGGCATGTCGTCGGCGGCATCGACCGCGCCATAGAGGTCGACCAAGGCCGCATTCGACAGCACGCCCTGGGCAGCGGCAGCCTCGGCAGGCGCTATCCGGTCGGCGAGGCCGATGCCGGGCGCCAGCGCATACCAGGAGCGGACTTGCGGTCCGACGCTGCCGAACAGGGTGTCGGGGATCGTCACGCCGGTCGCGGCGGCGAGGCCGAACCGCCAGTCGTCGAGCCGGTCGACCCCGGCCCATTCGATCGTCACCGCCTGGCCGCCGCCGGGCGCGGCGCCGACGACCTTCTGCGTCAATTGCAAATCGATGCCGGTGGCGACGTTACGGCGGCGGGCGGCGGTGAGCAGCGACTTGGCCTGCGCCGCCTCTCCGCGCAGGCCGGCGCATATCGCCTGGGCGAGCGTCCAGCCCCGCGCCGGGGCGAGCCGTGCGCCACCATCGGCGATCGGGCACAGGCCGGCGGGGTCGCCCGTCGCCAGTGCGGCGCTCATCGCGACCTGATAGAGCTTGGGCGTGTAATTGCCGGTGTCGACGGACTGGACCACAGCGCGCGCCGCGGTCGATTCGCCCATGCGCAGCAGCAACCAGGCGCGTTCCGCCGCGAAATCGGCGCCGTCGACCCGTGCCGGCGTGGAAAGCTGCGCGGCGAGCGTGCGACGTAGCAGGATCGACATCCAGCGCGACGGCAAAGGCGCGGCGATGCGGCGCATCAGCCCCTCGGCGAAACGGCCATCGGTCTTGTCGAATGTGTCGGCGCCGAGCGCGCCCTCGCGCGGGCCGGCGGGACCGACCATGTCGAGCGAGCGGCGGGCATAAGCCGGCATCTCATATTGCGCGAGCGTGCGCGGATCGATCGTCGGCGTCGCGCTGGGGGTCGCGCTCGGCGTCGGCGTCGGGCTGAGGCCGGGCAGCGGCTGTATCGTCGCGACGCCGGTCGGGCCCGGTAGCGGTACGCCGGCCGGCGCGGCCTGGGTCGCGCGCGGCGTCGGGCTCGGCTGCGCGGCAGGTTCGCCGAAGCCGGGCGGCAGGATCGATTCGGGCCGGTCCTGGCCGATCGCCGGACCAAAGGCGGCAATGCCGGTCGCCGCCAGCGCGATCGCGGCGGCGCCGACGCGCGCCCTAGCTGAGATTGGCAAGCGTGACGGCCTTCTCGACATGGGTCTGCGGCCGCTCCGACGCGCGGCCGGCGAGGAAGAACAGGCCACCGACGATGACGACGAGGAGCACGACGGCGGTGATCGCGAGGCGGGACATAGCGTACCTTAAGTCACGTAAACACGGAGCAGAGCTTTTGCCCCGTCCTGCGCCGCTGTATAGCGCGGCGGACCATGTTGCAAAGCGCTCTTCCCCACGACGCCGGATCGGCCGGTGCCGCCACCCGACCGATCGTGCTCGTCGGGCTGATGGGGGTCGGCAAGTCGACCGTCGGCCGCCGCCTTGCCGCACGCCTGTCGCTGCCGTTCGTCGACGCCGACCATGCGATCGAGGAGGCGGCGGGCATGACCGTCGCGGAGATCTTCGAACGCTTCGGCGAACCCTATTTCCGCGACGGCGAGCGACGCGTCATCGCCCGGCTGATGGACGGCCGGCCGAAGGTGATCGCGACCGGCGGCGGCGCCTTCATCAACCCGGAGACGCGCGCGCTGATCCTCAGCGAATCCACGGCGATCTGGCTGAACGCCGATCCGACCGTGCTCGCCGAGCGCGTCCGCCGCCGCGACACCCGCCCGCTGCTGCGCAATCGCGATCCGCACCAGGTGCTGAGCGAGCTCGCCGCCGTCCGCAACCCCATCTATGCCGAGGCGCATATCCACATCACCAGTCACAAGGCTCCGCACGAGGCGACCGTCGCCGCCATCCTCAAGGCGCTGCGCCCGGCGGGCCGCCGGTGAGCCGCACCGTCACCGTCGCGCTCGGCGACCGCAGCTATCCGATCCTGATCGAAGCCGGCGTACTCGCCCGCGCCGCCACGCATCTCGCACCGTTGGCGCGGGGGCGGCGGATGGCGATCGTCACCGACGAGCATGTGCGCGGGCATCTCGCCACCTTGCAGGCGTCGCTGGACGCGGCCGGGATCGCGAGCGAGGCGATCGTCCTGCCGCCCGGCGAGAAGACCAAGAGCTGGGCGCAGCTGGAATCGCTGTGCGACCGGCTGCTCGACCTCGGCATCGAGCGCGGCGATCACGTCGTCGCGCTGGGTGGTGGAGTGATCGGCGATCTGGTCGGCTTCGCCTGCGCGATCCTGAAGCGCGGATGCGGCTTCGTGCAGGTGCCGACGACCTTGCTCGCGCAGGTCGACAGCTCGGTCGGCGGCAAGACCGCGATCAACACGCGGGCGGGCAAGAACCTCATCGGCGCCTTCCACCAGCCGTCGCTGGTGCTGATCGATCCCGACGTGCTCGACACCCTCCCCGCGCGGGAAATGCGGGCGGGCTATGCCGAGGTGGTCAAATACGGGCTGATCGACGATCCGGACTTTTTCGCCTGGTGCGAATCGCACGGCGCGGCGCTGCTCGCCGGCGACGCCGCGGCGCGCGAATATGCCATCGGCCATGCCGTCGCGGCCAAGGCGCGGATCGTCGCCGCGGACGAGCATGAGACCAACGGCATCCGCGCGCTGCTCAACCTCGGCCATACCTTCGGCCATGCGCTGGAGGCGGAGACCGGCTATTCGCAGGCGCTGCTGCATGGCGAGGGCGTCGCGGCGGGCTGCGCCCTCGCCTTTGCCTTTTCCGCGGCGCAGGGCCTGTGCAGCGCGACCGACGCCGATCGGGTCGCCGGCCATTTCCGGGCGGTGGGCCTGCCCGACGGGCTCGCCGCGGCGGGGATCCCGGCGGCCGGCGCAACGTTGGTCGCGCATATGCGACACGACAAGAAAATGGCGGCAGGCACCCTGCCCTTCCTGCTCGCCCGCGGGATCGGCCAGACCTATCTCGACAAGACGGTCGACCTCGCCGCGGTCGAGCGCTTCCTCGACGCCCAAACCCGCTGATGCCCAACGGCGTCGCCAAGCGGGACCTGCCGACCAAAGTCTGCCCAGCGTGTGGGCGGCCGTTCAGCTGGCGCAAGAAGTGGGCGCGCGACTGGGACAGCGTGATCTACTGCTCGGACAAGTGCCGGAAGTCGCGCGGCAAAACCGCGAGTCTTGACAGAATTGACGCCTGACCGTGCAATGTCCGCTGCTTCGACAGTGAGATGCGGCATGCCGTCAGCTTTATGGACGATCAGAAAGAGCGTGTGCCGACCGGTCTAGCGAACGGCGCCCTTGTAGGACAGCGGTTTAGGCACCGCGCAGCTGCCATGCCAGCCACAGCCAGCCGCCGATCAGCAGCGCGCCGCCGATCGGTGTGACCGCGCCGAGCCAGCGCGGGGCGCCGAGCGCCATCAGGTACAGCGTGCCGGCAAAGATCGCCCCGCCGGCGACGAACAGCCATGCCGGCCCGCGCGCCGCCATCCGCAGCGCGACCAGCGCCGCGACCGCGTGAATTAGCTGGTAATGGCCGCCGGTCTTCAGCCATTCCTGAGCCGCGCCGGTCGCGCCATGCGCACCGAACGCCCCGGCGGCGACCGCCAGCGCACCCGACAAAGCAGCGAGCAAGCCGAGCATCAGCGGTCGTTCCCCCAAGGCTGCTGCTCCGCGACCAGCGCGCGGGCGGCACGGATGTCGCCAGCCTCGATCTGGATGCGCAGCCGCTCCTTGTCGCGCGACCGATACATCTGCTCGGCGCGGTTGATGTCGGTTTCCGAGACGCCGAGCCCGTCGAGCGCCAGCCGCGCCATCTTGACCGCGGACTCCAGCACCTCGCGGACGACGTATTTGGCCGGCCCCTGCTTCAGCTTGACCAAAGCGCGGCGATCATAGGCGCGGACGTAGATCTCCGCGTTCGGGAAGGCTTCGTGCACCGCTTCCAGCGTATCGGGCTGAATCTGATCGCCGTCGATGCAGAACAGGATCAGTTCCGCCTCCGCCGCGCCCGCCTGGCGCAGCAGGTCGAGCCGGGTACCGTCGCCGTAATAGACCTTGGCGCCGAACTCGCCGGCGATGTCGATCATCTCGATGTCGGTGTCGATCAGCGTCACCGGAATGTCGCTGGCGAGCAGCATCTGGCCGACCGTCTGGCCGAACCGCCCGTAGCCGACGATGATCGCGTTGGCGCCGTCCGCCTTGGGCCCGTCGCGCTCCTGATCCTTGGCGATCGGCTCCTCGCGGAAGCGCTTGGTGATGCCCATCAGGAACGGCGTGGTCGCCATCGACAGGGTGACGATCGCGCCGAACAGGCTGGCCGCATCGGGGGCGATCAGCAGCCCGGCCTGCGCCTGGGCGAAAAGCACAAAGCCGAACTCGCCGCCCTGGCTGAGCAGCAGGCCGAGCGCCAGCGCGCTCCGCCAGGTCATGCGGAAGGCCAGACCGATCAGGAAGATGACGAACGTCTTGGTGGCGATCAGGGCGAGCGCCATGGTGATCACGAAGGCCGGCCGGTCGGCGATCGCGGGCAGATTGAGCATCATGCCGACGGCAAGGAAGAACAGGCCGAGCAGGATCGACCGGAACGGATCGACGTCCGCCTCCAACTCGTGCCGGTAGGGGCTGTCGGCGAGCATCACGCCGGCAATGAACGCGCCGAGCGCGGTCGACAGGCCGAGCGCCTCCATCACCGCGGCGCTGGCGATGACGGTGAACAGCGCGGCGAAGACGAACATCTCGCGCTCGCCGAGATTGCCGATCAGGCGGAACAGCGGGCGGAGCAGGAAACGGCCAGCGAGGATCAGGCCGATCACCGCGCCGACGGTGTAGATGGCGAGCAGCCAGCCCGGCGGGGCATGGGCGTCGGCGGGATTGCGGCTCATCGCCGCGACGATCGTGATCAGCGGCACGATCGACAGGTCCTGGAACAGCAGGATCGAGAAGGCCCGTTCGCCGAAGGGCGTGCGCAGCCGCCCGGCGGATTGCAGCATCGGCAGCACCTGCGCCGTCGACGACAGCGCCAGCGGCAGGCCGAGCGCGAGCGCGGCGGGCCCCGAGAAACGGGCGAGGAAGACGATGCCGGTGATGGCGAGGCCGCAGGCGACGACCTGGAGCAGGCCGACGCCGAAGATCTCCTGCTTCATCCGCCACAGGCGGCTGGGATTCAGTTCCAGCCCGACGACGAACAGCAGCAGCGTGATGCCGAGTTCGGCGACGCCGATCTTCGATTCCGCGTCGCCGACCAGGCCGAGGACATGCGGGCCGACGACCGCGCCGGCGACGAGGAAGCCCAGCGTCGCGCCGAGGCCGACGCGCCGGAACAGCAGGACGAAGGCGAGGCCGGCGCCGAGCAGCACCATGCCGTCGCGGAGCAGCGAGACGGTTCCGCCCGCGTCATGCATGGGCATGCGCCTCGCGCGCCGCCGCCGCCGCTTCGGCCGCCGCCTCGAACGCCAGGCGGATCGACGGATGACGGGCGGTATAGTCGAGCGCGGGGGTGAAGACCTCGAGGCCGGGCCAATCCGGCCGTTCCGCCTCGCGCGCCAGCCAGCCGGTCAGCCCGTCGCGCGCCGCGGCGAGCTCCTCCGGCGTGCGGCCGAGGATGTTGGCGGCGAGCAGCGAGGCCGATGCCTGGCCGAGCGCACAGGCGCGGACCAGCAGACCGACCTCGCTGACCCGGCCGGCGTCGTCGACGCCGACGTCGACGGTCACGCGGCTGCCGCAGATCGGCGAGCGTTTCTCGGCGGTGGCCATGGCGTGTTCGAGCCGCTTGTGGTGCGGGATCGAGGCGGCGAGGCGGAGGATGTCCGCATTGTAGAGGGGGGCGTTCACGGGGCGTCACTCGCTGACGGAGAAGGATCGGGCGTCCGGGCGCCGAAGACGGGCAGGCCGCGGCGGCGACGGTCGACGAAATCGGCGATGCCGGCGCTGGTTGCGTTGAGCAGTGGATAGCTGCGCGATTGCGTCATCCATTCGGGACGGTGACTGGCGCCGCCCCGCGCCGTGTCGACGACCAGAGCGGCGAGCAGGAAGCCGAGGCTGGCGAGGATCAATCCCTTGAGCGCGCCGAAGCCGAAGCCGAGCGCCCGGTCGACGGGGCCGAGGATCGAGGTGCGGGTGCGCTTGCCGATCGCCGTGGCGACGAGCCGGCCGACGACATAGGTGCCGCCGGCGATGATCGCGAAGGCGGCGACCGCCGCGCCCGATGGCGTGCCGATCGTCCTCGCCAGCGTGGCGGCGAGCGCGATGTGGAACAGCTTGAGCATCGCGACGATCGCGACCCAGGCGAACAGCGACAGCACTTCGGTGACGAACCCGCGCAGGCCGCCGAGCACCGCAGCGCCGAGGACGAGGACGAGAACGATGATGTCGAGTGCGGTGAGCCCCATGATCGTATCGATAGGGATGCGCAGGCGCGGCGGCTAGGGGGGAAGCGACGGCATCGCCCCGCCCTCCCTCCCCCGGCGGCGCATCGGCCGGCGCCCGCATAGCGACCGTTGCAGCACCAGCGTTCGGCGATGCAAGGCGATTGGCGGCGATCGCGGCGGCGGTGTATGGCGCCGCCATGATCCGTGTCACTGAATTGAAACTGCCGCTCCATCATGCCGAGGATGACCTGCCCGCCGCGATCCTCGCGCGGCTCGACCTGCAGCCCGCCGAGCTGATCGACTTCGCCGTCGCGCGGCGCGGCCATGACGCCCGCGCGCGCGGCCGCATCGCGCTGGTCTATGCGGTCGACGTGACGGTGCGTGACGAGGCGGTGGTGCTCGCCGCCTTCGCCGCCGATCCGAACGTGCGTCCGACGCCGGACACGTCCTATTATCCGGTCGCCACCGCGCCGAGCGGTGCGCCGCGGCCGGTGGTGATCGGCGCGGGGCCGTGCGGCCTGTTCGCGACGCTGATCCTCGCGCAGATGGGGTTCCGCCCGATCCTGCTCGAACGCGGCAAGGTGGTGCGCGAGCGGACCAAGGACACCTGGAGCCTATGGCGGCGCGGCGTGCTCGACCCGGAATCCAACGTGCAATATGGCGAGGGCGGCGCCGGCACCTTCTCCGACGGCAAATTGTACAGCCGCATCAAGGACCCGCGCCATCTCAACCGCAAGGTGCTGACGGAATTCGTCAAGGCCGGCGCCCCGCCCGAGATCCTGACCGAAGCGCATCCGCATATCGGCACCTTCCGCCTGGTGACGATGGTCGAGAGCATGCGTGCGAGCATCGAGGCGCTGGGCGGCGAATATCGCTTCTCGACGCGGGTCGACGGGATCGACGTCGCGGTCGCGGCGGATGGCGGGCGGCAGCTGCGCGGCCTGCACCTCAGCGACGGCGGCTATCTGGAAACCAGCCACGTCGTCTTCGCGGTCGGCCACAGCGCGCGCGACACCTTCGCGATGCTGCATGCGGCGGGCGTCTTCGTCGAGCCCAAGCCCTTTTCGATCGGCGTCAGGATCGAACATCCGCAAAGCTGGATCGACCGCGCGCGCTTCGGCAGCGAGGCGGGCAACCGCATCCTCGGCGCCGCCGAATATCATATCTCGCACCATTGTTCGAACGGGCGCACGGTATACAGCTTCTGCATGTGCCCCGGCGGCACCGTCGTCGCCGCGACGTCCGAGGAGGGGCGGGTCGCGACCAACGGCATGAGCCAATATTCGCGCAATGAGCGCAACGCCAATTCGGGCTTCGTCGTCGCGATCGACCCGGCGCGCGACTTTCCCGGCGATCCGCTTGCCGGCCTTGCGCTGCAACGCCATTGGGAGGAGCGCGCCTTCGTCGCCGGCGGATCAAACTACAAGGCGCCGGCGCAGCGGTTGGGCGACTTCATGGCCGGCCAGCCGTCGACCGGTCTGGGCGACATCGTGCCTTCCTATCGCCCCGGCGTGACGCCGACCGACCTCGCCTCCTGCCTGCCCGACTATGCGGTGGCGGCGATGCGCGAGGCGATCCCCGTCTTCGGGCGGCAGATCGCCGGCTACGATCATCCCGACGTGGTGATGACCGGCGTCGAGACGCGCACCTCCTCCCCGGTCCGCTTCACCCGCGGCAAGGATTTCCAGAGCCTCAACACCGCCGGGGTGTTTCCCGCCGGCGAGGGCGCGGGCTATGCCGGCGGCATCCTGTCGGCGGCGGTCGACGGCATCAAGGTGGCCGAGGCGGTGGCGCAGAGCATCGTCGCGGCATGACGCGGCTGGTGCTGCTCAACAAACCCTATGGCGTGCTCAGCCAGTTCACCGATGCCAAATCGCCGACCGCGCGGCCGACGCTGTCGGGGCTGGTCGACCTGCCGGGCGTCTATCCGGCGGGACGGCTGGATCGCGACAGCGAGGGGCTGTTGCTGCTGACCGACGACGGCCGCCTGCAGGCGCGGATCGCCGATCCCAGGTTCAAGCTGCCCAAGACGTATCTTGTCCAGGTCGAAGGCGCGGTCGACGAGAGCGCCATGGCCCGGCTGCGGCACGGCGTGACGCTGAACGACGGACCGACCCGCCCCGCGGAGGTCGAGGCGATCGCGCCGCCGGACCTGTGGCGGCGCGACCCGCCGGTGCGCTTCCGCGCGACCATTCCCGATCACTGGCTGCGCCTGACGATCCGCGAAGGCCGCAACCGGCAGGTGCGGCGAATGACGGCCGCGGTCGGTCTGCCGACGCTGCGGCTGGTGCGCTGGTCGATCGGCGACTGGACGCTGGACGGCCTGGCGCCGGGCACATGGCGGCTGGGGTGAAGGTCTTTTTCGACGGCAGCAGCCGGCCGGCCCCCGCCGGCATGGCGATCGCCGTCGTCGTGCGCGGCGTCGCGACGGTGCGGCGCGATCTCGGCATCGGCAGCAGCATGGAGGCGGAATGGCTGGCGCTGATCGCGGCCCTGCAGGCGGCGGTGGCGAGCGGCGCGGCGGACGTCGTGCTGCTCGGCGACGCGGCGGCGGTGATCGCGCAGGCGAACGGCACCGTGCGGTGCCCGCCCTCGTGCGCGCACCATCTGGCGACATTCCGCGCCGCGCCCAAGCCGCCGGGACGATGGCGTCTCCGCTATCTCCGGCGGACGCAGAATCTGGCGGGGATCGCGCTGGAGGCGCGCTAGCGCCGGCCCTTCATCGGCCGGCGCCGCGATATCGTCAGGCGACCGCCGCCGCCGCCAGCCCGCGCACGTCGACCCGCGCCTTCAGCCGCGCCGCCAGCAACGCCGTGCCGCTGACCTTGCGCTGGACGAACAGCGTCTCGACGTGCGGCACGTGCCAGGTGGCCCGGTCGGCGATCATCGCCCGCGCCTCCTCGCGCACCACCGGCACGAAGGCGCGGTCGCCGAAGTCGAACGGGCCCGGCCGGTTGAGCGCGTCGTCGATCGCCGCGATGATCCGGTCGATCGCCGCACGGTGTCCGTCCGCGGCGGCACGGCCGATGAAGCCGGTTTCCACCGCCACGTCGCGGATCAGGTCGCGATCGCGCGCCAGCCCGGCCTCGATCAGCCGCCGATAGGCCCCGGCCGTCTCCGCCGGCACCGCGCGGGTCGCACCGAAGTCGAGCAGCACCAGCGCGCCCGTTTCCGGCTGCCACCGGTAATTGGCGAAATTGGGATCGGTCTGCATCGTGCCGAACGCGAACAGCTCGCGCAGCACCAACGTGATCAGCGCCGTCATCACCGCATCGCGCCGCTCCTGCGGGGCATCCGCCAGCGTTTCGATCGGCCGCCCCTCGACGAAGCGCATCGCCAGCACGCGCTTGGTCGTGAGTGTCGGCTCCAGGTCTGGCACGACATAGCGGGCGTCGCCGGCCAGCCGCTCGCCATAGACGCGCATCTGTTCGCCCTCGCGGACGTAATCCGCTTCCTCGGCCAGCTGGCGCTTCGCCTCGGCGAGCAGCGGCGACAGGTCGAGGCTGGCCGGCAGGACGCCGGAAACGCGGAGCAGCGTCGCGACATTGTCGACGTCGGAGCCGATACTGTCCGCCACCCCGGGATATTGCACCTTGATCGCCAGCACGCGGCCATCGGGCAATGTCGCCCGATGCACCTGGCCGATCGAGGCGGCGGCGATCGGCGTCGCGTCGAAGCGCTGGAAACGCCGCCGCCAGTCCCGCCCCCATTCCTGCGCCAGCACCCGGTCGAGCTGCTGCGGGGGCATGCGATAGCCCTGGTCCCGCAACCGGGCGAGGATCGCCGACAATTCCGCCGGCAACACGTCGCCGGCGTCCATCGAGATCATCTGGCCCAGCTTCATCGCCGCGCCGCGCAGATGCGACAGTCGGTCGGCAACCCGCGCGGCATTGGCCGGCGTCAGGACGAGGTCGCTCATCCGCGGTCGTTCGCCGCTCGCCAGCCGCCTGGCGCCCTCGGCGAGCATCCCGCCCGCGACGCCACCGGCCAGCCGCCCGAAGGCGCCGAGGCGCGCCACCCGGCCGCTCGGTACTGCGCGGTGCCGGGCCGCGGCGCTGTCATCGTCCTGCTGCATCGCGGTACAGCGCAGTTTGTCTCGGCTGGTTCCGTCGCCGCGCCGGCGACATCCGCCGACCGTCGCGTCACATTCCTTCGCGACGGACGATTTAACCTGTCACAAAACCGCGATAGCAAAGCGCATTGCCATCCGGAGGTTTCCGTTGCGCCTGCTCTATGCCGTTGCCGTTCTCGTCGCCGGGCCCGCTGCCGCCGGTCAAGTGCAACCGGAAGCGCAAGGACAAGCCCTGCCGACGGGCCAAGTCTTGACGCCGACGGCTGCACCCGGCGCCCGCTTCGCGCCGCTCGCGGTCGGCTCTGGCTCTGCGACGATGGTCGATGGCGCGGCCGCCATCGCGGTCAGCCCGGATGGGCGCGAGATGCTGGTGCTGACCAGCGGCTTCAACCGCTTCAACGGTGCCGACGGCAAGATCGCCGCCGCCCGGTCGACGCAATATGTCTTCCGCTACCGGATCGACGGTCGCGGCAGCCGGTTGATCCAGACGCTGCAGGTGCCCAACAGCTTCGGCGGCATTGCCTGGACGCCAGACAGGCGGGCCTTCGCCGTCGGCGGCGGCGTCGACGACCGGCTCTATCTGTTCGCGCGCCGCGGCCAGCAATTCGCCGCGGCCGGATCGATCCCACTCGGCCATGCGGCAGGACTGGGCGCGGACGTCAAGCCACAGGCGGCGGGCGTCGCCATCAGCCCCGACGGCCGACGCGCGCTGGTCGCCAATTATTACAACGACTCCGTGACCTTGGTCGATCTGGCGGAGCGGCGCGTGCTGGCGGAACAGGATCTTCGCCCCGGCAAGATCGATCCCCGCCAAAGCGGCGTCGCAGGCGGCGAGAACCCCTTTGCGATCCTCTGGACCGATGCCGGTCGTGCGTGGGTTTCGGCCCCGCGCGATCGTCAACTCGTCGCGCTGGCGATCGACGGGGGCGGCGTGCGGGTGACGGGTCGCGTCTCCACCCTCGGCGAACCGACGGCGTTGCTGGTCGATACGCGCCAGCATCGGCTGTTCGCGACGGAGGACAATGCCGACCGCCTCGCCATCGTCGACCTTGCCAGCGCACGGCTCGCGGCCGAACCCAGGCTGACGCTGCCGGAGGGACTTTCCGCCGTCCCGGTCGGCAAGGGCCTCAATCCGAACGGGCTCGCGCAGCTACCCGACGGACGATTGCTGGTGACGTTGGGCGGGATCAACGCCGTAGCGGTCGTCGCGCCGGCGCCGGGGGGCGGCACGGTGACCGGGCTGATCCCGACCGGCTGGTATCCCAGCGCCGTCGCCACCGGCCCAGCGGGCCGCCGCGTCTTCGTCGTCAATCGCAAGAGCCCGCCCGGCCCCAATCCGCAGGGCTGCGCACCGCGGCTCGCCATCTATCGCGGCCAGCCCGACGCCTGCGGCGCGGCGAACCAATATATCTTCCAGCTCGAAAAGGCCGGGCTGCTCGAACTGCCCATGCCCGGCGACGCCGCCCTCGCCGCGACCACGCTGCAGGTCGCCCGCAACATCGGCCTGCCCGACGCGGCGGCGCGCGCCGCCGCGGACGCGCGCATGGCCGCGATCCGCGCTCGCATCCAGCACGTCGTGTTCATCATCAAGGAGAACCGCACCTACGACCAGGTGCTCGGCGACCTGGAGATCGGCAACGGCGATCCGCACCTCGCCATCCTCGGCCGGGCGCTGTCGCCCAACCATCACCGACTGGCGCGCCAGTTCGTCACGCTCGACAATTTCTACGACTCGGGCGAGCAATCGAGCACCGGCTGGACCTGGTCGACCGCGGCACGCGCGCCGGACCTGCTGGAGAAGACCGCGCCCGTAAACTACGCCAAGCGCGGCCTCGCCTATGAGGCGGAGGAAGCGGATCGCTTCGTCTATACCCAGCAGACCGCGGCCGAACGCCATGCCACCAACCCGAAGCTGTCGACCGACCCGGACCTGATGCCCGGGCCGGCGCTGCTGACCGCGCCTGACCCGGACGACGACGACAAGCCCGGCCAAGGTTTCCTGTGGGATGCGGCGATCCGCGCCGGGCTGTCGGTGCGCAACTACGGTTTCTCCGACGCCTCGATCTACGACACGGGCGAACCCGGGGCGGTGCCGGTGATCCGCGAGCCGTGGACGACGCACCGGCGCATCTACACGCCGGGCGATCGCCTGCTCGCCAGTCGCAGCGACCCGTATTTCCGCGGTTTCGACCAGAAGCTCGCCGACTTCTGGCGGGTGCGCGAATGGCAGCGGGAGTTCGACGCCGCGGATGCGGCCGGTACACTGCCGGCGCTGACGCTGCTGCGGCTCAGCCACGATCATTTCGGCGATTTCGACAGCGCGATCGACGGAGTGAACACGGTCGAAACGCAGATGGCGGACAACGACTATGCGCTGGGCTTGGTCGTCGAGCGGATCGCGCACAGCCGCGCCGCCGGTTCGACCCTGATCTTCGTCATCGAGGACGATGCGCAGAACGGCGCCGATCACGTCGATGCACGGCGCAGCATCGCCTATGTCGTCGGACCCTACGTCCGCCAGCAGGCACTGGTGTCGACGCGCTACACCACGGTCAACGTGCTCCGCACGATCGAGGCGGTGTTGGGGCTGAAGCCGCTCGGCCTCAACGACGGACTGGCGATGCCGATGGCCGATCTGTTCGACCCGGCGCAGGCGGACTGGACCTACCGGGCCGAGGCGGCCGACGTGCTCCATACGACACAGCTGCCGATCCCCGCCGATCGCTTCGCGCCGCGCATCGCGGCGACCGTCGGCTGCCCGGGGCGCAACGCCGACTGGTGGACGGCGGCGATGCGCGGCCAGAACTTCCGCACCGAGGATCATCTCGACACCGCCGCCTTCAACGCGGCGCTGTGGCGCGGCCTCGGCGACGGACCGGAGCCGACGGCGCGCAGCGGCGCCGACCTGCGGCGCGACCGGGCCGCAACGGCCTGGCCGCGGCCGTCGTGCCCGGAGTTACGCTAGGCGGGTGACGGTCGCGCCGTCCCGCTCCTATCGCGGGACGGCACGCCGGCTCAGGCGCGCGCGCCCTCGGGCACGGCGGCGCTGTTATGGCGCAGCGCCTTCAGCACCGTCTCGACGATATGATCGGCGTCCAGGCCCGCCTCGGCATATTGCTTCTCGGGCTTGTCCTGATCCTGGAACACATCGGGCAGGCGCATCGTCCGCAGACGCAGGCCGCCGTCGATCAGGCCGGCGTCGCTCGCCATCGTCAACACGTGCGCGCCGAGGCCACCGACCGCATTTTCCTCGATCGTCACGGCGACCTCGTGCGTGGTGAGCAGGCGGCGGATCAGCGCCTCGTCGAGCGGCTTGGCGAAGCGCAGGTCTGCGACGCTGGTCGACAGTCCCTTGGCTTCCAGCACATCCGCCGCCCTCAACGCCTCGCCGAGGCGGGTGCCGAGCGACAGGATCGCCACCGTCTTGCCCTCGCGGACCAGCCGGCCCTTGCCGATCTCCAGACGCTCCGGCACCTCGGGCAGCGCCACGCCGGTGCCGTTGCCGCGCGGATAGCGGACCGCGATCGGGCCAGTGTCGTGACAGGCGGCGGTATGGGTCATGTGAACCAGCTCCGCCTCGTCCGCCGCGGCCATGACGACGAAATTGGGCAGGGTCGCCAGATAGGTGACGTCGAAGCTGCCGGCATGGGTCGCGCCGTCGGCGCCGACCAGGCCGGCCCGGTCGATCGCGAAGCGCACCGGCAGGTTCTGGATCGCCACATCGTGGACGACCTGATCGTAGGCGCGCTGCAGGAAGGTCGAATAGATCGCGCAGAACGGCCGCATCCCCTGCGCGGCGAGGCCCGCCGCGAAGGTCACCGCATGCTGTTCGGCGATGCCGACGTCGAAGGTGCGGTCGGGAAAGGCCTTGGCGAAACGGTCGACGCCGGTGCCCGACGGCATCGCCGCGGTGATCGCGACGATCGTCGGATCGCGTTCGGCCTCCTTGACCAGCTGGTCACCGAACACATTCTGATAGGCCGGCGGCCCCGGCGGCGCCTTGGCCTGCGCGCCGGTGATCACGTCGAACTTCTGTACGCCGTGATATTTGTCCGCCGCCGCCTCGGCCGGGGCATAGCCCTTGCCCTTCTTGGTGACGACATGGACGAGAATCGGCCCCTCCGGCGCGTCGCGGACATTCTCGAGCACCGGGATAAGATGCTCGAGATTGTGGCCGTCGATCGGCCCGACATAGTAGAAGCCCAGTTCCTCGAACAGCGTGCCGCCCATGGTCAGCCCGCGCGCATATTCGTCGGTCTTGCGCGCCGCCTTGTGCAGCGGCCGCGGCAGGCGCCGGGCGAGCTTGCGCAGCACGTCGCGGACGCCGAGGAACTCGCGGCTCGACACGATCCGCGACAGATAGGCGGACAGGCCGCCGACCGGCGGCGCGATCGACATGTCGTTGTCGTTGAGGATGACGATCAGGCGATTGCCGGCGGCCTCGGCGTTGTTCATCGCCTCATAGGCCATGCCGGCCGACATCGAACCGTCGCCGATCACCGCGATCGCCTTGGCGGGCGAGCCGGTCAGGCGGTTGGCGGTGGCGAAGCCTAGCGCCGCCGAGATCGAGGTCGAGCTGTGCGCCGCGCCGAACGGATCATATTCGCTCTCCGTCCGCTTGGTGAAGCCGGACAGGCCGCCGCCCTGGCGCAACGTGCGGATGCGGTCGCGGCGGCCGGTCAGGATCTTGTGCGGATAGCATTGGTGACCGACGTCCCAGATCAGACGGTCGGTCGGCGTATCGAACACGTAATGGATGGCGACGGTCAGCTCGACCACGCCCAGCCCCGACCCAAGGTGGCCACCGGTGGTACCCACCGCCGAGATCGTCTCCGCGCGCAATTCGTCGGCGAGCTGCCGCAATTGGTCGGGCTTCAGCTGGCGAAGGTCGTCCGGGGTATTGACGGTATCGAGCAGCGGCGTGTCAGGAAGGTCGGCCATCGGACCCGCTTACTCGTAATGGCGGAGAGTGTCGATTGCCGGTCTGATCCCGGTCACGCCGCGCGACGACAGGCGGCGCAGGTGCCGCGCACCTCGATCACCGGGCGAACCGGCGAGAATCCGGCATCTTGCGCCGCGGAGCGGACGCCGCGGGTCAGCGAATCGTCGTCAAGGTGCACGATCTGCCCGCAGGAATCGCACACCAGGAAGATGCAATCGTGGACGCAATCGGGATGGGCGTTGGCGACATAGGCGTTGGCACTCTCCACCTTGCGCGCCAGATTGGCGGCGACGAAGACGTCGAGAATGCGGTAGACGCTGTTCGCCGCGACGCGACGTCCCTGATCGGCCGATACGGCCTCCGCCAGATCATAGGCGCTGGCCGGCTTGTCGAAACCGGCGAGCGCGCCGAACACCGCGGCGCGCATCTGCGTCCACTGTTCGCCGGCGCGTTCCAGCGTCGCACGCGCGACGTCGGCCAATTCTTCGCCTTGAGGTTCGTGATGGGTGTGCGCCATGGCGGCGATTTAGGGATGCGGCCGGGTCGGGGCAAGCTACCCTCGCCCGCCTCAGGCGGTGGCGCGGCGATTGAGATCGTGGCCGAACGCGAGCAGGCCGACGCCGATCACGGTCCACAGCGTCTCGGCACCGCCGCCGTCGTGCGGCAGGCTCATCGCCCCCGCCATGATGCCGAGGCCGAACGCGCCCATCGCAGCGGGCATCCAATAGCCATGCTCGGCGATCCCGCGGCCGAGCGCGATCGCACCGAGCAGAATTGCGAAGACCAGCCCGACTTCGTGGAAGATCGGGTTGAGGAGCAGACCACCCGCCGCCGACAGCATTGCGAGCAGCACCGCACTGGCGACGCAATGCACGACGCAGAGGCCCGATAGCGCGATCGCCATGCGATCCAGTCCAAGCCCCCAGCGGCGCGGATGAAGAATGGTCGTCATCGTGTGCGACCATCTAGGCTTAGTCGCGCCAGGTTACAACATCACATCGAACCCGGTCCCGTGTTTTCTTTGCCAGTTCGTGGTCATGCGGAGCCGGCGGCCGGGCGGATCAGGCTCGCGTCACACCGCCCGGAGCGCGACGCGACGCCGCCCGGCCGGCGGCCGTTGCTCGGGGCTTGTGGCAATCGGAAGCCCCGACGGCCGCGGCCGGGTGTCGAGCCGGAAGCGGCCGACTTCCTGCGTCAGCCGCTCGGCCTCGCCGGCGAGATGGGTGGCCGCCGCCGTTGCCTCCTCGACCATGGCGGCATTCTCCTGCGTCGTGCCGTCCATCTCCGCGACCGCGATGTTGATCTGTTGCAGGCTGGTCGACTGGCGTTCGGCCGACGCGGCGATCTCGGCGGTGAGATCGGTGACTTCCGCGACGCGCATCACCAGTGCGGCCAGGGCGCGGCCCGTCTCGCCGACCAGATCGACGCCGACCCCGACCTGCTGGCTCGACGCGCCGATCAGCTGTTTCACCTCCTTGGCCGCGTCGGCGGACCGGCCGGCGAGCGCCCGTACCTCGGACGCGACGACGGCGAAACCCCGGCCTGCATCGCCGGCACGCGCGGCCTCCACCCCGGCGTTGAGCGCAAGCAAATTGGTCTGGAAGGCGATCGCGTCGATGACGCCGATGATCTGCGAGATCTGTTGCGCGGACCGCTCGATCGCCGCCATCGCCTCGGTCGCCTGCCGGACGACCAGCCCGGAGCGCTCGGTCTCCTCCCGCGCCAGACGCATGATCTCGCTGACCCGGTTCGCCCCCGACGCCGTCTCGCGCACCGCGCCGGTGATCTCGTCCATCGTCGCCGCGGTCTGCTCCAGCGAGGCGGCCTGCTGCTCGGTCCGTTGCGACAGATCGCCCGCCGCAATATTGACCTCACCGGCAGAGGTGCGGACCGCGACGGCCGACGCCTCGACGCGCCGGAGCGTGTCGGAAAGCTGCTCCATCGCCGTATCGAACGAGCGCGCCAGATCGTGATACTCCTGGGGCAGGCCGTCGCCGACGCGATGGGTGACGTCGCCCTCGCCCAGCCGCTGCAACGCCGTCGCCAGGGCGCTGACCACCGCCTTCTGGGCCGTACCATGATCGACCTGCGCCCGGGCGGCGGCGCGGAAGACCTCGGTCGCCTTTACCATCGCGCCGATCTCGTCCTGACGATCGCTGCCGACCAGGGTCAGCCGCAGATTGCCCGCCGCCATCGTCTGCATCGCCACCGCCGTCTCGCCGATCGGGCGCAGCACCTTGCCAATCACATAGGCGACGGCCGCCACCAGCAGCGCCGTCACGAGCACGCCGAGCGCGAGCAGCATGCCAATCATGGTGCGCAGGGTCGCATGGGTATTCGCCATGATCATGCCGTGCGCCGCACCCGCCGCGGCCGCGAGCCGGTCGACGCCTTGACGGTGGCGCTGATAGGCGGTGGTCAGCCGGGCATAGCTGGCTTGCGCCGCGACCCTGTCGCCCCGCTCTATCGCGGGGAGCATCTCCAGACGGAGCTCGCGCCAGAAGCGGTCCGCCGACGGCACGACGCCACGAAACAGCAAATTGGCGAGCCGCGGATCGAGCGAGGCAGCGCGCCAGCGTGCGACGCTGCCGCGATAGGCGGCCTCCAACCGGCCGAGCTCCACCCGGCGTGCCGCCAGCGTCTCCGGCTGCTGGATGAGCAGCGTCGCGACCAGATACGGTTCGATGATATAGGCCGGCGGCGGCAAAATTTCCGCCTGCAGATCATTCACCTGTTGGATGCGCATGCCACTCGGACCGCCGACACGAATGGCATTGACGCCAAATCCGGCGATAAGGGCTGCCAGAAAAACGGTTGTCAGGATGACGAAGCCGCCAAGGCGGCACTTCTGGGCCAAGCTCAACTGTGTTTCTCCCGATGCCGCCCTCACTATAGCAAGCGCCGACCGCGTTTCGGTCGGGCGCGACATCGTTCCGCGGATAATCGTGCCGGGTGCGCCGCGATCGCTGGTGAGGACGGCGAAATGGGCGTATGGCGGCGCCATGCTTCAGCCCAGCGCCGCCTTCCTCTCGCGCACCCGGCCCCGTGCCCTCGCCCTCTGGCTGTTCATCGTCGCCGGCCTGATCGTCGCGATGGTCGTGGTGGGCGGGATCACCCGGCTGACCGAGTCGGGCCTGTCGATCACCCAGTGGAAACCGATCAGCGGCATCATCCCGCCGCTGACCGAGGCGCAATGGCAGGCGGAATTCGCCGGCTACAAGCGCATCCCCGAATATGCCGCCTTCAACCAGGGCATGACGCTGGCCGGGTTCAAGGCGATCTTCTTCTGGGAATATGCGCATCGCCTGCTCGGCCGCGTCATCGGCCTTGCCTTCGCGCTGCCGCTGATCTGGTTCGCGATCCGCCGGCGCATCCCGGCCGGCTATGGCTGGCGACTGACCGCGATCCTCGCGCTCGGCGGGCTGCAGGGGGCGATCGGCTGGTGGATGGTGGCGAGCGGCCTGTCGGTGCGGACGGACGTCAGCCACGTCCGCCTCGCCATCCATCTGCTGACCGCGCTCACCCTGCTGGCCGGCATCGTCTGGACGGGGCTGGATCTTGCCGCGCGCGATCGCGATCCGCTGGCGGCGCCGGCGCGGCTGACGACGGTCGGCATCGCGGCGCTGGCCTTGCTGTTCGTGCAGATCTGCTGGGGTGCGTTCACCGCCGGCCTCGATGCCGGCTATGCCTTCTCCAGCTGGCCGCTGATGGGCGACAGCCTGTTCCCGAGCGGCGTGCCGATGGTCAGCCCGGCCTGGCAGAATGCCGTCGACAATCCCGTCGTCGTCCAGTTCATCCACCGCTGGTGGGCGTTCGTCGCCGCGGCGGGGCTGGTCTGGCTGTCGGTCGCCGCGACCCGCGCCGGCTCACGCGCCGGCTTCGTCGTTATCGCATTGGTCACGCTGCAGATCCTGCTCGGCATCGCGACGCTTGCCAGCGGCGTCCAGATCGTCGTCGCGGTTGCGCATCAGGCGAATGCCGCACTGCTGCTGATCGCCGCGGTCACTGCCGCGCATGCGGTCGGGCGGCGGCCCGCGTTGCGCCTGGCGTGACGGCGATCGCGCTGGTCCAGGCGACCTTCGCCGATCTGGACGAGGCGCGCGCGATCGGCGGCCGGCTGGTCGTGGAACGGCTGGTCGCCTGTATCAACATCCTCGCGCCCTGCCTGTCGCTCTATCGCTGGCAAGATGCGCTTGAGAGCAGCCACGAGGCCCTCGCCCAGTTCAAGACGCTGCCCGAGCGGGTGGATGCGGTCGTGGCGCGGATCGCCGACCTGCACAGCTATACCCTGCCCGCGATCGAACATTGGACGGTCGAGACCAACGAGGCAGGCGCCGCCTGGGTCAGGGATTGCCTGACCGGCTGAGGCGCCGCCCGTCGCCCATAACCCATTCGGGTATCATTTTACCCGTCAGCAAAGCCGCACTTTGCTTGACTTTCCGATGCCCTTCCAGCAATAGCCCGGTCGTTCGCGCCGCCCGTCACAGGCGGCGCGTCTCGTTTCGAACCGGAAAGGTCCCGCCATGAAGGCGCTCATGAAGACCACCAAGGCGGCCAAGCCGCACGAGGTGGAGAAGAAGTGGCACATCGTCGACGCCACCGACCTGGTGGTCGGCCGTGCGGCGACGATCATCGCCAACGTGCTGCGCGGCAAGCACAAGCCGAGCTTCACCCCGCACGTCGATTGCGGTGACAACGTCATCGTCATCAACGCCGACAAGATCCGCTTCACCGGCAACAAGGCCGCGCAGAAGGTCTATTACAAGCACACCGGCTATGCCGGCGGCATCAAGGGCGTCACCGCCGCCAAGGTGCTGGAAGGTCGCTTCCCCGAGCGCGTGCTGGAAAAGGCCGTCGAGCGCATGATCCCGCGCGGCCCGCTGGGTCGCCAGCAGATGCGCAACCTGCGCATCTTCGCCGGCTCGGAGCATCCGCACGACGCGCAGAACCCCGAGGTCCTCGACATCGCGGGCATGAACCGCAAGAACAAGGTGGGCGCATAATGTCCGACAACCGCCAGTCCCTTTCCGATCTCGGCGCCGCGCTCAACCAGCAGCGCGAGGCCGCGCAGGCCGATTCCGACACCCGCGCCGACGCCTATCTCGCCGGCGAGCTGAACGAGCCGACGCAGACCGCGCCGCTGCGCGCGCAGGAGCTCGACAAGCAGGGCCGCGCCTATGCCACCGGTCGCCGCAAGGATGCGGTCGCCCGTGTCTGGCTGAAGCCCGGCACCGGCAAGATCACGATCAACGGTCGTGACCAGGAAATCTATTTCGCGCGTCCGACGCTGCGCCTCGTCATCAACCAGGTGTTCGGCATCACCGAACGCGAAGGTCAGTATGACGTCGTCTGCACCGTCAAGGGCGGCGGCCTGTCGGGCCAGGCCGGCGCGGTCAAGCATGGCATCAGCCAGGCGCTGACCAAGTATGAGCCGGCGCTGCGCACCCCGGTGAAGCGGGCGGGCTTCCTGACCCGCGACAGCCGCACCGTCGAGCGTAAGAAGTACGGCCGCGCCAAGGCGCGTCGCAGCTTCCAGTTCTCGAAGCGCTAAGCGCGACGGATCGCGCGGGTGGCTCGGCCACACGCGTCCTGCATCTTTCGCGAGCAAAGGGGCGGTCCGGCAACGGGCCGCCCCCTTTTCGTTTGGCCATGTCCAGCAGCAGGCGGACATCTTTAGCGCGTCGTTAACCACCCGGTTCTAGGCTGGCTGCTGATTACAGGGGGGAACGCGTGGACACGACCTTCGGCGACATGAGCATCACAGGCAACCGGCGGGCCGCTCCGGCGAGCGACGGCACCAGCGGCGTTGCGCGTCGGCTGGTGGCCGCCAGCGCGCTGATGTTGTTTCTGGAACTCGCGCTGATCCGCTGGCTCGGCGCCAACGTCGTCCACCTGTCCTATTTTTCCAATTTCATCCTGCTCGGCTCGTTCCTGGGCGTCGGAGCGGGCTTCCTGATCTCGCGTAAACCTTGGTCCGTATGGCCGCTGACGCTGCCGCTGCTCGCGCTGTTGGTGCTCGGCGTGCTGACCTTTCCGGTTACGATCGAACGGAGCGGGGCGGACATCATCTATTTCACCTCACTCAAGCTGCATGGGCCCCCGGCGTGGCTGGTGCTGCCGATCCTGTTCGCGCTCACCGCGACGATCCTGGCCGGTCCCGCGGAGCTGGTCGGGCGCTGTTTCGCGCGCCTCGATCCACTGACCGCCTATCGCTACGATATCATGGGGTCGCTGGTCGGCATTGCGGTGTTCACGCTGCTCAGCGTCGCTCACGCGCCCTCGCTCGCCTGGGGCATCATCGCCGCCGGCACCGCGCTGGTGCTGACGCAGCCCGGCAACCGGCTCATCGCCGGTGTTGCTGCGGCGACGATCGTCCTCGTGCTCGGCGTCGAAACCTTCACGCCCGGCACCAGCTGGTCGCCCTATTACAAGGTGACGACCGAGGAGCAGCCGAACCACGGCCCCGGCTTCCTGCAGATCAACGTCAGTGGCGTTCCCCACCAATTGATGGCGCCGGCCCGCTGGAAGCTGGACCATGGCGAGCGGATCTACCAGACGCCGTACCTGCGCCTGCCGGGCAATCCGATGCAAGACGTGCTGATCGTCGGCGCCGGATCGGGTTCGGACGTCGCGATCGCGCTGAGCCAGGGCGCGGCACACGTCGACGCCGTCGACATCGACCCGCGCATCCTGGCGATCGGGGCGGAACGGAACATCGACCGGCCCTATGCCGATCCCAAGGTCGTGCGTCATACCAATGACGGCCGCGCGTTCCTGGAGAGCACCGACAAACGCTACGATCTGATCCTGTTCGCACTGCCCGATTCGCTGACCCTGGTCAGCGGTGCCTCGCAGATCCGCCTCGAATCGTTCCTGTTCACGCAAGAGGCGATGGCTTCGGTGCGCCGCCACCTGAAACCTGGCGGCGCGTTCGCGATGTACAATTATTATCGAGAACCCTGGTTGATCAACCGCCTCGCGGGGACCGCCGCAGCCGCTTTCAGCCATGCGCCCTGCGTCGACACCTTCGGCGATGCACAGGCGGTGATCAGCGTGGCGCTCGATCCCGCGCGCCAGCGGTGCGCCGGTCGCTGGCGCCCGCACGACGCCACGGTGGTCGCACCCGCGACCGACGATCGGCCGTTCCTCTACTTCCGCGGCGATGCCTTCCCACCCTTCTACGCCGTCACACTGATCGCCATCCTGCTGACCTCGCTCGTCGCCGTTAGGCTGCTTGGCGGACCGCTCGGCCAGATGCGACCCTATGCCGACCTGTTCTTCCTCGGCGCGGCATTCCTGCTGCTCGAGACCAAGAACGTGGCGACCTTCGCGCTGCTGTTCGGCACGACCTGGCTGGTCAACGCACTGGTCTTTGCCGGAGTACTGCTGGTCGTGCTGGCCGCGATCGAGACGACCCGCCGTGTTCGTACGCCGCGCCTGCCGGTGGTGTTCGCCGGTATCGCCGCGTCACTGGCGCTCGCCTGGGTGATCCGTCCCGAATGGCTACTGCCGCTCCCCTATGCGCCGCGCCTGATCGCCGCCACGGTGCTCGCCTTCCTGCCGATCTTCCTTGCCAACGTCGCCTTCGCCAAGCGCTTCCGCGACGCCGGTGATTCCCAGGCGGCGCTCGCCATCAACCTGCTCGGCACGATCGTCGGCGGCTGTCTGGAATATGCCTCGCTGTTCACCGGCTACAACAACCTGCTGCTGATCACCGGCGGACTCTACCTGCTGGCCGTCCTGCTCGCACCGAAGGGAGCATGGCGCGCCGCGTGAGCGGGAAACCACGGCGTCCGTCGCGAGTTGAATTGGCTGTCATTCCCTACCCAAAGGTCCCGCCATGCTCCGCTCGTTTCTCATCGGCCTCGTCGCGGGCCAGCGCGCGATGACCCCACTGGCGGCCGTCGCCACTGCCGCGCAGCGTGACACATTGCCCGCCGACGCACCGGGACGCGCCTTGTTTCGCGGGCCGCTCGGCACCTCGGGAGCGATCATCGCCGCGGCGAGCGAGATGGCCGGCGACAAGATGAAGACCGCGCCAGACCGTACGGTGCCCGCCGGGCTGATCGGCCGGACGCTGACCGCGGCCTATGCCGGTGCGGCCTTCGCGCCTAAGCAGCAACGTATGGCGGCCGCGGCACTGGCCGCGGTCACGGCGATCGGCGCGTCCTACGCGGGCATTGCATTGCGGAAGGCAGCGATGAAGCGCTGGGGCCAGACCGCGACCGGCTTCGTCGAGGACGCGCTGGTCATGGGTGGTGGGCTCGCGATCGCGTCTATGCGCCGCTGATCGGGGGCCATGAATCGCGATCAGAGCTCGGTCCGCGCGGGCCGAGCTTCGGCTCACTGCAAGCGACCGGCCGGCAGCGGCATGCCCCTTCCGGCCACCTCAGCGCATTGCGGGAAAAGCGAT
Source organism: Sphingomonas benefaciens (assembly GCF_052907485.1). NCBI lineage: Bacteria > Pseudomonadati > Pseudomonadota > Alphaproteobacteria > Sphingomonadales > Sphingomonadaceae > Sphingomonas > Sphingomonas benefaciens. The sequence goes on along the minus strand of NZ_JBREIC010000001.1, from coordinate 279,257 downwards.
CTGCAACAAGCGCTCAATGGATGACGTGGCCAAGCTGGACAGCGTAAAGAACTTGTCCCGACACCCCCGGTGGCTTCGGGCCGTGGAAAGTTGTGAGAGCGAGTCAAGGGAGGTACATAGCGATGATCGCAACCGATCCGTCTTGCTCGATAGGGCACGATGAGCAAGCCCGGCAATTGCTGATCGTCGTCACAGCGGTTTAAACGGTGCGACCTCTGATCTAATATCACACCCGAATGATACGGGTCGCGAGTCTTTCCGCTTCTTCCAGATCGTGCGTTACCATCAGGATGGGCAGTCCGGCGGCGTCACGCACGCGCTCGATCGCCGCCATGATCTCGTCCCGCCGCGCCCGATCGAGCGACGACAGCGGCTCGTCGAGCAAAAGGAATGCCGGATCGCGCAGCAATGCGCGGCCGATCGCCACCCGTCGCGCCTCGCCCCCCGACAGCGTCCGCGGCCAGCGGTCGAGCAGATGGCCGATCCCCAGCATCGCCGCCAGCGGCGCCAGGCCGTACTCGTCCGATGCGCCATACAGCAGATTGCCGCGAACCCGCCGGTGCGGGAACAGCCGAGGCTCCTGAAAGACATAGCCGGCGCGCCGCGCCTCCGGGGACAGATCGATTCTGGTCGCGGCGTCGAACAGCACCCGCCCGTTGACCACGATCCGGCCACGGTCCGGGCGCAGCAGACCGGCGACCATGTTGAGCACGCTGGTCTTGCCGACCCCCGACGGACCGAACAGCACCGTCAGCCCCGGCCCCGCCACCAGCGACAGCGCCACCTCTACTTCGCCCAGCCGCCGCGCGACGTCGATCTCAAAGGACATGCAGGCCCCGCCGCACACGCCGCGCGAGCAGCTCGGAGACCAGCAGGGCAATCAGACTGAGCGCCACCGCGATCCCCGATAGCCGCCACACCATCGTCTCCGCGCCAGGCTGTTGCAGCGCCGAATAGATCGCCAGGGGCAGAGTCTGGGTCTGCCCCGGCACGTTGGAGACGAAGGTGATCGTCGCGCCGAATTCGCCGATCGAACGGGCGAAGCCCAACACCGCGCCGGCGAGCACGCCGGGCAGGCTGAGCGGCAGCGTGATCGTCCAGAACACGCGCGCCGGCGTCGCCCCCAGGGTTCGAGCGGCGCTTTCCAGTCGCCGGTCGACGGCCTCGATCGACAGCCGCATGGCGCGCACCATCAGCGGCAGCGCCATCACCGCCGCGGCGATCGCCGCGCCCGTCCAGCGGAACAGCACGCTCGCGCCGAACCAGCTCTGCAACGGCGCACCGATCGGCCCCGCCGGTGCGAAGGCGAGCAGCAGCACCCAGCCGGTGACCACCGGCGGCACCACCAGCGGCAGGTGCACGACCGCATCGAGCAGCAGCTTGCCGGGAAAACGCGCGCGGGCGAGCAGCCAGGCAAGGCCGAAGGCGGCGGGCAGCGTCGCCAGGATGGCGGTGCCGCCGACCTTGAGCGACAGCGCCACGACCGCCCATTCCTGTGACGTCAGCACGCTCTAACGGGCCGCGGTGAAGCCATAGCGGCGAAAGATCGCCTGCGCCGTCCCGCCGTGCAGATAGCGGCGGAACGCCTCCGCCTCCGGATTGCTCGACGTGGCCAGCCGCGCGACCGGATAGGTGATCGGCGGATGGCTGCGCGCCGGAAAGACGCCGGCGATACGGACTCGAGGCGACGCCTGCGCATCGGTGGCGTAGACGATCCCGAGCGGGGCCGCGCCGCGCTCGACCAGCGTCAACGCCGCGCGGACGCTGTCGCCGCGCACGACATGCGGTGCGACCTGCTGCCACACGCCGAGCGCGCGCAGCGCCGCCTCGCCATAGCGACCCGCCGGCACCGGCGCATCGGCCATGGCCAGCGGCCCGGCCGACAGCGTCCGCGCCAGGGCCGCCGGTGCGAGCGGGATGCGGACGTCACGCGTCGCCGGCGCGACGATGACCAGACGATTGCCCAACAGGGTCGCGCGGCTCGCCGGCACGATCAGCCGCTTGGCGGCGAGGGCATCCATCCACGCTTGGTCCGCGGAGAGGAACAGGTCCGCCGACCCGCCCGCCTCGACCTGCCGGGCCAGGGCCGAGGAAGCCGCATAAGAGATGACCGGACGGGGATGGCCCTGGCGGGCCCAGGCGTCGGCGACCGCGTCGAGCGATCCTTGCAGACTGGCCGCGGCCAGGACCAGCGGCGGCCGGCGCTGCGCCGCCGCCGGCACGGCGATCGTCGCCCCGATCGCGACCAGCAGCGCGCGCCGGGTCGTTGCCTTCAGCATCGCCATGCTCCTTGCTTAGCTGCCTTCGCGCATCCGACCGCGCAGCGGCGGCGCCGGTTCGTCACTTGCCGGTCACATAATGGTCGCCGGCCCACCGCGCCTGCATCGCCGCGTTCGGGCCGAAGCGCAACGTACCATGGTCGCCCTGCGCCAATTGGAAGCCGTTGGGGTCGGAAACCGCCGTGACCAGCGCGCGATGCCGCGGGTCGGCGCCGCGCACCACCTCCAGACGATATCCTTGCCCGCCGGCATTGGCGACCACGGCGGCGCGATCGGGCAGCCGGTCGCCGTCGAACTCGCCCTCGATCGCGATCACCGGCTCGTTGATGCCATCCTCATAGACGTCGAGCCGTCCCGCATCGCTGACCTTTTCCGCCCATTCCACGATGGCACGGCGGTAACGGACCATCGCGTCGCCGCCGTAGAGCGACAACGACAGCCGGCGGCCGCAGCCGGGTTTCTGCACCTCGACGCCGCAGGCACCATGAACCACGCCGACCGCGGCGATCTTGCCGGCCGCATCGACCACCACGGCGCCCTTTTCGCCACAGGCATCCTGGCGGCAGGCGGTGAACAGCCAGGCGCCGCCGATCCGCTGCGGCTTGTCCGCCTCTCCGCCCAGCACCGCCAGCGCTTGGTCGGCGACCGGGGGCAGGCCATCGCTGAGCAGATTGGCGCGCTGGCCGCCGACCACCGCACGGATGGCGTCGGTCGCCCCAGGCGCCGCGAGCAGCTCGGCCGTGGTCAGGCAGGCGTCGGGCTGGGTCAGCGAACAGGTCGCCGGCGCGGCGGCGAGCAGGGCAAGGGCGATCAGCGGCATGGCGGGGCTCCGGTCAATGCGCCGCGGCAGGCGCGGGAGCGTTCTTCACGTTGCGGTCGAGGAAGTCGAGGATCGTTCGCCACAGATGCTCGCTGATCCCCGGTCCACCGACGCGATGCGTCTGACCGGGATAGAACATCATCTCGAACGGCGTGTCGCTGCCCTGCAGTGCCGCGGCGAGTTGCGTCGAATTGTCGAGGAAGACATTGTCGTCGGCCATGCCGTGGATCAGCAGCAGCGGCTCGCGAATCTTGGACGCATCCGCCACCGCCGCCGATTCGGCATAGCCCTGCGGATCCTTGGCGGGATCGCCGAGATAGCGTTCGGTGTAATGCGTGTCGTACAGCTGCCAGTCGGTGACCGGCGCCCCGGCCACCGCCGCGGCATAGACGCCCGGCGTCTTTTCCAGCATCTTCAGCGACAGATAGCCGCCGTACGACCAGCCATAGGTGGCGATCCGGGCCGGATCGACGAACGGCATCGTCTTCAGATAGTCCGCGCCCGCCTTCTGGTCGGCGACCTCGACCGTGCCCATCGCGTGATAAATCTGGTTCTCGAACGCCCGGCCGCGATTGGGCGAGCCGCGATTGTCGATCTGGAAGAAGATATAGCCCTGATCGACCAGCCATTGCGGCAGCGCCCCCTGCCAGCCGCGCGTCACCGTCTGGCTGCCCGGGCCGCCGTAATGCTGGAAGAACACCGGATAGCGTCTGCCCTGCTCAAGCGGCGGGGTGATCATCTCCCAGTGTAGCACCGAGCCGTCGGCGGCCCTGATCGTGCCGAACTGCGTCGGCCGGTGGCTGGCAAGGAAGGGATAATAGGGATGGCCGGGCCGGATCGCATTCTCGTTGATCCAGGCGACGCGTTTGCCCGATGTATCGGCCAGATAGACCTGCGTCGGCTGCGCCGGATTGGACCGCCGGACGATGAAGCGGCTGGCCGCCGCGTCCATCGTCGCGGCATGGGTCCAGCCGGCCTCGGTCAGCCGGGTGACGATCTTCGGCCTGGCGAGATCGACGGCATAGATATGCTGCTCCAGCACGTCGTCCTTGTTGGCCAGGAAGTAGACGCGCCCGGCACGCTCGTCGACGCCGACCAGCCCGGTGACGACCCACCGCCCTTCGGTCAGCTGGGTCCAGCGCCCGTCCGGCTGCCAGCGGTAGAGATGGCCATAACCGTCGCGCTCGGAGCGCCAGATCAGACTGCCGTCGCCGAGCGGCCGGTAGCTGTCGCTGAGGTGAAGCCAGCTTGTCGCGGGCGCGCGTTCGGTGAACAGCACGCGCGAGCGGCCCGTGGTCGGGTCGACGGCGAGCATGTCGAGCGTCTTCTGGTCGCGGCTCTGGCGCTGGACCAGCAGCGTCTTGCCGTCGGGCGTCCAGTCGACCCGCGCCAGATAGATGTCGGGATCGGCGCCGAGGTCGACCTTAACCTGGCCCGAGCCGTCCGGCCGCATTACATGCAGCTCGACCAGCACGTTGGGCGTGCCCGCCGCCGGATAGCGCTGATCGTAGGTCTTGGTCCCGGTCGCGCCGATCGACGCGCGCGTCGCCACATGGACCGGCGCTTCGTCGAACCGTTCGACGGCGACGTAGCGTTCGTCGGGGCTCCACCAATAGCCGGTGCGGCGGTCCATTTCCTCCTGCGCGACGAATTCCGCCTCGCCGAAGTGGACGGTGCCGCCGCCCGCCGTGGTCAGCGCGCGCGCCGCACCGCCGTCGAGCGGCTGGACGAAGACATTCTGGTCGCGCACGAAGCTGACGAAGGCGCCCTTGGGGGAGATCACCGGGTTGAGCTGGCCGCCCGGCCGGTCGGTCAGCCGACGAACGCCGCCGTCGAGCGATGCCAGGTAGAGATCGCCGTCGATCGGTACCAGGATCGACCGGCCGTCGGGCGCGAAGTCATAAGTGACGATCCCCTTGGCTCCGCCGATCCGCGCGCGCTCGCGCTGCATCTTTTCGGCCTCGCTCAACGCGGCGCCGCTGCCGACCGTCTTGCTGTCGACCAGCATCCGCTCGGCACCGGTGCGGGTGTCGCGCGCCCATAGGTCGCTGCGCTCCTTCTCGTCGGCGCGCGGTCGCAGGAAGGTGAGCAGGCTGCCGTCCGGCGACAGGCGCAATTCGCTTGGCTGCGCCCCCGATAGGTCGGGGCTGGCGAAGACGCGCCGCAGCGTCAGCGCGCCAACGTCGGCGTCCACCGCGGCGGGCGCGCGGACCTGGGCATCAGCGTTCACCACGATCAGCCCCGCCGTTGCCCATGCCACTCCCACCAACCATGCCCGCATCCCTGTCGCCCCCACCCCTCGTGACGGCGTTCATACGCCACGGCTCGCCGCGGTAAAGCTTTCTTGGGCTTTGGTTAGCGCGTCATCAACCGCGTCTTTACTTGCTTCGTATAGGTCGGAAGTCGACAAGCGACGGGTCGGGCAACGGTGCCCGCCGCAATGCTCGCATCGGGGTAGCATGTTGGACACGGCACGAACGGCCTGGCACACGAGCGCTTGGACAGCCGTCCTCCGCCTGTCCGCAACCGATGGCAGCGCCTGTCATCCCTATGTGACCCATTTGCTGGGACAATCGCCGCCCGCGCGCGACCTGTCGGATGCGGTGCATGCGCTCTGTGCGGTGCACGGCCACCATCCCGGTCTCGCGGCCGACGCACGTAACGCCTGCGCGCAGCCCGATGCGTGCGACTGGCTCGAATCGATCGCGCAGGCCTTCGTCGGCGAGCGCAGCTATATCGCGCATCTCGCCGCCGCCGCTGGCCCCCTGCCCTCGACCCCCGGTCAGGCGGAAAGCGAAACCGCTTTGCTCACCAGCCGCCACGCCATCGAGATGCTCGCCCGATCGGAACGGCGGGGCTGCGCCACCGGCGCCGTCGCCGCGCTCGTCGTCGACTGGGCGGTGATCCGCGCGCTGCTGGATCAGGCCGCGAGCCGCTTCGGCATCGAGGCACCGGCGCTCGGCTTTCCGCCGGAAACGGTCACCGCCGCGCGGGTTGCGGAACTCGGTGCCTCGCCAGCGACTGAACGCGCCGTCTGCTTCGGCGCGCAGCAATTGTTCGCGCAGCACCGCGCGCTGTGGAATTTGTTGGAGGCCCGCGCCAGCGCCCGCGAGGGCTGACCACCCCGGCCGACGGGATTTGCGTCGCCCCGCCATCGCGCCTATCGCCATACCCGATCTTCCAGAAGGACCGGGCATGCAGCGTTTCGAGGGCACCCAGAGCTATGTCGCGACCGACGATCTGAAGGTTGCGGTCAATGCCGCGGTGACGCTGCGTCGCCCGTTGCTGGTCAAGGGCGAGCCCGGCACCGGCAAGACCGTCCTCGCCTATGAGATCGCGCAGGCGATCGGCGCGCCGCTGATCGAATGGACCGTCAAGTCGACCACCAAGGCGAATCAGGGCCTGTACGAATATGATGCGGTCGCACGGCTGCGCGACGGCCAGCTCGGCGACCCGCGCGTCCACGACATCGGCAATTACATCCGGCGAGGCAAATTGTGGGAGGCCTTCACCAATCCGACGCCGCCCGTCCTGCTGATCGACGAGATCGACAAGGCGGACATCGAATTCCCCAACGACCTGCTCCACGAACTCGATCGCATGGAATTCCACGTCTACGAAACCGGCGAGACGGTGCGCGCCACCGAACGGCCCGTCGTGGTCATCACCTCGAACAACGAGAAGGAACTGCCCGACGCTTTCCTGCGTCGCTGCTTCTTCCACTACATTCGCTTCCCGGACCGCGACACGATGCAGGCGATCGTCGACGTCCATTTCCCGGGCATCCAGAAGCTGCTGGTCAGCCGCGCCCTCGATCTCTTCTACGAGGTGCGCGACGTCCCCGGGCTCAAGAAAAAGCCGTCGACCAGCGAATTGCTCGACTGGCTCAAGCTGCTGCTGCACGAGGACATGCCGCTCGAGGTGCTGCAGAACCGCGATCCGACCAAGGCGATCCCGCCGCTGCATGGCGCGCTGCTGAAGAACGAGGCGGACGTGATGCTGTTCGAGCGGCTCGCCTTCATGGCGAAGCGGCAGGGACGCTGAACGGCAGGCGCGGCGCAGTGGCATTGGTGCGGCATTGGCGCGGCACTCCGCTTTTAAGTTGCACCATACCGCCAAACGCCACTGATCCCATTACGCTTTCGTAACGTCTGGAGCGCAAGACGTTGCTCCGCGACCGACCTCCATCCGGTCGTCCCGGAGGCGCGTTAACCATAACTGCCAACCCGCCAGTCACCTCCGCCGGACTATGGCAGGCGTCATGCGGGGCATTCTTCCCAAATGCGGCATCTCGGCCGTGGCAGCGATCGTGGCGGTGGCGACCATGCCTGCCGCGATGGCGAGCAGCTTGCTCGACTATGTCGGCCAATGCGTCCCCTTCGCCCGCGCCGCCTCCGGCATCCAGATCTACGGCGATGCCTGGACCTGGTGGGACCAGGCCGAAGGCCGCTACGAGCGTGGTCATCGCCCCGCGGTCGGTTCGGTCATCGTCTTCGCCAAGACGGCGCGCCTGCCGCTCGGCCATGTCGCGGTGGTCAGCCGGATCGTCGAGCGGCGCGTGCTGATGCTCACTCACGCCAATTGGTCGCGCCAGAATGGCGAGCGCGGCCATGCCGAACAGGACGTCACGCTGTACGACGTCTCGCCCGGCAACGACTGGAGCGAGGTCAAGGTCTGGTTCCGCGACAATGACGGGCTCGGCGGCAGCATCTACGCGATCAAGGGCTTCATCTACGGCGAGGGACGCGCCGCCGCCGGCCTGTCGGCGCGCAACCCTGACTATGTCGGCGCCCTGATCGACGCCTATGTCCCCGGTGCCGGCCGGCGCTAGGTCCGCTTCGCGACGGGCGCTCGTGCGACCGACATGGATTAGCCGCTTCCACGCCCGTCGCGCCTGTGTCATCCCTGTAGCAACAAAAGCTTACAGGACCTGCCGATGCGCCGCGCCCTTACCCTGTCCCTGCTCGCCGCCCCCCTGCTCGCTGCGGCACTCGCGGCCGGCGGCCAGGCGCAGCAACTCGGCTCCGACATCCCCAAGACGTTCAAGCCGGTCGACGGCGCCTTCGATTTCGAGCGGCGCAGCGTCGACATTCCGATGCGCGACGGGGTCAAGCTTCACGCGGTGATCGTCCAGCGCAAGGGGCTGACCGACGCGCCGATCGTGCTGCAGCGCACCCCCTATGGCGCGGAAAGCGCGACGCAGCGGGAAAGCTCGTCGCACGGCGCGATGACCGTGCGCGCCTCCGATGCGATGCTGCTCGATGCCGGCTACATCCGCGTCTACGAGGACGTGCGCGGCAAATACGGGTCGGAGGGCGATTACGTCAACGAACGCCCGCTGATCGGGCCGCTCAACGGCACCAAGGTCGATCACAGCACCGACGCCTATGACACGATCGACTGGCTGGTGAAGAACCTGAAGAACAGCAACGGCCGCGTCGGCATCATCGGCACCAGCTATGACGGCATGATGGCGGCGATGGCGCTGGTGAAGCCGCATCCGGCGTTGAAGGCGTCGGTGCCGATGAACCCGGTGATCAACACCTGGATGAACGACGACGATTTCCACGGTGGGGCCTTCCGCCTGATCGGCTTCGATTATTATTACGGGCAGGACGCGGCGAAGGGCAATGCCGGCGACCTGTGGCGCGATGCCTATGACGATTACGACGTCTTCCTGCGCGCCGGCTCGGCGAGCGATTTCGTCCGCAGTCACGGCCTGCAGCAATTGCCCTGGATCAACCGGATGCTCGCCCATCCCGCCTATGACGCGTTCTGGCAGGCGCAGGCGCTGGAGGACATCCTGCCCAAGCAGCCGCAGACCGTGCCGACCCTGTGGGTCGCCTCGCAATGGGACCAGGAGGATATCTACGGCGCCATCGCCGCCTATCGCGCGGTCAGCAAGGTCGATCCGAACCACGTCAACCATCTCGTCCTTGGTCCCTGGGCGCATGGCGGCGCAAATGGCGACGGATCGACGCTGGGCGCGATCCGCTTCGATTCGGACACCGGTCTGTGGTTCCGGCGCGAGGTGCTGCTGCCCTTCCTCGACGCGCATCTGAAGGGCGACGGCGCCGGCGACACGCTGGCGCCGGTCACCGCCTTCCAGACCGGCAGCAACCGCTGGCAGACGCTGCCGACCTGGCCGCTCGCCTGCGACGCGACCTGCACCGCGCCGATGACCAAGCTCTATTTCGCCGGCAATGGCGCGCTCGACTGGAATGCGTCAACGGCGAACGGGCGCGACAGCTACGTCTCCGATCCGGCCAAGCCGATCCCCTATCGCCTGCGCCCGATCCGGCCGACCTATGCGACCGGATCGACCTGGCGGCAGTGGCTGGTCGACGATCAGCGCCCCTTCTCCGATCGTACCGACGTGCTCGTCTGGCAGACCCCGGCGCTGACCCGGCCGGTGGCGATCTCCGGCGCGGCGGTCGTCGATCTGCTCGCCAGCACCACCGGCAGCGACGGCGATTTCGTCGCCAAGCTGATCGACGTCTATCCGGCCGAATATACCGACAAGCCGGAAATGGGCGGCTATCAGCTGCCGGTCGCGATGGACATCTTGCGCGGCCGCTATCGCGAGGGCTTTGCGACGGCGAAGCCGATCGCGCCCAATCAGGCGCTGCGCTATCGCATCGTCTTGCCGCACGCCAACCACGTCTTCCTGCCGGGTCATCGGATCATGGTGCAGGTCCAATCGAGCTGGTTCCCGCTCTATGACCGCAACCCGCAGACCTTCGTGCCGAGCATCATGAACGCCCGGCCGGGCGATTACCGCAAGGCGACGATCACGGTGGATTACGGCGGCGCGCACGGCAGCGCGATCGAACTGCCGGTGGTGGCGGCGAAATAGCGGTCATGCCGATCCGCCGGCGGGGCTGGCGCGACGATCGGCAAAGCCGCTAGACCGTCAGCCATGTTCCTGACCTTCCTCGACGCGCTGCGCAGCGCCGGCATCCCGGCGAGCCTCAAGGAGCATCTGCTGCTGCTCGAGGCGCTGGAGGCGGAGGTGATCGAGCCGAGCCCCGACGCCTTCTACTATCTCGCCCGCGCCACCTATGTGAAGGACGAGGGCCTGCTCGACCGCTTCGACCAGGTCTTCGCGCATGTCTTCCGCGGCCTGGAGGCGAGCTACGGCACCGCCCCCGCCGAGCTGCCCGCCGACTGGCTGAAGGCGGTGGCGCAGCGCTATCTCAGCCCGGAGGAGATGGCCAGGATCGAGGCGCTCGGCTCGTGGGACGAGCTGATGGCGACGCTGCAGCGACGACTCGCCGAGCAGGAGGGCCGCCACCAGGGCGGCAGCAAATGGATCGGCACCGGCGGCACCAGCCCGTTCGGCAACAGCGGCTACAATCCCGAGGGCGTGCGCATCGGCGGCGAGAGTGTCCACAAGCGCGCGATCAAGGTCTGGGAACAGCGCGACTTCCGCAACCTCGACAACACCCGCGAACTCGGCACCCGCAACATCAAGGTGGCGCTACGCCGCCTGCGCCGCTTCGCGCGCGAGGGCGCGGCGGATGAACTCGACATCGACGGCACGATCCAGGGCACCGCCCGCCAGGGCTGGCTCGACGTGCGCATGCGGCCCGAGCGGCGCAATGCGGTCAAGGTGCTGCTGTTCCTCGACGTCGGCGGCTCGATGGACCCTTGGGTGCGGCTCTGCGAGGAATTGTTCAGCGCCGCGACCGCGGAGTTCAAGAACCTCGAATTCTTCTACTTCCACAATTGCCCCTATGAGGGCGTGTGGAAGGACAATCGCCGCCGTTTCCAGGAACGCACCGCGACCGCCGACCTGCTTCATAAGTTCGGCCACGATTATAAGCTGGTCTTCGTCGGCGACGCGTCGATGAGCCCCTATGAGATCACCCAGCCGGGCGGATCGGTCGAGCATTTCAACGAGGAGGCGGGGGCGACGTGGCTGCAGCGGCTCGCCGCCACCTACCCCGCCGCGGTCTGGCTCAACCCGATTCCCGAAGCGCAATGGGGCTATACGCCGTCGATCGGGCTGATCCGGCGGCTGATGACCGACCGCATGTATCCGCTCACCCTCGCCGGCCTCGACGATGCGATGCGCGAACTGACCCGCAAACGCTAGTCGGACCGGATCGGACGTGTTAGGATCGCGGCACAGGAGGTTTCCGATGCGCGTTCTGCTCCCCCTCGTCCTGCTCGTCGCGCCACCGGCCCTGGCGCAGTCCGCGAAGCCCGCCAAGCCGCCTCCCCGTCAGTGCGAACGCCCCCAGGCCTCGCAGGTCGGCTCCCGCACGCCAAAGGCAAAGCCCCGCAAGCTCGGCGAGATGCCGATGGCTCAAGCCTTCTATGCCGTGCTGCGCGAGATCGACGGCTGCCCGCAGAACGTCGCCGTCCGCGAGATGCCGAAGCGGTAGGGCAGCCGGGCTCCGCGCCCGCTGCCCTACACTAGAGCGGCAGGGCGCCCCCGCACCTAGACCGTCATCCCCGCGCAGGCGGGGATCCAGACACGCCGACCTCAGCGCAAGAGGCGCGGCCGTCGCGTTTCTGGATCCCCGCCTGCGCGGGAATGACGCCAGTCGAAAGGACGACCGCCGCGGCGCGGAATGACGGCCGACGAACGCGCCGCCTAAACCCGGCTCACCACCCCGCCCGGCATCGCCGCCGGCACGCCGGTCGTGCCGGGAAAGCTGATCGGCAGGCCCTTCAGCGTCCGCACCGCCATATAGGCGAAGCCCTCCGCCTCCATCGCATCGCCGTTCCAGCCGAGCGTGTCGCTCGCCACCGGCGTCAATCCGGTGCGCTCGCCGATCATCCGCAGCAGCGTCGGATTGTGCCGGCCGCCGCCCGCGACGATCAGCTGCCGCGGCCGTTCGGGCAGCAGGGTCAGCGCCTCCGCGACCGTCGCCGCGGTAAAGGCGGTCAGCGTCGCCGCCCCGTCCGCCGCCGCCAGGCCACGTGCCGGCTGGATGGTGAAGTCGTTCCGATCGAGCGACTTGGGCGGTGGTGCATCGAAATAGGGATGGTCGAGCATCGCGGTCAGCACCGTCTCGTCGACCCGCCCCGCCGCCGCCAGCGCACCCTCCGCGTCGTAGCGCGCGCCGCTCTCCGCCTCGACCCAACTGTCGATCAGCCCGTTTGCCGGGCCGGTATCGAATGCGATCAACGACCCGTCCGCACCGACATAGGTGATGTTGCCGACGCCGCCGAGGTTGAGCACCGCGACCGGCTTGGCCAGGTCCGCCACCAAAGCGGCGTGATAGACGGGCAGCAGCGGCGCCCCCTGCCCGCCCGCGGCGACATCGGCACTGCGCAGGTCACTGACCGTGGTGATGCCGGTCGCCCGCGCCAGCGTGTCGCCGCTGCCGATCTGCCAGGTCCAGCCGCGGTCGGGCCGGTGCGCGATCGTCTGGCCATGATAGCCGATTACCGCGACGTCGGCCGCCGCCACCCCCGCGTCGCGCAGCAATTTGTGGACGGCCAGCGCATGCGCACGGTCGATCAACTCGCCCGCCGCGACGATATCGGGGCTCTGCCGCGGCCGGTCGAAGGTCAGCGCCAGCGCCGTCGCCGCCGCCAGCTGCTCGCGCGCGGCATCCGAATAGGGCTCGCCGCGGAAGGCGATGGCGCGCACCTCCGCCTCGCCGTCCGTCTCGATCAGCGCCGCATCGATCCCGTCGAGCGACGTTCCGGACATCAAACCGATCGCGAGCATGGCATCCCCTTCCCCTCCTGACTGCCCGCGCCGCCCGCCGCTGTCGAGCGGCGACGCGGCACGCCGTGGCCGATCAGCGCCGTGCGATGACCAGATCGGCCGGCCGGCGCTGATCGGGCAGGGTGAAGCGCAGCGTCCGGCTCGCCGCATCCGCGGCCGCCGTCACGCCGCGGGCGCCGGTCACCACGCCCTCGCCCTGCCAGCCGTGGACGACGACGGTGATCGCCGACCACCACGGCTTGAACCGCCCCTCGCGCGCGGCGAAGCTGAGCGTCAGCCCATCGGGCGTCACCGTGCAGCGCACCGCCTGGCGCAAATAGACGCCCTTGCGGAAGTCCATCGAATGGCCGTCGTCGGCATAAAGGTCGCCGCGGCAATCGTCGCCCGGATAGACGTCGAGCTGCAAAGGCCCGTTCGGCGTTTCGCTCGTGCTCTGCACCAAAGGCTGGCGCGGCAGGATCGTGCCGGCCCGGACAAAGACCGGCAGGTAATCGAGCCGCGGCGTCACCGTGACGCGGTCGCCGCGGGCGGTCGCCTCGCCGGTCGCCTGGCTGGCCGACTGGATCTGCCCCGCCTCCTGCGTCTCGGGCGTGCCCGCGCGCTGGCCGGTCCAATAATCGTACCAGCCGCCCGCCGGCAGGCAGACGTCATAGGCGATCGGCTGGTCCGGCCGCGGCGGCGGCGCGACGAGCAGCGAGCGGCCGACGGTGAACGCCCAGCTCTGGTCGCACGACATGCGCAACGCCGACGGATAATCGTAGAAGACCGGCCGGAGGATTGGGTCGCCCAGCCGGCTGTTCTGGTCGGCGAGCGCATAGAGATAGGGCATCAGCCGATAGCGTTCCTCGATGAAACGCCGGCGGATCGCCAGATGCTCCGGCCCGTCGACCCAGGGCTCGACGCGCGGCGTGCCCTTGGCCGAATGGTCGCGGAACACCGGGTAAAAGGCGCCGATCTCGAACCAGCGGGTCGACAGTTCCGGGCTCGGCCCGCCGGCAAAGCCGGTGACGTCGGCCGCGCCATAGGAGAAACCGGACAGGCCAAGGTTGATGATCTGCTGCACCGACAGTTTCAGATGGTCCCAGGTCGCCAGATTGTCGCCGGTCCAAGTCACCGCATAACGCTGGCCGCCGGCATAGCTCGCCCGCGTCATCACGAAGGCGCGCTCGTTCGGCGCCAGCTTGCGCAGCCCGTCATAGGTCGCGCGCGTATTCTCCATGCCATAGACGTTGTGGATTTCGGCGTGGGTCGCGATGCGGCTGGCGAAATCGTCGCTGGCGATGCGGTGGCGGACGTCGGCCGGCATGGTCTTGGTCGGCGTCTCGAAGATCGCCGGCTCGTTCATGTCGTTCCACGCGCCCGCGACGCCGTCTGACACCTGCTTGGCGAACAGGCCGCCCCACCAGTCGCGGGTCGCCGTCTGGGTGAAATCGGGAAAGACCGACGGGCCCGGCCACACCGGCGCGACATAGACCGATCCGTCGGCGCGATGCACGAACCGGTCCTGCTTGGTGCCGCTGTCGTAGGGCGCATAGCCCTGGTCGGGCGCGTGCGCGACATGCAGGTCGGTGATCGTCACGACCTTGAAGCCGTCCTTGCCCAGGTCGCGGATCATCCCCTCCATGTCGGGGAAGGCCTGGGTATTGACGGTGAACGGGCGGTTGCGATCCTGGAAGTCGATGTCGAGCCACAGCACGTCGGTCGGCACGCGCTCCTGGCGCAGCCGCGCCGCCACCTGCTTCAGCTCGTTGGCGGTCATGTAGCTGTAGCGCGACTGCTGGTAGCCGAGCGCCCATTGCGGCACCAGCGGCGCCTTGCCGGTCAGATCGGTATAGCGCCGCGTCACCTCGGCCGTGGTCGGCCCGGCGATCAGATAATAATCCGCCGGCCCGTCGGGCGCGCCGAATGCCAGCACCCCGTCGTCGCGATGGCCGAAGTCGAACCAGGTCCGCCAGCTGTTGTCGAGGAAGATGCCGTAGCTGCCGCCGTCGCCGCCGACGCCGATGAAGAAGGGGATCGACTTGTAGATCGGATCTTCCGCGCTGGTGAAGCCGAAGGCGTCGGTGTTCCAGTCGACGAAGCTCTTGCCGCGCCGGTCGAGCCCACCGGTCTTGTCGCCCAGCCCGAAATAATGCTCGCCCTGTGGCATCGCCTTGGCGAAGCCGAAGCCCTTGCCGTCGCGGCGGAAGGGCGCGGCGTCGGCGGAGATGACCTTGCCGGCCGGATCGGTCACCGTCATCCGCCCGTCCGCGGCAAAGGCGACGCGCAACGCGGCGGTGGTGAAGCCGTCGGCGGTCGGTGTCACCCGCGCCCGCTGCTTGCGGACCGCGGCGTCGACCGCCCAGCTCGCATCCTCCGGCATGGCGCCGTTCTGGCCGATGCGGATGCGCAGGATGGCGTCGGTCAGCGCGACGACGCGGATCGTCTCCGCCCCCAATCGCACCGCGACGCCGTCGGGCTGCGCAGTCACCACCGCGGCCGTGGCGGCGGCCGGCGCGGCCGCCTGCGCGATCGCGGCTCCCGGCAGCAGCGCGATCGGCGCGAGCGTCAACAGCAGCGCGGCGCGCCGGCAGGCGAAGGGCGTAAAGCCTCGCGAGGTCATGATTCTCTCCCTGGGGATGGGTCTGTATTGCAGTCCCGGTTGCGGGAGCGATGCCTGCGCGTCAACTGCGGATGACGGCGGCCAGATAGGCCGACAGCCGATCCGCCGTGCCTTCCGGCACGTGCAGGCCGAGCTTGCTGCGCCGGAACAGCACATCCTCCGCCGTCCGCGCCCATTCGTGCACGAAGAGATGATCGACCTCGCGCGTCCACAGCCCGCCGCCCAGGTCATCGCCCAGATCGGCCGGCACCTCTGCGCCGTCCAATATCGCTTCGGCCCCGGTGCCATAGGCACGCGCCAGCCGCCTGAGGAAGCCCGCCTCGAATCGCGGATAGCGGGCCGCGAGCGCGGCCACCAAGGGGTCGAAGGCGGCGAAGTCGCCGCCCGGCAAGACGGCGCCCCGCGTCCAGGCCGGTCCCGCCGCCGGAAACCAGCCCGCCAGCCGGTCCATCGCCTGTTCCGCCAGCCGGCGGTGCGTGGTGATCTTGCCGCCGAACACGCTGAGCAACGGCGGGCTCGTCGCGTCGCCGTCGAGATCGAGCACATAGTCGCGCGTCACCGCCGAGGCGTTCGCCGCATGATCGTCGTACAGCGGCCGGATGCCGGCATAGCTCCACACCACCGCCGGTGCCGCGCCGGTGAAATAGCGCGCGATCGTCGCGAGCAGATAGGCCGTCTCGTCGGCATCGATCGCCGCCGGCCCCGGCGCGCCGCTCCATGCGACGTCGGTCGTGCCGACCAAAGTGAACCGCCCCTCATAGGGGATGGCGAACACCACCCGCCCGTCCGGGTTCTGCAGCAGGAAGGCGTGTTCGCCCTCGTACAGGCGCGGCACGACGATATGGCTGCCCTTGATCAGCCGGACGCCGCGATCGCTCGAGCCGTGCGGCAGGCGACCGAGCACCTCCGCCACCCATGGTCCCGCCGCATTGACCAGCGCGCGCGCGCGCAGCGGTACCGCCCGGCCCGCGATCCGCGCCTGCCAGCCGTCGCCGTCGCGCGATGCCCCCTCGAACCGCGTCCGCGTCAGCACCGTCGCGCCGCGATCCGCCGCATCGCGCGCGGTCAGCACGACCAGCCGGCTGTCTTCCACCCAGCAATCCGAATAGACGAAGGCGCGGCCGCCGTCCTTCAATCCGGCACCGCGCAAATCGCGGTCGAGCCGGATCGTCTCGGTCGCCGGCAGCCGCCGTCGCCCGCCGAGATGGTCGTAGAGGAACAGCCCCGCGCGCACCATCCACGCCGGCCGCGGCGAATGGGTCTGCGGCAGCACGAAGCGCAGCGGCCAGATGATGTGCGGCGCCATCCCCCACAACGTCTCCCGCTCGATCAGCGCCTCGCGCACCAGCCGGATTTCGCCATATTCGAGATAGCGCAGGCCGCCGTGGATCAGCTTGGTCGACGCCGACGAGGTATGGCTGGCCAGATCGTCCTGCTCGACCAGCAAGACGGACAGGCCACGTCCGGCCGCATCGCGCGCGATCGCGACGCCATTGATGCCGCCGCCGACGACCAGCAGGTCGACCGTGTCCGGCGCGGCGGCCGCCAGCTTTCGATTGACGCTCACGCCCGCCAGCATGACACAGGCCCGGTCAACCGCAAAGCCGACAGGGAGAGGCCCGCGTGGCACCGCCGCAGCATATCCTCGCGATCGATCAGGGCACCACCTCGACGCGCGCGATCGTTTTCGATGTGCGCGCGCAACCCGTCGCCACGGCTCAGGTCGAATTCGCGCAACATTATCCGCAGCCCGGCTGGGTCGAGCACGATCCGGACGACATCTGGCGCGACACGCTCGCCGTCGCCCGGCGCGCGATCGCCGACAGCGGCGTCGGCGCGGCCGGCATCGCCGGCATCGGCATCACCAACCAGCGCGAGACGGTGGTGCTGTGGGACCGCGCAACCGGCGCGCCCGTCCATCGCGCGATCGTCTGGCAGGATCGCCGCACCGCCGATGTCTGCGCCCGGCTGCGCGCCGAGGGGCATGAGGACATGGTCCGCGCCCGGACCGGCCTGCTGCTCGACCCCTATTTCTCCGCCACCAAGCTCGCCTGGATGCTCGACACGCTGCCCGGCGTGCGGACGCGGGCGGAGCGCGGCGAGCTCGCCTTCGGCACCATCGACAGCTTCCTGCTCTGGCGGCTGACCGGCGGCGCGGTGCATGCGACCGACGTCACCAACGCCGGCCGCACCCTACTGTTCAACATCCACACCGGCGCCTGGGACGCGGATCTCTGCCGCCTGTTCGGGGTGCCGATGGCGCTGCTGCCCGAGGTCCATGACAATGCCCATGTCTTCGGCGACACCGCCGCCGGCCTGTTCGACGCGGCGATCCCGATCGCTGGCATCGCCGGCGACCAGCAGGCGGCGCTGTTCGGCCAGGCCTGTTTCGAGGCCGGCATGGCCAAGTCGACCTATGGCACTGGCTGTTTCCTGCTGCTCAACACCGGCGAAGAGGCGGTCGCGTCGGGCAACCGCCTGCTCACCACGCCGGCCTGGCGGCTCGACGGCCGCACCACCTATGCGTTGGAGGGATCGATCTTCGTCGCCGGCGCCGCGGTCAAATGGCTGCGCGACGGCATCGGCGTCATCACCCATGCCAGTCAGACCAACGACCTCGCCACCACCGTCCCCGACAGCCATGGCGTCTATATGGTCCCCGCCTTCGTCGGGCTCGGCGCGCCTTATTGGGACCCGGAGGCGCGCGGCGCGATCTTCGGCCTGACGCTGGGCGCCACCCAGGCGCATCTCGCCCGCGCGGCGCTGGAGGCGGTCGGCTATCAGACGCGCGACCTGATGCAGGCGATGGCCGACGACGGCGGCGATGCGCCGGCCGCGCTACGCGTCGACGGCGGCATGGCGGCGAACGACTGGCTCTGCCAATTCCTCGCCGATCTTTTGGAGGTGCCGGTCGAGCGGCCGGAGCATCTCGAAACCACCGCGCGCGGCGCCGCCTTTCTGGCGGGGCTGGCGACCGGCGTCTGGCCCGATCGCGCCGCGCTGGCCGCGACCTGGCGGCGGGGGCAGCGGTTCATGCCGGGGATGGCGGACGCGCAGCGCGCGCATTTAGTCGAGGGATGGCGCCGCGCCGTGGCGCGGACGCGATCGCAGTGAGGGGGTACGACAGCCGGTCGGCTCAGGCGCGGCGATGCGCCTCCGCCTCGCGCGCCGCGGCGATGCCGTCGACGACCAGCTCATATTCCGCCGGCGAATAGCCCGAGGCGAGGAAGGCGCGGACCTCGGCCGACGGCACCGAATAGCCGCGGCGCCAGCTCAGCACCGCGATGCGGCGCAGCGCCTCCAGCTTCGGATCGGCGAGCTGCGTGCTCGCCTTGATGCCGAACACCCATTCGAGCAGCCGCGACAGCACGCCCGGCGCGCGCAGGCTCGACGGTCCGTCGCGGCGTGCCAGCGCGATCACCGACCGCTCCAATTCGCTCAGGCTCGGCCGGTCCTCGACCAGCGTCAGCCGCCGCACCGCCTCGACGCGGGCATAGCCTGCCATGCCGGGCTCCGCGAATGCCAGATAGGCCATGTGTACCTCCCTCTTCGCCAGTTGCGCGCCGACCCCGCCGCTCCCGTCGGGAGGGACGCGCTTGCCGCGGTCAACCTGTCATCTTGCCGAAAGCCGACCGGCGGTTCGCTTCGCTTGCTACCGATCTTCTATACTGATCGGTATAGAAGCCCGTTCACCCTCGGTCAAGCATTATGTACCGGTCGGTAGAAAAAGATTTTCGCCCGTCGGGCGCTCCGCTCAGCGGCCCGGCCAGATCTGCAGCGCGGTATCGACCACCCGCTCCAGATCGGCGCGCGTCGCGCCTGACGACGCCTGCACCGCCATCCCCTGCAACAGGGCATAGAGAAAATGGGTCAGGCCGGTCGCATCGATCGTCGCGGGCAGGTCGCCATCGCGCTGCGCCTGGGCGAAGCGGTCGACCAGCGCCTGCTGCGACGATTGGCGCCGTGCGATGACCGCCGCCTTGATCGCCTGCGCCTCGTCGCCGCAGGCCATGGAGTGGATCACGCCGAGGCAGCCGTGCGGCTCGTCGCGCCCCATCTGGGCCGCCAGCGCGCCACGTAGGATATGCTCCGCCACCGCCCGCGCGCTCGGCTGTTCCAGCGCCCGGCGGGTATAGGCCAGCTTCTCCTGCTCGTAGAGGTCGAGCGCCTTGTGGAAAAGCGCCTCCTTGTTGCCGAAGGCGGCATAGAGGCTCGGCCGGGTGATCCCCATCGCCTCGGTCAGGTCGGTGAGCGAAGCCGCCTCATAGCCCTTGCTCCAGAATACGCGCAGCGCCGCGGCGAGCGCGGCATCGGTGCAGAATTCGCGCGGCCGCCCCTTGGACGCGGGGGCCGGCGCCAGGGCCAGATCACTTTCCATATCGATCGGTATATATATCGCCGGCGCGAAAAGGAAAGGCCCCGGCACCCCGCCCGCCGTTCCCCTGCCCGGCCCATGGATATTCCTGACCCTGCGGGACGTTGACCCCGGCAGACCCGAGGAGACGATGATGAACGACAGCAAGGTCGATCCCGAGCGCGGCGACCGCGGCCCGTTCGACGCCGATCAGGGCACCTTCGGCCAGGACTATAATCGCGAGCGCGAGGCCGCGATGGGACGCGACAACCCCAGCGGCACGGTCGGCGCGCGCCCCGGCGACTCACCGCCGCCGCGCGATCCGAACCTGCCCGCCGACAACGGCCGCCGCGCCTATTTCGACCCAGAGACCGGCGAGGTGCACGGCAGCGGATCGTCCGCCGGCGGCGGCAATCCCGGCGACGATCTCAACAGCGACGCCGGCGGCGGCGACGGCTATCCGCTGACCGGCCGTGCCGGCACGGTCGAGCAGGCGCCGGACGATCTCGGCCCGCCGCATTTCAAGGAATAGCGGCCGTATCGAGACGCCCAGCGGGGCGGCGCGGCCCAGCCGCCCGCCCCCTTCGCCTCATCCCCGGCCGAGCATATGGTCGACGAATTGTGCCAGCGTGCGGAATCCCGCCAGCTTCAGCCCGCCGTCCTCGCCACCCTTGGTCATCGCCACCGGCACCAGCGCCCGTTCGAAGCCGAGCTTCGCCGCCTCCTTTAGCCGCAACGCGCCATGCGCCACCGGGCGGATCTCCCCCGACAGGGAAATCTCGCCGAACGCCACCGCATCGACCGGTACCGGCCGTTCAGATAGCGCGGACACCAACGCCGCCGCCACTGCGACGTCGGCTGCCGGGTCCTGCACGCGATAGCCGCCGGCGACGTTGAGATAGACTTCCGCCGAGGAGAAGGAGAGGCCGCAGCGCGCCTCCAGCACGGCGAGGATCATCGCCAGCCTGCCGCTGTCCCAGCCGACCACCGCGCGACGCGGCGTCGCCCCGCTCGCCAGCCGGACGGTCAGCGCCTGGATCTCGACCAGCACCGGCCGCGTCCCCTCCAGCGCCGGGAAGACGGTCGCCCCCGTCACCCCCTCCTCGCGGTTGGTCAGGAACAGCGCCGAGGGGTTGGACACCTCGCTCAGCCCCTCGTTCTGCATCGCGAACACGCCGATCTCGTCGGTGCCGCCGAAACGGTTCTTGATCGCGCGCAGGATTCGATATTGGTGACTGCGTTCGCCCTCGAACGCGAGCACGGTGTCGACCATATGCTCCAGCACGCGCGGCCCGGCGATGCTGCCGTCCTTGGTGACATGGCCGACGAGCACCAGCGCGGTGCCGCGCTCCTTGGCGAAGCGGATCAGCTCCTGCGCCGAGGCGCGCACCTGGCTGACCGTGCCGGGCGCGCCCTCGATCGTGTCGGAATGCATCGTCTGGATCGAATCGATCACCAGCAGCGCCGGCGGCGCGCCCATCGACAGGGTGGTGAGGATGTCGCGGGTCGAGGTCGCCGCCGCCAGCTGCACCGGCGCCGCGCCCAGCCCCAGCCGCCGCGCCCGCAGCCGCACCTGGTCCGCCGCTTCCTCGCCGGAGACGTACGCCACGCCCCGCCCAGCGCTCGCCAGCTTCGCCGCCGCCTGCAACAGCAACGTCGACTTGCCGATGCCGGGATCGCCGCCGATCAGCGTCGCCGATCCCTCGACGAAGCCGCCGCCGAGCGCCCGGTCCAGCTCGGCGATCCCCGTCGCCATCCGTTCGGGCAGCGCGATGTCCGCGTCGAGCCCGACCAGTTGCACCGCCCGCCCGCCGCTCTGCAGATTGTGCTTGGCGTGGAACGGCGTGACCACCGAGGGCGCTTCCTCGACCAAGGTGTTCCATTCCGCGCAATCGGCGCACTGCCCCGCCCAGCGGTGCGACACCGATCCGCAGGCCTGGCAGACATATCGTTTCTGGGGCTTCGCCATGGCGGCGGATATAGCGACGCAGGAACGATTAGGGAACAGCAATCCTCCCCGGCACGAGGAGGTGGCAGCGCGTCAGCGCTGACGGAGGGGGCCGTCCACGCAGCGCAACGCCCGTGGAAAGCCCTCCACCGCCTTCGGCGGCCCCCTCCCCGCGAGCGGGGAGGATTTCCGCTAGGCCTATCCTCGCGGCGGGATGTTGAGGCCGCGCTGCACCGCCGGTCGGGCCAGCCCCCGCTCCAGCCAGGCCGCGACATTGCCGAACTGGTCGAAGCCGACCAGCTCGCGCGCCTCGTAGAAGGTGATCAGGTTGCGCACCCAGCCCAGCATGGCGATGTCCGCAATCGAATAATGGTCACCGAGGAACCAGCTGCGATCGGCCAGCACCCGGTCCATCACGCCGAGCAGCCGCTGCGCCTCCGCGACGTAGCGGTCGCGCGGCCGCTTGTCCTCCCAATCCTTGCCGGCGAATTTGTTGAAGAAGCCGAGTTGGCCGAACATCGGACCGACGCCGCCCATCTGGAACATCACCCACTGGATCGCCTGCCACCGGTCCGCCGGCCCCTGGCCGAGCAGCTGGCCGGTCTTCTCCGCCAGATAGAGCAGGATCGCACCGCTTTCGAACAGCGTCAGCGGCACGCCGCCCGGCCCTTCCGGATCGATCATCGCCGGGATCTTGCCGTTCGGGTTGAGCGAGACGAAGGCGTCCGACTTCTGGTCGTCCTTGGCGAAATCGACCAGATGCGCCTCATACGGCAGGCCCGTCTCCTCGATCATGATCGACGCCTTGACGCCATTGGGCGTCGGCAGCGAGTAGAGCTGGATGCGATCGGGATATTGCGCCGGCCAGCGCTGCGTGATCGGAAAGGCGGATAGGTCGGCCATGGTCGTCAACTCCCTCGTCGGTTGCGCCCCGACATAGTCGTGCCGCAATCGCCGCGCTATGGCCGACGCCGTCATGCAACCGTCGGATCTTCGCGTCGCGCTGTTCAGCGGCAACTACAATTACACGCGCGACGGCGCCAATCAGGCGCTCAACCTGCTGGTCGGGCATCTGCTGCGCCAGGGCGTGACGGTGCGCGTCTATTCGCCGACCATCGATCCGCCCGCCTTTCCGCCGACCGGGGATCTCGTCTCGGTGCCGGCGATCCCGATGCCGGGCGGCCGCGCCGAATATCGTCTGGGCCGATATCTGCCCGCGGCGACGCGCACCGATCTGGAGGCCTTCGCGCCCAACATCGTCCACGTCTCCGCGCCCGAGTTCCTCAATCACGGCGCGGTCACCTGGGCACGGCGGCACCGCGTGCCCGTCGTCGCCTCGTTCCACACCCGCTTTGAAACCTATTTCCGCTACTACAAGATCGGCTTCATCGAACCGCTGATCAAGGCGATCATGACGCGCTTCTACAATCGCGTCGGTCTGGTCATGCCGCCCAGCCCCAGCATGGGCGCGACGATGCGCGAATGGGGCGTGACCACGCCGATGACGCTGTGGTCGCGCGGCATCGACCACGACCGCTTCCGTCCCGACCGCCGCAGCCCTGACTGGCGCCGGTCGCTCGGCATCGCCGACGACGAGGTGGCGATCGGCTTCCTCGGCCGGCTGGTTAAGGAAAAGGGCCTCGACGTCTTTGCCGACGTGCTCGCCGAACTGCGCCGTCGCGGGGTGCGCCACAAGGCGCTGGTGATCGGCAAGGGCCCGGCGGAGGCATGGTTCGCCGAGGCCGCGCCGGGTGCGGTGTTCGCCGGCTTCCAGTCGGGCGACGCGCTGGGCCGGGCGGTCGCGTCGATGGACATCTTCTTCAATCCCAGCATTACGGAGACGTTCGGCAACGTCACCACCGAGGCGATGGCCGCCGGCGTGCCGGTCGTCGCCGCGCGCGCGACCGGCGCGGTCGACCTCGTCGAGGACGGCGTCACCGGCTATCTGGTCAGCCCCCGTGACATTGCCGGCTATGCCGATGCGATCGCCCGCATCGCCGGCGATCCCGTGCTCCGCACCAACATGGGTCACGCCGGCCACGCCGCCGCGGCCGGCTACAAATGGGATACGGCGAATCAGGCGGTGCTCGACGCGTATTTGAAGCTTCAGGCTGAAAAGCTACGTACGGCAACGCGCTGAGCACTAACGCCCGCAACGTCGTCATCCCCACGAAGGCGGGGATCCAGAACCGCTGACGTTTCGGACTAAATGCTGACGTCAGCCAATCTGGATTCCCGCCTTCGCGGGAATGACGGTGATGAGCGAGGGTCCGACCTATCCCGCCCGCCAGTCGAAGGTCAGCGGCGCCTCGCGAAAGGCGAAGCGGTCGAGGTGGCTCGCCACCACCTCGCGCATCCGCGCCTCGTCCTCACCCTCCGCCACGGTCAGGATCAGGTCGAGCGTTTCGCTGTCCGCCCGCATCTGCAGTCGCGATCCGTTGGGAAAGGCGATCTCGCCCTCCTCCTCCGAATAGCGGACCTCCATCTTGTGGCTCCAATGCTTGGCGAGCTGCTGGAGATAGCGGCTGGCCGAATGGGTCGGCACGCGTGCCACCGAGACGCTCATTTCAGCCGCTCGATCTTGCGGACGACCTCGTCGATCAGCTCGGCGACATCATGTGCCGCCTCTTCCGACAGATCGTTGGCCTCCAGCCGGTTCTGCAGCACGGTGCGCAGGTTGCGCATCGCCCGCCGGATCGGCACGCGGTCGGTGCGCGCCCGATGCTCGCCCAGCCCGGTCAGCCTGGCCATCAGCGCGGCGACCAGCTCGGCCCGCTCCGCCAGATGCGCCCGTCCCGCCTCGGTCACCGCGAAGCGCTTGCGCGCGCCCTCGCTTGCCTGCTCCTCGATCAGCTCCATCTCGTTGAGCATGGTCAGCGCGGGATAGACCACGCCGGGGCTCGGCGCATAGGCGCCGCCGGTCAGCTCCTCGACCGCCTTGATCAGTTCGTAGCCGTGGCGCGGCGTGTCGGCGATCATCTTCAGCAGCACGAGGCGCAGTTCGCTGCCGTCGAACATCCGCCGCCGCCCGCCGCCGCCTCCCCGGCCGTGCTCGCCGAACAGCTCGGCAAAGCCCTGCTCCAGCCGCTCGCCCCATTGCTCCCAGCCGCCGCGCGGTCCGAAGCCATGGTCGCGTCCGTGGCCATGGCCCCGCCCCATGCGGTGCCCTTCGTGTCTGTGTCCGAACATCATGGTCTCCTGTCGTCCCATGTCGCGAAGATATATCGCAGATCAAAAGAGTCAAGACTGTCTGCGATATATCTCATTATGCTGGGACCATGGCGTATACGCGCGACTTTCGAGAACTTCCGGCTGCCAGCCCAGGTGACGGCGTCGCCGCCACACCCTATCTCGGCACCATGGCAGACCTGCTCACCGGCCTCGAACCGGAGCCGACCCCCGCCCCGGCCGCGGCCGATGCCCCGCTTGCCGACCGGCTGCGCCCGCAGCGGCTCGACGAGGTCGTCGGGCAGGAGCATCTCACCGGCCCCGACGGCGCGATCGGGCGGATGGTCGCCGCCGGGCGGCTGTCGTCGATGATCCTCTGGGGTCCGCCGGGCACCGGCAAGACCACCATCGCGCGCCTGCTCGCCGACGCCGTGTCCTTGCGCTTCGTCGCCATCTCCGCCGTCTTCTCGGGTGTCGCCGACCTCAAGAAGGCCTTTGCCGAGGCCCGCGACCACGCCCGCCTCGGCCGGCGCACGTTGCTGTTCGTCGACGAGATCCACCGCTTCAATCGCGCGCAGCAGGATGGTTTCCTGCCCTATGTCGAGGACGGCACCGTCACCCTGGTCGGCGCGACCACGGAAAATCCGTCGTTCGAGCTCAATGCCGCGGTGCTCAGCCGGGCGCAGGTGCTGATCCTCCACCGTCTGGGTGCCGAGGCGCTCGGCAAGCTGCTCGACCGCGCCGAGGCGCTGGAGGGCCGCCCCTTGCCGCTGACCCAGGAGGCGCGCGCGGCGATGGTCGCGCAGGCCGACGGCGACGGCCGCTTCCTGCTCAACCAGGCGGAAACCCTGTTCTCCGTCGACCTGTCCGCGCCGCTCGATCCCGCCGGCCTGTCCGCCTTCCTGCAGCGGCGCGTGGCGGTCTACGACAAGGACCGTGAGGGGCATTACAATCTGATCAGCGCGCTCCACAAATCGATCCGCGGCTCCGATCCGCAGGCGGCGCTCTACTATCTCGCCCGCATGCTGACCGCCGGCGAGGAGCCGCTCTACGTGCTCCGCCGCCTGACCCGTGCCGCGGTCGAGGACATCGGCCTCGCCGATCCGCAGGCGCTGGTCCAGTGTATCGCCGCCAAGGACACCTACGACTTCCTCGGCTCGCCGGACGGCGAGCTGGCGATCGCCCAGGCCTGCCTCTATCTCGCCACCGCGCCCAAATCGAACGCCGCCTATATGGCGCAGAAGAAGGCGTGGCGGACGGCGAAGGAGACGGGATCGCTGATGCCGCCGGACAATATCCTCAACGCACCGACCAAGCTGATGAAGCAGATCGGCTATGGCGCCGATTACGCCTATGATCATGACGCGCCGGACGGCTTCTCGGGCGCCAATTACTGGCCGGCCGAATTGCCGCCGCAGACCTTCTACGCGCCGAGCGGTCGCGGCTTCGAGAAGCGCCTGCAGGAACGGCTCGACTATTGGAACCAGCTGCGCCGCGAGCGCAACGGCTAGCGCGACGCCAGCGCCTTGCCGGCCCGGATCGCCTGCCCCTCGACCAGACCCGGCGCCAGCCCGACGCCGGCCGGCAGGAACACGACGATGGTCGAACCATGTTCGAACCAGCCCATTTCGTCGCCCTTGCTGAGGCGCGCGTCACAGGCCACCCGCGCCGAGCCGACGTCCCGCAACGATCGCTCGGTGTCGAGGAAGGACAGCCGGATGCTCGCCACCAGGATCGCCGCAACCGGCACCAGCAGCAGCGGCGTGCCGTCCGCCAACCGCGCCTCGATCACTGCCCGCTCGTTGCGGCAGAACAGCCGTTCGACCCGCTTGAGCGCGATCGGATTGACGTTCCAGCAGTCGCCCGAAAGATAGGTCACGCCCTCCACGGTCAGATCGTGCGGCGCGTGGAAGCGGTGGTACATGCCCGCGGTCAGCCGCAGCGTCACGAAGCTGCCGTCGCGGAACCTGTCCGCCACCGCGGCATCGGGGATCAACTCGCCGAGCCGGTAGGGGAAGCCCTTGACCTGATACAGGCGATCGCCGTCGATCCGCCCATGCGCACCGACGATCGCATCGCAGGGCGAGGCGATCGTCGCCGGATCGGGATCGAAGGCCCGCGCGCCCGGCCGCAGCGCCCGCGTGAAGCCATCGCGCAGTGAGCGGAAGCGTGTCGTCGCCGCATCCGACAGATCGACCCCGCCGAAAAAGCGCCACAGCGCCAGCGCCGGCCGCGCCACCAGCGGATGCTCGACCGCAGCGATCCGCCCGACCATCCGGGTGGCGAATCGCCGCGGCAGGCGGTTGGTGAGCAGGAAATTAATGTCCTCCTGTAACAGCAGCCGCATCAGGCCCTTCGGGGCTGTCATCGTGACGTCACCCGGATGCGCTCAAGCGCGGTCATGTCGCTCCTCCTCTATCCGATCGCCGCGGGCGCCGGTCTGCTCGCCGCCACCAAGGGCCGCCAGCGTCTCGCGCTGTCGCGCGCCAAGCATCGCTCGCTCGGCGGCCATGTCCGCATGGCCAAGCGTATCGCCGGCCTGATCCCCTTTTACGAATACGGCCCCGATCGCTTCTTCCGCGCCGACGACGCGCCCGAGGAGATCGCCAGCCGCCGCCACGCCGGCTTCGAGCGCCTCGGCGCCCTGTACGCGGAGCGCTTCGCCAGGACGCTCGCCCTTACCCGCGAAGCCCGCGACGGCCTGTCCGACCTGCAGTTCACCGGCGTCTATCGCGTGCCCTTCCAGTTCAGCCGCCGCGTGCGCGAGACGCTTGGCACCGGTGCCTTCCTCGCCCGTTCCGAGGGGCCATGCGTCTACGATCTCGACGACAACCGGCTGATCGACCTGACCGGCTCCTACGGCGTCAACCTGCTCGGTTATGAGGCGTACAAGCGGATGATCCGGGAGGGCGCGGCGCTGGTCGAGCAATTGGGTCCGGTGCTCGGCGGGCTGCACCCGGTGACGGCCGACAATGTCGCCCGCATTTGCGCGATATCCGGCATGGACGAGGTCTCGTTCCATATGTCCGGTACGGAGGCGGTGATGCAGGCGGTGCGGCTCGCCCGCTATCACACCCGCCGTCGCCGCATCGTCCGCTTCGCCGGCGCCTATCACGGCTGGTGGGGCGACGTGCAGCCGGGGATCGGCAACCCCGTTCCCGCCGACGGCACGCTGACGCTCGCGGATCAGTCGGAGCAGACGTTGCGCGTGCTCGCCAGCCGCAAGGACATCGCCTGCGTGCTGGTCAACCCCCTGCAGGCGATGCACCCCAATGGCGCCGCGCCATCCGACGGCCAGCTGGTCGACGGCGGCCGCACGGCGGCGGCGGATCGCGAGGCCTATGGCGCCTGGCTGCGCCGGCTGGCGGAGGTGTGCCGCGGCAACGGCATCGTGCTGATCCTCGACGAGGTGTTCGTCGGCTTCCGCCTCGCGCGTGGCGGTGCCGCGGAATATTTCGGGGTCACGCCGGATCTCGTCACCTATGGCAAGACGCTCGGCGGCGGCCTGCCGGTCGGTGTGCTCGCCGGCCGCGCCGCGCTGATGAAGCGCTGGCGCGACGATCGCCCCGTCGACATCTGCTTCGCGCGCGGCACGTTCAACGCCCATCCCTATGTCATGGGCGCGATGAACGCCTTCCTGCGGTACCTCGACACGCCCGAGGGGCAGGCGCTGTACGACGGTCTGGACGAACGCTGGCACGACCGCGCGGCCCGGCTCAACGCCGCGCTCGCCGCGGAGAAGTTGCCGGTGCGGGTCGCCAATCTCCAGACGATCTGGACCGTCCTCTACGACGCGCCATCGGCCTATAATTGGATGCTGCAATATTACCTCCGCGCCGAGGGGCTGGCACTGAGCTGGGTCGGCACCGGGCGGCTGATCTTCAGCCTCGACATCGACGACACGCTGTTCGCGGAGATCGTCGAACGTTTCGTCGTCGCGGTACGGGCGATGCAGGCGGATGGCTGGTTCTGGCATCCCGAGGGCATCACCAACAAACTGGTGCGGCGGCGGCTGCTGCGCGAATCGATCGCCGTGCGGCTGGGCCGCCGCTGACACGAGAAGGGGCGGCCGCGGCGCCGCCCCTCCCGCTCCGCCACGATGCCGACGCGTCAGCCGTGTGCGACCGCGTCGGGGTCGTCGAACCGCTCGCCGCGCAGCAATCGGCCGGGCGCACTCTTGTACATCTTGAAATCGTTGAACGGGTCGGTGACGATCTTCGTCGCCCAGACCAGCCCGGTCTCGATGTCGCGCTGGAAGAACAGCTGCACCGAGCGGAAGACGATGGCTCCCGCGCCGAGGAACAGCCAGGCGGTCCCGACGCGGCGCAGCGTCGTCTGCCACCCGTCCGGCGCGGCCAGCAGCCCGCCCAGCGTCGGCGCCAGGAACAGCGCCACCGGGATCGCCGCCCACAGGCTCATCAGCACGACCTTGCGCGCCAGATTGTAGCCGACCTTGATCTCTTCCTTATGTTCGTGGCTCGCGTCGTTTTTATGGTCGTAGCCCTTGGGCTCGAAGAAGAAATGCCCCGCCTGGCGGCTCGTCATCGCCACTCCCCAGGCGAGCAGGCTCGCCACCGCGGTGTCGACGAACAGCAAGGCATAGGCCGTCAGGAACGTGCAGGCGCTGACGAAGTGAAGGCTCTGGTTGACCAGGCTGTGATGATAATAGCGATGATCGTCCCACCGCTGTTCGGCGAGCTGCGCGCGGAAATTGGTCATTGCACCTGATCCTGTACCGAGGCGGTCTTGGCGAAACGGACGAGCGAGAAGTGACCGAGCGGCGGGATCGGCCGCGCCTCGATCAGCGTCACGTCGGCACGCCCCGCCGCCCAATCCTCATAGAGCGAAAACGGAAAGTCGGTGCGGAAGCCGAGCCGGCTGGTGATCGGCATCAGCCCCTTTTCGATTTTGCCGCGCATCCCGCCGCTGGCGCTGACGCGGGTGGTGACGACGATCTCCCCACCGGGGCGGCAGACACGGGCGAATTCGTCGAGCGCCCGCTCCGGGTGCGGCACCGCGGACACGACATATTGCGCGACCACGCAGTCGAAGGCGTTGTCCGGATAATGGAGCGCCTCGGCATCGCCGACCTCGATCGCCTCGACATTGTCGAGCTTCAGGCGGCGGACCCGATCACGCGCCTTGCCCAGCATGTCCTCGGAAATGTCGACGCCGACAATGCGGCTATCCGCCGAATAGCCGGGCAGCGAGATGCCGGTGCCGACGCCGACCTCCAGGATGCGCCTGCCGACGCCTTCCGCCGCCCGGATTGCCGCGGCGCGGCCCTGGCGAAACACCGGGCCGAAGACGAGGTCGTAGACCGGCGCCCAACGATCATAGGCCTTGGCGACGCCGGCGGTGTTCATCTGTACTGACAAGAAGATGCTCCTTCACACGTCACAATTCGTGTCACATCTTCCTCAGCGCTGTGGCAGCCGTCCGTGTCAGTTGGGCTACCGTTACGCGACAGTCGCCTTCATAAATCGGACACTATAGTGTCATGCGCGCGGGTCAGCGCCGCGGGGCGACACGCGGCCTTTGGCTCGGACAGGCGTTGTTGCATCGTATGCAAAGGGAGGCACGATGATGACGAACCGGACGATCGGACTCTTGGCGCCGATGGCGCTGGCGCTACTCGCAAGCGCCTGCAACTCGACGGAGCCGGCACCCGCCGGCAATCAAGCCGCTGCCGCAGCCCCCAAGCCGGGTGGCTTCGCCGCCAAGGTCGGCGCACTGTCGGAAGGTCAGCGCCAGGGTGTGATGCTGCGCGCGATCCGCGATGCCGGCCACCAATGTCAGGGCGTGGCCGGTACCCGCCGCCAGCCGCAGGGTGTCAACGGCCTGCCCGCATGGGCTGCGACCTGCGAGGATGGCAGCAACTGGCTGGTGTCGTTCGGCGACGACGGCATGGCGCGCGTAACGGGGCTGCCGGCGCGATAACGCCTGCCCGCGCGCAGCACCCTCGAGCGAGGTTCAATTAGGCTGAATATTCTCTCGCTTACGGGGAACGGGCCGGCGGAGCGGGCTTAGCAAACGCGACGTCGCGTGGAACCCCGCTCCGTCGGCGCCGACACGCTGCCACCACCGCCGGCGGGAAGGTCGAAGAAACCACTGTCCTACAGAGCGTCGGTGTGCCTAGGCTCACCGACGCTCTTTCTCACCGTTCAACCGCCTCCGCGACCGGCTGCCGTCGGGAGCGGAGAATCACCGTCCAGGCGTCAATTCTGTCAAGACTCGCGCTTGCGCACCGGCCTCACTGCCCCAGCCAGCGTGCCACCGCCGGACGCAGGCGATCGGCCGCCGCCTTGCGGACGGCGATGCTCGACAAGGTCCGCTTGACGCCGCCGCGCGAGGCTTCCGGAATATATTGGTCGGCATAGGCCTGGATCTTGCCGGGCATCGCCGGGTCGTTCGATCCCCCGCCGAGCGCGACGATATAGCCGGCACGCTGGCTTTCCTCGACGAAGCCGTTGACCAGGTCACGGTTCGCCACCGCCCAGTCGAACGCCATGTCGGGGTGGAAGGCCGAAACGCTGCGCAGCAGCGAGGCCTTCTGTGGCGTGGTCAATTGATTGCTGCGCAGCAGTTCCAGCGCCCGCTGAGCGACCGCCGTGTCGCGGGTATAGCCAAGCAGCCCGACGTAGCGATTCTTCGCCACCGGGTTGGTCTCCGCCATGGTCAGCTTGAGCAGCTGGTCCCATTCCCCCGGCGTCGCGTTGATTGCGAAGGTCGACAGGATCGGGCTGCGGATCGCGGGCGGGATCGCCGTCGGATCGGTCGCCAGTTGCGCGACGTAGCGCCGCGCCTGTGCCGTCACTTCCGGATCGCCGTTGGCGCCCAACCGCCCGACCAGCGTTTCGCGCAGGTTGGAGATCGGTGCCGCTTCGCCCGGCTTGGCGGCGAAGCCGACCCGCTGCAGCACCGGTCCCAGCACCTTGACCGTGCGCTCGCGCAGCGGCTGTTCGAGCGGCGTGTTGGCGAACAGCCCGCTGAGGCTGCCGAGCCGACCGGCGACCACCTCCAGCTCCATCGGATCGGCGGCCGGCGTCACCTGCCCCATCACGTCGAAGAAGCGCGACAGGTCCTGATAGCCGCCGGCGGCGAGCGCATAATCGTCGCCCAGCGTGCCCAGCCGGTCGCGCAGCGACAGTTTGGTATAGTCGCGCACGATCGCGTCGTGGCCGGCCTGATCGTAGAGAACCCGCGTGTAGCTGCCCTTGCCCTTGTCGAGGATCAGCGTCCCGCAGCCCGGCACGGTGATCGTCGTCGCCGGCCCGGTGACCACGGCGCGGGTCTCGCCCCCGCCGACCGTCCCCGCAACGAGCGGCACGTGCCAGGTCTGCGGCGTCTTGGACGGCTGGTCGAGACCGAAACGCCCCTGCGCCAGCGTCGCGCTGGTGGTGCCGTTGACGCAGCGCGCATTGGTCAGGCTGACCAGCGGCACGCCGCCCTGCAAGGTGAAGTCATGCGCGATGCCGGCGATCGGCGTGCCCGACGCCGCCGAAAGCTCCTCCCACAGCTGGTCGGTGACCGTGTTGCCGTATTTGTACTTCGCCATGTAGCGGCGGATACCGCTGCGGAAGGCGTCGGGACCGAGCGTCGATTCGAGCATGCCGATCACCGCCTGCCCCTTCGAGTAGGTGATGCCGTCGAAGGCCTCGGCCAGCTGGTCGACCGTCTCGACCTTGCGAATGATCGGATGCGTCGCCGCCGTCGCGTCGATGCCCATCGCGGCCTCACGGGCGCCGGCGACCTCTTCCGCACCCGCATTCCACGACGGATTGAGGTCGTTGGAGGCCTTGCCCTCCATCCACGACGCGAAGCCCTCGTTCAGCCACAGATCGTCCCACCAGGCCATGGTGACGAGGTCGCCGAACCACTGGTGCGCCATCTCGTGCGCGACGACGGTGAAGATGCGCTGGCGGCCGCTTTCCGTCGCCCGCTTGGGATCGAACAGCAGCTCCGGCTCGAAATAGAAGATCGCGCCCCAATTCTCCATCGCGCTGAAGAACTGGCTCGATCCCGGACCGGCGATCATGTCGAGCTTGGGCAGCGGATAGGGCGTGCCGAAATAATCGTTGTAATAGGTCAGCAGGCGCTTGGCGGACGCCAAAGCGTAATCGCCCTGATCGACGACGCCGCGGCGCGAGATCACGCCGATCTCGACGTTGCCGGCCTTGACCGTCTTGCGCTCGAGATCGCCCATGCCGAGGAACAGCAGATAGCTCGACATGACCGGCGTCTCGGCGAAACTGTACAATTGCTTGCCGTCTGCCTGGCTGGCGATGTTGGTCGCCGGCATATTGGAAAAGGCGAGCTGCCCCTTGGGCGCGACCGCCTTCAACCGGAACTTCGCCTTGAACGCGGGCTCGTCCCACATCGGCGCGAAGCGGCGCGCGTCCGGCGCCTCGAACTGGGTCGCGAGCATCCGCGCCTTGGACCCGTCCTGATTGGTATAGTCGATCGCGAACAGGCCGGAGGCCGACTGATTGATCGTCCCGGTCCAGCGCAGCGCGACCTGATGGCGGCCAACGCCCGCCGCCGCGGGCAGCGTCAGCGTCAGCTGCTGCGCTTCCGGGTTGAGCGCATAGGTCGCCGGCTTGCCATCGACGGTGGCGTTGGTGATCGTCAGATTGGCGGCGTTGAGCACGATGGTCCGCGTCGCGCTCTTGACGTCGACCGTCACCGTCTCGCTGCCGGAGAAGGTCATTGCCTGCGCGTCGGGGGTGACGGTGATGTCGTAGAGCACGGGCACCACCGTCTTGGGCAGCGAACCCGCCGCCAGGGCGGGGGCCGAGACCGAAAAGGCGAGTGCAGCAGCAAAGGAGAGCTTCGAGACGGAGAGCTTCATGAGCGACGGACATCCTCAGTCAGTGTATGAGCGTGTTCCTACACCTTTGCCGGCGCCTCGCAAGCGCTCGGCACGGCCATCGTGCGCTGGACAGGGTGATCCGTTGCGCTAGAAAACCGATCATGACCCTGCCCGCCCCGCTCGATCGCCTGCGCCTGCCCGTCATCGGCTCGCCGCTGTTCATCATCTCCAACCCGGACCTGGTGATCGCGCAGTGCAAGGCGGGGATCGTGGGCTCGTTTCCGGCGCTCAATGCGCGGCCGCAGACGCTGCTCGACGAATGGCTGCATCGGATCACCGAGGAACTGGCCGCCTACAATCGTGACCATCCCGACGCGCCGGCGGCCCCCTTTGCGGTCAACCAGATCGTCCATAAGTCCAACGACCGGCTCGAAGCGGATCTCGCCACCTGCGCCAAATGGCAGGTGCCGATCGTCATCACCTCGCTCGGCGCGCGGGAGGATCTCAACACCGCGGTGCACGGCTGGGGGGGCGTCACGCTGCACGACGTCATCGACGACCGGTTTGCGCGCAAGGCGGTGGAAAAGGGCGCAGATGGCCTGATCGCCGTGGCGGCCGGCGCCGGCGGTCATGCCGGCCGGCTGTCGCCCTTCGCGATCGTGCAGGAGATCCGCCAGTGGTTCGATGGCCCGCTCGCCCTGTCCGGATCGATCGCCACCGGCGGCGCGATCCTCGCCGCGCAGGCGATGGGTGCCGACCTTGCCTATATCGGCTCGCCCTTCATCGCGACCGACGAGGCCAATGCCGCTCCCGCCTATAAGGATGCGGTGGTCGCGGCGCGGGCGGCGGACATCGTCTATTCCAACCTGTTCACCGGCGTGCACGGCAATTATCTGCGTGCGTCGATCGAGGCAGCGGGACTCGATCCCGACCATCTGCCCGAAGGCGACCTCAAGACGATGGACTTCGGCGGCGGCAATGGCAGCAAGGCCAAGGCCTGGCGCGACATCTGGGGCGCCGGTCAGGGCATCGGCGTCGTCGATCACGTGATGCCGGCCGCCGATCTCGTCGCGCGACTCAGCGACGAATATCGCGCCGCCCACGATCGGCTTCGTCGCTGATCGATGATCGGGCCGGGCGCGCTCTAGTCAGAACGCCTGCGCCAGCCGGTCGTGCAGGCCATGCACCGGGCTCGGCGCCGCCATCATATCCTGTGCCGCATCGAGCAGGCCGACGCGGCGGTGGAGATCGGCGCTGGCCGCGACCAGCGAGCGGGCACGCGGCGGCAGCGCTTGCAACAGGTCGGCGTCGAACTGCGGCGCATGGCCCAGCCGCCGTGCCGGATCGAGCGCATCCCGCTCGCGCATCTCGCCCGCGTCAACCGCGCGCTGGGTCAGCAGCCAGGCGATGACGTGCATCAGACGGGTCGTCACCTTCAGCGATTCGCACGAGAAGCCGACCCGGACCAGGGGATCGAGCGCGTCGCGCTCGGCACGGCCGTCTTCGTCGAAATAACCGCGCGCCTCGTCGGCGAGCAGCATCGCCTCCGTATAGAGCGTGTCGAGCAAGCGGGTGTGGATCGGTGATTCGCGGCGACGGATCGTCATACGGTCACCGGTGGCATAGGCCGGCATTCCGTCCCAGCATCAAGATGGCCCCATCTGTACCGATCCGGGTCGCCGTCACGCGATAATGTCCGGGATCAATTCGTCTTCCAAGGCACTGATCTGGTCCTTCAGCCGCAGCTTGCGCTTCTTCAGTCGCGCGATTTGCAGCTGATCCGGCGTTGCCGTCGTCGCCAGCGCGGCAATGGCCGCGTCGAGATCGCGATGCTCGGTGCGGAGAAGGTCCAGCCTGGCGATGATCTGCGCGTCGTCCATGATGCCCCCTTGCCCCTCTTCTCTACGGTCGGGACCATCCGCCAGCAAGCATACGCATCGCTCCTGCAGCCGCCGACGGGTCACCGCATCGTCGCCGCCGGTCGTCGCGTTCGGCCGAATCAGGGGAGGACATTTGGCCGCCACAGTGGTTTACTGCGTCCCCCAACGATGCATTCAGAAGGTACACCGATATGCATACCGCGCATCAACAGGCTCTGGAAACGAAGCACGCCGCGCTCGATCGCCGCATCGCCGATGAAGTCCACCGCCCGATGCCCGACGCGGCGATCCTGACCGACCTCAAGCGCCAGAAGCTGCGCCTTAAGGAAGAGCTGTCGAAGCTCTGACCGTTGTGCCCCTCCCCCGCTGCGGGAGGGGCTTTCACCGTCCGATCGGTCAGCCGCTAGCTTGAGACGGATCGATCGGTTCCGCGAATGCCACGCCGATCCGCTGTTCCGCGCACCAGGCGACGGTACCCGCCACCTCGCCGACCGCGGGCAGCGACAGAGTGAGCGTCGTGCCGATCTCCATGACCCGGGGGCACAGGATCATCGCGCCATCGGCCGATAGATTGCGGACCAAAACGTCATGGGGATGAGAGTCGCCTTCGAACCGCACCGCAGCAGACAACGCAACCGGCTCGCGCGGAAGGCCCCGACGATTCGCGAGATCGGCGGCCGAGGGCGCGTGATCGCCGATCGGGGGCAATTCGCCGCTCAATCTTCGCGTGACACTTTCTCGCTGCGCTCGTGACGCTCCTGCGCCTCCAGCGTCATCGTTGCGATCGGACGGGCTTCCAGCCGGCCGAGGCTGATCGGCTCACCGGTCACCTCGCAATAGCCGTATTCGCCTTCCTCGATCCGGCGCAACGCCGCATCGATCTTCGCGATCAGCTTGCGCTGGCGGTCGCGGGTGCGCAGCTCGATCGACCAGTCCGTCTCGCTCGACGCACGATCGGTCAGATCAGGCTCGCGCAGCGAGTCGATCTGCAGTTGATTGAGCGTGCCGGCCGCGTCCTGCAGGATCGCTTCCTTCCAGCGGATCAGCTTGGCGCGAAAATAGGCCTGCTGACGCAGACTCATGAACGGCTCATCGGCGCTTGGCCGATAGCCGTCCTCGGCATCGTTTGCCGGCAATGGGTTGGCCGTATCGTCGTGTACGCGATGCAATTGCGCTACCATACCACTCTCCCTCCGGCCCCGAGTGCCCAGGGACCGCCCCCAATGGTGATCGCGCCTATAATCATGCCGGGCCTCGGCCACAAGCGAGCAGAGTTGCCGATTGCTGCCATTTCGCGACATTTAATTGCAAATCGTGCTGATTGGCGCGGCGCAAGGCGATTACGCTCCGCGCTTCCGGCCGTCGCGACGTCAATCCGCCGACGCCGACGATGTCTCGCCTTGGCACATTAACGCGTTAACCCGCTGGCGGGCCTGCGCGAATCCCGTCTCGACACGCACTAAGGTGGTTAACGAACTTGCACTTAAACCTTTGATTTGCACTTGCTGCTGCATGGGCGAGCGATCGTCACGACGGGACGGACGGTGCTCCAGCGCCGGCAGCGAAAGAGAATGACATGTCCGTGCGAATGGCCTTGGCAAAATTATGCGCCTGCGCATGCGGCGGGGCGCTGATCGGTGGCGGCGCGGTGCATGTCGCGGAACGTCCGAGCAAACTGACCTACGTCAAACATCCGGTCGCCAAGCGCGTGGTGCGGCGCCAAGTCGCGATGCACCGCGGCGCTGTCCGTCGCCGCATCGTCACCACCACAACGGCGAGCTGCGCCCCTGCTGTGGTCACCGTCGCCAGCCAGGCGGCGCCGGTGCCGCTGCCCCTGCCGCGCGGTGAGGGCTTCGTCAGCGGCGGCGGTGGCGGCGTCCCCGTGGTGGTCGGCGGCAGCGGCGGCTGGGGCGGCGGTGGGGGCGGCTTCTTCGGCGGCGGCTTCTTCGGCGGGGGCAGCTCGTCGGGATCGAGCGGCAGCGTCGTCATCTCCTCGACCTCCAGCGGCGGTTCGACCTCCAGCAGCAGTTCGAGCAGCTCGTCATCGTCGGGCAACGTGTCGAGTTCGTCCTCGGGGAACGTGTCCAGCTCGACGTCGAGCTCCAGTTCGACTGGCGGTGCCAATGTCGATATCGGCATCGACAACAGCAACAACAATTCGAACACCAGCACCAACAACAATAACAACAGCAATCAGAACACGAGCACCAACAACAATCAGAACACCAGCACCAACAACAATCAGAACACCAACACCAATAACAACGAGCAAAG
This sequence comes from Sphingomonas benefaciens, assembly GCF_052907485.1. Taxonomy (NCBI): domain Bacteria; kingdom Pseudomonadati; phylum Pseudomonadota; class Alphaproteobacteria; order Sphingomonadales; family Sphingomonadaceae; genus Sphingomonas; species Sphingomonas benefaciens. The sequence goes on along the minus strand of NZ_JBREIC010000001.1, from coordinate 241,432 downwards.
CCAGAATCAGGGACAGAACCAGAACCAGAACCAGGGCCAGAACCAGGGCCAGGGTCAGGGCCAGGGTCAGGGTCAGAACAATTACGGTTCGAGTTCGAAGGGCTGGAGCACCAGCGGCGGCTGGTCGTCGAACGGCGGCTGGACGTCGAGCGGCCACCACGGCCCGCCGCCGGGCCCGCCGGGCTCGTCGGGCGGCCCGCCCGCCCCGGTGCCGGCGCCGCCGATGGTGCTGTTGTTCGGTGCCGCCGCCGCGGCCCTGGTCGCGCGCCGCAAGCTGGCCAAGCCCGCCGCTGCCTGAGCGGAATCGTTTCGAGGGGGCGAAGGGGTCGCGGACGATAGTCCGGCGGCCCCTTCGTTTATCCTAATGACGCCGTGTCAGGCGTTATGCAGCGCCTGTTCGATGTCCGCGACCGTATGGCCGGTCAGATCCTTGGCCAGCTCGCCGGCGAGGCGGTTGCTGACCTCCTTATGGTAATGCTTACGCAGCTCGCCCAGCGTCTTGGGCGGCGCGACGATGATCAGAGTCTCAAAGGCGTTCGACAGCGCCCGCTTCTTCAGCATCTCGGCCGTCTCGGCGGCGAAGCGATCCTCCTCCTGCTGGTGGAAGTCGGTCTCGCCCATCGACCCGCGCGACGGGGCAAACTGCGCACCGCCGCCGCTGGCGTGGTTCGATCCGCCCTGCGCCACCGCCGGCGCGTCGGCGCCGCTCTGCGTCGAACTGGCACCGCCGGCCGCGTCGGTCTTCTGGTCGCGATCCGCCGGATTGGCATGTTCCTCGGCATGTTCGACCTGGAGGTTGGGATAATCGCTGTCGCCTTCGTTGCGGAAGAACAGCGCCTTGCGCCCGTCCGCGACCAGCACGAAGGCGTTGTGCGGGACCTGCATCTCTCATCTCCTGATCGTTGAACCGACAGGGTAACGCCGGTGACCGGGCACGGTTGCCGGCTTGCGCGGCAAAGGAGGCGCGGCCATAGCCGTCGCCATCATGCACGACATCCGCGCCATTCGCGAAGCCCCCGCCGCCTTCGATGCCGATCTCGCCCGCCGCGGCGCCGCCCCGCAGGCCGACCAACTCGTCGCGCTCGACGACGCGCGCCGTGCCGCGATCGCCGCGGCGCAGGACGCGCAGACCCGCCGCAACGAACTGTCGAAGGGCATCGGCCAAGCCAAGGCACAGAAGGACGAGGCCAGGGCGCAGGCGCTGATGGCCGAGGTCGCCGCGCTCAAGGACGCCCTGCCCGGTTTGGAGGTGCGCGAGGCGGACGCCGCGGCAGCTCTCGACACCGCGCTCGCCGCCCTGCCCAACCGCCCGGCCGCCGACGTGCCCGCCGGCGCCGACGAGCATGACAATGTGCTGGTGCACAGCCGCGGCACGCCGCGCGACTTCCCCTTCCCGGCACGCGAGCATGATGCGATCGGCCCGGCGATCGGCCTCGACTTCGAAACGGGGGTGGCGATCGCCGGCGCGCGCTTCACGTTGGTCCGCGGCGACGCGGCGCGGCTGCAGCGGGCGCTCGGCCAGTTCATGCTCGACCGGCTGAGCCGCGACCATGGCTATGAGGAGGTGGCGCCGCCGCTGCTCGTCCGCGACGAGGCGGTGTTCGGCACCGGTCAGCTCCCCAAATTCGCCGAGGATTTGTTCCGCACCACCGATGGCCGCTGGCTGATCCCCACCGCCGAGGTGTCGCTGACCAACATCGTCCGCGAGGCGATCCTGAGCGAGGCGGAGCTGCCGCTGCGCTTCGCCGCGCTGACCCCCTGTTTCCGATCCGAGGCAGGTGCCGCCGGGCGCGACACCCGCGGCTACATCCGGCAGCATCAGTTCGACAAGGTCGAGATGGTGTCGATCGTCACCCCCGAGGCGTCGGACGACGAGCACGAGCGGATGACCGCCTGTGCCGAGGGCGTGCTCGACGCGCTCGAACTGCCCTATCGGCGCATGCTGCTGTGCGCCGGCGACATGGGCTTTTCCGCGGCGCGCACCTACGACCTCGACGTCTGGCTGCCCGGCCAGGCGCGCTATCGCGAGATTTCGAGCTGTTCGACCTGCACCGACTTCCAGGCGCGGCGGATGAACGCACGCTACCGGGCGGAGGGCGAGAAGGCGAACCGGTTCGTCCATACGCTCAACGGCTCCGGCCTCGCCGTCGGGCGGACTTTGGTCGCGGTGATCGAAAATTACCAGCAGGAGGACGGGTCGGTCGCGGTACCGACCGTGCTCCAGCCCTATCTGGGCGGCCGCAACCGTCTCGAGCCGCGGCGCTGACATGATGCGGCGGTCGGGCGTCGCCGGTCTGGCCTCGCTGACGCTGGCGCTCGCCGGCTGCATTCCGAGCGTCGACGCACCACCGTCCGGTCCCTACCAGCCGGCACCGCCACCTGCCTATCCGGCCGACGACCGCCCTCCTCCCGTCGAGCGCGACAACGACCTGCCGTCGCGTCAGTCCGACCAGCCGGTCAGCATGCCCCGTACCGCCCGCCCGGCGTGGGAGGCGCGGCCGGTGACGCCGGACGCCAAGGTCATCGCGGACCAGCGCTACACCGTCGCCCCCGGCGACTCGCTGCGCCGCATCGCCGAGCGCACCGGTGCGGGTGCGGCGGCGATCGCGCGCGCGAATGGCCTCGCCCCGCCCTTTCCGGTGCGTGCCGGCGAGCAGCTGGTCATCCCCGGCGGCCGCTACCACCTCGTCCGCCAGGGCGAGACCGGCATCGCCATCGCCCGCGCCTATGGCGTCGAATGGTCGCGGATCGTCGCCGCCAATGCGCTGCAGGAACCCTATATCCTCGCCGCCGGCCAGCGCATCCTGATCCCCGGCGACCCCGGCCGTGCGCCTTCCACCGCCGAGCGCGCCGCCGCCTTCAAGCTCGACATCGACGACATCCTGACCGGTGGCGAGCCCGCCCCCGCCCCGCGCCAGGCCGCCGCCAAGCCGGTGGCGACGCCGCGGCGCGTCCTGCCGCCGTCCGCCGTCGTCGCCGCCCCGGCGCAGCTTGCGCGCGGCGGCTTCCTCTGGCCGGTCGACGGCGCCGTCGTCACCCGCTTCGGTCCGGGCCGCAGCGGCGAGCGCAATGACGGCATCAAGATCGCCGTGCCGATCGGCACGCCGGTGCGTGCCGCCGCCGATGGCGTCGTCGCTTATGCCGGCGACGGCATCGCCGCGCTCGGCGGGCTGATCATCGTCAAGCACGGCGATGGCTGGACCAGCGTTTACGGCCATGCCAGCAAGCTGCTCGTCCAGCGCGGCCAGAGCGTCAAGCGCGGCCAGACCATCGCGCTGTCGGGCGACACCGGCTATGCCGAGCGGCCGGAGCTGCATTTCGAGCTGCGCAAGGGGCGCACTCCGGTCGATCCGCAAAGCCAGCTGCCGCGGCGCTAGCCGCCGCCGTGCGCGATCGTCGCGACAGGTGACGGGGCCGCACCGGCTGTGTAACGGCTGCGCGCATGACCTACGCTTCCGACCTGCTCAACACGCTCTCGACGCGCGGCTACATCCACCAGCTGACCGACGCCGATGCGCTCGACGCGCTCGCCGCCAAGGGGGTCGTGCCGGGCTATATCGGCTTCGACCCGACCGCGCCGTCGCTGCACGTCGGCAGCCTGGTCCAGATCATGTTGCTGCGCCGGCTGCAGCAGACCGGGCACAAGCCGATCGTGCTGATGGGCGGCGGCACCGGCAAGATCGGCGATCCGAGCTTCAAGGACGAGGCGCGCAAGCTGCTCGGCGAGGACGGCATCAAGGCCAACGTCGCCTCGATCAAGCGCATCTTCGAGCGCTTCCTGACCTTCGGTGACGGGCCGACCGACGCGGTGATGCTCGACAATGCCGAATGGCTCGACCGGCTGGAATATATCCCCTTCCTGCGCGAGGTCGGCCAGCATTTCAGCGTCAACCGCATGCTCAGCTTCGATTCGGTCAAGCTGCGCCTCGACCGGGAGCAATCGCTCAGCTTCCTCGAATTCAACTACATGATCCTGCAGGCCTATGACTTCCGCGAGCTGGCGCATCGCCACGGTTGCCGGTTGCAGATGGGCGGCAGCGACCAATGGGGCAATATCGTCAACGGTATCGAGCTCGCCCGGCGGATGGACGGGATCGAGGTGTTCGGCGTCACCACGCCGCTGATCACCACCGCCGACGGCGGCAAAATGGGCAAGACGATGGCCGGCGCGGTCTGGCTGCACGAGGACCAGCTCTCGCATTTCGATTACTGGCAGTTCTGGCGCAACACCGACGATCGCGACGTCGGCCGTTTCCTGCGGCTGTTCACCGACCTGCCCCTCGAGGAGATCGCGCTGCTCGAGGCCTTGCCGGGCGCCGAGATCAACGAGGCGAAGAAGGTGCTCGCCAACGAGGCGACCGCCATGTGCCGCGGTCGCGCCGCCGCGGAGGAGGCGGCGGAGACCGCGCGCCGCACCTTCGAGGAAGGCACGAGCGGCGGGGCCCTGCCGACCGTTACCGTCGCCGGCGGGTCGATCGGCGTCGTCGACGCGCTGATCGCGCTTGGCTTCGCCAAGTCGAAGGGCGAGGCGCGACGGCTGATTGCCGGCGGCGGCGCCCGACTCGGCACCGACAAGATCACTGACGAGGCGCAGGTGATCACCGTCGGGCCCGAGCCGGTCCGCCTGTCGGCCGGCAAGAAGAACCACGGGCTGCTGATCGCCGGCTGATGCGACGAACCGAGTGCTGCGGTAAGTCTCTGTAAAGGGTGCGTCTTTAGTAAACGTCCACAACGGTCTGAATGGGCAGATCGTGATGAGGCGCCAGCATGTGCTCGGAGCGTTGAACCAGACGTACGACGGGCGGGCCGAACCCCGCGACGAGGTCCATTTCCGGGGCCGCGTGCTGCTCGCCGATCGCCGTACGGTCACGGTGCTCGTCGTCAATCTGTCGCCGGGCGGCCTGATGATCCGCAGCGATGCGCCGGTCAGCGTCGGCGAATGGATTCGCGTGCAGCTGCCGCTGGTCGGCGAGATGCCCGTCGCGGTGCGCTGGGCTCTGGGCGGGCGGATCGGCTGCCAGTTCGAACGCCCGATCGCCGCCGGCCAATATCACGCCGTGCTGGCTGCGATGCAGCCCTGACGCGCGGCGAGGTGGGTGGTCGGACGGGCGCCCCCATGCGACGGCGCGCCGGAAAGTCTCAAAAGTCGCACCTGTGACACCTCACCGCAACGGGCCGAGCAGCCTGATCCCGAAACAGCGATGAGAAAGAGCCAGGCTACCGACTAACATGGTCGGCGCCTGTAGGACAGGTTTCCAGTCACGTTTACCCTCCGGCCGCAGCAACTACTTGCGCCTATACTCTCACCCCAACTCTAAACATCACCGCGCAACATCATGAATTCGCCATGACATCTTCGTCATGGGGCCGATCCGTCATAAAGTGTTCAGCCGAGCCATGCCCAATCTGCCCGCCCGATACGGGTGAGGAGCGGTTAGCGTGAAGATTGTGAAGTTCGCGGCACTGGGTCTGGCCGCCGGCCTGCTCGCTGCCCCGCCGGCGTCGGCGCAACTGTCGATCGACATCAGCGTCGGCACGCCGCCGCCGCCGCTGCCCGTCTACGTCCAGCCGCCTTTGCCCGGTGCCGACTTCATCTGGACGCCCGGCTATTGGGCCTGGGACGATATCGAGGATGCCTATTATTGGGTGCCCGGCACCTGGGTACGTGCGCCCCGGCCGGGCCTGTTGTGGACGCCGCCGTGGTGGGGATGGAGCGGCGGCGCCTATATCTTCCATGGCGGCTATTGGGGCCCGCACGTCGGCTTCTACGGCGGCGTGCCCTATGGCTTCGGCTATACCGGCTTCGGCTATCAGGGCGGCTATTGGAACCGCGGCCACGTCTTCTACAATCGCGTCGTCAACAACGTGACCAACGTCCACATCACCAACGTCTATCAGCAGGACGTGGTGATCAACCGGATCACCCGAGTCAGCTACAACGGCGGCCCCGGCGGCGTGCAGGCCCGCCCGGGCCGGCAGGACTGGATCGCCGCGCACGAGGCCCATGTCGCCGCGACGCCCAACCAGTTCGCCCATTTCGCCGCCGCACGCAGCGATCCGCGGCTGTTCGCGCGCGCCAATCACGGTCAGCCGCCGGTGGTCGCGACCGCGCGCCCGCTGGCGTTCGACCGCGGACCAGCCCCGCACGGTTGGCAATCGCACGGCGAAGCAGCGGGCGGCGGCGACCGATCCTTTGCCGCCGCGCGGCCGCAGGGGTTTGCGGCCGCTTCGCCGATGCCGGCCGTCCATGGCGGGGCACGGATCGACGGATCGGCCGATGCGGCGCCGATGCCGGTCGTGCATCGTGGCAGCGCGGCGCCAGGGCAGCGCGACGGGGGGATGGCCGCGCCCGCGTCGCCGCCGGCCTGGCATGGCGCGCCACCGCCGGCCCATGGCGGCGGCTGGGACCAGCGTCCGCCGGCGCCCCGGCCGGATGCGATGGCGATGGGCGGGCACGCCTGGGGCGGCCCTTCGCACGGGCCGGCACCGCGCGTCGCCTTCCATGCGCCGCCGCACGCCCCACATGCGCCGCATGGCGGTGGCGGTGGCGGTCATCACGGGCACCATGGCTGAGCGGCGGCGCGGTGCCCGCCCGCGTCAGCCGGACCGGAGCAGCGCCACGCCCGCATCGCGATCGAACAGGTAGAGGGCGATCCGGGCGGCCTCGCCGCGCGCGCCCTCCAGCCCGCCGTCGCGGTCGATCAGCAGGCGCGCGTCGTCCTGCGCGCATTGCATCAGGTCGGTCAGCATCTCCGGCGTGGCGAGGCGGAAGGCCATTTCGCCGGACTGGCGCGTCCCGAGCAATTCACCGCTGCCGCGCAGGCGCAAATCCTCCTCGGCGATGCGGAAGCCGTCGTTGGTGTCGCGCATCAGCGCCAGCCGTGCCCGCGACGTCTCGCTGAGCGTCGACCCGCGCAACAACAGGCACCGCGACAGCCCCCCGCCCCGCCCGACCCGACCGCGCAGCTGGTGGAGCTGGGCGAGACCGAAGCGATCGGCATGTTCGATCACGATCAGCGTCGCATTGGGCACGTCGACGCCGACCTCGATTACCGTGGTCGCGACCAGCACGGACAGGCGGTTGCCGGCGAACGCCTCCATCACCGCGTCCTTTTCCGGCCCCTTCATGCGGCCGTGGACGACGCCGACGCGCTCACCGAAGCGCAGCCGCAGCTGTTCGGCGCGCATCTCCGCGGCGGCGAGGTCGCTCTTCTCGCTTTCCTCGACCAGCGGGCAAACCCAATAGGCTTGCCCCCCATCCGCGATATGGCGACCGAGCGCCTCGACCACTTCGTCGAGCCGGTCCTCGCTGACCACGCGCGTCTCGATCGGCTGGCGGCCGGGCGGCATCTCGTCGAGACGGCTGACGTCCATTTCGCCATATTGCGCCAGCGTCAAAGTTCGGGGGATCGGCGTCGCGGTCATCGCCAGCAGGTGCGGCGGCGTGCGCCCCTTGGCCTGCAGCATCATCCGCTCGGCGACGCCGAAGCGGTGCTGCTCATCGACGACGACGAGCGCGAGATCCTTGTAGGCGACCGCTTCTTGGAAGATGGCGTGCGTGCCGACGAGGATGTCGATCTCGCCGCTCGCCAGACCCATCAACGTCGCCTCGCGCGCGCGCCCCTTGTCGCGGCCGGTCAGCACGGCGACGTTGAGCGGCAGGCCGGCGAGCGTCTTGCGAAGCGTCTCATAATGCTGGCGGGCGAGGATCTCGGTCGGCGCGAGCATGGCGCCCTGCGCGCCCGCCTCCACCGCGATTAGCAGCGCCATCGCCGCGACCAACGTCTTGCCGGCGCCGACGTCACCCTGCAACAGGCGCAGCATCGGCGCGGTCTGGGCGAGGTCGCCCTCGATCTCCGCGATCGTGCGGCTTTGCGCACCCGTCAGCGTGTAGGGCAGCTTGAGCAGGTCGCGCAGCCGCCCGTCGCCGTGCAGCGCGCGGCCGCGGCGCTTGCGGGTGTCGGCGCGGACCAGCGTCATCGCCAGCTGATTGGCGAAGATCTCGTCATAGGCGAGCCGCTCGCGCGCGACCTTGTCGGCAGGGTCGTCGTGGATCGCGGTCAAAGCGTCGCGCCACTCTGGCCAGCCGCGCTTCCCTTTCAGGCCGGGTTCGATCCATTCGGCCAGCTCCGGCGCGCGCTCGACCGCCTGCTGCGCCAGCGCGGCGAGGCGACGCGAGGTCAGCCCTTCGGACAGCGGATAGATCGGCTCGCGGGCGCGAAACGGCTCGTCGGCTTCGGCCAGGTCGGGGTGGATGATCTGGAGGGTCTGGCCATATTGCTCCAGCTTGCCCGACACGCGGCGCGGCTCGCCCAGCGGCAGCAGCTTCTTCACCCAGCCGGACGAGCCGCCGAAATAAACGAGGCTGACATAATTGCCGCGGGCATCGACCGCCTGCACCCGCGTCGGCCCGCGGCCGCTGCTGGTCCGATAATCGACCGGGGTAAGCTGGATCGCAATGATGCGGCCGGCGTCGGCCTCGTCGAGTTCGTCGCGCGCCACCCGGTCGATCCAGCCGCTCGGCAGATGGAAGGCGACGTCGACGACGCGCGCGAGGCCGAGCCGTTCGAGCGGCTTGGCGAGCGCGGGGCCGACACCCTTCAGCGCGGTGACTTCGGCGAACAGCGGATTGAGGATGAGCGGGCGCATGACTACATGACCGCTATAGCCGACCCGACGTGTGCCGCCAGCACCCGCCGGGCGTTACGCCATTGGGAATGCTGCATGGATCACGCCACCCGCCTCAAACGCCTGAAGTTCCGCGCCTGGCACCGCGGCACCAAGGAGGCGGATCTGATGATCGGCGGCTTCTTCGACGCGCACGGGCCGCGCCTTTCGCCGGCGGAGCTCGACTGGTTCGAGGCGCTGCTCGAGGAGCAGGACGTCGACATCATGGGCTGGGCGATCGGATCGCTGCCCTGCCCCGACCGTTGGCAGGGGCCGATGATGGATCGCATGCGCGCGATCACCTACGTGCCGGTGGCGCGTTGACGCACCACTGATTTCCGTCGTCACCCCGGACTCGTTCCGGGGTCCACCGATCCGCTAGCGCCGCAGCGCTGGGCTTACGCGGCACCGTGGATGCCGGAACAAGTCCGGCATGACGAAAGATACGATGCCCGACCTTCAGACGATCCTTACCGCCAAGACCATCCTGACCCTGTCGGGCGTGCCGCATGGCTTCCAGCCCACGGTGCTCGCCGATCTGGCGCGCGCCGCAGCGGCGAAGGGCAGGCGCGTCGTGTTCGTCGCGTCCGACGAGGCGCAGATGCGGGCGATCGCCAGCACCGCCGCCTTCTTCGCGCCCGAGCTCGAAGTGCTGGGCCTGCCAGCATGGGACTGCCTACCCTATGATCGCGCCTCGCCGACGCTGCGCATCATGGCGGAGCGGGTCGCGGCGCTGCATCGGCTGCAGCGGCAGGTGAAGACGCCACAGCTGCTGCTGACCACCGCCAATGCCGCGACGCAGCGGGTGCTGACGCCGTTCCGCATCCGGCAGCTGGTGGCGCGGCTGGCGCCCGGCGAGCGGATCGACCGCGACAAGCTCGCGCAGTTGCTTCAGGCGAACGGCTATGTCCGTACCGACACGGTGCACGACCACGGCGAATATGCGGTGCGCGGCGGCATCGTCGACCTCTATCCGAGCGGCGAGGAACAGGCACTGCGCCTGGACTTCTTCGGCGACGAGATCGAGACGGTGCGGACGTTCAGCCCGGAGGACCAGCGGACCACCGGGCGGATCGACGGCTTCGTGCTGCTGCCCGCATCCGAGGCGCTGCTCGACGAGGATTCGATCAAGCGCTTCCGCAGCCGCTATCGCGACAAGTTCGGCGCCACCGCGACGGGGGACCCGCTGTATCAGGCGGTCAGCGACGGGCGACGGCTGGCGGGCATGGAACATTGGCTGCCGCTGTTCGAGGACAAATTGGCGACCCTGTTCGACCATCTCGGGCCCGACGACGTGATCGTGCGCGACGCGGGTGTGGCGGGCGCGGTCGAGGGCCGGCTGGAGGCGATCGCCGATTATTACGAGAACCGGCAGCGGGCGGAGGGCGCGCAGCCGGGCAGCTACCGGCCGCTCGGCTCGACCGCGCTCTACCTCGGCGAACGCGAATGGCGCGAGACGGTCGAGGCGCGGCACATGCACGTGACGACGCCGTTCCACGAGCCGGAGAGCAGAACGGTGCTCGACTTCGGCGTCGACGGCGCGCGCGACTTCGCGCCCGAACGCTCGGGCGGCGCCAACGTCTACGAGGCGGTCGTCCAGCACATCGGCCGCCTGCGCAAGGAGGGCAAGAAGCCGATCCTCGCCAGCTATTCGGTCGGCGCGCGCGAGCGGCTGGGCAATCTGCTCAAGGATCATGGCCTGACCGGCGCCAGGGCGGCGGAAACCTGGCAGCAGGCGCTGGGCGTCGCCGATACCGGCAAGAGCGCCGGCGTGGCGCTGGTCGTGCTGCCGCTCGACCACGGCTTCACCGCGCCCGACGTCGCGGTGCTGACCGAACAGGACATGCTCGGCGACCGGCTGATCCGGCGGGCGAAGCGCAAGAAGTCGGCGGACGCCTTCCTCGCCGAGCTGGCAACGCTGACGCCGGGCGACCTCGTCGTCCACAGCGACCACGGCATCGGCAAATATCTCGGCCTGACCTCGATCCCGGTCGGCCAGAGCCCGCACGATTGCGTCGCGGTCGAATATGCCGGCGGCGACAAATTGTTCGTGCCGGTCGAAAACCTCGAAGTGCTGTCGCGCTACGGCAGCAGCGAGGAGGCGACCGCGCTCGATCGGCTGGGCGGCGAGGCGTGGCAGCGGCGCAAGTCGCGGATGAAGGAGCGGATCCGCGAGATCGCCGGCGAGCTGATCCGCACCGCCGCCGAACGCGCGCTGCGCCCGGGCGAGATCGCCGAGCCAGACCCCAGCGGCTATCCGAGCTTCGTCGACCGCTTCCCCTATGAGGAGACGGACGACCAGGACCGCGCGATCGACGACGTGCTCGGCGATCTGGCGGCGGGCAAGCCGATGGACCGGCTGATCGTCGGCGACGTCGGCTTCGGCAAGACCGAGGTCGCGCTACGCGCGGCCTTCGTCGCGGCGATGGCCGGCATGCAGGTCGCGGTGGTCTGCCCGACGACCCTGCTCGCGCGTCAGCATTTCAACAATTTCTGCGCGCGGTTCGAGGGCTTTCCGATCGAGATCGGCCGCCTGTCGCGACTGGTCACGGCGAGCGAGGTGAAGGCGACCAAGGAGGGCCTTGCCAACGGATCGATCGACGTGGTGATCGGCACGCACGCGCTGCTCGCCAAGACCGTCGAGTTCAAGCGGCTCGGGCTGGTCGTCGTCGACGAGGAGCAGCGCTTCGGCGTCACCCACAAGGAACGGCTGAAGGCGATGCGCGCCGACGTGCACATGCTGACGCTGACCGCGACGCCGATCCCGCGCACGCTGCAGATGGCGATGTCCGGCTTGCGCGAACTGTCGGTGATCCAGACGCCGCCGGTCGATCGCCTCGCGGTGCGCACCTATGTCATGCCGTGGGACCCGGTGGTGCTGCGCGAGGCATTGCTGCGCGAACATTATCGCGGCGGACAGAGCTTCCTGGTCACGCCGCGCATCGCCGACCTGCCCGATCTCGAGGAATTCCTGCGCAACGAGGTGCCGGAGATCCGCTACGTCATCGCCCACGGCCAGATGAGCGCGACCGAGGTCGAGGAGCGGATGAGCGCCTTCTACGACAAGAAGTTCGAGGTGCTGATCTCCACCACGATCATCGAGAGCGGCATCGACATCGCCTCCGCCAACACGATGATCGTCAACCGCGCCGATCGCTTCGGCCTCGCCCAGCTCTATCAGTTGCGCGGGCGCGTCGGCCGGTCAAAGACGCGCGCCTATGCCTATCTGGTCACCCCGCCCGAACGGCAGATGACCGACACGGCGGAGAAACGGCTGAAGGTGCTGAGCGACCTCGACTCGCTCGGCGCGGGGTTCCAGCTCGCCAGCCACGACCTCGACATCCGCGGCGCGGGCAATCTGCTCGGCGACGAACAGTCCGGTCATATCAAGGAGGTCGGCTACGAACTCTACCAGTCGATGCTGGAAGAAGCGATCATGGACGCCAAGGCCGGCGGCCTCGCCAGCGATCGCCCGCGTGACTTCTCGCCCCAGATCACCGTCGATGCGCCGATCCTGATCCCGGACGATTACGTGCCCGACCTCGACCTGCGCATGGGCCTGTACCGGCGCCTCAACGAGCTGGACGAGAGCCGCGAGATCGAGGCGTTCGCGGCGGAGATGATCGACCGGTTCGGCCCCCTGCCCGACGCGACCGACAATCTGATCCGGGTCATCGAGATCAAGCTCAATGCCAAGAAGGCGTGCATCGCCAAGATGGACGTCGGCCCGCGCGGGGTGCTGGTCGCCTTCCACAACGACACGCCGCCGAACGTCCGCGGCCTGCTCGCCTATGTCGAGCGGCTCAACGGCGTCGCCAAGCTCAGGCCGGACAGCAAATTGGTGCTGCAGCGGGCCTGGCCGGACGCCAAGGCGCGGCTGCACGGCGCGCTGCAATTGTCGAAGGGGCTGGCGAAGGCGGCGGGCTGAGCCGGCCGCCGGCCAGGCTCAGCTGCTGTGGTCGGCGATGATCTTCCAACCGCCCGCCTGCCGCTCGAAGACCAGCGAGGTCATGCCGCTGTCGGTGCGGCCGCCGGGGTAGGTCAGCGTCCACCGCGCCCAGAGCATCTGGTGGGTCGGGTCGATCGGCCGGCTGCCGAGCATGCGGAACGACAGCGCACCGCGCTTGCGCGGGTCCTTGCCGTAGCCGGCATCGTAGCGCGCCGCGATCGCCCGCTTGCCGCGCACCAGCCCCGTCTTGGTGACGAACACCGCATCCTCCGCGTAGACGGCAAGAAACCGCGGGATGTCGCCGCGTGTCCAGGCCGTGGCGCTATCCTGCATCGCGCGTTCGATGCCGGCGCGGGGATCGGTCGCCGGGGCGGCGGTGGCGGCAGCGAGCAGCAGCGCGATCATCGAGGCGTCTCCAGCAATCGGATCAGCGCCGCCTCGTCGAGCGGCGGCGCGAGCAGGAAGCCCTGAACATAGGCACAGCCCTCCGCGGCGAGCAAGGCGCGCTGCGCCTCCGTCTCCACGCCCTCGGCGATCACGGGCAGGTCGAGCGACCGCGCCAGCGCCATTACCGCGCGCACCACGCCGCGATCATCGCTCGGCTGCCCCGCACCGCCTACCGCCAACGCCTTGTCGAGCTTGAGATAATCGAGCGGCAGAGCAGCGAGGTAAGCCAGGCTGGAATAGCCGGTGCCGAAATCGTCGAGCGCGACGCGGGTGCCGGCGGCACGGATCGCACGCAGCACGCCGGCGGCCGCGTCCAGATCGCGAACCGCGCCCGTTTCGGTGATCTCGACGGTCAATCGGTCAGGCGCGACCCCGGTGGCAGCGGCCTGGGCGAGGAAGGATGCGGCGAACCCCGGCCGGGCAAGGTCGGCGGCGGTCAGATTGAGCGAGACGCGCAACGCCGCCAGCGTCCCGGTCCAGCCGGCGATCCGCCGTAGCACCAGACCCTGGATGTGATCGGACAGCGCGAGGCCGAGATCGGCGCGCTCCGCCGCGGCGAACAGCGCATCCGCGCCGAGCGAGCCGAGCCGGCCGTGCCGCCAACGGGCCAGCGCCTCCACCCCGATGATCGGGCCGCCGTCGATCGGTGCCTGCGGCTGGAACAAGATGTCGATCTCGCCGCGCTCGATCGCATGGTGCAGGTCGACGGCCAGCGCATCGAGCGGCATCGCCCCTTGCGGGCCGGCGATCCGTACCATGCCGCTGTCGCCGCTCTTGGCGGCCGCCAGCGCCTCGCCGGCACGATGCAGCAGACGCGGGGCGTCGTCTCCCGCCCCGCTCTCCGCCATGCCCCAGCGGCTGCCGAGCACCGCTTCGCCCCCGCCGACGGCGAACGGCCGGGCCAGCGCCGCGTCGAGGCGCGCCGCCAGCACATCGAGCGTCGCCGGATTCGCCGCCGCCGCGACGACCAACTCGCTACCGCTCGGCGCGACGACGAGCCCGGACGTGTCGAGCAGATCGGCGACGATGGCTTGCACCTGCGCACGCGCCGCCGCGATCAGGGAGTCGCCGGCAGCCCGTCCCCGCGCCGCGTTCAGGATGTCGAGCCGCGACAGTGCGATCCTGAGCACGCCGACATGGCGGCCGGCGACGAGATGGGCGTCGATCCAGTGTTCGGCCTCGGCCAAGCGTGCTTCGGGCTGACGCCGGTCGCCATCGTCGCGCCCGCCCGCACGGCGGACGTGGCGTTGCGCGAATCGCAGCGTCTGGCGCAGACTTTCGCCGTCACTCGGCGGCGCCAGAAAATGCGTGGCGCCGGCAGCGAAATGCGCGTCGAGCGCGTCGGCATCAGGCCGGTCGAGCAGCACCACCAATGCGCCGCCGGTCGCGGCTATATAGCCGCCCAACGCCTTGCTCGCGGCGAGGCCGGCATCTGCCCCGCCACGCCCGTCGACCAGGACGACCCGCACGCGTTCGGCCAGCGCCGCCTGGACGTCGGCCGCCGCCGGAGCCGCTACCAACCAACCGTCCTCCGCCGCCACCGCGGCGAGGGCGTCGTGATCCCGCGGCGACACGATCATCAACGTGAGGTGCTTTGCTTCTGCTGCCATTATCCCGTGCCTAGCGGCAGTTCCGGGCCGGTGAAAGCGGCTGGCGCGACGGCCGATACGCCCGCCATATCGCCACAGAAGTTTACGGGGACGGAACGGACTTGTCCGCGGCGGGTTGACCGCTTAGCTCGCTGACATGACCACCGCTTCTCCTTCTCCCGACCGGCGGCTGGTCGATGCGCACGGGCGGGCGATCCGCTACCTGCGCATTTCCGTGACCGACCGCTGCGACCTGCGCTGCCGCTATTGCATGGCCGAGCAGATGACGTTCCTGCCGCGTTCAAAGCTGCTGAGCCTCGACGAGATCGCGATCATTGCCGAACGCTTCATCGCGCGCGGGGTGACCAAGATCCGCCTGTCGGGCGGCGAGCCCCTGGTGCGCCGCGACGTCGGCGATCTGGTGCGGCGGCTCGGACGCCATGTCGGCGCCACCGGCCCGGACGGCGGGCTCGACGAACTGACCATGACGACCAATGCGACGCGGCTCGCCGACCATGCCGAGACGCTGGTCGCCGCGGGTATCCGGCGGATCAACGTCAGCCTCGACAGTCTCGATCCGGCCACCTTCCGCTACATCACCCGTCATGGCGACGTCGCTCAGGTGCTGGAGGGCATCGCCGCCGCCAAGTCGGCCGGGCTGGCGGTCAAGATCAACATGGTCGCGCTGGCCGGCCTCAACGAGGGCGAGATCGGCCCGATGCTCGCCTGGTGCGTCGAGCAGGGCCACGATCTCTCGCTGATCGAAACGATGCCGCTTGGCGCGATCGACGAGGATCGCACCGACCGATTCGTGCCGCTGACCCGCGTGCTCGAGCGGTTGCAGGGCGAGTTCCCGCTGGTCCGCGACAGCCATCGCACCGGCGGACCGGCGCGCTATTGGCGGGTCAAGGGCAGCCCGACGCGGCTGGGACTCATCTCCCCGCTCACCGCCAATTTCTGCGACGGCTGCAATCGCGTGCGGCTGACCACCGAGGGGACATTGTACATGTGCCTCGGCCATGAGGATCGCGTCGATCTGAAGGCGGCGCTGCGCGAGGGCGGCATCGCCGCCCTCGACACGGCGATCGACGACGCGCTGCTGCGCAAGCCGGCGCGGCACGACTTCCGCATCGACCGGGGCGCCGCGCCCGCGACCAGCCGGCATATGAGCGTCACCGGCGGATGAACGTATTCGAACGGCGTGCGCTCGTCGCTTCGCCCACGCCACCCGCCCAGGCCGCGGCGCGCGAGCTGGCCGACGCGTTCGACTGGGTCGACCCGGCCGAGGCGGATGTGATCATCGCGCTGGGCGGCGACGGCTTCCTGTTGCAGGCGCTGCACAGCCAGCTCGACCAGCGTCGCCCGGCGGTGCCGGTGTTCGGCATGAACCTCGGGACGGTCGGCTTCCTGATGAACGAGTGGCGGCAATTCGATCTGGAGGAGCGGCTGTCCCGCGCGCGCCCGTTCAAGGTGACGCCGCTGACCGCGACGGTGACCACCAACGACGGCCGCATCCATCAGGCCCCGGCGATCAACGAAGTGTCGCTGCTGCGCGAGACGCGGCAGACCGCGAAGCTCGAGGTGACGGTCAACGACCGCGTGGTGCTGCCCGAACTGGCCTGCGACGGCATTCTGGTGGCGACGCCGGCCGGATCGACGGCGTACAATCTGTCCGCGCAGGGGCCGATCCTGCCGCTGGGCTCCAACCTGCTCGCGCTGACCCCGATCAGTCCGTTCCGCCCGCGCCGCTGGCGCGGTGCGATCCTGCCCGACAAGGCGCGGATCACCCTGCGCATCCTCGACGCGGGCAAGCGGCCGGTGTCCGCCGTCGCCGACCAGCGCGAGTTCCGCGACGTCGCCGAAGTTTCGGTCTGCATCGACCGCGCGCGCGAACTGACCCTGCTGTTTGATCCCGAACACGCGCTCGACGACCGGATCACGATGGAGCAATTCATCGCCTGAACCCGGCCGGTGACGTCGACGTGCACCCTGGGCGCGCTGCGTCATGACGATCTCGTGAAATTCGCCGCGAAACGGGGTTGCGCTGCCGAAAATGCCGGCTATAGACCCCCTCCACACAGCGACGGTAACGGTCCCTGATAGCTCAGCGGTAGAGCTCTCGACTGTTAATCGAGCGGCCGTTGGTTCGAATCCAACTCAGGGAGCCATCGCTGCGCCACCGGGCGCAGCAGACCTACCTGTCGCTGTGTCTTCCCCCCTTTTCACCAAGAGTGTTGCCAAGCCGGCAGCGAATCGACATCATCCGCGCCAGAGGCACATAACGTGCCCGCTGGAGAGGCTTGATGATCATTCTGGAAGTGCTGATCGGCGCCATGGCCGCCGCTGTACTCGCCGCCCCCGTGTTGATGGCGGTCACGGGCAAGAGCCGCGACACCGCCGACGAGACGCTGCCGGGCTGAAACGATACGGCCGGGGCTGCGGCCACGATCCAGATTAACGCATCTGCCACACCATGGGCCTATGGCTGGCGGTTCCGACCGCTTTGCCTTGGGAACACCCCGTGGACCGTATCGATTCCCGCCCCGCTCCGCTTCCCCATGCCGCGCAACTGATCGCGTCGATCCACCAGCCGGTTCGCGCCAGCCTCGACGAGTGCCTGGCGCGCTGGCAGCGGCTGGACGAGGCCGCCCGCTGCCACGCCTATCTGGTGCTGGAGGGGCCGGAGCCGAATGCCCGCAGAACGCTCAATGCCGCGCAGATCGCGGCGCTCGTCGCGCACTGATAAAACAACGAACACAGCGCTAGCGCCCGAGCGAATACCAGACCAGCACCGCCACCGCGATTACGACCAGCGCTATGAGGAACAGCACCATGCGCGGCACCGCCTGGCGTTGCGGGCCGCGGTGAAGAGGATTCTGGTCGGCCATGATGTTCGCGTCCCGTCTGGTTGAGGGCCTTGCCAACGTCCGACGTGCCCGCCCGCTCCGCCCGGGTGGAACTGCGCGCCGCCGTCGCGGGTAGGATCGGCCGGATAGCATGCGGGAACGATTCGACGATGCGACAGGCGAGCACAATCATCCAGATCGAGACGCGGCGCCCCGGCCTTGTCGAATTCACCGAGCGCGTCACCGGCTGGGTCGCCGCGCAGGAAATGGCCGAGGGACTGCTCACCGTCTTCTGCCGGCATACCTCGGCGTCTCTGGTCATTCAGGAGAATGCCGCGCCTGCCGTCCGCCGCGACATGGAAGCCTATTTCGACCGGATCGCGCCGCAGGGGCCGCTGTACGAGCATGACGACGAGGGGCCGGACGACATGCCGGCGCACCTCAAGACGGCGCTGACCGGCGTGCAGCTGTCGATACCGCTGATCGACGGCGCGCTGGCGCTCGGCACGTGGCAGGGTATCTATCTGTTCGAGCACCGTAGCCGCCCGCATCGGCGCAGCGTCGCCCTGCATCTGATCGGCGCATGAACCGGAAGATGAAATCGGGTTCACCCGTGCTCGGGGGGAGCCAAGTCGTTCATCGCTCGTTCCGGTGGAAGACGCTAGATGCGGGGAGTTCGCCGCATCCGCGCGCGAAGGAGTAGGGAAACATGATGCATCTAGGCCGCAAGGCTGTGGTTGCGGCATTGGCCGCGAGCACGCTGCTGGTCGCCGGCTGCGCGACCGAGACTACCTATCGCCCCGCCACCGGGCAGGGCTTCAACCGCACCGGCTACAGCGATCGTCAGGTCGAAGCCGATCGGTTCATCGTCAGCTTCGCCGGCAACAGCGTCACATCGCGCGACACCGTCGAACGCTATCTGCTGTTCCGCGCCGCGGAACTGACGCTGCAGAATGGCTATGACTATTTCGTGATGGCCAATCGCGACACCGATCGCCAGACGCGCACCTATACGACGCCCGGCTTCGGCTATGGCGGCTTCGGCGGCTATTGGGGACCGTCGTGGCGCTATTATGGCCGCGGTTTCGGCTGGCGCAGCTGGGACCCGTGGTTCGGCGGCTTCGGCCCGTGGGACAATGGCTTCGATATCCGTCAGATCGATCGCTATGAAGCGACGGCGGAGATCGTCATGCGCAAGGGACCGATCCCGCGCGACAACCTGCGCGCGTTCAACGCCCGTTCGGTGGTCGACACGATCGGGCCGACCGTGGTGCTGCCCAAGACGAACTGAGCCGCCCCATCGGGCCTGGAATGCAGAAAGGGCCGGTCGCCATCGCGACCGGCCCTTTTCTGTTGCCGCGGTCCGGGTCGGATGACCCGAACCGACGAACCGCTCAGACGGTCACCGCCCCGTGGCAGTGCTTGTATTTGCGTCCCGAACCGCACGGGCATGGCGCGTTGCGGTTGACGCGGCCTTCCCAATGTTCCGGATTGTCGCCGAGGTCGGGTGCTTCGGGCTGCACCATTTGCATCGGCGGCAGCTGCGGCGTGACGCGGCCGAGGGTACCGGCGTCGATGTCCGCCGAATTGTCCTCGCCCGTGAACGGGTCGAAATGCGTGGTGATGAAGTCCGGCAGGTCGGGCAGCGGCGGCGGCGCCTGGATCTGGAATTCGGCGAAGGCGATCGTGCGCGTCACGTCCTCGCGGATCGCGTCGAGCATCCGCTGGAACAGGCTGAACGCCTCCTGCTTATACTCGTTGATCGGGGTCTTCTGCGCATAGGCGCGCAGGTGGACGACCTGCCGCAACGCGTCGAGCGTCGCGAGATGCTCCTTCCAATGATGGTCGAGATTCTGGAGCAGGATCGACTTCTCGACCTGCTGCCACGTCTCCGGCTCGAGCTGCGCGGCCTTTTCGGCGACCATGGCGTCGGCGGCCTCGCGCACCCGCTCCTCGACCACTTCCGGATCGATCGCATCCTCCTTCAGCCAGTCGTCGACCGGCATGTCGAGGTTGAGCGTCTCGACCAGCCGCGTCTTCATGCCGGCGACGTCCCATTGCTCGGGATAGGAGCCGACCGGGCACGCCTCGCCGACGATGACGTTGACCGTCTCGGCCCGCATGTCGCTGACCACGTCGCCCACGGTTTCGGCATCCATGATGTCGGCGCGCTGCTCGTAGATCACCTTGCGCTGATCGTTCATCACGTCGTCATATTCGACGACCTGCTTGCGGATGTCGTAGTTGCGCGCCTCGACCTTCTTCTGCGCGGTCTCGATCGCCTTGGTCAGCCACTTGGACCCGATCGCCTCGCCATCCTCAATGTTCGAACGCATCATGCGCGCGAACAGCGTGTCCGGCCCGAAAATGCGGAGCAGATCGTCGTCGAGGCTGAGGTAGAAGCGCGACAGGCCGGGGTCGCCCTGACGCCCCGAACGGCCGCGCAGCTGGTTGTCGATGCGGCGGCTCTCGTGCCGCTCGGTGCCGAGCACGAACAGGCCGCCGGCGGCGAGCACTTCCTGCTTCTCCGCCTCAATCTCGGTGCGGATCCGCGCCGCCGCCGCCTCATAGTCCGGCGTGCCCTCGGCCAGGTCGGGATGCTCGTCGAGCATGCGGAATTCAAGGTTGCCGCCCAATTTGATGTCGGTGCCGCGGCCCGCCATGTTGGTCGCGATCGTCACTGCGGCCTTGCGGCCCGCCTGGGCGACGATATGCGCTTCCATTTCGTGATAGCGTGCGTTCAGCACCTTATGCTCGACGCCTTCCTGCACCAGGAACTCGCTGAGCAGCTCGGACTTCTCGATCGACACCGTGCCGACCAGCACCGGCTGGCCCTTGGCGGCATGTTCGCGGATCTTCTTGGCGATCGCGCGGAACTTGTCGTGCGTGTCCTTGTAGAATTCGTCCTCCTCGTCGACGCGCTGCACCGGCACGTTGGTCGGGATGGTGACTACGTTCATCTTGTAGATGTCGTAGAATTCCGCCGCTTCCGTCGCCGCGGTGCCAGTCATGCCGGCGAGCTTGGGATACATGCGGAAATAGTTCTGGAAGGTGATCGAGGCCATGGTCTGGTTCTCGGGCTCGATCGTCACGCCTTCCTTAGCCTCGACCGCCTGGTGCAGGCCGTCCGACCAGCGCCGCCCGTCCATCATGCGACCGGTGAATTCGTCGATGATGACGACCTTGCCGTCCTTGACGATATAATCGGTGTCGCGCTTGAACATCATGTTGGCGCGCAGCGCCTGGTTGAGGTGGTGGACCACCTGCGTATTCTCGAAATCGTAGAGGTTGGCGCCCTGCAGCAGGCCGGCCGCCTCGAGCAGGCGCTCGGCGCGCTCGGTGCCGTCCTCGGTCAGGATGATCGACTTCTGCTTCTCGTCCTTCTCGTAATCGTCGGCCGTCAGCTGTTTCACGATCGCGTCGACGCCCATGTACAGCTCCGACTTGTCGTCGGTCGGACCGGATATGATCAACGGCGTGCGCGCCTCGTCGATCAGCACCGAATCGACCTCGTCGACAATCGCCATGCTGAAGGCGCGCTGGACCATGCTGGTCCGCTCATACTTCATGTTGTCGCGCAGATAGTCGAAGCCGAACTCGTTGTTCGTGCCGTAGGTGATGTCGCTGTTGTAGGCGGCGCGACGCTGTTCGTCGGTGAGGTTGGGGATGATCGTGCCGACGGTCAGGCCGAGGAAGCGATAGACCTGCCCCATCCATTCCGCATCGCGAGCCGCCAGATAGTCGTTGACGGTGATGACGTGGACGCCCTCGCCCGGCAGCGCGTTGAGATAGGTGGCGAGCGTCGCGACCAGCGTCTTGCCCTCGCCGGTGCGCATCTCGGCGATCTCGCCGCGGTGGAGGACGATGCCGCCGATCATCTGCACGTCGAAATGGCGCATGCCGAGCACGCGCACCGCCGCCTCGCGCACCGTGGCGAACGCCTCGGGCAGCAGGTCGTCGAGCTTGGCGCCATTGGCCAGCTGTTCGCGGAACTTCGCGGTCTGCCCGGCGAGATCGGCATCGGACAGCGCCTGGAGCTGCGGCTCGAAGGCGGCGATCTTGGCGATGATCGGGTTCAAGGATTTGACGTATCGGTCGTTGGACGAACCGAACAGGGATTTGGCGAGGCCGCCGAGCATAAGCATATGTCCTGCAAGAAAGAGCGCGCGCGCCGATGCGCAACGCGGCCGATGAGTCGGAAAAGTCGAATGCGGCCTGGGCCGCTGCAAACATCGGGCGCGGCGCTACTCGCGCCGACGGCTCGCGTAGAGCGGCGCGGTCGCCACAGCGAGAACAGGCAACGCGGCGGCTGCACGGACCATCGCAACCGTCAGCTTCGCGGATTGTGGACGCCGAGCAGCGCGAACCGCACGGACCTGCGCCGCAGCGGCGGTGACCTGCGCGCTGATCTCCTGCGCCGCGGCGGGCGCCCGCCCGGCCGAACCGACGCCGGTCAGCGCGGACAGCAGGGCAGAGAGGAGCAACAGCAGGTTCATTGCGCGCCCGGCATAGGGGCTGTGGCGGCGGGCGTCTACTAACACATCGCTGGTTGAAAGGCCGTTCTGCACAGAGCTGGGAGACAGCGGCCTCGGTTATTGCGCCGGAAGCAGCGTGAGCGTCGTCACGTACCTCGCGCGTGCGGTCACCGGCATGCCATTGTGCTGGAGCGGCGGAAACATCGCCTTGCCCGTCGGGAATCCTATACAGGGATCACCGACCTCAGTCGTGCGCCGAATGATCTTGCAACCTGCCACCGCTCCCGAAGCCGTGAGAGAAAGCTCGACTTCATTGTCGATGACAGAATTCGGGGTGTCGCCGACTTCCATAGTCGGCGGTCCGGCATTATCGGTTAGTGCCCATCGCACGCCGCGCAACTGATACGTGCTGGCAACTGGCACGCCACTCTGGCGAGCTGGGTGGAAGCGAGCGTTGCGCATTGCCATGCTGCACGTCTCTGCATCGAGCAACGCGAAGCCACTCGATTCTGTCACCGTACAGTCGGTGGGCTTTCCTTGCGCGTCGATAGCGAGCTTGAGCAACACCCTGCCCTGCTGACCCGCCCGGCGCGCAACCGGCGGATAGGCCTCGAACGGAAACCAGTCACCCTGAGAGCCGATAGGAAATGGCGGCTCGTAGCCGCTGGGCGAGGCCGCGCGGGGCGGATCGGCTTGCGGCGCGGTCGCGGGCGTCGTCGCCTGCATCACCAGAATCATCGGCAACGCCGTCGTCATGTCGATCATCGCCCTACCCCCTACCCCGCTGTCATCATCCCGTCGTTGATACGGGCCGCGACTGCTTCCATAGCGGCAGCATGACAGATCATGCGCGCTCGCCGCTGGCCCCCGCCGCCTTCCCCGCCCTGCCCGCGATCGCCGGCGTCGTGCCGCATGTCGCGCGGGCACGCTACAAGACTTGGGACCGCTGCGACCTGACCTTCGTCGCGCTCGCGCCGGGGACGAGCGTCGCGGGCGTGCTGACGCAGAGCAAATGCCCGTCGCCGGAGGTGGAATGGTGCCGCAAGGCGCTGACGCTCGGGCAGGCGCGGGCACTGGTCGTCAACGCCGGCAATTCCAACGCCTTCACCGGCCATCGCGGTCGCACCGCGGTGGAAGCGATCGCGGCGCGGACCGCCCAGCACATCGGCTGCCAGCCGTCGGACGTGTTCGTCGCCTCGACCGGCGTGATCGGCGTGCCGCTGCCGGTCGACAAGGCGGAGGCCGGGCTCGACGCGGCCTTTGCCGCCGAACCGTGCGACTGGCAGGCGGCGGCGGAGACGATCGGCACCACCGACACCTATCCGAAGGGCGCGACCACCACCGCGATCGTCGATGGGCGGACCGTGACCCTGGTCGGCATCATCAAGGGGTCGGGCATGATCGCGCCGGACATGGCGACGATGCTCGGCTTCATCTTCACCGATGCGGCGGTCGAGCCCGGCTTCCTGCAGGCGGCGCTCAACGCCGCGAACACCACCACCTTCTCGTGCATCACCGTCGACGGCGACACGTCGACCAGCGACACGGTGCTCGCCTTCGCCACCGGCACGGCCGGCAATACGCCGCTCGCCGGGCCCGACAGCGACGGTGCCGATGCCTTCGCCGCGGCGCTCGCCGATCTGTGCCGCCAGTTGGCGCTGTTGGTCGTGCGCGACGGCGAGGGCGCGAGCAAGCTCATCCAGATCACCGTCGCGGGCGCGGAAAGCGACCGCAGCGCGCACCGCATCGCCATGTCGATCGCCAATTCGCCGCTGGTCAAGACGGCGATCGCGGGCGAGGACGCCAATTGGGGCCGCGTCGTCATGGCCGTCGGCAAGGCCGGCGAGCCGGCCGAGCGCGACAGATTGTCGATCCGCTTCGGTACGACGCAGGTCGCCGAAGGCGGCCTCGCGGTCGAGGGCTATGACGAGGCACCGGTCGCCGCGCATCTGAAGGGGCAGGAGGTCGAGATCGGCGTCGACCTCGGCCTCGGCGACGGCGTCGCGACGGTTTGGACGTGCGACCTGACGCACGGCTATATCGCGATCAACGCCGATTATCGGAGCTGAAGAGGCCGAAATGACCCACAAGCACCATGACGCCGTCGTCGCGCTGATGCGCCGGGTCGGGGCCGAGATCGTGATGCCACATTTCCGCAACCTGTCACCCGAACAGGTGATCGAGAAGGCGGCGGACGATCTCGTCACCGTCGCCGATCGCGCCAGCGAGGCGGCGCTGACCGAAGGGCTGCTGGCGATCGACGCCACCGCGCGGGTCGTCGGCGAGGAGGCGGTGGCCGCCGATCCGACGATCCTCGACGGTATCGACCGCGGCCGCGTCTGGATCGTCGATCCGATCGACGGGACCAACAATTATGCCAATGGCCGCACCCCTTTCGGCATCATGATCGCGCTTGCCGAAGACGACGTGGTGCAGGCGGGCTGGATCTTCGATCCGGTGAGCGACCGGCTGGTCCATGCGGTCGCCGGTGGCGGTGCGTTCGTCGACGGCGAGCGGGTCTTCGCACGCGGCACGGGCGGCACGCAGCCCGTGGCGGGCGTGGCGACCTATTTTTTGTCGGCCGAGGAATTGGCCGACATCGACGCGCGCGCCGCCGGCCACTGGCAGATCAAGCCGATGCCACGTTGTGCGGCGGAACAATATCCCCGGCTGGTGCTGGGCACCGATGACGCCGCGCTGTTCCGCCGGACATTGCCGTGGGATCATGCCGCCGGCAGCCTGTTCCTGCGCGAGGCCGGGGGCGTCGTACGGCGGCTCGACGGGGCGGACTATCGGATCGGTGATGGCCGAAGCGGGATGATCGCGGCGGCATCGCCGGCATTGTGGGAGCGCGCGCGAGCGGTGCTGGCCTGAGCCGCGAATCGCAGCCCGTCAAACGAAGGGGGGCGTAGGACGCCCCCCAAAACCTCAGGCAAGTTCACCTTCCAGCCAGGCCTTGATCCGGCCCTTTGGCTCGGCACCGACCTTGGTCGCCGCCGGCGCGCCGGCCTTGAACAGGATCATCGTCGGAATGCCACGCACGCCGTAACGGCCCGGCGCATCGGGATTGTCGTCGATGTTGAGCTTGGCGATCGTCACCTTCTCGCCCAGTTCCTCCGACAGTTCCTCTAGGCTCGGCCCGATCATCTTGCACGGTCCGCACCATTCCGCCCAGAAATCGACCAGCACGGGGCCATCGGCATTGAGCACGTCGCTCTGGAAGCTGGAATCGGTGATCGTCTTGGTCGCCATGGATAATCTCCTTTGCACCCCATTTAGGATGGGGCGGGTGTCGGCTCAACCGCTTGGGGGCTAGCTTTGCTCCGGCCGCGCCAAGCCTGGCTTGTGCGCGGCGAGCAGCGTCGGCGGCAGGTCGAAGAGCCGCGGCCCGGCGGTGTAGAGCAGCCCCGCCTCCACCCTTCGGCCCGGGAAGACGATCGCCAGCGCGGCGGCATAGGCGCCGAGCTGGGCGAGGTGATAGGCGGGGATCTCGTCACGGTTCGCGGGCGGCCGGCGGCCGGTCTTGAAGTCGACGACGCGTACCGCCTCTGCCGTGACCAGCAGCCGGTCGACGGT
The DNA here is from genome assembly GCF_052907485.1 of Sphingomonas benefaciens. Taxonomy (NCBI): domain Bacteria; kingdom Pseudomonadati; phylum Pseudomonadota; class Alphaproteobacteria; order Sphingomonadales; family Sphingomonadaceae; genus Sphingomonas; species Sphingomonas benefaciens. The sequence goes on along the minus strand of NZ_JBREIC010000001.1, from coordinate 215,883 downwards.
GCCCGACACGACGGTGCCGTCGTCCAGCGTCGCGGCGATCGGCGCCTCCGCCAGCGCCTCCGGACCGAACAGGTCGGCGAAGCGCGGATCGTCGAGGATCGACAGCACGCACTCGACGATCTCCGCGCGCGCGACCGGATCGGCGAGGCCGCCGGCGCCGGCGAGCCAGCGATCGGCAGCACCCGCCCGGTCCGACGGCGCCACCGCCGGCAGGCGTTCGAATAGCGCATGGTAGAGCCGGCCACGCTCCGCCGCGGCGCGCATCGCGGCGGCAGGGGGCGGATCGCTGACCTCGTCCTCGCCGAGCGCGGACGGGGCGAGCGGGCGCGGCGGTCGGCTTTCCTGCGGCGCCGCCTGGCGTGCCCATGCCGGCACCGCGGCACGCTCGGTCGTCTCGCCGACCGCGGGCGGGCGCGGCTTGACCGGCGGTTGCGGCTCGCTGCCGGCGAAGCTGCGCGCGCCCTCCCCCACGGCGCCGAGCGCGTCGAAGGCGCGGGCGGCGGCGGCATACCAGCTCGCCTCGGGCGGCACACCCTTGGCCCGCGGGCCAAGTGCCCCGCTGATCACCAGCCGTTCCTCGGCGCGCGTCGCGGCGACGTAGAACAGCCGCCAATGCTCCTCGAGCTCGCGCCGTTCGAGTTCGCTGATCGCAATGTCGAGCGGCCCGCCCCGCTCGGCCGAGCGCGGGCGAAAGATCGGGATCGGCTGGGCACCGGGCTCGGGCGACCAGCGCACCAGCGTACGTGGCGCGGCGGTGGGATCGACCGTGGCATCGGCAAGGATGACGAGCGGCGCCTGCAGACCCTTGGCGCCGTGCGCGGTCATCACCCGCACCGCATCGAGTGGCGCCGAGGGATCGCGGACGATCTCGACGTCGCCGCGGTCGAACCAGTCGAGGAACCGCTGCAGCGACGGCGTCGAACTGGTCTCGAACAACAGTGCGGCGTTGAGCAATTCCTCGATCGGGTCGCGCGCCTCCTCGCCCAGCCGGCGGATCAGCTTGCGCCGGCCGTCGAGCGGCCCCGACAGCAGCGCCTCGAGGAATTGATAGGGCGTGTCGATGTCGGCCCGGCCGAGCATGGCGCGCAACGGCGCGAGCCGCTCGTCGGACTGCGTGTCGGTCAACCGCGACCACAGGCTGCCTGCCGCGCGGGGGGCGGCCGCCATCAGCTCATCCTGCGTCCAGCCGATCAGCGGCGAGACGAGCAGGCTGGCGAGTGACAGATCGTCGTCGGGCTGCAGCACGAAGCGGATGGCGGCAAGCAGGTCCTGCACCGCGAGCGGCGCATTGAGCCGCAACCGATCGACGCCGGCGACCGGCACGCCTTCCGCATAGAGGCGCGCGACGATCAGCGAGGCAAGGTCGCCCCGGCGCTTGACCAGGATCATGACGTCCTCGGGGCGCAGCGGCCGGCCCTTGCTTTCCAGCATCAGCTCGTCCTTCAGCCAATCGCGTACCGCACGCGCGATACGCACCGCCTGTTCGCGCACCGCATCGTCGATCCAGGCTTCCTCGTCCTCCTCGCTGCCGCCGGCGACGACCGGCGGCCACAGGTCGACGCGGCCCGGGCCGGCGACCTCGCTGGCGTGGCGTTCGAGATCGCCGGCGATGCCGAGTCCGGGATCGCCGATCGCCGCCACCGCCGCATCGACGAATTCGAGCACCGGCCGGGTCGAGCGGAAGGAATGGGTCAGCGACAATTGGTTGAACGGCAGGCCGCGTTCCTGCTCCGGCCAGTCGAGGTCGCCCGCCACCGCCGCGGCGCGCTGCGCGAAATGACCCTCCGCCCAGCGGAAGTTGATCGGATCGGTGCCCTGAAAGCCGAAGATCGCCTGCTTATAGTCGCCGACGGTGAACAGCGTCCGCGTCGCCGGTGCGAACACGCCGCGGCCGACGAAGAACTCCGACGCCAGCGCGGTGACGATCCGCCACTGGTTGAGGTTGGTGTCCTGCGCCTCGTCGATCAGCACATGTTCCGTGCCCTGGTCGAGCTTGTAGCGCACCCATTCGCCGATGCCGGGCTGTTCGAGCAGCCGGACGGTGACCGCGATCAGATCGTCGAAATCGACCGCGCCGATCCGCCGCTTCGCCGCCGCATAGGCGCGCGCATAGTCGCGGCCGACGGCCAGCCCCGCGGCGAGCAGATCGGCATAGGCGGCGCGGCTGGTCAGCGACAGCAGGTCGAGGCAATGCGCGCCGAGTTCCGCGGCCAGTTCTTCATAGTCGGGCTCGGCATCGACCAGCTTCTTCGACGCCTTGCGGGGCTCGTTCTTGCCGGTCAACACCGTACCGGCCAAATCCTCCAGCGTCTGCGCGCGAGATCCGGGCGACGCGGCCAGCCAGGCATCGAAGCGCGCGGCATGGCCGAGCCCCGTCGCCGTCGCCCAGGCGCGGTTCGCCGCCGCCAGCCGCTCGATCACCCCAGTGTCGATCAGGTCGCAGCCCGAGGCCAGCGCGTCGCCGATATCGCCCTGGGGCAGGTCGAGTGCGCGGCGCAGCCACGGCTGGATGCCGCTCGGCAAGGCCTCCAGCGCCGGCAGCGACCGTGCGCACGCAAGCAGGAAGGCTTCCGCCCCGCCCTCGCCGAGACGCAGCGACAGCGCGCCGATCGTGTCGATCGGCGTCAGCCGCCCCTCGCGCTCCGCATCGGCGAGCTGCTGGGCGAGCGTCTCGCGCGCCAGCACCGCCTCCTCGCGCGCCTCCAACGGGCGGAAGCCGGGGGTCAGCGCCGCCTCGACCGGGAAGGCGGCCAGAAGGCTCTGGCAGAAGCCGTGGATCGTCTGGATGCGCAGGCCACCGCCCGGCGCATCGAGCACGCGCGCGAACAGGGTACGGGCGCGATCCTGCAACGCCGGCGTCGCCCGCTCGCCGAGTGCCTCCAGGTCGGCGGCCAATTGCGTCGGCGCCATCCGCACCCAGGCGGCAAGCCGAGTGTTGATCCGCTGCGCCATTTCCGCCGCGCCCGCCTTGGTGAAGGTCAGGCAGAGGATCGCCGAGGGCTGGACGTCGCGCAGCAACAGGCGAAAGACGCGCGCGGCCAGAACCTGGGTCTTGCCCGTCCCGGCGGAGGCGGACAGCCAGACATGCGCCTGCGGATCGCTGGCGGCGGCCTGCGCACCCTTCAGCCGCGGCAGCGTGGCGAGCGTGTCAGTCGCGGCCATACCATTCATCCCGGCGCATCAATTGGTCATATTCGGCATAAGGGGCGTATTCGGGCACCAGCTTGGCCGTGAAGGGGGCGTCCCCGGTCAACCAATTCCCCGCCGCCTCGACGAAATTGGCGACGGCGATGGCGGTGAAGTCGGCGGTGACGATCCGGTCGCGCTGGCCGTCGGGATGGACCGGCGTGTCGATATAGCCGAACTGGTCGCGCTTCTTGCCAAGCGACCAATATTCGAACGCCGCCGCCTTGCCGCGGACATCGGCGAAACCGCCCCGTTCCGCCAGCGCGCCGAGCAGGCCAAGCTGCAGGCTGTAGCCTGCCCGTACCGCGGCGGCAGAGGGCGGCTTGCCGGTCTTGTAATCGACGATCGCGAGGCTGCCGTCGGCCAGCCGGTCGACGCGATCGTAGCGGCCGGTCAGCACGATGCCGGCGATCTCCGCCTTGCCGGCCCCTTCCGCACTGGCGACCTGGCGACCGTCCGCTGCCTGCGCCTCGACCTGGCGCGCGATCCAGTCGATCGCCTCCATCAGCCGCGGCCGCCACAGCGCCCGCATCATCGGATGGGTCCGCTCGTCCGCCAGCATTGCGTCGGCCCGCGCGATCAGCGTCGCCGGTGCGCAGCGATCCTGCCGCCACCATTCCTCCAGAATACGGTGCACCTCGGTACCGCGCCACGCCGCCGTCGGGTCGGCATCGACCGGGTCGAGCGGCATCAGCGCCAGCACCCGCCGGGCGTAGAAGGCATAGGGGTCCGCCTTCAACCGGTCGATCTCGGTGACCGAAATCGCCTTGGGCCGCAGCGCGGCGGGCGGCACCGGTGCGGGCCGATCGGCGGGACGATATTCCCCCGGCGCGTCGAGCGCATGGACCCAGCGTTCCAGATCGTGTGCGCGGGTGAAGCGGTCCCCCGCCATCGCCTGCAGCCGCAGCCATAGGCGCGACGCCAGCGTCGGCCCCGCCGCATCGCGCCGCGCCCGCGTGACCAGCACCGCCGGCGCCCCCAGCGCCTGGCCGAATTCGTGGGCCGCGACGCCCACCGCATATTCGAGACCCGGCAGCCCCAGCGCCATGCGAATACGCGGCGCCAGCCAGGGGTCGGGTGCCGGCCGCCCCGGCCACACGCCCTCGTTGAGGCCGCCCAGCACCATCAGGTCCGCGGTCTGCAATCGCGCCTCGAGCAGGCCGTAGATGGCGATGCGCGGGTGGTTGCGCCCACTCGGCAGGCGGACCGCCACCTCGTCGAGCAGCCCGCGCAGCAAGGGCGCGAGCCCGGCCGGATCGACGCGCGGCGGCCCGGCGGCGGCGGCCGCCTCCAGATCGTCGATGAACTGCGCCGCCGCTCGCCCCGGCAGGCCCGCCCAGAGATCGTCGTCGCACAGACTTTGCGCCGTCTCCCGCACACAGGCGAGCATCGCCGCCATCGGCTGGGCGCCATCGTCGAACGTCCGCTCGATCGGACGAAGCAGCGCGGCCGCCTCCTCCCACCAGGCCAGCGCCTGCTTGCGGCCGTTGCGTTCCAGATGCGCGGCGATGCCGTCGAGCCCCGGTGCCGGCCGCGGGCCGCGCAAGGCGCGGTCGAGCCGGCGCACGCCGTCGAGCCACGCCAGTCGCCGCGCGCCGGTGCGCACCAACGGATGTTTGAGCAGCGCGAGCAAGGCGAGCGGCGCGAACCGCTGCGCCGCCGCCTCCGCCAGCGCGAGCAGCAGCGTGCCCGACGCATAGAGCGACAGCGGCCGGCCGGCCGAATCGTTGGCGGTGATGCCCCAGCGCTCCAGATGCGCCGCGACGCGCCGCGCCAGCGCCCGATCGGGGGTGACGAGCGCGGCGGTGCGTCCCCCCTCCTCTAGCGCGCCGCGCAGCGCGAGCGCGATCGCCTGCGCCTCTTCCGCCGGCGTCGCCAGCTCGGCGGCGGTGACCCCGGTCAGCCGCCGCTCCTCCGCCTTCAGCGCGGTCCATTTGCCGGTGAAGGCGGCAGGCGCCAGGGCATTGGCGACCGCGCGCCCGCGGATCGCGCCGGCATCGGGGCCAGCAGTGCCCGGCCAATTGGCGAATTCGCCGCGGCCGACGCCCATCCGCTCCATCAGCTGCTTCATGTGGAATTGCGGATGCGTCTCGATCGCTCGCCGGACGAGGCCGGTGACCGGGTCCGGCGCATGAGGACCCAGCGCGTCCCATTCCGCCTCCGGCATGGCGAGGTCGAGCCCGGCGAAGACGGTCATCCCCGCCGGCGCCTCCGCGACGCAGCGCAGCAGCCGCGCCACCGCGGGCGCCGGATCGGTGATGCCCGCGGCACAGACGAAGCCCGTCGGCGGCGCCTGCCGCCAACGCCTTGCCAGCCGGTCGAGCAGCATCCGCCGCCGCGTCGCCGCGTCGATCATGCCGAGCCGTGCCAGCTCCGCCGGCCAGCGCTCGAGCACGATGGCGAAGGTCGACAGCGCGCGCTGCCAATGCTCGCTGAGCTCCGGCGCCAGGTCGATGTCGCGCAATGCCGCCGGCGGCACCTCCTCGACCAACAGCTGGTCGAGGGTATGGCAGAGGTCGCCCGCCAGCCGCACCGCTTCGGCGGCGTCGACGGGCTGGCCGGCCCGCGTCCGTTCCTCCTGCACCAGCCGGGCGAGGATCATCCGCCGCTGCATCGGTGCCACCGCGGGCGGCGGCGGATCGAGGTCGTCGGCCGGGTCCAGCGCCGCCCCGACCGCCTCGCCGAGGTCGGCACTGCCGAGCGGCACCAGCCGCGGCAGCAGCAGCCCGCCGCCGCTCGCCCGCACGAAGGCGTTGGTGACCGCGACGACGGCACGATTGTTGGGCAGCAGCACGAGCCCGCGCGCCAACGCCATCGGATCGTCGCCGGCGCGGCGCAGCAGCCCCGCGACCAAAGTATCCGCAAACGCCTTGTGCGAGGGGATGGTGAACAGCTGCGGCCGGCGCGGCTCAGCCATCCGCGATCAGCGCCTCGGTCTTGGGGATCGCCTGCGGCGTGCCGACGTCGAACCACAGACCCTGATGGACCTGCCCGAAGGCGCGACCCGCCTCGATCGCGCGGTTCCAGAACAGATTGGTGGAAAAGGGTCCCTCCGGCCAGTCGACGATCAGCCGCGGATGCAGGATCTGCACCCCGGTAAAGACGAAAGGCGCGGTCGCGCCTTCCCGCCGGCGGCCGGTGATGCGACCGTCGGGGCCAAGGCGGAAATCGCCCTGTCCCTTGTGGTTGTTCGCCCTCGCATAGGGAACGACCTGCAGCAGCGCGTCCATGTCCGCATCGTCCCAGCGCGCGGCGAGCAGCTTCAGCGCGTCCACCGGCCCGTCGAGCCAGAGATTATCGCTGTTGACGACGAGCACCGGATCGTCGCCGAGCAGATGCCGCGCCTTCACCAGGCCGCCGCCCGTCTCCATCAGCTGAGCCCGCTCGTCCGAGAAGACCACCTCGATATCGTCGTAGCGATCGGTCAGATGCGCCTGCAGTACGTCGCCGAGATAATGGACGTTGACCACCGCGCGTTGCACGCCGGCCGCGCGCAGCCGATCGAAGACGTGATCGATCAACGGCTTGCCGGCGACTTCGACCAATGGCTTGGGGCGCGTCGCGGTGAGCGGCCGCATCCGTTTGCCGAGGCCCGCCGCCATCACCATCGCAGTCGCGGGCACGCGGGCGCCGGGGTCGGGGCGCAGCGAGCGCAGCCGCGTCATGCGCCGATCACCAGCGGATCGCCGCGCTTTTCCGGCGGCACGTTGGCGTCGAACCAGGCGGCGACGGGGCGCAGCACCGGCTGCGACAGGTCGCGCTCCAGATAGGCCCAGACCCGCGGGCAGAGCGACGGGTAGCGCGGCTTGCCGTCGCGCTGCCACAGCCGGGTGAAGATGCCGATGATCTTGGCGTTCCGCTGCGCGCCGAGCACGTGATAGGCGTCGAGGAAGGCGTCGCCCGCCCCGGTCGCGGCGCGATAGCGGGCCAGCATCCTGTCCTCCAGCGACGGTTCGACATCGCGGCGGGCATCCTGCAGCAGCGAGACGAGATCATAGGCCGGATGGCCGGCGAGCGCGTCCTGGAAGTCGAGCAGGCCGAGTTGCCGCTGCGCGCCGACCAGCATCAGATTTTCGGCATGATAGTCGCGCAGCACGGTGACGGGCGCATCGGTCAGGGCATGATCGAACACCGCATCCCAGGCCGCGCGATAGCCGTCTACGTCGATCGCCAGCCCCACCGCCGGGCAATACCATTCGACGAACAGCGCCGCCTCGCGGTGCAGGACCTCACGGTCATAGGGGGCCAGCCCCTCGGCGGGATGGCGGGCAAGCGCGACGAGCAGGTCGATCGCCGCCTCGTACAGCGGCACCGCCGCCTCGCCTTCCGCATCCGCGGTCTCGCGCAGCCGGGCGTCACCGAAATCCTCGATCAGGACGAGACCCTGGTCGAGATCGACGGCATGGATCGCAGGCGCGGCGAAGCCGTGCGCGCTGAGCCAGCCGGCGACCGAGAGAAAGGGGCGCGGATCCTCGTGCGGCGGCGGTGCGTCCATCAGGATCGCCCGCCGCTCGCCCGCATGCACCCGGAAATAGCGACGGAAGGAAGCGTCGCCAGCGAGCGGGACGATCTCCCCCGCCCAGCCGTGGCGTGCGAGAAAGGCGGCGGCGCCGCCTGGCGGGGTCATATCGGCCATCGCCGCCTCCATGCCGCGGGGACGTCCGCTGTCAAGATTCGTCCGCCGTCCAAGGCCGGCGCCAGGGTCAGGACGAGTGCATCGGGCCATCGGTCGCCGGCCCGCTCCGGCCATTCGATCAACAGCGCGGAATCGTAGAGCGCGTCGTCCAGGCCGAGTTCGTCGATCTCAGCGGGATCGTCGATCCGATAAAGGTCGACATGGAGCACCGGCAGCCGCACGTCGGGCGGCGCATAGGGCTGGACGATCGCGAAGCTCGGGCTCGGCGCCTCGCCGGCCAGGCCGAGCGCGGCGAGCAGTCCGCGCGCTAGGCTGGTCTTGCCCATGCCGAGATCGCCGCGCAGTGCGATGACGTCGCCGGGGGCGAGCAGGTCGGCCAGCCGGGCGCCGAACGCCTCGGTCGCGGCCGGATCGGCGAGGGCGACGACCGTCATCGCCGCGGCAGCTCCACCGTCACCAGCGTCCCCTGCCCCGGTTCGGAGACGAGGTCGATGGTGCCGCCATGCGCCTCGACGAACTGGCGGGCGAGCGGCAGGCCGAGGCCAAGCGCACGTTCGCCGGTCGGTTGCATGCCGGGTTCGGCGAACCGGTCGAAGGCATGCGCCACCGCCTGCGCGTCCATGCCGAAGCCGTCGTCCGACACGATGATCCGCGCCCGCGTCGCATTGCCGTCGGCGTGCAGCAGGATGCGGCCGCCCTCCGGCGTCGCCGCCACCGCGTGGCGCAGCAGATGCTCGACCACCTCCTTCAGCCGCTTGGGATCACCGGTGACGCGCCCGGCGGACCGCGCCAGCTCGATCGCGAAGTCGAGCTTGCGCCGCTTCGCCGCCGGCTGGATCGTCTCCGCCGCCTGCCGCGCCACCGCCGCCAGATCGACGTCGATCCGCTCGACGTCGGTATCGTCGCCGCCCTGGGTCAGATCGAGCACGTCGTCGATCAGCAGCCCGAGCCGCTCGACCGAATCGAGGATCGCCTGCACATATTGGTCGCCCGCGGGGCTCAGCGCGCCGGCATAGCCCTCATGCAGCATCTCGGCGAAGCCGCTGATCGAGGTCAGCGGCGTGCGCAATTCGTAGCTCATGTTGGCGACGAACTGCGTCTTGACCTTGTCCGCCGCCTCCAGCGCGTTGGCTCGGTCGCGCAACGCCTGTTCGGCGCGGCGGCTGTCGGTGATGTCGAGCATCGTCAGCAGCGCATTGCCGTCCGGCAGCGGCACCGCGGCGAATTCGAAATGGCGGCCGTCGGCGAAGGCGACGCGTCCGCCACGCTGCTGGCGCTCGCTGGTCGCAGAGCGGACCAGTTCGGGGATCAGCACGGCGCGGTTCGGGGTCGCCAGACGCGAGGCCGCGGCCTCCGCGAAACTGTCGACCCGGGGGTGGCCGGCGAGGAATTCCTCCTCGAAGCCCCAGACGCTGCGCAGCCGGTTGTTCCACAGCTGCAGCTTGCCGTCGGCGGCGAATACCGCCAGCGCCTCGAACAAATTGTCGAAGGTCGCAGTGCGAACCCGCAGCAGCGTGTCGCGCGCGCTAGCCAGCTGCACCTGCTCGGTGCGATCCTCGAAGATGACGAGCAGGCCGCCATCCGGCAGCGGCTGCGCAACGACGCGCAGATGCGTGCCGCCCGGCAGATGCCAATTCTCCTCGATCGCGTCCTCGCCGGGGACGAACCAGCTGCGCCGTTCCGCCTTCCAGCTCGGAAAGTCTCGCACCTCCGGCAGGCGGCTGGCCTCACGCATCCGCTCGAGCACGCGGTCGAACTCCGGCCGGTCGGCAAGCCATTCGGCGCGCATCGCGAACATGCGGCGAAACGGCTGGTTACAGAACACCAGCCCGCGATCCGGGCCGAATTGCGCGACGCCGGCCGACAGGCGGTCCAGCATCGCGCGCTGCGCCTCGGCGAAACGCTTGGCGGCGGCGCGCGATTGTTCGAGATCCTCGACATCGACCGCGAAGCCCGCAACCCCGCCGGTCGGCAGCGGCACGTCGTGGATATGCAAGGCGCGGCGCGCGCCATCGATCGTCGCGGGCAGGATCGCGGCTTGCGGACGCCCCGATTCGCGCGCCGTCCGTGCGCCGGCATTGGGGCCACCGCGCCCGGACCCCTCGATCAGCTCGAGCTGCCGCGCGATCACGTCCGCCGCATCGACGCCCTCCACGGCCCGCACATAGGCCGTGTTGACCATCGCCAGCCGGAAATCGGGTCCCCGGTACCACATGGGCAGCGGCGCCGCCTCGATCAGTCCGGTCAGTGCGTCGAACGCCACCGATAGCTCGTCGACCTCGGCGCTCAACCGCGCCGTCTCCGCCTCCGCTTCGGTCGCGTCGATCGCCCACAGCACCACGGCGCCGGTGGCGCCCAAGTCGCCGGGTGCGCGCGCGCCGCGCACGGTGAAACTGCGCCCCGATGCTTGGGGATGCAGGGTCCGGACGAAGCCACGGCCGGCGCGCTGCGCCGCCTTGACCTCCGCCGCCAGGGCCTGCGCCTCGTCCGGAGGGAGGCCGCCGCCATCGCCGGTCAGGTCCTGCAGAAAGCGCGGTGCCGCCGCGAGGCCGAACCAATCGACCAGACGCGGGGGCATTTCGATGCGGCCGTCGGCGCGGATCAGCGTCGCCATGGCGGGGGATACCTGGCGAAGAGCCTCCGTCTCGCGCACCCGCGCCAAGGCTTGGGCGGCTTCGCCCCGCCACCGCCAACCCAGGTAGAGCGCGTAGCTGCCGCCGCCGACGAGCAGCGCGAGCACCACCCCCGTCACGACCGCCGCCATCACCGAAAGCTGGATCAACGCTTACCCCTCGCCTGCCCGACCGGGCGCTCTCCGGGCCAAGCTGTAGAACGGATTGCCGGATTGCGGCAATCGTTGAAGACCGGAAACGGAAAGGGCGGCACCTCGCGGCGCCGCCCCCGTTGCTGCAATCGCGTCGGCGATCAGTAGCGATAGTGATCCGGCTTGAACGGACCCTCGACCGGCACGCCGATATAGCCCGCCTGCTTCGGCGTCAGCTTCGACAGTTGGACGCCCAGCTTCTCGAGGTGCAGCGCCGCCACCTTCTCGTCGAGGTGCTTGGGCAGGACGTAGACCTCGTTCTTGTAGTTCTCGCCCTTGGTCCACAGCTCGATCTGCGCGAGCGTCTGGTTGGTGAACGACGCCGACATCACGAACGACGGGTGGCCGGTCGCGCAGCCCAGGTTCACCAGGCGGCCCTTGGCGAGGACGATGATCTGCTTGCCGTCCGGGAACTCGACCAGGTCGGTGCCCGGCTTCACCTCGGTCCACTTGTAGTTGGACAGAGCGGCGATCTGGATCTCGCTGTCAAAGTGGCCGATGTTGCAGACGATCGACATCGGCTTCATCGCCTTCATGTGATCGGCGGTGATGACGTCGGCGTTGCCGGTCGCGGTGACGAAGATGTCGGAGCGCTTCACCGCTTCCTCCATCGTCACGACCTCATAGCCCTCCATCGCCGCCTGCAGCGCGCAGATCGGGTCGATCTCGGTGACGAGGACGCGCGCGCCGCCGTTGCGCAAGCTGGCGGCCGAACCCTTGCCGACGTCGCCGAAGCCCGCGACGGTCGCGACCTTGCCGGCCAGCATCACGTCGGTGGCGCGGCGGATCGCGTCGACCAGCGATTCTTTGCAGCCGTAGAGGTTGTCGAACTTCGACTTGGTCACCGAGTCGTTGACGTTGATCGCCGGGAACGGCAGCTCGCCCTTCTTGGCGATCTCGTACAGCCGGTGAACGCCGGTCGTCGTTTCTTCCGACACGCCCTTCAGGTTCTTGACCGTCTCGGTCAGATAGCCCGGCTTCTTGGCGATGAACGCCTTCACCGAACGCTGGAACTCGACCTCTTCCTCATTCTCCGGCTCGCCGAAGCTCTGGCCGGCCTCAAGCTTGGCGCCCCACAGCGCGAACATCGTCGCGTCGCCGCCGTCGTCGAGAATGATGTTGGCGGTCTGGCCCTTGCCGTCGTCCCAATCGAAGATCGACCCGACATAGTCCCAATATTCGGCGAGCGTCTCGCCCTTCACGGCGAAGACGGGGATGCCGGCGGCGGCGATCGCCGCGGCGGCATGGTCTTGGGTCGAGAAGATGTTGCAGGTCGCCCAGCGAACGTCGGCGCCGAGCGCGGTCAGCGTCTCGATCAGCACGGCGGTCTGGATCGTCATGTGCAGCGAGCCGGTGATGCGCGCGCCCTTGAGCGGCTGCGACGCGCCGAACTCGTCGCGCAGGGCCATCAGGCCGGGCATCTCGGTCTCGGCGATCTTGATCTCGGCGCGGCCGAAATCGGCCAGACCGATATCCTTGATGACGTAATCGTTGTTCTCGACGGCGATAGCGGTGGCCACGCGACAGGCTCCTCAGACAGGATGGATGGGGCGCCCTTAGCCCGCTTGCCGCCGCTGATCAAATATAAAGATATCTTTATATCTTGTTGGTTCAGGCGGTGCCGGCGTCAGCGACGAGCAGGCGGGGGTCGATCCCCGCCAAAGCGAAGGCGCGGTTCCAGCGGTCTTCGGCGGCCGTGGCGAACAGCAGGCCGTCGTCGCCCGCGACGTTAAACCAGCCCGGCCGGGTCAGTTCGCCGTCGAGCTGCCCCTCGCCCCAGCCGGCATAGCCGAGCGCGACGACGTAGCGGGTCGGCCCCTCGCCGCCGGCGATCGCGCGCAGCACGTCGATCGTGCTCGACATCGCCCAGCGACCGGCGACGTCGATCGTATCCTGGCCGCCCCAGTCGGTGGAATGGAGCACGAAGCCGCGCCGCGGCTCGACCGGGCCACCGAAATGGATCGGCACGTCGGGCGCGGCGCCGTGCGGGATCTCGAACTGGTCGAGCAGATCGTGCAGCCCCAGTCCGTCGATCGTCGCGCCGATACCGATGCCGAGCGCGCCGGCGGCATCGTGAGAGCACATGGCGATCACGGCATGGTCGAAGCGCGGATCGATCATGCCCGGCATGGCGAGCAGGAACTGACCGGTGAGATAGGTGGGATCGCTCATTGCCGTCGAACATAGGGCGTCGCCCGCGCAAAACCCAAGGTTGAAATCGTCCGCGCTTTCGCCGACCAGTCGCGCTCCCTTTCGCTCAGAGGCCCGCCACCATGACCATCTCCATTGGCGCCACCATCCCGTCCGTCACGCTCGTCAAGGTGACCGCGGACGGTCCTGATACGGTTCAGTCGCAAGACTATTTCGCGGGCCGCACCGTCGCGCTGTTCGCGGTGCCGGGTGCGTTCACCCCGACCTGTTCCGCCAAGCATCTGCCCGGCTTCGTCGAGCGCAGGGATGAACTGCTCGCCAAGGGCGTCGACGAGATCGCCTGCACCGCGGTTAACGACGCCTTCGTCATGGCTGCCTGGGCGAAGTCCGCCGGCGCGGAGGGCATCACGATGCTGGCCGACGGCAACGCCGCCTTCGCCGACGCGATCGGCCTCGCGATGGATGCGAGCAAGTTCGGCATGGGCACCCGCTCGGCACGCTATGCGATGCTGGTCGAGGACGGCGTCGTGAAGCAGCTTCACGTCGAGCAGCCGGGCGAATTCAAGGTCAGTAGCGTGGAGCACCTGCTGAGCGAGATGTAACCCGCCTCCCCTGGCAGGGGAGGTGGCAGCGCGCCAGCGCTGGCGGAGGGGGCATCCAAGCAGTGCAGCACATGAGGCGAGCCCCCTCCACCAGCTTCGCTGGTCCCCCTCCCCGCCTGCGGGGAGGATAAGCTGCGGGCGTCTTGCCAGCGTCACGCACCGCGCGTAACCATCCGGGATGTCAACCGCATCCCAGATCGTTGCCGAACTCGACCGCCTCTATCGCGCCTCCGTCGACCGGCTCCAGGCCGCACTCAACGCCTATCTGACCGACGGCACGCCGCCGCCGCCAGAGAGCCGCCACGACGGCAGCTTCGCCTATCCCGTCATCCGCCTGCATTATGCGGGCGACCTAAATCGGCCGACGCCGCCGCGCTCGTTCGGCCGGCTCGTCTCGCCGGGCACCTATACGATCAGCGTCACCAAGCCCGGCCTGTTCGCCGATTACCTCACCGAACAGCTGACGCTGCTGATCGAGGATTACGACGTCACGGTCGAGGCGCTGCCGGGCCGGCAGGAAATTCCCTTCCCCTATGTGCTCGATCCCGGCCATGCGCTGAGCCTCGACACCGTGTCTGCGACCGAACTCGCCCGGCATTTCCCCGCCACCGAATTGTCGCACATCGGCGACGAGATCGCGGACGGCCTGTGGATCGCGGACGCCGACGCGCGCCCGCTGGCCTTGTTCGACGCGCTACGCACCGACTTCAGCCTCGCGCGCCTGCGCCATTATATGGGCACTCCCGCCGAACACACGCAGCGCTTCGTGCTGTTCACCAACTATCATCGCTATGTCGATGAATTCGTTCGCTGGGGTGCGTCGCAGCTTGGCGAAGGATCGCGCTTCACCGCATTGTCGGGCGCGGGCAATATCGTCATCACCAGCCCGGCGGACGTCGACAAGCTGGTCACCGACAGCGCCTGGCGCCGGCACCAGATGCCCGCGTATCATCTGATGGCGGAGGACGGCACCGGCATCACCCTCGTCAACATCGGCGTTGGCCCGTCGAACGCCAAGACGATTTGCGACCATCTCGCGGTGATGCGGCCGGAGGCTTGGCTGATGATCGGCCATTGCGGCGGCCTGCGCCCCAGCCAGCGGATTGGCGACTATGTCCTCGCCCATGCCTATCTGCGCGACGATCACGTCCTCGACGACGTGCTGCCGCCCGAAATCCCCGTGCCGGCGATCGCCGAGGTGCAGCAGGCCCTCGCCAAGGCGTCGGAGATCATTTCCGGCCAGTCTGGCGAGGAGTTGAAAAGAAGGTTGCGGACGGGGACGATCGTAACCACCGACGACCGCAACTGGGAATTGCGCTATTCGGCGTCGGCTTTGCGCTTCTCGCTGAGCCGCGCGGTCGGCATCGACATGGAATCGGCGACGATCGCGGCGCAGGGGTATCGCTTCCGCGTCCCTTATGGCACGTTGCTCTGCGTGTCGGACAAGCCGCTGCACGGCGAGCTCAAGCTGCCGGGGCAGGCCAACCGCTTCTACGAACGTGCGATCAGCGAGCATATGCGGATCGGCATCGAGACGTGCGAGCAGCTGCGCCGCGAGGGCGACCGGTTGCACAGCCGCAAGCTGCGCGCGTTCGACGAACCACCCTTCCGCTAAGCCGCCACGACTGCTCGGCAAATCCTATGCCGTAGCGACGCGTAGGAAACCATCGGCCGATAATGCGTTACGGTTGCGAACCGACCCTGGTACGGAAGCGTGCCGGGTCGGCGGGGCCAACGCATCAGGGAGCCGCATCATGGCCGATGACACCGAGACGCCGAACACCGACACCGCCAAAGCCGACGCCGCCACCAAGCCGCGGCGCCGCGCCCCGCGCAAGACGACGACGACGCGTGCCACCGCGGCGAAAAGCCCGGCGACGAAGACGGCGACCGGGACCGCGCGCCGCCGCAGCACCAGCAAGGCCAGCGCGCCGACCACCGTCGAGAAGGTCGAGACGGCCGCAACCGACACGGTGAAACGCGCAGCCCGGCGCGTGCGCAGCGCCGCGACAGCCGCAGAGGGCGCGGTCGTGTCGACGGCCAAGGCGGTCAAGCCGCGCGCTGCCCGGCGGGCGACGCCGCGTCCCAGCACGGAGCGCAAGCGCGGCGGCAAGTCTGGCTCGGCGCCAGCCGCAGCGGGCAAGACCGGCTGGGGGATCGCGGCGATCGGCGCCGGGGTCGCGGCCGCCGGTGCCGCCGCAGCCGCCGCCTTGCTGTCCCTGCGGAGCAGCACGCCCAAGGACAAGGCACCGGCAGACGGTCACGGCGCGCACAGCCCGGACGGGCAGGATGCCTCCAAATCGTTCGAGGCCGGCATCGCCGACGAAAACTCGATCCCGAACGAATGAGCGAAGCCGGCTGACCGGGCCGGTGGGCCGCAATGAGAGCAAGAGAGCGGCGGAGTTTCCGGCGGGAACCGCGCCAGCGTCAGCGCGCCGGAACCAGCGCGTAGTCGATCCAGATGCTGACCGTCCGCTCCATCTCTCCCGGCGCCACCGGTGGCGGTGGCGCCGGCGGTGCCGCTATCGGCGTCAATACGATGCCATCCGGACGCACATAGTCGACCACCCGTGACTGCTTGCCGCGTTCGCTGACCTGCAACACGCGGGACACCCGCATGCCCAGGCCGGCTGCATAGTCGTCCGCCTCGCGGCGGGCGTTGCCGATCGCGGCGCGGCGCGCCTCCGCCAGACCCTTGGCCGGATCGTCGGATTCGAGATTGGGGCCGTTCACCGAATTGGCGCCTGCGCCGAACGCCGCCGCGATCACGTCGCCGGCGCTCATCAGCTTGACCACCGTCACCGCGACGCTGTTGCGTGCGACATAGCCGGTGATCTGCGCCTGCCCCTGCCAGTCGTTCTGCCCGGATCAGGCGAAGCGCGGCTCGACGCTGATCTGCTGCGTGCGGATGTAGCGCCCGTCGACGCCGGCCTTCTTCACCGCCGCGATCACCGCCGCCATCTGTGTCGCATTGGCGTCCGTCGCCTCGCGGGCAGTGGTGCCGGTCGACACCACGCCGACCGAGACGAAGGCGGCATCGGGCCGGAACTTGGCCTGCCCCTCCGCCTGCACCTCCAGCAACGTCTCACCCGGCTGTAACGTGGTGATGGGCGCGGTCTGCGCCGAGGTCGCCGCCGGCAGGGCCAGCATCGTCAGCATCACCCGCTTCATCACCACGCTCCCCTGCCGAACCTACCAGCCGCTCGGCTTGCCCTGGTTCTGCTTGTCCAGCCATGCCTTGAGCGGTGCGAAATATTCGATCATCGCCTTGCCCGACATCTCGCGGCTGCCGGTGAAGACCTGCAGCGCGTCCGGCCAGGGCTTGGACTGGCCCATGCTCAGCATTGCGTTGAGCTTCTCGCCGACCGCCTTGTTGCCGTAGAAGGAGCAGCGGTGCAGCGGCCCCTTCCAGCCGGCCTGCTGGCACGCCGCCTTGTAGAATTGGAACTGCAGCACCCGCGCCAGGAAGTAGCGCGTGTAGGGCACCGTCGCCGGGATGTGGTATTTGGCGCCCGGATCGAACTTGCTCTCGTCACGCGCCACCGGCGGCACGACGCCCTGATATTTCAGGCGCAGCGCATCCCAGCCGGCCTGATACTGGCCCTCCGGGATCCGCCCGGAGAAGACTCCCCAGCGCCATTTGTCGACCAGCAGGCCGAACGGCAGGAAGGCGACCTTGTCCATCGCCTGACGCAGCAGCAGGCCGATGTCCTTGTCCGCGCTCGGCACCTTGCTTTGGTCGAGCAGCCCGATCTTGACGAGATAATCCGGCGTGATCGACAGCGCGACCGTATCCCCGATCGCTTCGTGGAAGCCATCGTTGGCGCCGTTTTTGTAGAGGAACGGCTGGTTCTTGTACGCGCGCTGATAGTAATTGTGGCCGAGTTCGTGGTGGATGGTGACGAAATCGTCGGCATTGACCTTCGTGCACATCTTGATGCGGATATCGTCCATGTTGTCGATATCCCAGGCGCTGGCATGGCAGATCACCTCGCGGTCGCGCGGCTTGGTGATCTGCGACCGTTCCCAGAAGGTCTGCGGCAGCGGCGCGAAGCCTAGCGACGAATAGAAGGCCTCGCCCTGCTTGACCATGCGGACCGGGTCATAGCCCTTGGCCTTGAGCAATTCGCCCGTGTCGTAGCCGAGATCGCCGGAGCCCGGCGGCGCGACCAGGTCGTAGATGTTGCCCCATTCCTGCGCCCACATATTGCCGAGCAGATCGGAACGGATCGGTCCGGTCTTGGGCTGCACCGCATCGCCGTATTTGGCGTTGAGCTTCCAGCGGACATAGGTGTGCAGCGACTTGTAGAGCGGCTCGACCTCCGCCCAGATCTTGTCGGTGAGCACCGCAAACTGCTCCGGCGTCATGTCATAGCCGGACCGCCACATCGCGCCGACGTCCGCGAAACCGAGCTCCTTGGCGCCGGCGTTGGAGATGGCGGTCATCCGCGCATAATCCTTGCGCATCGGCGCGCCGACATTGTCGTGCCAGCTGGTCCACATCTCCTTCAGCTTGGCAGGATCGCGCTCCGTCCCCATCGCCGCCTCGATGTCCGAGCCGTTGATCGGCTGGCCGTTCAGGCTGCCTTTGCCCTTGCCGTAGCTGGACGACATGCGCGTGGTCAGCGTCGACAGTTCGTCGGCCGCGCCGGGCGTCGTCGGCGCGGGCAGGCCAACGCCGTTGCGCAACAGGTCGAGCTTGCGCTTGGTGTCGTAGGACAGGCCCGGCGTGCCGTTGAAGCGTGCCGCGCCCTTGGCCCATTCGACCGCCTTCTCGGTCATCTCCGCGCCGGACTTGGCGGCCAGCGCATCGGTATCGTCGGTAATGTAGGTGGCATTGACCCAGGAGACGCGGGCAGCGTCAACGCCGAGCTGCGCCGCCTCTTTCTCGACACCGGCGACCCAGGCGTCGGCCTGCGCCGCCGTCGGCGTGCCGGCCGTGGCGGCGGCGGGGGCGGTCTGCGCGAGCACGGGCCCGGCGGTCAGCGCCCCGGCCAGCGCAAGGAACGAAACGGCGGTACGCAACATCAAAATCCCTCTCGGTTCGATTGTTGCGAGGGAGAATGGCCGCGGACCGCCGCTGCGGTCAAGCCGCCAGGAAGTCGGCGATCGCCTGCCCCAGTTCCGGCTTGGTCACCGCGCTCATGTGGTTGCCGGGGATCTCGCGGTAGACGGCCCGTGGCAGGGCATCGGCCAGCGCCGCGCCGGAGCCGTTGTCGTCGTCATCGACGCCGGTGACCACCGCGATCGGAACGGTGATGCGTTCCACCGCGTCGATCGGCGTGTCGACGAAGGTTTCGAGCACGTTGAGCAGCGCAACCGGGTCGCCCCCCGTGGTCTTCAGAAAGGCCTCCGTCATCCATTCGGGCGTCCCGCGTGCGAAACTGCCGAGGCTGGTCAGCACGTTGCGGAAATAGCCCCCGCGGCCGGCGGTCCGCACGATCCCGTCGAGCCCCATGCCGGCGATCACCGCCCGCCGCGGCGTCGCGCCATTGGCGAGCATCCGCATCACCGTCCGTCCGCCGAGCGAATAGCCACCCAGATCGTAGTCACTCAGGCCGAGATGCGCGACCAGCGCGAAGCCGTCGCGCATCAGCGCGTCGGCGGGATAGGCCGCCGGCTCATGCGGCTTGTCGCTGGCCCCGTGACCGCGAAGATCAGGCATGATCACGCGAAAGCCCCGCTCTGCGATGCGGGCGGCATGGCCGTATTTGATCCAATTCACCTCCGCGGTCGAAAAATAGCCGTGGATCAGCACCACGGGGCGACCTTCGCCGACCTCCCGCCAGGCGATGTGCGTGCCGTCAAAGCTGGCGAAACGGTCAGTCGGGGATACGTCCAAGGCTGTCGATCCATTTGTTGGTGATGCGGCTGTTCTGATCCGTGCGTTGCGTCGGCAGGTCGCGCGTGTCCAGCCATGCCGTGTGCCAGCTTTCCACGCCCGCATGGGCGACCGGCCGGAACCGCGACGGATCGTCGAGGCTGCCGACGGTCACGTCGAGGCCTTCGCCGTCATCGGGTTCGTAGGTCAGCGGCGTACCACAGGCCGCGCAGAAACCGCGCCGGGCGAACGGCGACGAACGATAGCGGTCCGGCTCCGCACCCGCCCAGCGCAGATCGCCCGCCGCCACCGCCTTCAGCGCAGCGGCGACGCCGCCGGTCGCGCGCTGGCACATCCGGCAATGGCAAAGATAGGCCTCGTCGTCCCGTACGATCAGGGCATAGCGGATGCGTCCGCATTGGCAGCCACCGGCCATGATCGTCGCGGCGTCGTCATCCTCTCCGAAAGGTTCATTCCCAACCATGACAGGCTCGGGTATAGCAGCCCCACGCCAGCAGAGCGACAGGACAGGAGAGCGCCACCCCCAATCTGTCGAGAGTCGATGCCAGCGCCTTCGCAAACCGCCTTTACCGGTCGCCAGCACAGCCTGCTTGAGGACGCCTATGCCCTGGTCATCGGCTGCATCCTGATCGTCCTTGGCCTGGTGCTGCTCAAATCGGCCGAACTGACGACGGGCGGCACGGCGGGGATCGCGCTGCTGCTGTCCTATCTAGTGCCGATGCCGGTCGGCGTGCTGTTCACGCTGATCAACATCCCCTTCTTCGCCTTCGCGCAGCGGGTGATGGGCAGCCGCTTTGCGATCAAATCGCTGCTCGTCAACCTCGGTATCGCGGGACTATCGATGCTCGCCCGCGCCTCCTTCCATGTCGTCGACATCCATCCGGCCTTCGCCGCGGTGTTCGGTGGCACCGTCATCGGCATGGGCATTCTGGCGCTGGCGCGGCATAGCGCCGGTGTCGGCGGTACCGGCGTGGTCACGCTGTGGCTGCAGCGGAGTCGCGGCTGGAATGCCGGGCGGACGCAAGCGGCGTTCGACGTGGTGATCCTCGCCGCCGCGATCCCCGTGGTCAGCGCGGCGCATCTTGGCTGGTCGGCGCTCAGCGCGGCGGCGATGAGCCTGGTGCTGGTAACGTGGCACCGGCCGGGCCTGTACATCGGACATTGAGCCGCCGGGCGCTGGCGCCCGACGCTCGTTCCCCTACCGCCGGTGATCAGGCGTCGTCGGCCTCGTCGGTCAGCGCGTCGACCAGGGCGGTATCGTCCTTCTTCAAGTGGCGCCGGCCGAGCAGTTCGGCGATCTGGACCGCGTTCAGCGCCGCACCCTTGCGCAGATTGTCGCTGACGCACCAGAGCGACAGGCCGTTCTCGACGGTCGAGTCTTCGCGCACGCGACTGACGAAGGTGGCGTCGTCGCCCGCGCTCTCGATCGGGGTGACGTAGCCGCCGTCCTCATGCTTGTCGATCAGCATGATCCCCGGCGCCTCGCGCAGGATCGTCTTGGCCTGTTCGGCGCTGATCTCGTCGACGAATTCGATATTGATCGCCTCCGAATGGCCGACGAACACCGGCACGCGCACGCAGGTCGCGGTCACCTTGATCTTGGGATCGAGGATCTTCTTGGTCTCGACCACCATCTTCCATTCCTCTTTGGTCGAACCATCGTCGAGGAAGCTGTCGATGTGCGGGATGACGTTGAAGGCGATCTGCTTGGTGAACTTCTTCGGCTCGGCCGGATCGCCGACGAAGATGTTGCGGCTCTGCTCGAACAGTTCGTCCATGCCGACCTTGCCGGCGCCCGACACCGACTGATAGGTCGCGACGACGACGCGCTTGATCGTCGCCGCATCGTGCAGCGGCTTCAGCGCGACGACCATCTGGGCGGTCGAGCAATTGGGATTGGCGATGATGTTCTTGGCGCGATAGCCGTCGATCGCGGCGGCATTCACTTCCGGCACGATCAGCGGCACGTCCGGATCCATGCGGTACAGCGACGAATTGTCGATCACCGTGCAACCGGCGGCGGCGAACTTGGGCGCATAGACGCGCGTCGCCTCGCTGCCGATCGCGAACAGCGCGATGTCCCAGCCGGTGGGATCGAAATGCTCGATGTTCTTGACGGTCAGCTTCTTGCCGGTCTCGCCATAGTCGATCACATCGCCCTGGCTGCGCGACGAGGCGAGCACCGCGATCTCGTCTGCCGGAAACTCCCGCTCGGCGAGAATGTTGACCATCTCGCGACCGACATTGCCCGTCGCACCCGCGACGACGACCCGATACCCCATGACCTTCTCCGTAAGCAGAGCGCGCCCGTAGCGTCATTGCGCGCAACCGCACAACCACTTTCCATTTGATGCGTCAGGAAGCTGGCCTATCCGCCGTCTGGACGCGCCCCGTGCGTTGCAACTTGCCCCAGCCGACCATCGGCCCCCGCAGCGCCTGGGCGATCGCCTTGAGCACGACGTAATACATGACCTGGCGATAGCCAACCCGCTGCGGGATCAGCAGCCACAACAGCCGCCACTGTTCCCGCCGTTCCAGGGCGAAGGCGATCGTCGCCGCCAGCAGGTCGATCGTCGTGAACACGATCCAGAAAGCGAGCATGGTATAGATGTCGTGGCTGGTCTGCGCCCAGCCATGCGCCTGCACGTCGAGATAGGTGACGACGAAGCTGACCAGCAGCGCCAGATCGATGATCGGCGAGATGGCGGCGAGCAGGATCTGGAAGACGATCGCCTGCGGCAGACCGATCCAGCCAAGACCACGCGGCGTCGACCGGCCGATCGCGCCACTGTGTTTCCACAGGCATTGCAGCGTGCCGAACGCCCAGCGGAAACGCTGTTTGGCCAGCGCGCGGAACGTCTCCGGCGCCTCGGTCCAGGCGATGGCATATTGGTCGTAGCGGACCTTCCAGCCGGCACGCTGGATCGCGATGGTCAGATCCTGATCCTCGGCCAGCGTGTCGTCGGGATAGCCGCCGACGCTGCGGATCGCCGCCAGCCGCCACGCGCCGACCGCGCCCGGAACGACGGTGATCGCATCCAGCCGCGCGAGGGCGCGCCGTTCGAGGTTCTGCGCGGTGATGTATTCCAGCGCCTGCCATTTGGTGACCAGATTGACGCGGTTGCCGACCTTGGCATTGCCGGCCACGGCGCCGAGCGTCGGGTCGGCGAACCAGCGGGCCAGGCGGGCGATCGTCGGCGGCTCGAACTGCGTATCGGCGTCGAGCGCGATGACGATCTCCCCCCGCGCCAGCTCCAGCCCGCGATTGAGCGCGCGCGCCTTGCCGCCATTCTCCAGGGTCAGCAGCCGAACGCGGGGATCGTCGGCGAAGGCGCGGGCCACGATCGCACTGGTCGCGTCCTTGGACCCGTCGTCGATGACGATCACCTCGATCTCGACCTCGGTGGACGCCAGCACGCCGCGCACCGCCCGCTCGATCACGCGTTCCTCGTTGTAGGCGGGGATCATCACCGTCACGAAGCGGCCGGGGTCGATCGGCGGGAAGACGGTCCGTCCCTCGCGCCGCGCCTGGATCAGGGCGAGCGCCGACAGCGCCACGGCGCGCAGGATGCCGACCGTGATAGCGATGCCGAACAGCCAGCGCATCGCGATAACGATGCCGCCCAGCAGCGAGAACAGCGCAAGATCGGCACGCGCCGCGAGCTGGTCGCTGGCCGAGATTGGCGGCATCGAGGCGTTGCGGCTGAGCCCGGCGAGCGTCGACACCGGCACGAAATGATAGCCGAGCGCACGCAGCCGCTCGATGATCACCGGCAGCGCCTCGACGGTCTCCTGGCGATTGCCGCCCGCATCGTGGAGCAGGATGATGTTGCGGCTGCAATTGGCCTCGGACTGGTCGTCACACGTCTTGGGACCGTTGACGATCTTGTCGATCGTCCGGTCGATGATCGCCTGCACGCCGGGCCGCTTCCAATCGTCGGGGTCGACGTGCAGGCCGACCGAGATGTAGCCGCGGTTCTGCGCCATCAGCGCCGGCTGGATCTCGTCCGCGGTGCTCGGCTCGGCATCGCCGAAGTAGGGCGCGCGGAACAGACGCAGCGAGCGGCCGGTAAATGCCTGGAACAGCCGCTGCGTGGCATTGAGTTCGAACCGCACCTGCGCCGGACCGACGGTGGCGAGATTGGGGTGGGTATAGGTGTGGCTGCCGATCTCATGCCCCTCGGCCACCATCCTCTGCAACAGCGGCCGCTGCGTCAGCGCATTCTCGCCGACGATGAAGAAGGTGCCGGGCGCATGTTCGCGTTTCAGCACGTCGAGGATCTGCGGCGTCCATTTGGGGTCGGGACCGTCATCGAACGTCAGCGCCAGCAGACCGGGACGATAGCCGATACGCTCGACGACATAGGGCGACGGGAGCCGATCGAAGACGACATCGGCGAGCAGCCCGTCCGGGCCCGCCGTCGCGCGCCGCGAGCCGGCGACGGGCTCCGCCGAGATCTTCAGGATTTCGCCCGCACCCTCGATGTCGGTATTGGTGCCGGCGGGAATGGCGTTTATCGCGGACGGCGGCGGCAACTGGCGATGATCGCGGCCGAAAATCGACCAGAGTCCGGGATCCTCCGACCCCAGCCGCCACAGTGCGACGCTGCGGATGCCGGCGCGGTGCAGCAGCCCGATCTGGTTGTAGGCCGAGGCCGCGTCGAGCATCCACACCACATGCCGGCTGCTGCCCTCCATATAGGCGAAGCCGGTGTTGCCGCTGGTCCGGTCATAGGTCGGCATCGCCGAACTGTCGGCGGCGTCCTGCCACGCTTCCTCGACCGTCGCCGGATCGCCGGTGCCGTCGTGCCAATCATAGGCGTAGGAGCCGAAGGCGACGACGAGCTTCGACGGCGGGATGCCCCGCGCGGCCTCGGCGACGACCTGGGCGAACCAATGCTGCGAGGCGATCGGGCCGGCGGGGCCGCTGCTCTCGTGCTCGTCATAGGCCATCAGGAAGACCTTGTCGGTCACCTTCGCATAGGCCGGCAGATCCCAGTCTGGATTGCCAAGCTGGGCGGCGATCGACACCGTCCAGCCGCGCGGCGCGAAACGGCGCTGCGCCTCCGCCAGGAACGCGCGGTAATTGGCATGAGCGCTGGGTGGCAGTTCCTCGAAATCGAAGAAGGCGCCATTGGCGTTGTTCTGCGCCAGCCAGGGCGTCAGCTTGTCGAGGAACGCGGTCCGCGCCTTGGGATCGGCGAGCAGCGCGGCGATGCCCTGGCTGTCCCATTGTCCGTTGAGCACGTTCTGGATCATCGGCGTGACGATCGGTCGCCGCGTCGCGCGATTGATGATCTCGCGTCCCGCCACATCGCGGAAGACGGTGATCTGGTGGTTGGCCCCAGTCACCGAAATCCAGCCGGGGATCACCCAGTCGAGCTGGTCGATATGCCGCGACAGGCTCGATGCGCTCGACGAATCCCAGGGCGTGTAGAAGCCGATCGCCAGCGACGGATTGTTGATGCCGCCGGTCGGCTTGGCGCCGGCGGTGCCGAACAGCTTGCGCGCGTAATAATTGAGGCTGCGTTCGGTACGTCCGATCAGGCCATGCGGCGGCGGCAGCTTGCGCAAGGTCGGATGCTCGGCCTGGACGGGGAGCAACGGCGCCGCCGGCACGGCGCCGATCGACACCGCGAACACCGAAAGGGCAAGCAGCAGCAACAGGACGAACGCCGCCACCGCGAAGGTGAACCGGCGTTTGCGCCGTCCGCTGGCGTCGTAGAAAATGGGCCGTTGCGACATCGATAGAACTCCGAGCGTACCCATGCCCGCAGCGCGGTTGCAGGATCAAGTCACCGCCATGACAAAAATGTCACTGCGATCCCGATCAGCGATGTCTCGCGACGGGCGGGCCGATATTCAGTCGACCGCGCGGTGATGCATTAGGGCAGCAGCACTGTACTGCCGCGTGTCTCTCCCGTTTCCAGTGCGCGATGCGCCTCCGCCGCCTGTTTCAGTGGAAAGGTCTGGCCGATCTGTGGTTTGATCGCCCCCTTCCTGAGCATGGCGAAGACCCGGTCGACACCGTGGCGGCGTTCCGCCGGATCGGCGTAATAATCGAACAGCGTCGGTCGGGTGACGAACAGCGATCCCTTGGCCGACAGCGTGCCGAGCGCCACGCCCGTCACCGGACCGCCGGCATTGCCGTAGCTGACGATCAGTCCGCGCCGCGCCGCCGAATCGAGCGAAGCCTGCCAGCTGGCCATACCGACCCCGTCGAAAACCACCGGCACCCCCTCGCCATCGGTGAGTTCGCGGACCTTGGCCGCGACATCCTCGTCGCGATAGCGGATGACGTGGTCCGCGCCGGCAGCCCGCGCGTGATCGGCCTTCTCCGCCGTTCCGACCGTCCCGATGACGTGCGCGCCGATCGCCTTCAGCCAGCCGGTCAGCAGCTGGCCGACGCCGCCGGCCGCCGCCCAGACGAGCACGGTCTGCCCCGGCCGAACTTCGGCACAGCGCTCGACGAGGCATTCCGTCGTGCAGCCCTTCAACAGGAGCGCCGCCGCGGTACGGTCGTCGACTTCGTCGGGCAGGTGGATGAGCTGCGCCGCCGGAACATTGCGCGCGGTCGCATAGGCGCCCCGCAGCGGCCCGAAGGTACCGACACGGTCGCCGACGGAAAAGCCGTGCACGCCCTCCCCCACCGCCTCGACGACGCCTGCCGCCTCGCTGCCGAGGCCTGAGGGCAGATCGATCGGATAGACGCCGGCGCGATGGTAGGTGTCGATATAGTTGAGCCCGACCGCCCGGTTGCGCATCCCCACTTCGCCCGCGGCGGGCGGCGGCAGGTCGACGTCGACCCATTCGATCACCTCAGGCCCGCCGGTCCGTTCAATGCGTGCGACCCGTTCCATGTCCGTCTCCTTTACGCCGCGGCGCAAACGCCCGTCGGTCGAGGGCGGTTGCGCCGATGCCTCCCGGCAACGTGGGCGATCAATAGTCCTTGGACACGCGGACGTTGGCGCTTTGCCGGCCGAGTGTCGAGATGCTCGACAGCAGCGACAGCCAGCGTGTCACCTGGAATTCGACCTGGGTGGCGGAATAGCCCTGCCCGTCGGTGACGATCTCCGCATACAGGCGCCGGGTGACGTATTTGCCCGCCGCGATCGAGGTTCCCTGCCCCGTCTGCCGGTCGGCCGGCAGGATGCGCAAGCGATCAAGGCCCGCCGCACGGCGCACCGCGTTGATCGGGTTCAGGCCGTTGCCGCCGTTCTGCAAGGCCGCCACCGCGGCGGCGAGCTGCAACGCCTCGGGCGCGGACAGGTTGGTGATCGAGGTGCCGAACAACAGGCGCGACAACAGCTCGTCCTGTGGCAGGGCCGGCGTACTGGTGAAGCCGATCTCCGGCTTCAACGCGGTGCCGGTGACGCGGATCGTCGCGTTCAGCCCGGTGGTATTGGCATCGGCGGCAATGTCGAGCGCGGGGTTGGCCGGCACATCACCGCCGAAGCGAATGACGCCACGCTGCAGTTCGAACTCGCGCCCGGCGAATTCATAGTCGCCGCGGATCAGCGTTGCTTGGCCGCTGATCGCGGGATTGTTGGGCTGGCCGCCGAGATTGAGGTCGGCCGACCATTCACTCGACAGGCCGAGGCCGCTGACCAGCAAGTTGCCGGGCGCGTGTGCCTTGATGGCGAGAGACCAGGGGGTTGCCGGCATCTCGTCCTCGCTGCCACCGCCGGGCAGGTTGATCTCGCGCAGGTTGAGCTTGGGCAGGGCCGCGGCGGCGCTCGCCTGGCCGAGGCGGTAGCGGCTGCGATTGAGCACGACGTTGCCGGCAATCCGCCCGCCCCCGCCGTCGGACACGAAGGTCAGCGGCCCCGTGACGGTCGCCCCGATGTCGTCGCGGTTGATCATCACCGCATGATCGGCCTGCAGGGACAGATCGAGACCGACGCCATGCGCGGCGGCGAAATCGAAGCTGCCGGTGCCGGTGACGCGACCGCCCTTGCCCGCGTCGGCGGCGAACCGGTCGATGCGCAATCGCGATCCGGCGAACTGGCCGCTCGCCGTCACGCCGGTCAGCACGGTGCCGGTGGTCGCGCTTTCGATGCGCGCGCCATCCGCCCGGACGATGCCGCGAATGGCGGGCGCGGACAGGCGGCCGCCGACATCGGCCCCGATCGCCACCGGCCCCGACAGGTCGAACAGCTCGACGCCGGTCAAGCGCCACAGGGTGTCCGCCGGTCCCTGGTAGCGCAATTGCGCGACCAGTGGCGCCTGCGCCAGTCGGGTCGGCAGGTCACCACCGCCGAGCGGCTTCAACAGCGCCTGCGCGCGCCCGACGGTACGCCCGTCGGCGGCCATCACTGCCCGGATGCCGAGCCGGTCGGCGGTCAGCACGGCGGCGATGCCGACGTCGAGCGGGCGGGATTGCAGCACCAGCCCGGCGCGGCTTAGCCCGCGGACGGTCAATTCGGCCCGCCCGGTCGGCATGGCGTCGGCGGTATCGGCGAAACTGAAACGCCCGGACGCGACGCCGCTCAGTCCAAGCCCCGGATAGCCGATATCGAGGATGGCGAGCGGCATCGCGGCCAACGTCGCATCGACCTGCAGCGCATCGCCGCCGTACCGGCCGCCGATCTCGGCCGTCCCGCCGGCGAAGCTGAGCCGGGCGGGCGCGAGCCGCCAGCCATCGCCATCGCGGTGGAACACGGCCGGGGAGAGCAGTTTCAGCGGACGCCGGTCGACCATGCCCTGCGCGGCGGCGCTGATCCGTTCCGGGGCGATTTCCGCCTCGGCCCGGATGTCGAAACCGCGGCCGCGCGACCCTGACAAAGCCACCCGCGCCGTACCGGTCCCGCCGCGCAAGCGCAGGTTGCCGGCGAAGCGCGCCAGCACCAGCCGGCCGCGGCGCACGCCCGCGCCCGTTGCGGTTGCGTCGATCGTGGCGCCGGCGGGGTCGAGAGCGATCGTCGCCTCCAGCCGGCCACGCCGCAGCGTCGTGCCGGCGATGCGGGCATCGCCGGCGCTGAGGGCCAGCGCCACCTGCTGCACCGTATCGAGCGGGCGGAGCGTCACCGTCCCGTCGATCCCACCGCCTTGTACCGCCAGCTGCCCGTCGAAGCCGGCCGGGACGATCGCCAGCCGACCGCGCGCGGTCGTCGCGCCGATCGTCAGCCGGGCGATGTCGACCGCTGCCTGGCCGCCGGACGGCAGCAGGATCGCCCCGGTCGCGGTAAGGGCGCCGAGGCGTGATCCGCCGTTGGCAGTGACGGCATAGCCGCCCGGATTTGGGTCGAGATGGGCGCGCACATTCGCCAGGCCCAATGCTGGCGCGGGGCTGGCAAGGACGAGGTCGATGGTCGGCCGCTCGATCCGGCCGTCGAGAATCATCGTCAGCGGCCCGTATTTCGCCTGCCGCCCCGCCGCCTCGATATGGAAGCTGCCGTCGCGGCGGCGATAGCCGTTGCCGCGCAGCTGCAGCGCCGGCGCGACGAGACGCAAATCGGTGAAGTGGAGGATCCCGTCCGGCGTCCGCTCCAGCCCGGTGGCGAGCCGCGGCAGACCGCCGGCGAGCGAACGGAGGAAGGCATTGTCGAAGCGGAGCATCGTCGCATCACCGCGCCCGACGACGCGCGTGCCGTGACCGTTCGGCCCCGGCACGACGCGCAGGGTCGAACGGACGTCGACGATACCGAGCCCCGGGATCAGATAGCGGCCCAGTGCTCCGGCAAGGCCGACCTCGTAGCGTCCGGTGCGCAGGTCGAGCGCGAGCATCATCCGGCCCTGCAGCCGGTCGGACCGCAGCCGCAACGCTTCACCGCGCAATAGACCGGGAATCAGCAGCAGCGGCCCGTCGACCGACAGGTTGCGCAGGATGCCGCCGGCGACGGCACCGACGCCGGTCACCTGACGCGCCGCGAAGCGCGCGGTCAGCCGCGAGGGCGCGTCCCCGAGCCGGCCACTGCCGGTGAGCAGGGCGGAATCGAAGCCGGTGTTGTCGAACTGCACATGCGCCCCGGCGACCCGGAAATCGAGGCGCGGCTGCGCGAATGGTCCATCAAGGATCGCCCGCGCGACGATGTCGCGACCGGACATGTTGGGGAACAGCGCCGCCGGCCGCAGCAGCCGTGCCCGGATGCGCACCGCGTGCCAGCGGTTGGCGGCGAAATCGACGGTGCCTTCCGCCTGCGCGCTCAGCGCCGCGCTGCGCATCGCCACTGTGCCCGACAGGCGACGATCGACGAAGGTCGCGGCGCCGTCGAGGGCGATACGCGGCTGGGTCAGCCGCTGCGCCTTGCCGGTGAGCAGCGGCGCGGGCGCCGCCATGCCGTTGAGGCGGTAGCGGCCGCTTTGTGCGGTGAGCGCGAGATCGGCGATCGGGACACCGTTGGCACGCGCGAGGGCACGGCCATGCCAGCGGCTCCAGCTGCCCCGGCCGTCGATCACCATCGCCACGGGCCGCCCGCGACCGATCGCGCGCGCCAGCACCCCGCCGGTCCGTCCCTCCGCCTTGACCATCAGGTCGAAGCGGTCGCGGTCGGGCTCCGCGTCGAGCCGCAGCGCCAGCCGATCGCTGCCCGCGACCGCGCCGTCGGCGACCAGCATCGCGCGTCCTCGCCGCACGTCGGCCCGCGCGACCAACGACGCGACGCGGACGTTGCCCAGCACCGGCCGCGCCAGCACCAGCCGATTGATCGCGAGGCGGCCGATGCGGATGTCGAAATCGGGCAGCAGCGGGCCCGACCGGCCGCTTGGCCGGGTATGCGGCGCGTGCAGCAACACCGCCTGCGGCACCGCCATCGTCCGGATGTCGAGTGTGTTGCGCGCCCAGCGCCACGGTCGCCAGTCCAGCTGCACCGCCGGCGCCTGCAGCAGCAGCCCGTCGAGGTCGTAGACGCGCACATCGCGCAACCGGGCTACGCCGTAGAGCGAGCCGTCGATCCGCCCGATCGCGAAGCGCAGGCCGTTGGCGGTGCGGATCGCGCCGATCCGTTGCGCCACCCAGCGATGGCCGACGTCGGTATCGACCACCGCCAGCGCGAGGCCGAAGACCAGCAGTAGTGCGATCAGGCCACCCGCCAGCCAGCGCCAAACCCGCTTCAAAACGCCTGCCCCAGCGAGACGTAGACGGCGATGCGGCTATCCCCCGCCTGCGGGTTGAGCGGCGTGCCGACGTCGAGCCGGATCGGGCCGAAATTCGAGTAATAGCGGACCCCGACGCCCGCGCCGTATTGGAAACGTCCGAGCGTCGGCAGCGCGCCCGTGTAGATGTTGCCGCCGTCGAGGAACGGCACGAGCCCGAAGTTGCCCTTCACCTTGACCCGCGTCTCGATCGAGAATTCGGCCAGGCTGCGCCCGCCGATCGGATCGTTGTTGACGTCGCGCGGGCCGATCGCCTGATAGCCATAGCCGCGCACCGACGCGCCGCCGCCCGCGTAGAAGCGCCGCGACGGCGCGATCTGGTCACGCGGAGCACCGAGGATCGAGCCGAGCCGGACGCGACCGGCAAGGACGACCCCGTCCGCGACGGTGCGGTAGGTGCTGCCGTCGAGCTGGATGCGGGTATAGCCGAATGCGGTACCCTGCAGCGACAGTTCCGGACTGATCCGGCCGCCTAGGCGGAAACCGCGGGTCGGATTGAGCAGATCGTCCGAGCCGTCATAGTTGAGGCTGGTCGGCAGCGCACCGATGAAGAAGGTGCGGCGGCGCGGCTGGCCCGTGGTCTCGATCACGTCGCGTTCGTCGGAGGTCAGCAATTCGCCGCCCAACGACCAGGTCCAGGCCTTCTGGAAGAAGATATTCGTCTGCCGCTCCAGATTGGCGGAAAGCGAGAAGGTCTTCGCGTCATAGGCGTCGCGAACGGTATGGGCGGCGGCGATCTGCGCGGTGAGCACGCGGTCGCGGCCCTGAAAATTATTGCGACGGAAGGTTACGCTGCCGAGCTGTTCCTGGGTGCCGAGCACGCTGCGCAGGGTCAGCCCGCCCTCCGGCGGAAATAAGTTGCGATGCGTCCAGCTGAGCTCGGCCCGCGCGCCCTCGCCGGTGCCATAGCCGAGTTCGCCGGCGATCGTGTGCGGCGGCGCCGGCTCCAGCTTGACGCCGATATCCACCGTGTCGGGATCGGCGGCCGGCACCGGCTTGACCTCGACCGACGAGATCAGCCCGGTCTGGATCAGCGCACGCCGCAGGTCGTCGACCGATGCGGCATTATAGGGATCGCCGGGCGAGAAGCGCGCGATTTCGGCGACGTGATCGGCGTCGAACACGCGGTTGCCGGGGAGCGCGACGATTTGGCCGAACCGCTTGGCGCCGCCCGGCTGCACCGCCAGGTCGAGCGTTGCGGTTTGCGTCGCATGATCGACAGTCAGCACCGGCTCGCCGACCTTGGCGAAGGGGAAGCCGCGTTGTGCGATCTGCGCCTTCAGTTTCGCTTCGCCGGCGGTGATCGTGTCGGCATTGGCGGCGTCGTCGGGGCGCACGCCGAGCGCGTCGCGCAACGCCGGCGCCTGCGTTCCGGCGGCGGCCAGGCCGTCCACCGTCACCGTCTTCAACCGATAGAGCGCGCCGGGGTCGGCGGCGAGCACGACCAGCGGCTTGGCGCCCGGCTCGACCCGCGTTGTCACGCGCGCGTCATAATAGCCTTCCCCGCGCAACAGCGTGACGAGCAAATCGGCGTCCTCGCGTGCGCGCCGGTCGAGCTGCGCGGCATTGGCCGGCTGGCCGTCATTGGCGTCGAGCGTCGACAGTTCGGCAAAGCGCCGACGCAGCAGCGGCGTCGCGACCGCATCGATCCCGTCGATACGCCATGCGTAGCGTGCCTCCGCCGCCGCGTCGGTCACGGCGTGCGCGTCGACCTTGGCGGAGGCTGCCGGTGCGGTACCGAGATCGGGCCAGGCGACGCCGATATCGGGCATCGGTGCGAGCGGCGCATTGGGGTCGAGCGTCACCGTGTCGGCGGGCGCGGCGCTGCCGTTCGTACGCTCGCGGGCAGGGGTCGCCAGCTGCGCCGCCGCCGGGTCGCCAAGAAAAAGGACGGCAGTCGCGCTCAGCCCGACCAACCCAACGCGCGCCACCATGATCCTGGTCTTAGCGCGCCGCCCCCGTCGGGGACAGCCCCCGCCGCACCGGCCGCCGCACGCCCGCGGCCAGCGGTCGCCGGACCTGGACGCAACCGCTCAGTGAACGGTGCCGACGGCCTCGTCGCTGACCATCACGGCGATCAGCCGCTCCGTCTGCCGCCAACGGCAGAAGCGGACGTGGTTGCCGATGTCGCGCATCGCGCCGGCACGCACCGCCGCTTCCAGCATGGCATGTTCGCCGAAGGCGGCGATCAGGTCGGTCGCCTCGATCACCTGATCGGCGTCGGCGAGATACAAGGGAGCGGCGGTGTCGCGGAATGGCATCATCGTTTCTTATTATACATGCGCCGTGCCAGATGGCGTCGCGGAGCCTTAAACCGCGGCGGACGAAGGTAAACGGTACTTTCCGTCACTGCCCCGACCGTCCCGAAGTGGGGCACTGGCGTCCCAGGCCGGGACGTGGCAGGGCCGTGCCATGGCCAATCCCCCCGCTTCCGCCGCCGGCGGTGTCCTCGTCGCAGCCTGCTCGATCCTGGGCGCGGTGATCGGCCTGTTCGAAGGCCAGGTAACGATCGGCTTCCTTGCTGGATTGGCGATCGGCAGCGCTGGCGCGATCGCCGTCTGGCTGCGCGACCGCCGCGGCTGAATCAGCGCGGGGCGCGCATCAGCCACACCACCTTGCCGATCATCGTCGGTGTGCCGGCGGGGACGGGAGCGGCAGCGGGATTGTCGCTGGTCACCGCCAGCCCGTCCCGCGTCCAGCGCACGCGCTTGACCATCACCGCATCGTCGAAGCGCAAGACGAATAGCGCGGCCTGCGCATCGGGCCGGCGCTGCGCCTGATCGACCACGATCAGGTCGCCGTCGATCAGCGTCGGCTCCATCGACTCGCCGCGCACCCGCACGATCGCCGCTTGCCCGGCCTTCAGCCGCAGGCGCGTCGCCAGCGCCGGGTCAAGCGCTTCCGCACCCAGCATGATCTCGCCGTCGACCCATGCGCCGGGACCGGCCGATGCCGATACGTCGAGCCGCGGCAGGACAAAGGCCGGGCGGCTCCGCTCCGCCCCCAGTTCCGTCTCGTCGACACCGAAGAAATCGGCCAGCCGCCGCCGATCGTCCGGCAGCAGCGCGCGGGGCGACCCGCGTGTGACGAATTGCTGAAGATACGCGGGATTGCGCCCGATCATCGCCGACAAGGCGGCAAGGCTTGCCCCCCGCTCCAGCGCGAGGTCGCGCAATCGCGCTCTCGGATCATGTCCGTCCACCGTCCTTCGGTACCCTAGGATTTTTTCCTAGACAAGTAGGATTTGGCGGAACACCTCATGAACATACCGACGGACTCGGGACTCGGGAGGGAGCAATGACGGTGCTGTATGACATCAACCTATATCTCGCGCGGACGCGGATGCCGGCGACGCTGTTCGGCCGATTGGCGGTCAATGATCCCCGCTTGGTTCACGATCTGAGGCGCGGCCGTCAGCCGCGGCCGGCGATGGAGCGACGCATCCGCGATTTCATCGCGCGCGATCTGGCCACGCCTCGCAGCGAGAATGCCGTCAGGACCGGCCGCCCCTGCCTCGTCAGCGACGTAACCGCCATTCGGGGGGTGATCTCATGAGCATCGACACGAACCTTCACGGCCAAACCCGGCGGTTGATCCGCGCCCTGCGCCGTGACGCCGCCCTCGCCGGGATCCAGATCGAGCCGGTGGTGATCAGCGAAGAGACTTGGGCCAGCGCGACCTTCGACGGTAGCAGGGTGATGCTCCGCTGCGCCACGGACGGTGACGTGCAACCTTGGCTCGCCTGTTTGCCGGAGGCCGAGCTTGACGTCCATGGCGCGCTGGTCGCTGATCTCGCCGTGGAATCGGCTACACCCGGGTCGATAACGCTTGCGATTCTCCTGATCGCCGCACGCTGATCGGCGAAACCGCCAGACTGATGAAATTTGTCTTTGATATAATGTAACATCACCGCTAGACAGCGCTGCATCGCACCAAATTCGTATGCTTGGAGTATCAATGGCACGTCTTGCCCTGTTGGCCGGCACCGCCGGCCTTGCCCTGACCGCCGTTCCGGCCTGCGCCCAGGTCGCCACCGACACCATTGCCGGCAGCACCGCACAGCAGGATCGCAGCCGCGACATCATCGTGTCCGCGCCGATTGATCAGAGCGAGCGCGACGTGCTGCAGGGTACCACCGTCCTGTCCGGCGAGGAACTGACCCGCGAACTGCGCCCGACGATCGGCGAAACGCTTGCCCGTCAGCCCGGCGTCTCGGCCACCTCCTTCGGTCCGAGCGCCTCACGGCCGATCCTGCGCGGTTTCCAGGGCGACCGTATCCGCGTACTCACCGACGGCATCGGCTCGATCGACGTGTCCAACACCTCGGTCGATCATGCGGTGATCATCGACCCGCTGCTCGCGGAACGCGTCGAGGTGCTGCGTGGCCCGTCGGCGCTCTTGTTCGGATCGTCCGCCGTCGGCGGCGTCGTCAACGTCATCGACACGCGCATCCCGCGCACCGTGCCGAAAGACGGCTATCGGCTGAACGGCATCGCCAATTACGGCTCTGCGGCGAACGAGCGGTCAGGCGGCATGGCGGGTGACGTCGCCGTCGGCGACCATCTCGTCCTCCACGCCGACGGCTCCTATTTGAAGTCCGACGACCTGCGCACCGGCCACGGCTATCTGCTGTCGCCCGAGGCGCGCGCCGCGGCGCTCAGCCAGGTCGGCCTGCCGCAGCCGGGTGCCGAAGAGCCGATCGATTTCGCCGCCTCCGCCGCGCTGCGCAACCGGCTGCCCAATAGCGCCGCCGAGACCTGGACCGCCGGGGCCGGTGCGACGATCATCACCGACACCGGCAGTCTCGGCATCAGCTACAGCCATTACGACAGCCTTTATGGCGTGCCGATCCGTTTCGCGACGCAGGTTGGCCAGGAGCAGGAGGCTCCGCGTCTGTCCGTCGTGCAAAACCGCGTCGACCTGCGCGGCGAAGTGCAGACCGGCGGCGGCTTCCTCGACCGTATCCGCATCCGCGCCGGCCAGGCGACGTATCGCCATTTCGAGCTGGAGGAGGACGGCAGCGTCGGCACCGCCTTCTACAACAACGGTCTCGAGGGTCGGCTGGAGCTCGTCCAGGCCAATCGCGGCGGCTGGCAGGGCGCGAGCGGCGTACAATATTTCAACCGCCAGTTCGATGTGAAGGGCGATGAGGCGTTCCTGCCGAAGAACGAGACCAATCAAACCGGCCTTTTCACCCTGCAGCAATATGCCAGCGGGCCGTTCCGGGCGGAGGGCGGCTTGCGCTACGAGATCAGCGATCTCGCGGCGCGCACCCCGGCCGACGATCTGCGCTTCTTTGCGGGCAAGCGTCATTTCGAGGCCGTGTCGGGTTCGCTCGGTGCCTCCTATGCGCTGAGCGATGCGATCCGTGTCGGCATCAACGGCTCCCGCACCGAGCGCGCGCCGTCGGCGGAGGAGTTGTTCGCGAACGGCGCCCACGCCGGCACCCAGGCCTATGAACTCGGCAGCCCCGACTTCCGGCTCGAAAAATCCTGGGGGCTGGAGGCGACGTTGCACGCCCATGGCACCGGGTTCAGTTTCGATGCCTCGGCCTATTACAACTGGTTCACCAACTATATCTCCGAGAATCAGGTGGACCAGGCGGTGTGCGCCGCCGCCGCCGCGCCGTCGGGGCGGGATGTCGACCTGCCCTGCTTCCAATATCAGCAGCGCGACGCCCGCTATTGGGGGTTCGAGGCGGACGGGTCGGTGAAGCTGGCGCAACTCGGCGACTATGCGATCAACGCCGATCTGCTCGGCGACTACGTCCGCGCGACGATCGTCGACCTAGGGCCGGCGCCGCGTATCCCGCCGGCCCGCGTGCTCGGCGGCGTCGAGGCGCAGGGTGACCGGTTGAGCGGCCGGGTGGAGGTGGAACATGCCTTCGCGCAGAACCGGCTGGCGGCGTTCGAGACGCGGACCAGCGATTATACGATGGTCAATGCGTCGTTGTCGCTGAAGCCCTGGGGCAGCCAGAGCCGGACCAGCCTGCTGCTGTCAGCGAACAACGTCTTCGATGTCGTCGCCCGCCGTCATTCCAGCTTCCTCAAGGATTTCGCCCCCCTGGCCGGACGCGACCTGCGCGCGACCCTGCGCTTCGGCCTGTAAGCCGGGGTCGAAATTCCGGCGGAACGCGCCAACGCCGCCTGCCCCTCCCGCGAACGGGAGGGGCACGGCTTGCCTCCCCGCCCCTTCCCCCGTACCGCACCCTCCAAAGGAGAGTGACACATGGCCGGTATGGGCAAGTTCGACTGGGCGGATCCGTTCCTGCTCGACGAGCAGCTGACCGAAGACGAGCGGATGATCCGCGATACGGCACGCGCCTATGCGCAGGACCGGCTCGCCCCACGGATCGTCGATGCCTTCCAGCACGAACATACCGATCCCGCGATCTTCCGCGAGATGGGCGAGCTCGGCCTGCTCGGCCCGACCATACCCGAAGAGTTCGGCGGCGTCGGGGCGAGCTACGTCGCCTATGGCCTGGTCGCGCGCGAGGTGGAACGCGTCGACTCCGGCTACCGCTCAATGATGAGCGTCCAGTCGAGCCTGGTGATGTATCCGATCCATGCCTATGGGTCCGATGCGCAGAAGCGCAAATATCTGCCCAAGCTCGCCAGCGGCGAATGGATCGGCTGTTTCGGCCTGACCGAGCCCGATGCCGGTTCCGACCCCGGCGGCATGACCACGCGCGCGCGCCAGGTCGATGGCGGCTACGTGATCTCGGGCGCCAAGACCTGGATCTCGAACAGCCCGATCGCCGACGTCTTCGTGATCTGGGCCAAGTCCGATGCGCATGGCGGGGCGATTCGCGGCTTCATCCTCGAAAAGAATATGGCCGGCCTGTCGGCGCCGAAGATCGAGGGCAAGCTCAGCTTGCGCGCGTCGATCACCGGCATGGTGATGATGGACGAGGTCGCGGTCGGCGAGGACGCGTTGCTGCCGCATGTCGAGGGGCTGAAGGGCCCGTTCGGCTGCCTCAACCGTGCCCGCTACGGGATCAGCTGGGGCGCGCTCGGCGCCGCCGAATTCTGCTTTCACGCCGCGCGGCAGTATGGCCTCGACCGCAAGCAGTTCGGCACGCCACTCGCCGGGCGGCAGCTGTACCAGAAGAAGCTTGCCGACATGGAGACGGAGATCGCGCTCGGCCTGCAGGCCAGCTTGCGCGTCGGGCGGCTGATGGACGAGGGCCGCTTCGCGCCGGAGATGGTCAGCATCGTCAAGCGCAACAATGTCGGCAAGGCGCTCGACATCGCCCGCACGGCGCGCGACATGCACGGCGGCAACGGCATTTCCGGCGAATATCAGGTGATGCGCCACGTCATGAACCTCGAGACGGTCAACACCTACGAGGGCGCGCACGACGTCCACGCGCTGATCCTCGGCCGCGCGATCACGGGAATCGCGGCGTTTTGAGCGGGGCGGCGTGACCACCGCCCTCGCCGGCCTCAAGGTCCTCGAGCTTGCGCGCATTCTCGCGGGCCCCTGGGCGGGTCAGGTGCTCGCCGACCTCGGCGCCGAGGTCACAAAGGTCGAGAGCCCGGCGGGCGACGATACCCGGACCTGGGGGCCGCCCTTCGTCGACCATCCCGACGGCAGCCGCGATGCCGCCTATTTCCATGCCTGCAACCGCGGCAAGACCAGCCACGTCATCGACTTCACCACCGCGGCGGGGCAAGCGCAGGTCCGGGCGCTCGCCGCCGAAGCCGACGTGCTGATCGAGAACTTCAAGGTCGGCGGCCTCGCCCGATACGGGCTCGACTATGCCAGCCTTTCGGCGATCAATCCGCGGCTCGTCTATTGCTCGATCACCGGTTTCGGCCAGGACGGACCCTACGCCCATCGCGCCGGCTACGACTATATCGTCCAGGGCATGAGCGGAATGATGAGCCTGACCGGCGAGCCGGACGGCGCCCCGCAGAAGATCGGCGTCGCCATGGCCGACATCACCACCGGCCTATACGCGGTAATCGCGATCCAGGCGGCGCTGGCGATGCGGACACGCACCGGGCGCGGCCAGCACATCGACATGGCGCTGTTCGACACGATGGTCGGGGTGCTCGCCAACCAGGCCGCCAATTACTTCGCCAGCGGGATCAATCCGCCTCGGCTCGGCAATGCTCACGTCAATATCGCACCCTATGCGGTGTTCGAGACGGCGGACGGCTGGTTCATCCTCGCGGTCGGCAATGACGGGCAGTTCGCGCGCTTCTGCACGGTCGCCGGCATCGAACCCCGCCCCGGCTGGGCGACCAATGCCGGCCGTGTCGCCGATCGTGACGCATTGACGGCGGTCGTCACCGCCGCCACCCGCCGCTTCGCCCGCGGCGACCTGCTCGTCCGGCTGGAGGCGGCCGGCGTACCGGCGGGCCCGATCAACACGGTCGAGCAGGCCCTGGCCGATCCACAGATCGCGGCGCGCGGCATGGTGATCGACCAGCCGCCGATCCGCGGCCTGCGCACCCCGATCCGCTTTTCCGAAGCGGAACTGGCGTTAGGCCGCCCCGCGCCGCGAAAAGGATCGGGCGACGCCTGATCCCGGCGCCGGCGCGGTGGTTCAGGCGGCGCGCTCGACCTCCGGCGCCGGGCGGCGCGCATAGAGTCCGTAGGACAGGATTATCGCATAGCAGATCGCCGGCAATAGCAAGGCGAAGTGCAGCGAGCCGCTCTGGTCGGCGAGCATGCCGGTCAGCGGCGGGATGATCGCGCCGCCGACGATCGCGGTGGCGATCACGCCCGAACCTTCCGCCGCGCGCTTGCCGAGCCCTTCGCTCGCCAGGCTGAAGATCGTTGGGAACATGATCGAATTCATCAGGCCGATGGCAAGCAGCGACCAGCCCGAGACCGCACCGGTGGTGTTGGCCGAAATGAGGATCAGCGCGATCGCACCGGTGGCGACGCTGGCCAGCACCTTGCCCGGCGAGACCCGTGCCAGGATGCCCGCGCCGATGAACCGGCCGATGAGGGCACCGCCCCAGTAGAAGGGCACGTGCTTGCCGGCTTCCTGGCCGGTCAGCGCCAGCGTCGACGGCTGCATCAGATAGTTGACGATCAGCGATCCGATCGCGACCTCGGCGCCGACGTACAGGAAGATGCACAGCGCACCGATACCGAAGCGCGGGCGGCCGAGCAGATTGAAGGCCTGGAGGATGCTACCGTTGTGGCTCTGTTCCTCGTGCAGGCGATTGCGGCGCGACCAGACGACGGCGGCGACGATGGCGAGCGCGGCGGCGAGGCAGAGATAGGTGACAACGACGGTATGCGTTTCCGCGGCGCGATAGGCGTCGAGCGCCGCACCGGACAACGTCGCCGGATCGACCGTCGCGAACCCGCCGAGGATGACGATCGAGCCGACATAGGGGAAGATGGTCGTGCCGAGCGAGTTGAACGCCTGCGCGAAGGTGAGGCGGCTCGACGCGGTGCGCGGATGGCCGAGCAGCGAGATCAGCGGATTGGCGACGACCTGCACCACCGTGATGCCGGCGGCGAGCACGAACAGCGCGAACAGGAACACGCCGAAGGTCGCCGACGACGAGGCCGGCACGAACAGCAGGCAGCCGACCATCATGGTCAGCAGGCCGATCGCGGCAGTGCGCATATAGCCGGCGCGCCGCACGATCGCCGCGGCGGGGATCGAACAGATCGCATAGGCGGCGAAGAACGCCGACTGGACGAGCAGCGCCTGCGCGTAGTTGAGCGTGAACAGCTCCTTCAGCTTGGGGATGATGACGTCGTTGAGCGACGTGATCCCGCCGAAGATGAAGAACAGCGCGAAGACGAAGACGCGCAGGTCCGGCGCATCATAGCCGTGGACCGCGTCGCCGGCGGCGGCCGACTCCTGCGGCGATGTGCTGACGTTGATTGCCATGGTCGGCGCCCCTCTCGTAGTCGTTTCCGGCACCGCACAAGCACGGCCAGGCGGCGCTGGCAACCGCTCAAAGCGCTGATCTGGGCCAAGCTTGTCCCGACCCCGCGCCGAAATGCGCTAGGACTGGATCGCCCTGCCCCGCTTCGCCTATGGCGGCGGCCATGGCGCGCCTCACGGTCAACAACCAGCCTGTCGAATATCGGCTCGACCCCGAAACACCCCTGCTCTGGGCGTTGCGCGACGCATCCAACCTGACCGGGACTAAATATGGCTGCGGCACGGGCGATTGCGGCGCCTGTACCGTCGACATCGACGGCCGTGCGGCCCTGTCCTGCCGCACCCCGATCGGCACGATCGAGGGCACCTACGTCACCACGATCGAGGGACTGTCGCGGGAACGCAATCATCCGCTCCAGCTCGCCTTCATCGCGGCCAATCTGCCGCAATGCGGCTTCTGCATCCCGGGAATCCTGATGGCGGCGGCGACGCTGCTCAAGAAGAACCCCGATCCGAGCGAGGATGCGATCGGCGCGGCGATCGACAATCTGTGCCGCTGCGGCGTCTACCCGCGGCTGATCGAGGCGATCCAACGTGCCGCTCGGGCCCTGCGTGGCGAGGAGACGATCCCCGCCGGCGTGCGACCCGGCATCGACCCCGCCGATGCCGCGCGGCTGGTGCCTGCCTTCGTTGCCAAGCCGGAGCGTTGACGGTGTCATCGGTTGCCCCCTGACGGCGAAAGCTGTCGGATCGCTGACCGACCAATTCAGCTTGCCAACATCGACGGCACTTTATCTGCAGGTCATCATGAGGGCCGGCTTGTGCGCCGGCAGACGAGGACCAAGAGGTGATGAGGACCTTCATCAAGTCGCTGCTCGCCGCCACGATGCTGATCCCGGTGGCGGCTCAGGCACAGGACGCCCCGCCGCGACCGCCGCAGGGCGATGGCCACCGCGGCTATGATCGACCCGGATACGATCGACGGGGCGGCGACCGCTCCCGTCCGGCAGACAATTTGCAGGGCGCCCGTCCCGATTTCCGCAGCGAACGCTCCCAGCCGTTCCAGGCGCAGCCCGGCGCCCGCCCCGACCGCAACTTCGATCGTCCCGATCGTGGGTTCGACCGTCCCCCCGAGGCGCGCCCCGACCGGCCCGAGGGCGCACGGCCGGGCCCGGAGCGGGTTCGCCCGGAGCGCTTGACGCCGGACCGCCCTGCCCCGAACCGGCTGGAGGTCGACACGCGCGGCGACCGTCCGCTTGCCGAGGGACGGCCGGATTGGCGCGGCGGCAACTGGAACCGGCAGCGGGACGACCGCCGTGACGGTGTGACCGTCCATCGCGGGTTCGACGATCGCCGGCCGGGCGTGGACGATCGCCGCGCCGGTTGGAACGGCGACCGCATCGATCGCAACGACCGCCCTGGCTGGGACGGCCGGGACGGCGAGCAGCGCCGCTGGGACAGGCGGGGCGACGACCGCGGCGCGTGGAGCCGCGGCTGGCGCGATGATCGCCGCTACGATTGGGGCCGCTATCGCGACGGCAATCGGGCCGCCTATCGCCTGCCGCATTATTATGCGCCGGCGGGCTGGGGTTATGGCTATCGTCGCTTCACGGTCGGCACGACGCTGTGGTCGGGCCTATGGGGATCGTCCTATTGGATCGACGATCCGTTCGCCTATCGCCTACCGGAGGCCTATGGGCCCTATCGCTGGGTCCGTTATTATGACGATGCCTTGCTCGTCGACGTGCGCAACGGCCGGGTGGTCGACGTCGTCTACGACATCTTCTGGTAAACGGCGCGGGGGCGGCGCGGCCCGTCGCACGGGTCGGTGCTCGCCCCCGCTGCCCCCTTGCCATTATCCCGGCCGGGCGGCATCTCCTTGGGATGTTCGCCCGCAAGCCCAATGGCGCCAATCCCTTGCGACAGTCGATCGGCGCGTCGGTCGCAAGCCGCCTCGAAGCCAATCCGGCGATGACCAGTGCCGGTGTGCCCAACGTCCAGGCCTATTATCAGCTCGACTTCATCGATCCGGCGACCTGCGCACGGCTGATCGGGATCATCGATGCCGGCCGCCGGCCGTCGACCCTGCTATCCGACAGGGCCGGCAGCGACTTTCGCACCAGCGAGAGCTGCGACATGGATCGTTTCTCCCCCGACATTCGCCCGGTCG
The DNA here is from genome assembly GCF_052907485.1 of Sphingomonas benefaciens. NCBI lineage: Bacteria > Pseudomonadati > Pseudomonadota > Alphaproteobacteria > Sphingomonadales > Sphingomonadaceae > Sphingomonas > Sphingomonas benefaciens. Next base: position 173,516 of record NZ_JBREIC010000001.1, on the reverse strand, counting down.
ACGAAGCGATCGCCGCGCTGCTCGGCATCGATCCGCGCCATGGCGAGACGATGCAGGGGCAGCGTTACGCGCCCGGCCAGCAGTTCAAGGCGCATCACGATTATTTCCACGAGGGCGAAAGCTATTGGGGCGCGATGAAGGCGTCGGGTGGCCAGCGGACCTGGACCGCGATGATCTACCTCAACGACGTCGAGGAGGGTGGCGCGACCTGGTTCCCGCAGGCCGGCTTCCAGGTGCCGCCGCGTGCCGGCATGCTGCTCGCCTGGAACAACATGAATCCTGATGGCAGTCCCAATCTGCTGACGCTCCACGAGGGGACGGCGGTGGTGCGTGGAACGAAATATGTCGTCACCAAATGGTTTCGCGAAAAGCCGTGGATGAAGTGACCCATGCCACCGCGTCCCTCTGATCTCGCCACCGCCACCGTCGGTGCTGCCGATGCCGCGCCGCCCGCGGCGCTCGGTATCGCTGCCTCGATCCTGGGCCAGCCGTGGCGCTGGCGAGGGCTGGCGGCGGATGCGCGCGACGGCTTCGGCACCGACGATCTAGTCACCCAATTGCTGCTCGCCCGCGGTTGCCCGCGCGAGGCGCTCGACGATCACCGCGCGCCATCGATCCGCGCCTTCATGCCCGATCCGTCGATATTCCGGGACATGGACAAAGCCGCCGCGCGGCTGGCCGACGCGGTGGAGAAGGGCGAACGGGTCGCGATCTTCGGCGACTATGACGTCGATGGCGCTACCTCCGCCGCGCTGCTCGTTCGCCTTCTCGGCGAGCTTGGGCTCTGCGCCCGCCCCTATATTCCCGACCGGTTGACGGAGGGCTATGGCCCATCTGGCGCCGCACTGCATCGCCTCGCCGACGAGGGCGCCTCGCTGATCGTCACGGTCGATTGCGGTGCGCAGGCATTCGAGGCGTTGGAAGCGGTGCGCGCCGCGGCGGTGGATATCGTTGTGGTCGACCACCACAAATGCCAATCGGCGCTGCCGCCGGCCCATGCCGTGGTCAATCCTAACCGGCTCGACGAGGATGAAGGCGCTGCGCATGGTCACCTTGCCGCGGTCGGCGTTTGCTTCCTGCTCGGCGCCGCCCTGATCCGCACCTTGCGCGCCCGCGGCTTCTTTGCCGCACGGGACGAGCCGCGACTGCTCGAACTGCTCGACCTCGTCGCGCTCGGCACCGTCGCCGACGTCGCGCCGCTGAAAGGGCTGAACCGCGCCTTCGTCGCGCAAGGGCTCAAGGTGATGGCGCAGCGGCGCAACCTCGGGCTGGACGCACTGATCGAGGCATCGCGGCTCACCCGTGCGCCGACCTGCCAGGATCTCGGCTTCGCACTCGGTCCGCGGATCAATGCCGGTGGCCGGGTCGGTCGCGCCGATCTCGGCGTCCGGCTGCTCACCACGGCCGAGCCGCAGGAAGCACGGACCATCGCGGCCGAGCTCGACCGGCTCAACGAAGAACGCCGCGCGATCGAAACGCTGGTCCGCGAAACGGCGGAAGCCGGCGCGAGCGGCGATCGCCGCGTCGTTGTCGTCGCCGGCCGCGGCTGGCACCCCGGGGTGATCGGCATCGTGGCGGGGCGGCTGAAGGAACGGTTCGGCCGCCCCGCCATCGTCATCGCGATCGACGAGGACGGCGTCGGCAAGGGCTCCGGCCGCTCGATTGCCGGGGTCGACCTCGGTGCGGCGATCCTTGCCGCCCGCGAACACGGCCTGCTGGTCGCCGGTGGCGGCCATGCCATGGCGGCCGGCCTGACGATCGCCGCCGATCAGGTGCAGCCGCTGGCGGACTTCCTGGAGGATCGACTCTCGATCGCGGTATCGCGGGCGATGGCCGGCCGCGCACTGCTGCTCGACACCGTGGTGGCGCCGGGCGCGGTCACCACCGGATTGGTCGAGGCGCTCGACGCCGGCGGGCCATACGGCACCGGTTGGGCGGCGCCGCGTATCGCCGTCGGCCCCGTCCGCGTGGTGCGCGCCGACCGGGTCGGCAGCGACCATGTCCGCGCAATCGTCGCCGGCGACGACGGCCGCAGTCTCAAGGCCATGGCGTTCCGCGCCGCCGACACGCCGCTCGGCCAGGCGCTGCTCGCCGCGGCACCGCATCGCAAGCTGTGGCTCGCCGGTCGCGCCCGCCGCGACGATTGGAGCGGTCGCGACGTCGCCGAACTGCATCTCGACGACGCCGCCTGGGCATCGTGACCAACAAGGGCTTGACCGTGCCCGCGACCTTCTCTAGGCGCACCCAACGCCATCGCATGGCCCCTTCGTCTAGTGGTTAGGACGCGGCCCTTTCACGGCTGAAACACGGGTTCGAGTCCCGTAGGGGTCACCAAACGGGCTGGTCGACGTTGCAGAGTTTTTAGCGATGTCTGCGGGTGCGTCGTCGGAGACACGCAGTATTCGCGTGCTCGAAGAGCCCCACCTCGTGGGTCCGATGAGTCGGGCGGTTCCTCCACTCGGGCGTGTGTTGTCGCTCGCGGAATGGGAAGGGGTAAGTAGCCCGTCCGCCTTTCGGCGCCGTCCTGTTAGAGCTGCCTGTGTTCGTGAGCTCGCGCTTCGTCGTGCCGGTTACAGGCGCCATTGCAGCGCTGCGGCACGTCAACAGCATCTTCAGCAATATCGATTAGGCCGATAGGATGCTGATCTACCTCCTCTTTGTGGGCGGACCGACATTCGGCTCCCTGTTCTACGGGTGGCGGGCTTGGGACCGAGCCCACTGGTGGCGTTCCGTCGAGGCCGTGACGGTTGGCAGCGATTACTCCGAAGCAGAGCGTCTTGACGATCTTCGGCCGTTCGCCGCGCTGAGGCTACACCCCTTCACGGATGGCAAGATTGGTCGATACACGAAGGTGCGGATTGATTACGCCGATGCTGCGGGCCGTCACCATCAAGCGACGGTGGATTGGGAAGTCAGGCGCGGTAAGACGGTGATGCCCACCATGCGGGTCTTCTACGATATCCGCGATCCAGATCGTGTGAATCTCTTTGGCCCGATGGGCGCTGCTTTTTGGTGTTTTCTCTGGTCGGTCGTGCTGGTCTATATGCTGTGGCTATTGCCCGAATTGGCCACCCTGACGCACTGACGCGGCATTGGGGTTGGGCGACGGCCCGCATGTGCCTTGCTCGTTCCCTCGCTCTGCCAGCGCGAGGGAATGTCTCCGATGGGGCAGCAGCTGTCTTCCGCTCACGACGTCTCCGGGCGCCCGCGAACGTAAGTGAGGCAAATGCGTATCTCCGATATGGAAGCCTTTTGCACGCCGCCGAATTCTGCGGTCAGGGCGGAAGACGTCTCCGCCTTTCTCTCCGCGGCGATCAGCGCTGCTGTTCCACCGGACGCTGTTCGGCTGACGGGCCGGAGATAGGCGGCCAGCGCGACCGCCACGCCGGCCAGCACCACCAGCGCCGCCACCATCATCCGCGACGGCGGCGAGGCGGGATCGGATAGCGTCACGCTGCACGACGTCAGCGACAGGACCTGTCCCACGAACAGGACGGCGGCGCCCTGCGCCAGCTTGGACACGCAGGTGAACGTGCCGACACGGCGCAGCGCGCGGCCGGGCACCGCCCCGTGCGCCATGACCGCCCAGAGAACCAGCCACAACCCGCTCGACCCCGCGCCGAACAGCAACCCGATCATCATCCCGCCCGCACCCGTCGTCCGCATCGGCGCGGTCAACAGCATCGCTCCCATCACCAGCATCGTCGCCATGCCCGGCAGCGCCCGCGTCATTCCATACCGCCCGATCACGAGCAGCCACAGCGGCTGGCTGAGCGGTGCACCGATCGTCGCCCACATCATCAGGTCGAGCCGGCGACTGGCGGACGCAATGAAATAGGGCTCCATCGCGTGGAACGACGTCGTTACCGCCATCATCACCGCGAGGGCAAGCAGCACGGCCGGAAAGTCGCGGCGCGTCGTTCTCGCCGGTGGCAGGTCGGGGGCCGGCGGTGCCGCCGGCCAGCGCACGCCCGCCAGCCATATGGAGCTGATCCACAGCAGGGCGGCGATGGCACCCGCCCAGCCGATATAGATCGTCACGCTCTGCCCCCTGATCAGGAGCGGCGCGGCGATCAGAGCGACCGACAGGGCGGCGAGGCTCGACACGACGTTCCGCGCCGCCAGCCATCGCCGCTGCTCGAGCGCGTCCCCCGTCGTCAGCGGGACCAGCGCGTTCTGCGCCACGTCGACCAGCGGATAGAGCAGACGAAAGCCGCTCACCGTCGCGAGCGCCCAGATCACCCGAGCATCCGGCGGGACGAGCGGGGTCATCGCGAACAGCAGGAAGCAGGCCGCCACCGCGGGCGCCGCGCGCAGCTGAAGCCGGGTCGCGGCCGCCGCATCCGCAACCAGCGCGTTGAGCTTCACGCCGACAAGCAGGTCCGCCGAACCATTAAGGAACAGCGTCAGCCCGAGCACCCAGCCCATTACGCGTGGAGTCAGGCCGCAGGCTTCGGTCAGGAAGAAGGCGAAGAAAAGTCCACTGGTATGCCAAAGCTGGCTCTTGGCGAAATGGGCGCAAAGATACTGTGGGATAGAACCGCCCCGGCCGGGGAGGCCCGTCATGGACATGGCCTCATCGCCGTACCGATTGCACAGACCCGCGAAAGTTTGATGACAGCCGCCCCGCGTTGCCGATGTGTAACGGCATGACGATGATGTGTCGCCCGTCCCGCGTCGGTCTCGTAATACCGCGATTATAACGCGCAGACCCAGAAGCGCCTGCTCGCTAAAGAAAGCCGGACCTTTGTTCACCATGGAGCGGCACCGCGATCAACGACGCCGGGAGACCTCGCCGCGGCCGTGCGGAAACGATGGGTATAGTAACGATGCGCGGCGGGAGAGCGGCACCGACCTGCTCGTTGCCTTTGCAGCTCACAATCGGATCGACATGGGCAGGCGCCCGCGACCTCTATCCCGCCGCGCCAGCGCTCCGTGTGCCGGTGACCTGCTCCCGCAACGCCGGTTCCCGCGTGATGTCGAGTGTCGCCGTAAGGCTGGCGCGGACGGCGTCGCCTTCATTGTCGATGAGTGGTCTTGACCAGCCGGGTGATGTCGTACCCGAACCGGTTGAAGCCGCCCTGATGCACCGTCCCCGCCGCGATGCCGTTCACCGTGAACTAGGAATCCGTCATCACCCCGTCGAAGACGATGTCGATGCTGCGCCCCTCCCAAGCCTTGGGTATGATGAAGCTGCGGCGATAGGTGGCGCGGCCGGCCGTGCGGGGCCCCTTGTCATAGCCATATTGATAGGCGCCGAATCCCTGTTGCTGCCAGTGAGACGGTACCGCGATGACGGCGTCGCGGCCCGCACCGCGGCCGCTGTCGATCCAGAAGCGCCAGGGCATGGCATCCCGCGGACCATGACCGGACGGCATCTGGACCTCAGTCCTGGCATCGCCTGGCCCCAGGCGGGCGTCGCGAGCAATGCCGAGAGCGCCAGCCAGACCCTCACCGCCCGGTCGCCACCGCATAGATGGCGGGGGCGCCCTCCATATTGGTGCGATAGACGATCCACTTGCCGTCCGGGGTGAAATGCTCGTTGGGTTCGAGCGTATAATCGTGGGTGGCGAGGCTCGCGAGCCGTTCGGTGTCGAGCGTCCCGGGCGTGATAAGACCGGGCTGCGGCGTCGCGACGCTGCGCGGGGTGAACAGGCTGATGTATTTCCCCGCCGCGCTGCCGTCACCGGCGAAGACGCGGCCGTCGCGCGATTGGGTGAAATGGGACGAGGCCTGGTCGGCGGCGAGCAGATAGCGACTGCGCGCGCCGCTGCGGACGTCGTAGCTGGCGAGCCAGCCCACCTGCTTCGCCGGCGTCTGCAGATCGTACCAGATCGTACGGCCGTCGGGGCTCCAGAATTCATGGCCGGCAATCTCGCCCGCCATGGTCCGCTGATGGACCTTGGTCAGCCCGCGGCCGTCGGTGCGGATCGTCCAGATCCGGTCGACCTGATCCCAGGGACCTTCGTGGCAGAACATCAGCAGTGTGGGATCGGTCGGCGAGAATTGAACATGGTTGAGCCAGTCGGTGGCGCGATGGATCGTCCGTCGGCGGCCGTCCGCGATCGCGATACTATACATCTCCATCGGCACCTTCGCAGCGAGCCGCGCCGCCATCCAGTGCGCCTTGGCCGCACCGAAGGACAGGGGTTTGCCGTCCGGTCCGACGCCGGTGTAGCTGGGTGCGCCCGTCTTCGGGTCACGGCGACCTTGGGCGGCAATCGCCGGTGGCGGCGGCGCCAGCTCGCGCTCCCCCGCCAGCAGCGTCTCGTCGGCATTGATCGCCTCAATCCGGCCGCCGGGCACGTCGGCGATCTTGCGGGTCGTGCCGGTGTCCAGATCGACCCGCCAGACCGCGAAGGGTCCGCCATCGTCGACGGCGGCGTCTTTGGTGGTATAATAGGCGGTGCGACTGCGCGGCCCGGCGAACAGCAGCCGGTCGACCTTCGCCTTCAGCACCAATCGCGTCGCCCAGCTTTTCAGATCGACGACGCGGATCCCCTCCGGCGTCAGATAGATCATCAGATCGCCCTGCGGCGTAAAGGGATTGTAGTTGAAGTAGAGCGCGTAATTGCCGGGCGTCGCGTCGATGCGGACGATCCGGTGGCCGGTGACGGGATCGACCCAGGACGCCGGGGTCGTCGTCGTCATCGTCGGCAGGGGCGCCACCGCCTGGGCCGCCGCAGCCAACGCGATCAGCATCGTCATCGTCATTTCCTCCCCGCCGCGGCGATGCGCCAGATCGTCCCGCCCTTTTCGTCGACGACGAGCAGCGCGCCGTCCGGTGCGACCGCCAGCGCGCGGGGACGGCCATGGACGTGGCCGGGGCCACCGCTGAAGCCGGTCAGCACCGGCTCCATCGGTTCCACCGCCCTGCCGTCGCGGAACGGCACAAAGACGACGTCATAGCCCATCAGCTGCGACCGGTTCCACGAACCGTGGCGCGCGACGCTGGCACCGTCACGATATCGCGCCGGCAAAACGGTCGACCGGCCGAAGGTGATGGCCAGCGCCGCGGCATGGGCGCCCACCGCGAAATTAGGCGTAATCGCCCGCGCGACCAGATCGGGCCGCTGCCCCTTCCGTCGCGGATCGGGATGCTTGCCCCAATAGCTGTACGGCCAGCCGTAGAAGCCGCCGTCGCGCACCGCGGTGATATAGTCGGGGATTAGATCGTCGCTCAGTTCGTCCCGCTCGTTGGCGGCGGTCCACAGGCGGCCTCGCGCCGTCTCGATCGCCATGCCGACGGGGTTGCGGATACCGTCGGCGATGATCCGCTCCCGGCCGGTCGCAGGATCGATGGAGAGGATCGCGGCACGTCGCTGCTCCTCCGCCATGCTATATTCGCCGGCGTTGCTTGCCGATCCGACCGCGACGTACAGCGGCCGTCCGTCCCCGCCGGCGAGCAGGTTGCGCGTCCAGTGATTGTTGCAGCCGGTGGGATCGAAACGGGCGATCATGGTGCGCGGCGCCTCCGCAACGACCTCCGTCTGCCCGGTTCGATACGGCGTCCAGAACACGCCGTCGGCATTGGCGACGTACAGCCGGTTTCGGATCAGGGCCATGCCATTGGGCTGGCGCAGGCCGGAAAGGAACAAGGTCTTGCGATCGGCACGGCCGTCGCCGTCGGTATCGCGCAGCAGCAGGATGCGAATGCGCCCCTGCCCGTGATAGGACGGGTCCTCGTTCTTGCGCTCGGTTTGCGCTTCGGCGACCAGCACGTCGCCATTGGGCAGCACGATGGCATTGCGGGGGGAATACAGTCCTTCCGCGAACCGCCCGACCGTCAGGCCGGACGCCGCCCTCACCGCCGCGCCGGATTGGATCGCGGCGGCTCCGTTCGGCAACGCCGCAACGCCCATTGCCAGGACGACTGTCTTCGCCAAGCGGTACCAGGCCATCGCTCTCTCCCGCGTCCATCGGGCCCGACCGTTGCGGCCAAGTCACACCGACCGACTTTCCCGGCACTTACCAATATGTGAAATCTTCTTGCAACATTTTCCTTGCGCGAGATTGATCCAGCGCGCAAATTTATGACGTCAGCCGCAAAAACGGCGGCGATACGGGAGAATGAGGGGATGATTGGGAACCGCCAGGCGCTGATGCTGCGCCCCGCGCTCGTTGCAATCGCGATCGCGCTGGCGACGCAGGCACAGGCGCAAACCGCCACGCCGCCGACCTCAACACAGGACGTGCCGCAGGTGCCGCCGGAAAATTCCGCCGCCAGCGCCGACCCCAGCGAGCAGGGCGCGCCCGACATCATCGTCACCGGTTTCCGTGCCTCGCTCAGCAGCGCGATCAATGCCAAGCGCAACGAGACCGCCGCGATCGACAGCATCGTCGCGGAGGATATCGGCAAGTTCCCGGACAGCAATCTCGCCGAATCGATGCAGCGCGTGCCGGGTGTCGCGCTCGCCCGCGGCGACGGTGGCGAGGGTCGCAACATCTCGGTGCGCGGCCTCGGCGCCGCCTTCACCCGCGTGCGCATCAACGGCATGGAGGGCACGTCGCAGACGGGCAGCTCCGACATCTACGGCGCCGGCAACAACGGCCGCAGCTTCGACTTCAACGTGTTCCCGACCGAGATCTTCTCGTCGCTCGCCGTGCGCAAGACGCCGTCGGCCGATGTGGAGGAGGGTTCGCTGGGCGCGACGGTCGATCTCAACGCCCCCAAGCCGTTCGACAGCCGCAAGGATTTCACGCTGACCGCGACCGCACGCGGCGTCTATGGCGAATTGTCGAAGAAGACGAACCCGCGCCTGTCCGGCCTGGTGTCGAAGAAGTTCGGCGACTTTGGCGTGCTGGCATCCGTCGCCTATCAGCAGCGTGACATCCGCGAGGTCGGCTATTCTGCGGTCGACATCCTGTCGGCCAATACCAACGGCCTATTCTGTTCGCCCGTCGGCGTCACGCCGGTCAATCCGGCAATCGGCAGCAAGGGCGCGGACGCCAACAATTGCTACCCCGGCGTGCCCCGCACCAGCACGGTCGCCGCCTATAACGCCATCTACAACGCGCGCCGGGCGGATGCGCCGAACACGCCGGGCAGCGGCGCCTTCCTGCCGCGCCTGCCGCGCTACCTCAATTCGGTGCAGGATCAGAAGCGGCTCGGCGGCACGCTGACCTTCCAATACAAGCCCGACGACGCGACCGACATCTCGCTCGACCTGCTCTATTCAAAATTTCATGTGGTACGGCGCGACAATTATATCGCGGCCGTCTCCTTCGCCCGCTCGGCCGCCAACAACGGCCAGCCGGTCACCTCGGTGCGCGATGTCCAGTTGAGCCCAAAAGGTAGTTTGGTCTACGGCCTGTTCGACGGTGTCGACGTCCGGTCGGAAGGACTCGTCGACGATTTCACCTCCACCTTCAAACAGGCCAACCTGAACATCCGGCATGAGTTCAACGAGCGGCTCGGCTTCAGTGCGCTGATCGGCCTGAACCAGGCGAAATCCTTCGGCAAGCAGCGCTTCCAATATTTCATGGACGCGATCGACACGCCGAATTTCTCGATCGACTATCGTAAGGGCAACAGCACGCCGCTGCTGGGCTTCGGCTTCGACGTCTCCGATCCGACCAAGTTCAACTATGCTCCCGGCCGCAGCGACGGCACCGTGCTCGGCGGCTACAGCTTTCAGGCGCGGCCCTCGACCAACACCAACAAGGGCTTCACCGGCGAGTGGAACTTCACCTGGAAGGCCGCCGACGCGCTGACCTTCAAGGCGGGAGGCCAGTATCGCCGCAGCGATTTCACCATCACCAACCTGATCCCGTACAGCGCCGATCTGGTGGTGCGGGCGCTGCCCGCCGGCACCTCCCTGGCCAGCCTGACGACGCAGATCACCGGCGTCGGCCAATTGTGGGGCAATGGCGCACCAGCAAGCTGGGCGACGCTCGATCCCGACAAGCTGATCTCGACCTTCAACCTCAACGCCACGCGCTATTGCGGCACCGAATGCGGCGCGCAGTCGAGCCGCGTGCTGGAAGAGGTGTCGTCGGCTTATGCGATGGCGACGTTCGACCTCGGCAAGCGGCTGGCCGGGATCGGCGTGCGCGGCGACGCCGGCGTGCGCTTCGTGCGCACCGACCAATTCTCTTCCGGCTTCATCCAGGTGTCGCAGGCCGGATCGCCGACCGGCCTGACCGGCCGCTATGCCATCGCCGACAAGAGCTACAGCGACTGGTTGCCGTCGGCCAATCTGGTGATCGAGCCGATCGACAATCTGCTGTTCCGCTTGTCCGGCGCCAAGGTGCTGGCGCGGCCTGAACTCGGCGTGCTGACGCCGACCAGCGGCGTCAATGCCGTGACGCGGTCGGGCAGCATCCAGAATCCGCAGCTCGATCCGATCCGCGCCAACACCGTCGACGCGGCGGTGGAATGGTATTTCCGGCCCGGCGCGCTGTTGTCCGCGGCGTTCTTCTACAAGGACATCAAGTCCTATGTGCAGAGCGTCAACAGCCTGGTGCCGTTCGACAGCCTGGGCCTGCCGAACGAATTGCTGATCGGATCGAACACGCTGCCCAGCGAGCTGTTCACCATCTCGCGGCCGATCAACACGCCGGGCGGGCCGCTGAAGGGGATCGAGCTGAACGCGCAGGTGCCGTTTACCTTCCTGCCCGGCTTCCTGCGCAATTTCGGAGCGCTGGCGAATTACACGCATGTCACGTCACGCATCCGCTACGTGCTAGCGAGCGTGAACGGCGTGCCGACGGTGACGACCACGGCCAATCTGATCGGCCTGTCGCCGGACACCGCCTCCGGCACCCTCTATTACGAGGATTCGAAGTTCAGCATCCGCGGCACCGCCAATTATCGCAGCGGCTTCATCCGCGGCATTCCGGCCTCGCCAGGCAGCGACCTGCAGGGCAATGCCGAGACGCTGTTCGTCGACGCCTCCGCCTCGTTCAACCTGACCGAGAACGTCAAGCTGATCGTCGAGGGCACCAATCTGACCGATGAGCAGAACCGGCTGTTCATCGACAGCCAGCGTCAGGATACGCTGTTCCAGACACGTATCGGGCGGACGGTGACGTTCGGGGTGAACCTGCGCTTCTGATTCACGCCAGGCGACCCGGCCGCCGCCGCATCACAGGCGGCGGCCGAGCGTCGATGGTCGGCGCGGAACAATAGCCGTGCCGATCCCCTCGCCCGTCTGGCCTAGCTATCATCCGCGGCGCGATGTCGCCCTTGGGCGTAAGGCGTCGAGCGCATCCGCATTGGCCCGGCCCCAGCCGTAAAGCAGCTCGACCGGCTCGACGAAGCGTCGGCCGAGGTCGGTCAGCCGATATTCGACCACCGGGGGCATCACGCTGGCGACGTGGCGATCGATCAGACCGCTCGCCTCCATGTCCCGCACCGTCTGCGTCAGCATCTTCTTCGAGATGCCGGGCAGGCTGCGCAGCAACACACCGGTGCGCGCGGCACCGCCATGCCGCGCGTGGAGCGTGTGCAGAACCATGCTGGTCCATTTGGTGGCGAAGAGTTCCAGCACGCGCCGCGGCGCGCAATCCTCGCGCCATTCGTCGTCGGGCGTGCCGGGGTCCATACGGTTACCTTTGGGTGCCTGGGGTGGGGAATGGTGCCGTCTAGAACCCTGCCCCCGCCATGCCTAGCTGCCGGTACGACAGATAGCGAAAGAACGAGACGATGGCGAAGACAGCATTGGTGGTCGGGGCGAGCGGGATCGTCGGCAGCGCGACGGCGGCGCGGCTCGTCGAGGAGGGTTGGACGGTGCACGGACTGGCACGGCGGCCGGTCGCGCAGGCGGGCGTCACGCCGGTGGTCGCCGATCTGCAGGATGCCGCGCAAACCCGAGCGGCCTTGCAGAATCTGGCGCCCGACGCGGTCTACATCACCACCTGGCTGCGCCAGGACAGCGAGGCGGAAAACATCCGGGTCAACGCCGCGATGGTGCGCAATTTGCTCGACGGCCTGCCGGCGCCGAGCGGACCGCGGCACGTGGCGCTGGTCACCGGCCTCAAACACTATCTCGGCCCGTTCGAGGCCTATGGTCAGGGCGTTCTGCCGCAGACGCCGTTCCGCGAGGAACAGGGTCGGCTCGACGTCGAGAATTTCTATTATGCGCAGGAGGACGAGGTATTCGCCGCGGCGGCGCGCGACGGCTTCACCTGGAGCGTCCATCGGCCGCACACGGTAATTGGACTGGCGGTCGGCAATGCGATGAACATGGGCACGACGCTCGCTGTCTATGCCAGCCTGTGCCGGGCGACAGGTCGTCCGTTCGTCTTTCCCGGGTCCGCCGCACAGTGGAGCGGGCTGACCGACATGACCGATGCCGGCCAGCTTGCCCGGCATCTGCTCTGGGCCACCGAAACATCGGCGGCGCACGATCAGGCGTTCAACGTCGTCAACGGCGACGTCTTTCGCTGGCAATGGATGTGGGGCCGGATCGCGGAATGGTTCGGCGTGGAGCCGGTACCGTTCGACGGCGTCGTCCGCCCGCTCGCCGAGCAGATGGCGGGGGATGCGCCGCTCTGGCGCGATCTGGCGACGCGCGAAGACTTGGCCGAGCCCGACCTCGCCCGGTTGGTGTCGCCTTGGCACACCGATGCCGACCTCGGCCGACCGATCGAGGTGGTCACCGACATGAGCAAGAGCCGGCGGCTCGGCTTCACCGCCTATCAGCCGACCGACGACGCCTTTCATGCGCTGTTCGCCCGGTTGCGCGCGGATCGCCTGATCCCCTGATCCTGCTCAGCCCAGCGCCGCCAAGGCGTCATAGCTGACCCGGGGGATCGGGATGATCGTGCCGTGGCTGGCGCCGGCTGGCATGGCGATACGGTCGGACACGTCGCGCCAGCTCCGCCCGCCATCGGCGGAGGCGACCGCGCCGTAGCGATGCTCGAGATAGCGGTCGAAGAAGACGACGATCTCCGGCCCGATCGTCACCACGGTCGGACCCTCGCTCCACGCCGGGGTGATCGGCGCGGAGAGCGGGCCGAAGCGCGGCGGCGACAGCGTCGCGTCGCACCATTGCACGACCTTGCGCAGTGGCTCCTTGCGCTCGTCCTTGACGAACATCAGCGTTCGCCCGCGGAAAGTCGCAAAGGTCGCATCGATGACGCTGTATCCGGGATCCCAGAACAGGGTCGTCGGCGTGAAGCGGTCGAAGTCGCGGGTCGTGGTGGCGTAGAGGCGATGGTCGCCTTCCTTGCCCGCCGCGCCGACCGTGCTTGCCCAGACGATCAGGAACCGGCCGGCCGCCGCGTCCCACGTCACTTCCGGCGCCCAGCTGTTGCGGGTGTCGGGGAAGGCCGCCATCACCGGCAAGGCCTGCTGCGCAGACCAGCGAACAAGGTCCGGCGAGCTGGCATAGCCGATCGTCGTCCCGGTCCAGCTCGTCGTCCAGACCAGATGGAACAGGCCGGTGCGCGGGTCGCACACGACACTGGGATCGCGCATCAGCTTGTTCTCGCCGACGGTCGGCACCAGCATCGGCGCGCCGTCGCGGACCGGACGATAGTGCCAGCCGTCGGCGCTGATCGCCAGCCGCAGGCCGGCGCGCCCGTTGTCGGCATTGCGGAAATGGGTGAAGAGGTAGCCGCCGGTGGCTTCATTCCGACGCGCGGCGCGGGCACCGGCCGTCACGGCCGCTGCTGCCAAACCGCCACATATCGTCCTTCGATCGAACATCATCGCCGCCCCTGCCCTGCTCGATGGGCCCAAGCCGCTTCTTGCAGACCGGGCAACGTGACCGACGCCCGTTTCGGTCGCTGTCCAAGACCGATGCCTCTAAGCGCCGTTTGTTCCCACCCTGTCTCACGCTCTGGCGCTGATTAAGAACGATCCATCGCATGAGACGGCGGAACCTGCGGGATATTCATAGTTTTGCCGTGGTGCGTCGCCTAGGGCGCCCGCGCGCCGCGGCCCGGCGTGCCCCACATCCGTCTCGAGCAGAGCCATGCCCTTCACCCGTGCCGTCGCGCGTCCGCGCCTCGTCTTCCTTCGCGCCATCACGATGCTCCGCCCCGAGCGACGCAAGGTCGCGGCGCTGGTCGGTGCCGGTGCGCTCGTCGCGCTGCTGCAGGTGCTCGAGCCGGTGCTGTTCGGCCGCGCGATCAACGGTTTGACCCAGGGGGCGAGCCCGCTCCACTACGTCGCCTGGTGGTGCGCGATCAGCGTCACCGCCTTTCTGTCGGCGATGGTGATCTCGCTCGGGTCCGATCGGCTCGCCCACCGGCGGCGGCTGGCAGCGATGGCGAGCTTCGTCGAGCATCTGCTCGCGCTGCCCCCATCCTTCCACCATCAGGCGCGCTCCGGCCGTCTGATGCGCATCATGATCGCCGGTTGCGAGAGCCTGTTCTTCCTGTGGCTGCCGCTGCTGCGCGACCAGGTCACCAATGCGGTGGTGCTGATCGCGGTGCTGCCGATCGCGATGCTGACCAACTGGCGGCTGGCGCTCGTGCTGGTCGCGCTGCTCGTCGTCTATGCGCTCGTCAACCTGATCGTCATGCAGCATACCGCCCGTGGCCAGGCGCAGGTGGAGACGCGCTTCACCGACCTGTCCGGCCAGCTCGGCGATCTGCTCGGCAACGTCTCGGTGCTGCAGAGCTTCCTGGCGGTGCCGGGCGAGCTGCGCCAGGTGAAGACCTCGCTGCACGATCTGCTGCACGCGCAATATCCGGTGCTCAATTGGTGGGCGCTGTCGGCGGTGCTGACTCGCGGCGCCTCGTCGATCGCGATCGTGGCGATCTTCGGCGTCGGCTCGATGCTGGTCGCGCGCGGCCAGGCGACGATCGGCGACGTCGTCGCCTTCGTCGGCTTCGCGACGCTGATGATCGCGCGGCTGGAAACGCTGACCACCTTCATCGTCGACGTCGCGCAACGATTGCCGACGCTCGGCCAGTTCTTCGCGGTGCTCGACCAGGAATCGCACATCGCCGAACGGCCGAGTGCCCCCGCCCTGCGCGTCACGACGGGCGAAGTCCGCTTCGAGACGGTCTCGTTCCGCTACCCGACCGGCTCGGGCGCGGTGCACGACCTCGACTTCACCGTCGCGCCGGGGGAGACGGTGGCGATCGTCGGTCCGACCGGTTCGGGCAAGTCGACCGCGCTCGGCCTGCTGCAGCGCGCCTATGATCCCGGCGAAGGTCGCATTTTGGTCGATGGTCAGGACATTCGCGACGTCACCCTCGCCTCGCTGCGCGCAGCGACGGGCGTGGTCTTCCAGGAAGCCGGCCTGTTCAACCGCTCGATCGCGGAGAATATCGCGATGGGCAATCCAGGTGCGACGATGGCCGCGATCGAGGAGGCGGCCCGCATCGCCGGCGCCTATGACTTCATCGCGCGCAAGCCGCAGGGCTTCGCCACGCCGGTCGGCGATCGCGGCCAGGGCCTGTCGGGCGGCGAGCGCCAGCGGATCGCGATCGCCCGCGCGCTGCTCAAGGACGCGCCGATCCTGCTGCTCGACGAGGCGACCAGCGCGCTCGACGTCGCCACCGAGGCGCGGCTGCAGGAGAGCCTCGACCGGCTGCGGCAGGGGCGCACCACCTTCGTCATCGCCCACCGCCTGTCGACGGTGCGCGCGGCGGATCGGATCATCGTCCTCGACCAGGGGCGGATCGTCGAACAGGGCAGCTTCGACGCGCTGATCGCGGCCGGCGGCGCCTTCGCCGCGCTTGCCCGCGACGGCGGCCTGACCCAGGCGGCGGCGAACGACGATACGGGGGCGCGGGCCGCCACCGGGGGTATCCGTACAAACGCTTGAACCGCCACGCGAACACGCCGACAGATGGCACTCGTCAGGGGAGTGCCGGATTGGCCAGCGTCGCGATCGAGGGGGTGAGCAAGCGTTTCGGGGACGCGACGGTGCTGCAACCGACCAGCCTCGAAATCGAGGATGGCGAGTTCGTCGTCATCGTCGGTCCGTCGGGCTGTGGCAAGTCGACGCTGCTGCGCCTGATCGCCGGCCTCGACGAACCGTCGAGCGGCACGATCGCGATCGGCGGCCGCGACGTCACCCATGCGGCGCCGGCGGAGCGCGGGCTGGCGATGGTGTTTCAATCCTATGCCCTCTACCCGCATCTGACCGTCGCGGAGAACATCGGCTTTCCGCTGAAGATCGCCGGACTTGCGAAGGCGGAGATCGCCGCGCGGGTCGCGGCGGTGGCGGACACGCTCGACCTCGGCGCCTTGCTCGACCGCCGGCCGCGGGCGCTGTCGGGCGGCCAGCGGCAGCGCGTGTCGATCGCCCGTGCGGTGATCCGCCAGCCGCAGGTGATGCTGCTCGACGAGCCCCTGTCCAACCTCGACACCGCCCTGCGCGTGCGGATGCGCCACGAATTCGCCCGGCTGCACCAGACTTTGGGCTGCACGATGATCTACGTCACCCACGACCAGCTGGAGGCGATGACGCTCGCCAACCGCATCGTCGTGATGGCGCACGGCCGCGTCGAGCAGGTCGGCGCGCCGATGGACCTGTATCGCCGACCGGCCTCGCTGGCGGTCGCCTGCGCGATCGGTTCGCCGGGGATCAACCTGATGCCCGGCACGCTGATCGCCGCCGATATGGCGGGGGCCACCGTCCGGCTGGCCAGCGGCGCGACGCAGGCCGTGGCGGCAGAGGTGCCGGCGGGGGCGGTCGGCGCGGCGGTGACGCTGGGCGTCAGGCCGGAGCATCTGGCGCCGCGGCCCGACGGCGCCTTTGCCGGGCCGATCGAGCTGTTCGAACGGCTCGGGCCCCTCTCCTTCGCGCATCTCGGCATCGGCGGGCGAGAGGCGCCGGTGGTCGCGCAATTGCCGGGCGACCGGCAGGTGACGCTGGGCGAGCCGCTGCGGGTGGGCGCGGCAGCGGTCGACGTGCTGCTGTTCGACGGCGACGGCCGAGCCTATCCGCGCCTCACCCCTTGATGCTGCCGCCGAGCAGGCCGGTGATGTAGTAGCGCTGCAGCGCCAGGAAGATCGCCAGCACCGGCACGGTCGTCACCACCGCCGCCGCCATCATCAGCTCGCCATCGGCGGCATGTTCGCGGCCGATCGCCGCAACGGCCACCGGCAAGGTGTAGAGATGCTGGTCGGCGAGCACGATCAGCGGCCAGAGGAAGTCGTTCCAGCTGCCGAGGAACAGGAACACCGCCAGCGTCACCGTCACCGGGGCGAGCAGCGGCAGCACGATTGAGACGAAGATCCGCGCCTCGCTTGCGCCGTCGAGCCGCGCCGCGTCGAGCATCTCGTCGGGGATCGACAGCGTCGCCTGGCGCACGAACAGGACGGCGAAGACACCGGCCAGGCTGGGCAGGATGACCCCCGCATAGCTGTTGACCAGGCCGATCTGCTTGAAGATCAGGAAGAGCGGCAGCATCGCCACCTGTCCCGGCACGACCAGCGCGCCGATCAGCAGCTGCAACAGCCGCTCGCGCCCCCGGAAGCGCAATTTGGCAAAGGCATAGCCCGCCGGCACGGTGAGCAGCAGACCGAGGACGGTGGAGATCACCGCGACCAGCACGCTGTTGCCGAGCGCCGGCAGCACACGATAGTCGAACCAGGCGCCGTCGATCAGCCGCCGGGCGAGGAGCTCATAGTAATTGTCCCAGGTCCACCGGCTCGGCCACAGCGGCGGCGGATAGGCGCTGGACGCGCCGCGCGGCATGAAGGAGACCAGCACCATCCACACCAGCGGCAGGACGGTGACCAGCGTGACCAGCGCCACCGCGCCGTTCATCAGCACGCTGCGGGCGCGTCTCACAGCCATTCGTAGCGCCGTCCGATCCGCGTCTGGACCAGCGTCAGCAGCAGGATCAGCACGAGGAGAATGAAGGCGACCGCCGACGCCTGGCCGAGGTTCCACCATTTGAACCCCTCGTCGAACATGAAGTAGAGCACCGTCGTCGTGCTCTGCGACGGGCCGCCCAATGTCATGACATAGGGTTCGGCGAAGATCTGCAGGAAGCCGGCGACGCTCATCACCGCGGCGAGCAGCAGGGTCGGGCCGATCGCCGGCAAGGTGACGTGGCGGAAGCGCGTCCAGCGCCCCGCCCCGTCGAGCCGCGCCGCCTCCATCAGGTCGGTCGGCACCGCGGCGAGCGCGGCGGTAAAGACGATCATGTTATAGCCGAACACCTTCCACGTCACGAACAGCAGGATCGCCGGGATCGAGGCGCGCGGATCGCCGAGCCAGTCGATCGCCGGCAGACCGATCGCCCGCAACGCATAGTTGAGCAGGCCGAACTGGGTGTTGAGCACGAAGCGCCAGACCACGGCGGTGGCGACGACGCTGGTGACATAGGGCGCGAACAGCAGCACCCGCCACAGCGGCTTCCAGCGCACCGTACGTTCGTGCAGCAGCAGCGCGACGGCGAGCGAGGTGCCGATCGCCATCGGCACGCCGAGCAACGCGAACAGGCCGGTATTGGCCATCGCCCGCCAGAACAGCGGCGTCGCGAACAGGTCGGCGAAATTGCCGAACCCGACGAAGCGGAGATTGGCGGGATCGGCGAGCGCGTAGATGCTGTAATCGGTGACCGACAGTCCCAGCGCCAGCACCGTCGGCACGACGAACACGAGCAGGATGATCGCCAGCACCGGCGCGGTGAACAACCAGGCGGTGCGCGACTGGCGGGTCATGCGATCCGCCCCGCCTCGACCAGCGACCGGCGCTTGGCGAGCAGGGCGTCGACGCGGCGGTCCATCAGCGTCGTGCCCTCGTCGACCGACAGCTGGTCGCGGACGACGCGCTCGGCGATCAGCTGCACCTCCATGCGGATGCGCTCCATCTCGACGATCGCGGGCTGCGACGCCGGCTGGCGCATCTGTGCGGCGAAGGGGGCGAGACGGGCCGTCGCGAGCTGCGGCGACGACCAGGCGCTGCGCTGCGCGGGCAGGTTGCCGATCAGCGCCTGGAACTGCAATTCACTCGCCGGCGAGGTCATATGGCGGACCAGCGACCAGGCCTCCGCCCGGCGCGGGCTGTGCGCCGCCACCGCCAGACAGGCGCTGATCCCGTCGACCGGACCGGGACCGCGCGGCCCCGGCATGCGCACGACCGACCAGCGCTCCGGGGGGATTTCCGCGGCGCGGCGGCGCAGGTCGAGCAGCAGCGTCGGCCCGCTCGGATAAAGGGCGAAATAGCCGCGCGCGAAGGCGGCGACCGGGTCCTGCAATTCGGTCGACAGCGCGCGCGGTGCCAGACCGTCGTCGAACAGCGACTTGTAATAGCGCAAGGCCTCGCGGAACGCCGGGCCGGTGAAATCGCCGCGCGTGTTCTCGTCGCGGAGCAGCGGAGCGCCGGCCTGGCCGGCGAAGGTGAACAGCGTATCCGGCCAGTTGAGATAGGAGAGCAGGACATAATCGTCGGGCCGCCGCCGCTTGAGCGCGACGCCCATCCGGCGCCAGCCGTCCCAGTCGTCGGGTACGCTGTCGAAGCCACCTGCGGCGAGCAGGTCCGACCGGTAATATTGCATCTGCGGCGCGACCGACCAGGGCACGGCATAGTCCCGACCGGCGTGGCGCATCGCGCCGCGCACCGACGGAAAGACGTCGGCATTCAAGGCGGGATCCGGGACCGGGGCGAGCGCGCCGATCATCGCGAACTCGCCGACCCACCCGTTGGGCAGCATCAGCACGTCGGGCAGCGAACCGCCGGCGAAGGCGGTGAGCAGCTTTTCGTGCGCGGCGGTCCACGGCAAGGTCTGCACCTCGACCGGGATGCCGGTGGCGCGGGTGAAGGCGGGCATCAGCAGCGGCGAATAATCGCCCTCATAGCTCATCGCCCAGACCGACAGCGCCCGCGGATCGCGACGGGTGACGCAGCCGGCGAGCATCGCGGCCGGCACGGCGGCAAGCAGCGACCGTCGCGTCGGCTCGATCGCGCCGCCGCTTGCGTCGGGACGGCGCGTGCGAGAACCGGTCGACGGCACGCCCTGCCGCCGGCGGGCATTTTTCATCCAGCTACAAATATATAACCCATGTTGGTGGAGCGATTGCGCAGCCGAAACGTTCCCTTGGGTTAACGTCGCATCAAAAAAGAAGCGCGCGGCGTATCAAAGGGGTGTTTCGGATGCAGGACAGGTTTGTGTGCCGCGCCGCGATCGTCGCGGGCGTGCTGTTGTCGTCGATCGGCCAGGCAGAGGCGCAAGACGCGCAGCCGCAACCCCCGGCGCAAACCGCCGCTCCGACCGACCAGACCGCCGCCCCGGCCGACCAGAGCGTGACCCCGGATCAGGCATCAGGCAGCGACATCGTCGTCACCGGATCGCGCATCGCCCGCCCGGATTATGCCGCGCCCAATCCGATCGTCTCGTTCAACGCGGCGAACATCCAGCAGTCGGGCAACACCAACGTCACGTCGTTCCTGCAGCGCGTGCCGGCGCTGACCAATTCCGTCGACAGCACGCAATCGGCGGGTTCCGACCGGCCCGGCGGCCAGCTGTACGGCGCCGCGGGCCTCAATCTGCTCGACCTGCGCGGGCTCGGCACCGCGCGCACCTTGGTGCTGGTCAACGGCCGTCGCCACGTCGCCAGCCAGATCGACAGCGCCGCGGTCGACGTCAACGCCATCCCCACCGACCTGATCGAACGGGTCGACGTGCTGACCGGCGGCGCCTCCGCCGTCTACGGTGCCGACGGCGTCTCGGGCGTGGTCAATTTCATCCTGAAGCGCGACTTCGACGGCGTCACCGCGCGGACGCAGATGGGCATTTCCGACCAGGGCGACGCCGGCAACCGCTTCGCCTCGATCGGCGCCGGGCGGAACTTCGGCGACGGGCGCGGCAACGTCACGCTCTTCTACGAATACAATGCCGACAGCCCGCTGCGTAACGACGACCGCGCCTTCCTGCGCCGCGAGAACCGCCAGTATCTCGTCCCCAACCTCGCCTATAACGGCCCGGCCGCCGGATCGTACCAGCAGGTGCTGGCAGGCGACCTGCGCTACCCGTACGGCACGCCGAGCGGCTATATCGAGATCGGCGGCAACGCCTATAACGGCGACGGCACCCGCTACGACCCCGGCACGCAGGTCGGCGGCGGCTTCGTCAGCGGCGGCAGCGCGACGCCCGTCGCCGGCTATGTCGGCGATTTGCTGCCGGCGACCGAACGCCACGCGGTCAATCTGCTGACCCACTACGATGTCTCGGACGCATTCAAGCTGAGCCTGGAGGGCAAGTTCGTCCAGACCACGGCGACCACCTTCGGCGGCTTCTCCGGCAACTACCCTGCGGTCTTCACGCTCGACAATCCGTATATCCCGACGACGCTGCGCAATGCCGCATTGCTCGCCGGCGACACGACGATCGTCTCCAATCGCAACAACACCGACTTTCCCCGCCTGGGCGAAAGCGACCGCCGGCGCACCTGGCGCGGCGTGATCGATGCGAGCGGCCGCATCACCGATCATGCGCAATACGACGTGTCGTTCACCTACGGCCAGACCGACGTGCGCATCACCAAGCTCAACAGCCGCTGGAACGACCGCTTCACCGCCGCGCTCGACGTCGTCACCGATCCGGCGACCGGCAAGGCGACCTGCCGGTCCAACCTCAACCCCGCCGCGCTGCAGGTGGCGGCATACAGCTTCACGCCGGGCGCCAACAGCGGCTGCCTGCCGCTCAACACCTTCGGCACGGGCGTCTACGACCCCGCCGCGCTCGCCTGGGCGACCAACGGCAACAACATCAGCACCGCCCGGCTGACCCAATCGGTCGCCAGCGCGCAGCTGACCGGTGACTTCGGCGCGCTGTTCCGGCTGCCCGGCGGGCCCGTCCAGTTCGCGGTCGGCGGCGAATATCGGCGCGAGACCAGCCGCTTCAATCCCAACAGCTTCCTGACCGGCAAGCAATGGTATCAATATGACGAGGGCGACAGCTTCGACCCCAATTACGTCATCTCGCCGTCGCGCGGCGCGTTCGACGTGTGGGAGGCGTTCGGCGAGCTCAATCTGCCGCTGCTCAAGGACGTGCCATTCGCGGAAACTCTGTCGGTCGGCGCCGCCGGCCGCCTGTCCGACTATTCCACCGTCGGCCGCACCCAGGCGTGGCAGTTCAACGGCGTCTGGGCGCCGATCCGCGACATCACCTTCCGCGGTTCCTACGGCCAGTCGGTGCGCGCGCCCAACATCGGCGAGCTGTTCCAGCCGACCAGCCCGACGACCAATTACTTCGTCGACCCCTGCTATCTTGAGAACCGCAACGCCGGATCGGCGACTCGAGCCGCCAATTGCGTCGCGCTGATCACTTCGCTCGGCGGCAATCCGGCGACCTTCACCGCCAACAACAATCCCGATGCCGCGGTGCTGATCAACGGCTCGCGCACGGGCAATCCGGGCCTGCGCGAGGAGACGGCGCGGACCTGGACCGCCGGCACGGTGCTGCGTCCGCGCTTCCTGCCCGACCTGTCGATCTCCGCCGACTGGTATGACATCCGGTTGCGCAACGCGATCAACACCGCCGATGCCAACACCATCGCCAATCTGTGCGTCGACCAGCCGACGCTTGACAACGTCTTCTGCAGCGCGATCCGGCGTCGGCAGGGCACCGCCTATATCAACGGCTTCTCGGTCCAGCCGCAGAATGTCGCGAGCTTCCGCACCGCGGGGCTCGACGTCAACCTCAGCTATGTCGTGCGCACCGCCCGCGCCGGCACCTTCGACCTACGGTTCGTCGGCGGCTATCTCGACCGGCTGGAGCAGATCGCAACGCCGGGCGCGACCCCGGAGGATCAGGTCGACCAGCCCGGCCGGCCGAAGTTCAATTTCGTTGCCTCGCCGACCTGGACGCTCGACGGGCTGACGATCAGCTACAATCTGCGCTGGTTCGACCGTACCCGCCGTTTCCCCAAGGCGGCGACCGACGCCAACCCGGATTATGCCGCGCCGGACCTGCTGCGCTACAAGGAGCTGTGGCAGCATGACGTGCAGCTGCAATATGCCGTCGCCGACGATTTCGCATTCTACGGCGGGGTCAACAATCTGACCGGGCAGAAGCCCGATGCCGACAGCTACGATTATCCGATTTCGTCGCTCGGGCGGTACATCTATGTCGGCGTGAAGCTCGGCCGGCGGCGCTGATCGTCCGGCGCCGCCGCGGCCGGAATGGAGGCGTCATGATCCACCCCCTGCTCGCCGGGCTCGGCGTCGCGCTGCCGATCGTGCAGGCGCCGATGGCCGGCGTCTCCACCGCTGCGCTGGCGGCGGCGGTGTCGAACGCGGGCGGGCTCGGCGCCATCGCGATCGGTGCGCTGGGTGTCGACGCGGCGCAGGCCGCCATCGCGGAGGTGCGCGCCAGGACGGATCGCGCCTTTAACGTCAATGTCTTCGTTCATGCCACCCCGACGCCGGATCCGGTCCGCGAAGCCGCGTGGCTCGCCGCGCTGGCGCCCAGCTTCGCGGCGGTCGGCGCGCAGCCGCCCGTCACGTTGCGCGCGATCTACACCAGCTTCGGCGACGATGCCGGAATGCGCGCCATGTTGCTTGACGAGGCGCCGCCGGTCGTCAGCTTCCATTTCGGACTGCCAGATGCGGCGACGATCGCCGCCTTCCACGCCCGCGGTACACTCATGCTGGCGACCGCGACCGGTCTCGCGGAGGCGCAGGCGGCCGCCGCAGTCGGAATCGACGCGATCGTCGCCCAGGGGATCGAGGCGGGCGGCCATCGCGGCCATTTCGACCCCGCCGCGCCGGATGATGCGCTCGGCACATTACCACTGACGCGACTGCTCGTGCGCCACCTGGAGTCGCCGATCATCGCCGCCGGGGGCATCATGGATGGTGCCGGGATCGCGGCCGCGCTCGATCTCGGCGCCATTGCGGCACAGCTCGGCACCGCCTTCGTCGCCTGCCCGGAAAGCGCAGCGGATGCGGCCTATCGCGCCGGACTGGCCGGGCCGGGCGCCTGGCATACGCGGATGACCGACCGCATTTCGGGCCGGCCGGCGCGTGCCCTGCCCGGTCGGTTCGATGCTCTTGCCGATACGCTCCATACCTTGAGGCCGCCCGATTATCCGGTCGCCTATGATGCCGGAAAGGCGCTGCATGCCGCCGCCCGATCCGGCGGCGACAGTGGCTTCGGCGCCTATTGGGCCGGCCAGGGCGCGCCGCTGTCGCGCCCGATGCCGGCGGCGGCGCTGGTCGCGACCCTGGCCGACGAGCTGGCAATCCATCGGACCGGCTGAGCGCCGACCCTGCCCCGGTCAACGACCGATCGCCGCCTGGATCAGGCCGATCTGCTTGCGGTACAGATCGGTCATCGTCTGAAAACGGCTCTGGATGTCGCCCATCTTGAGCAGCTGATCCTCCAGCGTCACCGTATTGCCGTCCGGCTTCGTCTCGGTGACCTGCGGATCGGCGAAGATGTGGCCGTCACTGCTCGGGGCGAGGCCGAGCGCGACCATGTCGCCCGTGGCGCGCACGCGCGGGCGCGCGACATGCGGCTTGCCCTGGTCGACCAGCAGTGCGGAGAAGTCCGGCGCCTCCACCTCCTGCGCGCGGAAGGCCGGCGTCTCGCTGTTTGCGATATTCTGCGCGACGACCCGCTGGCGTTCGGCAAGATTCTTCATGGCGCGCGTCAGGCCGTCGATCAGGGGAATGGCGTCGGTCATCGCAAACGTCCTTGCAAGTTCGAAGGTCAGAACAGGCCGCCGCCACCGCCAGCGTTCAGGCGTGCCAGGGCGGCTTTGTAGGATGCCAACTGCGCCTGCTGCCGTGCCGTGCCGGCACCGATCGTGCCGTTGACGCGTGCCGCCTTGCCGCTGTCCCAATAGAGCGAGCGATAGGCGCTCTGCGTCATCGAAATCGCGTCGTCGACCGCGCTTCCCGCCGCCTTTGCGGCGTCGATGGTTGCGATGCTGAGCGTATCGGTGAGCGACAGGCCGAAGCTGCCACCCGGCGTGACCTTGGGGTCGCTCGCCTTGCGCGGCGAGTCGGCGTGGATGCGGGTCGGTGCGAGGCCGAGCTTGGCGAGGGCATCGCGATCCTGCGGGCCGGCCGTGAGGCTGAGCGTATGGCCGGGGCGCACGGACAGGCTGAGCTGGACATTGCCGTCGTCGTTCCGCGGCGTCATGACCGTCACCGCGTCGCTGCCCAGCAACTGCTGCAGCTTCAGCCGCAGGCTCGTCATCGTTTCCCCTGCCTCGATCGTGACGCGATGCGCGACCTGCGTGTCGAGCTTCACGGTGAAGCTGTCGCCGGCGACCAGCCCGAATTGCGCGGCGAGCGAGGTGGCGACGTCGTCGTTGAGCGACCCGCGATGCAGACCGAGCGCACCCAGGACGCTGTTGCCGCCCTTGGCGGTCGCGACGAGAACCGGATCGCTGACCCCTTCGGTGACGCCGAACTGCGAGACTGCGCCGATCGCGCCGGTCGAGGGATCGATCCGCGCCACGAATCCGTCCACCTTGCCCTGGCGATTGCCGCTCAGGCTGCCCGTCGTACGGCCACCGACATAGATCGTCCCGTTGACAAAGGCGACGCTGTCCGCCTGGTCCTCACCGGCGGTGCCGATATAGGTGGTGCTCGCGCCGCTGAAATCGGCGTTCAGCCGTGTCACGAAGGCGTCGGTGCCGTGATCGGGGGCAAGGCCGCTGCTACCCGGTACCGCCTGAGTCGTCGCGCCGACGACCGCGATATGACCGTCCGCGGCGACCGCGAGCGCGCGGGCATTCGCGCTGCCGAAGTCGACGCTGCCCAGATCGGTGCCGAGGGCGTCTGCGTCCACCTTGCGCAGTTGGGCGGTCCCGTTTTCGCGGGTCAGGGCCAGCAGCCGGCCGTCACCGTCGATGGCGAGCGCATTGACGCGGCCGGATCCGCTGCCGGCGATCGCCCGTTGTTCGATCAAATGGCCCTGTGCATCCAGATGGGCGAGATAGGCGGCGCCGCCATTGGCATTGTCCGAGCGGCCGCCGACATAGATGCTGCCGTCCGCCGCGGCGACGACGGCCGTCGCCTCGTCGTTCCCGGCGCTTGGCAGGGCGGTGGCGAACTTGCGCTCGCCGGTCGCATCGTAGCGGGCGAGCATCATCGCACTGCCGCTGATCGCGGTGTCGTCGAACTGGCCGGTGACCGTGCCGACGACGACCACGTCGCCCTGCGGGGTCAGGCTGATCGCGGCGCCCTCGGAGGTGCCCGTCGCACCCAGCGCATGCTGCCAGACGACCTTGCCCTCGCTGTCGAGCTTGCTGAGGAACAGGTCGTCGTGGCCATTGACCCGTGAGGTGCCGATGTCGCCCTGCGTCGTGCCGACGACATAGGTGAAGCCGCCCGCTGCGGTCACGGTGGCGCGCGCCTGCAGCTTGGCGTTGACGGTGACCGGTGCCGCCGCGGCGGCCGGATCGGCGGTCGGATCGAAAGTCTCCGCGTTACGGGCGTCGGCGGCCTTGGCGTCCGCCTTGGCCTGGGCCGCCGCGGTCCCGGCCCGATCCGTGGCGACAATCGTTCCCAGCGATCGCCGATCGAGCGAGGTCGAAGGGTCCGCCACCCGCGACAGGCTGGCTCCCGCGGGTGCGCCGAATTGCGTACCGCTGCCGACCACGGTCAGCGCATCGCCTGCGCCCGCCTGCTGAAGCGACACCGTCGTCGCCGCCGTCGTGGTCATGGTCAGCCCGTATTTGTCGCCGATCATCGCGGGCGCGAACTTGACCTTGTAGTTGAAGCCGCTGGATGGCGCGGCAATGGCGTCGTTGAAGGCCTGGGCCACTTGCTTGAGCGTCGGCGGCTGCTGCGGCAGCGAGGACAGATCGACCGTCACGCTGTCGTGATGCGTGCCGTTGTCCAGCTGCACGGTGAACCGCTCCTGCCCGGTGATGCCGGGCAGGCCGGCATCGAGATCGGCGACGACGCCGGTGCCGGTGAAGCTGCCGATATCCTTGGTCGCGAGGCCGGGCGCGCTCTTCACACTGATCGTCGGCGGGCCGAAGGCGAGCGCAACCTTCCCTCCCGGCGCATTGGCCAGGAAGGTGCGCAGATCGGCCAGCCCCTTGGCGAAGGCGCGCTGCAGCCCCTGCCGCTCGACGTCGCCCAGCCCCGCCTGCTGCCCGGCGCGGGCCAGCGCCTTCAGCCGGTCGAGCGCGCGATAGGTGACGAAGGTCGTCTCGACGTCGTCCGACCCCGCCGCCTCGGACGGGCGCGGCGCGTCGACGATCGTATGCATCGCGCGGACGCTCGCCGCCTGACCCTCGATCGCATCGAGCGACGTCGGGTCCTTGGCTGCAGTGCGCCACGGCGCCTGGGTCGCGGGGGTGGTAAACAGCTTGCGCGCGGCACGGGCCGCGGCGGTTTCGACCGGGACGTTCGCGGTGCCGGATCCGAAGGCATTGCCGCCACCGCCCAGCAAACTCAGTCCGATGATCCCGCCGTAAATGTCGACCATAGCCGCCTCCCTGCTCCAGACCGGCGCATTCCTCCTATAAGATAGACGAAACGCGGCCGGTTCGGTCGCGCACCGTCGACTTTCGGGGGATTGCATGAGCATGACGGCGCCGGTCATCGAACCGGCCGACCTGAAGAAATCTTCGGGTCTGCAACGGGCCGGCGCGCTGATGCTGGCGCTCGGCGAAACCCACGGCGCGCCGATCTGGGAGCAATTGTCGATCGACGAGGTGACCGAACTGTCGGGCTGCATCGCCCAGCTCGGCCGCGTGCCGTCTTCGGTGGTCGAGCATCTGCTGGTACAGTTTTCCAGCGAGGTCGCCGGCATGGCGAACCTGCACGGCTCGTTCGATTCGACCGAGCGGCTGCTGCGCGCGGTGATGCCGGAGGATCGTGTCCGCGAGATCATGGACAATATCCGCGGCCCCTCCGGCCGGACGATGTGGGACAAATTGTCCAACGTCAGCGAGAGCCTGCTCGCCAATTACCTGAAGAACGAATATCCGCAGACCATCGCCGTGATCCTGCAGAAGCTCCGCCCCGATCACGCGGCGCGCGTGCTGGCCGAATTGCCGCAGGAGCTGTCGGCGGAGGTGGTGCTACGCATGCTGCGCATCAGGCCATCACGCAATGGCACGCCGAACACCGGTACCAATCGCACGACGACGCTGTCGGCGGCATGGATCGCCGCGAGGACCGTATTGTCGGTGCCATGATCGCCCTGACGCGGCGGCGGTGCCGAACGCGCAACGGTTTCCGCGCCAGCGGCACTCTCTTCGGTCTGAGGCGGGTTCGCCGCCAGTTCGTCCCGCAGCGTTGCGATCCGCGCCCGCGTCTTGTCGCGGCGTACATCGACGCCGGCAATCAGCGGGATATGGCGGTCGTATTCACCGGCGTCAGCTGCCCGCAGCACCTGTTCCCGCAATGCGGCGACGCTGTCCGCACCCAGCATCTTGCAGACGGCGCGAACGGCTTGCGCATTCCACCGGCCGATCGGCTTGAAGGCATTTTCGAGCCGCGACAGAATGACCGGAGCGATGCCGTACAGGCGTTCGACCTGCGGGATCGACAGGCTGCGGTCCGCTTCGCGGCGGGCGCGGATCGCAGCGGCTAGCAGCACGGCGAAGCGATCCTCCTCGATGTCCTCCTCGGTCCAGTCCTGCAGATCGACCGCCCAGTCGGCGATGTCGAAATCGGGCGCATCGATGTCGAGCAGCAGCGCCTCGGGCGCGACGTCGAGCGCCGATGCGATGCGGCGCAGCTCGGCGGCCTTGGCGACGACCTCGCCCCGTTCGATCTTCGACAGTCGGACATAGGGGATGTCGGGCAATCGCGCCGCCAGGCCGAGCAAGGTCGGGATGCCGCGCTGCCGCCGGACATCGCGGACCCGATTGGGAAAGACGATCGATCGATACCGGTCGATCTCTCCCGTTGCGGCCGCCTCCTCCGTCGCTGCGGACCTGTTCGTCTGTGGCATCGCCGTGGCCAACCCCCCTCGTCACGCGCCCGTCCCGTCGCACGCGCCATCCTCGCAACCCGAGCATGGCATCGCGACGCGATACACGACCGCTCTGGCAGTTTCCCGCAAGACAAACAATTCAGAAGCGACAAGCACCTGGGGCTTAGGCTGGCGCCACCTTCGCGGCGGCCGTTCGTTATGGCGCGATGACCGATACGATCGCCGACCTGCAGATGCGTATGGAGGCCGCCGCGGCGGCGCTCGACTTCGAGGAGGCTCGCCGATTGCGCGACCGGATCGCTCTGATCCGCGGCGGCGCGTCCGAGAGCGAGGCGGCGGCCGTCGACGCGGTCGCGCTGACCCGTCAGCGGCCGGGCGCCATGGGTCTCGGTACCAGTCAGCAGCGCGTCGAGCCACCCGCCGGCTGGCGCCCCCCGCCCAAGCCCGATCCGATGACGCAGGGCCACCGCCGGCGGCGCTAGAGGCCGGGCTGGCGCATACCCGACAAGCGGAGCTTACCGCGGAACAAGACGAACTTGCGCCGATCGCCGCCAGTCTTCGGCTAGCTGCGGCGGCGGTACCGCACCGCCATGAACCTGTCCCCCGCTCCGATCATCCAGCTCGACCGCGTGTCGAAGCGCTTTCCCGACGGCACCGCTGCCTTGGTGGACGTTTCGCTGGCCGTGCCGCGCGGCGCGATGTTCGGCATCATCGGTCGTTCCGGGGCCGGCAAGTCGACCCTGCTCCGCCTGATCAACGGCCTTGAGCAGCCGAGCGCCGGCACGGTGACGGTCGACGGCGTGTCCCTCGCCGGGGCGGATGGAGCGACGGTGCGAACGGTACGCCGCCGTGCCGCGATGATCTTCCAGTCCTTCGGCCTGCTCGCCAATCGCACCGTCGCCGCCAATGTCGCCTTGCCGCTCGAACTCGCCCGCATCCCCCACGCCGAGCGGCACGAACGGACCGCGGCGCTGCTGGCCCGCGTCGGTCTCACCGACAAGGCCAACGCCCATCCCGCACGGCTGTCGGGTGGCCAGCGCCAGCGGGTCGGCATCGCCCGCGCCCTCGCCACCCGGCCCGATATCCTATTGTGCGACGAGGCAACCAGCGCGCTCGATCCGGAAACGACCCGTTCGGTGCTGGGTCTGCTGCGCGAGCTGAACCAGGAATTGGGACTGACTGTCGTGCTGATCACCCATGAAATGGCGGTGATCCGCGCCGTCTGCGATCGCGTCGCGGTGCTCGATGCCGGCCGTCTGGTCGAAAGCGGCACCACCGACGCCATGCTTGCCGATCCGGCCCACGGAACGACGCTCGCCTTGCTTGGCGACGCGGCATGAGCGGCTGGCTCGGCAACATCGTCTGGGGCGACATGCTGACCGCGAGCCGGGAGACGCTGGTGATGCTGGGCGTGTCGCTGATCCTCACGATCCTCGTCGGCGTGCCGCTCGGCGTGCTGCTGTTCCTGACCGACCGGGGCCAACTGGCGGAGCGCCGCTGGCTCAACCGAACGGCCGGGATCATCGTCAATGTGCTGCGCTCGATCCCCTTCGTCATCTTGCTGATCGTCATGATCCCGCTGACGTTGCGGCTGGTCGGCACGTCTCTGGGAGTGGCGGGGGCAATCCCGCCGCTCGTCGTCGGTGCTGCCCCCTTCTACGCCCGGTTGGTCGAACAGGCACTGCGCGAGGTGCCGCGCGGCACGATCGAGGCGGTACAGGCGATGGGTGCCACGAAGTGGCAGGTCGTCACGAAGGCATTGTTGCCCGAGGCGCTGCCCGGCCTCGTCGCGGGCGCGACCGTCACCGCCGTTGCGCTCGTCTCCTTCACCGCAATGGCCGGCGTGGTCGGGGCCGGCGGCCTCGGCGACCTTGCCATCCGCTATGGCTATCAGCGATTCCAGACGGACGTGATGCTCGTCACCGTCGCGCTGATGGTCGCCCTTGTCCAACTGCTCCAATATGGCGGCGACTGGCTCGCCCGCCGGCTGGACCATCGCTGAGGTTGCCCATGTTCCCCCGCCGGCTGCTGCTCACCGCCCTCCCCGCCCTGCTGCTCGCCGCCTGCAGTCACAAGGACAGCGACCCGCACCATCTCACCGTCGCCGCCACCGCAGTGCCGCATGCGGAAATCCTCGAGCAGGTCAAGCCGGTGCTCGCCAAGCAGGGCCTGACCTTGGAGGTCCGGGTGTTCAACGACTATGTTCAGCCCAACTTGCAGGTCGATCAGGGCCAGATCGACGTCAATTACTTTCAGACCAAGCCCTATCTGGAAGAATTCAACGCCTCGCGCGGCACCAAGCTGGTGCCGATCGCCGGCATCCATGTCGAACCGCTCGGTGCCTATTCGCGCCGCTGGCGGTCAATCGCGGCGCTGCCGCAGCATGCGACGGTGGCGATCCCCAACGAGCCGAGCAATGGCGGCCGTGCGTTGCTGCTGCTCCAGCAGGCTGGGCTGATCCGTCTCAAAAACCCAACCGACCCGCTGGCGACCGTGCGCGACATCGCCGCCAATCCGCGCCAACTGCAGTTCCGCGAACTGGAGGCGGCGACGCTGCCGCGGGTATTGGACCAGATCGATCTGGCGCTGATCAACACCAATTATGCGCTTGATGCCAAGCTCAATCCCGTGCGTGACGCGCTGGCGATCGAGAACAAGGATTCGCCTTACGTCAATTTCGTCGTCGGCCGGCCCGGCGCCGGTGACGACCCCCGCGTCCGCGCGCTCGTTGCCGCGCTGCGCAGCCCAGCGACCAAGGCCTTCATCGTCCGCCGCTATCAGGGCGCGGTGCTGCCCGCCTTCTGATCGGCCGGCGCGGCGCGGCCTTGCCGATCGCCGACCGGAGCATCATCTGCCGGCCTCACCGCATCGGCAGGAGCATGGATATGGACGTCGCCTTTATCGGATTGGGTCAGATGGGCCACGGCATGGCCGGGCGGCTGATCGACGCCGGCCACCGCGTCACCGTCTGGAACCGCGACACCGGCAAGGCCGAACCGTTCGGGGCGCGTGGCGCGACCGTCGCCGCCAATCCTGCCGACGCGGCGCGCAGCGGCGTCGCGGTCACGATGCTCGCCAATGACGCGGCGCTGGAGGCGGTCTGCTTCGGGCACGACGGGCTGCTGTCCGCCGGTCCGGGGCTGCTCCACATCGCGTGCAGCACGGTCAGTGTTGCGCTGACCGACCGGCTCGCGGCGGCGCATCGCGAGGCCGGCCAGGGCTTCGTCTCGGCCCAGGTGCTCGGCCGACCCGACGTCGCGGCGGCGGGCAAGCTGGCGGTGATCGCGGCCGGCGCGGCCGACGATCTCGACGTCGCGGCGCCGGTGTTCGCGGCGATCGGGGCCAAGACGATCGTCATGGGTGATCGCCCCGCGATGGCCGCCGCCGCCAAGGCCGCCGCCAATTTCGGTATCGCCGCGGTGATCGAGACGATCAGCGAACAGATGCGCATCGCCGAGGCACAAGGCATCGCCGCCGACCGCATGGCGGCTCTGCTGATCGAAAGCGACTTCGGCAGCCGCATCTTCGGCAGCTATGCGCCGATGATCGCCGCGCAGCGGTTCGAGCCGGCCGGTTTTCCGCTGACGCTCGGCCGCAAGGACGTCGGCCTGGCGATCAGCGCCGCCGACGGTGCGCCCTTGCCGCTCGCCAGCCTACTCGCCGAGCGCATGGATGCGATCATCGCCGCGGGCGGTGGCGATCGCGACTGGTCGTCGCTCGGCCAGGCATGATCGCGAATTGCACCGCGACGCGGAGCCGGTGATCGCTTCGCGCCGTTCAGCACGCGGTTATCTGTCCCGCGCTATGAAGTAAGAGTGGGGCGGGTCGGCATCATTCTGGCGACGTTGGCGGCGACGTTCGGTGCGAGCGTCGCCCAGGCGCAAGCTGGCGACCTAAATCCGCAATCGATAGACGCGGGCTTTGTACAGGACGGGGCGGCGATCGCCGAACGGCTCGGCGTCACCGCCGACGCGGCTGCCCACCAGCTCCGGTTGCAGGCGGACAGCGTCGCCGCGACCGATGCCCTCGCCGACCGCTACGCCGAGCGGCTCGCCGGCATCGCCGTGCTTCATCAGCCCGACTTCGCGATCCGCATCCTGCTGACCGGCAATGAGCCGGTTGCCGACACGACGATCGTCGTCGACGGGGAGGCGGTGCCGGTCCGCTTCGCCACCGGTGCCGCTGCCACACGTCTGGCGCTGGTCCAGGCGATCAGCGCGCATCAGGCGGAGATCCGCGCCAGCCTGCTGACGCCGCCGGGCCTGGGCGTCGATCTCCGCACCGGCGAACTGGTCGCGGTAGTCGCCCGCCGCGATGTCGAGCGTGAAGGCGCCACGGCCCTGCGCGACCGCCTCGCAACTCTGGCCGGCGTGCCGGTGCGGCTGCGCGTCATCGACCAGCCCGAACTCGACATGAGCGGCATCGCCGGCGGCACCCGCGTCACCGGCAGCGTGCCGGGTGATCCGCACCGCTATCTGTGCACCGCCGGCTTTGTCGTCACCGACGGTCAGCGCACGGCCTTGTCGACCGCGGCCCATTGCCCCGACACGCTGTCGACGCGCGATGCCGACGGGCAGGAAACCGTGCTGCCGTTCGTCGGCCAATGGGGTTGGGGCAATCAGGACGTACAGGTCAACGCCAGCCGGCTGCCCCTGCCGCCGACCTTCTATACCGACGCGGCGCGAACGATCAGCCGGCCGGTCACCGCCGCGCGCGCCCGGGCGGGAATGCGCGCGGGCGACGTCGTCTGCCACCGCGGCGAGCGCACCGGCTACAGCTGTTCGGAGGTCGAGTTGACCGATTTCGCGCCGGCCGGCGACCTGTGCGGCGGCGCCTGCCTGCCGACCTGGACCACGGTCGCCGGCCCGATCTGCAAATCGGGCGACAGCGGCAGCCCGGTGTTCCTCGGCACCGTCGCCTATGGCATCCTCAAGGGCGGCAGCTATCGCGCCGACGGCAGCTGTGCGTTCTGGTTCTATATGTCGACGGACTATCTGCCAACCGGCTGGCAGCTCCTGACCGCACCGGTTCAGCCGGTGGTCCCCGTAGTCGCCGCTGGACACATCTCTGACATGGCTGCCAACTCTCCGTGACGTAGCGATCAGGACCGCAAAGGGGGGCATCCCTTAGACGATAGCAGAGAACGTCTATTCGTCAGCCGATTTGGCTTCCTGGTTCTCTGGCCGCGGTGTGAACGACTAGAGGTCATAGTATGGGGCATCGTCATCATCGGGTAGGCCTAGCGGATAGACAATTGGTTTATCCCCGAAATACTTCCTGACGATCCGGTCACGACGCTCAAACGTGTCCTCGTCTGGATCGATTTCGTCGGGGTAGGTATAAGCCACCTCGAACGTGTCGCCGGCGATGAGATATTCGATTTCCGCCCAGCGGCATTTCGGCTCCTCGGCCTCCAAGAGGTCAAGAAGCAGGTGGAACCATCGGTCTACGTCGGGGCCGCGGTATACTATGCTGTTCGCACGATTCTTGAAGATCGCGGGTGAGACCATCGACGGTCTCACGCACGCATACAGCAACGTGCCGTCCAGTGGATAGGCCGTGTCCTCAGCTAGAAGCTGGCCAATTTCTCCGAGTAGGCGGTCCGTCTCGTCATTTGCCACCGCGTTTCTCCTCTGGCTCATTTGGAATTGCCAGGCTTCGCCGATAGCCGTTTATGTTGAACCAGATGTTGATCTTGGAAGGGCGCTTCGATGCGCCGTCATAGCTCGGCAGGATTCTGACGGTGACGTTCCGTCCCGCCCGCTTTGCCCTCGCCCATTGGTCCTCAAGGCGGCGATATTCGCCGCGATTGAAATTCGCATCCTGCGCGAAATGGTTGAACGCGTCGGTCGGTCCATCAAAACGTGCCGCGATATAGTGACCGCCGTCATCAGTCGGCCGGCGATCGGCGCCACCGGCCTGGGCCTGCGCTAATTTCGATCGCACCTGCTTGTTGACGATTTTCAGGGTCCCGAAACTCTGCGGGTTCGTCACGTTTCGTCGATTTGGTATTCGTAGCCATTGCGCACTTCGCGACGAAGCGGTG
The DNA here is from genome assembly GCF_052907485.1 of Sphingomonas benefaciens. Taxonomy (NCBI): domain Bacteria; kingdom Pseudomonadati; phylum Pseudomonadota; class Alphaproteobacteria; order Sphingomonadales; family Sphingomonadaceae; genus Sphingomonas; species Sphingomonas benefaciens. The sequence continues at coordinate 138,697 of NZ_JBREIC010000001.1, read as the reverse complement.
TCGATGCCGCGGAATGCTGGGACGGCGTTGTTGTTTGGGAAGGTAATTGCCGGTTTCTGACGACGGTGGTGGAAGCTTTCGGCACCGTCCTTTGTGCCGGCCTATCAAGACCCCAATATCTCGATGCCCCTCCTCCGCCGCGCCCGCCCCCGCCACCCGTGAAGCCGCCGCCGCCCCAGCCATTGCGCGAGATCGGCCGTGCCGCGTCTGGCTTCGGCAACGAAGAGCGAGAGGTCGGACCCGCCATCTGTGCCCTGGGGGTGGGCGTTATGCGAGGCCGCTGACGATTGGCGTCTGATCGAGCATCGCGCGGCCACGCCTCGTGTGACGAGGCACGCCCGCCGCCAAACGAGCCCCCACTCCCACCTCGAAACTGGCCTCTGCCACTTTGGCCAGAAGCACGTCCGGAGCCGGCGAATATGAAACGCCCGTCCGCCGGATCATGCCAAGGATTGAATTTGACCTCGACGCCATCCGCCGCGGCTATACTCGGCAATCTGCCGGTTCGAAGCCAGATCGAGAAAGCCCGTCGCCGTCCGTTGTCCGATACGAGAATCATGCTGCCCCCGTCTCGCTAGACGGTGAGAACATTTGACGAACGATTTCCTACAAGTCAACCGAAAATTATTACCGGGAACGAAGGAATCAGGCTCGACGCTCAGCCCCGTTCTCAACCCGATTCGATGTGACGAGAATGATGCATCCATCGGGGACAAAACTAGCTAATCAGATTACCGGGCAACTCCCGTGCTTCGCTCAACAATCGGCCCGGCCGCGACCTAAAGGTAGTAGTCCGGCGCGTCGTCCTCGGGCAGCAAGGGCGGATATACGATCGGCTTCTCGCCGAAGTGTCGCCGAACCGACCGTGCGCGCCGCTCCACTACATCCTCTTCGGCATCGATTTCATCCGGATAGATATAGGCTACTTCGAACTTACCGTCGCGTAACAGATATTCCATCTCCGCCCATCGATCATCGCCGTCCTGTGCTTCCCACAAGTCGAGCAACGCATAAGGCAGCCCCTCGATTGCCGGCCAGCGAAACAGGATCTGGTTGCCGAGTTCCTTGAAGATCGACTCGCCGACCACGTTCCGATCGAGCTGGGCATAGAGCAGCGTTGGTTCGAACGGATACTCACAATCCTCCGTCAGCAACTGGCCGATCTCGTTCAGCAGCTTCTCGGCATCATCGTTTGCCACGGCTTCTCTCCGATCGTTCGTTGGGAAATTTCAGGCTTTTGCGCTTGCCGTCGACCGTCCACCTCACGTCGATCACCGATGGTCGCCCGGACGCACCCTCGAACCGCGGCACGACTTTGACCGTGACAGTCTTTCCGTCTCGCTTTTCTCTCGCCCACTCATTCTCGAGGACACGATAACGGCAGCGGTTGAAGTTCGCATCCTGCGCAAAATGATTGAACGCTTCGGTCGGCCCGTTGAAGCGCGCGGCGATATAATGGCCGCCATCGTCGCTCGCCCGACGTTCTGCGCCGCCAGCCTGCGCTTGCGAAGCGCGAGAACGGATCGGAACATTGGTAACCGTCAGCGCGCCAGAGACGCGCCGTGTCCGCCCGCGCGCGTCGATTTGATAGGTATAGCCGTTACGCTCGACCGCGCGGAATCGGTCGCTAGACGCGCTTCCGGGTGGTGTGGCGGCTCTATTCGTCTCGGAAGCGCGATCCGTAGACGCAACGGCAGTTACCGAACCCGGTGAATTCTTCGAACGACGGTTTGGATCGTGTGATCCCCACGTCCCTGACGCTCCCGCTCCGCCGAAGCTACCGCCGCCACCTCCCGTAAATCCGCCACCAGTCCATGCGCGTGGAGCAGACGGCTTGTGAGAGGACGATTGGGGAGCCGCCGCAAGGTTGCCCCGTTTGATGCGCGTCTGGTCCTTGGAAATGGCGCGGTTCGCCGAATCTCGCGATATGGGTCTGGATGACCGGGCCGGCCAATCTCCTGAGCCGGTTGCACCGCCACCGCCGCCCTTACCGCCCCCGCCACCAGAAAACCCACCCCCGCCCCACTGGCCATAATGCTGCCCAGCACCAACGAAGGTGAAGCGCCCGGTTTCTGAATCATGCCAAGGATTGAATTTGAGCTCGACGCCATCCACCGCGGCTATGCTCGGCAATCTGCCGGTTCGAAGCCAGATCGAGAAAGCCCGTCGCCGCTCGCTGTCAGATACGAGAATCATGCCACCCCCGTCGCTTCAGACGGTAGGAACATTTGAGGAACAGAATCCAACAAGTCAATCGGAAATCTTTGCCGGGGAGCGACGGGATCAGGCTCGACGCCCAGCCCCGTTCACTAGCCGGTTCGATGTGACTGGAATGGTGCCCCCGAGAGGACTCGAACCTCCGACCTGCGGTTTAGGAAACCGTCGCTCTATCCGGCTGAGCTACGGGGGCAGCGCCAGCGTTCCTAGTTTTTCGCGCCGGACCGGTCAATCAATTCGCCGCCTCCGGCGGGATCACTGGAAAGGGCAGCGGCGCGACCGGCACGCCGTCGTCAACCAGCGCCTTGGCCTCGGCCAGCGTCGCTTGGCCGTGGATCGCCGCATACCGTTCCTCGCCGTCATGCATCGCCCGGGCGCGGGTGGCGAAATCGCCGCCGACCCATTGCGAGTCCGCCAGTGCACGCTTCTGCACCGCCGCCAGCTCCTGCAGCGCCGCCTTGATCGACGCGGGCGGCGTGTCGGCGCGCTGGTTGCTCTTTGCCGGCAGATGGGGCGCCATCAATGCCTTGTCGATCCGCGTGTCCGCGCAGAGCGGACAGGCGATCTGGCCGGCGTCGCGCTGCGTGGCATAGGCCTCGCTTGATCCGAACCACGCTTCGAAGACGTGGCCGCCGCTGCAGCGCAGGTCGAAGACGATCATGCCACGACAGGGGTCGGGATCGACCGGCGATGCGCCAGCACCGGGATACGCGATCGCACCGCCGTCACCAGCTCTGGGTCAATGGTGGCAAAGCCGACCCCCGCCGTTTCGCCCATGTCGAGCAGCACCTCACCCCAGGGATCGACGACCAGACTGTGGCCATAGGTCGCGCGGCCATCGTCATGCTGGCCGGTCTGCGCCGCCGCCACCACGAAACAGCCGTTCTCGATCGCGCGGGCGCGCAGCAACGTATGCCAATGGGCCGCCCCGGTCGGGCGCGTGAACGCCGCCGGCACGGCCAGTAGTGTGGCGCCCCTTTCCGCCAGCGTCGCATAGAGGGCCGCAAACCGCAGGTCGTAGCAGACCGTCGGGCCGAGCGGGCCGAGCGGCGTGTCGACCACCACGGCGCCTTCGCCGGCGGCATAAGCCGCCGATTCCCGCCACGATTCCCCGGTCGGCAGGTCGACGTCGAACAGATGCAATTTGTCGTAGCGCGCGCGGATCGCGCCCGCGGGGTCGATGACGAAGCCGCGATTGGCCAGCCGTCCGTCAGGCCGCCGGATCGCCAGCGAGCCGAGATGCACCCATAGGCCGTGATCCTTTGCCGCTGCGCAGACCGCGGCAAGCACCGGGTCCTCCGCCTCGGGCCGTATCGACGCCGCCGCGCGCTGCCGATCGCGATCGATCAACCCCGACATCTCTGGCGTGAACAGCAGCGCCGCACCGCCTGCCGCCGCCTCGCGCACCGCATCGACCAGGGTCGCGGCATTGACGGCGGGATCGATCCCGCTCGTCATCTGCAGCAGCGCCGCCTTCATGCGGCGAGCAGCGGGTCGAGCCCTCCGCGCGCGTTCAGCGCCGCCAGATCGTCGGAACCGCCGATATGGCGGCCATCGATGAACACCTGCGGTACGGTCGTGCGGCCATCCGCGCGCTCGATCATCTCGCCGCGCTTCGGGCCACCCAAGGTGATGTCATATTCGACCGGCTCCACGCCCTTCGACGCGAGCAGTCGCATCGCCCGGCTGCAATAGGGGCAGAATGCCTTGGTGTAGATTTCGACCTTTGCCATAGGCAGGAGGTGTGGTTTGGCGCGCGGCTTGTCAATCGTCGCCGTCGCCCAGCACCCGCGCCCAGCAGAGGATGGTCACCGATGCCGCGCCGGCGCGTAGCAGTACCGCCGTGCAGGCGTCGGTCGTCGCGCCGCTGGTGTAGACATCGTCGACCAGCCCGATCGTCCGTCCCGCGACCCGCTGCCGATCCGGATCGGCGAAAGCGCCGGCTACCGTCCGAGCCCGTTCGCGCGCGCCTAGGCCGCGCAGCGCCGGCGTCGCACGCCGTCGAACGAGCGCCAGCGGATCGTGGGCGATGCCCGTGCGCCGGGCCAGTGCGGCGGCGATCAGCGCAGCCTGGTTGTAGCCGCGCCTCCACAGCCGCCACCGATGCAGCGGCACGGGGATCAGCAGCTCGGTTCCGGCGGGCACGATCGCGCGCATCCGCTCCGCCATCGTCGCCGCGATGCCGATACGGCCGCCGTATTTCAGTTTCAGCGCCAGCGATCGCGCGATCGCGCCATAAGCAACGGCCGCGCGCACCCCGGCATGACGCGGCGGCTCCGCAAGGCAGCGCGCGCAGCATATACCCTCACCGCGGTCAAAGGCGAAGGGCCGGTTGCAGGCGGCGCACCACGGCGGCGCGATCAGCCGCAAGTCGTTCCAGCACGATACACAAAAGTGATGGTCGTCCGCCACCGGCACCCCACAGCCGGGACAGCGCGGCGGCAGCACCAGCGCGACCGCCCCCCTGCCCAAGCCTGCCGCCATCGACCCGAAGCCCATGATCGATGCTTGTCGCCCGCGTCGGGAAACGGCACAAGCCGCCGCGTGAGTGCCACGGAAATCTTCAATCGCACGACGCGCCGGCTACGCCGCGACCGTGCTGCGGCAGGCGATCCTGCCGCCCATGCCTTTCTCCGCGACGTCATGGTCGAGGGGCTGCTGGAGCGGCTCGCGGCGGTGAAGCGGCCGTTCGGCGAGGCGCTGGATATCGGCGCTAGCGACCAGAGCCTGACGGTCCCTGGTGCACGCATGGCGCGGATCGATGCCGGCGTCCGGTTTGCCCGCGTGACAGGCGGCATCCAGGGCGACGAGGACCGTCTTCCCTTCGCAGGCGCCAGCTTCGACTGCGTGGTCAGCGCCGGCGTGCTCGACCAAGTCAACGATCTTCCCGGCGCGCTGACGCTGATCCGACGGGCTCTGCGGCCGGATGGCCTGTTCCTCGGTGCGTTTCTGGGGGCGGGCAGCCTGCCGGCCTTGCGCGCCGCACTGCGCGCGGCCGAGGGCGAACGGCCGGCGGCGCGGCTGCATCCGCAGATCGACGTCCGGTCGGCGGGCGATCTGCTTGTCCGTGCCGGCTTCACCCTGCCGGTCGCCGACGTCGAGACGCTGGATGTGCGTTACGCCAGCCTCGGGCGATTGCTCGACGATCTGCGCGGCATGGCGGCATCCAACCTGCTCGCCAGCCGTACGGCGCTGTCGCGCGAGACGTTGGCGCGTACCGCCGCTGCCTTCGCCGACGCGGCTGGCCCGGACGGCCGCACCACTGAACGGTTCTCGATCATCTTCCTGACCGGCTGGGCGCCTGACGCCTCGCAGCCCCAACCCGCCCGTCGTGGCAGTGGCACCGCCTCGCTGGCGGCCGCTCTCTCGCCCAAACCGGATTCGGCCTAACGGCAGGTTGCCGACCGCGACACGATCTTCAGCGGATCACGCCATCGGCGTCGCGGGCAAGGATCCGGCCCATCGCCTCGAACAGCGCGTCCATCGCCACTGGCTTGAACAGCACCTCGTCCGCTCCCGCCTCCAGGCAGCGCTCGCGCAGGTCGAGCGCGGTGTCGGCGGTGATCACGATGATCGGCACGGACGCCTTGGCATCGTCGCGTCCCCGGATATGGCGGATCGCGGTCAGCCCATCCATTCCCGGCATGCGCAGGTCGATCAGCAGCATGTCGTAGGTGGCGGCGTCAATCTTGCTGAGACCCTGCTCCGCATTTTCCGCCTCGTCCATCGCCGCCCCAGCCACGTCGAGCATGTCGCGCACGACGCGGCGGTTCATCCGGTCGTCCTCGATAAACAGGATGTTCATGGCCGTCGGGAAATCCCGAAGTGAAAGTCTGCACGGGGCATGAACGCGCCTCTACGCTTCATGCCGCCCGGGACACAAGCGGCTGATCGCCGATACCGTACAAAGCGGCGATTAAATCGGTGCCGGACACTGGTTTAGCGATTGCAAGCGCCCCCTCTGGCGCTGCCTGACCGGCGGGCAACAGCACCGCAATGCGCCGGTCTCCCGCAGCGGCGCTAAGCGCCGCGAATGCCGCGACATCGTTCCCGATCGCCGAGGCATCGACGACGATCCGCCCCACCGCCTCTGCGGCGCAGCACGCGACCGCCTCCGCAAGGCTGGCGACCGCCCGAACCTCCTCGACCAGCGGTGACAGAACCGCCTTCAACATGTTGCGCGTGATCGGATTGCGGTCGACGATCAGCAAGGCCGCGCCGCCCCCTGCCGGCTCCCGCTCCTCGATATCTTGTGCCCGTGCGAGCGGCAGATCGACGGTGAACCGCGACCCCCGGCCCAGTGTGCTTTCGACGCGGACATCCCCCCCCATGGCGCGGGCCAGATTGCGCGAAATCGACAGGCCAAGCCCGGTACCGCCAAATTGCCGCGTAGTGCTGGCGTCGGCCTGGCGGAAGGACTCGAAAATTTCCTCCATCTTGTCCGCCGCGATCCCCACGCCGGTATCTGCTACGGCGATATGCAGCCGTTCACCGGCCGCAGCGACGTGCAGCGTCACCTGACCGGTGGCGGTAAACTTGAGCGCATTGGCTGTCAGGTTGAACACGATCTGCCGCAGTCGTGTCACGTCCCCGACGATCCGCTTCGGACTGTCGTGCAGGTCGCGAACGAAGGCTATGCCCTTGGCCCTGGCCTGCTCCTCCCACATCCGGCTCGCCTCGATCAGCATCGCGCACAGGTCGAACGGTGCCGCCTCGATTGTGAGATTGCCGGTTTCCATCTTCGCAACGTCCAGAATGTCATCGACCAGCGCGCGCATCGTCGTACCGGCACTGTGGACGATACCGATGCGTTCGCGGATCGGGTCGCCCAAGGTAGGATCGGCCAGCATCACCTGCGTCATGCCGAGGATGCCGTTCAGCGGCGTGCGGATTTCGTGGCTGGTGGTGGCGAGGAATTCGGTCTTCGCCGCCAGCGCCTTGCCCAAAGCCGTGTTGGTGACGGCGAGATCGTCGTTGGCGGCCCGCACCTGATTGCGGCTGCGGCGGATGGTGAACAGGCCGATGCCGAGCAATGCGATGACGATCGCGGTCGCGCCCGCCGCGACGAAGAAGATCGTCCGCTGCGTCTTGGCCCGCGCCTGTTCGAAGGCGACGCTGCGCCGCGCCTCGTCGCGCTGCAGATTGGCGATGCGCAATTCCTGATTGGCGAAATCGAACCGCGCCGCCATCAGCGCCGCATTGGTCGACCGCGCCAGGTTGGTCGCCTCGTCGTCCAGCCGCTTCCACGCAGCCAGGTGAGCCAGTGCCAGATCGTCGCGCCCGACGGCACGGTAGATGTCATAGGCGGTCTTGAGCGCGGGGCGGTCCACTACGGTGGCTTGCGCCGGATCCTGCCCCGCGAAGCGCTGACCGATCAGACGTTGCGCAGCGGTCAGGTCACCGCTCTGGAACGCCGACTGCGCTGCGAGCGCCTGCAGCGTTTCGCGCAGCGCCTTGAAGCCAGCGGCTTCGGGCCGGCCCGCGAGCCGCAGCCCCTCATCGATGTTGCGCTGAGCGCCGGCGACATTGCCGGCGGCAAGCTGCGTTTCCGCGATGTTGCCGAGCACCATCGCCCGCAGCAGCGGGCTCTGCATGCTCGTCGCTAGGGCCAACGCTTCCCGAAACTGCTTCTCCGCATCGCGATAGCGATGCAGCTCGCGCAATGTGTTGCCGCGATTGTTATAGATCGAGAGCAGCAGATTGGGGTCGGCATTGTAGGCAGCAATCGCCTGATCATAATATTTCAGCGCCGCGGCAAAATCACGACCGCTGCTGTAAAGCGAGCCAATTGACTGCAGCGCCTTCGCCTGACTTCGCACCTCGCCAAGTGTGACAAACAGTGCATGCGCGCGCTGATAGTCGACCAGCGCCTTCGCGACGTTCGCCTCAACTGTATTGATCCAGCCGTCGGATAGCAGCAGGTCCGCCTGCAGCTTGGACCCAGAGGCGAGCCGCGATGCGGTTGCCAGCGCACGCGTCACCAGTAGTTTTCCCGCGGCAACATTGTTGATCCGCAACAGCGCCTCGCCTTGCAGCCATTGCGCCGTGGCACGCATGATCTCGCGGTCGGTCGACGGCGGCCGGCTTCCTGCCCATCGTTCGGCGTCCTGCGCCTTGACGATCGCGACATTGGGGTCCGCGAGCATCGCGCCCTTGGCATCAGCGATCAGCCGGTCGAACTGTTCCGGGGTTGCGGCAGGCGCAGGTTGCGTCGCCACGAGGAAGAACGACAGCAGCCCGACGATAGCGATGGGACAGCGCACTCTAGGCCTCCCGGCGAACCGAGGTCAGCCCTCCGAACAAGGTCAACGGGTCGGGTCCCGGCCGCCGATGAGATCCATCATCGAGATAGGTGATCAGCGCTTCTAGAGCCACCGGGCGGCTGATCAGATAGCCCTGCACCATGTCGCAGCCCATCACCGTCAGCAACGCCAGGGCGGCGTGGGTCTCAACCCCCTCTGCCACGACCTCCATCTCCAAGGCATGGGCGAGATCGATCGTCGAACGCACGATCAGCGGATCGCGATTGGAACTGGTCAGCTGGGTGACGAACAGCTTGTCGATCTTCAATTCACGCGCGGGCAGCTGTTTAAGATAGGCGAGCGACGACAGGCCGGCACCATAATCGTCGATGGCAATGGTGATGCCGTAATCGGCGAACCGTTGGAGGTTGGCGATCGCGCTGGCCGGGTCGCGGATCACCGAGGTCTCGGTAATCTCGAATCCCAAGTTCGCGTCGCTGCTGCCGACCAGGCGGCACGCCTCTTCGACGAAGGCCGCGTCCGCGAGCAACTGGCCGGAAATGTTGATGAACAATCGCAGATGGTGACCCCGCCTGGCCAGCTCCTGCTGGTCGGCGATGGCGCGCCGGATGGTCCACAGCGTCATCCGGTCGATCAGCTGGCATTGCTCGGCGATCGGAATGAAATCGTTGGGCATCACCATGCCGCGTTCGGGATGGCGCCAGCGGACGAGGGCCTCGGCGCTCGTGATCTCCTGACGGCGGACATGGACCTTGGGCTGGTAGGCGAGGACCAGTTCGTCTTTGTCGATCGCCCTGTCGAGTTCCCGTGCCATCCGGACGACGTCACGCTGAGGACGCGGCGCAACCTGGTGGCGTATGGCGCGATAGGCTGTCCGAGCTTCGGCCAGCGCGAGTTCGGCCTGTTCGACCAGCGCGACCTCGTCCACGCCGATCTCGGCTGCCGCCGCGCCGAAGGTCAGCTCGATGCGAATCGACGCCTCATCGATCTCGAACGAACGGGCGAACGAGGCCTCGATCGCGGCGATGCGTCGATCGATCTCATCCGCCGCCTGGCCGCGGAAGCGGCAGGTGACGAGCGTGCGGCCGACGCTTGCGATGCTCGCCGTCGGCAGAATGCGACCAAGCCGTTCAGACGCCAGGCCGGCGAGAAGATCGGCACGGACACAGCCGAGCCGACGTCGCAACGCTACGAAATTGGCCAGTTCGACAAGCAGCAGGCAATCGATCGCATCCGTTTCGGATACGCCAATCGGCTCGAACGCGGCGTTCTGCTGCACCATCGACTCCGGACGATCGCCTGAAAACATCAGCTAAGCGGATACCACCCAAGGATTAAAAATAGCGTTAATCATTGGATCCGGAGATTGAATTTTGGTAAACATCAGGTTAACCTAACTGCGTGCGCGGCGTTTCGGCGTTCGCGCACCACTAAGGGAGAAAGCAAATGCTGGCGCTCATCATCAAGATGGTTATCGGGCTCGACATCAAGCCTTGGTAAACGGTTTCGTCGGCCCGGACGCTTGCGTCCGGGCCGATATTCTCTGCCGAATTGGCTTCATTTTATAATCAGTTCACGCCTTACCTCGTCAGCGTGACGTCCTCCCAACCGCCGCCAAGCGCCTTGGCCAGTGCGATCGTCTGCTGACGCAGCTGCGCCTCGCTCATCGCCACCTGCTCCCGCGCCGAGAGCGACTGTGCCTCAGTGTTGAGCACCGCGTCCTGTGCGACGAAACCTGTGCGATATTGCGCGGTCGTCGCCCGCACGCTCGCATCCGCGTCGGCCACGGCGCGCATCAGCACCACGTGCCGCTGTCGTTCCGCATCCAGCTGGACCAACGCATCCTCGACGTCGCGCAGGGCCTGCAGCACGGTCTGGCGATAGTCCAGATAGGCCTCGTCTCGCGCCGCCTCACGCGCCTTCACCGTCGCACGACGGCGACCGAAATCGATCAGCGGAAATTGCGCCGCGCCGGTTCCGGTCAGCTGCAGGCTGTCGCCGCTGAACAGATTGCCCAAGGCCGTCGAAATCAGCTGCGCCATGCCGGTCAGGCTGAAGCGCGGATAGAGATCCGCGACCGCGACGCCGATGTCGGCGGTAGCGGCGGCGAGATTGCGCTCCGCGGCCCGCACGTCGGGGCGACGGCGAAGGAGGTCCGACGGCAGCCCGACCGGGATCACCGGCACCGTCGCGATCGGGGCTGCAGCGGGTGCGGTCAATTCCGCGTCCAGCGCCGCCGGCTCCAGCCCGAGCAGGATGGCGAGCGCGTGCCGGCGCACCGCCATGTCCGCCGCGATCGGCAGCAGCCGCGCTTCGGTGCTGGTGATCGAGCCGCGCTGGCGGGTGACGTCGATCGGCGGCACCAGCCCGACCTTGGCGACATTGCCGGCAATGCGGAGCGCGCCGCGCTGGCGCTGCAATTCGGACTGGATGATCGCCGTTTGCTGCTGGTCGAAGCGCATCGCAAAATAGGCCTGGGCGACCTCGGCCGCGATCATCGTGGCCGCGTCGCGCCGATTCCATTCCGCCGCCTCGGTCCGGGCGACCGCGCCCTGCACCTGCCGCCGGACGCCGCCGAGCAGATCCAATTCCCAGCTTGCGTCGAACCCGACGGCATAAGTGGTGATGCCGCTGCCGGGCAATGCGATGCCGCTGCTCGATCCGGACCCGCCCGACGATCCGCCGCCGCTGCTCCCGCCGAACAGGCGGGCGAGCGACGAGAAGCCGGCGTTCTTGCTGAACTCGACGTGCGTCGCATTGGCGCTCGCATTGACCTGCGGCAGGCCCTGCGCCCGCGCCGCGATCTCCTGCGTCCGCGCCTGCCGGACCCGCGCTGCCGCGATGGCGATATCGGGTGAATCCTTCAGCGCGCGATCGACCAGCCGGTCGAGCTGCGGATCGGCGAAGGCGCGCCACCAATGCGTGACGTCCGCCTGCCGCGCTGCCTGCACGCCGGCCTGAGGTCCGACAAAGGCCGGCGGCACCGCCGCGGCCGGCGGCGTGTAATTGGGGCCGACGGTACAGCCGGCCAGCGCCACCGCGCCCAGCATCGCCCCGTTCAGGGCCGCGAACCGCCGCATCTCAATGTCCTCCCTGCGGGGCCTGGCCCGTCTTGTTGGCACGCATCACCAGCACCAGTGGCGCGACGACGAGCACGACGATCATCAGCGTGCGGAATACGTCGAGAAAGGCGAGCATCGTCGCCTGCCGCTGCATCTGGCTGTACAGGACGGCCAGCGGCAGCGTGCCCGGGTCGCCCTGCCCGGCGAAGGCGCGGCCGGCGGTCGCGATCCATTGGTTGTAATTGGGGTCGAGCGGGTTGAGCGTATTGACCAGCTCGCTCTGATGCTTTTGCAGTCCGTTCGACAGCAGCGTCTGCGACAGGCTGATGCCGATCGTACCGCCCAGGTTGCGCGCGACGTTGAGCAGGCTTGATGCCTGCGCGGTCTGGTTCTGGCGCAGCCCGACATAGGCGATCGCGTTGATCGGCACGAACAGGAAGGGCAAGGCCATCGCCTGATACAGGCGCGCCGTCGCCGCATCCCAGAAAGTGATATCGGCATTGAGGTGCGACATGTTCCACAAGGCCGCCGCCTGGACGAGCAGCGCCGGGAACAGCAGGAAGCGCACGTCGACCGCGCCGGCCAGTCGACCGGCGAAGGGCACCGCGATCAGTGTCGCGACGCCGCCCGCGGTGAGCGCCAGACCCGCGTCGAGCGAGGAATAGCCGAGCACCTGCTGCAGCATCTGCGGGATGAGCTGGGTGGTGCCGAACAGGATCAGGCCGGTGATCGCCATCACGCCGATGGTCAGCGCGAAGTTGCGGTTCTTAAGCAGCTTCAGATCGACCACCGGATCGTCGTGATTGAGCTCCCAGATCACCAGTGCGATCAGCGAGGTCGCGGCAATGATCGCTGAGCCGAGGATCAGCGGGCTGGAGAACCAGTCCTCGCGCTCGCCGCGGTCGAAGGTGATCTCGAGGAAGCCGAGGCCGAGCGCGACCAGCGCGACGCCGATATAGTCGATGCGCAGGCCGTTCTTGAACTTCTCCTTGCGGTCCTTTTGCACCTGCTCGGGCTCGTCGACGAAGATCTCGACCAGGAACCAGGCGGCGATGCCGACCGGTACGTTGATCAGGAACACCCAATGCCAGGTCGAATATTCGACGATATAGCCGCCCAGTGTCGGCCCGAGCACCGGCCCCACCACGACGACGATGGCGAAGGCGGCGAAGGCCATGCCGCGCTTGGCGGGCGGGAAGGTGTCGGCGAGGATCGACTGTTCGACCGGCGCCAGGCCGCCACCGCCGATACCCTGCATGACGCGGGCGAGCACCAGCGTCGACAGGTTCGGCGCGAGCCCGCAGAGCAGCGACGACAGGGTGAACAACGCGATCGAGATCAGGAAATAGCGTTTCCGCCCGATCGCGTCGGACAGCCAGCCGGAGATCGGGATGACGATGGCGTTGGCGACGAGATAGCTGGTCAGCACCCAGGTCGCCTGGTCGCTTGAGACCGACAGGCCTCCCGCGATATGATCGAGCGCGACGTTGGCGATCGAGGTGTCGAGCACCTCCATGAAGGTCGGAATCGAGATGATCGCGACGATCAGCCAGGGCGAATAACGGCCCGCGGCGGAGCGACTCGGACTCCAGCCGCCGCCGGCGTCGCCGCCTTTGCCCTTGCCGCCGCTACTCTTGCCACCGCCGCCCTTGCCGGCCGCGCTCTTGCTCGCCACGCTCAGCGGACCTTGACGGTCGGCACCACCGACATGCCCGGCCCGATCGGATAGCGGCGCGGATCGGGATCGCCGTCGCGATGATCGAATTCGATCCGGACCGGCACGCGCTGCACCACCTTGACGTAATTGCCAGTGGCATTCTGCGGCGGCAGCACTGCGAACGCCTGCCCTGCCCCACGCTGGATCGAATCGACGTGGCCGTGGAATTCGACGTCCGGATAGGCGTCGACCTTGATCGTCACGGCCTGGCCGATCCGCATCAGCGTCAGCTGCGTCTCCTTGAAATTGGCCGTTACCCACATCCGGTCCGGCACGATCGCGAGCAATTGGCTGCCCGGCTGCACATAGGAGCCCAAATTGACCTGGCGGTTGACCACCTGCCCCGGCACCGGCGCCTTGACCTGCAGGTCGCCCAGCGTCGTATTCGCCTGCGACACCTGTGCCTTGCGGGCGCCGACCACGGCCTCGGCGGACTTGACCTGGCGCGTCGCCACGGTGACCTGCGCCTCGGCGGCGTCGACTTGGCGGCGTGCGGCGGCCGCGTCGGACGCGGTCGAGCGCGCCTGCGCGCGCGCCTGGTCGAGCTGCTGCCCGGCGACGGCACTCGGATCGAGCCGCAGCAATGCCTCGTAGCGGGCGAGATCGTTGCGCGCCTTCTCGGCGGCGGCGAGCGGCGCACGCGCGGCGGCGGCGGCCTGCTCGCGGTTGGCGATCGCGGCCGACACCTGCGCCAGCGCCTGTTGCACCTGCGCCTGCGACTGGACGACATTCGCACGCGCCTCGGCGAGCTGCGCTTCCGGACCCGACGGCTCGATCACCGCGAGCAGCCGCCCCGCCTCGACATGGCGGTTGTCGAGATCGGCGACCTGGATCAGCCGGCCGGCGGATTGCGCGGAGATGCGGACGATATGCGTGTCGACGAAGGCGTCGTCGGTCGATTCGAACTGGCGGGCGTGCAGATAGTAGAGCGTCCCGCCGATCACCAGCGTCGCGACGACGACGATCAGGATGATCCAGAACAGCGGCTTCTTGAAGATCGATGGCTTCTTCTTGTCGCCGTCCTGATCGTCCCCGTCCCCCTCGCCATTCTCACCGTCGCGATCGCCGCCGCTCTTGGCGTCGCCGCCCTTGTCCTCGCCGGATTCGTCGTCGCCGCCCTTTCCGGACCGGTCGCGATCGTTCGTCTTGTCCGAATCTGGCCGCTTGTCGCCCGCGTGATCCTGGTCGTGCCCGTCGCCTGCGCCCTGATCGTGCGCGCGTTCGCCTTCGCTCATTGCGGCCCCTTTGCTCGCGCGCGGGTTTGTTGCCCGCCTGTTGCCGGATGCTAGACGCGGGATGCGGCAAAAAGTGCCGTCGGTCAGGCGGCGCGACGCGTCCCCGCCTGGGTCAGGGGCGTGAATTCCATCTCGTCATCGATCGAGCCATAGCGCAGCGCGAGCACGTCCAACGCGTAATTCTGGTTCAGTTTCCACGGCTTGCGAGAACCCTGCTGGGGCAGCAGGTGCATCGCGCGGGCGACATAGCCCGACGTGAAATCAACGAACGGCAGCCGTGCCATGGCCGGGTCGGCGACGCGCGGCGTCACCCGCGCCATGCCCCGCCGCCACATCGCCCGGAGCAACCGGCAGACGTAGCCCGCGACCAGATCCGCCTTCAACGTCCACGAGGCGTTGGTGTAGCCGAAGGTGTAGGACAGATTGGGCACGTCGGAGAACATCATCCCCTTGTACTGGACGCGGTTCGGCCAATCGACCGGCACGCCGTCGAGGGTGAAGCGGATGCCGCTGAGCAACTGCACCTCCAGCCCGGTGGCGGTGACGATGATGTCGGCCGGCAGCTCGCTGCCGCTCGTCAGCCGGATGCCACCGGGGGTGAAGGTGTCGATCGTGTCGGTTACCACGTCGGCGCGCCCGGCCTTGATCGCGTCGAACAGATCGGCATCGGGCACCAGGCACAGCCGCTGATCCCAGGGCGCATAGCGCGGCGTGAAATGGCTATCGACGTCATAGTCCGAGCCGAGCTGGTCGCGCACCATCGCGATCAGCCGGCGCTTGAACCCCTCCGGCCGCTTGCGCGCGATCGTGTAGAACAGCTGGCCGAGCAGCACGTTCTTCCAGCGCGTCACGCCATAGGCCAGACGGTCGGGCAGGATGCGACGCAGGCCGTTGGCGATCCGGTCCTCGGCCGGCCGCGACACGACATAGGTCGGCGACCGCTGCAGCATCGTCACCTGCGCCGCCTTGCGCGCCAGTTCCGGCACCAGCGTCATCGCCGTCGCGCCGCTGCCGATCACGACGACACGCTTGCCCGCATAGTCCAATGTCTCGGGCCAGAATTGCGGATGGACGATCGTCCCGGCGAACTGCTCCTGCCCGGCGAATGCGGGCGCATGACCGCGCGCGTAATTGTAATAGCCGGAGCACAGGCACAGGAAGTTGCAGCGGAAGCGCAATTCCGCCCCGTCCGGCCCCTCGACATCCACCGTCCAGCACGCCGTCTCGTCTGACCAGTCCGCCGCGATCACCCGATGGCCGAACCGGATATGCCGGTCGATGCCATGCGTGCGGGCGGTATCCTTGATGTAGCGCCGGATCGACGGCCCGTCGGCGATCGCCTTGGCCGCGGTCCACGGCTGGAAGGCGAAGCCCAACGTGTGCATGTCGCTGTCAGAACGGACACCCGGGTAGCGGAACAGGTCCCACGTCCCGCCGATCGCCCCCCGCCCCTCCAGGATCGTGAAGGTTTGATCGGGGCAGTCGCGCTGCAAATGATAGGCCTGGCCGATCCCCGACAGGCCGGCCCCCACGATCACCACGTTGAAATGCTCGGCCACCGCCGCGCTCCTGTTGCTGACACTCATGTCAGCGACAAGATGCGCGTTGGTCGTCCTCGGCTCAATAGTCCTTTGAATATTTCAGCCGGACGTCGGAGCCGCCGAACGATCCGGTGGAGGTGAGCAGGCTGAGCGCCTTGGTCAGCGAAATCTCCAGCTGGGTCGCCGTGAAGCCGCGCGCGTCGGTGACCACTTCGACATAGATGTCGTCGGTCAGATACTTGCCCGCCGCCAGGCTGGTGCCGCGCCCGGTCGCCTGATCGGCACCGAGCACGCGCAGCCGGTCGAACCCGGTCGCCGAGCGCAGCTTGCCGAGCGGGTTGAGCCCGCCGCCGCCCGATCCGCGCAGGCTGTTGAGCGCGCTCGCCAGCTGGATCGCCTCGGTCGCCGACAGATTCTCCGGATTGGTGCCGAACAGCAGGCGGCTGAGCACCTCGTCCTGCGGCAGCGTCGGGGTCGAGGTGAAGCTGATCTGCGGCCGCTGGCCCGTGCCCGTGATCGCGATGATCGCGGTGATGCCGTTGGTCGTGGTCGACGCCTGGATGTTGATGTCCGGATCGGTCAGCGCACCGCCGCGGAAGCGGATCGTGCCGCGCGTCACCTCGAAGCGCTTGCCGGCGAACGAATAGGTGCCGCGGACGAGGTCCAGGCCGCCGCCGATCGTCGGCGCCGCCGAGGTGCCGCCGATGCGCAGGTCCATCGACCATTCGGATTCCAGGCCCATGCCCGACACGAACAGTTGGTTCTGCGCCCGCACCCGGAGGTCGAGCTTGATCACCTTGGCCGGCGCGGGCGGCGCGTTCGGCCGGTCGGTCGGCCGGGCGACGCGGATCTCGCTCTTGCGGCGGACGCCGGTCAGTTCCGGCACCTCCGCCGCGCCCTGACGGATGATCTGGTAGCGCGCCTCCGGCACCGTCAGGTCACCCTTCAGCAGCGCGCCGTCGCGGCCGTTGGTGAAGCGGATCGTGCCCGAGGTGGTCGCCGCGATCGCGTCGCTTTTGGCCAGCTGCGCATTGTTCAGCTGCGCCTGCACGTCGATCGGGAAGCCGCTGTCCGCCGCAAGGCCGACCGTGCCCTGTGCCTGCACACTGCCGTCGCCGGCACGCGCGGTCAGGCTGATCAACTCCAGCCGGTCGTTGCTGAAACGCCCGGCGATCTTCATCTGCGACAAGCGGGTCCCGTAGGTCTCGTTGTCGTAGGTCAGGTTGTCGGCGCGGATCAGGCCGTTGAGCTGCGGCGCGGACACCCGGCCGGAAAAGTCCGCAGCGACCGCGATCGGGCCGCTAAGCTGCTGCCCCGGCAGGGCGGCCAGGCTGAACAGCACCGCGGACGGACCGTTGTAGCGGATGCCGCCGGACAGCGGCGCCTGCATCAGGCGCGTCGTCCACGACCCCGATCCCGGCGGCAGCGGGCGCAACGTCGCCAGCATCCGCCCGACCGTCATCGTGCCGCGCTTGACCAGGGCCCGCGCCTCGCCACCGTCGGGCAGCAGGCGACCGACGAACTGGATGTCGACCGGCTCGGACACCGCCGCCAGGCCGGTGCGCTGGAAGCCCGCGACGGTCAGCCGCGCGTCGGCCTGCGGGATCGCCGCGCCCTGCTGGCGATAGTCGAGGCTGCCGCTGACCGCCCCGGATAGGCCGAGGTTGGGAACGAAGGCGGACAGGATCGACAGGTTCATCCGGTCGAGCCGGACCTGCGCCGCGGTGGTGCCGCCGCCGTAGGAACCGGCGAGCCGCGCCGAACCCGCCGTCGGCCCCTGGCCGAAGTCGATCCGCGTCGGTGCCAGCACATAGCCGGGCGCCGCCTGCGTGATCCGCGCCGGGTTGATCGTCCGGAACGGGATGCCGTTCGCCTGCCCCTGTAGCGCGACGAGATACTGGCCCGGCGACAGCTGGGCGTTGACCGCGACGCGTAGCGGCACGCCACTCGACCCGGTCAGCACCGCCTGCGCGGTGCCGCGGCCGCCGCGATAGTTCACCTTGGCGCGCATCGCCTGGATGACGAAGCCATTGTAGCGCGTGTCGCCGACCTGCACGTCGGCGACGACTTCCGGCGCCTTGGGATAGAGGACGACGCTGGCGTTGACGAGCGCGCGGGCGATGGTGAAGTCCGCGGCGCCGGGGATGGTGGCGTTATAGGCGCGCGCGTTGACGTCGGCGCGTTGGTAGCCGCCCTGATCCGCCAGGCGCGCCGTGCCGCTGATCCCGCGCCCGGCGAAGGTCAGCTGACCGGCGAACGGCCCACGCGGCGTCGCCTGCACCTGCCCGCGCGCCGTTATGCCGGCGAGAACGAGGCTGCGCACGTCGACGGTCAGGCGGGGGCTCGGCCGCACCAGCACGTCGGCGGTGAACGGACCGTAATTGGTGCCGCCCTTGGCGGTCACCGCATAAGCGCCGTTCCGTCCGACGACCCGCGCCTCCAGATTGGCGAGACCGATGCCGACATTCGGCCGCGCCGCGCGGAGCACCACCACGGGTGCGTCGGCGCTGCCGGTGACGCGCGCCGACAACGGGCCATATTGCGTCGAATAGGCGTCGGCATCGACCAGCACCGCGCCATTGGCCGGATTGAAGCGCCCGTCGCCACGCGTGACGCGGAACTGGGGGGCGTTGAGGCGCAGGTTGCGGAAGCTGACGATCCCTTCCGGGCTATAGCCGATGTCCGCCCGGACGATCGCATTGCCGCCGAGGAAGCTGCGCACGCCGCTGTTGAACAATTGCTGGGTGCGGGCGACGACGCGGCCGGTGACGCCGAAGCCGCCGTTCGGCCCGGGCACCAATTTGGCGTCGGTGGTCAGATCGATGATGCCGATGCTCTCGACCCGGTAATTGTTGACCCGCCCCTTCAGCGCGCCGGTGTAGCGGCCGGTCGCGACATTGGCGACGACCACCGCGGTGGCGTCGATATTGTCGGAACGGATGCGCAGGTTGTCGGACAGGATGTTCGGCATCGACACGGCGAAGTCGCCCTGGATGCGCACGTTGTTGGTCAGCCCGCCGACCGCGGCGTTGAGCCCGGTGACGCGCCGCGCCCGCGCCTTGACCGGCACCAGGATGCGGTCGGCATTCACCCGCGCCAGACCCTCGGCATAGACGTCCTGCACGACGGTGGTGCCGAAGCCGATCGTGCGGCCGCTGACCTTATAGTCGACCGTCGGCGTCGCGAAGGCGCCGTCGAGGACGACCCGCGCCCGCACGTCGCGGCCGTTGAGATTGGGGGCGATCGCGCCGGGCGTCAGCAACTGCGCGTCGACCGCGAAATTGCCGAACGTGCTGTTGGCGAGGTCGAGGATACCGCCGGCGTCCACTGCCAGTGCGCTCGAGCGCGCCTTGATCCGCGTGTCGGCGCGACGCTGGTCGAGCGTCGTGTCGATCGCCAGGTCGAGCCGCGGCGCGGTCAGCCGTTCGACTGGCCCCTGCAGGTACAGGCCGGGCGTCGCATAGCCGCGCACCTCGATATGGCCGTTGCGGGCGGTGACGCCGAGGTCGGCGAGCTGCCCCGCGCCGAGCGTCGCGGCGGCGCGGCCCTGCCACGCCGCCCAGCTGCCGCGCCCGTCGACGCTGACGGTCAGTGGCGCCTTCAGCGACGCCATGGTCGCGACCACGCCGCCGACCGGTGCGGCGAGCTTCACGTTGACGTCGAGCTTGTTCTGGTCCGGCACCGCGTCCAGCTTCAGCCGCAGCGTGTCGCCGCCGGCGACGCCTGGCCCGCGCAACGCGGCGGCATCGACGACCAATTGCGCGCGGCGGTCGGCGATATGGACGCTGCCGTCGATCCGGACGATATGCGTCTGCCCGGTCACCGGCTTCTGCAACACCAGACGGCCGACGTGCAGCCGGTTGACGTCGATGTCGAGGTCGGGAAGCAGCGGCTCGTTCTTCGGACTGGGCGGCGTCGCCTTGAGTTCCGGGCGTCGCGCCATCGTCACCAGGTCGGTCGACAAGGCGCGAACGTCGACATGGTTGCTGGCGAAGGCGAACGGCCGCCAGTCGACGCTCAGTCGCGGACTGGTCAGGAACACACCCTTGGGATCGGCGACGCGCACGTCGGACAGGATCATCTCGCCATAGAGCGACCCGTCGATCCGCCCGACCTTGATGTTCAGGCCGGAGGCGGTGGTGTAATTGCCGATCCGGTTGGCGACGAAGCGGCGGCCGGGATCGGTATTGATCCCGAACACGACGATCGCGACGAGCAGCAGCAGCCCCAGGATCGCGATGCCGATCCACTTCAGGATACGCTGCCACCAGGGGCGGCGCACGACGACCACGGTTTCGGTCGCGGCGGGCACGGTCTCGTCCACCATCAGAAGGCCTGCCCGATCGAAATGTACAGCGCGACCTTGCCGTCGCCCTTGCGCGGGTTGAGCGGCGTCGCGACGTCGAGGCGCAGCGGGCCGAAATTGGTGTAGAAGCGACCGCCGATGCCGGCGCCGAACTTCAGGTCGGAGCCTTTGGGCAGGCTCGATTCATAGCTGTTGCCGGCATCGACGAACGGCACGATGCCGAAATTGCCGAAGCGGTAGCGCGCCTCGACCGCAAATTCGTTGAGGCTGCGGCCGCCGACCGGATTGCCCTGCGGATCGAGCGGCCCGAGCCGCTGATAGCCGTAACCGCGCACCGAACCGCCACCTCCGCCGTAATAACGGCGCGAGGGCGCCAGATCGTCGCGGTCGATGCCCTGGATCGAGCCGGCGCGTGCACGGCCGGCGATGACGATCGAACTCGACACGGGGTAGTAGAAGGTCCCCTCGATCATCGTGCGGATATAGGGGCTGACGCTGCCCTGCACCGACGTCTCGGGGCTGAGGTTGAGCTTCAGGCGATAACCGCGGGTCGGGTTGAGCAGGCTGTCCGACGTATCCCACTGGATCTGGCCCGGCAGCGCGACGATGCCATAGGTCCGCCGGACGCTTTCGTTGCGGCTGAAGTCCCAGACGCTCTCGTTGGTGCCGACCAGCTCGGCGCCATAGGCATAGGTGATCCGCTTCTGCCAGATCGGCGTCGAATCGTAGCTCCAGCGCACGCCCAGCGTGCCGGTGAAGGCGTCATAGGCGTCGTAATTATTGTGGTTGGCAGACGCGATGATCTGGAACGTCCGGTCGCGCTTGCCCGCATTGGAGCGGCGGAAGGTGCCCGACAGACCCTGTTCCTGCGTACCCGCGATGACACTGCCGATCAGCGCGCCCTCGGGCGGGAACAGGTTGCGGTGCGTCCACGTCCCCTCCGCGCGGAAGCCCTGGCCGGTCGAATAACCGAGCGTGCCGCCCAGGCTGCGCGGCGGCCCCTTGGTCTGCGTAACGAGCAGGTCGACCTGCTCGGTGCCGTCCGGCCCCGGCCGTCCCGTCCGCTGCGGCTCGACCGCGATGCCGCGGAACAGACCGGTCGCGACCAGCGCATCGCGCAGGTCGTCGGTCTTTCGCGCGTCGTACAGATCGCCCTGATCGAACCGCGGGAAGACGTTGAGGTGATTGAGATCGAACACCGCATCGCCCTTGGTGGTCAGCTGGCCGAAGCTCGACCGCGGGCCCGAATCGACTGGCAGCGTATAGGCGCCGGTCGCCTGATCCGACACGTCGTCGAGCAGGATGTCACGCTCGCCCACCTTGACGAAGGGATAGCCCTGCTGCGGCAGCACCAGGCTGACGTTGGCTTCCGCTCCCTCGATCCGCGCCGCCTCGATCGGATCACCGACCTTCAGCGGCAGATTGTGCGTTATGAGGTCGGACGGGACGACGGGATCGGCCTTCACCGTCACGGACGAGAGGTGATACAGCCGGCCCGGCGTCGCGCTCACCGTCGCGCGCAGTCGACCGGCGTCGTTGGGGATGGTCTCCACCGTCGACACCGCCGTGCCGTCGTAATAGCCGAGCGACTTCATCAGGCGCACCGCCAGCGCCTCGTCCTCGCGAGCGCGCGCCGACACCTGCGTCGCATTGGCCGCCTTGCCGCTGCCCTCACGGAGTGCCGACAGCGACTTGAACTGCCCGTCGAGGTTCAGTGCATCCAGCCCCTTCAGCACCGTGTCGTACCGGATCTGCGGCGGGTTCGGGTCCTTCACGTCGGCCGCCGTCTGCAACGGCGTGGTATCGAAGCTGGACAGCGGCACCAACGGCTGCGCCAGCTCCGGATTCTCTGTGGCCGCGGGCGGCAGGCTCGTGTCGGCAGCGGTGGCGGTGGGCGCGATGGTCGGCCGCGCCGCGGTGGATTGGGGCGCGGCATTCGCGGCGGTGCCGGCGGCCGCGCTCGGCATCGGCTCCAGCGGCGCGTTGATGTCGCCGCTCAACGGGGGCAGCGCGGCATTGAATTCGCTGTCCGGCACGATCGGCGCGTTGCCCTTGGGATCGACCGCCTGCCCCGAATCGGCAGGCGTGCTTTGACCCTGCGGAGACTTCGGTGCGTCGGGGCCCTGCGCCGGGGCACGACCCTGTTGCTGCGCGAGCTGTGCGGATGCGGGCGCCGCGGTGAGCAGCGCGATCGCCAACCAATGAAGTCGTCCTGATGTCGCCGGCACTCGCGATACGCCCCTTCCCGCTCCGAGGGCGTTCGTATTCGACTTACCCCCTGCTCGGCAGGCAAACGTAACGGAGCTGTTATGGTTGCATCGTGCGCAATTCGGCCCGACCTAGCGGGCCGAGCAGCCGATCATCCCGGCGACCGGCACGACCAGCGAATCGCGACCGGGCCGATCAATGCGCAACGTCCCCGTCGGCACCTTGGCACCGGCCGTCAGCGCCTGGTCGCGGACGATCTGCATGTCGAGCGTCGCGCTGATGTCCCCGCCGCGATAGACGGTCGTCGCGGTGAAGCCGAGCGCAGCGTCGCCGCTGCCCTCCCCGCGCGACAGGTCGATCGGCTTGCCGCCGGGCGCAAGACGCAGCGTGCCGGCCTCCGCCGTCGCCATCGCCACCAATTCGCGGTCGGCGACGTTCCACAGATAGGCCGCACAGCCCTTGGCGGGCAGGGCCTGGCGACCGATCGGTTGCAACGCGCCGGCCTCTGCGGAAGCGGACGTCGCTGCGGCGGCCTGCAAGGCGAGCGGAAGGAACAGCGTGATCATGACGCCCACCCTATCATCGCCAGCCAAGCCGGATAAGCCGCCACGGCAAGCAGCGTGCCGAACGGCATCGCGGTATCGCGCCGCACCTCTCCTCCGCGCCGCTGCGCCACCAGCGCCGCCCCCAGGCCGACCAGCGCCGCGATCAGCAGCACCGCCGGCAGCAACCGCCAGCCCAGCCACAGCCCGATCGCGCCGAACAGCTTCGGATCGCCACCGCCCAGCCCCTCGCGGCCTCGCCAGCGCCGGTACCCCCAGCCGATGGCGGCCAGACCGGCATAGCCGATCGCCCCGCCCCACAGCCGGTCGACGATCGGCGGCATGACGCCCGCCGCCCCGCTGCCCAGCCCTGCCAGCGCCAGCAGCGCGGTCAGCCGATCCGGCAGCCAGAAGGCACGCAGGTCGAGCGCGGCGAGCGCCAGCAGCAGCCAGCCGAAAGCCGCGCCGGCCATGCCGGCTGCGCCCGGCGCGATCCAACCGGCGGTGGTACCGACCAGCAGCGCTGTCGCCTCGACGCCGACGTGAAAGCGATCGATCCGCGCCCGGCACGACCGGCAGCACCCTCGCTGGACCAGGAAGCTGAGCAGCGGGACGAGCTCGCGTGGTGACAGGGTCGCGTGGCAGCTGTCGCAGGCCGATCGCCCGCGCGTCACCGATCGCCCCTCCGGCCAGCGGATCGCGAGGGCGGCGACGAAGCTGCCGACGATCGCCCCCGCCAGGCCGAGCGCCAGCGCCCAGGCGAGCGGTTCAGCCATCCGCCGCGGCGGGCGGCTTGTCTCTCAGCAGGTAGCGGTAGACGCCCAGCATATCGATCAGCAGCAGCACGCTGTTCTGCGTGCCGAGCGCCCAGTCGCGGGTCAAGACCGCACCGGTGATCCAGGCGATCGCCGACAGGCAGAACAAGACCATCCCCCAACCGGTGTCGCGCCGCCCCCAGTCGAGCGAGACGATGGTCGCGGCGATCATGCCGCTGATCGAGGCAAACCAGCGAATGGGTTCGGCATAGGCATCCATGCGGCAGGACTGACGGCCGCGCCCGCCGCTGTCGACCACGGAAGGATTGAGCCAGATCAAGCGCATTGCCGTGCCACGCGCGCCATCCTAGATCGCGGCGAGAATATGTATCCGGAGAGAATGATGTCGACCGATCCGATCGTGATCCTGTCCTACGCCCGCACGCCCATGGGTTCGTTTCAGGGCGCCCTCGCCGGCGCCAGCGCGACCGACCTCGGCGCGGCCGCGGTGCGCGCCGCGGTCGAACGGGCCGGCGTGTCGGCGGAGGCGGTCGAGCGGATCTACATGGGTTGCGTGCTGCCCGCCGGCCTCGGCCAGGCGCCGGCGCGGCAGGCGGCGATCGGCGCCGGCCTCGGCACGCATGTCGAGGCGACGACGGTCAACAAGATGTGCGGGTCGGGCATGCAGGCGGCGATCATGGCCGCCGACGCGCTGGCCGCGAGGTCGGTCGAGCTGCTCGTCGCCGGCGGCATGGAGAGCATGACCAACGCCCCCTATCTGTCGAAGAAGCATCGCGGCGGTGCGCGGATCGGTCACGACACGATGTACGATCACATGTACCTCGACGGGCTGGAGGACGCCTACGAACCCGGCAAGCTGATGGGCAATTTCGCCGAGGACACGGCGGCGGAATACCAATTCACCCGCCAGGCGATGGACGATTATGCGATCGAGTCACTGACCCGCGCGCAAAAGGCGCAGACCAGCGGCGCCTTCGACCGCGAGATCGTCGCGGTCGAGGTCGCCGGGCGCAAGGGCAGCACCACCGTCGCGCTCGACGAGCAGCCCGCGAAGGGCGACGTCGCCAAGATCCCGACGCTCAAGCCCGCCTTCTCGCGCGAAGGCACGATCACCGCCGCCAACGCCTCGTCGATCTCCGACGGTGCCGCCGCGCTGGTAATGACCCGCGCCAGCGTCGCCGAGCGGCTCGGCCTGACCCCGGTCGCCCGCATCGTCAGCCACGCCGCCCATGCCCACGCCCCGGCATTGTTCACCACCGCGCCGGTGTTCGCGATGCAGAAGGCGCTCGACAAGGCGGGCTGGTCCACGGACCAGGTCGACCTGTTCGAGGTCAACGAGGCGTTCGCCGCCGTGTCGATGATCGCGATGCACGACCTTGGCCTCGACCATGCGCGGCTCAACATCCACGGCGGCGCCTGCGCGCTCGGCCATCCGATCGGCGCCAGCGGCGCGCGCATCCTCGCCACCCTGCTGTCGGCGCTGGAGACGACGGGCCAGACGCGCGGTCTCGCCAGCCTGTGCATCGGCGGCGGCGAGGCCACCGCCATGGCGGTGGAGCTGATGCGCTAAGCCGTTCGCGTTCCCCTTGCCCCTCCTGCTTGCGGGAGGGGCTGGCTCAGGGCAGCGCTTCGCCCGGCTCGACCCCCCACAAGTCGCGCGTCTCGACGAACGCCGCCTGGCCCTTGACGTCGAAGCGGCACCAACCGCCGGCGCACTGGCTCAGCCGCCCGACCACGCCGGGCTCCGCCCGCCACATCAGCCGGGCGCCGGGAAACGGCCGCTCGCGCATTTCGATCGGCCGACCGCCCTTGACGATCGCGGTCCGCCGCTCGCTGAGCAGCGCCGCGAGCATCCAGCCCTGCGTACCGTCCGGGTCCTCGACCTTGCGCCATTCCTTGAACGCGGCGAGCACCCGCACCGGCAGATCGGGCCGCTGGTACAGCCAGCTTGCCGGATAGCTGCGTGCCGGGCCGGTCCGCATCCGCGCGCGCCCGGCGGCGATGGAGCCGTAATAAGGCATGGCCTTCTTGGTCTCGGCGGCGATCGCCGCCCCACCCTGCCCGACCGGCAGCATCGCCGCCGGCGCTAGCATCGCGACCGCGGCGATCGTGAACGCCAAATGCCGCATCGTCCCTGTCCTTTCCCTGCAAGTCGCCTGCATAGCGCCGGTCCCGGCGGCATCAACCATCCGTTGACGCGCCGGCTCCCAATCGCCAAGCCATGCCGCACGATGCCGGACACCCGCCGCTGCCCCAACCCGAAAGTCGTCGTCACCCGCGAGTTGGCGGAAGGCGTGATGACGCGGCTAGAGGCGCTGTTCGACACCACCAACAATCGCGGCGACGCCAAATTGACCCGCGACCAGCTCGCCGCGGCGATGGCCGACTGCGATGTGCTCGTGCCGACCGTCACGGACGAGATCGACGAGCGATTGATCGCCGAAGCCGGCGCGCGGCTGAAGCTGATCGCCAATTACGGCGCCGGCGTGAACCATATCGCGCTCAGGGCGGCGCGGGCGCGCGGCATCATCGTCACCAATACCCCCGGCGTGCTGACCGAGGATACCGCCGACATGGCAATGGCGCTGATCCTTTCGGTGCCGCGACGGCTGGCGGAGGGCGAGAAGCTGGTCCGCTCCGGCCAGTGGCATGGCTGGAGCCCGGGCGGCATGCTCGGCCATCGCATCGGCGGCAAGACGCTCGGCATCGTCGGCATGGGCCGCATCGGCCAGGCGGTGGCGCGGCGCGCCCGCGCCTTCGGCCTGGCGATCCACTATCACAACCGCCGCCGCCTGCCCGCGGTGGTCGAGGCGGAACTGGGCGCGGTCTTCCACCCGGACATCGATACGCTGCTCGCGGCCGCGGACATCGTCTCGATCCACACGCCGCTCAACGCCGACAGCCGCATGCTGATCGACCGCCGCCGCCTCTCGCTGATGCGGCCGCACGTCTATCTGATCAACACCTCGCGCGGCGGCATCGTCGACGAGGTCGCGATGGTCGAGGCGCTCGAGGCCGGCCGCCTCGCCGGCGCCGGGCTCGACGTCTGGGAACATGAGCCGCGCATCGATCCACGGCTGCTCGCCCTGCCCAATGTGGTGATGACCCCGCACATGGGCTCCGCCACGGTCGAGGGTCGGGTGGCGTCGGGCGAGCGGGTCATCCAGAACATCCGCATGTGGGCCGACGGCCACCGGCCACCCGACCAGGTACTCGACGGCTGGGCCTGACGCCAGGATCGGCGCCACCCACCAAATCCTTTTGCGACAAAAGCTTGCCGGGCGGAACCGATCGCTGCGCCGCAGCATTCGTGGGGCTCCCCCATCAGCAAAGGATGTTTGTGATGACCATCAAGTTCGGCGCGGCTTCCGCCGCCCTGCTCGTCGCCGCCACTCTTGTGTCCGGTTGCTCGACCTTGAAGGGCGCGGGAATCGGCGCTGCGGGCGGGGCCGGCGTCGCCGCCGCGACCGGCGGCAGCGTCGAGAAAGGCGCGGCCGTCGGCGGCACCGCAGGAGCGGTGGTCGGCACCGTCGCCAAGTAACATGGGGCGGGAGCCGACAGCCTCAACCCGGCTCCCGCCTCGCCAATGACCCGGCACGGGCCAGGTCTTTCGGTCGCCCGAACAGGCGCAGAAGCGCTAGCAGCTCTTCGCGCTCCGGCACGAATACCGTCGATCCGTCCACCATGATCCGCTGACGCGAAATCGGAGTGACGTCGTGCCACGTGTTCTGCACGGCTACGCAAAACCCCGCCATAACCTCGACCGGCAGCGGCAGCCCGTCCCAGCGCGCAAATACAGCCGAATGGAACAACGGGTCGGGAGCCATCGCCATCGGCCGGATACCGAGCCGCGACAGCAGCCCGCCGACAATATTCGCGTCGACCAGCAGATCGACGTCACGCACCCTGCCGGCATCGCCACCGTGCAAGGCGACAGCGGCGCTACCGATGATCCACCAGCCGTCCGGATCGGCCGCCATCGCCGCCGCGACGGCGCAGAGCGTCGCACGCAGCGGAGGCGGCATCGCCGTGATCAATCGCCCGTCAGGATGCGATCGACCAGCTGTTTGACCGTCGGCACGAAGCCGTTCGAGTAGAACGGGTCCTTCTTGAAATTATAGGCGGCGTGGCCGGCGAACATCAGATTGTTGTCGACGTCGCCGCCATGCGCGATGTCCTGCAGCGTCTTCTGGATGCAGAAGCTGCGCGGGTCGGCGAGCCGCCCGGTCGAGTTGGTCTCGGTGTCCGCCCAGCTCGAGAACAGGCATTGCGACAGACAGCCCATGCAATCGGCCTGATCCTTGCGGATTTCCTTGGCCTCCTCCGGCGTCACGAACACCAAGGTATTGTCCGGCGTCTTCAGCGCCATGGTGAAGCCGTGGCCGAACCATTCCCGCGCGCGCAGCAGGTCGCCGCGCGTCACCCAGAAATTCTTGCCCTTCACGCCGACGTCGAGCTGGAAGACATGGTCGCCCGCTTCCTGCGTCGAAAAGGCGATCTGCCGCTCCGACCGCGCCTCCAGCGCGCGCAGGAACGGGTTGCGCACCGCTGACGAATAGAAGCCGGTCGGCGAGAAGCGGTGCAGCAGCACGCCGCCTTCCTCGATCTGGGTCAGCTGCGCCTTCCACGCATCGGGGATCGGGCTTTCCTGCGTCAGCAGCGGGCGCGTGCCATATTGGAAGGCGATCGTGCCGAGCTCCGGATTGTCGATCCAGTCGTTCCAGTCGCGCAGATACCAGACGCCGCCGGCCATCACGATCGGCGTCGTGTCGGGGATGCCGCCCTCGCGCATCGTCTCGCGCAATTCCTTGACGCGCGGATAGGGATCCTGCGGCTTCAGCGGGTCTTCGGCGTTGGACAGGCCGTTGTGGCCGCCGGCCAGCCAGGGGTCCTCATAGACAACCGCCGCCAGCCAGTCCGCCGCCTTGGAATAGGCGCGCTTCCACAGGGCGCGGAAGGCCCGGCCAGACGAGACGATCGGCAGGTAGCTGACCTGATAGGAGGCCGCGATCTCCGACAATTTATAGGGCATGCCGGCGCCGCAGGTGACACCCGCCACCAGCCCGCGGGTGCGCTCCAGCACGCCGTGCAGCACGCGCTGCGCGCCGCCCATCTCCCACAGCACGTTGATGTTGATCGCACCCTTGCCGCCGGCGATGTCGAACGCGCGCTTGACCTGCTGCACCGCGCCTTCGATCGCATATTCGATCAGTTCCTCGTGCCGCTCGCGGCGGGTCAGCGCGCGATAGATCTGCGGAATGATCTTGCCGTCCGGATCGTAGCTGTCGGCGTTGACCGCCGATACCGTGCCGATCCCGCCCGCCGCTGCCCAGGCACCGGCCGAGGCGTGATTGGTCGCCGCCACGCCCTTGCCGCCCTCGACGAGCGGCCAGACTTCGCGGCCATTATAGACGATCGGCTTCAGGCCCTTGAACACAGGAAACGGCACCTCTCAGGGATAATCCGCGAGCCTATATCCGAAAGTTCCGGCGATGCGAAGAAATTGCGCTACCGTGGCAGATAGGACGCAGTGCCAGACGGCGGCGGATCGCGATGACGCTCTGCAAATGCCGTGGCGTGGCCCGCCGATCCGCAGCGGCGCGACATCGCGGCGGCGACAGGGCCGCACCACTGTACCTTGGCCGACGACGGCCGGCGCGGAACCGGCCGGGCCCATCGGCCACCCCGGCGCTCGCCGGGATGACCGGTATCGGTCGTTCAGATCGTCGGCTCAGCGTATGATCGCCTCGCCGATCAGGATGACGCCGTCCGCCATCACCTTGGCAAGGCCGGTCGCAGCGACCATCAGCGCGGTCGCGACCACCGCCACCACGCCATATTCCCCGACATGTTTGATCGTAGTCATGGCCCATCCTCTCCAAAAGGAGCCGGGCCCACGTGTATCCGGGGTGTCCCGGCGCGAGAATGATGGACCTTTTTCGGCCGAATGCAAGACAATCCGTCATTGCGCTGCAGCAAGGTTGCCGGGGCAATCACTTTTCGACTTCCGACGGCAAGCACAGCGCAGGCACCGGCTTGCATCAGAAGGGCGCCGAAACTTGAACGCGGCAAAGGACAGCACAGATGACCGATGCCGTTTCGGCAAATGCAGCTGCCAAAGGGGTTCCGCGTCCGGAACTGATCTCGTCGGTGACAGCTTTCCGCCGGGGCAACACGCATCGCGAGGAAGTGCGACCTCAGCCGAACACCCCGGGTTGGCCGAGCGCATTGGCGTAGAGCGCCTTGTACCGCGCGATCATCACGCCTTCGTCGAATTCGGCCCGTGCCTTCGCCTGATTGGCCGCGCCGACCCGCGCGCGCAGGTCCGCGTCGGCGACCAGCGGCCGCAAGGCGTCGCGCAGCCGCACCTCGTCCATCCCCTCCGCGATGAACGGCAGGTTTTCCGCCGCCACCATCTGCTTCAGATCGCCGACCGGTGTGCTCGCCACCGGCAGGCCCGCCGCCATCGCTTCGATGACGCTGATCGGCTGTTGTTCGCTCCGCGACGACAGCGCGACGATGTCGAAGGACCGCAGAAAGCGGTAGGGCCGGTCGAGGAAGCCCGGCATCACCAACCGGTCGGTCAGCGCCATCCGCGCCGCCGCCTGCGCGATCGCCTCGCGCTCCGGCCCCTCACCGACGATGACCAGCCGCACCCGCTGCGGCAGGCCACCGCAGGCGCGGACCAGCATCGGCAGGTCCTTGACCTCGCGCAGCCCGGCGAGCGCGCCGATCACCACCTCCTGCGCGTTGCGGACGAAGCCGGGGATGGCGCGCGGATCGGGTTTGGCGGCATAGGCGTCGGTCGCGATGCCGTTGGCGATCCGGTAGACGCGCGCGCGCGGCTGCTTCCAGGTCCGCAGCGCGATGTCCTCCAGCACGAAGGACGGCACGACCAAAGCATTGGCGGCGGCCAGCGCCACCCGCCGGTACATGTTGCGCTCGACCTTCAGCCCGCCGGCCTCGTCGGCGTTGAAGCCGTCCTCGTGGTGGATCAGCGGCGGCGCGCCCTTGGCGAACACCCGGCGCGCCATCACGCCGTCGATCGCCCCCCAATTGTAGGTCAGCACCAGATCGAAGCCGCGCATGAACCGGGCCAGCGCCTCGTAGCGCGCGACCGACGGCCGCCCGGTCAGCGCCGGCGCGTCCTGCGCGATCTCGTAGCGGATGCCCTTGGCGATCGCCGCCCGCGCGCCGAGTTGGTCGGGCACGCTCGACACGATGACGTGGCGCGCGGTGTCGCCGAAGGCGTTCATCAGCCGCACCGCCCGCGCTTCCTTGCCGCCGAGGTTGAAGCTGGAATGCAGGTGCAGGATGCGGATCGGGCGGGCCATGATGCGGCCCCTTAGCCGAGCCGCGTCCGATTGCCCAAGCCTCTGCGCAAAGCGACCCGGATCACGCCAGCGCCGGCACGACCGGGTTCGCCGCCACCCGGCGGAACGGCAGCCGCCGCCCCTCGACAATCGACCGCCAGGCCCATTCCACCGGCGCGATGAGGAAATGGCGCAGGTAGAGGTTGGCGGCGACCAGCAGCAGCAGGTCGACCGCCACCGACAGCGCCATCAGCGCCGCCCAGCCGAATTGGCCGTACAGGCCCAGCCCGAACGGTGGGAACAGCAGCCACGACATGATGATCGTCTGGCAGACGTACAGCGTCAGCGCGGTTCGCCCCGCCGCGACGAACGGCCGCATCAGCGCGCTGCCCGCCAGCAGGTTGATCGCGCCGAGATGCCCCAAGGTCATCAGGATGCGCGCGCCCTCATAGGTCGCCCAGCCGATATGCGGCTGGCCGTCGAAGCGCATCATCGCCAGCGTCGCCGCCAGCCGCAGGCCACCGCCGATTAGCCAGCCGGTCGCCGTCATCCCCCAGTAGAAGCGCCGGCTGCGGCCGCCCTGCAGGATGCCGAGCTTGAACAGCGCCGCGCCGATCAGCATCACCGACGCCGCCTCCCAGATCGCGCCGATCTCCATCGCGCCCAGCCGCTCGCGGTTCATCGCCCATTGCCCGCGCACCCATTGCCATGGGGTGCCGCGACCATAGGCATCCTCGGCGACGATCTTCGCCTGCGTCTCCGCCTTGTTCCTGGCGCGCTGCGTCGCGCGCTTGCGGATGTCGGCGAGCATCGTCGTCTGCGCCTTGGTCAGCGTCTGCCCCGCCGCGAGCTTACCGGTCAGTTCGATCCGCTGCGTCTCGCTGGCATGGGTATAGACGATCCCGACCGTGCCGCCGACCGCATTGAGCGCGGTCAGCAACAGTCCGATCGTCAGCAGCCAGCGCGCCGCCAGCCCGCGGAAGGCACAGGCGACCATCGCCGCCACCGCATAGGTGTGGAGGATGTCGCCCGGCCACAGCAGCAGAAACATGTGCGCCATGCCGAACAGCCACAGCACCAGATTGCGCCAGCCATAGCGCTTCAGCACGCCCCAGCGCCCCTCGGCCGCGCGCGCCATCCGGTCGGTCAGGATCAGCATGCCGGCCCCGAACAGCATTTCGAGCAGGCAACGAGCCGTGCCGTCCGCGAGAACGTTGCGCAGCAGCCAGGCCGCCCGGTCGAGCCCGCTCCAGCCCAGATGCCGCACCTCCGCCCCCGAGGCGGTCATGGATGCGCCCATGTCGTTGACGTTCATGAACAGGATGCCGAGGATCGCCACCCCGCGCGCGATGTCCAGCACCGGAATGCGCGGCGCGCCGTCCGGCTCCACCGCCCCGCCCGCAATCACGTCCGTCGCCATTGGCCCGTGCCCCGATTTCCCGTGAACGGGTGTATCAGTCTGATAATACGCTGTCTACGCGACCTGGTTTAGCAGCCGGTCGATCGGCTGCCGCAAGCCCTCTTCGCCCAACGTCGGCGCGTGGCCGATGCCGGGCAGGGTGACCAACTCTGCGCGGTCGAGCGCCGCGGCCATCCGTTCCGCGACCGACGCCGCCAGCACGTCGGACCGCTCGCCTCGCACCAGCAGCGTCGGCACGTCGCGCAGGTGCGCCAGCGCCGCCCACAGATCGGGCGGCGCTTCATTGCCCGGCGCACGAAACGGCTCGGCGATCTTCAGGTCGTAGTCGGGTACGATCCGCCCGCTGCTGGTCAGCCGGTACAGCCTTTTGGCCATCGCCAGCCAATCCTCGATCTGCCAGTCCGGATAGACGTCGGCGTTCGAGTCCCAGACGCTGCGCGCCGCGTGCATCCAGGTCGGACAGCTGCCGCCCTTGCCGACATAGCCGCGGATGCGGGCAAGGCCGGCGGGGTCGATCTCCGGCCCGACGTCGTTGATCAGCGCCGCGGCGATGTTCGCGCCCGCCGCCGCCAGCAACATGGTGACGATCCCGCCCAAGGAGGTGCCGATCGCCACGAAGCGGTCGATGCCCTGCTCGGCGAGCAGCGCCTGCACGTCCGCGACATAGGTCTGCGGCACGTAGCTCATCGGGTCCTTGGCATATTCGCTGCGCCCGCGACCGCGGAAATCGACCGCCAGCACGCGCCACGCCCCCGCCAGGCGCGTCGCCAGCGCATCATAGTCGCGGGCGTTGCGGGTCAGGCCGGGAAAGCAGAGGATCGGCGGCTTGGCCGCATCCCCCGGATAATCGCGATAATGCAGCTTCAGCCCGTCGGCGGACATCCAGTAGCAGTTTTGATACGCGTTCATGCCTTGCGCCCCCGGAGTCGCGGCCTCCATATCCACGCATGCCCCCTGCCCCGCAAGCCTATCGCCCCGCCACCGCCCTGCTCGATCTCGGGCCGACCTTCTGGGACCCGGTCGAGGGCGCGAACTTCCCCGGGACGATCGTGCGGTATCGCAACGACCGCGCCGCGGCGGAGGTCGGCCTGGCCGATCTCGACGACGCCGAATGGGTGCGGCACTTCGGGCGCTTCGCGCCGCTGCCGGACACGCTGCCGCAACCGCTGGCGCTACGCTATCACGGCCATCAGTTCCGCTCCTACAATCCCGACATCGGCGACGGCCGCGGCTTCACCTTCGCACAACTTTACGACCGTGCCGGCCGGCTGATGGACCTCGGCACCAAGGGGTCGGGCCAGACTCCCTACAGCCGCTTTGGCGACGGACGCCTGACGCTGAAGGGCGGCGTGCGCGAGATCCTGGCGACCGAGATGCTCGAGGCGCTCAACGTGCCGACCAGCCGCACGCTGTCGCTGATCGAGACGGGCGAGGAGCTCGTTCGCGGCGACGAGCCTTCGCCGACCCGCTCGGCGGTGCTGGTCCGGCTCAGCCACGGCCATATCCGCATCGGCACCTTTCAGCGCCTTGCCTATGAGCAGGACGAGGACGGGATGCGCGCGCTCGTCGGCTACGTGCTGCGCCGGCTCTACGGCGAAGAGTCCGACGATCCGATCCGCCTGCTCGACCATGTCGTGCGCCGCACCGCGACGCTCGCGGCGCGCTACATGGCGGCCGGCTTCGTCCACGGCGTGCTCAACAGCGACAATATCAACGTCACCGGCGAAAGCTTCGACTACGGCCCGTGGCGGTTCGCGCCGAGCTGGGACCCCAATTTCACCGCCGCCTATTTCGACCAGACCGGCCTTTATGCCTTCGGCCGCCAGCCGGAGGCGATCCATTGGGACGTGATGCAGCTCGCCGCCTCGCTCAGGCTGGTGGCGGAGAGCGAGCCGCTGATCGAGACGCTGCAGACCTTCGCGTCCCATTAC
Source organism: Sphingomonas benefaciens (assembly GCF_052907485.1). Lineage (NCBI taxonomy): Bacteria > Pseudomonadati > Pseudomonadota > Alphaproteobacteria > Sphingomonadales > Sphingomonadaceae > Sphingomonas > Sphingomonas benefaciens. Next base: position 104,166 of record NZ_JBREIC010000001.1, on the reverse strand, counting down.
CAGCCGGCGATCGCCGACGCCTTGCTCTGGCGGCTCGGCGTCGTGCCGCGCGGCGCGGAGCCGGACCGCGCCTTGGTCCAGACGCTCGAACGCGCGCTGCGCACCACCGCCGCTCCGCTCGACCGCACCTTCTTCGATCTGTTCGGCGGTACCGTGCCGGCGAGCTACGATGCGGCCTGGGACGGATTGCGCGCCGCACTCGCTGATTATCGGCCGCGCAAACCCAGCGACCATCCCTATTGGCAGGGCGAACCCTGTGCGATGCTGATCGACGAGGTCGAGGCAATCTGGGCACCAATCGCGGACAGCGACGACTGGTCGCGCCTCCACGCCAAGGTCGACGCGATCCGCCAGATGGGCGAGGCACTGGCTTGAGGTGCCGTTCCAGCCCAAGACGTCATTCCCGCGAAGGCGGGAATCCGGACGCGCAGGTCAGTCGATTGCCCGCATCGTTTGCGTCTCTGGATCCCCGCCTGCGCGGGGATGACGATGGTGGGTAGCGCTCTCCCCCAGGCAAGCTTCCCCAACCCGGGACACCCCGCCCCACACCCACCTTGCCGCCATGCCGCCCATCCCCTAACCGACATCGCTTGAGCGAGAGAGGTTTATGAGCGAGATCATCTCCCACGAACCGGCGACGGGCGCGGAGCTGTGGCGTGGCGCGATCGGCGACGTCGATGCGGAGGTCGCCGCCGCGCGCAGCGGCTGGGCACCCTGGGCCGCGCAGCCGCTGGCGGTGCGGATTGAGACGATGCGCCGCTTCGCCAATGTCGTACGCCAGCGCCACGACGAGTTCAGCGAACTGCTCGCCCGCGAAACCGGCAAGCCGTTGTGGGAAGCGCGTACCGAGATCGACACGGTGATCGCCAAGGTCGACATCTCGGTCACCGCTTATGCCGAGCGCACCGCGCAGCGCCGTCTCGATTCCCCGATGGGCAGCCGCATGGCGCTGCGCCACAAGCCGCATGGCGTGCTCGCGGTACTCGGCCCCTATAATTTTCCCGCGCATCTGCCCAACGGCCATATCGTCCCCGCCCTGCTCGCCGGCAATGCGATCGTGTTCAAGCCGTCGGAAAAGACCCCGGCGACCGGCGCCTTTCTGATCGACTGCTACCGCGCCGCCGGGGTGCCGGCGGAATGCGCCCGCGTCGTCATCGGCGGCCCTGCGGAGGGCAAGGCGCTCGCCGATCATCCCGACATCGACGGCCTGCTGTTCACCGGCTCGGCACGCACCGGCATCGCGCTCAACCGCGCCTTCGCCGCCAAGCCGGAGAAGATCCTGGCGCTGGAGATGGGCGGCAACAATCCGATCATCGTCTGGGACACGCCAGACCTGCACGCCGCCGCGGTGCTGGTCATCCAGTCCGCCTTCACCACCGCCGGCCAGCGCTGCACCGCCGCGCGCCGGCTGATCGTCGACAGCAAGCTCTACGATCCGCTGATCGACACGATCAACCAGATGGTCGGCCGGCTGATCGTCGGCAGCCCGTTCGACGATCCGCAGCCGTTCATGGGCCCGGTGATCGACAATGCCACCGCCGACATGCTCACCGAGAGCTTCCTTGCGCTGCTGATGCGCGGCGGCCGGCCGATCCGCCATCTGGAACGCCTGTCGGACGACAAGCCGTTCCTGATGCCGGCGATGATCGACACCACCGACATGGCGGAACGCCCTGACATCGAATTGTTCGGCCCGATCTTGCAGGTGATCCGCACCGACGATTTCGACGCCGCGATCGCCGAGGCGAACAACACCCGCTACGGCCTTTCCGCCTCGCTGATCAGCCAGACGCCGGCGCTCTACGACCGCTTCTGGGCCAATGTCCGCGCCGGCATCGTCAACTGGAACCGCCCGACCAACGGCGCCAGCTCCGCCGCCCCGTTCGGCGGCATCGGCTGGTCGGGCAACCACCGGCCCAGCGCCTATTACGCCGCCGATTATTGCGCCTATCCCGTGGTCAGCAACGAGGCGGACGCGGCGCGGGCCAATATCGGCATCGGCCTGCGCGACGCGTGACCTGAGGCTTCACGCAAGTTCGGCTACCCCATTGGAAAGCATCCCTGCATTGCCCGGTCGGGCGGTGCGGCCCATTTTCCAACATCATGGCTACGCTTCTCGATCCGAGCGCCCGCGGGCGCGTCATCCTCGTCGGTGCGGGTCCGGGTGATCCCGGCCTGCTCACCGTCCGCGCGGTCGAGGCGTTGCGCCGCGCCGACGTCGTCGTCCACGATGGACTGATCGACCCGCGGGTGCTGAATCTCGCACCGCCCGCCGCCCAGCGCATTTCGGTAGCGAAGAGCCGGGCCCGCCACACTTTACCGCAGGACGCGATCAACGCATTGATTGTCGCGCATGTGAAGACCGGCAGCGTCGTCGTCCGGCTGAAGGGCGGCGATCCGTTCATCTTCGGTCGCGGCGGCGAAGAGGTGGAGGCGGTGCGTGCCGCCGGCCTGCCCGTCGAGGTGATCCCCGGCGTTTCCGCGGCGCTCGGCTGCGCGGCGGAGGCGATGCTGCCCCTCACCCATCGCGATCATTCCAGCGCAGTCAGCTTCGTTGCCGGTCAATGCAAGGGCTTGTCTGAACAGGATTGGTCTGGCCTCGCCGGCCAGGGCCGTACGCTCGTCATCTACATGGGCGTCGCGACTGCCGGGGACATCGCCGACAAATTGATGGCCGACGGCGTCGCGCCCGACATGCCGGTTGCGGTGCTCGAACGCGGCACGCTCGCGGGCAGCCGTGCGCTGCGCACTCTGCTCGCCGATCTCGGGCCGATGGTCGCCCGCGAGGCCGTGAAGAGCCCGGCGATCATCGTCGTCGGCGAGGTCGTCGAGCTGTCTGACGCCGAGGACAAGCTCGCGCGCTGGGCGCGCGTCGCCGAAGGCATGGCGGCATGAGGCTGCTGACCGGCAACGATCTGGCGAGCGGCGACGTGGTCTGGTGGAACGGCCAGGGCTGGTCGCGCCATGTCGAGGATGCGGTCGACGTGGGCGCTGGCGGCGAGGCGATCCTGCGCGCCGAGGAGGGCGCACGGCGCGTCAACGTCCCTTATCTGATCGACGCGACCGCGACGGCGGACGGCCCCCGGCCCGCCCATATCAAGGACCGCATCCGGGCGCTCGGCCCGACCGTCCGCCCCGACCTAACGCTCAAGCCTGCCGATCCGCAGGCGGGCAGCTGGGTGATCTGACCCGGACATCCGCCCCGGACGTCCGCTCCGCAGGGGTGGAAACGTCCGCCAGCGCAACGGGTGAGGAAGCCCCCTTCGCCACCGCCCTTGGGCGGCGGTCCCCTCTCCGCCAGCGGGAGGACTTTGGAAGAAGATCGCATGTACAAGTACGACGAATATGATCAGAGCATCGTCGACGCCCGCGTCGAGGAATTTCGCGATCAGGTGGAGCGCCGCCTCTCGGGCCAGCTGTCCGAGGACCAGTTCAAGCCGCTGCGGCTGATGAACGGCCTTTATCTGCAGCTGCATGCCTATATGCTGCGCGTCGCCGTCCCCTATGGCACGTTGGACAGCCGCCAGATGCGCATGCTCGCGCATATCGCGCGCACCTATGATCGCGGCTACGGCCATTTCACGACGCGTCAGAACATCCAGTTCAACTGGATCAAGCTCGCCGATACGCCCGACATCCTCGCCGAACTGGCGAAGGTGGAGATGCACGCCATCCAGACCAGCGGCAATTGCATCCGCAACATCTCCGCCGACCAATATGCCGGCGCGAGCGCCGACGAGGTCACCGATCCGCGACCCTGGGCGGAACTGCTCCGCCAGTGGAGCACCTTCCACCCCGAATTCAGCTATCTGCCGCGCAAGTTCAAGATCGCGGTAATCGCGGCCGAGGAGGATCGCGCCGCGATGCGGCTGCACGACATCGGCATCCGGCTGGTCGAACGCGATGGCGAAGTGGGCGCGCAAATTTATGTCGGTGGCGGCATGGGGCGCACGCCGATGATCAGCCATCTGATCCGCGACTTCGTGCGTGCCGACGAGCTGATGAGCTATCTAGAGGCGTGTCTACGTGTCTACAACCGCTACGGCCGGCGCGACAATATCTACAAGGCGCGGATCAAGATCCTGCTGCACGAGATCGGTGCCGACGAATACCGCCGCCAGGTCGAGGAGGAGTTCGCCGCGGTGAAGCTGCTCGGCATCGACCCGCCGGTCGCCGAGCTCGAGCGCATCCAGGCGATGTTCGCGCCGCCGGCTTTCGAGACGCATCTGCCGACCGAGGTCGACCGCAGCGATCCCGATTTCGCCGTCTGGCTCGACCAGAATGTCCGCCCGCACAAGGCGCCGGGCTATGCGATCGTCAACGTCAGCCTGAAACCCGCCGGCGGCATACCCGGCGACGCCTCTGCCGATCAGATCGCCTTGCTCGCCGATCTGGCAGAGTCGTTTTCCTTTAATGAGTTACGTGTAACTCACGCCCAGAACATCGTCCTGCCGCATGTTGCTATGCGTGACCTTCGGGAACTTTGGCAGCGGCTGGTCGACGGTGGCCTCGCCGAACCCAATCTCGATCTGATCACCGATATCATCGCCTGCCCCGGCCTCGACTATTGCAGCCTGGCCAATGCCCGCTCGATCCCGCTGGCGCAAAAGATCGCTACCCGCTTCGCCGATCGCGACCGCCAGCGCGAGCTCGGCGAGCTGAAGCTCAAGATCTCGGGCTGTATCAACGCCTGTGGCCATCACCATGCCGGCCACATCGGCATCCTCGGCGTCGACAAGAAAGGCACCGAAAACTACCAGCTGTCGCTCGGCGGATCGGGAGCAGAGGACGTCAGCCTCGCCAAGATCACCGGCCCCGGCTTCGACGAGGACGGCGTCGTCGATGCGATCGAGCGGGTCACCGACCGCTATCTCGCCGTGCGCGAGGCGGGGGAGCGCTTCCTCGACACCTATCGCCGCGTCGGCTTCGAACCGTTCAAGGAGGCCATCTATGGCTGATGCCCTGCTCCGCTTCCGCGACGACGAGCCGCATGACGAGCCCGCCGTCACCCTCGATGCCTTCCTCGGCCAGAGCAACGCCACCGCCGTACGGCTGGAGGCGGGGGAGGATGCGCGCACGCTGTTGCCGCAGCTCGGCCAGCTCGCCCTGGTCGAGGTTAGCTTCCCGACGTTCCGCGATGGCCGCGGCTATTCCGCCGCCCGGATCCTGCGCGAGGCCGGCTATGCCGGCGAGCTGCGCGCGGCGGGTGACGTCTTGGTCGATCAGCTGCCGCTGATGCGCCGCTGCGGCTTCGACAGCTTCGCCCCCGAAGCGCCGATCGACGCAGACGTCCTCCGCCGCAGCCTCGATCGTTATGCCTATCGCTATCAGGCCGCGGCGGACGATGCGGTGCCGGTGTGGAAGCGGCGTCATGGCTGAGCCCTTGCGTGCCATCGACGTGATCGACGCCGCCCCGGCCTTTACCGAGGTGGATGCCGCAGCCCTCCGAGCTCGCTTTGCGAATGTCCCCGCCGCAGCGATGCTGGCAGAGCTGCTGACCGGTGAGCTGGCCGGGCGGATCGCCTCCGTCTCGTCGTTCGGCGCGGAATCGGCGGTGCTGCTCCACATGGTCGCCGCCATCGACCGCGACGTGCCCGTCATCTTCACCAACACGCAGAAGATGTTCGGCGAGACCCTCGCCTATCGCGACGAGCTCGTCGAACGGCTGGGGCTGACGGACCTGCGCGTCTTCCGCCCCGATCCGCGGTTGCTCGCCGCCAAAGACGCGACGGGCCTGCGCTGGTCCTACGATCCGGACGGTTGCTGCGACCTTCGCAAGGTCGAACCGTTGCGTCGCGCCCTCGCACCCTTCGACGCCTGGATTTCAGGTCGAAAAGGCTTTCAGGCCGGTACCCGTCGGGCGCTGCCGCGGTTCGAGATCGACGAGGGCCGGCTGAAGATCAATCCGCTCGCCGATTGGACCAAGACCGATCTCGATAGCTATTTCGCCGAGCACGAACTGCCGCGGCATCCGCTGGAGGCGGAAGGATATCTCTCGATCGGCTGTGCACCGTGCACCAGCAAGGTCAAGCCGGGCGAAGACCCTCGCGCCGGCCGCTGGCGTGGTTGGAACAAGGTCGAATGCGGCATCCACGTCGCGCACCCGCCGGGCGACGACCCGGTCTTCTGATCCTGTCCGTACCGTCGAACGACAAACGGGGACGACCGTGATGGTTGCCCCCGCCCTGTCCGCCTTGCAGCAACCCGTCAGTTGGTCGTGACGGTCGTGGTCGTCTTCTCGGTCACCGCCGGCCGCGTCACCGCTTTGCGGTGAATCACGCGCTTGACCGTCCGGCGCGGCGTCGCCGCCCGCGTGGTGCTCGCCGCGGCAGTCCGCGTCGTCTCGGTAGTAACGGTGGTCACCGGTTGCGGCTGGGGCTGGGGCTGGGGCGTCGCGGCCGCCAAGCGCGCGGCGGCGGCGTCGGATGCGGCTGACTGTGCCGCGGCCTCGGCGGCTGCGGCACGGGCACGTGCTGCGTCCGCCTCCTGCTGCGCCGCTGCGGTAGTCTCCGCCGCTGCGGCGACGGTCGCCGCCTGCGTCTGCGCCTGCTGCTTCTGCGACAGGCCGATCGCCGTGTCGGCCAGTTCGGAGGCACGATGCGCGTCGGCGATTGCCTGTTCCTTGTGACTGCCCTTCAGGTCGTCTTCCGCCGCGCGCAGCGCCGCCTGCGCCTGCGCGACCATCCGCGGCACCTCGCCGGCGGCATTGAGCGTGCTCAGCGTTTCAACCTTGCCGCGCGCCTCGGCGATCGCGGCGCGGGCGCGGTCGGTCTTGCCTTCCGCCAGAGCCGGGCTAGCCGCCAGCACCAGACCGGACAGGGCCGTGGCGCACACCAGAATCCTACGCATGATTGCTCCTCCTAGGATGAACTGGGCGAGCAAACGTGTCGATGAAGCGCCCGGTTCCCGCGCCGGTCGGAGTCAATAGCCCGCATAATCCGAGAAGCGCGTGATCGTCGGATCGAACTTCAACACCACTTTGCCCGTCGCACCATGGCGTTGCTTGGCGACGATCAGCTCCGCCAGACCATAGACCCGCTCCATGTCGGCGGCCCATTTGGCGTGATCTTCGAAGATCTTGGCCTCGTCGCCCTCCATCGGCCGCTTGGGCTCGCGCTGCGCGGTGTAATAATCCTCCCGGAACACGAACCATACCATGTCGGCGTCCTGCTCGATCGACCCCGATTCGCGCAGATCCGACAGCATCGGCCGCTTGTCCTCACGGCTTTCGACCGCGCGGCTGAGCTGCGACAGCGCCAGCACTGGGACGTTCATGTCCTTGGCCAAGGTTTTCAGACCGCGGCTGATCTCCGAGATTTCCTGAACCCGGTTCTCGTTGCTACCCTTGCCGCTGGTCAGCAGCTGCAGATAGTCGACGACGACCAGCCCGATCTCGTTATTGTGCCGCCGCTGCAGCCGCCGGACGCGGGTATGCAGCGCACTGATCGACAGGCCGCCGGTATCGTCGATGAAGAACGGCAGGTTCTCCAGTTCCGCCGCCGCGGCGGCGAGCTGACCGAACTCCGCCTTGCTGATCTTACCCATGCGCAAATTTTCGGAGCTGATCCCCGACTGCTCGGCCAGAATACGCGTCGCCAGCTGGTCGGCGCTCATTTCAAGGCTGAAGAAGGCGACCTTGGCGCCGACCGATTCGCTCGGCGGGATGCCGTCCGCCATGTCGCGCATCCAGCGCCGTGCGGCGTTGAAGGCAATGTTGGTGGCGAGCGAGGTCTTGCCCATGCCGGGACGGCCAGCGAGAATCATCAAGTCCGAATGATGCATGCCGCCGATCTTGGCGTTGACCGAGTCGAGGCCAGTGGTGACGCCCGACAGGTTGCCGCCCGAGTTGAGCGCGCGCTCCGCCATCTTGACCGCCATGGTCGTCGCCTGCGCGAAGCTCTTGATCGAATTTTCAACCCCGCCATCGCCGGCGACCTTGTACAGCTCCTCCTCGGCCGCCTCGATCTGCGCGCGCGGATTGACCTCTTCCGACGTGTCCATCGCCCGCTCGACCAGGGTCCGGCCGACGCTGACCAGCGCGCGCAACATCGCCAGATCGTAGATCTGCGTCGCGAATTGGCGCGCACCGATTAGGCCGGCGCCCGAACTGGTCAGCTGCGCCAGATAGGCCGGGCCGCCCAACTCCCTCATCCCCTCGTCCGCCTCGAACATCGGGCGCAGCGTGACCGGCGTTGCCAACATGTCGTTGGAGCGTAGCGTCTTGATCGCGGCGAAGATGCGGCCGTGCACCGGCTCGTAGAAGTGCACCGGCTCCAGCCGGTCGACGAGATCGTCGGCCAACCGGTTGTCGATCATCATCGCGCCCAGCATCGCCGCTTCCGCCTCGACGTTGCGGGGCAGGTGGAGGGGTTCCGCCGCAGCCGCGGGGGTCGGAAATGCCAGAGTCGCCATCGGCCATCCTTACTCTGTCCGGCGGGCTGCCGACAAACTCGGAATTGTCGTGGGCGACCAAGCCCTCTATCGGGCGACGATGGCCGACCCGCGGATCATCGCCATCGACATCGACGAAACCAGCATCGGCTGGCGATCGGCGGATGTCGAGCAGGAGCGGCGGATCGCGATCTTCGACCTGCTGGAGGACAATCACTTTGCCCCGCAACGGGTGCATGCCGACGGCTATGCCGGGCCTTATCGCGTCAGGCTCGAATCGGCGGAGGGGCGGCTCGGCCTGCACCTGCACCGTGCGGACGGCAGCCATTTGGAAACATTGGTCCTCGCGCTCGGCCGCTTCCGCCGGCCGATCAAGGACTATTTCGCGATTTGCGACAGTTACTATCAGGCGATAAGGGCGGCCACCCCGCAACAGATCGAGACCGTCGACATGGCCCGCCGCGCCATTCACAATGAGGCCGCCGAATTGCTGCGCGAGCGGCTGGCCGGAAAGATCGATGTCGATTTCGACACCGCACGGCGGCTGTTCACGCTGATCTGCGTCCTGCACCTGCGCGGCTGATGGCGTACGGCATCCTCAAGGCGGCGGCGGTCCTGGCGGCGGTGGGTGCGATCGGTGTCGGCGGCTGGAGTTACGCGACCAACTGGCATCCGGCCGCGTCGCAATATCCGCTGCAGGGCATCGACCTCGAAGCGACGCCGGGTCCCGTCGAGTGGGGGACCGTACGGGCGCGGGGGGCGGACTTCGCCTATCTCGTCGCGACGATCGGTGGGGATCAGCGCGACCCGACCTTCGAAGCGAATTGGGCCGCGTTGCCGGAGGCGGGGCTGCGTCGCGGCGCCGTGCACGTCTTCTCGCTCTGCCAGGCGGCCACGGATCAGGCCAATGCCTTCAACGCCTTCGTTCCGCGAACGCAGGACGCCTTACCGGTGGCGGTCGACGTGTCCTTCCACGACGATTGCGCGGCACGACCGGAGCGCGAGGCGGTCGTGGCCGAGCTCGGGCGCTTCATCCGCATGGTCGAGGCGCATACCCGCAAGCCGGTGATGCTGCGGGTCGCCCGACCGGTCGAGCGCGCCTATCAACTCACGGCGGCGATCGACCGGCCGGTCTGGTCGAGCGCCACCTTCTTCACCCCAGCCTATGCCGCGCGGCCGTGGCGGATGTGGCGCGCCAGCGACATCCGCCGGATCGACGGCATCGAAGGCCCCGTCAATTGGGACGTCGTCACACCATGACCGAGACCGAAACCGCCACCCGGCTGATCGCCGCCGCCCGCGAGGCAGCGGCGCATGCCCATGCCCCCTATTCCCGGTTCGCGGTCGGCGCGGCGCTGCTGATGGCCGACGGATCGCTGGTCACCGGCGCCAATGTCGAAAATGCCAGTTACGGCCTGTCGCTCTGCGCCGAGACGGTCGCGATAGCCACCGCCAGCGCTGCGGGACGGCTGCGCGACGTCGTCGCGGTCGGCGTGATCGGCGGCGCGATGGACCCCGCCGGTCGCGCCACCGGCGTGACGCCGGTCAGCCCGTGCGGCCGCTGCCGGCAGGTGCTGAACGAGGCGGCGCAACTCGGCGGGCGCGATCTGGTCGTCCATTGCGGTGCCGCAGAGGGCGACGCGATCGCGACCTACCGTCTGTCCGAGCTGTTGCCGCAGGCGTTCGGACCGGCCGATCTCGGCATCGGCTGATCCTCACTCGATCGTCCGGGTCACCCGGCCACCGGCATCCAACAAGGCGATACTGGGTCGACCATCGGCGGTGACCTGCAGGCGGAGCCGCGGCCGGCCGGCCGCATCGCCGAGTTCGAGTTGCGACGAGCCGTCCGCCTTGCGGCCGAGATAGGCGCGTTGCTGGAACTCGACATTGGCGTGACGGAAGGCGGCGCTGCGTGCCGGCTCCGGCAGCGCCATTGCCCGCGTCGTCGCGGCGATGTCCATCGGCCCGTCGGGATGATCGTTGACGATGACGCCGGCACGCCGTTTCGCCCCCTTCTCGTCGGTGAACAGCTGCACCGTCTGGTCTTGATGCCAGCGGTCGAAGGTTAGGCTGCCACCATTCGTTGGTTGGCCGTTCCGGATCCGGCCGTCGAAGATCAATCCGCCATTTTCCGATTCCTCGTCATTGTAGAACAGCATGCCGCCCTCCGTCCGAGTCGGGTGCGGGTGATCGCGGCCGTCGATGATGATGCCGGGCATGCGCTTGCTGCTGGCGATCACCATGCGCAGCTTGCCGTCGGGCTCGCGGACGTTGATCCGTTCGACGTCGAGCACCGACAGCCGGGCGCGATCCTCCGCCGCGCCGCCGAGCGCGAGCCACGCCGCCATGCCGGTCATCACCGCGGCATAGCCGCCCCAAGCCCGCGACGCATCGATCCGCATCTTACCTCTCCTCTGCCTCGGCCCGCGAGGCTAGCAGCGATCGGCGACCGGCGCATGCTTGCCCTCGATGGCCATTCCGGCGAAGAGGCGCACGGTTCGCCTCGGAGATTTGCGCCCATGTCCATCCTGTCCGACCGCTGGATCCGCCGCGCCGCACAGGAGCAGGCGATGATCGAGCCGTTCGTCGAGGCGCAGCGCCGCGACGGCTGCATCAGCTACGGCCTGTCGTCCTATGGCTATGACGCGCGCGTCGCCGACGAGTTCAAGATCTTCACCAACGTCGACAATGCCCTGGTCGACCCCAAGGACTTTGCCTCGAACAGCTTCGTCGACCGCAAGACCGACGTCTGCATCATCCCGCCGAACAGCTTCGCCCTGGCCCGGACGGTGGAGTATTTCCGCATCCCGCGCGACGTGCTGGTCATCTGCCTGGGCAAGTCGACCTATGCCCGGTGCGGGATCATCGTCAACGTCACGCCGCTCGAGCCGGGCTGGGAGGGGCATGTCACGCTCGAATTCTCCAACACCACGCCCCTTCCCGCAAAAATCTACGCCAACGAGGGCGCCTGCCAGTTCCTGTTCCTGCAGGGCAACGAGCCGTGCGAGATCAGCTATGCCGACCGGGCGGGCAAATATATGGGCCAGCGCGGGGTAACCCTGCCCAAGCTGTGAGCCGCGAGCTTCCAGTTAAGGCTGCAAGCCGCTGAACGACGGTCGAATATGGGCGAGTCTTGACAGATTTGACGCCTGAACGGGGAATCTCCCCCTCCCCGCCAAGGGCGGCTGGTTCTAGGATCGCCATGAGAAAGAGCGGGCGCGTGCATCTGTGGCACACCCCGCTCTTGTAGGACAGCGTCGATCAGCGGACGGCGAGCGCCGTCAGCTTCGCCAGGCCGCGTGCGGCGACGTCGTGCGACGAAAGCACGGTCCCGTCGGGCATGTCCATCGCGACCTTCGGCCGCTCCATCACCGCGCCATAGAGCGCGCGAGCTTCGCCGGTTCGCCCCGCCCGCCCGTACAGCGCGGCAAGGTTGAGCATCAGTTCCGGGCGATCGGGGAATATCCGCCGCTCGGCCTCGATCTGCTTGGCCGCGGACGCGTAATCGCCGGCGGCGATGGCTTGATAGCCGGTACGATCCTGCGCCAGCGCCGGGGTCGCCAGCGCGGCGCCGCAGGCAAGGATCGTCATCGTCCTGATCGTCATGGCATCGTCTCCTCTCCACCATCGCGGCAGGTTTCATTTTTGTGACACTAACGTGTCACTTTGGAGACAAGCACGCAACCGCCGAAGTTGGTGCGTCGGGCGACGGACGGCGGTTCGCCGGCGTCGGGCCCATACGAAAAGGGCGGCCCCTCACGGGACCGCCCTGAAAGCGACATCTGATCGGGATCGATCAGAAGTCGTTGCGATACTGCTCGTTGCCGATGAAGCCGAGCTTGGTCACGTTGGAGCGCTTGATGATCGCCAGCGTCTCGTCGACCTTTTCGTACTTGGCGGCCGGATCGGGCTGGAAGTGCAGCTCCGGTTCCGGATTCATGCCAGCTGCCTGGTCGAGATACTGGCGCAGCGTGACCTGATCGACCGGGGTGCCGTTCCACGACACCGTACCGGCAGGATCGATCGAGATCTTGTTCTTCTGCGGATCAACGGGCGGCTTCTGCTGCCGCGGGTCGTTGACCGGCAGGTCGACCTTGACCGCGTGGGTCGGGATCGGAAGGGTAATGATGAACATGATGAGGAGCACGAGCATGACGTCGATCAACGGCGTCGTGTTCATTTCCATCATCGGCTCGCCGTCGTCGCGGCCACCACTCATTGCCATGCGGGTCTACTCCAGTCCTGGCCGCAGCTTACGCGCCGCCGCCGGCGGGCGGCTGCGAGATGAAGCCGACGCGCGCGAAGCCCGCCTGCTGCATCGTGAAGATCGTACCGCCGATGCAGCGATACGGGGTGTTCACGTCACCGCGGATATGCGCTTCCGGCAGTTCGAGCGCCGGATTGCCCGGGCCGCCCTGGCGGTCGATCTCGGCCTTGAGCTTGGCGACCGCACGGTCCAGCAGTTCCTTGCTGGTCACCGGCGCCGTGCCCCAATAGACCGCGCAGCTGCCGTCCGGCTTGGTCGATACCGAGAGGGATACGTTCTCGGGCTTGGTCACCGTCGGGTCGAAGCGGACTTGCGGCAGCTTGATGCCCTTGACGGTCTGAATCGCGACCGGGACCGCGATCAGGAAGATGATCAGGAGCACCAGCATCACGTCCACGAGGGGCGTGGTGTTGATGTCCGACATCGGTTTCTCGGGGTCGCCCCCGCCAGCACTCATCGCCATGCGCGATTCATCCTATCCATTCTTTCGGCCGGCACCTGATCGAGCCGACCATGGGGTGCAGGGCGGCACGACGCCGCCCCGCCCCTTTTGTTTTACGCGCGGGTCTGCACGCCACCGGCCTGGCCGGCGGTCGTGGTCGCAGCCGCCGGCTTCACCGGCGCCTTCGGAGCCGCACCGGCGATCGACGGACGGACGTTGCCGCCCGAAGCCAGGTAGCCGAGCACGTCGTTCGAGAAGGCCGACAGGTCTTCCGCGATCGACTTGTTGCGGCGCTGCAGCCAGTTGTAGGCGAGCACGGCCGGAACCGCGACGACCAGACCAAGCGCGGTCATGATCAGCGCCTCACCGACCGGGCCGGCAACCTTGTCGATCGACGGATCGCCCGACGCGCCGATCTTGATCAGCGCGCGGTAGATGCCGACCACGGTGCCGAACAGACCGATGAACGGTGCGGTCGCGCCGACGGTCGCGAGGAACGCCAGACCACCGCCCAGCTTCGAGTTGATCGCCGCTTCCGAACGGGCGAGTGAACCGTGCAGCCAGTCGTGCGCCTCGACCGGGTCGGTCAGCTTGGCGTGCTGGTCCTGCGCCTGCAGGCCGTCGTCGACGAGCTGCTTGTAGGCCGAGTTCTTCTCGAGCTTGGCCGAACCTTCACGCAGGTTGCTCGACTGCCAGAAGCCCTGACGGACGCGCTTCGCCTGGTTCAGGATCTTCTGCTGCTCGAAGAGCTTCGAGAACAGGATGTAGAAGGAAACGACCGACATCAGGACCAGGATGGAGAACACCGACTGCGAGATCAGGCCGCCTTCCTTCAGCGCCTGCTGCAGACCGAACTGGTTCTCGGCGGCTGCGGTACCGCCCGCCGCGAGGATGGTGGTGAGCATGTGAGTAATCCCTCTCGTTCAATTTGCTAGTCGGCGGCCCCGTATCGGCGGGGCCGCCGCGAAGATCATTCGTTCTCGAGCTGCCAGCGCACGCCGCGCAGCGCATAGGTGGATTCGATCGGATTGCCGCTCGGATCCTTGGCCGGATTGAACCGGCCGTTGCGCTTCGCGAGGTTGCACGTCGCGTTGTCGAGGTCCGAGTTGCCGCTGGACGAGGTCACCGAACAGGCGGTGACACGACCATTGGTGCCAATCGTCACCGACACGCTGACCCGGCCTTCCGCACCGGCGCGACGCGCCGCGGGCGGATAGCTGTCCTGCGGGAACCAGTCGCCCTGGTTGCCGCGCGGGCTGACCGGCGTTGCCACCCGCGGCGGGGCGGGCGGAGCGGCCGGCGGCGCCGGCGGCGCCGGCGGCGCAGCGATCGGCGTCAGGTTGATCGACGGCGGCGGAGTCGTCACCGTTTGAATCACCACGGGCGGCGGATTCGGATTCTGCACGATCGGCGGCGGCGAGACAACCGGCGGCGGCGTCATCGGCGTATCCGGCGGCGGCGGCGGTGGCTCATCCGGCGGCGGGGGCGGCGGCTCTTCCACGTCGAACGTGTTAAGCTTTTCTTGGGCCTTCTTCACGAAATTGGTCGCGAGACCAGTGACGAAGGCATAGCCCAGTGCAGCATGGATCAGCGCGACGATGACGATCGCGACCACCCTGCCACCGGACATCTTCTGGTCAGCATAGGCCATTCAGCAACGACACTCCCTAATTCTCAGACAACCACGTGTCCCGGGGGGAAAACGCGTGCAGTCCCTGCCGCGGCCTACGCCGCGCTATGGCAGTGGCTCCTGTCCTATCGCCACGCCACTCCACACGCAAACGCTTTGTCGGACGCAACAAACGTACAATCGCTACGCGACACTTTTATTTCTGTATCGTTCAGACGCACATCCTTAGAGGAAGCCTTATGAATCCGGCCGTTCGCCTCGTCCTCCCCGTCGCGGCCCTCGCCGCCCTGCTCCCCAATTCCGCCATGATTCGAGCGCAGAATCTTGATCGCGCGAATCAGTATGCCGGGGTCGCCTCGGCGCCGATGGCGCCGCCGACCATCGGCTATGCCGACATGACCGACCTGATCCTCGACGCGCCGGTGATCGCGGATGCGACGATCCGCTCGGCGAGCCGTCTGAAGGGTGCGGACGCCGCCTCCGTGCCGCCCGGCTGGGCGCGTTTCTATGTCGAGGCCGACGTCACCGCCCTGGTCCGTGGCGCCGGCGGCATCCCGCCGCGGATCGGCTATCTGGTCGATGTCGCTCCCGATACGAACGGCGACCTGCCGCGATTGAAGAAGGCACGGGTGCTGGTCTTCGCCCGGCCGGTGCCGGGAACCCCGGGCCAGATCCAGCTCGTCGCGCGCGACGCGCAGCTTCCCTGGACCCCCGGCAACGACGCACGCGTGCGCCAGATCGCCCGCGATCTGGTCGCCGCGGACGCGCCGCCGGTCATCACCGGCATCGGCAACGCCTTCCACGTGCCTGGTGCCCTGCCCGGCGAGGGCGAGACGCAGGTGTTCCTGACCACCGCCAACGGCGCGCCGGTGTCCCTGTCGGTATTGCGCCGCCCCGGCGAGCAGCCGCGCTGGGCCGTCGCTTTGTCGGAGATCGTCGATGAAGCGGCAGCGCCGCCGGCGCGCGACACCTTGCTGTGGTATCGTCTCGCCTGCGCCCTGCCCCATATGCTGCCGGCACGCAGCACCGCCTCGCTCGCGCCGGCCGACGCGACGCTGGCGCAGGAGGATTATCGCTTCGTGCTCGACGCGCTGGGCCCCTGCGGGCGGCGGCGCGGCGGCGATACACCCCCGCTCAGCGGCGGTGACGCACCAATGTGATGCCGATCGCCTCGCCCGCCTCGGCGATGGCGAGCTTGACGATCTTCACCGCGACGCGGAGCACCCGCGCGTCACCGAGCAGAAGCGTTTCGCAGATATGGTCCGCAACCGCCTCGACCAGCGTGAAATGGACTCCGGGCGGCAGCGCGCTGGTCGCGGCATGCTTGAGGTCGAGATAGTTCTTCGACGCGCTGAGCGGCGTATCCGGGGCGAACCGGTCGGGGCAGACGAGGTCGACGGTGAGCGAGATACGCAGCGGCTGCGGCAGATGCGTCTCTTCCGAATAGATGCCGGTGAGGACCTGGACCTCGAGGTCATGGACCTCCAGTTGAAGCGTGTCGTGCATGGCGGGCGCCCTAGGCCCGCAACGAGGGCGCGGCAATGGCCGTTGCCGTCGAAGCGCCCGATCGCGACCTTTTCCCGCTTGCCTTCGGCGCGGCGCCGACGCATGCGCGCCGCGCAAAGGACCTGCCCGTGACCGCCTCCGCCACCCTGCCCCCGCCCGCCGCCGCCGTCGCCTTCGTGCCGCTCGACAGCGTCGCCGCGCCGATGGTCGAGGCGCTGCTCGATCGCGCCTTCGGCCCAGGCCGCCACGCGCGCACGGCCTATCGCGTACGCGGCGAGAGCGCGCCGATCGCCGCGCTCAGCATCGCCGCGGTCGAGGATGGGCAACTGATCGGCACGATCCAATGCTGGCCGGTGGTGCTTGCCGCCGACGACGGTGCGATCCACGCCATGGTGATGATCGGCCCCGTCGCGGTCGAGCCGGCGCGGCAGCGCGACGGGATCGGCCGGATGCTGATGACCCATGCGTTGCGCGCCGCGCACGAGGGCGGATTGGACGGGGCGCTGATGCTGATCGGCGATCCGGAATATTATGGCCGCTTCTTCGGCTTTTCCGCGGAACGGACCGGCGGCTGGCGGCTGCCCGGCCCGTTCGAGGCGCGGCGGCTGCTCGCCAAGGGCGCGGCCGTGCCCGCCACGACGGGCGAACTGCGCGCGGCACCGCGCTGAACCTTTACGGCGCGGCCCGGCGCCCCTACCTGCCGGCCATGCCGATGGAGGAGTTGCCGGACCTCGCGTCCTTGTCGCTGGCGCAGATCGCCACCCTCGCCGAACAGCGGCGGCTGCCCCCGGTGGAGCAGTGGAACCCCGCGCATTGCGGCGACAGTGCGATGCGGATCGCCGCCGACGGCACCTGGTTCCACGAGGGGTCGCCGATCGGTCGGCCGGCGATGGTGCGGTTGTTTTCGACCATCCTGCGGCGCGAGGCGGACGGCCGCTACGTGCTGGTCACGCCGGTCGAGAAGCTGGACATTGCGGTCGACGATGCTCCGTTCGTCGCGGTCGAGATGAAGGCGGAAGGGATCGGACGCGACGCGCGGCTGGCGTTCCGGCTCAACACCGGCGATTTCGTCACGGCCGGACGGGACCATCCCCTGCGCGTCGCCGGCGATGCGGAGTCGCCGCGCCCCTATCTGCATGTGCGCGGCGGACTGGAGGCGCTGGTCGCCCGGCCGGTCTATTACGAACTGGTCGAGCGCGGGCTCGCCGACGGCGGCGACACGCCCGGCGTGTGGAGCGGCGGCGCCTTTTTCCCACTGGCCGCGGCATGACTTTGGTCGATCGGCTGCATGCCGCATTGGCCGCGCGCCGCGACGCGACGCCGGAGCTGCTGACCGGCGACGCCCGCGAGCTCGACACGCGCGAAGACCATGAGCTGACGCCGGCGGCGGTGCTGGTGGCGGTGACCGACCGGCCGGAACCGGGGGTGCTGCTGACCCAGCGCACCGAGACGTTGCGCCGCCACGCTGGTCAGGTCGCCTTTCCCGGCGGCCGGCTCGACCCCGGCGAGACCGCGATCGCCGCGGCGCTGCGCGAGGCGGAAGAGGAGATCGCCCTGCCGCGCGAACGGGCGACGGTGATCGGCGCGGTCGACACCTATCGCACGATCACCGGCTTCACCGTCACGCCGGTGCTGGCCGCGGTGCCCGCCGATTTGCCGCTGCGGCCGAGCGAGGCGGAGGTGGCGAGTGTGTTCGAAGTGCCCCTCGCCTTCCTGCTCGACCCCGCCAACCATCGCGAGGCGAGCGTCGAATGGCAGGGGCGGATGCGGCATTTCTACGAGATCCTGTGGGAAGACCGGCGGATCTGGGGCGCGACGGCGGCGATGATCGTCAATCTGTCGCGGCGGCTGGCATGGCGGTGACGCTGGACCTGGGCGCGATCCGCGCCCGCGACGGTTTCGACGCGCTGGTCGCCGCCCTGGGCGGCGCAGCGGCGGCGCGGCTGGTCGGCGGCGTGGTGCGCGACACCTTGCTGGGCCTGACGCCGGCGGACATCGATCTCGCCACCATCGTACCACCCGATGACGTCATGGCGCGGCTGGCGGCGGCGGGCATCCGCGCGGTGCCGACCGGCATCGCCCATGGCACGGTCACCGCCGTGCTGCCGTCGGGCGCGGTCGAGGTGACGACGCTGCGCCGTGACGTCAGCACCGACGGGCGGCACGCGGTGGTCGCCTTCACCGATCAGTGGCGCGACGATGCGGCGCGACGCGACTTCACGATGAACGCGCTCTACGCCGAACCGGAGAGCGGCATCGTCTTCGACTATTTCGACGGCCTTGCCGATCTGGCGGCGCGGCGGGTGCGCTTCATCGGCGATCCGTTGCAGCGGATCGCGGAGGACCATCTGCGCATCCTGCGCTTCTTCCGCTTCCACGCACGCTTCGGCGACGCGATCGATCCGGACGGGCTGGCAGCCTGCGCGGCGCGCGCCAACGATCTGATGGCCCTGTCGCGCGAGCGGATCGCGGCGGAATTCCTGAAGCTGCTGATCGCGCCGGCGGCGGTCCCGGTCGTCGCGCTGATGATCGAGCGGCACATCCTGCGCGCGGTGCTGCCGGAGATCACGTCCGCCGAACCACTGCGAGCGCTGGCGACACGCGAAGCGGCGGCGGGGATCAGCCCCGATCCGATCCGTCGCCTCGCTGCGCTGGTGCCACCCGACGCGGCGGAGACGATCGGCGCGCGGCTGAAACTGTCCAACGCCGACCGCAAGCGGCTGATGCAGGCGACCGCCGGTCCGGGCGACGAGGGGCCGCGCGCCCTCGCCTATCGCGTCGGCGGGACAGTGGCCGTCGATCGGCTGCTGCTCGCCGGGGCGGACGTCGCCCCGCTCGACGGCTGGACGCCGCCGGCGCTGCCGATCGGTGGCGGCGCCTTGGTCGCGCGCGGACTGGCCAAGGGCCCGGACGTCGCCAGGGCGCTGCGGAGGATCGAGACGCGCTGGATCGCGGAGGGATTTCCCGATTCCACGCGGGTCGAGGCGATCGCCGATGCCGAAGTGGCGGCGATGTCGTCGGCCTAGTTGGGCTGGGCTCAGCGCCCGCGGGCGCGGAGCTGGCGGATCAGGGCGAGGGTCTGCGCCGCCTCGAGCGGGCGGGCGTAATGATAGCCCTGGCCATAAGTGCAGCCGAGCGCGGCCAGTGTCTGCGCCAGTTCGTTGGTCTCCACCCCCTCGGCGGTGGTCTTCATGCCGAGCGCCTGGGCGAGACTGAGGATGGCCCGGACGATCGCCATCTTGTCGCGATCGGCGAGCATGCCCGTGACGAAGCTGCGGTCCATCTTGAGAACATCGATCGGCAGCTTTTGCAGATAGGCGAGGTTCGAATAGCCGGTGCCGAAATCGTCCATCGCCAGCGTCGTGCCGAGCGCGCGCAGCGCATGCATCGCCCGGGCGGTACGATCGGGATCGCTGACGATCGCGCTTTCGGTGAGTTCCAGCGTCAGGCGCTCGCCGGGCAGGCCGTGGCGGATCAGGCTGCCCTCGACGACGCCGGCGATGTCGTCGCGCTGGATCTGGATCGCCGACAGATTGACCGCGACGCGCATGCCGCAATCGCCGCCGCATTCGGTGTCGAGCCAGGCGAGCGTCCGCGCCGCCTCTTCCATCGCCCAGCGGCCGAGCGGCAGGATCAGCCCCGTCTCCTCCGCCACCGGAATGAAGTTGCTCGGCTCCTGCTCGACGCCCTCATGGTCGCGCCAGCGGGTCAGCGCCTCGAACGAGACGATGCGGCCGCTCGACAGGTCGCAGATCGGCTGGAAGGTCAGGCGGAGCCGCGAGTCCTCGATCGCGCGGCGCAGCGCCGTCTCCATCGCAAATTGCTCGCGGGCGATGGTGAACGCCTGGGTCTGGTAGGATTCGACCTTGCTGCCGGCCTTGGCGCGCTTCACCGCGAACTGGGCGTTGCGGATCAGTTCCTCGACATCGTCGAGCGCATCGTCGCCCTGGGCGATGCCGATCGAACATTCGACGCCGATTTCATAATCGCTGAGCCGGAACGGGGTGCTGAGCGCGCGATGGATGCGATCGGCGAGATGCCGCGCCTCGTCGCCATCGGTGTCGATCCCCATCAGCACGCCGAATTCGTCGCCGCCGATCCGGGCCAGCGCATCGCGGGCGCGAAGCGCGCCCTTGATCCGGCGTGCGACGGTGATCAGCAGTTCGTCGCCGGCAAGGCCGCCGAGGCAGGCGTTGAGTCGGCCGAACCGTTCGAGGTCGACGACCAGCACGGCATGGCGCTGGCGCTTGGCCTGCACCGCCTCGATCATGTCGCTGAAGCCTTCGCGATTAGGCAGACCGGTCAAGCTGTCGGTGGTCATCTCGCGGCGGAGCGAGCGTTCGGTGTGGATCTGCGCGGTCAGGTCGACGAAGCCGATCTGGCAACGGTCCCGCACCGATTGCCCCGGTCGCGCGAGCGTGACGCGGTAATAGCGCGAGTCGATCACCTCGCCGATCGACCATTCGAAATCGCTGCGCAATTCGGTCGAGCGCAGGAAGGCATCGATGCGCGGCGCCAAGGCACGCAGCATCGCCGAGCGATCGGCGACGACGCCGAGCCCGGCGAGCCGGTAGGCGCGATTGATCGCGAGGAAGTCGAAACCATCGCCGCGGCGGACGACCTGCACCGCCGGGATCGGAATCAGCTCCAGGTCCTGCGCGAGCGTCACCGGCTCGGCAGGTTCGGGCATCACGACGTCGGTCGAGGCGGTGGCCATGGCTTCATTCTAGAGGCCGTTCGTTAAAGGCTTCTGAAGTTGGTCGGCGGCCAACCTTTCTTGTAACCGTTTTCACCGCTGCCAGTCTTTCGCTGCCGACCGGGCGGCGGATCGGCGCGACATGAGGGCGAGTCTGGCGAACGGGGTACGCCCGTCCCTGTGCGCCGCACGCCTCCTCTCTGGCGGACGAGGCGGCAGGCTAGCCGACGAACCGATTGTCGCGGGGGAAGCCGGTCGGCGGCGTCCGGCCGGCGGCGCCGCGGGCGGTGCGCCACAGCGACAGATCGGCCTCGGTCCGCATCCGGCCGCTCTCGCCACCCATCGGCCAGCTCATGCCCTGCGCGAAAACGAAGGCGGTGGCATCCGACAGGCTGCCTTCGCGGAAGCGCTGGATTTGCACCCCCTGCCCGCGGCTCATCACCGGCAGCTCGGCGATCGGGAAGACCAGGAACTTGCGATTGTCGCCGACCGCCGCGACATAATCGGCCTCCGGCGCGACCGGGCGGACGACGACCAGTTTCGCACCGGTACGCGGCGTCATCACCGTCTTGCCCTTGCGCGTCTCCGCGATCGTCTCCGCGACCGGCACGATGAAGCCGCGGCCATCGCTCGCCGCGAGCAGCAGTTTCTCCTGCGCCCGGGCGTTGAGGAACGCGGCGACGCCGACCGACCCGTCGAGATCGATCATCGCGCGCACCGGCTCGCCAAAGCCACGGCCGCCCGGCAGCTTGTCGGCGGCGAGCGTGTAGAAGCGGCCGTTTTCCGCTGCGAGCAGCAATTTGTCGGTGGTCTGGGCATGGAAGGCGAAGGCCGGGCCGTCACCCTCCTTGAACTTCAGCGTCTCGGCGCCCCCTGCGTTCATGGCGGCGAGATCGCCGTGACCCTTCATCGCGCGGATCCAGCCGCGCTGCGACAGAATCACGGTGATCGGCTCGCGCTCGATCATCGCCTCCAGCGGGATGTCGCGGGTCGGACCGGCTTCCTCGATCCGCGTGCGGCGCTTGCCGAGCGCCGTCTCCGGCCCGTAGCGGTCGCGAACCTTGCCCAGGTCGCGCTTCAGCCGGGTACGCTGCCGCGCCTCCGAACCGAGCAGCGTGGTCAGATCGGCCTGTTCCTTGTCGAGCTTGTCGCGCTCGCCGCGGATCTCGAACTCCTCCAGTCGGCGTAGGGAGCGCAGGCGCATGTTGAGGATCGCCTCCGCCTGCCGGTCGGTCAGGCGGAACTCGGCGATCATCACCTGCTTGGGCTCGTCCTCCGTGCGGATGATCTCGATGACGCGGTCGAGGTTGAGATAGGCGACGAGATAGCCGTCGAGCAGTTCGATCCGGTCGGCGATCTTGGCCAGCCGATGCTCGGTGCGGCGGCGCAGGACGACGAACTGATGGTCGACCCAGGCCTTCAGCGCCTCGCGCAGCGACATGACGCGCGGCGTGCGCTCATGGTCGAGGACGTTGAGGTTGAGGCCGAAGCGCGTCTCCAGATCGCTGAAGCGGAACAGGCCGTCCATTAGCACCTGCGGATCGACGGTGCGGCTGCGCGGTTCGAGGACGACGCGGATCTCGGCATCGGATTCGTCGCGGACGTCGGCAAGGATCGGCAGCTTGCGCTCGTTGATCAGCGCCGCGATCTGCTCGATCAACTTGCCCTTCTGGACGCCATAGGGAATTTCGCTGACGACGATCTGCCAGCCGCCGCCCTTCTCGCGCTCGATCTCCCAGCGCGCGCGGATGCGGAACGAGCCGCGGCCGGTCGCATAGCTTTCCGCGATCACCGCGGGCGGGTCGACGACCAGGCCGCCGGTCGGGAAGTCGGGGCCCTTGACGTGTTCCAGCACCATCGCGTCGCTGGCGTCGGGACGGTCGACCAGCATGATCGCCGCGTCGAGCAGCTCGGCGGCATTGTGCGGCGGGATGTTGGTCGCCATGCCGACCGCGATCCCCGCCGCACCGTTGGCGAGCAGATTGGGGAACAGGCCGGGAAACAGCTCCGGCTCCTGCTCCTCGCCATTGTAGGTCGGGCGGTAGGCGACGGCATCCTCGTCGAGGCCGTCCATCAGGTCGATCGCGACCTGGGTCAGCCGCGCCTCGGTATAGCGATAGGCGGCGGCGTTATCGCCGTCGATGTTGCCGAAATTGCCCTGCCCGTCGACGAGCGGATAGCGCAGCGCGAAATCCTGCGCGAGGCGGACCATCGCGTCATACACCGACTGGTCGCCGTGGGGATGGTATTTGCCGATCACGTCGCCGACGACGCGCGCGCACTTCTTGTAGCCGGAGGCAGGATCGAGGCGGAGCAGTCGCATCGCCCACAGCAGGCGGCGGTGCACCGGCTTCAGCCCGTCGCGCACGTCGGGCAGCGAACGCGCCGTGATCGTCGACAGCGCGTAGACGAGATAGCGTTCGGACAAAGCGCTGTCGAAGGGCGCGTCGAGCACGCCGATCGGCGGCTCCTGGAAATCGGTGGCCATAACGGGAACGATAAGCGGCTAGACGGACGCCGTCAAAGCGTCGGCGGGATCGCCCGCCACCGCCGCGGCGATCAGCGCGCGATGCTGGCGGCCGGTCTCCGCCCAATCGTAGCGCTCGGCATAGGCGCGGGTCGCGGCGCGGGCCGGCGGATCGGCGAGCAGCGCGGCGAGCGCGTCGCGGATCGCGGCGACGCTGCGCCCGGCGGCGAGGCGGCCGGCGGCGGGAGCGCGCACCACCTCCGGCGAGCCCCAGACCGGCGTCGCGACCAGCGGCGTGCCGCAGGCGAGCGATTCGAGCAGGACGTTGGCGATTCCCTCGCGATCCGAGCAATTCACCGTGACGTCGGCGGCGCCGTAGAGCGCCGGCAGATCGGGCTGGTCAACGTGGCCGAGCAGCGCGACCCGGTCTGCGACGCCGAGTTGCGCGATCAGCGCACGCAGCGCCGCCTCGCGCGGTCCGTGGCCGACGATCGCCAGCCGCACGCCGGGCAGCGCGGCGACGGCGCGGATCGCATAATCATGGCCCTTGCCGTCGACGAGATGGCCGACCGACAGCACCACCGGCCCGTCCCAACCGCGCGCGGCGCGGACGGCGGCGCGGTCCGCCGGGGGGTGGAACAGGGCGAGGTCGACGCCATGTTCGACGACGTGGAGCCGCGCCGGCGGCGCGCCGGCCTCGATCAGCGCGTCGCGCAGCGCGGCGCAGACGGTGGTGACCGCCGCCGCGCCGCGGATCGCGCGCAGCATCATCGCGCGCTGGCGGCGGAAGCCAGCGATGACGCTGACGTCGGTGCCGAGCGCGGTCATCAGATAGGGCACGCCGAGCCGCCGGGCGAGCAGCGCCGCGGCGACGCCGTCCGGGTAGAGATAATAGGAATCGATGACGTCGAAGACGAAATCCTGCCGCAACCGCGCGAGATGCGGATAGAGCGCCGCCGCCATCAGCCACGGCTGCGCGGTCATGCCGATCCGCGGCAGCATCGGATAGCGGGGATGGCTGATCGCAATGCCGCGCCGCTCCGCCGCCGCCGGCACTTCGGCCAGTTCGGCATAGCGGCCGAAGCGGGCATGCCGGCTGGGGAACCACGGCAGCGGCGCGACGACGCGTACCGCATCCCCCGCCGCCGCGGCGAGATGGGCGACGCGATGTTCGATGAAGATGCCGTGCCGACGCTGCACCGTATTGGGATACAGGCTGGACAGCACCAGGATCTTCATGTCGTGTGCCAGGCTCCCCACGGGCGATCGCGTCCAACCAGGTCCGGCCGCTTAGGCCGTATGTCTGTCGGTCCGGTTAATGCGCGCCGGGGCCACGCGAAGGTTCGGCGGCGGTGCCGTGCGGCTGGGCCAAGGGCAGGGTCTGCGCCGTCGCGGGATCGACATAGCCGTCGTTGACCAGAAAGGCGCGCAGGCGGGCCGGGAAGTCGGGCGTGTGCCGGCTGTAATGGGCCAGCATGACGCGCCACGCGGCGGATACCCGCCCGAGACGCGCGGCATCCGCGACGAAGGCAGCGCATTCGCCGTTCCGCTCGGTCTCCGTCGACAGGCAGAGTCGGCGTCGCGCCGGCAGATCGCGGGCGAACAGGCGTCGCACGGCGGGATCGGCGGATATGTCGACGCTTCGCCCCTGACGCAGGGTCAGGACCATCGGTATGCCTCGCC
Source organism: Sphingomonas benefaciens (assembly GCF_052907485.1). Classification (NCBI taxonomy): domain Bacteria; kingdom Pseudomonadati; phylum Pseudomonadota; class Alphaproteobacteria; order Sphingomonadales; family Sphingomonadaceae; genus Sphingomonas; species Sphingomonas benefaciens. The sequence goes on along the minus strand of NZ_JBREIC010000001.1, from coordinate 79,084 downwards.
CGCAGGCATTGCATTCTTCAGAAAAGTTGAAGCCCGGCGCCTCCAGCACGAAGCCTGGCCAGCCCTGCTGCCGGCGACCGAGTGGAACCAGTCTCACCTTGCCGATCAGCTCGGCCGAGCCCTGATGGGTCAACGGCACCGCCCGGAACCCGCCGGCGGTCGGCTCGACGACCGTGACGGCGGTGATCCCGGCCGAACCGCCCCATTGATTGTCCACCACCACCCCGGCGCGGCCCGACCGGGACAGGCGGACGATGGCGACCCGCACGTACGACGCCTGGCGGTCGCTGATCATGTCGAACGGCGGCAGGCCCGGCTGCGTCACCGTGATCCGGGCCTGGTTGCTGACGCCTTCGTTATTGCACCCTTCGTTCTGCATCCGCTCACGACAGGGCGTGGCGGTCACCGTCACGGTCAGGCCGCCGGCCGTCAGCGCCAGCGGGACGACGGGGTGGGTGCCCCAGGTCCAGAACGTCTCCGGCGGCACAGACGTCACCGGCGCCGCCACACCGAGCAAGAGGGGGATCAGGCCGCCCAGCACACGCATCTTGCGTCTCCGAATTGATACGAGAGACTAGACCGCCACGCACTCCGGATGAAGGAGTCGCGGCGAACCTGACCGGCCCCGCGAAACCGGGCGGATCGCCACTCCGTGACACCGGGCCGGAATAAACTCCACCGCCGCGGACCTGAAGCGACTCGTTCGTACGCCGGTGCTCGGTTCGGCCAGACCAAAAATCCTGTTCCTACCACCTCTTGCGATCGACTCGCAAAAACTGTTGTACGACCCGTCCTGCCGCTTTATTGCGACTGAGTTTCGATAGCGTAAGGGGGAAATATGCTGGTGACGCTGGCCGCTTTGGCGGCATTGGGCGGCCCGGTGCCATCCAAGGGAGATGATGCACGAGACCAGCGGGACGTGGTCGTCACCGCCACGCGCACGCCGGTCGCGGCGCAGGACGCGCCGGTCACCGTCTCCGCCAAGACCGCGGACGACATCGCCGGGGAATTGGCGACCGACATCCGCGACCTCGTCCGCTTCGAGCCCGGGATCAGCGTCCGCCGCGCCCCGACGCGGTTCGGTGCGGCGATGGGATCGACCGGGCGCGCCGGCAACGAAGGCTTCGCGGTGCGCGGCATCGGCGGCAACCGCGTGCTGATCCAGGTCGACGGCGTGCGCGTCCCCTATGGCTTCAGCTTCGGCGCGCAGGACGTCGGACGCGGCGACTCTGTCGACCTCGGCCTGATCAAGTCGGTCGAGTTCCTGCGCGGGCCGGCGTCGGCGCTGTACGGCAGCGACGGGCTGGCCGGCGCGGTCAGTTTCACCACCAGCGACCCCGCCGATATCCTCGGCGGGCGCTCGTTCGGCGGATCGGTGCGTACCCAGTTCAATGCCGCCGACGCCGAATTCTGCCAGTCCGCCGTCGTCGCGGCACGATCGGGCGACGTGTCGACGCTGCTGGCCTATACGCGTCGCGACTTCGCCGAATTGAAGAACCACGGCGACGTCGAGGGCACCGGCGTCGCCCGCACCGCGCCAAACCCGCAGACCGGCCACGCCAATGCCGTGCTCGGCAAGCTGGTCTGGGACATTGCCCCCGGCCAGCGGCTGCGCGCGACCGGAGAGGTGCTCGACCATCATGTCGCCACCGACGTGCTGACCGGGATCAACGCCAGCGTCGCCGGTCTGCAGGCGCGCGACGCGGCCCGGCGCTGGCGCGGCACGCTCGACTGGACCTATGACGGCGGCGGCTTGATCCAGTTCGCGCGGGCCGCCGCCTATGCGCAGGATGCCGACAACCGCCAGTTCAGCGCTGAAGAGCGACGCACGCTGCCCAGCCGCACCCGGCTGAATACCTTCGAGAACCGCGTCTACGGGACATCGGGCGAGCTGCGGCTGGGCTTTGCGACCGGTGCCGTGACGCACCGGCTGGTCACCGGCGCCGACCTCAGCGTACTGCGCCAGCGCGGGGTGCGCGACGGCACCGTGCCGCCGCGCGGCGAGTCCTTTCCGACCCGCGCCTTTCCGACCACCGATTTCACGCTCGCCGGTGCCTTCGTCGGCGACGAGATCGGCCTGGGGCCGCTGACCCTGCACCCGGCCGTCCGCTATGACGCCTACCGCCTGTCGCCGCGGCGCGATCCGCTGCTGCCGAACTTCGCCACCGCCGGACAGAGCGGCGACCGGCTGAGCCCGCGCCTGGGCGCGGTGGCCACACTCGCCCCGACGATCCGCCTGTTCGCCAGCTACGCCCGCGGCTTCCGTGCGCCCGAAGCGGGGCAGATCAATCAATATTTCTCCAATCTCACCTCCGGCTACACCTCCATCCCCAATCCCGCCCTGCGGCCGGAGACGAGCGAAGCCGTGGAGGCCGGCCTTCGCCTCGACAGCACGGCGGTGGTCCTGTCGGCGAGCGTCTTCCGCGCCCGATACCGCGACTTCATCAGCCAGGAGCTGGTCGGCGGCCGCTTCACGCAGAGCGATCCGGCGCTGTTCCAGTTCATCAACCTCGACCGCGCCAGCGTGCGCGGTGCCGAGGCGCGCTTCGCGACGCGCGCGGCCAACGGGCTGAGCGGGCAATTGGCGATCGCCTATGCCGAGGGCGAGCAGATCGGGCCTGACGGCATCGCCAAGCCGCTGGCGACGATCGATCCGCTCAAGCTGGTCGCGGGGATCGGCTGGCGCGAGCCGCAGCGCGGCCGGTTCGGCGGTCAATTGCTGCTCACCCACAGCGCCCGCAAGGCCGCGCACGACACCGACGGCCTGTGCACCGGCACCTGCTTCCGGCCCGATGCTTTCACCATCCTCGACGCAACCCTATTCGCCCGGTTGAACGAGGCGCTGACGCTGCGCGCCGGCATCTTCAACCTGACCGATGCGACCTACGCCTATTGGTCCGACGTACGCGGCCTCGCCGTGCCCCGCCCCCTGCCCGCCGGCGCCGCGGACGTCCCCCCCGCCGCCTTCACCCAGCCGGGACGTAACGCCAGCGCCTCGCTGACCTATCGCTTCTGAAAGGATGCCGTCGATGTCCACTCGTCCGCTTGCCGCCGTCGCGATCGTCGCGCTGTGCTTCGCCCCCGCCCTCACCCCGGCGCGCGCCGATGGCCCGCTTCGCCAGAGCGCGGCCGAGGCGCAGGCCACCAAGGCCGCCGACCGCGCCGAGATCCTGGCGATGGCCGGCCATTACCGCGTCCGCTTCGACATGCAGGAGACGACGCCGTGGCAGGCGGACTATGTGCCGCTCGAGCGCCAGATCTCGGGCGGCAACGAGGTGGTCCGCGTCGTCGAGGACAGGCCGGACCATATCGCGCTCCAGCATCTGCTGGTCGTGTCCGCGGGCGGCCAGACGCATGTCATCAAGCACTGGCGCCAGGATTGGGATTATCAGCCCAGCCGCGTGCTGGTCTATGCCGGTCCCGGCAAATGGGTGTGGGAGGCGGTGCCCGAGCGGATGCGGGCCGGCCGCTGGTCGCAGACCGTCTACCAGGTCGACGACAGTCCGCGTTACGCCGGCTGGGGCCAGTTCGAGACGCAGGGCGGCATCCGGCGCTGGCGATCGAACTGGACCTGGCGCCCCGTCGCCCGCCGCGATGCGGTCCGGCATCCGGTCTACGATCGTTATTATGCGATCAACCGCCACCAGCCAACGCCGACCGGCTGGATCCACTGGCAGGACAATCTGAAGATGGGCCTGAAGCAGGGCAGGCTCGTACCGATCGTCCAGGAATCGGTGCTCAACACCTACCAACGAGCCGAGGATTTCGACACGAAGGCTGCCGACGCCTATTGGACGAAAACTCAGGACTATTGGGCGCGGGTCCGCGCCGCCTGGGCGAAGGCCGCCGACAGCAAGGGCGGCATCGCGATCGCCGAGGAGGCGGAGACCGGCACGGTGATCAGCGCCCGGCTGCTCAACATCGGCGACGACATCGCGGCGGGAAAAACGCTCGTCGACGCAGGGGCGGCCGAAGCCGCGGCGCTGATCGAACGGAGCACGGGCCGCATCGGTTGAGCGGCGGGCCGAGGTGAGGCAGGCTGGTGGCGGGATGAGGCCGTGTTGTTGCCCGGCGCACGCAGTCGCCTGGAGTGGCTGACGGGAAGGCGAAATAGACACAAGCGTCGGTTTCCGAAGGCGACCGCCTGACAGCGGCATGTCCGCTCACCGCCAAAATCGAACGTTCCGCTAATGCCGAATAGCGGACAATCCGCCGGTTGATTCCGTTGCGTCGTCAAGGTTAGGTGGCCAACCTGCCAGAGTGAACGATCAGGCATCCTCTCAAGCGGGGCAGCGCGTCCGCCAAGCGGTAGAAGCACTCTACCGCACCTTCGACTTGCCACCGCCAGCCGTCATCGAGGGCTGCCCCTGCTGCATTTCGACGCGCGGGACGGATGTCCTGCTCACAACGCCGCTTCGCCAGATCACGCGGCAGCAGCTCTGGGGCTACGTGTCTGGCGCGTTCCTGACTGTCGGGGACGAGCCGGATTTCCGTTACCTCCTGCCTTGCATCCATGATGTGTCAGCCTCCGATCCAGGAAACGCCAACGATCCCGAAATCGTGCTGGGCAAGCTGGGGCGGTAAGGTCGGTGCCATACCGAGGACATTGGTGGGGCGGCAGCGAGCAATCGAATGGCTTGCCGGACAAAGGGATACTCCAGCGGCATTTCAGGCAACGCGCGAAGAGTTGCCCGAAGATAGTCGAAAACAGAAACACACCGAGCATTACCCAAAGATGATACCGCCCGAGGCGATCATCGGAGCTACCGGCCAAGACCGTAAGCGGTATCAATGGGAGTGGCGCGAACATTGCGATGAAGAAGCGCGTCAAAGGACCCATGCCAGGCACCATACGCCAGTAGCCCGGAGTTACAGCGATCAGTCGTATGTCGGCTCTCCCCATCGGCGGAGGACTGGCCGTCTTTCACGGGGGCGGGGTATCGAATCACACACGAGTGATCAGGGAGCGGGTGAAGGGAATCGAACCCTCGTCGTAAGCTTGGGAAGCTTCTGCTCTACCATTGAGCTACACCCGCGAACCAACGACTTGGCGCTGATCTGACCGCTTGCGGGGCTTCGGTTCACAGACCCGCGTGCGATCCGATGGCCGACTGCCACATTCCTGGCTTGGTCGTCAACGTAGATCGTCCGGATCTGTCAGACGTCGTCGGGTACGGTCGCCGAGACATCGGCAGCGGTGTCGCGGCGAATGTCGTCGTGCCGGAACGGCGCCATGGCCGCCGTTCAACCCGAACACTGGACTGGCGCGGGCGAGGACGGAAGAACCCCCACCAGCGTCGAGCCTCGGGGCACGCATTGCTGCAAACAGGCAACATATTACTATCCATGCGACCGCCGTCTCGGTCGACGACGTAGCGGCTTTCGGGCGCGGGCGGCACGCGCAGGGCTATGAACGACGGGCCATATCTTGCACGGCCGACGTTGGAGACTTCGTTCATTATAAAACCCCAATCTTCCGATTGACGCGCAACCGCAACCAAAGCGTCACACACCATCCATAGCCCGCGGCCAGCCGATCACGGCGAAGGGCGGGGTATCATGACATTCGCGTTGCAGACGCGCCGGCAGTTGCTCGGCGCCACCATCCTGGCATGTTCGATCGGTGCGGTGTCGCCCGCGTCGGCAACGCCGAGCGACCGCACCAATGCGCCGGTCGCCGTATCGACGCCCGCCCCCGGTGCCGCCACCGCGCCTGCCACCGACGACCAGGCGCAGACGTCCAACGGTCAGGCGTCGAACGGCATTGCCGAGGGTTCCGACATCCTCGTCACCGGCACGCGCGCCAACACGCTGGCGCCGGTGACCGCCTCGCTCCAGACGACGCAGCCGCAATCGATCGTGTCGCGATCCTTCATCGAGGATTCGCTGCCTGCGACCGCGGACTTCAACCTGATCGCGCTGATCTCGCCCTCGGTGTCGAACACCGGCAACGCCAATGGCGCCGGCCTGTCCGAATCCAAGGCGCAGATCCGCGGCTTCCAGGACGGCGAATACAATATCACCTATGACGGCGTGCCGTTCGGCGACACCAACGACCCGACGCACCATAGCAACACCTTCTTCCCGTCGAACACGATCGAGACGCTGATCGTCGATCGCGGACCGGGCAATGCCGCGACGCTGGGCCAGGCGACGTTCGGCGGCAACATGAATCTGTTCAGCCGCGCGACCCGCGACGACGCCAGCCTGGAGGCGAAGGGCAGCTACGGCAGCTACAACACCTATCTGCTGCGCGCCGTCGCGCAGACCGGCGCGATCGACAGTCTGGGCGGCACGCAGGCGGTGTTCAGCACGCAGTGGATCAAGTCCGACGGCGCGCGCACCTTCAGCCCGTTCCGCTCGTGGAATGCGTTCGGCAAGGTGCTGATCCCGATCGGCGCGCATGCGCGCCTGACGCTGCTCGGCACCTACAACGTCAACCGCTTCAACCAGCCCGACAATGACGGCGCGACGCTGTCGCAAGTTGCCAAGTTCGGCAAGCAATTCAGCCTGACCGACGATGCGACCAGCCAGACGTTCTACGGCTATAATTCCACGCGCAAGACGACCGATTTCGAGATCGTCAAGTTCGAGGCGGATCTCGCCCCCGGTTCGACGTTCGAGAACCGGGCCTATACCTACAGCTACGACAATGAGACGCTGTCGGGTAACGACGTGACGCTCTACGCGACTGCGGATGCAGCGACCATCGCCAAGGCGAACGTCGTCACCCTCGCGCCGGGCGCCAAGGCCGTGGCGGGCATCCCGGGCTATACGAAGACCAACAAATATCGGATGTTCGGCGACATCGCCAAGACGCGGCTCGACTTCGGCTTCGGCGCGCTGACCGCCGGCGCGTGGATCGAATGGTCCAACACCTACCGCCAGCAGCGCGACGTCAACCTGGTCACCATGGCGCCCAATTACGTCGAGAAGGCGGTGACCGATCCGGTCAGCGGCGCCGCGACGCCGCAGAACATCAAGTTCGACCAGAACAGCCACACCAACCATACCGAGGAATTCGCGGAGCTGGAGCTGCGCCCGCTGCCTGGGCTGACGATCACGCCGGGCTACAAGCACGTCGACTTCAACCGCCAGATCCGCGCGTCGTACAACCAGACGACCCGCTACGCGCAATCGCTCAGCAACACCTATACCGCCGACCTGCCGTTCGCGACGATCAACTATGCGGTGAGCTCGCGCTTCGCCGCCTATGCGCAATATGCCCGCGGCTTTCTGGCCCCGCCGCTCAGCGTGCTGTACGTCGCCAATCCGCGCCTCTCGACGGTCGCGCCGCAGCGGTCGACCAACTATCAGGCGGGCATCGTCTATCATGGCCCGTCGCTGTCGTTCGACGCCGACGTCTACAAGATCGACTTCACCAACAAGTTCGCCTCGTTCACCTCCGCCACGCCGGGTGAGGGCGTGATCTTCGTCAACCAGGGCGCGGTGCAGTATAAGGGTGTCGAAGCGCAGGTGACCTACGCCCTGCCGATGGGTTTCGCGGTCTTCGCCAACGGCTCGCGCAACTATGCCAAGACCGACAATCCGGGCACCGTCCAGCAACAGGTCGCCAAGGCGCCGGAGTGGACGGCGGCCGGCGGCGTGCTCTACAAGAGCGGCCCGATCCGCTTCTCGCTGATCGACAAATGGGTCGGGCGCCAATGGTTCGTCGGGCCGGACGGCAAGGTCGGCGGCACCTACGACAGCCCGACCTATCAGTCGAAGGGCTACAACACCGCGATCCTCGCCGCACGCTACGACGTCGGGCCGGTGCGGGTCGGCGTCGAGGTCAACAACCTGTTCGATTCGCAGCGGGTGACCAACATCAGCACCGGCAAGACCGCGCCATTCGACCAATATTTCTACCAGGTGCCGCGGACGGTCACCGGCGACGTGACGCTGACCTTCTGATGCTGGCGCTGCTCCTCGCGTTGGCGGCGGCGCAGGCGGACAAGGCGGCGTCGATGCTGGGCGCCACGGACCTTGATCCGGCGCGCGTGCTGCCGCCGCCGCCCGCGCCGGGCAGCGCACAGGCGCGCGCCGAACTCGCCGAACTGCGGACGATGCAGGCGAGTCGGACCGCACAGCAGAAGGACGCGGCGGAGCGGACCGGCGAGACCAAGAATGCGACGATCTTCGCCGGCGTCCTCGGCCCGCGCTTCGACCTCGCTCGCCTCCCCGCGACCGCCCGCCTGCTCGCCATCGTGCGAGCGACAGAAAAGGAAGCAATCGACCGCGGCAAGGATCATTTCGCACGCCAGCGGCCGTGGATCGTCGATCCTGCCCTCACCCCCTGCAAGCTCGGCAAGGAACCGCTGTCGAGCTATCCAAGCGGGCATGCGACCAACGCCTATGCCATGGCCGCGGTGCTCGCGCAGTTGGTGTCGGCCAAGGCGCCGGCCCTCATGGCACGGGCGGCCGAATATGCCGAAACGCGCATCACCTGCGAACAGCATTGGCGCAGCGACCTGACCGCAGGCGAGGCGTTCGGCCTGCTGCTCGCCGAGCGGCTGATGGCGAAACCCGCCTTCCGTGCCGTCTTCACCCAGGCGCAGGCGGAATTGGCAGCGGCGCGGATCAGGTGATCGGCGCGCCGTCGCAGAGCGGGATCGACCGATCGAGCAGGGCGGCGCGTGCTCCGGGCGTCTGCCCGCGCCCGTTCAACGGCACGAACATCGCCCGCCAGCGAGCAGCGACGGTCGGCACAGCGCTGTGCCCCGCGCAGGCCGAACGCATGAGCAGCACCGATGCGACCGTCGCGCATCGCATCAGGCACGCGGTAGGCGCAGCGTCGCGGTCAGGCCGGGGCCGGCGTCGCCGATCGTCAGCGTGCCGTCGTGCGCACGGGCGATCGCCGCGACGAGGTTGAGGCCAAGGCCGTGTCCGGCAGCGGCGCGCGTCCGGTCGAGCCGCACAAACCGCTCGACGATCCGCTCGCGGTCGACAGCGGGAACGCCGGGGCCATCGTCCGCAACAACCACCACGACGCCATCGCCGGCCGCTGCGACATCAACGCGGACGTGCGTTCCGGTCGGGGTATGCGCTTGGGCATTGTCGAGGAGGTTGATCACCGCCTGGAATAAGAGTTCGGCGCTGCCGGCGACGATCAGTCCGGACTCGCTGGTGCAGGACAGACTCCGCCCGCCGTCGCTGACCGCCGGCGCGTAGCTGTCACACAGGTCCTCGACCAGCGCGCCGAGGTCGAGCGGCGCGAACCGCTGGCGGACGTCGCCGGCGTCGACATCGACGATGTGCAGAATGCCGGCGAACAGCGCGAGCAGATCGTCGCTCTGGCGGATGGCGCGGGCGATCGCCGCATCGCGGGCTGGCCCATCGGGCGCGGCAAGGGCGCTCTCCATGCCGCCGCGCAGGCGTGCGAGCGGGCTGCGCAGGTCATGCGCGACATCCGCCGACACCTGGCGCAGGTTCTCGAGCAGCCGCCCGATCCGCTCCAGCATCCGGTTGAGCACGACGCCCAGGTGATCGAACTCGTCGCCGCGTCCCGATACCGGCACGCGGTGGCGGATGTCGCCGGCCATGATCGCTTCCGCGGTCAGGCTGACCTGCTCTATCCGTCGCCGCAAATAGCCGCCGATCCACAGTGCCGCGGCCGTGCCGATCAGCACGACGAGGAAGAAGGCGCCGGCGAACAGGCTGAGGATGACGTCGTCGATCTGCTCCAACGCCTGCGAATCGACACCGACGACCAGCCGGCTGCCGTCGGGAAGCCGGCTGGTCAGCGTCCGCGCCGCATCCGCCCCCTCCACCGGATCGCGGAAGGCGACATCGGCATAGCCGAGCGGCGGCATCGCCAGGTCGAACGTACCGGCGATGCGCCGCCCGTGCGCGTCGAACAGCGCATAGCCGAAGGTGACGACACCGCTACGTCCGCTGCGCGCCGCGATCGTGTCGGCGACCTCGGCAAGGCCCTTGGCGCGATAGTCGCGGATCAGGTCGGCGCTCGCCTCCGCCAGCGCGATGTCCTGTTGGCGGCGGAAGGCCGCATCGGCGGCAAAATAGACCAATGTGCCGAGCACCGCGATCGCCAGCGCGAACGCGGCCGAATGGGTCAGCGCGATGCGATAGGCGGCGCTGCGCCGCCAGTCAGTCATCTTTGCGCATCCGGTATCCCTCGCCGCGCAACGTCTCGATCGGGTCCCGATCGAACCCGTCGTTGAGCTTGGCCCGCATGCGACTGAGATGGCTCTCGACGATATTCGTCTGCGGATCGAAGTGGAACCCCCACACCGCCTCCAGCAGCATCTTGCGCGTCACCACGCGACCGGCGTGGCGCATCAATTCCTCGAGAATGCGGAACTCGCGCGGCTGCAGCCGCACGTCACGCGGCCCCCGGCGCACGTCGCGGCGGAGCGCATCCAGCGTCACGTCGCCGACCCTGAGCTGCGTCGGCGTCTCCGCGATCGGCGGCCGGCGCAGCAGCGCGCTGACCCGCGCCGACAGTTCCGGAAAGGCGAACGGTTTGACCAGATAATCGTCCGCCCCCGCATCCAGCCCGGTGACGCGATCGGCGATGCTGCCGCGCGCGGTCAGCATGATGACCGGCATGCGGATGCCGGCCGCGCGCCATGCCGTGAGGATCGCGACCCCGTCGGCGGCCGGCAGCATGCGATCGAGGATCGCCAGGTCGAACGGCTCACCCAGCCCCGCCTCGCGCACCGCCGCGCCGTCAGCGAGCACCACGACCACATGGCCGATGGCGCGGAGGCCATCCGCAACCTGGGCGGCGGTGGCGGCGTCGTCCTCTGCCAGCAGGATGCGCATCGCAGGTGGCGTTCCGGTCAGCCGGGGTGGACGGCAAGGACGTGGAAGCTGCCGGGCACCGCCCTGGGCTTGCCGCCATGGCCTGCCGGCACCAGACGCGCCGCGGGCAGCCACACCGTTCCCGACTGCGGATCGAGCGCGCCGGTCCGCGCGCTCGGTTCGGTGCGGACGCTTGCCTGATGCGTCACCGCCCGCGCGTCGGCCAACGACAGTATGTCGAGGACGCCGTCCTTGCCTGCAGGAATATAGGCGCGATTGCGGGCTTGATCGACGATTACCGCATCGGGGCCGCGCCCGATCGGCACCCGCCCGACCAGCAGGCGCTTGGCCGTGTCGACGATCGCCGCGACACCGTTGGCGCAGGCGGCGATCAGCCGGTGATGCACCGCATCGAGGCCGAGTCCCGTCGGCGCCTCGCACCCCGGCATCGCGATCGGCGCGACGGCGGCGCCGCGGTTCAGGTCGACGACGTCGATCTCGCTCCTGTCCTCGTTGTTGACGAACAGCGTCCGCCCCGCGACCGCGGCATATTCCAGGCCCTCGGCGACCGGAATCGTCCGCACCAGCCGGTGCGCGCGGACGTCGATCTCCGCCACCGATCCGGCATCGGCGTCCATCGCCAACAGATGACCGGTGGCGGGGTCGATCACCGCCGCGTCGGGTTTCGCGCCGACTGTCAGGCTTGCCACCTGGCGCCCAGATGTCACGGCGAAGAAGCGCACGCTGTTGTCCGTACCATTGGTCACCGCGATCTCGCCGGTGGGCAGCGGCACCACGGCATGCGCGTGCGCTGCCGGCCCGATCGGCGCCAGCGCCCGCCCGCTGGTCAGGTCGACCACCGAGACGGCGTCGCCGTGCGCGATGTAGAGCCGCCGCGCCGTCGCATCGACGCTGGCATAGTCCCAGCCGCCGTCGCCAGGTACGGCGACCGAACGGACGGAGCCGCCGGGTACGGCGACGGAACGGACGGCATCGCTGGCGACGACCGGCGCGGCGAGCGCCAGCAAGATCAAGGCGAGCGGTCGGATCGACGGCATGTGACGAGTCTCCTTTGCCCCTCTTGATCGTGGCACGCGATCCGACACCAGCGTGTTTGCGCGACATTGGGAAGACATAATGTTTGTCCGTCGCCGCGATCGCTACAGCGCCCTGCGATCGGGCGGATACACTTGCCGGCCCGAAGGAGTGACGATCCCGTGCGCATGCAGGCCCCACTGGCGCCGGCGCTCGCCCTGCTGGCGGCGGGCTGCGCCCACTACACGCCGGCGCCTCTCGCCGCGGCGCCGACGCTCGCCCCTGCGCTGCCTGCGACCACGAGCGCCGCGCCGCTCGCCGTCGAGGACGTCGTCGCGCTGGCGCTGGCGCGAAATCCGGATCTGATCGCGGCCCGCACCAGATTGAGCGTCGCCCAGGCGCAACGGACGCAGGCCGGGGTGCTGCCCAATCCCGCGCTGACCGGTGCGCTGCTGCCGCTCGTCTCCGGGGCGGGCGAGGTCCCCGCGTGGAACATCGGCCTGGCGCAGGACATCAAGGCCCTGCTCGTCTACAAGCCACGCGTCCGCAGCGCGCGGGCCGCCACCGCCCAGGTCCGCGCCGATCTATTGTGGCAGGAATGGCAGGTCGCGGGCCAGGCGCGCCAGCTCGCCGTCGACCTGATCGCGCGCGAGCAGACGCGGCCGCTGCTCGACGAGGCGGTGCGCATCCTCGGCCATCGCAACGCCGTGACGCAGGCCGCTCTGGCGCAGGGCAATGCGACCCTGGTGACCGCCGCACCGAGCGCCGTCGGCTTCCAGCAGGCGCGCGCCAGCCTCCAGACGCTCGACCAGACGCAGGTGCAGGATCGGCACAAGCTCAACGCGCTGCTCGGCCTGACGCCCGATGCGATCGTGCCGTTGCAGTCGGTGCCGCAGCTGCCGGCCTTCGACATGGCGGCCGCGCGCGCCACGATCGCGACGCTACCCGCGCGGCGGCCGGATTTGCTCGCGCTGCGCTTCGGCTATCTCGCGCAGGACGAAACGCTGCGCGCCGCGATTCTCGCCCAGTTTCCCGACCTGATCCTCGGCGGCGGTGCATCGAGCGACAGCTCGCGCGTCGTCAACGCCGGCCCGAACGCGCAGCTCGGCCTGCCGCTGTTCGACCGCAACCAGGGCAATGTCGCCATCGCCCGCGCCACCCGCGCGCAGCTCCAGGCCGAATATGCGGCGCGTCTCGCCGCCACGACCGGAGAGGTCGGCGCACTGCTCGGCGAGATGGCGCAGTTGCAGCGGCAACTGATGATCGTGGAACGCGATCTGCCCGCCGCCCGCGCCGCCGCGACGCGCGCCGCCGCCGCCTTCGGTGCGGCTGCGCTGGACGAGCGCGCCTATGTCGACCTCATCACCAATCGCTTCGCAAAGGAACAGGAAGTGGCGACGTTGCGGCTTGGCCTGCTCGACCGGCAAGTCGCGGTCAGCACCCTGCTCGGCCTCGGATTGCCCGGGGTGACGACGCTCGGCCTCGCCGATCCGGGCACGCAGGGAGCGGCGCGATGACCATGCGCCTCCTCGCCTTCTCGCCGCTGCTGGCGCTCGCCGCATGTGGCACCGGCGAGCCCGCGGCCGAACCCACGCCGACGCCGACGGTGCTCGTCACCACCACACCCGCGCGGCAGGATACCGAGGCGCGCACGACCGAGGCCTTCGGCGAGGCGACGCCTGCCAGCAACGGCGTCGTCACGCTCAGTGTGCAGCAACCCGGCCAGGTGACGGCGGTCGCCGCGGTCGCCGGCGCCACCGTCCGCGCCGGCCAGCCCATACTCCGCTTCACGGTCGCGCCCTCGGCGCGCAGCGCCTACCGCCAGGCCGTCGACGCGGTGAACGCGGCAACGGCACAGCGCGCGACCACCGCCCAATTGCTGACCCAGCAGCTCGCGACGCGCGACCAGCTCGTTCAGGCGGACAAGGCGGTCGCCGACGCACGCACCGCGCTCGCCGCCCTGCGCAGCGAGGGCGCCGGCGTCGGCGAGACGGTGATGCGGGCGCCCTTTTCGGGTGTGGTCGCGACCCTGCCCGTCGCCCCGGGCGATCGGACCCAGCCCGGCCAGGCGCTGGCGACGATCGCACGCGCCGGCGGGCTGATCGTCACCGTCGGCGTCGATCCCGCACATCGCGGCGACCTGCGCGTCGATGCGCCCGTCACCCTGACCCGCCTCGACGGCGGCGGCGCGCCGATCGCCGGCCGGGTGCGACGGATCGACGCGATGCTCAACCCGCGCACCCGCCAGATCGACGTCGACATCGCCTATCCTGCCGGCGCGATCCTGTCCGGCGAGGCGCTGCGCGTCGCGATCGAGACCGGCCAGGCAACCGGCTGGCGCGTGCCCCACCGCGCGGTCGTCGTCGCCGCCGACGGCCGCGCCCAGCTGTTTCAGCTGCACGGCGGCAAGGCGAAGGCCGTGCCCGTCAGCGTCGTGGTCGATGGCGCGCAAGACGACCTCGTCAGCGGCGGTCTGTCGTCCGGCGCGCCGGTGATCGTCGATGGCGCCTATCAGCTTGCCGACGGCGATCCGGTGCGTACCGGCGGCATTCGGTGAGCTACGCCGCGCTGCTGCGACGCCAGCCGCTGGCGATCGTCATCATCGCGCTCGCGGTCGCGCTCGCCGGCGCCGTGGCGGCGCTGTCGCTGCCGATCGGGCTGTTCCCGCAGGTCGCCTTTCCGCGCGTCGTCGTCGACATCGACGCCGGCTCGCGCCCCGCCGACCAGACCGCGCTCATCGTCACCAAGCCGGTCGAACAGGCGCTGCGCGCCGTCCAGGGCGTCCGCAACGTGCGCTCCGAAACGACGCGCGGTTCCGCACAGATCTCGATCGACTTCGGCTGGGGCCGCGACATGGTCGCGAGCACGCTGCTGGTCGAAGCCGCGATGTCGCGCGCGCTCGGCGCCTTGCCGCCAGGTACCACCTACAACGTCCGGCGGATGGACCCGACCGTCTTCCCGATCATCTCCTATGCGATCGAAACCTCGCGCGCATCGCCGACCCAGGTACAGGACGTCGCCCGCTACCAGCTCGTGCCGCTGCTCAGCGGGATCGAGGGGCTGGCGCGCGTCGACGTCCAGGGCGGCGAGACGGCGGAGGTGGAGGTGCTCGCCGACCCTGCCCGCCTCGCCAGCCACAACCTCGCGATGAGCGACCTATCCACCGCCATCGCCAACGGCAATGTGCTAAGCGCGGTCGGGCGGGTGCAGGATCGCGGTCGTCTGTCGTTGGTCGTCGCCGACCGCACGCTGGCCGGTCCCGCCGCAGTAGGCGATGTCGTGGTCCGCACCGACCCCGCCGGGGTCGTACGCGTTCGCGACGTCGCGACCGTGCAGCAGGGCGTCGTGCCGCAATGGCTGCGGGTCAGCGAGGACGGCCGGCCAGCGGTGTTGCTCAATATCTACGAACAGCCGGACGGCAATGCGGTGCAGATCGCCCATGCCGTCGCCGCCAGGCTCGCCACTGCCTCGCTGCCGCCGGGCACGCGGCTGGTCAGCTGGTACGATCAAAGCGAACTCGTCACGCAGTCCGTGGCGAGCGTCCGCGACGCCGTGCTGATCGGCCTGACGCTCGCCGCGCTTGTGCTGCTGCTCTTCCTGCGCAGTTGGCGGATCACGCTGATCGCCGCGATCGTCGTGCCCGCGACGCTCGCCGCCACCGTGCTGGTGCTCGCGATCCTCGACATGAGCTTCAACATCATGACCTTGGGCGGCATCGCGGCTGCGGTCGGGCTGCTCATCGACGACGTCATCGTCATGGTCGAACACATCGTCCGCCGCGCCGCCGCGCCGGCCACCGACGGCGCCCCGGTCGGACGCGCCGCGGCGCTGCCCGCCGCGCGCGAATTCCTCGTGCCGCTGACCGGATCGAGCCTCGCGACGCTGATCGTCTTCCTGCCGCTGTCGTTCCTGACCGGGGTGACCGGCGCCTTTTCCAAGGCGCTGTCGGTGACGATGGCGGCGGCGCTGGCGATCTCCTGGGCGATGACCGCCTTCGTCGTCCCCGTGCTCGCGCAGCGATGGGTGACGTTCGGTACGGCCCATGGCGCCACCGACGACGACGGCCGGCTCGCGCGGAGCCACGCCGCTGTCCTCGACCGCCTGTCGGCATGCCCCTGGCTGCTCGCCATCATCGCCGTGCCGCTGCTCGCGCTCGGCTATATCGGCTATGCCGACGTGCCCACCGGCTTCATGCCCAAGGTGGACGAAGGCGGCTTCGTGATGGACTATTACACGCCGCCCGGTACGTCGCTCGACGAGACGGAACGGCGGATGGCGCAGGTCGACGCGCTGCTGCGCGCCGATCCGGACGTCCTCACCTTTTCGCGCCGGCTCGGCACCGGGCTCGGCGGCGATCTCGGCCAGAGCTACCACGGCGATTATTTCGTGCGCCTCAAGGCGGATCACGCCCGCGGCACCGAGGATGTCGCCGCGGCCGTCGCCGATCGGGTCGCTTCGCAGGTGCCGGGCGTGCAGGTCGAGGTCGCGCAGCTGATGGAGGATCTGATCGGCGACCTGACCGCGGTGCCCCAGCCGATCGAGATCAAGCTGTTCGCCGCGGACCCCACGGTCCTCACCGATCAGGCGCGCAAGGTCGCCGCCGTGATCGACAAGGTCGCTGGCGTCGTCGAGGTGAAGGACGGCGTCCAGCTCGCCGGCGACGCGATCGACGTGCGCATCGATCCCATCCGCGCGGGCTTTCAGGGCGTCACGCCCGCCGACGTCCAGACCGCGGTCGACGTCGCGCTGCAGGGCAGCGTCGCCACCACGCTGGCGCTGCCGACCAAAGCGGTCGACGTCCGCGTCCGGCTGCCCGGCGCCACCACGATCACGCGCGAGGCGCTGGCGCGGCTGCCGATTCGCGCCGCCGACGGCCACGTCCTGCCGCTGTCCCGCGTCGCGGATCTGGTGCCCGTCACCGGCCAGCCGCAGATCGCGCGCGAGAATCTGGAACCGATGGTCGCGGTGACGGGGCGCATCCAGGGCCGCGGCTTGGGTGCGACGATAGCGGACGTCACGCGCGCGCTTGCCCGGCCCGGCGTGCTCGGTCCCGGCGTGCGCTACGATCTCGGCGGCCTCTACCAGCAACAGCAGATCGCCTTTGCCGGTCTCATCAAGGTGTTTCTCGCCGCACTGATCGCCGAGTTCATCCTGCTGCTGATCCTCTACCGCCGGCTGCTGCTGCCGCTGATCATCATCGGCTGTTCGCTGCTGTCGACGACCGCGGTCTTCACCGCGCTGTGGATCACCGGCGTCGACCTCAACATCACCGCTTTGATGGGCATGACCATGATCATCGGCATCGGTACCGAAATGGCGATCTTCTACGTCAGCGAATTCCAGGAGCTGGCCAGTACCTTGCCGCCCGGACAGGCGGCGCGGACGGCCGCGTACAACCGGCTGCGGCCGATCACGATGACGACCCTCGCCGCGATCCTGACGCTGCTGCCACTCGCCCTCGCGCTCGGGCAGGGCGCAGGCATCCAGCAGCCGCTGGCGATCGCGATCATCGCCGGATTGCTGTTGCAATACCCCCTCGTGTTATTGGCCATGCCTGTTCTGGTCGGAAGACTAGCGAAACCTTGGTCTGGTGTCGGCAATCGGTCGACTACTGTGTGAAGTCTGCCGGACCTGATCCAATTGCCATCGGTCGAGGCTGCCAGGCCACTTCCAGCTTTCCGCCGCTCGTTCATCGCGCGAGAGCGGGTCCCCTTAAGCGATGCCGGGAAGCTACCGGCGTCACGCTCAGGGCCGACGTGCGGGAGCGCCGCTTAGGAGCTCCGTCCAGGCGGCGGGACCCAACATCATAATCGGGTCGACATCGCAGCGAAGCTGGTGTTAGTCGGGCGCGGCCGCCCTCCCGACGTCACGAAGATCATCGCTCTTCCGAGCAAGGGTTCGGGTACGGATCACTTCGTCGCGGAACGTGCGCATCATCGCTGTGCAGGCAGCCCGAGCAAGGCGGCGCCGTCGATCGACACGCGCAGACCGAACGCCAAGATGTCTCCCGATCGCTTGATGGCTCGAGGCTTGGCGAAATTGTCGGGGCTGACGACATATTGGACGTTCGGGCTGATCCTGACGCCGCGGTGGGCGGCGATGCCGTAGTTGACCTCGAACACCCCCTCGTCCGGGAATACCGTGTCGGTCCCGCCAGCCAGCGCACGCGACGCCTGCAGGAACTGTCGCTGCCGGTCGCCGAGACGAATGTAGCTGCCGACGATCCCGAACGTGTCGTTCGTGCGACCCGGCAGCGGGCCGGTGACGATCACGCCCGCCAGCGCCTGCCCCTTGAACGGCACATAGTCGTTGGTCGCGCTGATCACGCCGCCGAAGACGGTGATGGGACGCTTGGCATCGCCGTCCATGTGCGCCGCCGCGATGTCGCCCATCACGTAGACGCCCGCCTGTCCGTCATGCACGAGCGCAGCCCCGCCGGCCGCACCGCGTCCGAGCCGCGGGCGACCACGCGTGTTGAGGTATGGATCGGTGACGTCGGACGTGTTGCCGAACGCACCGATGCGGAGATGATACAGGTTCCGTGCCCTCGGATCAGCGGATTGCAGGCCGATCTCGACGGCGGTCTGGTGACCGGTGGAGCCCTTCGTCGACCAGTCGAAGCCGTTGGTCGAAATAAGCGACGTATTGGCCTCAAAGATCCCGGCTTGAGCGTAGAACCATTTGGTGGGCGCAATTTTGATGCGCCCACCCCAGGTGTTGTAGGGGAAGAACCCCAGTGCCCGGTCCTGGATGGGGACCACCGCCGGGTTGAAGCACACCGAGTTGCTCTGGAAGGTGCAGTAGATGTTGGACTGGTTGAAATAGGTCAACGGGGCGACGCGTCCGCCCGATATGTTGACCTTGCCGCCCCACAAGTTCTGCTCGAGCGCCAGCGCGGCCAGACGCAGGTTCTGCACCGCCTTGTAGCGGGTCTGGAAGCTGATGGCATTGCCGGTGTGATCGACGGCGAGCGAGGAGCCCTGCGACACGTTCATGCTGTAGTGGAGGGCGGCCCCCTTCCAGCCGGCGAGCCGATCGAAATCCAGATCGAAGCCGAACGGAAAGACATAGGAGTTGGCGGTTCCACGCCCCTGCCCACCAGTGACGTTTCCGGCGAATTCGTCGACGGCTAGCGCTCGCAGGTAAATACCGCGATCCGCCAGGGCCTGGCCGATACCGACGAGCGGACCCTTTGGCGGTCCGGCGACGCTCGCCGTGCTCTGCACCTGCGGCTTCGGATAGTTGTTGAGGAAGATGGCGGGGGACGTCGCCTGCGGTTTCGCATCCGATTGCGCCGCAGGAGATGCTGGCGACCCGGCCTTGTCACTGTCCGACGGCGTGCTTTGCGCGAGGCACGGACACGCGACGAGGAGGCCGCTGGCCAGCATCGGCCAGCGATAGATGCTGTTGGTCACGAACACTCTCCAGGACGAGCCGCGATGGCGGCCTGATTGTCACAAGGGCGGCGGGGAATGTGGTCGCGCCACACGCCCCGTCGTCATCAGGGAGAGACTTCCTCGAGCGGACGCCCGGTCGTCTCGGGTGCCCAGCGCAGCACCGCCAGTCCGGTCAGCGCCGCCACGACCGCGAACGTCAGGAACACGGGGGCGACCGACCCGCTCGTCATGATCAGACCGATGACCCACGGACCCGTGATCGACCCGGCTCGCAGCCATGCCGATCCCAATCCCGCGCCAAGCGACCGCAGCCGCGTCGGGTAGAGCTCACCCGAATAGAGGTAGAGCGAATAGGTCACCGTCTGGAGAGCCGCAAAGGCAGGTGTCGCCAGCGCGAACACCATCATCGGGGTCGTCGCGCCGAGCCACCACAGGGCGAGCAACGGGACGGCGGCGAAGAGCAGCGCGCCGGTATACCAATTGCGCCGCCCGACCTTGTCGATGGTGATCGCACAAATGAACGAGGCGACCAAGGCAACGCCGGTCATGGCGAAGCCGTAGCCGATCGCCTGGTCCAGCGGCATGTCGAAAACGGTCTTGTACAGGGTCGGCAGCCAGGTCAGCAGGCCGTTGTTGACCATATAGGCACCAAACCACATCGCCCACAGCAGCAGCGTACGCGGGCCGTAGAGCGGGCTGAACAGTTCCCGCCACGAGCTGGTTCGCCGACCGGAGGTCGGCGTCGTCGTCACGATGGCACGGGGTTCGGCCAAGGGCTGGCCATGCTTGACGGCACTCGCCTCCAATTGGGCAATGACCTTTTCGGCATCCGCCAACCGGCCACGCGTGATCAGCCAGCGCGGGCTCTCCGCGAGGAAGAAGCGAAGCGGCATCACCAGCAGAACCGGCACCATGCCGACGACGAACATCGCCTGCCAGCCGAGCGACGGTACCAGGAAATAGCCGATGCCGCCTGCCGCGGTGAGGCCGACCAGGAAGAGCAGCTCATAGAGCAGGAAGAACCGGCCCCGCTTCTTCGCGCCCGACAGTTCGTTGACATAGGCGCTCGCGACCGGCACTTCTCCTCCGGTTCCGATGCCCTGGAGGAAGCGGAACAGCATCAGCGAGCTGGCACTCCAGGAGAAGATGCACGCAGCGCTCATCGCTGCGAAGATGCCGATACAGATCGCGAGCACGGGAAGGCGCCCGATACGCTCCGCCAACCAGCCGAAGAAGATCGCGCCGAACAATTGGCCAAGATAGCCCGACGAGATAATCGCCGCCGTGGTCGCGGGCGCCAGGCCCCATTCCTTCGCAAGTATCGGCAAAGCATAGGCGAGCGCGATGGTCGTATAGCCGTCGAAGAAGGTGGCCATTCCCACGCACCCGCGCGCCCAAAGGACGGGCCGCGTCACGGGCAGGCGCTCCAGTCGCGCGATCAGGGTTCCGCTATCCGCCCGGCTGTGCGCCATGGCGTAGTCGTCGGCCAATCCGCTGGCCGAGGCAATGGATGCGTTCACAGCATTCTCTCCCATTGGCGCGCTCTGGCAGCGAAGCCGGCACGTCTGTTCTCGTTGGGATTTCGACCGGGATCACCGGCGCGGATGAGCCGGGTGCCGCCGTGCGGCCCCCGGCCCTGTCATTCAGACGATGCCCGCCTCCTTCAGCGCGGCTTCGATCTCCGCTTCCGCCTCCGGACTAAGGTCGAGCAGCGGCGATCGGATCGTTGCGTTGTCGATGATCCCGCGCGCGCGCAGGGCGATCTTGAGCGCGACGGTGCCCTCCATATGGCTGCCACGATGGTAGATGTTCTTGGTGACGGGCAGCAGCTGGTCGTGCAGTTTGCGGGCGCGGACATAATCCTTTGCCTTGCCTGCCTCGATGAGCTGGACGAGCAGCTCGGGAGCGACATTGCCGTAGCCGACCAGTGCGCCGTCGACGTCGAACATCGTGTGCAGCAGGTATTCGTCATGGCAGGTCAGGATTTGCAGATCCGGGAATTCGGCGCGCAGAACAGGAATCTCGGTGTCCCAGCGCTTCATGTTGCGCACGCCGTTCTTGGTGGCGACGACGCCCGGCTGTGCGGCGATCTCCAGCTGGGTCTTGAGGTTGTAAGTGGCCTTGGTGACGTCGGGATATTGGAACAGAATGCACTGCAGGCCGGAGGCCTCGTAGATCGCCTTGTAACGATCCTGCGGCGCGCCGAACTGGTAGCCGAAGCGTAGCCAGCCATGGCTTGGATAGACGAGAGCGCCGATCGCGCCCGCATCGGCGGCACGGCGCGCTTCCTGGGCGGCGACCTCAGTACCCTCGCCGGTGATGCCGGCGATGATCGGCACGTCGACCGCGTCCACCAAGCATTCGATCAGCTTCACCTGCTCGGACTGGGTCAGGAACGTGCCCTCACCCGCATGGCCCAGGATGACGAGGCTCTTCACGCCCTCGACCGAGACGAGCCAGCGCGCCAGTTTGGCATTCTGCTCGTAATCGACCTGGCCGTCCTTCGTGAACACGGTGACAGGAGCCGGGTTCAGACCGCGCAGGTCCATGACCTTTTCGGGGGCGGCACGCGTGGTGGTGCGGGGCTCGGGATCGTGCAGGCTCATGACTGTCTCTCCTAGGTCAATCCGCCATCTTGGAACGTTGGCGGGAACGTTCCCGTTATCGATCCGAAATGTGCTGGTGTCAATCGGATCGTTGAGGCATTCTCTCTTCCGACCGCAAACGAACAGTTCGGCTACAGGGAATTGGGATATGGAAATCGGCGCCAAGACCGGACGGGTGACGATCCTCGACGTGGCCGCCGCTGCGGGGGTGTCGAAATCGACCGTCTCACGCATTTTGGATGAGCGTCTTCCGGCATCCGACAGCGAATCCGCTCGAAAAGTGCGGCAGGTCGCCGAACAGCTCGGCTACGTCCGCGACGTTTCTGCAGCCAGCCTGCGGCGGGGGCAGACGATGACGATAGGCGTCATCGTCCCCCGGCTAACGGACACCGTCATGGCCATGCTCTACGAAGCGGTCGCACGGGCATGCGACCGTACGGGGCGCATTGCCCTGGTCGCGACGACCGAGGACCGCGTGGAGAATGAGCTGCGCGCCGCCGAGTCCCTCCTGCAACGCGGCGTCGACGGTCTTGTCCTCGCTACGGCACGCGACGAGGACGATCTGCCCGACGTGCTGACCAAGCGGGGTGTCCCCTTCGTATTGGCGTTGCGGACGGACGGCAAAAGCCTCTCCTCTGTCGGAGACGATCGCCTGGGCGGCTATTTGGCGACCCGCCATCTGCTCGATCTCGGCCATCGGCGCATTGGCATCATTGCTGGCCCTGATTATGCGTCGAGCGCGCGCGGCCGGCGGAACGGCTACGTCGGGGCGCTCACCGAACATGGCGTCGATGTGGATCCGGAGCTGATCGTCGAATCGACTTTCAGCATCGATGCGGGAACGGATGCGGCCCTCTTGCTGATGCGGCTCGCCTCCCCCCCAACCGCAATCTTCGCGGTGAACGACAACACCGCCATCGGCGCCATGTCCGCGTTGATCAATCTTGGGCTCGGCGTGCCAAAGGACGTCTCGCTTGTAGGCTACAACGACATCCCAATCGTCGGTTGCCTGCCCACCCCGCTGACGACGTTGCGGGTCCCGTTCGATCAGATCGCCTCGACCGCGCTCGATCTGCTTGTGACCGGGAGGAGCAGACCGCGCGAACCGATACAGATGGTGGCCCCTACCCTGATCCCACGCCGCTCTACGGCGGCGAGAGATGCAACCGCAGTCTAAAGCGAGTCTGAGGACATTCGGGGTAATCCGCTCCTCGCGGTGATCGTCGGAATCCGGGTCTACGGCGACAAGTATCCCGCTTGGATAGCTCGGCAAGCTGCCGCTTGTCCGGCTGCCTATATTCACGCCCGCATAACGGGTGATTTGCCCCTATTCGGATTGACGAGGCCGCAACTCACGCGCTGTCGCCCTATCGCGCCCGATCGTCACGCGGACAAAATGACGCGAACCCCGCCTATTGTCGCCGGACGCCTGGCTGGCCGTGGGAGGACCGATACGAGCTTGATCACGTGGGCGACAAACCTGCAGGCGCGCGGCAGCGCTGCGATGGGTTTTCGGCCACATGCGTCATGAGGCCGCCACCCCAGGTGCAGGGTGACGGCCTTACTCAGCCTGACAAGGGCGCGTCAGGCGAAGCGCACGTTGGTGTTGATCCCGGCCTTCCGGCGGCGACGCATCATGAAACCGACCGCGCCGATGCCGACGATCATCATCGCCCAACTGGCGGGTTCCGGCACCGCCGAAGTGACGGTCAGCGACTTGAGTTGCAGATAGTCCCAGCCGCCATAGGAGAGCAGCGTGAAGGTCCGCGCGGCCGAAGGCGCGTTTTTCAACGCATCGCTTTTGAAGACCGGGTTGAACGTCAGGTCGCCCGCGAACGCGCCGCTATGCGGCTGGCCGAAAACATAATTGCTGTCGATTCGCTGACCAACGAGATCCTTGCTCAGATCGAGCGTGGCCGGAATATAGAAGGTGAGCCCGGTGAAATCGGCCGTCGAGAACGTGCCATTGCCCCATCTCGCCCCCGAGACCGTCATGACGAGGTTGCTGACCGCCGACCAGTCGGCCTTTGACAGCGGCGTGGTGCCGCTGTTGAGCCGCGCCAGTTCGCTATCGGCGATGTCGAACGAGCCGACAGCCGTGCCCTTGCTCTCCAAAATGCCTTCATAAAGGAAGTTGACTTTGGCAGCCTCAGCGGATGCGGCACCAACGAGTGCTGCCGACGCAGCCGCGAAGACTGCTAAACCTTTGAACAAAGACATAATATTCACACCTCCTGCTAGCCTTTTTGGCGGACGGACAAGGTAATAATCCAATTAACATTTACTGTCCACAAGAAGAGAAACAGAACTTGCGTCTCGATTCTGTAACCAAACGATCACTAATAGCTAGTAAGTTTTTGATAGTTGGAGAAAACGTTTGATTCTGTCCGTTCATATGCCCGATTTTGGCACACCAACAAAGAATTAATATTTTAAAATGACATTGTGTTACACTAGCTAAGCTATTGAAAGCACAGGCAGCGCCTGGCGCAATGTGGTTCGCACCGGTGCTATCGGCCTCGATCGCGACAATGGCAGCCGCTCTGTCATGCGAGAGGATT
The DNA here is from genome assembly GCF_052907485.1 of Sphingomonas benefaciens. Taxonomy (NCBI): domain Bacteria; kingdom Pseudomonadati; phylum Pseudomonadota; class Alphaproteobacteria; order Sphingomonadales; family Sphingomonadaceae; genus Sphingomonas; species Sphingomonas benefaciens. The sequence continues at coordinate 54,721 of NZ_JBREIC010000001.1, read as the reverse complement.
TCGTCGTTGACGCCGGCATTCGCCTGAGCGCCATCACGATGGACCATTACCGGCCTTCTCGCACCACCACCGACAATCTCGCGACCGGCAGTTTGTGATGCTGCAGGAACGGTGGGCGGCAACTGGGCTCAGGATCCATGATCGATCCAAAAGATAATGAAACGTTCTCTTCGTGTAGCTTGGCAAGCTTCTGCTCTACCATTGAGCTACACTTGCGACGGCATCCGCGCCGGCGTGTCCCCAGCCCTGGCCGACGCACATCCCACGTCCGTTAAGCCGTCATTGCCACGTCGACAGACCGGCCGCAGCCAAACCTGTCGCAGGCGCACGAACGCCGACGCCGCCCGAGACCGGAAATCCGCGGCCCACCCCCAGTAACAACCGGTTCTGCGACCCGGTCCGACGCCCCGTCATCGCACCGGACGAGGGCATGCGGGCGGCCATGGATGACGATCGTGCCAACCATGAAATATCAGACATAACAGATGGTTGACGAGCCGCGTTCGGCGGCGCACGCTCCTCCCTCCATGAGAAGAGGAGCCTGACATGCGCACCATTCTGCTTGCCGCCGCAACCTTAAGCCTCGTTGCCGGCGCTCCGGCATTCGCCGCGCCGTGCAAGGATCCCAAGACCGGCAAGTTCATCAAGTGCGCGGCAAAGGCTCCGGCGAAGGCCGTTCGCTGCAAGAATGCGAAAGGTCAGTTCGCCAAATGCGGCACCGCGGGCGCCACGCCCGCCTGATCACACGGCATCGATATCGGCATCGGCACATGCGGGAAGACCGCACTGTGCCGATCCTGACTGCCGACGAAGGGCGCCCGATCCCCTGGCCTCGTAGGTGCGACCTAGCGAACCGTGCGGAAAGGCTGCAACACGCGCCATCATGAGCCCGCCACGTCGTGCGCCGATACCACGATCGACGTTTCTCGCCGTTGCAGCAGGCCGACGCTGGCGTTGCGCACCGCTCGCCATCCGACCACCGCCGCACGGTGCGTCGCCCCCTATCAGATTCCGCCCTGCACCACGCTGCGCCCACCCGCCTCCAAGGCCTGCGTCAGGTCGGCGAGGCAGGCGTCGACCAACGCAGCGTCCGGACTGCGGACAACGAAATTGGCCCCGGTACGGCCGTCACGGAAGAAGGGATAGCTGCCGATCGCGACGCCTTCGTGCGTTTTCTCGGCGTCGCGGAGCAGATCGGCGACCTCGCTTTCAGCAACCCAGCAACCGATCGTGCCGGAGACGACCGGAAGGCCGCCCTGCAGCGTGCCGGTGAGCGCGTCGAGCATGCCGGCGGTGATATGCGGCACGCCGGCCATGACGAAGATATTGCCGACATGGATGCCCGGCGCGCCGGAGACGCGGTTGGGGATCAATGTCGCCCCTTCCGGCACCCGCGCCATCCGCGCGCGCGCATCGGTCAGCCCGCCGCGCGTCTGGTAATAGGCCTCCAGGATCGCCATCGCCTCTGGGTGGTGGACGACGGCGACGCCAAGCGCCGCGGCGATCGCATCGACGGTGATGTCGTCATGGGTCGGGCCGATGCCGCCGGTGGTGAACAGATAGTCGTTGCGCGCCCGCAGGATATTGACGGCCTCGACGATCGCCTCCTGTCGGTCGGGGACCACCCGTACCTCGGCGAGGCGGATGCCCTGGACGTTGAGCCAGGCGGCGAGTTGCGCGATGTTCTTGTCCTGCGTGCGGCCGGAGAGGATCTCGTCGCCGATCACCACCAGCGCGGCGGTCCAGATACGCTCAGCTGTCATGACCCTTGCCTTAGCCTCGCAAAACCGCGCCCGCCACGTTATATGATGGCGATGACCGAATATGTGAACGTCACCTCCGACGCGCCGGAGGCGCGCACCGGCGCCATCAAGCTGCACGGCCCCGCCGCCTTCGCCGGCATGCACAAGGCGGGCAAGCTCGCCGCCGAGACGCTCGACATGCTGGTGCCGCACATGGTCCCCGGCGTGACCACGGCGGAGATCGACCGGCTGATCTACGATTTCGTCACCGCCGGCGGCGGCGTGCCGGCGACCCTGGGCTATCGCGGCTACACCCATTCGACCTGCATCTCGATCAACCATGTCGTCTGCCATGGCATACCCGGCGACAAGACGCTGAAGGCGGGCGACATCGTCAATGTCGACGTGACCCCGATCGTCGACGGCTGGCACGGCGACACCAGCCGCATGTATCTGATCGGCGACGTGCCGCTGAAGGCGAAGCGGCTGGTCGAGGTGACCTACGAATGCCTGATGCTCGGCATCGAGCAGGCGCGACCGGGCAACCACATGGGTGACGTCGCGCATGCGATCCAGCGGCATGCGGAGAAGCACCGCTATGGCGTGGTGCGCGATTTCTGCGGTCATGGCCTCGGCCGGCTGTTCCATGACGCGCCGGAGGTGGTGCATGTCGGCCGGCCCGGTACCGGGCCGGAGCTGCGGCCGGGCATGATCTTTACGATCGAGCCGATGATCAACATCGGCCGCCCCGACGTAAAGCTGCTGGACGACGGCTGGACGGCGGTGACGCGCGACCGCTCGCTCTCGGCGCAGTTTGAACATTCGATCGGCATCACCGAGGACGGCTGCGAGATCTTCACGCTTAGTCCCAAGGGATACACCCAGCCGCCCTACGCGTAACAGGCGGCATGCCCGCCGCCCTACTGCCGCTGCTCGCCGTCCTGTTCGCCGGGGTTGGCATCGCCGTGCAGGCGCCGACCAACGCCGCACTGGCCAAGACGTCCGGATCGGTGGTGCTGGCGGCGCTGGTGTCCTTCTTGGTCGGGTCGGTCGTGCTCGCGGTCGCGTGGGTGGCCTTTGACCGCACCGCACCGGCCGCCTTGAAGGGTGGGCCCGGCTGGGCCTGGCTGGGCGGCCTGTACGGTGCCGGCTTCGTCGCGGCGATGGCCTATGCGGCGCCGCGCCTCGGCCTCGCCACCGCCTTGACCGTGGCGATCGCCAGCCAGCTCGCCACTGCGCTGCTGCTCGACAATTTCGGCCTGCTCGGCCTGAAGACCGAGCCGGTCACACTGCCGCGGTTGTTGGGTGCGGCGCTGGTGATCGGCGGCGTCGTGCTGATGCGGCGGAGCTGAGGCCGATCCGATGGCCACCGTCATCACCCTGACGCAAGCGCCGCGCGAATCAACCGCAATGACGGGACTACGAACGGCTTGCGCCCTGCTCTTCGCTTGCGATCCGGCCATGCTGGCGGCACAGGCGCTGCCCGCCTCCCCGGCGTCATCGACGGAAAAGCCCGGCAAACCGGACACCGCGCCGGAGAAGGACCCGAATGGGCTGATCCTGACCGCGTCGAGCCGTCTGCGCTTCGAAGGAGTCGCCGGCCGTCCCCGTCCCGGTTCGGCGACGGCGGAGGATGCGGTGCTGCTCCGCACCGGTATCGCGGTGGAATATGGCCCGGGGCCGTTGGCGATCGGCGCGGAGATGATCGACAGTCGCGGTTACGCGCTGGCCCGCACCACGCAGATCAGCAACAGCGAGGTCAATGCGGTGGAACTGCCGCAGGCCTATCTGAAGCTCCGTCTCGACGACCTGCTCGGCCGCGGCCGCCACCTGACGCTCGACGCCGGCCGCTTCCTGATCAATCTCGGCTCCGGCCGGCTTGTCGCGACCGACGAATATGGCAACACCGTCAACGGCTTTACCGGCATTCGCGGCGACCTGGAACCGGATCGGCAGACGGTCCTCACCCTGTTCTACGTGCTGCCGCAGCAAAAGCTGCCCGACGATCCGACGCGAGTGCGCCGCAATGCGGTGGTGATGGACCGGGAGACGTTCGACCGGGTGCTGATCGGCGGACATGTGCGGCGCAAGGCGCTGATCGCCGGTAGCGCGCTGGAGATCACCTATCTTCGCCTGGCCGAGCATGACGCGCCGGGCTTCGCCACCGCCGACCGCCGGCTGCACACGCTGGACGGGCGGCTGAGCCGTGAGAGCAAGGCGGGAAAGGTCGATGCGGATGTCGAGGTCGCCTATCAATTCGGCGACGCCAGTGCCTCCACCGAAGCGAGCGCGCGTCATGCCGACGTCTCCGCCACCCTCGTCCATGCCGCGGCAGGATATACGTGGGACGCGCCGATCCAGCCACGGCTCGGCCTCTTCTACGATCACGCGAGCGGCAACGGCCGCGATGCGCGGACCATCCGCCGGTTCGATTCGCTATACGGCAGCCGGCGCGACGATTTCGGCCCGTCGGGCACCTATGGCGCGATCTCCCGCGAGAACATCAGCGCGCCGGGGGTGCGCTTCGAAGCCAAGCCCGGCAAGCGGGTCGAGGCGCTGGCGGACTATCGCGCCATCTGGCTGGCGTCGCGCTACGATCGCTTCTTCGGTGTCACCGACGCGACCGGGCGCTCGGGCCGCTTCGCCGGGCAGCAGGTCGAGGGGCGCATCCGCTACTGGCTGATACCCGATCACCTGCGGCTGGAGAGCAATGCGGCGGTGTTGTTCAAGGGACCCTTCCTGCGCGATGCGCCGGCCGCACTGGCGCGCGATCAGGCGACGGTCCGCTTCCTGGAGATCAACCTGCAGGCGACCTTCTGATCCGTGCCCGCGTGAGGGTGACGAACGGCCGCGCAGCCGCTACAGGCGCGGGCCATGACCCAGATCACGCCCGAGATCGTCGCCGAACACGGCCTCTCCCCGGAAGAATATGAGACGGTGCTGCGCGCACTCGGCCGCGAACCCAATCTGGTCGAGCTCGGCATCTTCTCGGTGATGTGGTCCGAACATTGCTCGTACAAGTCGAGCCGCATCCATCTGAAGAAGCTGCCGACCACCGGCCCTCAGGTGATCTGTGGCCCCGGCGAGAACGCCGGCGTGATCGACATCGGCGACGGCCAGGCGGCGATCTTCAAGATGGAGTCGCACAACCACCCGTCCTACATCGAGCCGTACCAAGGCGCGGCGACCGGCGTCGGCGGCATCTTGCGCGACGTGTTCACGATGGGCGCGCGACCAGTGGCCAACATGAACGCGCTGCGCTTCGGCCGGCCCGATCATCCCAAGATGCGCCACCTGATCAGTGGCGTCGTCCATGGGATCGGCGGCTACGGCAATTGCGTCGGCGTGCCGACCGTCGGTGGCGAGGTGAACTTCCACCCGGCCTATGACGGCAACATCCTGGTCAATGCGATGACGGTCGGCGTCGCCGACCAGGATAAGATCTTCTATTCGGCGGCCAGCGGCATCGGCAATCCGATCGTCTATGTCGGGTCGAAGACCGGCCGCGACGGCATTCACGGCGCGACCATGGCCTCGGCCGATTTCGGCGAGGATGCCGAGGAGAAGCGCCCGACGGTGCAGGTCGGCGATCCCTTCACCGAGAAATTGCTGATCGAGGCGTGTCTGGAGCTGATGGCGACCGACGTGATCGTCGCGATCCAGGACATGGGCGCCGCGGGCCTCACCTCGTCGAGCGTCGAGATGGCGTCCAAGGGCGGCGTCGGCATCGAATTGATCATGGACGACGTGCCGCAGCGCGAGACCGGCATGACCGCCTATGAGATGATGCTGTCGGAAAGCCAGGAGCGGATGCTCATGGTGCTGAAGCCCGGCCGCGAGGCGGAGGCCGAGACGATCTTCCGCAAATGGGAGCTCGACTTCGCGGTGATCGGCCATGTCACCGACACCGGGCGCATGGTGCTGAAGCATCATGGCGAAGTGGTGTGCGACATCCCGCTCGCGCCGCTCGCCGACGAGGCACCGCTCTACGACCGGCCGCATGTGCCGACCGTACCGCCGGCGATGCCCGGCAGCCTGCCGGAAAGCCGCGACATCGCCAAGGATCTGCTGACGCTGATCGGCTCGCCCGACATCGCCAGCCGCCGCTGGATCTGGGAGCAGTACGACCACATGGTCGGCGCCGACACGGTGCAGCGCCCGGGCGGCGACGCCGCAGTGGTGCGCGTGCACGACACCGACAAGGCGCTGGCGATCACCACCGACTGCACGCCACGCTATTGCTTCGCCGATCCCGTCCAGGGCGGCCGCCAGGCGGTGGCGGAGGCATGGCGCAACCTGACCAGCGTCGGCGCGACGCCGCTCGCGGTGACCAACTGCCTCAACTTCGCCAATCCGCAACGGCCTGAGATCATGGGCCAGATCGTCGGCTGCCTCGAAGGAATGAGCGACGCCTGCCGCGCGCTCGACTTCCCGATCGTGTCGGGCAACGTCTCGCTGTACAACGAATCCAAGGCGACCGGCGGCGGCTCGGCGATCCTGCCGACCCCGGCGATCGGCGGCGTCGGCCTGCTCGCCGATTGGCAGCGCAACATGACGATCGCGTTCAAGGGCACGGGCGACGTCATCCTCGCGGTCGGCACGCGTGGCGGCCACCTCGGCCAGTCGCTCTACCTGCGCGAATGCCACGGCATCGAGGGTCGTGACGCCGGCCGGCCGCCGCCGGTCGATCTCGACGCGGAACGCCGCACCGGCGATCTAATTCGCCGCGGCATCGACCAGGGCCAGCTCTCCGCGGTCCACGACGTCTCCGACGGCGGCATCGCGGTGACGCTCGCGGAAATGGCGCTGGCCGGCAATATCGGCGCGATGATCGACCGCAAGCAACCGTTCGGCTGCGCCCGCTCCTTCTTCGCGGAGGATCAAGGCGTCTATGTGGTCACCGTCCACGACCACGCCCTGGTCGACTTCCTCGCCGAGGCGCATGCCGCCGGCGTCGAGGCGGAGCCGCTCGGCCGGACCGGCGGCAAGCGGCTGATCTTCGAACGGCCCGACCGCGACGATGTCGTCACGCTCGACGCCTTGCGCTCCGCGCATGAAGCGTTCTTCCCGACGTTGATGGGCAGCGACGCCGCACTCGCCTGATCGCTCCGCCGCCGCCGCCGGGCCGTGGGCCGGGCGGCGGCACGGTGAGACGGCGTGCCACTGCGACCAGAAGATGCGAACGACACGCAACGAGCTTGCGATCGCCTCGCAATAGCGCTACTATTCCCGTGTCGCCGAGGGAGCGCTTATGGTCGTCTGCGTCTGCAATGCCATTCGGGAAAGCCAAGTCCGCGAAGTCGCGCGGCAAGGCTGCCGGACCGCCTGTCAGGCGTATAAGGCGCTCGGGTGTCAGGCGAAATGCGGACAATGTAGTGTCGTGGCGCGCGCCATTATCGACCTGGAACGCACCGCCGCCTGATCGACCGGCCGGACCATATCGGACTTTTTTTGGCCGCCCCCGTTGTTCGGATCGGTGTCGCGCGGCTACACAAGCTCCATCGGACAATGGAGCTATGACGATGAAGGGCGACCCCAAGGTCATCGAATTCCTCAACGAGGCGCTCAAGAACGAGCTGACCGCGATAAATCAATATTGGCTGCACTATCGACTGCTCGATCATTGGGGCGTCTACAAGCTTGCCCAATATGAGCGGATGGAATCGATCGACGAGATGAAGCATGCCGACTGGCTGTCGGAGCGTATCCTGTTCCTTGATGGCCTGCCCAACTTCCAGCTGCTCGGCCGCCTGCGCATCGGTGAGACGGTCGAGGAAGTGATCCGATCCGATCTGGCGATGGAATTGGAGGCGGTGCAACAGCTGAAGGCGGCGGTCGCCTATTGCGAAGAGGTCAAGGACTTCATCAGCCGCGACCTGTTCGCGCGCATCCTGGCCAGCGAGGAAGAGCATGTCGACACGCTCGAGCGGCAGTTCGAGATGATCGAACGGATGGGGCTGCACAATTACGTCCAGCTCAATTCGATCAGCGAACACGATGCGCCGAAAACGGGCGCCGCGCCCTATCTGAACGCCTGAGGGCGGACGGATCGTCCAACGACCCCGGGGCTATGCCCCGGGGCCTGTCCGGCTGTGAGTCATGCCGACGACATGATGAAGGCCAGGGCGCGACGACCCTGGCGGTTCACGATAATTTGCGTCCGAAGCCGCCGCTGCCGAGCGGCTTGCGCGCGACGAGGGGATTGGCCTCACGCTCGAGCAATTGCAGCGTCTCGAAGAACAGCGGGCGCAGGCGCACGACATGCTCCAGCGCCTCTTCGCAGGTGTCGTGACGCTCGACGCAATCGCGGGCGATCTCCTCGATCGTCTCCGCCAGCATGCCGAGCGGTTCGGCGCCGAACTGGCGCGATTCGCCCTTCAGCGTATGGGCCGGGATCACCATCGCCGCGGCATTGTTGCCGCGCATCGCCTGTTCGATCGCCGCGACCGACTTGACCCCGTCCTCACGGAAATAGCCGAGGATGCGCACGAAACCGGCGCCCAGCTCGCTACGGGCCTGTGCGAATGCCGCCCAATCCACCAACGTGCTGCCTTCGAACGACACTTCGAACCTCCCCGGTCTGCGCCCAGCGCCTCGCAACTCAATCCGGCGAACTGTAGGCTGCGAGGTGTAAACATGCCGTTGCCAACGGGCCCGATCCGGCAAGTCTTTGTCGATATCCGCTCAACACTCTAGACGCGGACCGAAGATCAATCCTTGCGGTCGAATGGGTTCTTGGGCGCGCGGAACGTCAGGCGCACCGGCACCGCGCCGAAGCCCAGATCCTTGCGCATCGAATTGACCAGATAGCGTTCGTAGCTCGCCGGCAATTGGTCGACACGGGTACCGAAGATCACGAAGCTGGGTGGCCGCGTCTTGACCTGGGTGACGTAGCGCATCTTGATCCGCTTGCCGCCCGGTGCCGGCGGCGGATTGGCGTCGACCGCGCGCTCGAACCAGCGGTTCAGCTCGCCGGTCGGGACGCGGCGCGACCAGGCCTCGCGCGTCTCGAATGCCGCCTGGATCATCACGTCGAGCCCCTTGCCCGTCGCCGCCGAGACAGTGAGCAGGGTCACGCCCTTGACCTGTGACAGGCCGTCCTCCAGCGCCTTCTTGACGCCGTTGAACAGCGACGAGGCATTTTCCGCCACGTCCCATTTGTTGAGCGCGATGATGAGGGCGCGCCCCTCCTCCAGCACGCGGTCGGCGATGCGCAGATCCTGCGCCTCCAGACCGAGCGTTGCGTCGAGCAGCAGCACCACCACTTCGGCAAAATCAACCGCGCGCAAGGCGTCGGCGACCGACAATTTCTCGAGCTTGTCCTGCACCTTGGCCCGCTTACGCATGCCGGCGGTGTCGATCAGCCGCACCGCACGCGGATGGCCGTCGCGGTCATGCCAGGTCCAGTCGATCGCGATCGAATCGCGGGTGATCCCCGCCTCCGGCCCGGTGATCAGTCGCTCCTCGCCGAGGATGCGATTGACCAGGGTCGACTTGCCGGCATTGGGGCGGCCGACGATCGCCAGCTTCAACGGCGCCGACGGATTGTCCTCGTCCTCCTCCTCGTCCTCGGCCTCCTTGCCCTCGAGGTGCGGCAGGATACCTTCGAACAGGTCGCCGATCCCCTCGCCATGTTCGGCGGAGAGCTGGACCGGGTCACCGAAGCCGAGCGCCAGAGATTCGAGCACGCCCTGTTCGCCCGCGCGCCCCTCCGCCTTGTTGGCGACCAGCACCACCGGCGTCGTCGATCCCCGCAGCCAGCGGGCGATCTCCTCGTCGAGCGGCACGATTCCGGCGCGCGCATCGACCAGGAACAGCGCGACGTCGGCCTCGGCGACCGCCGCCTCGGTCTGGCGGCGCATCCGGCCGGGCAGCGTCTGCGGGTCCTCGTCCTCGTAACCGGCGGTATCGATGACGCGGAAGTCGAGCCCGATCAGATGCGCCTCGCCCTCCCGCCGATCGCGCGTCACGCCCGGCTGGTCATCGACCAGCGCCAGCTTCTTGCCGACCAGGCGGTTGAACAGCGTCGATTTGCCGACATTGGGACGGCCGACGATCGCGACAGTGGGAAGACGGGACATGCAGGGCCTTTAGGGCAAGACGGACGGCAGGTCACGCGGGCGCGACCGCTCCATAACGCGTCACCCCGGCACGGGCCGGAGCCTCCCGTTCGGGAAGCCTCGGGCCGTGCCGGGGTGAAGCCGAATTGGCGGGGGGCGAGCCGCCCCTAGCCCTCATTTGTAGGCGGTGATGCGGCCGCGTTCGTTCAGCGTATACAGCGTGCCCTTGGCGATGATCGGCGGCAGGGCATAAGGCACCTTGCCCTCGATCTTGCCGGTGATGCTGCCGTCGGACGGATTGGCGAACACCACTTCGCCCAGCGCATTGGTCATCACCAGCTTGTTGCCGGCCAGCACCGGGCCGAACCAGGTCACCTGCGCGCCCTTGTTCTTCTTGGCGTTCTTGAAGCGCTGCAGCTGGACGATCCAGCGCGCCTTGCCGTTCGAGCGCGCCAGGCAGATCAGCCGCGCATCGTCGGTCACCGCGAACAGCCATTCGCCCGCCACCCAGGGGTTGGCGACACCGGCGAAATTCTGCTCCCAAAGCCGCTGGCCGGTGGCGAGGTCGAGCGCGACCATGCGGCCGCCCTGGCCCAGCGCGTAGACGCGGCCGTTGTCGATCACCGGATTGGCGTCGACGTCGGACAGGCTCGACACCGAGGTGGTGATCGAGGTGCGCGACAGCGCGTCCCCCCACAGCACGCGGCCGTTCTCGTAGCGATAGGCGTTGAGCTCGCCGCTGGAGAAGCCGGCGACGATCGTGCCCTGGCTCGATGCCGGCGCCGCGACGCCGAACACGCCCTGGCTTTCCAGCGTACCCGACTGCGCCCACTGCACCTTGCCGTCGGCGGCGTTCAGCGCGAAGATCTGATTGTCCTGGCTCAGCACATAGACCGAACCATTGGCGATCGTCGGCGCGCCGCGCAGCGGGCCGCCCGGCTTGGCGCGCCAGATCTCCTTGCCGTCCGCGGCGTTCAGCGCGACGACGTCGCCAAGGCCATCGGTGGCGTAGACGCGGCCCTCGTCATAGCTGACGCCGCCGCCGAAGCGGGCCGCGCGGTTGACCTTGCCCTCGGTCAGGCTGGTCGACCACAGGCTGGCGCCGGTCGTCGCGTCGAAGGCGTGGACGGTGGCGGCGACGTCGTCGACGAACAGTTTGTTGTCGGCGACCACCGGCGCGGCGCCGAGCCGCTCGCGGTTCGAACCGCCGTCGATCGAGGCCTGCCAGACCCGGCTGGGACTGTCGGCGAGGACCAGCTGCCCCATCGACTTGGCGGCATTGCCGCCGGGCTGCGCCCAGGCGTCGTTCGCCGCCGGCGCCGGCAGCAGCACCTGAATGTCGGCGATCGTGCGATCCGCCTCGATGCCGTTCTCCGACGACAGGATCGGCACGCGCTCGCCGACGGTCGGCGTCTTCTTCGCCCCGCCGCCCTTGAAGATGCCGCAGGCGGAAAGCGCCATCAGCGCGGCCAGCGCGACGGACGCCCGATACTTGGATGTCATTTCGCTTGTGCTTCCTTAACGGTGGCGGGCTTCACCACGCGAACATTGGCGGTATCGGCGGCGGCCGACGCATCGTTGCCCAATACGCTGGCCATCTGAACCGCACGTTGACGCAGCGATTCGGGCACGTCCTGGCCCTTGGCGATCTGGCTGAACAGGGTCGCCGCCAGATCGCGACGGCCGCTGTTGATGTAGGCGATCGCGACCATCTCGCCGGCGCTGCCGAACCACGGATTGCCGGCGACGGCGAGCGGCCGAAGCCGCTCGATCACCACCTGTGGCTTCAGCGTGTCGAATTCGGCGCTGGTCTGACGGACCAGGGCCAGATCGCGGAACGGCTGCGCCACGCCATTGTCGTTGGCGACCTCCGCGAACTTGGCCGCGGCGCTCTTCAGGTCGTTCTTCTGAAGAAGGATATCGCCCTGGGTGAATTTGGCGAGGGCGCGATAGCCGTCGTGGCTCGACCCGGCGAGCTCGCTCAGCGCTGGACCAGCCTTGGCCGGCTGGTCCGCCGCCAGCGAATCGAACGCCGTCTGCAGCTTCTCGCCCTCGACCCCCGCCGCCATCGACCGACGATGCTGCCAGTAGAGGACGCCGCCGAACAGCGCGAGCGCCAGCACAATTGCGCCGATCAGCCAGCGACCGTAGCGTTCCCAGAAGGAGAGCAATTGATCGCGACGAACCTCGTCGTCGACTTCGCGCAGGAACGCTTCATTGGTATTCGGGGTCAGCGCCAAGACGGGCTCCGGTCAGAACGGGGGCATGAAAGCGCGGACTTGTAGCCGCGCCGGGCACGAAACGAAAGACGGACGCGCGTCATCCTACTCCTTGGCGACGTAGACCTGTTCCGCGCCCGGAAAGGTCCGCGCACGCACCTCGCCCGCATAGGCTTCGGCTGCGGCGGAAATACGGCCGGCGATATCGTCGTAGCGCTTTACGAACTTGGCAGTGCGCTCGAACATGCCGAGCATGTCCTCGGCGACCAGCACCTGGCCGTCGCAGCGGGCCGACGCGCCGATGCCGATCGTCGGGCAACCGACCGCCTCGGTCAGCGCGATCGCGATCGGTTCCATCACCCCCTCGATCACCAGGGCGAAGGCACCGGCCTCGGCGATCGCCCGGCCGTCGGCAACGATCTTCGCCGCTTCCGCCTCGCTGCGACCGCGCGCGCCATAGCCGCCCAGCGCATTGACCGCTTGCGGCGTCAGCCCGACATGGCCGCACACCGGTATGCCGCGTTCCGACAGGAAGCGCACCGTCGGCGCCATCGCCTCGCCGCCCTCCAGCTTGACCGCGGCAGCGCCCGTCTCCTTGAGCAGCCGCGCCGCGCTGGCAAAGGCCTGTTCGGGCGACGCCTCATAGCTGCCGAACGGCATGTCGATCACGACCAGTGCATGATAGCTGCCGCGCACCACCGCCGCGCCGTGCGCCGCCATCATCTCCAGCGTCACCGGCACCGTCGACGGCAGGCCGTAGATCACTTGGCCCAGGCTGTCGCCGACCAGCAGCATGTCGCAATGCGGATCGAGCAGCTGCGCGGTGCGGGCGGTATAGGCGGTCAGCATCACCAGCGGGCCGCCACGGTCGGGGTCGCCGCCCTTGCGCCGGCGGATCGCGGGGACGGTCAGCCGCTTGAGCGGCACCGGCGTCGGCGTCGCGCGGCTGGTCGCGGTATCGAGCGTGTAGGTCGTGGACATGGCTGCGGCTTGTAGGCGCGGGCGCTCAGCCGATCCACCCCCGCGCACGGGCATGACGCGACAGCCCCAGGCTCGCCGCCGCGATGCCGGCAATCAGCAGCGGAAACGGCACCACCGCTGCGGCGCCGCGGTGGGCGATGATGTCGGTCGTCGCGAACAGCCAGCCGAACTGGATCGCCACCGCGACCAGCGAGACGGCAAACAGCGGGATCGCCAGCACCGATCGGACGAGCAGCGCCAACGCGCCGAGCAGCGCGGTACCGACCGCGACCGCATAGACCGCGTTGTACCAGATCGGCAGCGCGGCGTAGAGCGCGCGCTGGTAATCGTCGGCCGGCCCCATCGCCTCCGCGCCGAGGCGGAATTGCTGGAGGCAGGCGACACAGCCGACCATGCCCCAGGCGAGCAGCAGCAAGGCGACGATCCGGAACCAGTGCGGCGCTCGCGTGACGATCATCGTCCCTCCCCTGTTTCGATCGGGAATGGTGCGCCGTCCGCCCGTGATATGCAACGGCATCTGCCGTTCGCGGTATCAGCCGAACAGCGCGGCGTAGCGGTCCGGTTTGAACCCTGCGACCAGCGTGTCGCCATGCTCCAGCATCGGCCGCTTGATCATCGACGGCTGCGCGACCATCAGCGCCACCGCCTTGTCCGCGTCGATCCCGATCCGCTCCGCCTCGGGCAGCTTGCGGAAGGTCGTGCCGGCGCGGTTGAGCACCGTGTCCCAGCCGAGCCGATCGACCCAGCCCCGCACCCGCTCGGCATCGACGCCCTCCGCCTTGTAATCGTGGAAGACGTAGCCGGCACCATGGTCGTCCAGCCATGCCCGCGCCTTCTTCATCGTGTCGCAATTCTTGATGCCGTAGATCGTCGTCATCCGCGCCTCCTTGGCCGCCGCGCTAGCATCACGGGGCGGGGCCCGCATCCGCGTTGTGCACCCGATGCCCTCCCCGTTTTCCCGTCATCCCGGTCTTCTTCTGTCATCCCCGGCGCAGGCGGGGATCCAGACGCGCAGACCGCGCTTGAACCGCGACGTCGAAGGTTCTGGATCCCCGCCTCCGCGGGGATGACGAAGGAAGGGATGCCCCACAATGCTCCCATTCCAACCACACCGGACCCGCGCCGCGCCCGGCGAGTTGATCGCCCCGCCCCCTCGCCCTACCACCGGATCCCAATGACCGACCTCGCCAGCCACTTCGCCTCGATCCACCGCCACGGCATGGTGCGCGTCGCCGCCGCGACCCCGCGCGCCAGCGTCGGGGACGTCGCCGCCAATCTCGACGCGGCAGTCGCGCTGGCGGAAGAGGCGGACGGGCGCGGTGTCGATCTCGTCGTTTTTCCGGAGCTCAACCTCACCTCCTACGCGCTCGACGACCTGCATCTGCAGACGGCGCAGCAGCGCGCCAGCGCCGCCGCGGTCGTCGCCTTCGCCGAACGAACCGCGCATCTGAAACCGCTCTGCCTGATCGGCGCGGCGCTGGTCCGCGCCGGCCGCCTGTACAATTGCGCCGTGGCGGTGTCGCGCGGCCGCATCCTTGGCGTCGTGCCCAAGACCTTTCTGCCGAACTACCGCGAATATTATGAGAAGCGCTGGTTCGCGAGCGGCGCGGCGCTGACTGGCCTGACCATCCGCCTTGGCGATGTCGAGGTGCCGTTCGGCATCGACCTGTTGTTCGAGGCGGACGATCTGCCCGGCTTCGTCGTCCATGCCGAGATTTGCGAGGATTATTGGGCGCCGACCCCGCCCTCGACGGCAGGGGCGCTGGCCGGCGCGCTGCTGTGCTGCAATCTGTCGGCGTCGAACATCGTCATCGGCAAGGCGCGCGAGCGGATGCTGCTCGCCGCGGCGCAGTCGGCGCGCCTCGCCGCCGCCTACGTCTATTCAGCGGCCGGACCCGGCGAGAGCACCACCGACGTCGCCTGGGACGGCCAGGGCCTGATCTACGAACTCGGCGAGCTGATCGCGCAATCCGATCGCTTCGCGCGCGAGCCGGGGATCACCGTCGCCGACATCGATCTCGAGCGGCTGGCGCAGGAGCGGCTGCGCACCGGCACCTTCAACGATTCTGCGGCCTTCACCGGCCATCCCGAGACGCGCTTCCGGCGGATCGCTTTCGACCATCACCCCGCCAGCGGCGATGTCGGCCTGGAACGCGATATCCGTCGCTTCCCCTTCGTCCCCAACGATCCCGCCCGCCGCGATGAGGATTGCTACGAGGCCTTCAACATCCAGGTCGAGGCGCTCGCCAAACGCCTCGACGCCGCACGGGCCCGGACGCTGGTGATCGGCGTGTCGGGCGGGCTCGATTCAACCCATGCGCTGATCGTCGCCGCCAAGGCGATGGATCGGCTCGGCCGGCCGCGCGCCGATATCCTGGGCTTCACCATGCCCGGCTTCGCCACCGGCGACGCCACCAAGGGCCAGGCCTGGGCGCTGATGCGCGCGCTCGGCATCACCGCGGAGGAGATCGACATCCGCCCCGCCGCGACGCGGATGCTGACCGACATGGGCCACCCCTTCGGCCGCGGCGAGCCCGTCTATGACGTGACGTTCGAGAATGTGCAGGCGGGGCTGCGCACCGACTATTTGTTCCGGCTGGCTAATCAGCGCGGCGGGCTGGTGCTCGGCACCGGCGACCTCAGCGAGCTGGCGCTCGGCTGGTGCACCTATGGCGTCGGCGATCAGATGAGCCATTATGCGGTCAATGCCGGCGTGCCCAAGACGCTGATCCAGTTCCTGATCCGCTGGTGCATCCGCACCGGCCAATATGACGGGGCGACCAACCAGGTGCTGGCGGCGATCCTGGCGCAGGAGATTTCGCCCGAACTCGTTCCCGCCGATGCGGAGACGGGCGCGCTGCAATCCACCGAGTCGATGATCGGCCCCTATGCGCTCAACGACTTCTTCGCCCATTACGTGATCCGCCACGGCTTGGCCCCGTCGAAGATCGCCTTCCTTGCCTGGCACGCCTGGCGCGACGTCGACCACGGCGCCTGGCCGGCGGATTATCCCGCCGATGCGCGCACCGCCTATGATCTGGCGACGATCAAGCACTGGCTGGAACGGTTCCTGGTGCGCTTCTTCCAGACCAGCCAATTCAAGCGCTCGGCCTTGCCCAACGGACCCAAGGTGTCGGCGGGCGGCGCGGTCAGCCCGCGCGGCGACTGGCGCGCCCCGTCCGACGGCACGGCGGCGATCTGGGTCGAGGAATTGCGCACCAACGTGCCGTGACGCGATGGCGATCGAAGCGGCCGGATCGGCGACGGATCGGGTAGCGAAGCTGCCGTAGGTTCTTGCGCTTATACGATTGTGAGCGCAAGGTGACAGTCCGATGACAACCCCGCTCCGGGATGGCTCGCGCGATCGCCGGATCGAGGACCCATCCAACCTCTATCTGATCCACCCGGCGGCGCACGCCTTGCTGCGCCATGCCCTCGCGCGGCGGATCTCGGCGAACAGCGTGTCGATCGCCGGGCTGATCTGTGGCGGCGTCGCCGCGGCGGCCTTTTCGCAATATCGCAATCCTGCCGCGGCGCTCATCGGGTTGGTCTTCGCCATCGCCTGGCTGATCGCCGACGGGCTCGACGGCATGATCGCTCGCGCGACCAAGACGGCCAGCGCGCTCGGCCGGATGCTCGACGGCCTATGCGATCACGGCGTCTTCGCGCTGATCTATCTGTCGCTCGCCTTCTCGGTCGGCACCTGGAGCGGCTGGCTGCTCGCGATCGTCGCGGGCGTCGCGCATGCCGTCCAGTCGAGCCTGTACGAGGGCGAGCGGGCGCGCTTCCATCGTCGCGTCCGCGGCGAGCCGCTCGCCGCGCCGCCGGTGCCGACCGGTCCGTTCCTCGTTCGCCTCTACGATACGGTAGCGACCGCGGTCGACCGTGCCGCCATGCCGTTCGAACGCCGCTTCGCCGCCGCGCCCGATCGCGCCGCCTTTGCCGCCGCTTATGCCACCCGCGCGGTGCCGGTGATGCGGCTGCAATCGCTGCTCACCGCCAATATCCGCGTCTGGGCGATCGTCATCGCCTGTCTGATAGCCAGCCCGACGCTGTTTTGGTGGTTTGAAATCCTGCCGCTGAGCGCCGTCTGCGCCGTCGGCCTGTATCGCCACCGCCTCGTGGAACGCAGTTTCGTCCACGGCGCGGCATCGCAACCGTCCTTCCTTTCCAGTGAACAGGGCCATTCATGACTGCCATCAACATCGCCATCATCGGTATCGGCAACTGCGCCAGCTCGCTGGTGCAGGGCCTCGACTATTACCGCGAGGGCACCAACGACACGATCGGACTGATGCATTGGGAAGTCGCCGGCTATAAGCCGAGCGACATCAAGGTCGTCGCCGCCTGGGACGTCGACTCGCGCAAGGTCGGCAAGGACGTGGCGGAGGCGATCTTCGCCAAGCCGAACTGCACCGCCATCTTCGCCCCCAACGTTTCGGCGACCGGCACGATCGTGCGCATGGGTGCGGTGCTCGACGGCGTCGCCGACCATATGGGCGACTATAAGGACGAGCGCACCTTCATCGTCGCCAACGACACCCAGCCGTCGAAGGCGGACGTGGTCGCCGAACTGAAGCGCTCGGGCGCCGACGTGCTGATGAACTACCTGCCGGTCGGCAGCCAGGAAGCCACTGAATTTTATGCAGAATGCGCGCTCGAAGCGGGCGTCGCCTTTGTCAACAACATCCCGGTGTTCATCGCCAGCAACCCGGAATGGGCGGCGAAGTTCGAAGAGGCCGGCGTGCCGATCATCGGCGACGACATCAAGGCGCAGCTCGGCGCGACCATCGTCCACCGTGTGCTGACCGACCTGTTCGCCAAGCGCGGCGTCAAGCTCGACCGCACCTACCAGCTCAACACCGGCGGCAACACCGACTTCCTCAACATGTCGAACCACCGCCGCCTCGCCTCCAAGAAGGTGTCGAAGACCGAAGCGGTGCAGTCGGTCGCAGCGGAACGGCTGGAGGACGACAACGTCCACATCGGCCCGTCGGACTATGTGCCGTGGCAGAACGACAACAAGGTCTGCTTCCTGCGCATGGAAGGCCAGCTGTTCGGCGGCGTGCCGATGAACCTGGAGCTGCGCCTGTCAGTCGAGGATTCGCCGAACAGCGCCGGCGTCGCGATCGACATGATCCGCTGCGCGAAGATTGCGAAGGATCGCGGCCTCAAGGGCGTGATCGATCCGGCCAGCGCCTATTTCTGCAAGCACCCGCGCACGCAGATGACCGACGACATCGCGCATGCCGAGGTCGAGGCGTTCATCAAGGCCGCCTGATGCTGACCACGGGCCTGCTGCTCGCCGCCGGCGCCGGCAGCCGGCTCCGCGGCGTCGCGCCCTACAAGCCGCTCTGCGCGGTTGCCGGGCGGGCGCTGATCGACCACGCGCTGGAGGGCATGGCCGCGGCCGGGCTGACCCGCGCGGTGGTGTCGCTCGGCTATGGCGCCGACGCGATCGCCGCGCATCTGGTCGGGCGCCACTGGCCGCTGGCGGTTGCGGTGGTGATGACCGACTGGCAGCAGCCCAACGGCGTCTCCGCGCTCGCCGCGCGCGACTGGGTTGGCCAGGAGGGCGCGGTGCTGGCGATGTGCGACCATCTCGTCCAGCCCGCCCATTACCGTCGGCTTGCCGAAGCGGGCCCCGGCACGGGCCTGACGCTTGGCATCGACCGGCGGCTGGGCCATCCCTGGGTCGATCCGCTCGACGTCACCTGCGTTGCGACGGCGGACGACCGGATCGTCGCGATCGGCAAGGGACTCGCCCCGCACGATTGCTACGACACCGGTGTGTTCGCGGTCGGCCCGCGCTTCTTCGATGCGTTGGCCACGCTGGAAAGCCCCTCGCTGACCGAGGGCGTCCGCCGCCTTGCTGCCGATGGCCGCGCCCGGATCGTCGATTGCAGCGATCTGTCGTGGATCGATGTCGACGACGCCCCCGCCTTCGCGCATGCCGAGGATTGGGTGGTCCGGCAGGCGGCGTAAGTCGCCACCCTCGCCCCTTCCCCTGCCTATCCGGCCTTCGCCGGTGAAGCAGAAGGGGCGAAGGATGGGACAGCCGCTATTGCGCCTCGCGCTGCCGGGTGATCGCGCCCCACACCGGCGCCGCCACCGTCGACAGCCGCTCGTCCGGCGTGCCCGTCAGGTCGAAGAACGTCACCCGGTTCGCACCCGCCCTCAGCCATGGCGCGGGCACGTAGAGGGTGTGCACCGGCCCGATCGACCAGAAACGACCGAGATTGTGCTCGCCCAGCCACAGCTGGCCCTTGTGCAGCCCGCGCGCGTCCAGATAGGTGTCGGCCGGCCGGTCGACCGTCAGATCCGCCTCATAGAAGCACGGGCCGCTGCACGGCGCCGCCGTCATCGCGAACCGCGACAGATCGTCCATCGGCAGCCGGTACATGCTCCAGTCCTTGAGCGGCTGCCCGTCGAGCGTCACCGCCCCGGTCAGCCCGGCCTGCTCGGTACGGATCGCATGCGAATAATTCACCCGGCCGGTGTTCTCGACCAATATGTCGAGCGTCGCCGCCTTGGCCGTCCGCGGCAGCGTCACCGTCTCCTGATCGAGCCGCCGATCAAGCGTGCCGACCAGCTGCCGGTCGACATAGACCTGCGCATAGCTGTGCATGCCCTTCAGCGTCAGCGTGCCGCCCTGCCCCGCGGCGAGCGGTACGCGGTACAGGACGTAGCCGTAATTCTGGCCCAGTTCCTCGAAGGTCATCGGCTGCGCGGCGCGCACCGGCTGGGGCAGGTTGTTCCAGAGCGACGCGCTGCGGCGGATTGTCGAGACCGGGAAGGTCCTGGCGACGTTCGGCGCCGGCGTCGGCGCGGCGGGCGTTCCCGTCACCGCGGCGATTGCCTTGGCCAGCAGGGCATATTTGTAGCGCGGATTGCCCGCCTCATCGATCGGCGCGTCGTAATCGTAGCTGTTGGTGTCGGGATGATAGTCCTTGCCGGTGTGCGAATCCGCGCCGTTCATCCAGCCGAACGTTGTCCCGCCGTGCAGCATGTAGAGCGACACGGAATAACCGCGCTTGAGCATGAAGCCCAGTTCCTCGGCCTCTTTCTGCCCGTCGGTCTCGTGATGGTCCTCGCCCCATTTGTCGAACCAGCCGGCCCAATATTCGCCAACCATCCGCACCCCATCAGGGCGATAGGCCTCCAGCTTGGCAACGGCATTGGCGGCACCGCCCGAGCCGAAATTGACCACCGATGGCAGATTGGGCAGCGATCCCTTGGCCAGGTCGCCCGCCTGGTTCGACGTGAACAGCACGCCATCGGCCAGGCCCGCGCGTCGATAGGTCGCCTCTAGCCCGCGCAGATAGGCCTGGTCGCTGCCGAAGGCGCCATATTCGTTCTCGAGCTGCACCGCGATGATCGGCCCGCCATTCTTGAGCAGCAGCGGCTGCACCTCCTGCCCCAGCCGCTTGATCCAGCGATCCACGGCGGCGGTGTATTGCGGATCGGTCGAGCGCAGGACGAGCTTGCGATCCTTCAGCAGCCACGCCGGATAGCCGCCCAGCTCCCACTCTGCGCAGACATAGGGGCCGGGGCGCAGGATGACGTCCAGCCCCTCTTCCTGCGCGGCGCGGATGAAGCCGACGATGTCGTTCTGGCCGCTAAAGTCATAGACGCCGGGCTTGGGCTCGTGCGCGTTCCAGAAGGCGTAGGTGGTGATCGTGTTGATCCCCATCGCCTTCGCCTTACGCAGCCGGTCGTGCCAATATTCGCGCGGAATGCGCACATAATGCATCTCGCCGGAGATGATCTGGTACGGCTTGCCGTCCTTCAGAAACTTGCCGCCGCCGGTGGTGAAGGTATGCGCCGCGGGCGTCTGCGCGCCGGCGATCAGCGGGAACACGATGGTGGCGGCCAAGCCGAACCCGACGATCGATCGAATTGTGTGCATCCCGTCCCTCCCATGCTGTCGCTTCCGACCGCGATCACGGTGACAGCTTTACCCACAACCACAACGATTGCAAAGAATTGTCCGACAAGACGTGCGGTGGCGATTCACTGCCCCAGCTTCAGCGCCTTGCGGAGAAACGCGTCGCTGTCCGCCAACATCTTGGCGCGCACGGTGGCATCGTCCAACTGGTGATCGAGTTTGGGGAAGACGACCAGAGTGGTGTCTTTGCCCGCCCGGCGCAGGGCGGTGTTCATCGCCTTCGACTGGTCGACGCCGACATTGATGTCCTGGTCGCCGTGGAACATCAGCACCGGCACCTTGAACCGGTCGGCATGGCGCGCGGGCGAGCCGGCCGCGATCATCGCACCCGATCCGACCTGCATCGCCACCAGCCTCTCGTTTTCGAAGCCCACCGCCTCGCGTTTGGTCATGGCAAGGTCGGTGACGGGCGCGATCGCGATCGCCGCCTTGAACAGATCGGGATCGACAACGTTCGCCTGCAACGCCGCATAGCCACCGTAGGACCAGCCGACGATCGCGAGCTTGGCGGGGTCTGCGATCCCTTCCTTGATCAGCCAGCGTCCGGCGTCGGTGACGTCGCCGATCGCGGTCTGCCATGAGCGAAAGCCATTGCTGGCGAAAAAGGCGTCCCCATAGCCGCTCGAGCCGCGGAAATTGGGCTGCAGCACTGCATAACCCGCCTGCGCGAAATACTGGACCAGCCAGTCGAAGCCCCATTCGTCGCGATAGCTCGGGCCGCCGTGCGGCATGATGATGGTCGGCAAGTTCCGGGTCTTGCCGCCGGGCGGCAAGGTCAGATAGCCGGGGATCTTCGTACCATCCGCCACACTATACGTCACCGCCTTCATCTCGGCGAGCGGCAGGCCCTCAAGCTCCGGCCGGGCGAGCGTGATCGCATCGAGGTGACGGTTGGCCTTGTTGTAGAGATAGTAGACGCCCGGATCGACATCGCTGCTCGCGAACACCAGCAGGCGGCTCTCGTCGGCGGACGCGCCGACGAACTGGATCAGCGGCGTGCGCGGCAGCGCCTTCGCCAGCGATGCGGCAAGCTTTCGATATTCAGGATCGAAATAATCGACCTGGCGCCGGTCCGTCACGTAGGTCGCACCGATGATCCGGCCCCGGCGTCCGATCGGCACCACCGCGCCCACATCGACCATCGGATTGCTCGATACCAGCGCCTCCTTCATCGTGCCGTCGAGCGCGACCCGATAGAGCGCCCGCCGCCCGTTCAGTCCACGCACCGCATAAGCGACGTCCGCCGTGCCGTCGACCGCGACCGGCTCCAAGACGTCATTGTCCGGCGTGGAGACGCTGAACTCCTTCCACTCGCCGCCATTCCTGGTGCGGTAGTGATAGACGGTCTGCCCCTTCAGCAGGCCATCGTTCCGCTTCGGCATGAGCACCCGCACGCGCACGTTGCCCAACCCGTCGGCAATATAGTCGGTGGCCGTCATATTCGGGGCTTCGACCGTTGCCGCCTTGCCCGTGCGCGTGTCGACCAGATCGACACCCATGCCGTTTTTATACGAATGCAGCTGCGATCCCTGCGCGTCCTCCGGCACGTAATCGTGCGTCATCAGGACGGATCCGTCGCCGTTCCGCCAGTCGATGACCTCCCCGGCAAACTGGCTCACACGAACCGCGTCCACTCCAACGCGCCGGCCGAGATAGCGGACGTTGCCGCCGTCGATGTCCATCCCGACGGTGCGGGTGTAAGCGGCTTTCAGCCCGTAGACGTCAGCGATGCCGCGATAGCGGCACACCAACCGATCCGATGCCGACCAGCCGCAACCGCTCAGTTGCACCTTCTCCGCCGCCGTCGCGTTCAGCGGATATGGTCTGAACGTCGCAAGGTCGATGATGGTGATCATATCGCGCGTCGCGCCCGCGCCGACGATCGCGACCCGCTTCCCGTCTGGGGACAGGCTGATGTCGCGCACCGTTTCGCGCGCGCCGAACCGCTCCGCCAGCGTCCGGGCAGCCGGCGACGCGCCGGCGCCTGCCTGGGAGTGGGCCTGACTGGATTGGGCCTCAGTCCGCCCTGCCCCACACGCGGCGATTGCCAGCGCGCAGACACCCGCTGTCCAGTTCATCTCACCCCCCGGTCGTTCCAAATCCCAATCATAATCATGTCGAGATCGGTCGCAAGTTCGTTGAGAACCGATCGGCAAACCCCTCACCGGCACCGCCCCTTGCCCCCGCCGCCGCTTTCGGCTATGCGCCCGCGCTTCCAACCAATGGCTGGAAACCCAAGCGGCAGGGCGTCCGGGACAACTCGGCGCCCGTCACGACCGCTCGACTTGAAATGGGCCGGTTCGCCGGCCCGGAATAGAGAGTGACATGGCAAAGAAGATTACCGGCTACATCAAGCTGCAGGTGCCCGCGGGCTCCGCCAACCCGTCGCCGCCGATCGGCCCGGCGCTGGGTCAGCGCGGCGTCAACATCATGGAATTCTGCAAGGCGTTCAACGCGCAGACCGGCGAAGTCGAGAAGGGCACGCCGCTGCCCACCGTCATCACCGTCTATGCCGACCGTTCGTTCTCGTTCGAGACCAAGACCGCGCCGGCGACCTATCTCATCAAGAAGGCCGCCAACCTGAAGTCGGGCTCGAAGGAGCCGGGCAAGGTGTCGGCGGGCAAGATCGCGCGTTCGAAGCTGAGCGAGATCGCGCAGATCAAGATGAAGGACCTGAACGCCAACGACATCGAGGCTGCGACCAAGATCATCGAAGGCTCCGCCCGCGCGATGGGCCTCGAAGTGGTGGAGGGCTGAGATCATGGCAAAGCTGACCAAGAAGCAGAAGGCCGTCACGATCGACCGTGAGAAGCTGCACGGCGTCGACGAGGCGATCGCGCTGGCACGCTCGGGCGCGTCGTCGAAGTTCGACGAGACGATCGAGGTCGCGTTGAACCTCGGCGTCGATCCGCGTCACGCCGACCAGATGGTCCGCGGCGTCGTCACGCTGCCGGCCGGCACCGGCAAGACCGTCCGCGTCGGCGTCTTCGCCCGTGGCGCCAAGGCTGACGAAGCGCGCGCCGCCGGCGCCGACGTCGTCGGTGCGGAAGACCTGATGGAAACCGTCCAGGGCGGCACCATCGAGTTCGATCGCTGCATCGCGACCCCGGACATGATGGGCGTCGTCGGCCGCCTCGGCAAGGTGCTGGGTCCGAAGGGCCTGATGCCGAACCCGAAGCTCGGCACCGTGACGATGAACGTCGCCGAAGCGGTGAAGGCCGCCAAGGGCGGTCAGGTCGAATATCGCGTCGAGAAGGCCGGCATCATCCATTCGGGCATCGGCAAGGCGTCGTTCGCCGCCGAAGACCTGCGCCGCAACTTCGATGCGCTGGTCGATGCGGTCGTCAAGGCGAAGCCGTCGGGCGCCAAGGGCAAGTACGTCCGCAAGGTCGCGATCAGCTCGACCATGGGCCCGGGCATCAAGGTTGACACCACCGAGGTCGCGGGCGCCTGACGCCCTCGCCTTCCGGTGACAGGACAAGGGCCGGGAGCGATCCCGGCCCTTTTTGTTTGCGCGTTCTTATCGCTGTCCTACACGCGCGCAGCTGATCTAGAGTGATCGAACGCTCTTTCGTATCGTCAGCTTGCATTCGCCGGGCGAGGAACCCGACAGGCCCGTTCAGGCGTCAATTCTGTCAAGACTCGGCTCTGGCGAACCGTCATCCCGCGGAGTCGCTTTCCGGAAAATCCGCCGCGATGGCCTGCTCCCGCCTGCCCTCGATCTCGGCCAGCCGCTCGCGCAGCTTATCGGTCACGGCATCGATGCCGAACCGGCCGAGCACCAAGTGACGCGGCGGCTGCGCCTCCTGTGTTGCCGCGATGATCGCCTCGCCGGCGCGGACCGGATCGCCGGCCTGCGTGCCGCTATAGCCCTTGGTCGCGTCCATCCGCTTGCCGGCCGTATCGGCATAGTCGGCGATGCGATTGGGCGTCTGCTGCAGCGAGCGCCCGGCCCAATCGGTGCGGAACGGCCCCGGCTCGACGCAGGTCACCGCAATGCCGAGCGGGCCGACCTCTGCCGCGAGACTGTCCGACCAGCCCTCCACCGCATGCTTGCTCGCGGCATAATAGCCCGAGCCTGGGAAGCCGACGAGGCCGGCGACTGAGGTGAAGTTGACGATATGACCGCTGCGCCGTTGGCGCATGCCGGGCAGGACGGCGCGCGTCAGCGAGAACAGGCCGAAGACGTTGGTGTCGAACTGAGCGCGGATCGCATCCTCCTCGCCCTCTTCGACGCTCGCCTGATAGCCATAGCCGGCATTGTTGACGAGCACGTCGATCCGGCCGAAGCGCTCCTCCGCCCGGCGCACGCCATCGGCGATCTGCTTTGCCTCGGTGACGTCCAGCGACAAGGCCAGCGCGCGCTCCGGCGCATCCGCGACCAGATCCTCGACCCGCGCCGCATCACGGGCGGTGACCACCGCCGACCAGCCGCGATCGAGCACCAGCCTGGCAAGGTCGCGCCCGAAGCCGGTGGAACAACCCGTGATGAACCAGACGGGCGAGGCGGGAAGCGGCATGGCGGAAGCCTTTGACAGGAGAGAACGGCGCCAATGCCGCCGCCCCCGCCCCGGTTCCACCGACGTGCGTCAACTGGCGGCGAGATGCTCGCTGATTGTCGCGAACGGGCTCGAGAGGACATGGCCGACCCGCTCGGCGACCAGAGCGGCACCGAGACAGGCCGCCGCACCAAGGATGGCGAACTGGAACACCGAGGAAAATCGGCGGCTGCGCGCCTCGCGCTCAGCGATCGACGCGGCGGTGATGCGGCGCGGCGCGGAGCGACGTTCGTCGTCCCGCGTCGGCTCGCTTCCCGGCTTGAACGCCGGTGGCTTGGCATCGACGATCGCGTCGACGTCCAGCCGGTCCTGCGTGCGCACGCCGAAATACTGATCCTTTTCCCAGACCACGCGGCCGACGATGACGTGGTGCACGCGGCGCAGCTCGATCACCGTACCCGTCTTGCACGGCACCTTCGAGGTCGCGAGCAGGCCGCGCGAGGACATATTGTGGATGATCACGTCGTGCCATTCGGTACCCGAACGCATGCGCGCACGCACCAACACCTTCCTGCGTGGTTCGCGCTGCTTGATCATCCTGGCCCGCACTCCCTTAGGTCCGCCGTGGACATTACAGGCGGAGCGTTAATTTTTGGCTTAGGACAGCGCCAAATACCTATAACTTCGAGCAATCTGTCGGTGCTCGTGTCACGGTCGCGCTGCTATTACATCACAGACCCGGCGATTGACTTCCCGGCCAGTTCCGCTAAAGGCGCGCCGGTGCCGGCGGTTCGTCCGTCGGCCGCCGTCCGAGACAGCAGGTGCCACGGGTTCGCCATGGCTTAATCCCCTGCCGAGACGGGGACAGGATTATCGCCGCCGCCGTCCGCGCTCCTGCGCGTTGTGCGTCCGGCCTGCCACCCTTATCCGGGTGCCTTCCCCATCGCTGGACAACCCGGTGCGGCGCATGCCGTGCCGGACTGTAACCGGGCCTGCCGCTTCCATGCGGCGGGTTCAGAACGTGGAGAATGGCATGGATCGTGCTCAAAAGGCCGCGGCCGTTGCCGAGCTGAACCGCACCTTTTCGGAGGTCGGCGTCGTGGTGGTTACCCGTAATAACGGGATGACCGTCGCACAGTCGACGACCCTCCGGAATCGGATGCGCGACGCCGGCGCGACCTATAAGGTCTCGAAGAACAAGCTTGCCAAGATCGCGCTCGACGGCACCGACTATGGCTCGATCGGCGACATGCTGACCGGTCCGGTCGGTCTCGCCACCTCCGTCGACCCCGTTGCCGCCGCGAAGATCGCGGTGGAATTCGCGAAGACGAACGACAAGTTCGAAATCGTGGGCGGTGCGATGGGCGCGACCCCTCTCGACGTCGCTGGCGTGCAAGCGCTCGCCACCCTGCCGTCGCTCGACGAGCTGCGGGCGAAGATCGTGGGCCTCATCGTTGCTCCGGCAACGAAGCTCGCGACCATCACCCAGGCTCCCGCGGCGCAGATCGCGCGCGTGCTGTCGGCTTATGCCGAGAAGGAAAACGCCTGATCCTTCAGGCGCTTGGAACGTGATTGTTTGACTTAACCGGAGCTTTTGCTCCGCTCTGACACGTAAAAGGAAGTGAACATGGCAGACCTGAACGCGCTGGTTGACCAGCTGAGCGAGCTGACCGTCCTCGAGGCCGCCGAGCTCTCGAAGCTGCTCGAAGAGAAGTGGGGCGTCTCGGCCGCTGCGGCGGTTGCGGCTCCGGCCGCCGGTGGCGCCGGTGCGGCTGCTCCGGCCGCCGAAGAGAAGACCGAGTTCGACGTGATCCTCACCGGCGACGGTGGCAAGAAGATCAACGTCATCAAGGAAGTCCGCGCGATCACCGGCCTGGGCCTGACCGAAGCGAAGGCTCTCGTCGAGGGCGCGCCGAAGCCGGTCAAGGAAGGCGTGAGCAAGGACGAGGCCGAGAAGGTCAAGAAGCAGCTGGAAGAAGCCGGCGCGACCGTCGAGCTCAAGTAAGCGGCAAGGGTGGTGCGGGCAGCAGGCTGCCCGGACCACTCCGAGGCCGGCCGGGCTCGGCTTCGCCGAGCGTCGACGTCATCGGACTTGCTCCCATGACGGCCCAGCCAAGACAAAGGGCGGCTCCCCACGGGGATGCCGCCCTTTTTCTGTCCTGGCTCTCGACGCTACCTGGCCATGCGCTTTCTCCGCCTGGGAGGGGGATCAGCGGACGATCGCCGGTCCGTAGGAACGCGCTTCCAACCCATCGAACAGGCCCGACGGCTGATCCAGCCAGAAGGGCATCAGTTTCGACCCGCCATCCCGACCGACGCCGATCGCGAAGGCCCGCGCCGCTTGGCCACTACCGTCATTCGCCTGATACAGGATGTTGATCGCGACGACGGGTACGAACATCGTCCGTCCGTTGGCGGGCACGCCGCGGATTGCGTCGCGCGCGCGCGCGACGACGATGCGGACGCGCCGCTCCTCCCCCGGTTCCAGCGCGAACGGCGCCACCGCGGGACGGGTAATCGCTTCGGTGAAATATTCGGCGACGGCGCTCTCCTGACCGTTGCCGGCCTCCAGCAGGGCGCTGCCGACCCGCACGCCCTGGACCGGGACCGGGCCGTCGTTCCGGACCACCAGTTCCGCCTCTGCAGTGGCGGAGATCAGGTTGAGGCCGGCCCGCCGCGGCGTCAGCGTCAGCGTCAGTTCGGCCGCCGGCACCGGCGCCGGTGCTGGCGGCGCGCGGTCGAGCATGGCCGGCTCACGTGCCGGCGCCGGATCGATGGCTCGCGGCGGCATCGTCGGAGCCAGCGGTGAACTTGCCGGTGCGCCGGGCGCGACCTCGGTCTGCGACGTAGCACGACGGCGGCGCAACACGATCGCGCCACCGGCGGCCCCAACCACTAGAACACCCGCCAGCCACGGCAGCCAATTGAACCCGCCCTCATCGGCAACATTGGCCTCACCGGTGATGGCTGTCGGGGTCATGACCGGTGCGGGCGTGGCGGTCGCGACCGGAAGAGGCGTCGGCGTCCCAGTCGGCATCGCGGGCGGTGCTGGCGCTACCGTCGCCTCGCCTGGCGCCTCCAAGGTCGCCGTGGGGCTCGGGGTCGATCGCGGCGACGGAATGGCACGCGGCGTCGCAACCGGCGACGGCGTCGTACGCGGGGACGGCGTCGCCGCAACGGCCGGCGCTGGTGTCGAAGCCGACGTCGGCGTCGGGCGCGGCAGGGGCGCGATCGTCGGCTCGGGCGTCGGCGTCGCCTGCGGTGTCGGCGGCAAACGGAAGCGATAGTCGTTCAGGCCCGGAATCGACTGCGGCTGTGTCTGCGGCGCGGCGCTGTTGCTCTGCGTCTGCGCGGCGATCGGCGCGGTGCCCGCCAGAAGCGCGATCACGCTGCCGGCACGACGCCAGCGGACAGGCCGCGCCGGGCGCGTCGGGAGAAGCATGAATGGATTTCTCATTGGAAATGAACTTGGTCGCCTCGTCCTGAACGCGCGGCGACCGCAACGCACCCTGCGACGGACCGCCCGTCCCCAACGCCGAACCGATGGTGGGGCCTATGCAGTGCTGAGCTTGTCCCAATGTTCCTGCGTTGCGTCGGGGCCGGTTTGGGCGCATGGACCTTCGCTTGCAAGCAGACCGAAGGACGTGACGACCATGGCCGCGCATTGGGCCCCCGACAGCTGGACGAAGGCAGAGGCCCGCCAGCTCCCCGATTATCCGGACGCCGCGGCGCTGGATCGCGCCACCGATCAGCTCAAGAGCTTCCCGCCGCTCGTCTTCGCGGGCGAGGCGCGCAACCTGACGACGGAATTGGCCAAGGTGTCGGAGGGCAAGGGCTTCCTGCTCCAGGGCGGCGACTGCGCCGAATCCTTCGCCGAATTCCACCCCAACAACATCCGCGACACGTTCCGCGTCATTCTGCAGATGGCCGTGGTGCTTACCTTCGCCTCGAAGCTGCCGGTGGTGAAGCTCGGCCGCATGGCGGGACAGTTCGCCAAGCCGCGCTCCGCTCCGACCGAGGTCGTCGACGGCGTCGAACTGCCGAGCTATCGCGGCGACAATGTCAACGACATCGCCTTCACGCCCGAAGCGCGCATCCCCGATCCGCAGCGGTTGATCCGCGGCTACACCCAGTCCGCCGCGACGCTGAACCTGCTGCGCGCCTTCGCGCAGGGCGGTTATGCCAATCTGCATCAGGTGCATCGCTGGACCCACGACTTCATGGGCCGCAGCCCCTGGGCCAAAAAATATGCCGAGACCGCGGACCGGATCGGCGAGGCGCTGGAATTCATGGCAGCCTGCGGGATCGACCCTGAAACCGTGCCGCAGCTGGCGCAGACGCATTTCTACACCAGCCACGAGGCGCTGCACCTTCCCTACGAACAGGCGATGACGCGCCAGGACTCGCTGACCGGCGACTGGTACGACACCTCGGCGCACTTCCTGTGGATCGGCGACCGGACGCGGTTCGAAGGGTCGGCGCACGTCGAATATCTGCGTGGCATCGGCAATCCAATCGGCGTCAAATGCGGACCCAGCCTGGACCCGGATGCGCTCCTGCGCATGCTCGATACGCTCAATCCGGGACGGGCGCCGGGGCGAATGACATTGATCACCCGCTACGGCTACGACAAAATCGAGGCGGCGCTGCCCAAGCTGGTGCGGGCGGTGACGCGCGAGGGTCATCCGGTCGTGTGGAGCTGCGATCCGATGCACGGCAACACCGTCAAGGCGGTGACCGGCTATAAGACGCGCCCGTTCGAGCGGATTCTCGCCGAGGTGCGCGGCTTCTTCGCCGTGCATCGGGCCGAGGGAACGCATGCCGGCGGCATCCATGCCGAGATGACCGGTCAGAACGTCACCGAATGCACCGGTGGCGCGATCGACGTCACCGAACAGACGCTCGCCGACCGCTACCACACGCATTGTGACCCGCGCCTCAATGCAGGCCAGAGCCTGGAATTGGCATTCCTGCTCGCCGAGATGCTCAACGAGGAAATGGCCGAGCGCCGCCGCGTCGCGGCGTGAGCGACGTCAGGGCGGCGGCGGGAAAAAAGCCGCCCCGCCGCTTGACGGAAAGCCCCCTTCCCCGTAGACGCGCCCCTCCACCGCGCACGGCCCCTTCGTCTAGCGGTCTAGGACGTCGCCCTCTCACGGCGAAAACACGGGTTCGAGTCCCGTAGGGGTCACCAGTTCGGAAATGCCACTGGGATTGGCTGGTTCGGCACCTCAGCTCCGGCTAGACCGGCGCTATTTCCTCAAGCATCGCAAATGGTTGTTTGAACTCGACGGAGAGCTTTCCGTCCGCCCAGGACGGGTTCGATACAAGCAACTTTAGGGCGGTTCGTTTCTGCGCGAGTGGTCGCTGAGCGAAGCCGCTGTGCATGGCTCGGGCAAAATCGAGCAGTGCAATACCGTCGTCTACAAAGCCGTCGTTGGCACCGGAAAGCGCCTCCAGATCGCGCAGACAGCGGGCACGCTCCTCGCGCCACAGCTTTGCCATGCGGTCGTGAAACTCCAACGTCCCCCGGCCATCAAGCCGGTCCACATACAGCGTGTCGATCCTCTGCTGCAGCCTGTCAGCCTCGCTCCGCAGTCGAGCGCCAGCCTGCTCTTTGTCTCGCTTCTCACTGCCATGGCTTTCCTTCAGCGCACGTGGGATGAGATCGAAGATTTCGGTATCGAGGTGGAGCCTACGCAGCGATGCTTCGAACTGCGCCTCGATCGCTTCCTGGCGGACGTACGGCTCTTCGCATTTTCTGCGATGCCCCGTGCAGTGATAGTAGATGTACCGCCCCTTCTTGATCTCCGCCGTCATGGCGCAGCTGCAATGACCGCAGGTGACCAGGCCGGTGAAGGTGAACTTGTGCGGGTCGGCCCGGACATTCGACAGGCTTCGCCCGTCGAGTACCGACTGGACCATCTCCCAGGTCTCAGGAGAAACCAGCGGCATATGACTGCCATGGCATAGCTGGCCGTTCCACTCGAAATGCCCCGAGTAGATCCTGTTGCGCAGAATGTAGTGTATCGTGCTGACGCCGACAGGCTTGCCGCTGCGCCGGTAGCGAAGTCCAGCTTCCTGGGCGATGTCGCGCAACTCACGAAGGGTATATGCGCCGGTAGAGCAACGCTCGAACAGCCGGGCGATGATGGGACCGTTCTCAGGGTCGACATCGATGATCTTGCGTCCCTCGACGCTCCTGCCGTTCAGAGATCCAAGCGGCGCAAGCAAGGGCCAGAGTCTTTGTTGCGCCTTCTCCTGCATCCCCTTTCGCGCCTCCTCGGAGAGGTTGTCGATGTAGTTCTTTGCCATCAGCACCTTGATGCCGTGCATGAACTTCTCCGACGAACGCGAGTCGCGCGACAGCACGACCCCTTCTTTTACCAGGTGGATTTCCACGCCGGCATCATCGCGCGTCACCCAATCCTTGATGTTCCGATATAGCCGGTCGGTCTTCTCGACGAGGATCGTGCCGGCGGAGGAATGTTTGCGGACGTAGCGCAGCATCGCCTCGAACTCGGTGCGGCCCGTCTTGCGGGCTGTCTCCACATCGACATGCTCTGCGGCGACCATCATGCCCTGCGCGTCGGCATAGGCGCGCAGGAGTTTCACCTGTGCGGGGATCGAGAAGCCTTCCTTCTCCTGCTCCTGAGTGGAGACACGCGCGCAGAGTACGACGCGCTTACGTCAGCCGTCAGGCGATTGGCGACGAGAACTCCGGGAACCGACATTCTTGCGAGGTCCGGCCACCGCCTATCTCCCTTCCGGTTGGCGTTCCCCGCTCCACTTTTGCCCGTCAGGCTCGGCCGTATTGTGGATCGCCGTGCCAGCGGGAAAGCTTTCAGATTCATTTACACTCAGACGAACGAAGTCGATCAGACGGGCCCAGTAACATCCTGGCTTCACCATCGCTGACGGGGCGCCCGAGCCGCTTCTCGAAAACGCCAATGGCCGACTTGATCAGGTCGACAGAGAACGCCTGCTGTCGAGAAGGAGGTTGAGATCTCAGTTAGGGGACCCACAAGTGGACGTTGCCGGCCTCTTTTACTTAGCCCAGAAGCAGCCGTTCGTTCATGCAAGCCCCCCGTGATGCGCGCTCAGCCCGATGGTGGTACGGATGGTGCGGCAGGAGGTGCCACATCGGGCGACAGAAGCCGTCCGTTGTCGATCGCGTAGCGGAACGTCTCGACGATAGGACCGGTCACGACGCAAAGTACGCCAGTGTCAAGGTCATCCCGAACAGCCAGCCGCACCGCCTGCCCTCCGGGGCAGCGCACGATGGCGCCGTCCGCAAAGCCGCGTTCCCCCGCCGGACGGATCAGGCACGGTGCCTCGCCCGCCCTGCCGAGTTTCAGCCATCCCTGTTCGGTGAGCCGGTGGGTGTAGACCGGCTTTCCATCCGAACCGGCCGTCGTGAAGGATCGGCCCCGATCGAGAGAGCGTCGTACCAGGGACAATGCCTCAGCACCGCGATTGACACACGAGCGTAGGTTCGACGCGGGCCAGCCGCAAACGCGAAACCGTTGTTTGATTCATCTTAGCATCGGCCAGTACAGATGCGCGGGTTGACGCTATTGGGAACGACGTGAACTGGAACCTAATCGATCAACAGCTTCGCAGCACCGTTGCGTTGATTTCAGACGCTGCACGGAAGTGAACCCGCGACCATTTGGGTCTTCATTCCGGCCCCTTACGTCCCCGGAAGCGGTGCATGAAAGCAGCCGCTCGTTGATGCCCGTCTGCCGGGCGAGGAGGCGCTGCTGAGCCACGCGAGAACGCGAGAGCATGCCCAGTGGGCCGTCGCGGCGATGATCGGCAGCGTCGGTCCAGTGCCGCCGAAACCCACCAGCCGACCTTCTCGGTGCGATCCTTCAAGGGCGAGCATATCGCGGCTAGGTTGCGAGGGCCGCGGCCTGCAGCGCTCGTTTCCAACCTCCTCGCCCGAATATCCTCAATTAAGTACGGCTCCACGACAAGGTCCCTGGATCAGGCAGACAAGCGGGTCGAGCGCAAATATGATTATCAAGCGTGTAGACCAAGCGCACCCTTAAACCGCCGCGCCGCTCAGTCTCGGCATAGGTAACCCATTCCTCCCCGCTCGACATCCCGCAACGAACCATTCCGTGGGACACGTGCCGGAGGTAGGTTCGTCCTCGGCTCCCGATGAGGTTCTTGCGCGGTAGATCGATACTTGTCATCACCTCGACTCATCCGTTTGCCGGTCGATGTCGCGTGATGCGGAGGACGATACCATCCTGCAACTGGGGATGCTCTCCTTCTCTTGCCTCAAGTTGCGCGTTTGATCGATCTACGTCGTCATAGGCGATCCGGTCAGGCAAGAGGCCATTATCGACGAGGCGCAGGGCGATCGCCTGCTCCGGTTCCTCTGAAAGCGCCTTGTCACGCTGAGGATCGCCGGTGCTCGCGACCGGGCATGAGATTTCGACGGTCGCATCGGGATAGGCGTGCAGCATGGCACCGAGCCTGGGCACTCGTCCGATCGCGTCGGCGGTCAGTTGCGAACGTCCCGGTATGAAGAGCCGCTCGGCGACGTCGAACGTCTTGCTGTCACCCGTATCGGACGCCAGCCAGTCGAGGATCTGGCGCGCCAGCGTGCCTGTCGGCGCATCCATCGTAGCCTTGTCGGGTAAAGCAACGATCATATCGGAAGCGTTTGGCGGCGGCGGCGGCTCGTCCTTGCTTGTCCGCGCACCACACGCTGACAGCGCCAATCTGAGCGCAAGCCAGAAGACTGCGCGTCGCACGGCAGATGGCGCGCCAATCCTCCGCGCGTTACCATCGTTGGTCATGCGATCGTGATCCCCGTGACCGGTCCTGCACAGCGATGGACGAGCAGCTTGTCGCCTCCGTCCATCGGCACAGCATGGATCGCTCCGCCGAGATCGGCGACGAAGAGGCGGCGAGCGTCGGGGTCGAGCGTCAGCCCGATGGCCTCGTGGAAACCGGTGGCGAGGACGACGTGCCCCGCCAGCCCGTCGGCGGTGATGTCAGCCCGGTTGACGCTGTTCCCGCCGGATGCCGGATCGCCGCGATCGGTCCAGTAGAGCTGGCGCCGCGCCGCATCGATCTCCAGATCGATCGGCTCGGGCAGATGATCGAGCAGCAGCGAGACATCATCCCGGCATCGCTTCTTATCATTTGTCCGGTCGGTTAGATTCAAGCTCGCCGATGATGGTAAGGCCGGCGGATGGTTCTACCTTGAACGCGGAGGCGCATCTGTCACAGTGACAGCCGACAGAGAGGCATGGGGGGTTAAATGAGGTTGCGTGCTGGATTGCTGCTTGCGGCGTCGATGATCGCCGCAGGTCCCGTCTGCGCGCAGACCGAGCAGGTTCGTCGCGGTCCCGCGCCGATCTGGGCCAAGCCGTCCACTCTACTGCCATTACCGGCCACCACGACCGGTCCGGTCTTCTTCCGGCGGCAGGACGTCGAGGTTCACCTCAGCGATAAAGGTCAGGCGCAGTACCTCGGCTACCGCATAAAGCTCCTCGACTCGGCAGCCTTGCAGTTCGGCAACATTTCCATCGCTTGGAGCCCTGGCGCAGGCGCCCCCATCGTTCACGAGATCAAGGTTTTCCGCGACGGTCAGGTAGTTGATGCCCTAAAGGACGCTAGATTCGACGTCCTGCGCCGCGAGGATCAGCTGGAGGCGGCGAAGCTTGACGGGACGCTCACCGCGGTACTCAGGATACCTGACCTTCGCGTCGGCGACGAGCTTGAAGTAGACATGACAATCTTCTCCAGCGATCCGGGGCTCGGGCGCAACGAGGCGGGCATCCTTGTGCTCGGACCGAGCCCAGCGCCTGGCCGCTACCACTTGGGGCTGAGCTGGGATCAGGGTCGTAAGCCCAACCTCAAACCCACCGCCGACATGGCGAGCGCGATGGCAAAGGATGAGCGGGCGGTCGACTTCCGGTTCGACAATCCACCCCCCCTCTCGCCGCCGAAGGACGCCCCGAGCCGCTACCAGTGGCAGCGCGCCGTGGAATTCAGCCAATTCGCCGACTGGCCGACGGTGTCTCGTCATTTTTCCCCGATGTTCGCCAAGGCAGCGACACCGGCTGCAGGCTCGGCCGTGAAGCTCGAAGCCGCCCGCATCGCCGCTGCGCAGCCGCGTCCGCTGGATCGTGCGTCCGCGGCATTGAAGCTGGTGCAGCAGAACGTACGCTATATCTACATCGGCCTGAATGGCGGCAACCTCATCCCTGCCACCGCCGACGAGACCTGGGAGCGCCGTTACGGCGACTGCAAAGGCAAGACCGTGCTGCTCTTAGCGCTCTTGGCCGAGATGGGCATCGATGCGGAGCCAGTACTGGTCAACTCGAGCGGCAACGACGATGGCTTCGATCAGCGATTGGCACTGCCGCAGCTGTTCGATCACGTTCTCGTCCGTGCACGCATCGACGGCAAGAGTTACTGGCTGGACGGAACCCTCCCTGCAGTCGCATCGCCAAGTCCTCAGCTCGTCTACACCGCGAGTTGGGTTCTACCGTTGACCGCCAAGGGGAGCACCCTCGAAAAGCTGCAGTGGCAGCCATCGACCACGCCTGACGAAATCAATCTGTTCGAGATCGATGCGCGCGCGGGCTTTGACAAACCGGCCAGGATCGTATCGACCGAAATTCTCCGTGGCATCAAAGGCCTGCAGAAGCAGGTTCAGTTCGCGCCGGCAACCGCCGCACAGCTACTTGACGCCTTCCGTCAGAACGCAATCGGCGACACGTTCCAGACGATCGACGACGTCAAATGGCATTACGACCAAGCGGCAGGTGCCAGCATCCTGACCATTAGCGGTACAGGTACCTTTGACTGGTCTGACGACGGGGCGGGCGGCAAATCACTTGCGCTTCCGGGCGGCGGGTTCAGCCCGCCGGAGCGGCGTGTGCGAGCATCCGACCAGAACCGTGACGCGCCGTTCTACACCAAGCCGGAGTACACCTGTTTCGTGACCACCGTACGGGTGCCGACCTCGACGCAGGCGAAGCAATGGTCGTCCAAGAGCAGCTTCGACACGCAGCTGTTCGGCCGTGCTTATCATCGAGCCTGGGAAATGCGGGACGGAGCGGTCCGTATGGTCCGTGCATCGCGCGTTGAACAGCCCGAAGTCAATATTGCGACGGCGCTACGAGATAATGCACGCATCGCTGCCTTCGACAATAGCATGGGCTGGATTTCCTATGATCCCGCTGGGAAGAAGGCGTCGGTTGGCAACGGTGAGACGGTGCCGGCGACCTATGACTTTGACTGGACTGCACCCGATGTTCCTTGCAGAAGCACCGGAAAGCCTCATTGAGATTTCCGGATGAAACGTGGGGTCAACGGCGGCCTATGGATGGGCAACTTGCGGTTATAGACTACGTTACCTGTCCAGCGACCCTGACCCAATCTCGGCCGCTCGCACGCGATTCCTTGCTCTCCGGAAGCCGCCGCTCGTTCATATGAGCGGATCGGCTGCTTTATCGAACCCCACTCGGCCGCTCGGACGGCTTAGATTATGGCGAAAAGACGCTTACAGATACGCCGATGAAGACAGCCGACTATGCGTGTTTTCAGCCCCTCCCCCGCTCAGATTGTCGCTACTTAAAATGCGCTCCGCCACATTGAGCAAGATCGTCATGATCAATGAGCTTTATCCTTCGAATTAGCACTGCCTTAGCGGATGGGGCGCTCACGACGTTTTAGGCTTTTAGATGACCTCGCTTGTTATTGCCGCCCTGTAATTGCTGTTTACACGTCGACACGCTCGATGCTTTTTGAACAGCCTCTCTAGCGTATTCGCTGGCGAACTCCGGCACCGCGTGCCAGACCAGCTCCCATAACAAACACGGGGTCATTGATGCGCGTCGGTATTTGTGTGTTTGCTCTGCTTCTCGCCTCTGCGGCTGCTGCCCAGACGCCCGGCAGCACCTATCACCGTGCCCCTACGGCAATTGCAAAGGTGCTCGAAACGCCGCCGACGCCCGCCGTCGCGGTCAGCCCCGATCATCGGACGATGGCGATTTTTGAGCGTGAAAATCTGCCGACCATCGCCAATTTGTCGAAACCCATCTTGCGTCTTGGCGGCTATCGCATCGACCCCGCCACCAATGGCCAAGCCGAGGTGCGCGTCCAGTGGTTGACGGGACTGACCTTTAAGGATGTCGGCAATGGTCGCACGACGCGGGTCGCCCTGCCAGCCGGGACGCGGTTCGCCGCGCCGGACTGGTCGCCTGATGGAAGCCGCCTGGCGTTCTACGTGCAAGGGCCCAACGCCCTGGCGCTGTGGGTCGCCGAACGGAACGGCACCGCTCGCGCCGTCGCCGCCGAGCTCAACGGCACCTTCGGGATGCCGTTCGTCTGGGCACCCGACAGCAAGGCGCTGATCGTCAACACGGTGCCCGGCGGCCGTGGCACACCGCCCGCCGCCGCAACGACCCCGACCGGGCCGATCGTCCAAGAAAGCGCCGGCCGCACGTCTGCGGCGCGCACATATGAGGACTTGCTCGGCGACGCCCATGACGAGGCGCTGTTCGACTATTATTTCACCGGCCAGCTGGTCCGCGTCTCTCTAGACGGGAGTGCTCGACCGATCGGCACACCCGGTCTTGTCACGGACTTCAGCGTCTCGCCGGACGGCCGCTACCTCCTGACCGAGCGGCTCAAGCGGCCCTATTCCTATCTGTTGCCGGCGCGCTTCTTCCCGACCGAAATCGCCGTCTCGACGATCGATGGACAGCCGGTAAGGACGCTCGTCGACCGTCCGCTTGCCGATGACCTGCCGGTGGACTTCGACGCGACGGTCAAAGGCCCGCGGGAGGCAATGTGGCGCTCGGACGCTCCGGCGACCCTGGTCTGGGCCGAGGCGCTAGACGGCGGCAACCCGCGCGCCAAGGTAGCTTTCCATGACCGGGTCATGATGCAAGCAGCACCCTTCAGCGCGGCGCCGATCGAACTCGCAAAGACGCCTGCCCGCTATTCGACGACAATGTGGGGCGACGACGGTTTCGCGCTAGTGCTCGACAGCGAGTGGCGGACCCGGACCGAGCATCGCCTTGCAGTCGCGCCATCGCAGCCCGGCAAGACCCGGTTGCTGATGACGCGCAACTACCAGGACCAATATGGCGATCCCGGAGAGCCGATCCTCGAGGAAAACGCCGCGGGTAAGCCGGTGATGCGCTTCACGGCCGGACACGATGCCGTCTTCGTTACAGGTGACGGTGCGACCAAAGCGGGCGCCTTCCCCTTTCTTGCGACCATGCCGCTTGCAGGTGGCGCGCCGGTGCGCCGGTGGACCGCCAAGGCTCCCTATTACGAGACGGTCGTCGCGCTGCTCGACGACCAGGGCCGGCGGATCCTGACTCGGCGCGAGAGTGCTAAGCTCGCCCCCAATTATGTCATCCGCACCGTCAAGGGCGGCGGTGCCAAGCCGATCACCGCCTTCGCCGATCCCGCGCCCGTCTTCGCGGGGGTGACGCAGCGGACGATCACCTACGCGCGCGCCGACGGCGTACCGCTATCGGGAACGCTCTATCTACCCACAGGGTATGACGCCAAGCGCGACGGGCCGCTGCCGACATTGCTCTGGGCTTATCCTGCCGAGTTTACAGACGCCAAGGTCGCGGGCCAGACTGTCGACCAGGGTAACCGCTTCGTCCGTCCGCGAGGCATCAGCCACCTCTTCCTCCTAACACAGGGGTATGCGATCCTCGACAACCCGGCGATGCCGATCATTGGCGAAGGCAGCGCCGAAGCGAACGACACCTACGTCAAACAGCTCCAATTGGACGCGCAGGCGGCGGTCGACGCGGTGGCCAAGCTCGGAGTAGGCGACCCCTCACGCATGGCGGTTGGCGGCCATAGTTATGGTGCCTTTATGACTGCCAACCTCTTGGCCCATACTACCCTGTTCCGTGCCGGTATCGCACGATCAGGGGCGTACAACCGTACCCTGACGCCCTTCGGCTTTCAGGCTGAGCAACGCACCTATTGGCAGGCGACGCCTACCTATACCGAGATGTCGCCCTTCACCTACGCAGATCGTATCAAGGCGCCGATCCTGCTCATCCATGGCGGCGCCGATGACAACAGCGGCACGTTCCCGATCCAGTCGGAGCGGATGTATGCCGCCTTAAAAGGCAATGGCGCGACGGTGCGCTATGTCGTCCTCCCGAACGAGCCGCACGGCTACCGAGCACTAGAGTCCACAGAGGAGACACTTTGGCAGATGACCGATTGGCTCGACCGCTACGTCAAACCCGTAGGCGCCGCTGCAATCTCAGCTAAGTCTGCCGCTGCTGACAAATGACCCACATCCGGTCATTCGCGCCATCTTCGTCGCTCCCCAACTCCAGACGTTCATTCATTTTTGGATCGGAGGTAATGCAGCTAGCAGCAGCGCAGGCCGGACGGTCATTAGCCGTCTTAAATACGATGGTATTTCGAGAAATATGCGCTTGTTCCCGATCTAGAGGGCGGCGTTGGGCTTCCCCTGAGTGATATGATCCATCACGGAGGTTCCGTTACAGTAGCACCCTATTAAAGCAGAGTGCGCTTGCGCCGAGAGCAGCGGCGTCTCCCCTCACTTTCGACACCAGCACTTCTGGGAATTGGCGGTCGCGCCCGCGGACCGGCACGCTGTAGAAGGATAGGCGCGCCGCCAACCGGTCGGCCAGAATAGGAGGGAGGCGTCCGCCGATGATGATCACGTCCGGGTCGATGACGGCGCCAATCGCAG
Organism: Sphingomonas benefaciens; assembly: GCF_052907485.1. Taxonomy (NCBI): domain Bacteria; kingdom Pseudomonadati; phylum Pseudomonadota; class Alphaproteobacteria; order Sphingomonadales; family Sphingomonadaceae; genus Sphingomonas; species Sphingomonas benefaciens. Next base: position 14,538 of record NZ_JBREIC010000001.1, on the reverse strand, counting down.
AGATGATGGCGGAAGCCGTCGGGGTCGATCGCTCCAGCCACTTTTCGATCGTCGCATCGGCATCGGGCAGGTTCGTCAGCATGTCGGCCAGGCTGTCATAGACGTGACCGTCTTCCGCAAGCATCGCGCGCAAAGACGCCAGCGTCGGTCGATCGGCCCGCATGGCCGGCGGTAGCATGCCGGTGAACTCGCCGGCATTTCCGCGACTGCCGCGCAGGAGCTGCCCATCCTGAACGATGCCACCGCCCAATCCGGCATCGATATAGAGATAGGCGAGGCTCGAGGCCGTTTCCCCTTGGCCATAGATATATTCACCCAGTGCCGCCGCATTGCCGTCATTGTCGACGACCACCTCCAGTCCGAGCGCCCTACCCAGGTCATGCTCGAGATCGGCGGTGGCCCAATCCTCCATGCCGAGCGGCGCGTTGATCCGCAGCGGATCACGCACGAAGAAGCCCGGCAATGCGAGACCCAGGCCGCAGAGGCGGTCGGGCGGTACGGCGGCAGCCTCGACAAGCCGGTCGATCAGTCCGGCGATGGCCGCGACTACCTCTTCGCGCGATGCCCCAGCGGTGGGCGCGGTTCGGGAGGCGACGACGCGACCCGACAGATGCACGAGATCGACGGTCATCATGTCGGCACGGACCGCGACGCCGAAGGCGTAGGCAGCGTGCGGCGCGATCGACAGCGGCAGGCTGGGCTGGCCGGTCCGGCTCATCATCACTTTGTCATCGGCGATCAGCAGACCGTCGCGCAGCAGCTGGTCGACGAGGCGACTGACGGTCGGCAGTGCCAGGCCCGATCGACGCGCCAGTTCGGCCCGCGACAGCGGAGCATCACGGCGGATCGCGCCGAGCAGATCGCGCTCGTTGGAACTGAGGGCACGGAATGCATTGTGCTGCCACATCGCCCGTCCAAAGCGTGGGTTCGCCGCACCCGACGGTTTACGCACCAATGTCCTCCGATCGCCTTAAGTAATGGCGACTATGTTAGCATAGCGTCGTGCTGTCCACGGTGGACCCATGTCAGCGCCGCGACGACGATCGCTCCAACCAGCGTCGCGGCGGCCATGATCATCGCCAGCGCTTCTCCATCGGTTCTCGCGAACCCTCCGTCGAACATCGCGCCAACCGCGATGATCGCGCAACCCTGCGCCGACTTGGCGATCGCGGTGAAGCGGCCGATGGTCGCGAGCGCATTGCCCCGCGCGGCCAATCGGGCAATGCCCGACCACAGCACGAACAGCACGCCGCCCGCCCCGAAACCGTACAGCAGGGCTGCCGCCGCGCCGACCGCTAGCACCCCGCGCGGTGCCGGTATGAGCAGGCCGCTACCGACGACCATCATCGCCAGCGACCATCCAAGCAACGATCGAGGTCCTGCACGGTCGCTCGCCCTGAGCCACACCGTTTGAGAGAGAACGGCACCGGCTGCGACCGTACTCAAAAAGGTGCCGGCGGAAAGCCCGCCGCCCATGCCGTACATCGCCATATAGGGTTCGACCTGACCGAAGATCGTCGTCACGATCGTCAGGACGGCCATCATCGCGGTGAGGTAGAGCATATCAGTCGCGCGCGCCGGGCCAGGGGCCGACCGAGCCGTCTGCGGGGGACGTTCGGGCGTGATGCGCGCCAGCACGACCGCCCCGCCAAGCGCCATCGTTACAAGCACCACGACCAACAGCAGAAACGACGTGTCAGGACGCGTGCCCGCCATGACCGGCACGAAAGCGATGGCGAGTATCGTTCGGGCGATGGCGCCCGCCGCGTTGCGCACGGCGGTCAGCCGTCGTCGCTGTTCGTCGTCCGACGGCGCCAGCGCGAGCAGCCCATTCTGCGGCACGTCGAGCAGCGCATAGGCGGCACGGAAGCTGAACAGCGTGACGATCCCGGCACCGAGCCTGATCGTCGGCGGCAGAAATGCAACGGCGGCAAACAGCAACAGCGCGCCGGCGCTGACAAGTGCGCCCCAGGCCTGTAGCCGTGCAGACCCGCTGGCGGAGCGGGAATTGCTTACCCAGCGCACCAGGACCAGGTCCGCCAGCCCTGCGAACAGCAACGAACAACCGATCGCCAGTCCGGCGTATAAGGGGGCGACCCTGCAGATTTCGGTCATGAAGAAAGTGAAGTAGAGGTCGCTCGCGGCCCAGAGGAGCGTCTTGCCTCCGTGAGCGGCGCCATAGGTCCAGGCCAGCGCACGGTCGGACGTCGCGCCCTTGGCGGGTAGCGCGCGACGTTTTTCCATTAAATCATCTCCAATCCTGCGGGGCCGAGTTCCCGCCGTGCCGCCTCCAGATCGGCACGGAAGCACGGAGAGCCACGCAGCACGGCAACGACCGCAGCGGCGGCCTGCCGCCCGGCCTAGACCGCGCTCATGCTATGCGCCCCGCAGATGACACGGCTATTACCATATTTTGCGTCTGCGTGGTCGGGCCTTGGTCGGCGAGGACAGGCGCAACTGACGTTCTTCAGCTGGTAAGGCCAGACGGATCACCGAAGCTGTGCGACAGCTGGACCTTGTCCTCACACGCCGGACCGAGGTCGCGCCGGAAGGAACGTCGTCGCGCATAGACCGGTTCGACCGCGTTCACGGCAGCGGCGACGTCTGGCACATCATCGCCTGCGTGTCCCCGTCAACCTTGCCGGTCGCCATACGCCAGCCCACGCTGCCGACGTCAGGGCGTCCGGTGCGGAACATTGCGCGGTCGCGCGTTTCCAGGGTGATCCGGGCGTTGGCGGTGGCGGGAGGAAGCGGCGCAGATCGACGCCGTCACCGCTCAGATAACGCTGGGGCGGATCGGCCCGCGCCGTCGTCACCCCGGCCAGCGTCAGCGACAGCAGCGAAAGGGCAGAGCGCATCATGACAGGAAGAACTGACGCTTGAAGGCGAACATGTCCTTGAGCAGGCAATATTCGGGATTGCCCAGCGTGATGATCGGCGCGCGGCGTGCGATCATCACTTTCCATGCCGCCAGCGAACGACGCCAGGCATCAACCTCTTCCGGAGTCAGCGGGGCGACCTGATAGGCGAGCGTAATGTGGAAGCGGTAGCGATCGTGATCGGGCTCGCGAATGCCGGTCACCTCGGCCAGCCGGTCTCGCAGCCGGCGCAGCCGCGCCTCCATCGCGTCGTCGGCGGGCAGCAGCCGCACCGTCAGCGGGGTCTCGCCGGCGGGTGGCGGCTCCATGTTGACCCGCATCCGGTACGGCCCTGCCTCGTCGCCGAGACGCAATGCACGTAGCCGCTCGCCCAGGATGCGATCACAATCCGCCATCGGCAGGTCGAGCGGCACGCCGGCTGGCCACAACGGATAGCGCCGGGCCTTGTCGTTCGCGGTTCCAAAAATCGTCATGTGATAACTTGACGGCGGCAAGGCGGTTACCTTGCGCGCCCATGGCTCGCCCGGCAGCGCGCGATAGACGTCGAGCAGCGCGTCGAACGCTTCCGCCCCCGCGCCCTGCTGGGGCAGGTGGCAGATGATCGTATTGCCCGCGAACGGCAGCACCTGGCCATCGGCGGCGAACTTGCGGCCGACATCGGGTGGCTGCCGGTCGGCCGCCCCCCCTCGTGCAGCGGCAAGGCCCGTCAGCGCCAGTCCGCTCCCCTTCAACATCATTCTCCGCGTCGTCATAGCTTCACCTTCGCGCCCACCAGAATCTGCCGCGGCACCTTCCAGGTCGATTGCAGCAATTCCTGATCCCGCCCGTAGCGTTGCTCGATCCCCTGTCTCGTCAGGTTCAGCGCGTCGAAGCTGACCGTGAACCCCGGCGTGACGTCATAGGACAGCTGGAGATCGACATTGTTCGTCGGCTGCTGGAACCGATTGGCGTAGAAGCCGGTCGAGGTGAAATTGGGGAAGCGATCGTCCCACAACCGGCTGAGATGGTTCCAGGCGAGGCGGCCGTGCGCCGCGCCCTTGTCGTAGGACAGTGCCGCGTTGAAGATCCGCGCGGGCTGGTTGGGCAGGTTGTTGAAGACCCGCACCGACTGATCGGTCAGCGTGATCGGGAAATAGGCGCGCCCGAACGAGGCATTGCCGCTGACCGCGAATCCGTCGAGCGGCGCGGGCAGGAAGCTGAGATCATAGGATGCGCCGAACTCGACGCCGTAAGCGCGCACGGTGCGATCGGTGTTGCGCGCCTGCGTCACCAATACCGGCACGCCCACGCCCTGCACCGTCTCGAGGGTGCCGAAGGTGAAGACGTCGTCCTTGATCCACTTGTAATAGGCGGCGACGCTGATGATCCCGCGCCCATTATCGATATACCAGTCATGCCCGATGTCGAGATTGGTCGCGCGGCGCGGCTTCAGCTTCGGGTTGCCGGTGGTCAGTGTCGGCGGATTGCTGATCGTGTTGAGCACGCCGCCCCGCAGCGACGAGGCGCCGAAGCTCGGGCGGCTGACCGTCATGCTGGCGCCGACGCGCAACTTGCTGGCGTCGCTGGTGTTGAGCACGGCCGAGATTGACGGCAGGACGTTGGTGTAGCTGTTGCTCGCTGAGACCGGCGTATAGACGCCGTTGGTCGCCTGGGTGCTGCTCGATCCGGCTTGGGTATGCTCGACACGGATGCCGCCTGCGACGAACAGCGAGTCCGTGCGATACTGCGCCTGTACGAACCCCGCCGCGACATCCTCTCTGGTGCTATAAGTACCGCCGGCCTGCCCGGCGGTGTCGATGGTCGCGGTGGCACCAGCACGCGCTGCGGCGAACAGGGCGTCGACCTTGCCCGGATCGATCGCGGGGATCGGCGTGTCGCAGACGAAGCCACAGAGCGTGCCGCTGGCGGCGCTCGCCAACGTATAGGGCAGGCCGGTATAGTTGGTGCGGGCCAGGCTCACCCCTTGCCGGATGACGGTGAAACGCGCGCCGGTGATCGCGCCGAAGCCACGATCCTCCGCCCCGCCATTGTAGCCGAGATTGGCCTGCAGGTCGTAGCGATCCTCGTTCAGCCGGTAGCGCTCGTCGCGGTGAAGGTTCGCGGCATTGAGCGCGAGATTGCCCGCAGCGGCCGGGTTGACCGCCGTGAAGAGCGGCACATTGCCACTGGTGTCATAGGCATATTGCAAGCGACCTTGCGCAAAGGCGTCGACCGTCTGCGGATTGTCGACGCGGCTATGCGACCAGCTCGCGCCGACATCGCTGCGCCAGCCATTGCCGAGATCGCCCTCGGCGCGGGCGTAGACGCCGTAGACGTCGCGCTGCCAGCGATAGCGACCGAGCTGCGCGGTCTGCGTGACATTCGACAGCGTCCCGCTCGTCGCCGTCTGGTTGGCGACGGTCGCCGAGGACTGGACCGCCGCGTTGAGGTCGTTGCGGAACGAGCGCTCGCTCTGGTCGAAATAATAGGTGCTGACGAAGGCGGAGACCGCATCGTTCGGCTTCCAGTCGAACCGCCCTTGCAGGCCCAGCCGCTCGCGCTCGTTCTGATAATTGTAATAGAGCCGCTGCGACGGCACTGCATAGCCTGTGCCCCCATAGGGCGTCGTCAGCGTGCTGGCCGCGGTGTACCAGTTGCGCGTGCCGCCGGTTTCGACCTGCGGCACGTTGATCTGCCGCTTCCAATAGGTCGCCGACAGATAGAGTCCGAACTGATGGTCCGGCCCGAACTGCGTCGCCCCGGCGATTTCCGCCTGGCCGCCAAAATGGTTGCCGCCATTGCCCTTGCTGTCGAGCGCCGCGCCGCCCTTGACCGAAGCGGTCAGCGTGGCGCGTTTGAAGTCGAAGGCGCTGGCCGTCACGAAATTCGTCAGGCCACCGATGAAATTGGCGTCGTTGGACGGCAGCGCGATTTGACGACGTCGATATGTGAGGCGAGGTTCGAGGGCAGCACCTCCATCGAGATCTGCCGCCCACCTGCCGCGCTCTGACCCAAGTTGATGTCCGTCGAGGCAAGGCTGAAGCCGTCGATCAGCAGGTCGTTATAGGTCTGGTTGAACCCACGCACGATCACGAAGCGTGGCTCGCCCTGATAGAGCAGCGTGTTGACTCCGGTCACGCGCTTCAACGCGTCGCCTGCGTTGAAATCGGGCAACTGCCCGATCTCACTGGCCGATACGGTATCGATGATCTGGTCGGAGGCTCGTTTGATCCGCACCGCCTTCTGATTGGAGGCGCGCGTGCCGGTGACGACGATGTCGGCGCCATCAGACGCGGCAGCAGGTTGGGCTGTCGAAACCTCCTGCGCGTTAGCGGTCAGCGGAAATGTCAGAATCAGAGTCGAGCCGAGCAGCAGCGCCCGGCGGTAAGCGCGAATCATGGTCCCGTCCTGTTATTAGAAGAGACTAACTTATTGTACGTTACGATTGCAAGAGTGTGACTGTCGTCGGGCCGTGAGCAGCTTCTCGGTCTGACCAAGCTTGTCGCCATGTTGACACGGCGATAGCGATTGGTGGGGGCATTCCCGATTGGGAAACTGTGACGGGAATCCCGCCGCGCCGATCGCGCTGACGGCCGCCTGCGGGTTCCACTTTTCTAAAACCTGTTCCCGAATGCATCTTCCCGAAACCGCCACGTGAACACGGAGAAACGGGGAAACCCAACCGCCCCAGGTACTACCTGTCTGAAACGCGATCGGCACGGTGAGCGGCCAAGATTGATCACGCCGCGATCGGTCGCTCAGCCGCTGCGTAGACCCAAAATCCGCCACTCAGGTCCATTAAGCAGCCTCCCGTAACCGGACATACGTTCATCGCGATCCGAAGAGCTGATTGTGTCAGCGAACCCGTCGTTTGGGCGTGCCCGCTACGGCACGGGCACGCCCTAGTACTCACATGTCAGCCGCGGTCGGGCGAACGATCACCTCATTGATATCGACGCCCTCCGGCTGCTCAATGGCATAGCGAACCGCTCGCGCGATCGCATCCGGCGTCAGCGACTTCTTCCGCCATCCGGTCAGTGCCGCCGCAACCTCAGGATCGGTGATGTCATGACCCAGCTCGGTGGCGACGACGCCCGGCGAAATCAACGTCGAACGGACCTCGTCATGCTCCTGCCGCAGCCCTTCGGTGATCGCGCGCACGGCGTGTTTGGTGGCGCAATAAACCGCGGCGGTCGGCATCACCATATGCGCCGCGACCGAGGCGACGTTGATGACATGGCCGCTCCGCCGAGCCACGAACCGCGGCAGGACCGCAGCGATACCATTGAGGACGCCGTGGATGTTGACATCGACCATCCGCTTCCATTCGTCGCGCTTCAATGAGGCGAGCAGCGAGAGCGGCATCACACCCGCATTGTTGACCAGCACGTCGACACGTCCGAAGCGGGATTCCGCAGCCTCCACGAACGCGTCGAAATCGGTACCGTCGGTGACGTCGACTTCGCGCCAGGCGACGGTCTCGCCCAGTTCCTCCGCCAGTGCCTTCAAACGCTCTCCACGACGCGCGCCGATGAAGAGCCGGGCGCCGGTCTCAGCCAGTTCGCGCGCAGTTGCCTCGCCGATCCCGCTCGACGCGCCTGTGATGAGGACGACCTTGTCGATATTTCCTGCCATGATGCAGCCCTTCCGTTGTGGTGACGGGACGCAGATGGGCCATCGCCCATTTCGGGCGGTAGAACGATCGCCCGAATGGCTTGCACAATCCTCCAGAATTATCGCCGGGCGCTTGCCCACCGCGCGCGATTGGGGAAGGATCGTCGGCATGGACCGGATCGCCGAACTCTCCGCCCTCATCGACCGATACGTCGTCGGCACAGGCATTTGCAGCACGGCGATGCCGCATGTGTCGCTGATCCGCGCCGACGCGCCGAGCACCCCCACGCCCGCCGTCTACGAGGCGTCCCTTTGCATAATAGCCCAAGGGTCGAAGCGGGTGTCGCTCGGCGAGCACAGCGTGGTCTATGACGCGGCCCGTTACCTCTTGGTCTCGGTCGACTTGCCGCTGGTCGGTCATGTGCTCGATGCGAGCCCCGAGCGCCCCTATCTCTGCTGCAAGATCGATCTCGATGCCGCGATGCTGGCCGATCTCATGGCGAGCGAAGGCGGCGCGGTGGCCCGTACGGATCTGCCGGTGCTAGGCGTCTACCCCGGCGATCCCGACCTGATCGACGCGGCATGCCGACTAGTCGGTCTGCTCGACCGACCCGACACGATCCGCGCGCTGGCGCCGCTGATCGAACGCGAGATCCTCTATCGCCTGCTCACCGGACCTCACGGCCCGATGCTTCGTCACGTCGCAACCGCTGGCAGCCATCTCAATCAGGTCAGCCGCGCGATCGCCGCCATCCGCCGACGTTTCGATGCGCCGATCCGCATCGACGATGTCGCTGCCGAGGCCGGCATGAGCTCCTCTTCGCTCCACGTACACTTCAAGGCCGTCACCCGCATGACGCCGCTGGAGTATCAAAAACAGCTGCGGTTGCAGGAGGCCAGACGCCTGATGCTAGCGGAGGGTGCCACAGCGAGCACGGCCGGCTTTGCCGTCGGCTATGAGAGCCCATCGCAATTCAGCCGCGAATACAGGCGACTGTTCGGTGCGCCTCCGCGCGCCGATATCGAACGGCTCGACGCTGCGCCAGCAGCGGCCATGGCGCTGTGACATCGGCTTGGTTCGTGACCAGTGCTGCGCAATGCTGTGATCAACTGAGGCTGGCAAGAAAGACCCACGATTGGTCGCTCAGAGCGCCTCGTCTGCTTCCCACTTTTTGCCGTTCGTTCACCTGAGTAGCATTGGGCGAACCAAGCAATCGCCTCGACCCATCGCCCCAAATAAACAACCCCGGCGGGGTTCTGCTGTCGTGAGGATGGTGCGCTAACGCACTGAACCGGCGCATTTTACGCGTCATTTACCTTGCTATCCATAGCCGCTGCGCGAGCAGTGAGGTGAATATGTTTCGTCGTTCAACAGCGTCTCGACAGCCCTGCTCGAGCTTCCTTGCGCGTCTGGCGCGCGATCGGCGCGGCAACACCATGGCGATTATGGCGGCATTCCTTGTGCCGTTGATTGGCCTGTCGGGTTCGGCGGTCGATGCCGCCCGGATCTATGTCGTCAAGGCACGGCTGCAGCAGGCGTGCGACGCCGGAGCGCTCGCCGGACGCAAGGCGATGACCGATACCAGCCCATCAACGCCGCTCGACGCGACCGCCACGCAAACAGCTAATTCGTTCTTTAACAACAACTTTCGGTCTGGCTGGTTTCAGAATACCAACGCGACGTTCACCCCGACAAAGGGGGTACAGGGCAACGCCAACTACGCCAATGAAGTAAACGGTACAGCATCCGCGCAAGTGCCGATGACCCTTATGCGCTTCTTCGGTCTGGCGCCGGTCACCATCGCGGTGACGTGCCAAGCGGTGTACGACACGGGTGACAATGACGTCATGTTCGTGCTCGACGTGACAGGCTCGATGTCCTGCTATCCAAGTGATCCGGACAGCTGCGCCACCTCCACGTCTTCGTTCACGCGCAATGACGGTACGACAGGTTATTACAACCCCGAAAAGGCCCCTAGCGGGAGCACGTCATCGAAGCTCCAGTCGCTACGCCAAGCCGTGATGCTGTTCGACACGACGATGCGGTCGAGCGCCGATCCGTCGAGCCATTTCCGCTATGGTTTCGTGCCGTACAATTCCGCTGTCAACGTCGGCAGTTCGATACCGTCACAATATCTGCAGAGTACGAGCTGGACCTACCAGAGCCGGCAGGTCAACCGCGACTACAATTATGGCGGCGCCACCTCGGTCAGCCTGACCGGTATCCCGCAGAGCTATTGCGTGGCGCAACGTTATCCGGCGACGGGCTATTCGAAGACCGGCCCGAGTTGGAACACAAGCTACTATCAAGCTGAATACTATTACAATCTGACGTGGAGCGCGGCAAACGGCGGCACCTGCTCCGGTACGCAGCAACCCCTGCGCGCCGTATGGCGGTACCAGCCCTATTCACTGCCGCTGTCGCAATATGTCGCCGGCAATGCGGTCACCAATCCGAGCCGGCTGGACGGTTCGCAGTCGAAATGGCGGGGCTGCATCGAAGAGGTCAATACGGTCGCCGCCGCGTCATTTTCGCCGACCAACCTTCCGGACGACCTGAACCCGGATTTCGTCCCGACCTCGGCATCCGACATGTGGAGGCCGATGTGGCCGGACGCGATCTGGCTGCGCTCGTCGACGAATACCGTCGACGTCAACGACGATCAGGTAAACGAATACAATCCGCAATATTATACCGACGTGACGATGAAGGCGGGAAACCCGTATGACCAATATGGTTATGCGCCCTGCCCCTTCCGCGCCCAGCGCTTGCAGACGATGACCGCGCAGCAGGTGCAAGATTACGTCAACGACAATGACTTCAAGCCCTACGGCGGCACGTATCACGACACCGGCATGATCTGGGGAACGCGCATGCTGTCGCCTAACGGGGTGTTTGCCGCAGACACGGCGGCGTGGCCAGGCCGGCCGGCCCCCTCCCGCTCCATTGTCTTCATGACCGATGGTTCCATGGCGCCCAATCCTTCGATCTACGGTCAGTATGGCGTGGAGCGGCTCGACCTGCGCGTGGATGGAAGCACCGCCAACATGGGAAGCGCGCCGAGCTGGGACAGCGCCTATCATGCCGCCCGATTCCGCGCCGAATGCGACGCGGCCAAGGCACGCGGCATAACCATCTACACTGTCGCGCTTGGCACGGCGATTACCAGCGACCTGCAATATTGCGCGTCACCCGGCCAATCGTTTTCGGCATACAGCACACAGCAACTGACCGCGGCATTCCAGACAATCGCCCAGCGCGTGTCGATGCTGAGGATCAGCCAATGATCAGGAAAACAACGAGATCGTTGGCCAGTGACCGGCGAGCCGCGACACTGGTTGAGTTCGCCATCGTCTGTCCGGTCATGCTGATCCTGATGATGGGTTTAGGCGAACTTGCGTATCAGGGTTACGTTCAGTCAGTGCTGACCGGCGCGATCCAGCGCGCGGGTCGCAACTCTACGATTCAGGCAGCCGACACGACGCAATTAGATCAGGCTGTCATGCAACAGGTTTGGAAGGTGGTGCGCAACGCCACCTATGTTTCGACCCGCAAAAGCTACTCCAATTTTTCGAGTGTAGCGCCAGAGCCGTTCGTCGATACCGCCGGCACGGGCGTCTACAATCAGGCGCAGGACTGTTTCACCGACATCAACGGCAATGGCACGTGGGACACCGATCCGGGGTCGGCGGGCGGTGGCGGGGCAAGTGACGTCAGCGTGTACACGATGACAATCACCTATCGGCGATTGTTTCCGGTTGCGGGCCTGATCGGAATGCCAGGCACTGCCACTTTGACCGGCTCCACGACGCTCAAGAACCAACCCTACGCCACCCAAGCGGCGCAAACGGCGACTCAGATATGCCCGCATTGATGGTCATGGCTTCCCAGCTGTCGGGCAAGCTGCGCGCGCTTCGCGGCGATATGCGAGGCGTTGCATTGATCGAATTCGCCTATTCGCTGCCCATTGTTTTGGCGATCGGCGCCTGGGGCGTGGAATTGTCGAACCTCGCCCTCTGCCACCTTCGAGTCAGTCAATATGCTCTCAACCTCGCCGATCATGCGACGCGGGTGGGTCAAACCTCCAGCGGGGTGACCAACTTTCGCGAGAACGATGCGAATGACGTGCTTCGTGGTGCCAAGCTGGAAGGGGCAGGTATTGCGCTGACGACGCGCGGCCGGATCACTATCACCAGCCTTGAGAACGTGCAGCAAAGTTACGATACGCAACCTGTGCAACGCATCCATTGGCAGCGGTGCCTCGGCGTGCCAAGCGGCGCTGGATACGATTCAAGCTATGGTACGGTGACGTCATCCGCCGGCAGCGACGGAACGCAGGGCAATGCCGGGATCACTGCTCCCAATGGGATCGGCGATCCAAACCGTATGGTCTCCGCGCCTGCCAGTTCCGGCGTCATGTTCGTCGAGATCAACTATCTGTACAAACCGCTGTTCGGATCATTCTTCGTCGCGCCGCGGATAATCCACTACACCGCCTCCTTCCTGGTACGCGATAACCGCAGCTTCGTGCAGATCTACAATCCATCACCAAGCGCGACGCCGTCGACCTGCGACAAGCATACCGCTTGAACAGCCCTGGCCGCTTTGCGCCACCTGCCCCTTGAACTCAGCCTGGTTTCAGCCATCGATGCTCAAAGTCAGCCTATTGATCGCCTGCGGCACCCTGATGCTTGCGGCATTGTTTGCCCCTTCGCTACACACCGCCTTGCGCGCGCACGGCAGTGCCCATGCCACTTCTGCAAGCGTTGCGACCAGTATGGCACCGACGACCGCGTCCCAGGCGGCTCGCCCGGACGCCTATGCTCCGGCTCTGGCTCCACAAGGGGATACCACCCCGCCCGCCTCGGGTGATCATCTGGTCATCACGCTCCAACGCTAAGCGGATTTGCGCATCACCACCCACCGACGACGGACTATGGCGGCCCCGCCCGCCCCAAAACACGAGAATGTCGATGCGTTCGCGCCTGCAGCCGGGCACCGGGGGATGGCCGCTACCGCACCACAGCGAGCGGTATGCTTGCATTAGAGGCACCAAAGCGGCGATGTGATGCGATGACCACCGAGCCGCTCGCGTTGATCACCGACGTCATTCGCCGAGCTGCTGAATGGATTCGGCACGACCTGCTGGCCGAAGAGCCTGCTGGGCGGCAGCGCGCCGCGAAATTGTTCAGGGGGGGAGTCCGAGTGAAGGGGGAGCCGCGCTGCCGCGGTGACCAAGGTGGCGATCTACGCTCGCTACAGTTCCGATCGGCAGTCCCAGCACTCGATCGAGGGCCAGGTGTGACTTTGCCGTACGCGCGCCGAGCACGAGGACTGGCTTATCGTGGACGTCTTTCCCGACTTCGCCTTGTCGCTGCCCCGCGCGATAGACCAGGGCTGAACGCCATGTTGGCACGCGCAGCCGAGTTCGATGTCATCCTGGTGGAGGCGCTCGATCGAATCAGCCGCGACTAGGAGGACGTCGCCGCGATATCGAAGCGGGTGGGATTCGCCGGCAGTCGGCTGCACACCGTATCGGGGATGCCATCGGAGAAATCCAGATCGGCTTCACGAGTGCGATATCCGCCGTCTTTCTCAAGAACCTCGGCGACAAGACGCGGCGAGGTCAGGTGGAACGCGTCGCCGCGGAACGCATCATGGGCGGCCTCTGCTACGGCTCGAGCCGGACGTCCGGGTCACGACGGGCGGTCAGGTCGAGCAGGGACGCCGGCGTGTCGTGCCCGCGCAGGCCGAGGTTGTACGGCGGATCTTCGACTGGCGGATCGAGGGCCGAAGCGCGTCCTGGGTCCTCAAGCGCCTGAACGTGGAAGGCGTCCCGACCCGACTGGCGGTGTCTGGCGCATCTCTTTGATTTGCGGACGTCGCAAGGGGCGCACCGGCATCCTTAACGACGAACTCAACGCCGGCCGCATCGTCTTCCATCGGCAACGGTTCGTTCGCGATCAGGTGACGCGGCGCCGCGTGTCGCGTCCGAACCCGGAGTCCGAATGGAAGATGCAGGACGTCCCGGAACTCCGCATCGTCGACGCGGCGACGTGGGCGACGGTGGCGGCCGTGGAATCTGCACCGAAGCGGATCGCCAGCGTTCGCCGAGTCCCGGGCAAGCGGCTGCTGTCCGGACTGATCAGGTGCGGCGAATGCGGCGGGACGTTCACGGTGGTCGGCGCAGAGCGCTGGAGATGCAGCACCGCGCGTTCCTCCGGGACATGCGACAACAGCCGGACGATCAGTACCTTAAGGCTAAAGAGTCGGGTGTTGGGCGCGCTGCGAGAGCGGCTGCTGCAGCCAGATTTCGTCGCGGCTTTCGTGGAGGAGTACCGTCGGGAGCGCGAGGCGCAGAGGGCGGCGACCGCGAAGGCGCGCGCGATCGCGGCGAGCAGGCGTTCCAAGGTCATGGCGCGTGTCGGGACTGACCGGCATGATGGAGGGCGGCGTGGGCGACTACGCGGAGATCAAGGCGCGGCTCGCGGCGGCGCTCGCGGAGCGTGCCGAGATCGACCGCGAAGCCGAAGAGGGTGCGGTCGTTCTCGAGGCTGCCATGCATCCCAACCTGGCAGAAGCGTATAGGCGGAACGTAGAGCGCCTCACCAAGGCATTAACCGAAACCGACATGGAGGCTGGCGACGCCCGGCAGGCCATTCGGAACCTGATCGAGTTGATCACTGCCGAGCCGCGTCGCGAAGGGGGTGGTCTCGACCTAATTGTTCACGGCCGCCTGGCGCAGATCCTCCACATCGCGAACGGTCGACCTGGCATCAGTCAGGGCGGTCCCGCGAGAGGGTTAGACCCGAAGACGACCGACATCGCCGACGATCCGTCTGAGAGCCGGGAATAACGTATGTTCGGGTTGGTTGCGGGGGGGCGCAACGGCCGGAAACAACAAAAGGCGCCCGAAGGCGCCGATCGTATGTTTGGAATGGTTGCGGGGACAGGATTTGAACCTGTGACCTTCAGGTTATGAGCCTGACGAGCTACCGGGCTGCTCCACCCCGCGACACTTGGAGATCCATGGCAATTTTAGTGTTGCTGGATATCCGGGGACGG